>JBFWQY010000006.1:0-199571 GCA_050249195.1 Bdellovibrionales bacterium
GCGACACTCCCGAACACAAGAGCTTGATCAGAGGTGTGTTGAGTTGTCGCTTCTTCTGACGCACATACGGGTGTGCGGTGGCGCGTGAGAAGTGCTTTCCGCATCCGGTACATCGGAACCGGGGCACAACGCGAGAGTCGGATTTGCGTTTGAATTTTCCGGCCCGATAGACTTTCGGTCGAGGGCCGGACACATCATCATTAGGTGTACAATACGGGCATTTGACTTTCATTCCTGTAGAGCAGAGCAAGTCCAGGCCCAAATTTTTCCGCATACAAGTGGGCCAGTTCTAGCCCTTTATCGCTCACCGTTCCCATTTATAAACCTGGTAGCGATCTATTTCCTGAAAGCCCAGACCGCGATAGAGTTGGAGCGCGTTTATGTTTTGCACCGCAACTGTGAGTGCGCATGAGGACACCCCTACAGTATGGAGATGGTGCAAGCTCCGCTCAATGAGGAATTTGCCCCATCCACGGCCTCGCCAGTTGCGCAGGACTCCCACCGTCCCGATTTCCGCTCTCTTATCTGAGGGAGAAATAAAAAGCGTCAGGAAGCCCACGATCCGGCCCTCGTCCTCCGCCAGCCAGGTCACCGACGCATTGGTACGGGAGGAAGCCCGCCATTCTTCAAAACGGGGGACACTTGTTTCCACGTTCTCTTTGAACGACTCCACGAGCAAGCTGTAGACCTCCGCTTGATCTTCTGGACTGGCCACGCGAATCGATTTTACGTCTTTGCCTTGGCGTTGATCATGAGCCGGCGGCTGTACCTGCCCCCGCCTCTGATTGAGGGGTCGGTCTTGCGGATTGCTATTTTGCAAGTCGACTTGCATGTCGATGGTGACATAGTAAGGCTCGAGCTGGTGTCGTAACAAAAAGGCGTCGGGGAGGCCAAGAGTCCCGTGGAGTCCAATCTGAAATCCCGAAAAGGATGTCGGTAGCCGATCCTTGGCCCGATCAAGAACTTTATCAATCAATGTCACGACTTCACACTCAGGTGAGACGCCCAGAATCTCCAGATTTGCTTTGTTGCCGGGATTTTGAACTTTATCCAACAAGACAGCGAGTCCTTCACGTCCCACGCGGCCATGAAGATCAAACACAAACTCCGGCGACGACGTGAGAAGGGTCAAAAAGCGCCGAATCTGTTCCTGAGGCCATCTGGGTTTCCAGGGATTAACTGCTGTAAAGTTTAAGGCCTCGCTCAGATGTTCGGGGCTAAAGGTTCTGAATTGCAGTTGACACGGACTCGGCATTTCTTAGTTCATCCTTGTGACGATGAATGATGTTGATGATGAGCTTCATAGTCCGAACCAACGAGTAATCGAGTTCGGCATCGAACGCAATGGATTGAAACGCACGTCGCCGTCATGAGGACCCATTCCAGTCGGTTTTGATGTACAGCGCGGCCGACTTTGCAGCCGTTTATATGAGTTCGCAATCTTTCGTGGTTGTTCACGATCGGTGGCCATCGCTCCGGTTGTTCCCGATCTGTCCCCGGTCGCTATTGTTCTGATCGCTCCCGATCGTTCACTGTCATTCCCCACCGTTCGTAATTCTTCACAGGTGTCCGTTAAAGGCGACACCCATGTCGCCTTCGACTTTTCAAAGCCCTGTATTTTCAATTGGTTACATAACGGTGGCGCGTCTCCAACCGGGCTCGCGGCTTGCTCATGTCAGGCCCGTGAAGTAAACACGTAACTTGACGAGGTTTTCATGAAATCCATTCTTGCTGGAGTGCTCACGGGAGCACTGACGCCGTTTTTTTGCTTGGCTCAGGCTGGGCAAGAGAGGAATGAACCGTCCCCAACCCCCCTCACGCTTGAGGAGGTGCGCTGTCAGGGCAACACCTCGACATCATGTCCGTTCATCTCAGGCCACTTGTATCTCTCTCCTGGTGACCCGATTGACGAGGAGGAGATTCGCAACGCCAAGCTCAGGCTTTCCGCGCTTTCGAACTTCAAAAGTGTCCATGTTCGTCTCGAGAAAGGGTTGGAAAAGGATCGCGCCATTGTGGTGATTGAAGTGAGCGAAGCGAGTCCCATCGCCACCGAGATCGCGGTCGGTACCTCCTTGAGGAACTCCGGACTAAGCCAGAATCTGGCGGGTCGGGTGAGCCATCAAAATGTGTTTGGGACTGGCAAGATTGTGGATTTGGAGGTTGGCGGACGGATCCCCCTCGATGAGCCCACGCAGAGGGACTTTTCCACACGTCTGCGCTACATCGACCCCAAGCTCTTCGGGTCCCAAAAGTACTTCCTCGTCGGCGGGATTTTCTTTCAGGATAGCCTCTATGAGTCGAAAGACGGCGACTCCTATTCGACCGAACAACTCGGAGTGGATCTTTCGCTCGGCCGTCGGATTTGGGATTTCTCTTACGTTATGGCGGGCTATCAGCATCGTCCGATCTCTGAGATCACGGATCACATTGTGGGCCCTGATTGGGCCATCGAAACCAGGTCCGACGCTCACGAGAGAGTGTACCATCTGGGCTATGGATGGAATTCCGAAGACGATGCCTATTTCCCGACTCGGGGATCGAGGTTCAATACCACGTTGACCTGGTCCTCCAGCGATCATCATTCGGTGCTTTTTAAAACGGGCCTCGCTTACCGGACCACGTGGAGCACGGCGAAGGGGACGGTGTGGACCTTTCAATTCGGCGGAACCCCGCGCACCGAATATCGACCCAGTTTAGATGAAGATCTGGCGGTGAGTCTTGCCTATGCGCGCCCCCTCGCCGCAAGCGACGCGCTCGGTGGAATTGAGCGCGGGCGCTGGTATATAGAGCCCGGATTTTACAGCCTGGGGTACTCGTCCTATCAAGGTGTGGCTGCGGACGCCGGACTCAAGGCGGGCGTTCGCCTTGAGTCCCAATCCTTGGGAATTATCGACCTTTATGCGATTGCAACCTCGGATCTGAGCATCGGAGGAGATCGGTGATTGTTCGAATTCTTGTGGTCCTGACGTGGCTCGGGTCGCTGCCAGGTGTGGTGGCGGTGGCGGCGGAGCTGATCCCTGCTGTCGGGCATGATCATTTGGGCGCGAGAGTCAGGGGCCTGGCGTTCCCCGGAAACCTCAAGAAAGACCTCCTGAGCGGATTGAGCAATACCATTCTGATCCGCTTTGATTTGATGGAGAACTCACGCGTCCGCTCCCGCAGGTCCGGGGCGATCACAATCAAGTACGACCTATGGGATGAAACCTTTAAGATGGATCTGAAGACTGAGGGAAGTGTGAAGGAGTCCCGCACCCTGCCCTCTCTCGAAAAGACGCTACTGTTTCTTGCCGACCTGAATTTTTCCCGACTCTGGCTCTTGAGCGAACTCCCATCCTCGGGCGACTTGACACTGAACGCGGATGTGCTGCTCAATCCCGTCGAAAGAGAGCAAATGGAAAAAATCAAGAAGTGGGTCACCCAAAACAGCGTTTCGGTTCCGATTGATCCCACGGGCCTGGGAGGATCCGGTCCGGTGGGTTCGCCCCGATCAAGCACGTTCTTCAACAAAATCTTCGAGCAGTACGCCACCGGCACGGATGTCGCCTCCGCGTGGAGGCAGACGGTCGCCTCCAAGCTGTTCCGGCACGATGAGGTGACTCATGAAAAATAGGCGGGTGGGACGTCTGTTGTTTTTCACCATCCTCACAATGACGGTTTTGCCCATGATCGCGGCCATTTATTTTCTCGATCATGCCCTGCAGACCAGCCTGAATCTGGGGTTCAACCAGGAAATTGTGCGCGCGCTGGAGGGAGCCTCTCAGAACTTGAAGCGGCTGAAGGTCGCGGATCCTGAGAATGAACGCCGGTACCGCGAGCAGTTTGAAGAGATTGAGAATCTCAGGTTGATTTATTCAAGTCCGAGCCTGGTCAAGAGCCAGATTTCCGATTCGCTCAAAATCTACTTCGGCCTCGGGGTGGCGGCGGCCCTTCTGATGGCGTTGACCCTTGCGATTCTGTTGGGCCGGAGAATTTCATCCTTGTACGCGGCCACGTTTAACGAACTGATCAGGCAGAAGGAGAAGGTGCGATATCTGGAAGAGATCTCCTCGTGGCAAGAGCTAGCGAAGATGTTGGCGCATGAAATTAAGAACCCTCTGACCCCAATTGAAATTTTAGTCACCTCTTTAAGACGATCGTACGCGGAGAAGCCAGCGGGAGTCTTTGATGAACAGCTCCTGCAGACGGAAGCGATGATCCGCGAGGAGTTGGGGCACCTCAAAGGGATCGTCAATCGATTCAGTGAGTTCGCTAAAATTCCAAACGTGCGATTGGAGAACAAGCCTCTTACGGAGGTCCTCGAGTCCAACGTCAAATTGCTCTCCGGAATGTTTGAACGGGCCGAGCTCAAGGTCGCGATCGCGCCGCCCCTTTCCGGATCCCGGGTCCACATCGATTCCACATTGTTCCGGCAGGTCCTCGCCAATATTGTCCAAAACGGGCTTGAGGCCAATCCGCTCCAGCCGCTCGTGTGTTTCACATTTCAGGTTTCGACTGGTGGGAACTGGCTTCAAATCGCAATTTCGAACGATGGCGAGCCTGTCCCCGTGGATCTTGTGAACCGTATGTTTGATCCCCATATTTCGAGTAAAAAGGGCAAAGAGAACATGGGACTTGGACTGGCCATTGTGAAAAAGATCATTATTGAGCATGATGGCGAAATTGCTTATGTCGAGGAGGATGGCCGTCCGACATTTGTGATTTCCCTCAGGAAGGCAGGATAGATGGCCGATGCCCCGGTCCGTCCAGCAGTGCTGGTTGTCGATGATGAAATCAATATTCGGAAGTCCATCGAGCTGGCACTGACACAGGAGGGGCTTCATGTGTTGCTGGCGCACGACGCCGCGTCCGCTTTACGTGTTCTCCAGGAACGCGTCGTCGATCTTGTGATTCTCGACATCCGCTTAGGTGAGATTGACGGGCTCACTTTGTTCAATAAGTTCCGTGCGGACGGCGTTGAGACGCCAACCATTTTTATCTCGGGTCACGCCACCCTGACTGAGGCCGCCGAAGCTGTTAAGAGGGGAGGTTATGATTTTGTAGAAAAGCCCTTTAGCGCCGAGAAAATATCGATCGTGGTCAAACGCGGCCTTGAGTTTTCCGCGCTCGCAGACCGGTTGCGATTTGTTCAGGAGCGGGTGGGATCAACGGAGATCGTGGGGGATTCTCACGCCATTCGTGAGGTTGTGTCGGAGGCATTGAAGGTCGCTCCGTCCCGCGCGAACGTTCTGATTACGGGCGAGAGCGGAACCGGAAAAGAGCTGGTCGCCAACACCATCCACGGCCACAGCGCCCGCTCCGGGGCTCCCTTTATAAAAGTGAATTGTTCGGCGATTCCGGAGTCGCTTATGGAAAGCGAGCTCTTCGGGTACGAACGCGGAGCCTTTACCGGGGCTCTTCAGCCGAAGCGGGGATTCTTTGAATTGGCGAATCGGGGCACGATTTTCCTCGATGAGATTGCCGACCTGTCTTTACCGGCGCAAGCCAAAATCCTTCGCGTCCTTCAGAATGGCGAGATTCAAAAGGTGGGATCCGAAAAGATCATTCAGGTGGACGTCCGCTTCCTGTCGGGAACGCACAAGGACCTCAAGGCCGAGGTGGCGGCAGGCCGATTTCGCGAAGACCTCTTCTACCGCCTCAATGTGATCCCCATCCGTGTTCCCAGCCTGCGTGAACGGCCGAGCGACATCCCCCTTCTCGCGCACGCGTTTGTAAAGATCCTCTGCGAGAGGAACAATATCCGTGAGAAAGGCCTGGATGAGAATGTGCTGTGGGAATTGAAAAGGTATGAGTGGCCGGGCAACGTGCGCGAGCTGCAAAACGTGCTTGAACGGATGGTCATTATGAGCGGATCCAGGATCACCGTCTCGGATCTGCCAGAGGAGATCCTGGCGACCAGTGATGGCCCGGCGACTTCGAATCGGAGTTCGGCGCTCAAAGAGTTCCGCGACAAAGCAGAGCGGGAGTTTGTGATTCGAACTCTCAGAAAGAGCGGAGGGATTATCAGTCACGCCGCGATCGAGCTGGGCGTGGGCCGAACGTACCTTCACAAGCGGCTCTCACAATTGGGGATCACGAAGAAGGATTACTTCTCCTGAAGCTTCGACGATTTGCTTGCGGCTGTTGGCGCGACCGTCATTCGCTAAGGATATACAAGCCTGTATAACACACCCCGTTGGCCGTTCAGTCGCCGAAATCTGCCATTCAGAGGACGGCGGTTCCCAAGCCAGGTGGAGCCGTTTAGTTTGGGCCATACAACAACTATCCTTTGAAAGGGAGGTCACAATGAAATCCATTCTCGTAGCGCTTCTTTCGATCGGCTCCTCCGCCCTGGCCATGACAAACATGCCCGGCGGCGTGTATCAGGGGCAGGGCCGTTGGAATGACAACCAGGGACGGGTCGGCAGCTATAATGTCACCACAACGGTGACGGGCGGGACAGTCTCAAGTACCTATACGTTTAATGATCAGACAGAGTCGTTCACATTTGAAGCCAAGGAAGCCGCCGCCGGACGTTTTGATGTCCTGGTGGGAGGTGAAAAAATCGGCGAGGGCTACTGTATGAGTGTTCAGTGTCATTACGTCACGGAGCTTGCGGGTACGAACCTGGAGGAGACGCTGACATTTTACGAAGGCCACCTTTATCGCATCGGTTCAAAGCGCGTGGAGGGAAAGATTGTAACTTGGGAAGAGGCGATGGCGAAGCAGGAGGATTAAGGCTTTAAAGGGCGAAGGGTTGAAGAGATTGAGAGAATTGAGGGGAATAAGGTGAGAGCCGAGTGGCAAAGCTACTGGAGAGAAACCTTCAAAAGCGCACGCTCAGTCGTCTTGGCGCTGGGCGTGTCTCTTGTTCTATGGGTGTTCCGGCTTCCAGAAATTTCTAAAGATGAGTATCTGTTCGATTTGGGTATTTCGTGCATCTACGGGCTCACCATATTTGCCTACATTTGGGGACTTTACGCTCTGGCGTATGCGGTTACCACTTATCTTCACGTCAAATCGGGCCGCCTCGTGCAGTTCGGCTGGGGGGTCCACGTTCCGCTTGGCTTCTTCGGTATGGCGGCTGGCCTCATAACTGCGAGATGGTTCAAGGCTTTGCTTCTGCAACGCTCGTTTTCGATGTCCGGAATGTTGGAATCGTTAATGATCGGTTCCTTTATTTCCCTGATGTTCATGTTTTATTATGCCTACAAGCACTCAGCGGAAGAGAACCTGGAATTGAAGGCCGCCAAGGCAGAGTCCGAGCTTCATGTCTTGAAAAACCAAATGCAACCTCATTTCCTATTCAATTCACTCAATAGCCTCTCCGAATTGATTGAGACCAACAAGGATTGCGCCACCGAGATGGCGATGAAGCTCTCCGATCTTTACCGCGAGATTCTGGACAACTCCAAACGGCAGATGGTTTCCTTGAGTTCAGAAGTCTCGATCATCAAAAAGTACCTGGAGTTGGAAAAAATCCGCTTCGGAGCGCGTCTGAATTTTTCGATAAACGTGCCAGAGAACGCCGATCAGATCTGGTTGCCTCCCCTTGTGATCCAGACGCTTGTGGAAAACGCGGTCAAACACGGCGTGGCTCCGGCCGTTGAGGGCGGCGTGGTCCATATTTCCGTGCGGCCGAATGGCCGCCAGGGCTACCATTTGCATGTTTCAAATACCGGCGCCATTTCATCCCGGTCCGCCGGAAGCCAGACGGGACTTTCCAATACAAAAGGGCGGCTGGATCTCCTCTACGGAACAAAACATGGATTTTCCTTGAGGAACACGACGTCGGGAGTTGAGGCCGCCTTTTGGTTTTCAGGAGACGCCGGCCGTGTCTAAGAGAGTTTTGATTGTAGATGACGAGAAACTGGCACGAGATCGAATCACCCGATTGATTTCGGAACTGGGCTATGACTTTGATATTTCCGAAGCTGATTCCGGATTGGCCGCGCTTGAGAAGATGCCCTCTATTCAGCCCGAAATCTTGTTTTTGGATATCCAGATGCCTGGATTGACGGGCCTCGAGGTTTTGCAGCAAGTTGAACATCGTCCGTTTAAGATTATCTTTCAGACAGCCTATGACGAGTACGCCATTCAAGCCTTCGATGAAAGCGCCTGTGATTATCTGCTCAAGCCATACACAAAGGATCGTTTGAAGCTGGCACTCGAACGAGCGTTAACCTCGTTGGACCAGGTTCAGCGCATTGGTGAACTGGAGCGGGAGTTTCAAAAGAGGGATGGTTACCTTCGTCGGATTTCAGTCCGGCAGGGAGACAAGATTCGATTGATCGAGGTGGACGAGATCCACTGTCTCGTCAGTCGAGATCATTACACTTTTATCCACACCGGCGAATCCGAGTTTATCTCGGATCTTTCTTTAACCCACTTGGCCGAGCGCTTGGACCCGGAGAAGTTCCTCCGCTGCCATCGCAACAACATCATCTGTCTCGAGCGAGTGGACCGCCTCGCAATAGGCGCGAATATGACGGTTCACCTGCTCTGCGGACTCGAACTGCCGGTGTCCCGCTCGAACCGCCAGCTCCTACAGGAAAAAATCAGGAGTTAAAACGATCGTCGCTCTGAGAGCTGACAACGCCGTCCCGTCATCTGACTTCGGCTGGCGTCCGCTTGCACCAGTCCATCTTTCTTTTGGTGCCGCCATCGTAGGCGTAAGCCAGGTGATTTTTAAGGAGAACCTCGGTCAATGATTGCTCGTCCACCTTGACGTCCGCGAGGATTCGAAAGTACTTGTCACGCGCCACAGCCGTCAGGTCGATGCGCTGGGCCCGCCTCAGCAGATTTTCCACAAGGCGCTGCGCCGTCCGCGCCGCCTCCTTCTCGCACGGAAGCGTACCTTTGATCTCAGGTGTGTCCAATCCGCGCACACGTACGGAAATCCGCTTTCCTATAAGTGGATGCGTATCGGGAATATCCACGGTGATCGTATCCGCATCGTAGTTCTTGACGTAGCGAACGCATCGAAATGCCGTGGCATCATGGGTGCAGCGGGAGTCGGCAGACGCAACACTTGAGGAGAATGCGGCGAGTGCGGCCAACGTGGCGATCGTCGCGATCCCGGATGTAACAACCAACCAGGAACGAAGAGGGGATACAGAGGCAGTGGTTTCGGATTCCATTTCCTCCATTATGTCCAACGGATGAGCAAAGGTCGCGTCCTGCCGCTGGCTCTGGTCTAAGGTCCAGTCTTTGAAAACCGAGTCTCCGACGGCCCGCACCTTTCCCCACAAAGTCGGGTGCGATAAAAAATGACATATGAATATACAGACGCAGATGAGAACGACCACGACCACGACCATGAACATGAAGATGACCAAGAGTACATCGATGCGCACGAAGATCGCGAAGTTCAAGGCATTGCTTTTAGCCATCGCACTCGTCGGATTGCCCTACAGCGCGTTCGCTCGGGACTGGGTTTACGAATCTGAAGGGCAGAAGTACCAGGGGTATGTTGTCAATAAGGGGAGCAAGGCTCCCGTCGTCCTTCTGATTCATGATTGGGATGGCGTTGGCAGCTACGAAATCAAGCGCGCAAAAATGCTCGGCAAGTTGGGCTATTCGGTGTTTGTGGTGGATCTCTTCGGGCAAGGCGTGAGGCCCACTGAGGATAAGGATAAAAAGCAGCACACGGGTGCTCTCTATGCGGATCGCGAGAAGATGCGTCGCCTGCTGAACGCCGGGATTGCCGAGGCAGCCAAGCTCAAGCTGAACACTCAGAATCTGGTGGTTATGGGTTACTGTTTTGGCGGCGCCGCCGCTCTCGAGTTCGCGCGCTCAGGAGTGGCTGCAAACGGGTTCGTGTCTTTCCACGGAGGGCTCGAAACTCCCGAAGGGCAAAGTTATAATGAGACAAAAGGCAGCATCCTGGTATTTCATGGCACCGCCGATACCGCGATCACTATGGATCAATTTGCCGATCTTGCAAAACGACTTGAAGGTGCGAAGATTCCCCATGAGATGACCACCTATGGCGGTGCCCCTCACGCGTTTACAGTTTTCGATTCCCCGAACTACCGCAAGGACGCCGACGAGAAGAGCTGGGCAAAGTTTGTGGCCTTTTTGCGGGAAAAAAAGTCCGCCCGGTAGCTTTGTGAGTGGGTCGATCGCGAGCGCCCGGATAAAAAGGAGGACCGGGCTCGTTCACTCGTGTGCCTTATCTTAGGAGATAAACAAACTTGAGCAGGACGCGAGAATTGGTTAGTCGTCTGAAGCTTAGCCTGTACCGCGCACTCTCTTCTTTTAGCTACTGCTCAATCGTCGAAGAGCCTTGACGGTTTCCTTGCGCTTCTTGGCAATGGTCAGTTCAAGTTTGATCGTGGATTTCACTTCAGTATTGACCTTACCTTTGAATGATGAGAGCCAATCGGCGAAATCCGCCAACTTTCCTCGTTGGAATTCAAAGAGGTGTCCAACAACCTTTCCGTCTTTATTCTTCTTCATGTTCTTGGGTACAATTTCGGCGGGAGGGATTTCTTGTCCTACCTGTTTGAAGCCCAGGTCTTGCGTAAGTAGCCTTCGTGGTAACGGGTTCTCCTCGTGTACATGCGCGATCATGCGTTCACCCGAGCTATCCCAAATGAAGTGTTCACAAATGGCCGCCATACCGAGGACCTTCGCAAGTCCGAACTTTTTCCCGCCGCGATACTTCTCCAACAAGAAAATCCCTCCAAACTCTCTTCGGCTGTTATTCGACTGAGGGTCCGTTCCATGAGCGATATAGCATATGCCTACCAGTTTCACTCCGACTTGATACGGCTCTACCAGTTCATACAGACATTCGTCTTCAATCATGCTTTTAATTTCTTCAAGAGTACGGGGCCATAGGTATTCACCGACATGCCTAGTGTGAAATCGAAGAATGACAGAAGCGCGATCCGCCCTCGCCAGGCGGATCGTAAATTTATGTTTTTTGGGTTTCACCACAGTGACTATTTACTCTGGCCTAGTAAACGTCAAGATTGTGCTTTGGCTGCACGCGGTTCCGAGTTTTGAATTCCGACTCGGGATTTCGGTTTTGATTTTACTTTTACTTTTACTTTCTTCATCTTAATGGCCTGACGGGTCCGCTTCATCAAATAATCGTAAACCATTTTCCGTGCGAATGGCACGGGCGCAGTGACACCTGCTCTCCACCTACTTACGGTCGGGCGGCTAACCCGTAACTCACGCCCAAGTTCCTTATCACTTAGGAGAAGGAGTTCTTCACTAGCTTGAGCGATAGCATGAAAATCGGCATCGCTCTCAATATCAGCCTCTCTGATCTGTTTAATAAATTGTGTGAGTTGCTCTAGGGACATTAAAGTCACCAGCCTTCCTTATCACAGTATCTCAGCAAAATGTGCACCGTGCACTAATTTTTTGGATCAATATTCTTATCAAAATCAGTAATTACAAATACTTACTGTAAAAATGATCTAAAAAATGAGCCAAATAGCGAGATTACTATGCCCTAAAAAACTCGCAAATTCAAGACTTTGGGGACAAAAATTGTCATCGCCATATGTTGTCCTTCCTGAGACATAGGTAACAATTCGCACCCCAGCGATTCATATAGTAGGGACCCCTGACTTTGTTGAATATTGAAGAACTCTCAAAAATAAATATGATCTGTTTAGTATAAAACGCCCACCCGCGCGCCGCAGGCCACGCGCGGACCGTCGTTACCCGACAGGCGTTTTTCGGCCGAAAAATTTGGCGTGCCCGGCTGGATTCGAACCAGCGACCTTCAGCTTCGGAGGCTGACACTCTATCCAACTGAGCTACGGGCACCCGGTAAGAATGTTGACTAATGGACGCGGGAAACGTGCAATAGTCAAATCATCGGAGGACCTATGAAAGCGAAAAAGCGGCAAAAGAACAAGCATCATGCGCGTCGGAAGGCGAAAAAACGCAAGCTGATGAAGCGAAAGAAGTGATTCCGAACGGCTGGTCCTCTTCGAGGACCTTGTTGACGGGGCGCAGCTGCTGCTTTGCGCTGGCCAACACGGGCCAAAAACGATAACACAATAGTTATGGCTCCTCCCGGTTCCGACCCTTATACCAAACGTCAGTCGCCTTCCTATATCCTTGAAAACGTTGAACTCTGGACGGAGTCCGGTGTTCAGCCTCGAACTCAGCTCTGGGTGGAAAACGGCCGGCTCAAGGCGCTGGGATCAAGAGTCGGTGTCCCAGCCGACCGAGCGACCTCATCGCTCCCATCCTCGGTGGAGCGGATCGATTTACAGGGCAAAGTGCTTATGCCCTCCGGGGTGGATGCGCAGACCCATTTGCGTGTACCCGGACAGAGCCACAAGGAAACTCCCGAAACGGGACTCCTGGCCGCTCTTAAAGGCGGGTATGCGGCCGTGCTCACCATGCCGAACACCCAGCCCACAATCGACTCCACGGAAGTTCTGCGCGCGGGACAGGACGAGGTTTACCCGTTTGAGAAGGAATTCGGGGTCCACGTCTTTTGGTCCGCGGCGATCACCAAAAGGCTTAACAGCGATGAACTGGTGGACTTTGAGTCCTTGGTCCGCGCCGGAGTGCGTGCGTTTACAAATGACGGCCTTGGCGTGGCCTCTGACGCCGTCATGGATCGGGCTTTCACGTGCCTTGAAAGTTTAGGTGTGCCTCTTCTCCAGCATGCGGAAGTGCCTGGTCACGGGGGCGCCCTCGCTCCAGGCCCAATTCAACAAAAGACTGGCGCTCGACCATATCCTGACGAGCCTGAGTGGAAAATGGTGGAGCGGGATGTACGCGAGCTCGCGAGACACAAACGCGCGCGTTACCATGTTCTCCATGTTTCCAGCCGACGAACTTTGGATTTTGTGCGGAACGCGCGGAAGGAGGGTCTCCACGTCACGGCTGAAGTGACGCCGCACCACCTTTTCTTTTGCACGGAGACTCTGGACGCCTCGAACACGTCATTTAAAATGAACCCTCCGATCCGGTCGCGTGCCGATCAGGACGCACTGTGGACCGCACTCGCGGACGGCGAGCTGGACTTCGTGGCCACGGACCATGCGCCTCATGAAAAGCTGATGAAAACGGGCGATTTCAATCAAGTGGCCTTCGGGACCCTTGGCCTTGAGACGACCATGGGTGTTTTGGTCCACGGCTGGAAAACCGGCAAGCTCACCCCAGAGCGCCTCGTTCAGGTGTGGACTACACGTCCCGCCGAATTTTTACGCCTGCCCGCGGGGTTCGGGCGTTTCACCCTGGACGCGCCCTTTCATGCGGTGTGGGTGGATGTCCATTCGCCCGAGCGGATCTATACTGAAGGTGAAATTTCAAGCTTGTCGAAGAACAGCTGCTTTATTGGATCGAAGCTGCCAGGACGGATCCTGGGTGCTTTTCATGAGCAGAGTGTCTTTAGCTTTTGACCACAATTTTGACGACGAGGTGTAGCTGTGAGTCGCTGGCTGCTGGTGGTGCTTGTCCTAGGCATATCCTTTCCGCTCTTTGCGCAAGACGTACCCGCAAGCAAGGACAAGGCGTTTTCGTCTTGGAAGAAGTACTCGCAAGCGGAGCTGGTGAGCGAAACCACGTCCCTCACGCCTGGGGCGGCGGGAACCATCGGGCTTAAGATCCATCTGGCGGATCGGTGGCACACCTATTGGCTGAACCCCGGGGATTCTGGGACTGCGGTTCGCCTGCAGTTCAAGAACGAGCGCGGCGTTCGCGTGAAACAGGTGATGTTCCCCTTTCCGGAACGTTATGAGACAGGCCCGCTGATTTCCTTCGGGTACTCCAAGCAGGTCCTCTTCCCCATCGAAGTTGAACTGGATTCCAGTTTTCGTCCAGGTGATAAGGCCCGAATCCAAGTGAACGCCGAGTGGCTGATTTGTGCGGATGTTTGTATTCCGGCTGTTGATACGTATTCCTTGGAGGTTCCGGTCGCGCAGCTGAAGGATGTGAAACCGGGACCAGACTTTGAGCTCTTCCAGAAAACGCGCGCACGGGTCCCGCGCGCCGTTTCCTCTTATCCTCGATATGAAGGAGAAGAGGGGGAGAGTGTGGTCTTACGGGTTGCCGACTGGAAGTCCGACCGCGAATTTATCGATTTCTTCCCCTTTCGCGGAAGTGGCGTGACCAATGATAAGCCAAGCTTCGAAGTGCAGGGTGGAGAACTTGTACTCAATCTCGAGAAATCCAATGTTTTACAGCAAGATTCCTCCCGTGTCGGGGTTTTGATTTCCCGATCCAAAGTCACAGGCCAAATCGAGGGCTGGGAGTTCGGCGATTCGGGTTGGAGCGTACTGGGATCGGAAAGTCCTCGCCCGGACGAAAACACGAGTTGGCTATGGATGTTGGTTTCCGCGTTTCTAGGCGGGTTAATTCTAAATCTCATGCCCTGCGTGTTTCCCATCCTTTCCATGAAGCTGCTCAGCTTGGTGAAATTAGGTCAGGCTCATCCGCGTGAAGTGCGCCATCAAAATGGCGCTTATGTCTTGGGCGTTATGATTTCCTTTCTAGCCGTGGCCCTGGCCCTTTCCGCATTGCGCTCCGCTGGGCATCTTGTGGGCTGGGGCTTTCAGCTCCAGTCCCCCGTATTCCTGGCGCTTCTGGTTTGGCTCTTCTTTGCGCTCGCGCTCAATCTGCTTGGCGTATATGAGATCAGCTTTATCAACACGGGCTTTGGGCACCGACTGACTCGATTTGGCGGGACAACGGGATCTTTCTTTACGGGCGTGTTGGCGGTCGTTGTGGCTTCGCCGTGCACAGCTCCCTTTATGGGCGTGGCGCTCGGATTCGGTTTGGCCCAGCCCATTCCGATCTTGATCAGTGTGTTCGCAGCGCTGGGATTTGGTCTCGCGTTTCCATACGTTTTGTTTACTATCTTTCCCGGTTGGATCCGGTGGCTTCCGCGTCCGGGCGCGTGGATGAATCGATTAAAGCAGGTGATGGCCTTCCCCATGCTCTTGACCGTCGTTTGGCTGCTGTGGATTTTGGGACAAGTGCAAGACACCCGCGCGGTCGCGGTCGTGCTGGGAGGTTGCTTGGCATCAGGATTGACACTGTGGCTGTCATCCGGGCGTCGCAAGATTGCTTGGGCCGCAACCGGAATCGCGCTCGTCGGTGGTCTGTCATATATCTATGTCGGAAGTGCCGCGCAACCTTCAGCCGGAGACCTCAAGGCTGAGGCTGAAGGACGGTGGAAGCCTTATTCCCCGAAATTGTTGGAGAGCCTGCGCGATCATTATGTGTTTGTGAATATGACGGCCGAGTGGTGTTTGACCTGCTTGGTCAATGAGCGTCTCGTTTTCAGTGATCCTGAGATTAAGGCTCTGCTTGAGCGCAAAAAGGTCGTGTTGGTCAAGGGAGACTGGACTCAGCGCAATGAGGAGATCACGCGCTTTTTGAATCGGTACGGTCGTGTCGGCGTTCCGTTCTACGTGCTGTTTTCGCCGCAGAATCCGGACGGGCGTGTTCTTCCCGAAGTTCTCACCGTCAATAAATTTAAGCAATGGATCGAACAGGAATTTCCATGAGAGGGTTGGCTTTAAGCGGTAGAGCTCGTATCCTTGATCCTGGTACGACGTTTAACGAAGGGGGAAGTGTATGTTTAAAAGTTTGATCTTGATCGCCGCACTGGTCGCATCAGGACCGGTGTCTGCAAAGACAAAAATGAAATCTTTGAAGATCGGAGATCTAGCCCCCGATTTTTCATTGCAGGGCCATGATGGGAAGACCTATTCGCTGAGCCAGTTTAAGGGAAAAAATGTGGTTGTGCTCGAGTGGTTTAACAAGGACTGCCCGTACGTGCAGAAGTTCTACGAAACCAATACCATGCAAAAGCTCCAGGAGGAGCAGCTAGGCAAAGGGGCGACCAAGGAACGGCCACAGATCAAATGGCTGACGATCACGTCGTTTGGAGTCGGTAAGGATAAAAAGGGTCAGATTGACCTGGCGGGCGCCGCTCAGATTTACAAAGACTCCGGAATGAAGAGCACAGCGTACCTAATCGATCCGGGTGGCAAGACGGGGCAGGCCTATGGCGCCAAAGCAACGCCGCACATGTACATTATCGATAAGGACGGCAAGCTCTATTATCAGGGCGCCATTGATGATCAGCGGAGCAGCGATAAAGAAACCCTAAAAAACGCCCAGAACTACGTGGTGGCCGCCATCACCGCCATGGAAAAGGGTGAGAAGACTCCCAAGGAGGCGTCGACCGCGCCTTATGGATGCGACGTGAAGTATTAATCCACCGGTTAAAAGGAGGAGGGGAGATGGACGGGACGTTTCCTACGGTTCCTGGCGACAAATCCCCCTTCTGGCTGCCTTATTTCATTCACCCGATCCCTCTGGCCGCTGTCGCCCTCATGGTTCTCAATGATCATGCTTTGAAATACGCGTATCCCGGCTGGTGGACGGGAAAGCTAAGCGATTTCTGCGGGCTTTTTTTCTTCCCTGTTTTTTTAGCCAGTCTCATTTGCTTCGGTCTGAACCTTTCGCGTCTGTGTTTTACGGGAGCCACCGCTCAATTTTGGATCGGACCCGGGTTGTTAATTGGCTGTATCGCGATCACAGATGTTGTCTTTGTGGCGATCAAGTTAAGTCCGTTCTGGGCTCAGCGGTATGTGGATGTGCTCTCGCTGATCGGAGTGCCGGCGGTCGTTGTCCAGGACCCCACGGATTTGCTAGCCTTGGTGAGCGGGTTTGCAACATACGCCCATACGCGCCGTTTTTTTGGATGTCTCCGCGCAAATGAGCGGCGCCGTGCGCACAGCCAAATCGACAACCTGCCCTAGTTGTCCTTGATTAGAATCGAACAGGTGTAGGTGCCATCATCGAAGCAAGAGAACACCCACGCCTGCGCGCGATCTTCCGTGCTGCCGTAGGTGTGATAGCATGTTCTCGGTCTCCCATTTATGGTTCCACTCACGTCATTGCCTAAGGTCACCGTGTTTCCGGGAAAGCCCAGGGCGGAATACGTTATGGCCGGTGAAACAATCTGGCCGGCGGACGTGGTGACGGCAAGTTCTTGAGTGGGAACCACACAATCCGAAACCACATAGTAGTTACCCTCGGTGATCGATGAACGTGGCATCGAAGTGGCCAGCACCGCCCATAAGGTTCCCAGCAGCGCGCCCGCCGAGACCATGTCCCTCAACTTAGAATGCATAAAACACCCCCAGCAGCGCGACGTCACCAGCGCGATTCTCGTAACCGACATAGGGTTTGAGACCTCGCCAGACTTCATAGTAGACGCTCAATCCATGCGCCGCCGGAATCCCCGTCTTATCGCCCTTAAGGTCGTGTGTGAATCCACCGGCTTCAAGTTCGCTTTTCTTTTCTCCCCACGCCTCAATGGACAAGAGATAGAGGAAGCCTAGGTTTCCGCCGAATACCCTGGGCTCATAACCAACCCCAACGGTGGCCAGAAGCTGCATGTATCGGGATGTGATATAGGATCCCGAGACAGAAGAGGTGAGCTCTTCCTCATTCACAAAGTAAGCCACGTCCGCGCCAGCAAGAAAGTACACCTGCCTTCGGGAGCGCGGAAACGTGTAATAAGAGCCCACCGAGGCCAGGTAAGAGTACCAAATGTCATGTTCCCATTTCTTATTGACTTCATCATCCGCGGACGTGATCAAAAAGCCGCCACGAAGATTCAAAAGGAAACGGGGTCGGATCTCCTCGCCCCTTCTTATCCCGCCAGGAATCGACTGAAGCGGAATGGGTTCGAGCGGAACGCGCGGCTCCGGTGGAGGGGGGCGAACGGGCGGCAGATCGGGCTGAGGTGCGTCCGGGAGACCCGCGGACTTTGGCGTCTTTGTGGATTTCGTGGGTCTCGTGGGCTTCATGGATTTTTCAGGCTTTGTGGATTTCGAAAGCCGGGACTTGGAGGTGGAGGAAGTTTGGGACTGCGCGCCGGCGGGAACAATTGAAATAAGAGCGGTGGCAAAAACCAGTGGCCTCAACATAACGTTTTTTCCCTTCCTTCAGGGGAGCTGCTGCTTCATGCAGAACACGGATCCACCGGATTTCATAAACTCGCCGGTTTCCACTTCCACAGGAATGAAACCCTCGGTCCGTAGATTCTGCACGAAACGCGGGGCGCCTTTTTGTAGCACAATATGCCGTTCATCCACGCTCACGCAATTGGCGGCAAAGTGCATGCGAGCTTCATCTTCGTGAATCCGAATAAGTTTCTTAAACTTGGAATGCAGAATCTGAACGGCCTCGTCATCAAAGGCTTCGTGCACGTAAGCCGCGGTATCCGCGCTCAAAACCGCAAAGCAGGTATCGAGATGATAAAAGTGCTCACTTACGAGGCGAAGGCGATAGAGGTTTACGCCACACCGTTTCTGTATCTGATCGTAGGCTGCGGCCTGCGTTCGAAAGCCAAAGCCCCCAAAAATCTCGCGAGTTCCGTAATTCCATATGGCGTCGCCGGCGCCTTCAAAGTCGAAATCGGTCATTTCCGTCGCGGTGATCCCGCGGGCTTCCGCCCAAGCGCGGAAATGGCGAATTTCGCCCTTGCGCGGCTCGGAATGCATGCGGCTCAAAATCACCTGGAGTCTACCTTGCGGATCCAAATAGGGCAGGGTTTGGTTGGCACAAAAGACCATGTCGGGAAAATCCGGATCGCCTTCCATGACTTCAACCGAGATTCCCAGACGTTCAAAAACACCTTTCAGTTCGTCCCACTGTTTAAAAGCCTTCTCGCTGTCCACAGTCTGCAGATGTCCGCGTGCATCGCGCATGTAGGGGTTGATCGCGTAATCCACCCGGAATCCATTGGGTCGAACCATCAACATCTTACGGGGCCATGGAAAGCGCTCAGTCATAAAGATCCTCCGGTTGACTCCATGCTGGCATAACATACGCTAAAGTATCAAGTCAGTGGAGGGAGTCACTATGAAGCTCAAGGAAATGAGTTCTCTGATTGTTATTGCTTTTGTCCTTTCTTGCACGCAGGCGGCGTTTGCCGCGGCTCCCAAGAAGATGGATCTCAGCCCCGAAGAGATCCAGGCGATTGGGCGACAGCATGATCTTTTAAACGAGCGTGGGATGTCCTCCCTCCGCCGGGAGTCTTCCGCCGCTCGGCCTTTCAGCGAATTGGAAGAGGCCGGATATCTGTTTTTCAGCGCGGACACGGACTTTGATTCCCTCGAGGCCAAACAGATTATGGCGCGAGATCTGCCGGATGACGTGATGCTCGTTATCTACACCGAGCCGGGTCGTTCCCGCGATCGCATCCTTCGCCAATACGAAGGCTTGATTGATCCTGATCGCCTACGGGTGGTCGAAGTTCAAGGCGCCTCACGCGGGTTCTGGACGCGCGATGGTCTTCCCGTTCCTGTCTGGGACAAAGCTGGAAAAATGGGAATGGTGGACGCGCGCTACTATCATCGCTTTGAGCCCGATCAAACCTTCGCGTCCTGGTTTCAAGCGCTTTTAAGCCAGCACGAATACTATTTCGAGGGTGGCAATTTCATGGTCAATGATCGTGGAGACTGCATCACAGTTGATAACGACATGAGCACAAGCATCCCTGAACGCATCTTCCGCGAGCTCTACGGATGTCAGCGTTTGATCCGATTGCCGTTTTTGAAGGGGATTGGCCATATCGATGAGTCCGTCCGGTTTATCGGCACCAATTCCGTGGTGACGGACGATCAGCAATACGCCCAGACTTTGAAGGGTGAAGGCTTCGATGTTCACCTCCTGCCCCGCCCCGATGAGGAGTACGAGACGTATGTGAATGCCCTGCTCGTGAATGGGACCATCTTTGTTCCCGTGTTCAATGAAAGTAATGACCAGGCGGCCGTGGAAGTTTATCGTTCCGCGGGGTTAAATGTGGTGCCCATTGAAACCCGCACTTTGGCCAATCAGGGATTGGGCTCCATTCATTGCATCACGATGACCTATCCGAAGGTTCCGTTCCAGACGCTGCTCAATCACATCGGCGGGCGCGAACTCGAGTAAGTTCGCGCTACGAAGCTTCAAGCGAGCGGCGGCAATGGTGATCACGTGTCGCCTGGGGGACTAATTGTTGGTGAATGGCACTCAGACGCTCAATCCACTGGTGAAGCCGCTCCTCCGGAATGGACGGGGCGGCGTGCGCATTAATGTCTTGGGCCGTCAGCGCTAGAGAGAATTGATTCAATTCTTCCTTAAGGGCGCCGAGCTCGCGTGCTAAGCGGCGGGCCTCGCCCCCACTGATCCAATGCAATTTCCGCGCAGTGAGTGCAAGGCGGTCCACGTACTTGTATATTAAGGACATCGCGAGAAAGATCTGCCGCCGTTCCGTTTGCTTCATCAATACGTCAGTCGACTGGCTCTCAACTCCGATCGCCAGACGCTGAGCTTGCATAAACTGCAGTGTGGTGCGCACTCGCTCACCCCAAGTCAATCCAGGAAGGGCATTCATATGTCGTGCGCAATAGTATGCCGTGTAACCCGCTGTCACCGCTCCAAGGACGACCACTGTTCCCACCTGGCAAGCCACGTGCGCCGCGCCCAGAACCGTCGATTCTAGGGTTTCGGCCGCCGCTAGTCCCACTCCCGTGGCAATACCGGTCACAACAGCCGGGGCCACGCCCCGTTCTTGCACGGTCCGCACAGTGATATGATCGAGGAACTTGAATAACTGATCCCGGGTGTGCGTTCGGGCCATCGCACCTATTAGACCAAAAAGAGGCTTAAGGGTCTCAGAGTAAAAGTCGTAACCAAGAGTAAGGGCGAAGCGGGGAAGATCGTGTAAGAGGGCCGCGCGTGCCCCTTCCTGTTCCGCCCCGGCCGTGCACCCAGCGTGGACTCCGTGGGTCGGATTGTCCCCATGGGAATGGAGGGTGTCCGCGCCACGAGAGTGATGGCCAGGTCCGGGTCCATGTCCATGCCCATGACTATCGTTATCATGACTATGATGACGATTATGACTATGACCAGGACCCTCGTGGCTATGATTCTCAGCGTGTCTGGCGTGGGTGTGCGCTTCACTCGGACATTGGCCGGCTGAGCGGGCCAGAGCAAGACCGACTTCCAAAAGGTCTGCGTTCACGCCCTCAAGGGCCTGGGTCAAGAGCCTGTCAAGATGGTCTCGGTCCCGATCGAAACCATTTCTCATTTCTTGGGACGTCTGAAAAAAGTGAGAATGATTCGTGTCCGACGCGAGAAACCGGCCGGTGAACCACTTTCTTAAAACTTTCTTTACGGCGTAGGTGCCAACGACGGCGACTATAAGCCAAGAGCCCCAGCCCATTTCCCATCCGGCGTCCACCGTGGCCGGAAGCTCATCTGCTGGAAACGGCACATGCACCGTGTACACGCGCGCGTCCTGACCCACAGATCCTGGGTCACATTGGACGGAGTCGCTCCGCAGAAAGCAGACAAACGCGTCGGAGGAGTTGCTTCTGTCCACCTGTACTCCCATTCGGTCGCGATCAAACAGGAGGTGAACGGATGTGGGAGGACCACCCTTCGATTGCTGAACGGCAATTTGGACCGCCTCCAAAATTTGCGCGTCAGTGGAGGTGGGCAGAACATGAGGTGGAATCTCGAGGCCTTCGCGGACGACTTGGCCTTGGACCACGCCGGAGAACAGAGTGGACAAGGTAAGGATCAGAAAAACTGAAATACGCATGGGGACGTACCTACAAGGCTTTTAGAAGGGAGGCAAACAAAGGCTCAATTGAAAAGTTATTGAATCCGGGTTTGTAAATAGGACATCTCTTCAAAGCGTGCGAGCCGCTATTCGATCGTCAAACGTACATGCGGAAATAAGGCGTACGGAACTATGACTGCACATCCAGCACCGTCTGACGTTTGGAGTCCAACTTTTTTAGATGTGCTGGAACATGCGCGCGGATCACCCCTTCCAGGGCATTCAGAATATCCGACTTCCACTGATCGCGGCGATAGATCAGGCTGATCTCCCGAGTTGGGATCGGACGCTCAAACTCGCGTACAAATGTCTCACGCTCAGTCGCAGTCAAGGTCTCCACGCACAGGGCCGGAATGAGGGTGTAGCCGCGAGACGTGCGGATCAGATATCGGAGAGTATCAATGTTCCCGCCCTCAAAATGGACGTTAGGGAAAACGCCGCCCTCGGCGGCCAGTGTGCAATAGCGGGCGACTTGATTGCGAAAGCAATGTCCATCAGCGAGAATCCACATATCCTCGCCGCTAAGATCCTCCTCCCGGATGCGCTTACGGGCATTGAGCGGGTGAGACGGAGCTACGTAGAGATAGAAGGGCTCATAGTAGAGCGGCCGTTCGTGTAGGCCGGTTTCGCCAAGGGGAGTTGCGAGGAGAGCCGCATCCAGGCGGTCTTCCGAAAGCATTTCGAGAACGTCGCGTGTTTTCAATTCGTCGATCTTAAGATGGACGTTCGGGTACCGTTTCGAGAAGGGCTCCACAAAGAGCGGAAGCAGGTAGGGTGCAACCGTTGGAATCACGCCCAGCTTGAGCTCTCCGCTGACTTCATTGCCTTGACGGCGTGAAAGATCCACTAGCTTACGGTACTCATGAAGAAGCACGCGCGCCTGTTGTACAAAGTGGTTGCCCTTGGGGGTGGGCACAACCGGTTTTTTTAAACGGTCAAAGAGGGCAAAGCCGACCTCCTCCTCCACCTTTTGGATCTGCATGCTCAGGGTCGGCTGGCTAATGTGACACGATTCCGCCGCCTTCCCGAAGTGGCGATGCTTTTCCACAGCTAAAATGTATTCGAGCTGCGTGATTGAGGGCATCTTTGCACCTCCTCTTAATAGCTTATAACTATGATTGTATATTTTCAATCGATTTTACTTATTCATCCCGATAACCGATTCTGCCATAAGGTTGGGAGATACCCGCCGGAACAATGCACTTAAATAGGAGGATGAAATGTTAGGAGTCGGAAAACAGTTTCCGCGATTCAGTTTGAAAGCGGTCGTTAACGATGATCCCAAGGACTTTCGCGAGATCAGCAATGAAAGTTATAAAGGCAAATGGCTTGTGGTGTTCTTTTATCCAAAGGACTTCACATTCGTTTGTCCCACGGAGATCCAGGGATTTCACGAGCTGAACGGACAGTTTAAGGACAGAGACGCCCAGGTCCTTGCGGTGAGTACGGATTCTGAGTTCGTGCACCTCGCCTGGCGGACCCATGAACCCAAGTTAAAAGACTTGTCCATTCCCATGGTTTCGGATATCCGGCGCGAGTTGAGCCAGAGCCTGGGTATTTTGGATGCGAATGAGGGGGTGGCCCAGCGCGCGACCTTCATCGTGGATCCATATGGAGTCATTCGCTTCGTTTATGTAACCGACTTGAACGTGGGCCGGAGCCCCAAGGAAGTTTTAAGGGTATTAGATGGACTGCAAACCGATGAGCTTTGCCCGTGCAATTGGGAAAAAGGTCAACAGACGATTCAGGTTTAAGGAGGATGTATGCGACTGGAAGAACTGAAATCACGAATTCCTGATTCAGGCCGAGATATTCGGTTGAACTTGGAGGCCGTCCTCACTCCTGAGGGCGCCCCCGGACTCACGCCCCGCCAGATTTGGGGCGTGAGCCTGGCTTGTGCTTTCGCACTGGGTAGCCAGGAGCTTGTGGAGGTGGTGCGGACAGAATCCGCAGCCGTTTTGGATGATGCAACGTTGGAAGGCGCCCGCGCCGCCGTGACCATTATGGCTATGAATAATGTCTATTACCGGTCCATTCATTTACTTGAGGATGCGGAGCTGAAGCGTCTTCCCACGCGCCTGCGGATGAATGTCATTGCACGCCCCGGCATCGAAAAGGTGGAGTTTGAGCTGATGGCCTTTGCAATCTCATCCCTTGCGGGCTGCGGGCAGTGTTTGATCGCGCATATGAAGGCGCTGCGCACGGCTGGAGTGGGAGACGAAGGAATTCAATCTGCCTTGCGGATCGCGGCGGTTCTCAGCGGCGCTCACCGGGCTCTGGCTATTGCTGCGATCGGGTGAGCTGGCGAATGAATGAATGTATATTATGTATTCGGGATTTCGTATATTCCTATACTTGAGACTTATGGTGACTTTAGACTTCGATGATTTTGATTCCAAACTTTAATCGCATATTCCATGGATGGTGTAACAACCGCCATTTAGGCTGGTTCTCCACGCATCGGCTGTGGCTTCTCGAACTTCACGGCCGTTCTTAACAAGAGCCCAATAGCCGTTTCTATTGGTCAGCTGGATCGGGCAGGTTTTGTATTGGCCGCCTAAATAGTCGACGGCAAACCTGAATTCCAGTTGTCCGCCTGCGGAGGGAGAGAGACCACGTCCCGCCAGGACATAGGTGCCAGAAAATTTCACAAGATCAGCGCCTCGGCTCCCATTTACGAGCGTTAGCGGCAACAGCCGGGGCCTTTCTCCTTCGTGGTTGAAAATGAAACCTTGGAGTTCACCACTGGGCCCGGTCTGTACCTTGAGGTATCCTGTATCAAATCCAGGATTGTTCCGAATTGTGAGCACGAGTTGCTCGGCACCGAAAGTGTTCAATGGAAAAAGCAGAAAAGCGAGGGTTCCGGCCAGGATACAGTTTATTTTTTTCATACGCGTTCTGTCTGCAAATGCATGGCCAAACAAGAGTTGTTCAGCTTATATAGATTTCGAGCACTTGACGCGCATCATCATTATGCGCCTAAGGAATTAATACAGTCCTGCGGGCAATTCAAACCCACTTCTAAAATCGAAGGCATAGGAGAGCTCACGCAACTGCTGTCATGATCCTGATTCCTCACCTGATTTCTCACGCCGGGTACGGCCTCGGCAGCCCCCATCCCCCGCGCAGGCCTCTCGGGTTGACTGAGCTTCGAAGAGCCATCATCCTTACGCCCATGATTAACATTGCGAATGTTTCCAAGCACTACGGCAGTAAAGTGTTGTACAAGAACGCGTCCTTTCAGCTGAATCCAGGGGAGAAGGCGGGATTAGTCGGACCGAACGGAGCCGGCAAGACCACCATATTTCGGATCATCACCGGTGAAGAAGGAGTGGATGGCGGGCAAGTCGCGAAGCCGGAACGTACGGTGATTGGGTACTTCGCGCAAGATATCGAGGATCTCCGCGGGCGCACAGTGATGGAGGAGGTGAAGTCGGCCGCAGGAAAGCTGCCCGAGTTGCAAAAAGAAATGCTGGCGCTCGAAGGTCGTCTCTGTGAACCGTTGGAGGAGGACGAGATGGCGCGTGTGCTCGAACGCTATGGAAACGTACAAGGGGAGTTTGAACGCTTGGGTGGATATGATCTTGAGGCGCGCGCGGCGGAGATACTGACCGGGCTTGGCATTGGCCCGCAGGACCATCAGCGTGATACGGCGACCTTTTCCGGAGGCTGGAAGATGCGTATCGCCCTGGCCAAGATTCTTTTATTGAACCCGGACGTGCTGTTGATGGACGAGCCCACCAATCACTTGGATCTGGAATCCATTATCTGGTTGGAAGGCTGGCTCAAGAACTTCAGGGGTACGTTGCTGATGACCAGCCACGATCGTGATTTTATGAATCGGCTGGTGAGCAAGATTGTCGAGGTCGCGCATCAGACGATCACGGTTTACTCGGGCAATTATGATTTCTATGAGCGCGAAAAAGCGGTTCGGCGCGAACAATTGATCGCGGCGGCCAAACGGCAGGAAGAGATGCTGGCCAAGGAGGAGGAGTTCATCGCGCGCTTCGCCGCTCGCGCGTCGCACGCGGCCCAGGTGCAGTCGCGGGTCAAAAAGCTGGAGAAGATCGATCGCATTGAGATTCCGGCGGAGGAAAAGGCGATCCACTTTGAGTGGCCGGAGCCTCCGCGGGGGGGTGATGAGGTGGTGAAACTCGAGAATGTCGGCAAGGTTTGGACGCGTCCCGACGGAAGCCCGATCTCCGTGTTTCAAAATGCCAATGCTTTGGTGAAGCGGCTGGACCGGGTTGCCATGGTGGGTGTGAATGGTGCGGGTAAATCCACGTTACTTAAAATTATCGCGGGGCAGACCGCGCCCACGACGGGAGAGGTGCGTATCGGAGCGAGCATTGAGCTTGGGTACTTCTCGCAGAATTCTCTGGATGTCCTCGAGCCAGGGAACACAGTTTTGGAGGAGGTGCACTCCCGCATTCCCACAGCATCGCTCGGATATGTGCGCAACCTCCTGGGCGCGTTTAAGTTTTCGGGTGACGAGGTGGAAAAGAAGATTTCCATTCTTTCTGGTGGCGAGAAGAGCCGGGTCGTTTTGGCGACCATTTTGTCCCGCCCCGTAAATTTGCTTATACTTGATGAGCCAACGAATCACCTTGACATTCAGTCACGCGAAGTTCTTTTAGAGGCGGTCACCGGATTTCCTGGAACGGTGATGATCGTGAGTCACGATCGCCATTTTTTACGGCGGATGACGACCCGGGTTTTCCGTCTGGATCATCACGAGCTCACTGTGTACGACGGCAGCTGGGAGTACTACCTCGAGAAAACCGGAGCCTGATTCCCGACTGTTTTGAGTGCTTCCTCTTAATCCGGTCGTTTCCTCAAAAAATGAGGAAGCGACCTAGTTCATCCGTGTTTTAATTTTATAAAAAGCCTTTGAAGTGCACGTCTTGTAGCCGGCATCGCCGCTGCACGCAGGTTCTCCACAGCTCACGGCAATGATTCTGTTTTCTTTATTGTCGGCGCGGAAAGCCTTTTCCCATTTTTCACAGGCTTTTCGCCATGCGGATCGCGCTTCCCTTTGAGTATCCACAGGATCACTTTCCACGTTGGCGTTTCCCTCGGCGAACTCCCAAATTGGATCGCACTTCGCGGGTTCCACTTGACCCCCTTTGCGGATCTCGATGGTTGTGGAGCTTTCCTCGCCGGCATTGAGGTCTTTGACGTCCACGGATTGAGCCCTGGAGCTGGGGCCGGTGAAAGAGGCCACTAGGGCAAGTCCCACCGTGAACGCCTTTAACAGGTTCCGGATCATTGGTCTTTATACCTCCGTTGGGATGAGCCTGCCATTGTGATCGACGCCACCGGAATTCTCAAGCCCTCCTGAATGCTAGAGAGCGTCATTAGCTCCGAATCTGGTATATATGAGACTTGATGAGTGACTTGAGTAAGTCCTTCAATTTCAATCGCCACAACATCAAAGGACGCGGAGCTGGCCATAACCCGGAGAGCCGGTTTGAGTCCACCTATGTCCACTGTGAACCTTATGAAGGCGAGGAGTATAACGAGGAGCCCAGGCCCCTCCTCCGCACGGAATTTCTAAAGGACAGCTCAAAGAGCATTGTCACCGAGAACGACAGTCCCGATATTCCCTTTCGCTATTCCGTAAACCCATATCGAGGCTGCGAACATGGCTGTGCTTACTGTTATGCCCGCCCTACACACGAGTACCTTGGCTTTTCAGCGGGTTTGGATTTTGAGTCCAAGATTCTGGTGAAAGAGGCCGCACCAGAGCTCTTGCGCGAGAAACTGATGTCGCGTGCGTGGATCGGCGAATCCATCACCTTCAGCGGCAACACGGATTGCTATCAGCCAATTGAACGCCAGCTTCAACTCACCCGGAGATGCCTGGAAGTGTTGGGCGAGTTCCGTAACCCTGTGAGCCTGATAACCAAGAACGCTCTGATCACCCGGGATATCGATATCCTTGCACCCCTAGCCGGAATGGGCGCGGCCGCAGTGTACATTTCCATCACCACGCTGGATGACGAGCTGTGCGCGTCCCTGGAGCCGCGCACGTCGCGCCCGCAAAGCCGGCTGCGCGCGATCGGTGAGTTGAGCGCGGCGGGCATTCCGGTGGGCGTGAACGTGGCGCCGGTGATTCCCGGGCTGACGGACTGTGAGATGCCCGCGATTTTGAGCGCGGCCGCTGCCGCGGGAGCGCGGTTCGCCGGCTACACACCGTTGCGATTGCCTTTGGCTGTGCGGCCCATCTTTACCGAGTGGCTCGCGACCCATCGGCCCCTGCGCAAGGAGAAGGTGCTTGCGCTTCAGCGCGACATTCGTGGAGGATCTTTGAACGATTCCCGTTTCGGCTCGCGGATGCGCGGCGAGGGACCCGTCGCGGCCACACTGAAGCAGATGTTTACCCTGACATCTCGGAAGTTGGGATTGAACCGCGAGCGCCTGGAATTGAGCTCGGCTCACTTTTCACGACCTGGAGATCAGCTCAGCTGGTTTTAGATCATTTGTTAGCGATCATTTTTAATGATTATCCGAGGCGCGGATGAAAGCCCTTTATTGCCACGGGCAAGAGTCTTGACTACAGTTTTCATTTTATGAAAACAGCAGTCCAAAATCTGGCTGGGAAACGTCCCCGCATAGGGAGGTATGCGATGCATTTACATCCGTTCGTGCTTGTGTTTGCGCTTGGTATGGGTTCGTTCATGGCTTTATCCCTGACTTCAAGTCGAGCTCAGGCTTGGGGAAGGCGCGGACATCAGATTGTGGGTGAGACTGCGGCTCGTGTCGTAGCTGGCGAACCCGGTGCGGGTTTTATGAAAGACAGGAGTTTTGACTTCGGATACTACAGCAACGTGCCGGACTTGATCTGGAAAAAGCCGCAGACCTATGAGAAAGAGCGTGGCGAGCATTTCATGGACATGGAGATTTTCAATCGCGCGTTCGCTAAGAAGAAGGACATTAAAGAGCCATTTAAACTCAGTCGCGCGGAGTTCGAAGCCCGCTTCCCGGAGCTGGGCCTCGATGCCGGCCGAGCATTTTGGCGAATCCGGGAGTTAAATGAGAACCTCGAAAAAGTAGCCGCGGAACTGCGCCAGTTGAAAGTGAAGAAGGGATCGGATCGACGCAAACTTCAGGAAAAATGGTTGGTGCTGGCGGGAACACTTGGCCACTACGTCGGCGATCTGGGACAACCGCTCCACCTGACTGAAAACTACGACGGTCAGATGACGGGACAAAAAGGCGTTCATTCTTATTTTGAAGATGATGTTGTGGAGGAGCTCTATCCCGAGTTGGCTGTCAAAGTGGATGAGCGTACGCGCAAGAGCTGGCCGGGGTTTAAGGAGAAGAATGCGAACAGAACTGTTTTGGAGCTGGTCGAGCAGCTCTCAAAAAATGCGAGTGAAGATCTAAAAACAGTATTAAGTCTGGATAAACGGAGTCGTCCCAAGGGGAGAAGCGACGCTAAAAGTTTAAGTCGGAACGCCAAACGCTTTGAATCCATAATTGAGGAACGACTAACAGACAGCAGTTTGACTCTGGCTGAAATTTACCGGCGCCAATTGGGCTGGGATTTTGATGGCGAGCGTTTTTTCTTTTTCGCAGGTGAACCCGATTATCTGGAACCCGGAGCAGTGCCTTGATGAAGAAATGCCTTAATGAAGAAATCAAGACAGTACATAGCTCCTGGAAGGGATCAGTAGGGGAGGCTCTGGCTTTACGGCTTGAGCCAGGGGGCCAGTGCCTGGCGGAGTTGAGCATGGCTCATCGATAGCGCTCGGTCCCGCTGATAAGAAAGCACCGATCTGAGGGAGGTAGAGAATTGCCGTTTCGAGTGAGCGCACGGGATGGGAAACCGGCGGCAATTCCACCGGTAGGGTTTTGAACTTGTATGCGGTCCGCAGGAATACAGTTTGACGTAGGGTTTCCGCAAGCAGGTGTCTCGGCCTCGAAGCTGGACCAAGTTTTGCATTTTTTGAATAAGGCATGAAGCCGGAGGAGGCTCCGCCGTTAAGACCGGCCGGTTCGGAGTTGAGTTTGCATTCGAGCATACAGGGCAATGGCATCCGCTACCACTTTCAGGGCTTCATCCCGATCCAAAAAGTGATCCACCACCACTTTTTTGTTTTCCAGGATCTTGTAATCTTCAAAGAAGCGCTTGATTTCCGTCATGCGATGTCTGGGAAGCTCCGAGATGCTGTTGTATTCCGAATACTCCGGGTCACTCGCATCAACCGCGATGATCTTATCGTCAGCTTCACCCTGATCCTTCATCTTCATTACACCAATGGGTTTCGCCCGCATGACGGCGAGAGGAACGACAGGCTCTTGACCCAGAATCAAAATATCCAGCGGGTCTTTATCATCGCAGTAGGTGCGCGGGATAAATCCGTAGTTGGCCGGATAATGCACGGAACTCATCAAAATTCGGTCCACCTGAATCAACCCAGTGGCTTTGTGCAGTTCATACTTGACCTTGGACCCCTTGGGGATCTCCACAATCGCGGTCACCAGTTGAGGCGCGCCTTCGCCAGTTTCGACATCATGCCACGGATTCATGAAATGGCTCCTCGTAAGAGCATAAACCCTAACACGTTGGCGCCGACATGTCGACCAGGGGCACATCGGAGAGGCGGGGGTGGCACTGAGACGCCGCACTCACGCATTCATTCGGCACTCGCTCCGCAGGCCTCGGCATGCAACACCCCACTTTCACGCTTGTTCGTATCCGTACGCGTACGTATTCGCGTTTCGTTTTCTTGGAACCCTCATTGCAAGTGCTCACCGCCTAGAGGTAATTCTATGGCCCGTATGCGATTTTTTGCCCGTTTTCTTCTGTTCATTATGACTTTTTACGCCTATGGCGCATTTGCGGCACCCAAGCCGATGGATCGAGATCTCAGAAACGCTCTTCACTCGGATCAACAGACAGCGCAAGGCGAGGCCATTCACAAAATTACAGAATTAATTGTGACCAACAGGATCGTAAGTTTTCATCGCCATCACATCGTCTCTCTCATCCGCCGACTGATGGAAATCCGAGCTAGCGGAACTTCAGCCGCGCCGAAGGCGGCGTTGCTTCTGGAGAACATTCGGAAGCAGCTGGAGGAACTGATCGACGAGCGTTATGTCTCTGATGTGGAGTCCGAAGAGGCGCAGGTGGCTTTCATCCATGCCCTTGACTTTGGGCAGTGGAAAGAAACCCAAACTGTGGCCTACGGAGTGTTAAGAGATTTGAGATCATTGACTGCGAGCGCGAGAGAGGTGTTGGTCCTGTCCGCACTCAGCAATAATATTCGTCAGACCCATCGAAATGCGACCCGGTGGCAGACCTATCCGGCGCGCCTGTTGGTTCACTTCAGGATTGAAGAATCCAGGCTCGCACCCATTAGGGCGGCGGCGCGACTTGGAGAGGATGGTAGTGCGCCGCGCCCGGAACTCAAATGGGCGTTGTCGAAATTAGGGTGCCCGTTGACCCTAACCAGCGCGCACTGAGAGGATTCTGAAGATTGGCCGCCATAGGTATAAAAGAATCTCAGTATTGAAATCTTTGTGCCCAACGAGAATGAGTGCGGGGGGAGCGCTGGAAAGCGAGGGCTGACAAATCACCCGAAATCGAGGATGGTACCGGCTATGGATAAAAAGCTGATGTTCTTAGGTTCGGGTGAGTTGGGAAAAGAACTTGTGATCTCCGCGCAGCGACTGGGACTGGAGGTTGTGGCGGTGGACCGCTACCGGGGCGCTCCTGCGATGCAAGTCGCGGATGCTTACGAGGTGATCGAAATGCTCAATGGCGATGATCTGGAACGAGTCGTGGCCAAGCATCGCCCGGATATCATAGTGCCTGAAATCGAGGCTATCCGAACGGAAAAGCTTCTTGAATTTGAAAAGCGCGGGATTCAGGTGACCCCATCGGCGAAAGCCGCGCATCTGACGATGAACCGGGATGCGATTCGCGATGCGGCGGCTCACACCCTGAAGCTCAAGACAGCCAAATTTGCATATGCGGAGTCGCAGGAGGAGCTGGCGGTGGCCGCCGCCCAGGTGGGCTATCCAAACGTGATCAAGCCCGTAATGTCGTCATCGGGCAAAGGGCAGTCAGTGGTCAAAAAGCCTGCCGAGATCGGGGCTGCTTGGGGCTACGCGGTGGCGGGAATGCGCGGAGACAAGAAGAAAGTGATTGTCGAGGAGTTTGTGAAGTTCGACTTCGAGATCACGCTTCTGACGATTAAACAGAAGAAAGGACCGACCCTGTTTGTTCGTCCCATCGGCCATCGCCAGGAGCGCGGCGACTATCAGGAATCTTGGCTGCCCGCGAAGATGAGCCGTCAGGCGCTGGGCAAGGCCCAGCACATGGCGAAGAAGGTGACCGACCATTTGGGTGGCGCGGGAATTTTTGGCGTGGAGTTCTTCATTGCGGGTGGACAGGTCTACTTCTCGGAGTTGTCGCCGCGTCCACACGACACGGGTCTGGTGACTTTGACGTCGCAAAATCTTTCCGAATTCGATTTGCATTTGCGTGCGGTGCTGGGTCTTCCTATTCCTGAGGTCGTCTATTATGGGCCGTCGGCGTCGGCGGTGATTCTCGCGGATCGTGAAGCGGATGTCTTCTCTTTCAATGGAGTGGAAAAGGCGTTGCGACAGCCCGACACGGATTTGCGTCTGTTCGGAAAGCCAACCACTCGCCCTTACCGCCGTATGGGTGTGGGTTTGGCTCGTGGTGCTACAGTGGAAGAGGCGCGCCGAAAGGCCCGAGGTGTGGCCCGGGCGGTTAGGATCGAATATGGAAAAGGGCCGTAGCCTTCCATTTGACCTGCGCCACGGCACAGAACAGAACGAAGGCTCGCTTGGGACTGGATCTCCAACTTTCTGCGTTCTGTGAATTATGCCTGAAAAAAACGGAACGGGGTGAGGCCCGAACGAAGGCTGTCCACTGGCTCCTGCCGGGATAGAATTTGTCCTGGACTTAAGTCTATTCAACTAAAATTTTAGTTGGCTTTAACTAATCTCTTAGTTACTTTAATCTGCAAGGGGGGCTGATGACTAGGCGGGAGCCCAAGCTCAAAGATCAAGGTAAAGACAAAGATAGTGATCGGTTGCTCACCCCCGTCGAACTTGAACTTATGACTATCATTTGGCGTTTGGGCGAGGCTTCTGTAAGCGACGTGCTGGAGCACCTCTCCGGGGACCGTCAGCTGGCGTACACGTCTGTTTCCACCATTCTGCGCATTCTTGAACAAAAAGGCGTACTGAAGCCGCGTAAAGAAGGGCGCGGCCATGTTTACATTCCTGTGCTGAGCAAAGCGGAGTTTGAGACCAAGACACTCAAGCATGTGGTGGAACGCGTCTTCGATGGCACGCCGGTGGCTCTGGTCCGCCATCTTTTGGGCCATGTCCCGATCGAGGCCAATGAGATCGAGGAACTCAAGGAATTGATTCGAAACTTGGAGAAAAAGAAATGAACTCAGCTTCAGCGCTCTCGGACTTACGTGGTTGGGGTCTCTACCCATTGTTTAGTCTGTACCTTACACTCAACTTGTTAGTTGTCGTCGGATTCTTCACCGTTTGGGGCACGCGCCTGTGGGCACGAGGGATTTTCTCCCGTCAGGAACTGCGCTTGCATTATCTTATCCTGATCTTTTGTTTTGTCGCTGCGGGCCTGCAAGTCGGGATTCCTCGACCCCGCGGATTTGAGCCGGTGGTCAAGATCTGGTCGGCCCCGACGTTGGCGGACTATGATCGGGCGCAAAGTCATACGACTTCCGTTCACGCAAACATTTTTAAGGCGCCGGTGTTCCCTCACACCAGCGACTATGTGTTGTGGTTCGTGTTTGGGGCGGTGGGAGGGTCCCTTCTTGTCTCGGCCGGAATTCTGCTTTCGGATGTACTGCGACTGCGGAGAATCCAGCATGAGGCCTTTGCCTTGCGCCGGATCGGGCGGGTTCGAATTTATATCAGCGAACGCGTTGCCATTCCCTTCTCTTACCGGTGCGGACGATTTGCTTGGGTGGTTTTGCCTATGGATCTATTGGCGCGTCCGGCCGACTTAAAAATTTGCATTCAGCATGAGCTTCAGCACCATCGCCAGCGTGACACGCTTTGGGCGTATCTTGTGTATGCGTTGCGTGCTCTATGCGTGCTGAATCCCTGTGTTCATATTTGGAGTTCATGGATATCGGAAGCTCAAGAATTCGCCTGTGATGAGGCCATGGTCGACCGCAAGAAGGTCCAACCACAGGTATATGCCCGCTGCCTCGTTGAGGTGGCTCAATCGGCGCTAAAGACAAATACACATCCTGTGTGCGCAACGGGATTGATGTTGGGTCGCGAGCGCCACTTACTCAAACGGAGGATTATGAATATGTTTGCAAGGAAGACAACACCCTCACGCTGGCTTGCGCCCGCTGTGGCGGCATCGGCGAGCATTATGCTCGCCGTAACAGCCTATGCCGGTAAGGGTTTACTGCAGGATCGCAGAATCACGCACGAGCAGGCCCTGGAGATGGCGAAGGTCGCGCAGAAGGAAAGCGAGTTTCCGGTCGTTGTGAACGCGGACGTCGTGACACAGCTGAATCGGTTTTTGGGAACTCCCGAAGGGCGTCAATTTTTGCGCGACAGTCTCCGTCGCATGCGTGAATACCAAGCGATGGTTGAAAGCAAATTGGGCGAGTACCGAGCACCCATGGAATTGATGGCGATTCCTTTGGTGGAATCGGGATATCTCAACCACGGCCCTAAGGAGAACCCGGTTCGGGCGGCGGGTCTCTGGCAGTTCATTGCCTCAACGGCTCGCCATTTTGGCTTACGTGTGAACAATGAAATTGACCAGCGTCTGGATGTGGAGCTCTCGACAGACGCCGCGATTCGCTACCTTCTGATAAACAAGCTGCGTTTTCAGGATTGGCAGCTGTCGCTTTTGGCTTACAACATCGGCGAAAGTCGGGTCCAAGAGTTCATTCTCAAGACCGGTTCGCGCGATGCCTGGGCCCTGATCCGTGCGGGTGCCGAAGGGGACAAGGACTACCTGGCCAAGGTCATGGCGGCCATTTTGATCTTGAAAAATCCGGACGCGGTGGGATGAGCGTTGAGAGATGATGAGATTCTGACGAGTAGCAGTATGTGACGATGGAAAGGGGGGCGTGTGGCCCCCCTTTCTTTTCTGTTTCTCTCTCCTTTTTTGTCTTTCGGTCCGTCCCTATTCGCGGTATGGGAGAGGCATGTCGTGGATGGGTCTGATTGGACACTGGATTGTATCGGGATTCGCACTGGGATTGACCGCGCTCATTGTGCCTGGCTTCCGTATCAGGGGCGTGTTCACCACATTGGTGGCAGTATTGGTCCTCGGTTTGGCCAATATGTTTGTGCGCCCGGTTCTTCTGTTTCTGACTTTTCCGCTGACAATTCTCACGCTCGGATTGTTTATTTTCGTGGTGGACGCCATCATTTTGCGCCTGTGCGCCGCAGTGCTGAAGAACTTCGAAATTACCAATTGGCTCTCAGCTATCGTCGGCGCCATGATACTCGCACTGACCTCGGGAGTCTTGCATTGGATGCTGATATAGAAAGATGGATGTGGTCAGATGTCGATAGAGGGTCGACAGAATAATGTCAGAAACTTGATTTAAAATATGAATTTTCAGGAGGACGTCCCATGATCCCCTCACAAGCCTATGCCGCTTACGAACCTGGTCGGATTTTGAAACCTCTTCGTTTTGAGCGTCGCAATGTTTTGGCCAATGATGTGCAAATCGACATTCTCTTCTGTGGCGTTTGTCACTCCGACCTTCACTTTGTGAGTGGAGAGTGGGGTGAGGTCCGCTATCCCGTTGTGCCTGGCCATGAGATTGTGGGACGTGTAGAACGGGTGGGCGCGCAGGTGACGCGTTTTCGCCCCGGAGACTTCGTGGGTGTGGGATGCCTGGTGAACTCCTGTCGTGAATGTTCCTCTTGCAAAGACGGTTTGGAACAGTATTGCGAAAAAGGCGCCACCATGACCTATGGCTCGGTTGATCCCAAGGATAACAGTCTCACCCAGGGTGGGTATTCCACCAATATTGTGGTGGATCAGGATTTTGTGGTGCGAATTCCCGAAGGGATAGATTTGGAGCGCGCGGCTCCGCTTCTGTGCGCGGGCATCACGACGTACTCCCCTCTGCGCCACTGGAAAGTGAAAGATGGGGATCGAGTGGCCGTGGCAGGATTGGGTGGGCTCGGTCATATGGCTGTAAAGTTGGCGGCGGCTATGGGTGCCGATGTGACTGTGTTGAGCACCTCCGAGTCCAAGCGCGAGGACGCGATGAAACTGGGAGCCCATAGCTTCGCCGTCGTCAAGAACGCAGACCATATGGCTCGGTTGACTGGTTCCTTCGATCTCGTCTTAAATACGATCTCGGCCCCTCACGATTACAACTTCTATTTGAATCTCCTAAAGCGAGATGGAACCATGGTTCTCCTCGGCTTACCCGATCCTCAGGTTGTGGCGCCCTTCTCTTTGGTTCCGAAGCGCCGTTCGCTGGCCGGTTCTTTGATCGGCGGAATTTCGGAAACACAGGAGATGTTGAATTTTTGTGCTCAACATAAGTTGGCCGCTGACGTGGAAGTCATTCCTATGGACCAAATCAATGCCGCCTACGAGCGCCTGCTGCATGCGGATGTGAAGTATCGCTTTGTTATCAATATGCGATCTTTAAAGTGAAGATCAGTTCGAAAGTACTCTAAATTGAAAGTCGTCGTGTATGACGATTGTATTGCGCATGAATGAGATTGCGTTACACTTTTATTCATGTCGTCATTCTTAAAGACGTTACGCAATCCTCACCAGATGATCGTTCTCCTCATGGGCTTTTCTTCCGGGCTTCCTCTGCTGCTTGTGGGGGGCACGTTAAAAGCCTGGATGACAGAGGCCGGAATCGACATCAAGACGATCGGCTTTTTTGCTCTTGTGTCGTTGCCCTACACATGGAAATTCGTTTGGTCACCGATCATGGACCGGTACACGCCCCCTCTGGGGCGGCGGCGCGGATGGCTCGTGATCTCGCAGATTGGTTTGGCAATCGCGCTGGTGATGCTGTCCCGGGTGCAGCCCGCAGAGAATACAGCGTTGTTGGCGTTTTGCGCCTTCCTCGTCGCGTTTTTTAGCGCTAGCCAAGATATTGTTGTCGACGCTTATCGCCGGGAAATCTTGCCGGATGAGGAGCTAGGGCTGGGTTCCTCCATCGCCGTTCTTGGTTATCGGCTGGGAGTTTTGGTCGCGGGAGCCGGTGCCCTTTACTTTGCTGAAGTGGTTCCCTGGTCAAAGGTGTATCTGGTTATGGCCGGGTGTATGGCCGTCGGAATTGTGACCACGCTTCTCAGCCCTGAGCCCAAAGTGGAGGCGCCACCTCCGCGCACGCTCCAAGAGTCAGTCGTCGGTCCCTTGCGGGAGTTCTTTCAGCGTAACGGGGCTTGGACCATTCTCGCGTTTGTGCTGTTCTATAAAATTGGTGATTCCATGGCGAGCGACATGTTCAACACTTTCTTTTTGCTGAAAGGATACAGCAAATCCGAGATTGCGAGCGTCGCCAAGCTGTTTGGCCTGTGGGCCACTATTGGCGGCGGACTGGTTGGTGGAGCGCTGATCGTTCGTCTCAAGCTTTACCGTTCCTTATGGATCTTCGGTGTGATGCAAGCCTTATCCACGTTGTCCTTTACCGCTTTGGCGATGGCGGGCACCAACATTGCGGCTCTCGCGGTGGCGGTGGCGGCGGAAAACTTCACCAGCGGGATGGCCACAGCGGCGTACGTGGCCTTTATGGCAACACAGAGTAACAAGCGCTTCACGGCGACTCAATACGCCCTTTTAACGAGCCTTATGGGCGTTCCGCGTGCGATCTTTGGAGCTACAACCGGAGTCTTGGCCGAGACTTTGGGGTGGGAGCTGTTTTTCGCTGCCTGTGCGGCATTCGCTATACCAGGTCTCCTGCTTCTGTTCCGATTGAAGACGCTGCTGAATGATGATTCGGAACGCACGCGGAATTAACGTATCAGATCTGTCAGATTGTGGCCTTCAGCTCCGGCATAGAGATTGAAGTCCCAATGTTCCCGTACAAGTGAGGGGCCGTTCGGGCCAACGGGCACCACGACGTGACGTCGTCAGGTCAACTTCGGCTTCTGTCGTTGCCTCTTCACCTCACTCCGCCTTTGCTTACTTTCTTTGCGCTTGATCCTGGAAGACAGTGTGGGCTTAGTGGGTTTGCGTCTCTTTGGGACATGTAGGGCCGAACGGATCAAATCCATTAATTTTTCAAGACAGCGGGACTTGTTGCGTTCGAGATCGCGGAATTCATCACATCTCAGATACAACTGGCCTTCGGAGTTAATCTGCCGCTCCAGCTTGCGGCCGATCCGTGCCTTCTGCGCGTCTGAGAAAAGCATAGAATCTCCGTAGCTCCAATAGAGTTGGGCGGCGGAGGAGACCTTATTGACGTTTTGGCCTCCTGGGCCGCGACTCCGCACCGCTTGGAAATGCACCTCGCGGCGCAGGTCTTCGACGTTCATACGTTGGAATTATACGCTTTAGGCCTATTTTCGCCAATGGGTCATCGAACTTGTTTTGGATTTTCCAGTCCCTCTGGCTAAGCTTTTTAATTCCAAGTCAAAACTTAAAGGTGAGTCCATGGAGGTTGCGGGTATGCGATTAAGGCGACGTCAGTATCTTACGCTGGGTGCGATGGTTCTCACGCTTGCGGTCGGCGGGGCGAAGGCATTTGCGAAGGATCGATCGCCTTCTCCACCATTGTCGCTTAAGCCTGGGGCTGTCATTTACGGCGTCGTGCCGCCTCTGTTCGGGGACGGGAACGCTTTTGATGCTGTGATCGGACGGCTCGATCATTTGCAGCGGCAAGGAGTGGATGCGCTTTGGCTCTCACCTGTGAATACCACGGATGATCCCGGCTTTATTAGTTATGCCGTCACCGATTATTTTTCCATACGCGAGGACTTTGGTGGCGAGAGCGGCCTGCGCCGCTTGATCGAGGCGGCTCACTCCCGTGATATGAAAGTCCTTATGGATTTTGTCCCCAATCACACCTCGAACGCTCACCCTTATTTTATGGATTCTGAGGAAAAGGGAACAGCCTCACCCTACTATCGATACTATGACCGCGATGCAGATGGGCAGGTGCAACATTATTTTGATTGGGCTCATCTTCCCAACCTGAACTTCGCCAATTTCCAAGTGGTGCGCTGGATTCAGCGTGCGTTTCATCACTGGCTCGATCAAGTTGGGTTGGATGGATATCGAGTCGATGTCGCCTGGGGAGTAAAGGAGCGAGCGCCGCGCTTCTGGCGCCAGTTGATTCAAGATTTGCGCAAAAATCACGAGGATTTGATTATGCTCGCGGAAGCCGGCGCACGCGACACCTACTACTACGAGAATGGATTTGATCTGGCTTATGACTGGACAGATGAGCTTGGCGTTTGGGCCTGGAGGGAAGCCTTCGATACACCGGCGCAGACAGGAGCGCTACTGGCGGAGGCTGTGGCCGCAAACCCGCGCGCTGAACGCGTCGTGCGTTTCTTGAATAACAACGACACCGGCGCCCGCTTTTTGAGTCGTTACGGGGAACGGGTCACGCGCGTGGCGGCCGTCTTGCAACACACGCTGCCGGGAGTTCCTGTTTTATTCACGGGCGATGAGGTCGGAGCTGAGTATGAACCGTATGAAGATCCGGCGCCGCTATCGTGGGAGGACCGCTTTCAACTGAAGGACCTTTATCGGAGGTTGGCTGAGTTGCGCGAGCAGGAGACCGCTTTGCATGCGGGGCGAATGATTCCAATTCCGGTGATCGGAAATCCGGCCGCTCTCGCGTATGTTCGTCAAAGCGGCCCGCGCGAGTGGGTCCTCATCGTGCTTAATTTTGGCGATGCAGCGACACTCCAGCTGCGTTGGCCAAAATCCTTAGTCTCGTCAGCGGGATCAGGATTTGTGGATCTCCTCACCGGAGAGGAGCCTGAGGTTCTTCTGAGCAGGGGAGGGCGCGCCACAATGGCCATCGGAAGTCAGACGGCACGTGTTCTGAAGCATTGGTAGAGTGATCGGCCTCGAGCTGATTAAGGTAGACGTATTCCTTAACCGTTTTTACGCCCTCCCAGCATAGCGTCCACTGTGGCGAAAGCTGTTTTTGAGGTAAGCCACTACTGATCATCTGTCTGGCTCTTCAAAGGTTATGGAGTGATAGTCATAAAGTAAATAGTAAAATGGCTTTTGACGGAAGAATGACCAGCGAAGAAAATATCTTCGCCCTTTTTCCCGAGCTGCCGTACTTCTATGAATGGTCGACTTAGTGATGAGAATGACGTCACCAGATCGAGCTTCGTAAAGATTGAGCTTCATAGGTGCAAGTAGATTGTCAAGAGAGCCCGAGGTTACCATAGATGCATCAATTTCACCGTCAAACGGAAGTAAGAATTGAGTGGGTGCCGTACCGTCAGGTTCCGAGACCTGATAGATAAAAACAGCCTCTGCCGCTCCATCCACGTGCCATGCACCATTGGACGTGGTTAACATTTCATGTTCTTCAACTTTGCCCGCCACGACGTCAATTTGTAGGCCGAGTACATTTCCATCTGAGTCGCTCGTTCCCAGATGTTCCCAGAACTGTCGAAACTGCGGGATGTTGAGGAAATCCGGCAACAGCCTTTTCTCTGCCGGCGGTAGCCTAGACTCACAAACTTCTCTTGTTTTGCCGCCCGTAAATAGTTTAACGGATTTTCTGCCGGCAAAAACATTATCTATAGAGTGCCGAAAACGCGTAAGCATCTGATATTCAGACTGTATGTATGGTGAGATAGGTACGCCAAGGTCATCAGCGCATGCACTATGACTCTGGATCGGAAACGCCGATGCAATTAAGATCAAAAATGCAATGTACAAACTTCCTCCAATATAAATAATATTTATTTATAAATTTTATATCAACACGAGGAATTCCCGCGTTATGAGGATTGAATTAACCTACTCCAAATCCGTATCCAAACGCGAAAAATAGAAAGTGTTGACCTTGGGGAAACACTCAGTTGTTTCATCTGTAGATTTTCTGACGGGGTGACGATTTTTAGCGCTTAAAAACCTAATGATTGGCGAGAAAACTTGTACGTTGGATCCATGACCTCTGGACCCTCGACCCATCAGTTTTCTCCGCGAAACTGGTCAGGAGAGCCCGATCTCCCGCACGTCAAATCAGCAACCCTGGCAAATGCCGTCGACAAAGTGAGACGCCAGTGGACGGTCGCTTTCAGTAACACGCCCGGTTCTAGGACTGCCTGCTCGACTCCTGGGAGTTCAAAGCGTCCGGTGGTATCGGGAGCGGCGGATGGATAGGGATGCACCTTCGTCCGCCCAGGTAGTGTTGCGAATGTAGTCGAAAATCAGTGGGCTTCCCGGATCTGGACGACCTCGTTACCAGCGAGTGAGCAATTCAGATCGCCGTCGTTTTGAATGGTGGAAAAGATGGTTCCGGAAAAACATGCCCTCGTGTTCTTTGGGGATAGACCGAGAAAAACGCGCTCCAGATCCTGCGCCGATGCGAAAATTCAAAGGTCCCAGAGCCGTGTGCTCCGACTCATTATCGGAAGCGAATCCAATAGCGACATAGGTTTTTCGAAGGTTCGGAGAGTGAAGGAATCACGTCGTCCAGTTCGCCGCGGTTCATCTCAATGGCCCGTCGGGTAACTTCGTCCTCTTCAAAGCTAGTAATAAGGATGCGTGCAAGGCCTGCGCGTACGGCTTCAAAGAGCATACGATTTAAAGTATACACTTCATTCATTCCACCGCGTTTCGAGGGTGGGGACGAGAAGGCCACATTCCCCCCTTCTCGCGATGTTTTGTCATCGAGAGGAAAGCGCAGTACCGCATGGCCCAAGATGCCGTCGTGATCGTCCAACAGAACATATTTGGTAAGGGAGATTTGATTTGGTCCTGGTTTCCAATCTTGTCGCTCCTTCGTACATTTCCTGATGAAATTGCGGAACTCGGCGGTATCCCAACTATGGAACGACGGAAACCATTTTAATAGGCATGGCGGGTCCTTTTCCATATAGTCCGCGACCATCGCCCGAAAGGGACCCATGTGGTCAACTGAAAGCTCCTCTAGTCGCATGGATTCATTCTAGCGAACTTTTGCCTTGGCTGGTCAAATTCATTGCACGCATGGAAACTTAGCGTCGAGTTGTTCGCTCTCCCTTGCTCACGAGGGCCCGGGCCTAGACGATATCGGTTTCAGATTGCCTTGCAACGAACGGGTGCACGCCAACTCGCGGGGCGCAAGCGTCGTCGCGCGCGTATTGAATCACGGCTAAATGATACCGAGGACGTATTGAATTTGGCATCTTCCTCGCATTCATCTTGAATGAACCTCCAAAGGATGAAGCCTTTGCTCGATTGGAAGACGATTTTTGTCACTCCTATCCTATCCCTATACACTTGTTTGGCGACAGCCGAGCCGGGATTTTACACGCTCGCGCAGGCGCAAAAGTATCCGGCCCTCTATGCAGCGGCCCGCAATGTCCTTGAGCTCTGGATACCGGGCGCGGAGTCTCGTGTGTCTGCCTCGGAATACACGTCCCGGATTGAGGTGCTGGAGAATCAGCGAGCCTTTGGGTTCGAGGAACAGATTCAGGCTCGGATTAACTTGACCGAACTTCGATCCTGTAAAACGCAGCGGTCGCCGGTCTGTTTCCTCAGCCAGAGTTTGACTCGTACCTCTGCGTTTGTTGTAGAAGGCAATATTCTTGTGACCGCCCGCCATGCCTTCGCCCCCTCTCTACACAAGTTGACGCAGGGGCGGGGCGCTCGCTGGACCGAGCTCTGGCGTGATTCCTTGCAGCGCGATCGGGTACAATGGGAGATCGAGCGTTTCCGACGCGATCCTCTTTCTGTTGCCGCTTTCTTTGTAACCGATGCGCGCGGACAGTTGATTTTCCGTTCGAATCAGGAGGGCTTTCGATTTTTGCGCCTCGGCCCCACTCATGCAACTCAGTCTCTTCGGGGCGATGTTGTGGTGAAGGACAATCGGTTCTTTGCGCGCGTGATCGGTAACGATCTGGGTCCCACACCGAACACGATTCTGGGGTACCAGAATGATCTTGCGTTTGTGGAGCTCTCGTTGTCGTTGCCCTCTCTTCAAATCGCGCGGTCCGGATGCCAGCCGGGAGATCCCAGTTTTATTATCGGTTACCCTGCTCGAACGGAAGATCGCAGAGCGCTGGGCTATCCCGATGCGCTGGACCGTGAGTTGGCGTGGACGCGCGGAGAATTCTTAAGCTTGGAACAAGTGGCACAGCGAGCGCGCCACTGGCCGGATGCGGGACGGTTGGTGCGCGAGGCGCAAGGTCGGCCATTGGTTTTTAGCAGCGCCGATGGCAACGATGGGATGAGTGGCGGGCTGATTGCCAACGCGAACGGTGAGGCGTGTGGAGTTTTCTTTGGAGCCTGGCCGGGAAGTCAGGCGCCAGTCTACGACGCTTCCTTGGGAGTGTTCTCGCATTTTAGCTTTGGTCCGGCGTTGACTGCGTTTCGAGACTGACATCCGCGATAGCGTCGAGATCATCTCGAACGAAACTTTCTCCTCCGCCTAGAGAACGCACAGTGACGGTGATTGATGGGTCCGGCTTTCAGCCTGAGATGACCAGAATCGCAAGTGCCAAGTATTTTGCTATCGGTTCAGTTCGTCCAATTTTTTATTAAGAGACGCCGGTACTTATAGCTCTGCATAGTGATTTTGCCCGTCAACCCTGAATAAAAATTTTGGGTTCGGGGAAGACTCCCGTTCACTCTGGATGTGCTGAGCACTGCACTGCTCTGCAGAGCAGTGCAGTGCTCTCCAACGCCGTATCCGTACTTTGTAACCGGCTCCGGCGGCTTTCGTATGAACATCATCGGTCGAATAATTCCAGGGGACGGATTCAGGCATCGCCCGCGTGATTTGATGGGGCGATGGCCTTCCCCTTAAGGTAAGGGTCTTAAAAGTGGGACAATTTTCGTGACGGATAGTGCTGATCCTGAGGGGCATCGCCTGGACTCGGAAGCGAGAGGGGGGCGATGGGGCCGGGCCAAGACCATGGGCCCCTTGGCCCCCCCCCCCCCCCCCCCCCCCCCCCCCGGCAGGGGCAGCACAGGCGGGGCGATGCCCCCTCCCGCCAACCCGAGGGCGATGCCCGTCCGCAAACTTCCGCCCGAACCACGGACGGACCAGACCAACAAAAACCTCTCATCCCAAAGCTAACCCCTCCGGTGGGTGCGGCTGAGTTTGCTTCCTTCGACTCTCACGCGCCTCAAAGATCATCCCCCTCCCCCTCCTTGGGACCTGGGGATCTCGTGGATCTGCGCGGAAAGGGTTGTATGGCACGAAGAGCCGATCACGTACGAAGGCAAAGGCCGCGCAAAGGACAGCAGCTGAATCTCTTTCCCAATGAGAGCCGGCGGTTCTTTGGTGGGCGCCTGCTGCTCGGAAGGCGTAAGGGGCGAAGGCCCCTTTCTTCCACGGAAGCGGTTCATGTCGTGTTTCGCTCCAGCTGGGCTCGGGGTGAAAACTCCCTTCTCAAAACCTATAATAAAAACCCCGTCATCGGGATCATTCGGTCCGTGACGCACAGATACCGGGTTCGGATCTATCGCTTGGCTGTGGCTTCCAATCACGTTCACTTGATCCTGAAGTTTGGCAGCCGCGATCTCTACAAGGCGTTTATCCGTGTGGTGACGGGCCGGATTGCAAATCATGTGATGAAGAGCAACAGCTTTAAGGACTTCATTCAAACGGTACTCTCATCCGGCCTTGCTCACCTGGATGAGATCCAAGGCAAGGGGCAACGCTTTTTTCAGTTTAGACCCTTTTCACGAGTGCTCCATTGGGGGCGGGATTATCGCACCTGTTGTGATTACGTAACGCAGAACGAGCTGGAAGCGATCGGGTTTCTTGAGTACAGGCCGCGCGCGGATCGTTATGCCACTTGGTACAGAGAAACTATGGGATCTTCCGCATGATCCATGGCCACGACTTACGGTCATGAATCATAAGTTAGGGCTTTTAACCTGTGTCCCTAATAATCGCACAGGTCAAGAAAGCAAGTGCAGGTACATAGCTATTAAAGGCCTGAAAGAAAATGGGACAGACCTCAGAAAAACCAGGGTCAATTGCATTACCCGCCAAGTCCCATATCCGCGATCTATTGGTCGCTGAGTCTCCCAATTTTTTTGGCGATCTCGCGCACCGGAGAGGGCGAGGTTTCGATGCACTGACTTCCATCAGGAGTACATGCTTTCCAAGGGTATGTTTCCACAGTGAGAGCCCATTTTTCACTCTTTGTGGACCATCTGACACGCGTCATTGCACCGTGCTCGGTGACAGGACGATCCAACAACTTGTTCCTTTGAATTGAATTTATCTTTTTAATAATATCGGCACAGGTCACGTGGTCTATCACTTTAGAATTACCGGAATCGTTGAAAACACATTTTTTACCGGTGTATACGAGGCTATAATGCTGAATTTGTTTTCCACTCTGGTAGTTGTGGACATGAATCTCGCTTTGTAAACTGGCATATACCATGTGCGGCGAAATCAGGATTGTGAAAGTTGATAGAGGATATTTCAGTTTCACCTTTTTCCCTCATTTCCACAGCCCATCGATTCCTTGGCCTTCGCACTCCATCGGGCTGAATGTTGCAGAAGGCATTCTGTGACCACGGGACCGGCCATGTGAATACGGTCAAAAACGGTCCAACATGTTTGATAAGCCCCTGTTCTACCTAGATTCGCTGGTTCCAGAGCTAAGGAGAAAGCTTGAGCAAAGCCCTCTTCCAAAATGTTCGTCGCACAGTTGTCCTTATGATAAAGGAAGCTCTTTGGATTGAGGGATTCGGCTGTGCCTTCAACTAAGCATTTGCCGATCTCTATTCCATCGGGAAGCGGGCTCATCATATCCACAAAAATCTGCTTAACATCATTTCTTAATTTACACCGTTCTCTATTTTCTCCCATAAAACTTTGCTTCATAAGGCTGTCGATAGCGGCACCTGACGCCGAGTCCAGCACCATGATTTGGCGGCGAATGGAACTGCAGGCATGCACGAACTCATGAACAAGGGCTACGTCACCGATATATCTTTGACCTTCCTTAGATAAATAAGGAGAGAGGACAATATTTCCAGCAATGATATTCTCTCTGTTTCGCTCATAGAAGTTGCCAGGGAACTGTGCGAGCTGTTGACCGGCCCATTGTTTATCCACATTGTTCATTTCTTTGGACCTAACAATTCCAAGGATCAAATTGCGGTAAAGTTGAAAACGTTCTTGCTCACTAAAATCGAAGTAGCCAGGCGACCCCGAACAGCCATCGGGCGCATTTTGATCGTGCGGAGGCTGACAGATCAAAATTTTGACTTCGCGCATGGCCTGCAGGCATCTTGTGTTTCCGTCGCAACAAGATTGGCTGACTTTGGCGCGAAATGTCTCTGCGTGCGCCACGAAAGCCTTATTCTCGTCAATACCAGCCAATCGGTCCCCTCCGGCCAGTCTTCGCGAGAGAGTCCATGGCTGTTCCGGTTGGCTGGTTTCTTCACCAGGTTCTGTTTTTGTTTCTGATTCTGGACTCTCCCATTGCCAGGGTGCCAGGTGACTCCGCCAGACGTCACGACACAGGGGAGGAATCTGGCTATTTTTGAAAATGTACTGATTTGATTTCCGCGGAAACTCATCGAAGGCCCTACACAAGGCTTGTCGGTCTTCCTCGTCAGTTCCTAGTTCAGGGGGAGATGATTCTGGCGCATGACCACACCGAAAATGCGAAGAGCCCGGTGAAAAGCCCTCGAATCTCCGCAGCATCTGAACCGGATCCCTTTGTGCACGGCTGGTCGCGGGAATTAGACATGACATAACTAAACCTAAAATTAACCACGGCATCAATTTTTCATAATAAAAGAGATTTGAATGTTTTTGAATTCATTCCCGAACCGACCGCCATTGGTCTTGAGTGTTGCTCTACTCCATCATCGATCTTAGGAAACACCGGCGCCTGATCTTATCTAGGCGCTTGCGAGGCTCACCTCTCCTTTTTTGTTCAGTTCCTCAAGCGCGTTGATGACGGGCTGTATGCGATGGGCATCCTGGGGCAGAAACTGTATTCCAAAATAATACACAGAGCGTTTATTGATGGTGACGGGCTTGATGTAAACAATATTACCTTGAACTCTAACTGGTCCGATTTTAGGGGGCAAATTGAGTTCGAAGACAGAAATCACGCGTTTGAGTTCAGACTCTTTCCAAGTTCGATCAAAGCCCACGAATCCGCAACCGCCAGCACCTAGGGTCAGGATTTGCTCACGTGAACTCGATCGATCGAGTCTGGCTTTCATGAAAGCCAGGTTCGAAACGGTGTAGCGTGGATATGCTCTTTGCGAGCCTTCAAATTGCTCCATAATCTATATTCGACATTTTTTAACAATATTTTGACAGACCAAGATCCGGAGTTGAGGTATCGAATTACCATCGAGATGCTTGAGTGCAGAGAGAGGTTCGAAAGAATTTTTGTTCTTCAACTTCGCGAGTACGTTCGATTAAAATGGCCACTGATAGGTCCAGGTACGAGACCTGGACCTTCTTCCATCTTCTACTTTCATCTCCCGTCTTTCCGTCCTTGCGGCAAATATTATCGCTACCTACATGGGTAAGCCGCCTGTTTCCGGAAGAATGGCGCCACTCACGTAGCTGGAATCGGCGTCTGATGCCAAAAACACATATGCGGGCGCGATTTCTTCGGGCTGGGCCGGGCGCTGGAGAGGACTTTGGCTTCCGAATTTGGAAACTTTATCGCCGCTCAAGCCTTGGTCGGCGGGATTTAGGGGTGTCCATACGGGACCGGGAGCGACGGCATTGACGCGAATGCCTCTCTCAATCAACATCTGCGCCAGAGATTGGGTCAGAGTATCGATGGCGCCCTTGGTGGACGAGTAGTCGAGGAGCTGCTTGGGAGCGTGGGTCGACGTCTGCGAGCTGGTGGCGATGATCGCACCGCCCGCTCTCATATGGGGAACCGCGGCCTTCACCAGGTTAAAATATCCATAAACATTGGTCTTGAACGTGCGATCGAATTCCTCATAGGTGATTTCTTCAAGCGAATCCTTCCGGCACTGGTAGGCCGCATTGCTGACGAGAATGTCGAGCCGCTCAAATTCCTCAAGCGTGCGATTCACGGCCTTTTCCCCGAAACGGGGATCCATCAAATCGCCTTCGATGAGAACGCATCGCCGTCCTTCCGCCTCTACCGCTTTGCGCGTTTCTTCCGCGTCCGAGCGTTCCTCGGGCAAATAGGTGATTGCCACATCCGCACCTTCACGCGCGTACAACACCGCGACCGCCCTCCCGATTCCGGAATCACCGCCGGTAATGAGAGCCTTTTTGCTTTCCAGTTTTCCCGCGGCTTTATACAGAGGAGCCTCAAACTGCGGACGCGGATCGAGGTCAGATTCCTTGCCCGGCCAGTCGAGATGTTGAGACTTAAACGGCGGTTTGGGTTCGTTTTGAATTTGAGTTTGTTGAGCCATTGCACCTCCTTAAGAAAGAGAACGCGATCACCAAGGGCGGTTTCCGTTGCGATCTCAGTTGCAATCTTAATTAAATGCAATCTCCATGCACACGACGGCGCGTTTGTAGTAACCTCAAAGAGGGCATAGAAGATTGAAGAGGCATCAAAGACAGAGGCCGTGGACATCGTTGTGATCGTTGTGGACATCATTATCGATGTGGGAAGGACAAATTGGAACATTCCATTCAGCGGAGTTTAGAATATTTGATGAGCTCATCTGACTTTGTTGAAATCTGCACGGACGTGCGTTTTGTCATCGACCTGCGGTATGCGAGTGCGAATAATTTTGTCGGCCGCGATATGTATGGACCGTTCCGCCGGGCCTTCTTGCACCGTTTGGCCGCCGAAAAACTCTTCCGCGCAGCTGAGTTCCTACGCCAGACCGCGCCGGGCCATCGTTTTTTGATTTACGATGCTCTCCGTCCGCGCTCCATCCAATGGGTCCTTTGGGAGCATGTCCGGGATACCGCGAACCAAATGTACATCGCCAATCCCGATGTGGGCTCGTTACACAACTTTGGATTTGCCGTCGATCTAACCGTTGTCGATCCAGGCGGCCGCGAACTGGATATGGGAGCGGGATATGATGATTTTCGCCCGGTCGCTCAGCCGCGTCTTGAAGCCGAGCATTTAAGTTCGGGAGTTCTTTCAGTTCATCATATAAATCATCGGTTAATTCTGAGAACGGTTATGACGGAGGCCGGCTTTACGCAGTTACCGCATGAATGGTGGCATTATGATGCGCTTCCCAAGGAGGACGTTCGCAGGCGCTTTCAAATCGTAGAATAGGGGAAATCGCGAATTTGGAAGTTTGAGAACTTAAAAATAAATCCGGGACGCCGCCCGGCGCCCCGGATCCCTGGCTTGCCGTTCTTTCTACTCTTGCAGCTCTTGAGTCGTGGACCCTTCAGCTTTTTCCGTAATCATGATGTCGTCGGCAATCAGGTAAGCTTTCACATCCCTCAATTTGGATTCGGTCTCTTGGTCCAAGCTCCAGGCGTACTCACGCTTCAATTCAGCTACAGGCTTGGTTACGACACGGCCTGTGACTTGGACTTCCTCATCTTCCGTGAGGGCCGACAGCTTCTGCTTCGTGCTGTCGGAAGACAGAACCACGATTTCATTATTCAACATCCCGCCACTTTCAACAACAACCCCGCGATCTCCGACCCGGTCTTTGACTTCGCCTTTCACGCTGACAGTCTTGCCCGTATACTGACTGACATTATCCATAAGGGTCTCGACATCTTCCACTTGAGTCGCATTGCTGGCCTGCTTGGCCTTATTTGCGTCGCCGGCCCATGTGGAAAACGCAAAAAGCATCGCGATCGGTGCTGTCATCCATAGTTTCTTCATACTTACCTCCTGTGGTTAGATGCTCATGCAAAACGCACGTCCTGCATTAAAAGACTGCAAGATCCGGTGCAAGACATATGCTGAAATGGAGAACGGAGACGAGATTGCTGCGAACGGTCTTCTGGAAATTTTGAACCGCGGGTGGGGGCGCGGGTGGACGGTGTGGGACCCACGGTCTAGGCCGCTTTGACTTGTGTCTTCTTCCGCTTCTACAATTTTCACGTGGTCGAGTTGGGCATGATCGAAATCTTCTTTGGGCCGACAGGGAGTGACGATGAGCGTTTGTCCCTGGCTCGCTTTCTCAAAGCTTCAGGGTTCCAGTACTACATCTATGGTCCGAAGGCCGATTCCCACCTTCGCAAGGCATGGACGGGTTCATGGCCTCAGGAGTACGTGCGACGGCTTCAACATCTTGCTGTTGGCTTTCGGGACTCGGGGCTGCGCTTTGGGGTTGCTTTGAGTCCGTTTGGGCTGCATGAACGGAGCGCGCGCGAGAATGAACGCTTACTTATAGAAAAGGTCAAGATCCTCAACGGGATCGGAGTGGAGGATCTCGGACTCTTCTTTGACGATATGCCGAGCCACGCGGACCTCGCAGGGCTCCAACTTCAGGCTACCGATACAGTTCTGACCTGTTCCAAGGCCCGGTTGATCTTTTGTCCTTCCTATTATTCGTTTGATCCCATACTCGACAAAGTTTTTGGTCCGCGCCCGGCACGTTACCTTGAGACGCTGGCCCGTCATCTTCCGCCACAGGTTGAAATCCTTTGGACGGGTGATCGGGTGATCTCACCCGAGATCACGGCGGAACATTTGCACGCGGTGAGCGGATTGCTGCGGAGAAAGCCGTTCATTTGCGACAACTTCTTCGCCAATGATGGACCCAAAAATTGTAAGTTTCTTAAACTCAAGGCTCTCACCGGTCGCTCCTTTGCCGCTTTCGCGAGTGCAGGATCTTGGGCTTTCAATCCCATGAACCAGCTTGAGCTTTCTAAAATCGTGCTCTTCGCAAGTTCAAGGATAGCCCGTGGTTTAGAGACCGATCCGGATCAGGCCTTGGATCAAGCGATTGATGCATTCGCCACGCCGGGCTTTGCCTCCTTCCTGCGCCGTGAACGAGAGTTTGTTCTGATGAAGGGGCTTGATGCGATTGAGGATCCGGTCCGAGGCAAGTGGGTCTCCGAACTCAAGGTTCTTCCGGATCCCGCCGCGCGGGAAATCCGCGAATGGGTGAGCGGGAAGTATGTGGTTGGAAATGAGTGCCTCACGGACTGATGAGGGCACGTTTATTGCTGTCAGGACCGCAGAGGTAGGTTCATGGGTCCTGTGCAGTGTCGGCTCTGCAAAAGTTCTATTGCCGATGAAAGAATCATCGGCGAGGAGGCGTTCTGCGTCTGCGGGTGGTATGGTCCCAGGGATTACGAGGGATCTCTTCGCGCGCGCCGGCGCTCGACATGGCTGTGGCGGGCCGTGCTGGCCGTCACCGTTGTGCTGATCACGGGCGCTTATCTGGAGTGGCGGCAATGGGGTCCATTCCTTGGTGATCGGCTTGTTCTTTCCTTAAAAGATCTGACCGGTCGCGCGACGGCCGTGGACTGGAGCCGTATGGGCGTGATTTGCTCTCATCTGCGGCGCTATTCCTGCGCGGCAGACGCCTTTGGCGAGGCCCTGCGGAGTGAACCGGAAAATCTTGACGCTCTCGCCGGCCTTGCCATCGCGCAGACAGAGGAACACCGATATGCCGCTGCGGTTGTGAATTTTGAACGGCTGATCGAGAAGGGATCGTCTCACGTCCACACAATGGCGTATTACGGCCGGGCGCTGCATGGTCTTCAGCGCTTCGCGGAAGCCGAGCGCTGGTACTATGAGGCCCTGAGCCTCCATCCGGGCTTGGTGGACATCGCGGATCAATTGATAGATCTTTTACTTCGCAAGCGAGCCTACACAGAGGCGCTCAGTGTGATCGGAAACATTTCCGCCCAAGTCCCGCAGCTCCGCGAGCATCTCATTCCGCGCGCGGCGGCCATTTCGGAGCTTGTTGGGCGCGCACCCCAAGGAACGAAACGGCGGACCGTGCGGCTGGCCAGTGTTCAGGGGCACCACTATGTCCCTATTCAGTTCTTGGGAACATTGAGCCCGGCCTTTTTCATGGTGGATACGGGTGCAACATTGCTGACTCTCAATTACGATTTCGTAATGAAACATAATCCTTCGGGTTTGGAGTTCGTGGGTGATGGCGATGTGCAACTGGCTGATGGCCGTCGCGCACGTGGTCAGTTTGTCGTGTTCAAGACCCTAAAAGCAGGTCCCTGGCATCTGCAAAATATCCGCGCCGTTATTTGCGATGGATGTGCGCTCCTGGCCGGTAAATCGTTCTTGCGACAATTTCAAACCACGACCGTTCAGCGTGACGGTGTGGAATATATGTCACTCACGCGCTAAAAGCGCGTCAGATTGAGACGAGATTTGAATTTGAACCTGGACCTTCCGATAGGTTTTTCACCAAGCACAGAGGTGAGGATTGCAGAACACGAGGCCGAACGTTGGTGAGGTATCGATCTTGGCTCAGCTCACCTCGCTCCTTCTGACCTTGATTCTGGTTATGTATGCGCCCACGACCGGTGGACATAGCGGGGAAACCGACGACATTGGATGCCACTATGGTCGTGGAGACACCTATCACTGCCACTCAGGTCCGCTCGGCGGTCTTGAGTTTCAGGATCACGAGGAAGCCATGGCGGCTCTTGAATCGCGGCGTGCCGAGGAGTCCTATGGTGTTTCCACGATACCTACAAAGAGGCGCCGGCCGGCTCAGAACGTGACAGCGTCGCCGACGTTCAAAGTCTTGGCGTGGGATGTTCGCAGGCTTGGAGCCGAGAAATTCGATTATGACCGCGTTGCTTTGATACTGGCTGACGCGGATATTGCGGTCCTACACGGTCTGGAATTAGGGGAAGGCAAAGGTGCGTTGAATATCATTGCGGACCTGCTTGAGGAGCGGTCGCATGAACGGATTTGTCGCGCTTGGACCCGGAGCCCCTCAGGTCAAAAGCAGGTCTACGCTTTCGTGTGGAAGGAACATCGATTTGGCTATCTCACGGAGGATGGTGAACTTAAGGAGGAGTGCGAACCAGGTGCATTCGTTATTCCTCCCCAAAATCAAAGTTCTGCCGGACCGGTTTTCGCCAAATTTGTTTCCAAAACACACAAACGGGTCTTTGAACTGGGTGCCATCTACTTGCCTGACGTCCCCAAGTATCCGGACCGCGAGGTTTTGCGCGCGTTCCGAAGAGCCCATCAGGTTCAATGGCCCGTTATTTTGGCAGGCGATTTTCGTTTCAGTTCCTCACATAAAGCATTTCAGGAAACAAAGGACCGAGATTTCAGTCCCGCTCTCATCGGGAAGGCACGAGTGAAGCGCTCAAAGCGAACCTATGAGAATTTTTGGAGCCGCGGGGCCACGTCACTCCGCGTGGCGCCTGTGGATTTGCATGCACGATTTTCCGATATCACCGCTGCGGAAGTGGACAAGGGGCTGTCCGACCGTTTCCCGCTTGTGGCGGAGTTCAAGTTCGCGGCGCCTTCGATTGCGGACGAGGTGGAAGTGAAACTGTTAAGTAAGGGCGACAGTGAACCGGTAGAGAAGTCCACGGCTACTTTAATCAGCACACCCAAGAAGCCCGTAAAAAAAGAACCACCTAAGAAAAAGGTTATTCTTAGACCGAAATCGGGCGCTGGTAAGGTATCGGCGTTGGAAGGAAAAGATCCAGACCGCTGATAACGGGATTCGATACCGTGGGCCAATTCCCAAGCTGGGCTTTAGTTTCCTGGCTGTGTTACGTACCATTTCAAAATGCGAATTCAAAATTCAAGGCTTGTGAGCGGGTTTGTGCTCGCTGGAACGATGATATTGTGGCCCAGCTTGGCTCTGTCTCTAACGGTGGCGGCGGGTGCCGCACGTCCGGCCGCGATGCAGAGGGAAATTCGCGACGCCTATCCGGAGGTCGTGCGCATTCGTGCAAAAGCCTCAGTGTGCACCGGCACCCTGATTGGACCTCGGGTCGTACTCACCGCCGCTCACTGCGCGAATGCGCCAGAATCTCACATACTTTTCGGAGGTGAGCGCTACCCCCTACGCTTCATTAAGAGTAAATCTTATCTATCGAAGGGTCACGATATCGCGCTGGCCATTACCGAACACGAGATTCCCGGAGCTCGCTTTGCACGGATCGGATCCGGGCTACGCCACGGTTCAGTTGTCCACATGGCGGGATACGGGTGCACAACGAAAGGCGGTAAACCCGGTGAGTTGAGCGTGGGCAGCAGTATGGTGATCGGTATGGATCAGGACCATATCCTTTCGTTCGCGTCCCGCGGCGGTGCGCTCTGTCCGGGCGATTCCGGCGGTCCGGCATTTGTACTTAATGGTGATCAGAGAATCTTGGTGGCGGTAAATTCTTTAAGTGACGTTGAGAAAATAAACATGAACGTGCGCTTGGATTCGGAATTGAGTCGTTCGTTCCTAAAGCGGGTGGCTGCGAAATTCAAGTTGAGCATTTGCGGACTCAACTCGAAATGCTCGGATACCTCCACGCGCCTTGCGGCCCTGGGCCAAAATTAGCGTCGTCGGATTTCAACCTCCGATCTCTCCCCGCCCCCGCGCCGAAAGGAGGAAATCCTCCCCGGTAGTCGCCTCGAGCAGGTCTGCGGCACCGTCGAGATGTGGCGCGTGCGTTGCAATCCCATGTCCCAACGCAATTCTTGCCTAGGAGGACTCTTTTATGGAACGCAGCACAGATCAAAATTTTGACCGCACCAGCATCAGCAATGCCATGAATAGCGAGCCCACGCGTGAAGGCGGGCTGACAAGACGAGTGGAAAACGTAACTGCCAAAGTTCCTTCAATGGCCTACTTGGGGTTGGCTGTGGGCTCAATGGTTCTGTCCGCGAGTATTGCCGCGTTTAGCGAGCGCAAGTCGATGGCCAACTTTGTGGGCCTGTGGGCGCCATCCTTTCTTCTGATTGGGATCTATAATAAACTGGTTAAGCTTGAGGGATCAGATCGGGAGTCAAGGTCCAGTTCAAACGCCGGACTTGTGCACTAAGAACCGTTTGATTTTTATTCGATTTGGCTCTTTGTGCGGTTCGCAGCTTTGAGCCGCTTTGACAGGCTCATCATTAAAGCTTTGGACCACGACGGGCGCTTGAAGAGAACTTTCTCAAAGCGCCCGATCGGAACCTCGATCAATTCACAATCCGTTGTGGCCGCGACATTGGCGCTGCGGGGTTCGCCGTTAATGTAGGCCATTTCGCCCACGAATTCACCGTACCCAATCATACCGAGAGTGATTTCCTCGCCTCCGCGCGCATGATAGGCGCGCAGCTGCCCCTTCTTGACGAAGTAAACAAAATCACCACGATCTCCCTCGCGCAGTAGGAGGTCCCCCTTCGCCAGGAAGCGGAGATGAAATTCCGCTTTCTCCTGTTGAGCCGAATAGTTCAGCGCTCGCATCAGGCCGGCGGTAAACTCCACCGCGTTTTTGATGTCGGCCCCGATCTCTGCGTCTGAAACATACTGCACTTTACCGGTCACGATTTGGTCCAAGTGCTGCTCTTGATCCGGTGGCGGCCCCAGAATCAGGATGGCACTGAACTCGGCACCTTTAGTCGCGAGAGCTTGGTCCACGAGCTTCAGTCCATCGAGCTTGGGCAGCTTCAGCTCGGTGATCAAAACGTGCGGCGGCAGGTTTTGGAATTTCGCGGCCGCCGTCAACCCGTCCGTGGCTCTGAACACAGTTGAGCGAGCCACATGTCGCCACACATGTTCCTCAATCCATTTCAAGCGATCAGGATTGGGACTCACAACAAGAAACAGCCGTTTTTCTTCAAGTGGAGAGCTCACACGCTAAAGGATACGGTGAGCAACGCCGATTGGCAATGCCCTCCCTCTAACCGCCTCGAAGTGAGGAAAAACATTGCACATAATACGGTTGGCCGTAGGTGTCGGTAGCATGACCGATTCCGGTTGAGAGGTACTGTGCATTCAGTATGTTCCGCCGATGACCAGGTGAATCCATCCAAGCCTCGACCGTAGTCTGGGGAGATCCACCCATCGCAATATTCTCGCCAGCATAACCTTTGATGCGAAAGAACTTGGCGCGTTCCGGAAATCCACCGCGCTTAGGGCTTTCGTGGGAGAAGAACCGATTTCGGGCCATATCATCTGCCATGGCTTGCGACAGCGCGAGGCATTTTGTTTCCACCCGTAACGGGGGCAAGGAGCGGTCCGCTCTTTTGGCATTGATCGCACGGAAGACTTTGCACTCCACGATCGAAAGAGAGTGGCATCCTCCGGTTCCGCTCTCCGCCCGCGGCCGCTTCGGCGTCCACCGTCTTTTGGCGGCGGCAAGGATGGGCCCGGTAACGGGGTCTGATAAATCAGGGAGATAGGTTTCCGTGCTACTGGTAAGTACGGTCTCGTAGACGGACTCTTCTGGATCCGCGGGAGCGCAGGCATTGAGAACCCAAGCCAAAAACACAATCGACGTCATGAGCTGGACTGAAGAAACGCGTATGGATTTGTTCATGGCTCAACAGCTAGGCAGATCTGGCGCCGCTGTCAATGCGAACACAAGAAAGATGGACGACTACGGGCATGAGCTACAGTCGGATTACGGCAGTGCCACCACATTCAGGGCTCTGGTGCGCTTCGGCAGATGCCGATAAGCAACGCGCGCCACATTCATCCACGCATCCGGAGCAATCGCTCGTCCGGAACAGGCTTTTTCCCATGCCAGCAAGGCATAGATCTGGTCCGGATTGGGTGAGGCTTGCCCGCGAGAATCCATTATCATCTCCATGGCTTCTACTGATGTCTTTCCCTCATAAACCAGAACACAGGCGGCCATCAAAACACTGCGACTACTGCCATGCTGACAAGAGATAAGCACTTTCTCCTGACGAACCAAGGCCTCGTCGATAAAGGTGACGCCTTTGCGAATCATGTCTGGAGCGATCGCCTCACAGTCGAACGTGGGGAGCCGAAGCATGTGCACGTCACCCTGAGTGAAGGGCGGAGGGTCTGCGTGGATCTCAGGGCAGATCTCAAGCAGATTTTGAAACCCGTTCCGGGTCGCGAGTTCCACGGCCGTTAGACCCGCAATACAGCCGCTGATGGCCAAGTTCGGCTTGATCCAAGACAGTTCTTGAAACGGAAAGATCCTACGCATATTTCAGATACCTCCCATCCGGGATGCATAGAGACTGCAAGCTTGGTGCTCAGGATAATGCACAAAAATCAGGCCCAAATTGCCCCGAATGGGGCGGATTTCAAAGAACCTGGATGATAAGCCCTTCGTTTCCGCGCAGTTCGAGATGTTTGCTCAGGGTTTCATCGCGCCGGTCCATGAAGGTCGAAAGAACAATCCGGCCCCGCATATTTCCGATCATCTGGAACTCTCGGGTTTGATGACTGAAGTTCAGGCAAATGAGAAACAAGTGCGCGTCCTGCCCGCGCAGGTAGGCATAGACATCCTCATGTACCCGAACCTTCTTGTACGTTCCCACCGCAAGAGCGGGTTCGCGCCGGCGCAGCTGAATCAATGCGCGGTAAAAGTTTAACGTCGATTCGGGCTGCTCGCGCTGGCGTGACACATTGACAGTCTCGCTATTTGTCGCCAGTGGGAGCCAGGGCGAACTGGAGGAAAAACCCGCATAGGGACTTGAGTCCCATTGCATAGGTGTTCGTTCGGGATCACGTCCGTGGCCCATTCCCGGCACGTTCTTTTCAAAAGGGTCTTGAATGCGATCCGGTGGGATATACACATCTTGCATCCCGATTTCGTCGCCATAGTACATGGTGGGCGTACCCCGAAGCGTCAGCAGCAGCATCCCGGCCACTCGTTCTTGATCCGAACCCACGCGACTGGCGATACGCGGATTGTCGTGATTGCCCAAAACCCAGTTGGGCCACCCGAACTCAGGAAGAGAAGCGTAGTAATTGTCCACCACCGAAGCAATCTCGCGCGCCTCCCACGGAACATGCACGAGGTGAAAGTTAAATGGGAGATGAGCTCCATTGCCCTCTGAACCATAATAGGTCACGAGGCGCTCAATCGGAAGGTACACTTCTCCCACCATCATGCGTTCCCTGTACGCATCCAGCACATGTCGCATTTTTTCAATGATGTTGTGGACTTCGGGTTGATCCGCGTTATAGGTCGCGAGCAGTGTCCGGTGTGGGGCCATATAGGGTTGGTACTCGGGATCATGGGGATTATTACGGAAGTGTTCGTCTTTAATAATGTGCCAAATCACGTCTACACGGAAACCGTCCACGCCGCGGTCGAGCCAAAAGCGCATGGAATTCAGCATGGCATCTTGCACTTCCGGGTTGCGCCAATTGAGATCGGGTTGGGAGGGAAGGAACGCGTGATAGTAGTATTCGCCTGTGGTGGGATCCAATGTCCAAGCCGGCCCGCCAAAATTGCTTAACCAATTGTTGGGTGGACCACCTTCCCGCGAGGGAGTCTGCCACAGATACCAGTTCCGCTTGGGACTGTGCCGGGATGATCGCGATTCTTTAAACCAGGGATGTTCCTCACTGGTATGGTTCGGGACGAAATCCAGGATGACTTTCAGGTCCCGGGCATGCGCTTCGCGCACAAGTCGGTCGAAGTCATCAATCGTGCCAAACAGAGGGTGAATTCCGCAATAATCGGACACGTCATAGCCAAAGTCCTTCATGGGCGAGGGATAAATCGGCGAAAGCCAAACAGCGTCCACTCCCAACCACGACAGATAGTCCAGTCTTTGGATGACTCCGAGCAGATCACCGACGCCGTCGCCGTTCGTATCCTGAAAGGAGCGCGGATACACCTGATAAATAATCCCTTTTTGCCACCATAGAAACGTCTCAGCCATGAGCCTCCTCCGGCGAAGGGACTTTAAACCAGTTTCCCCCGCAGGCGTCCAGACTCTCGAAGGTCATTTTCACGATTGCCTCCACTGGGCGTAAAGGGCCGCAGCCAGGCTGCGCCCATCTTGCGGGCAGTCTGAGGCTTGAACTCTTGCTGAAATCAGTTCATCCTCGACCTTATGGGTTCATTCGTGACCGGCGGGTCATCTGAAGGCAAGCCAAAGGTCCTGATTGTGGACGATGAAGTACAGCTGGCTCAAACACTCAGCGATATTTTGAAGTTGCGCGGATTCGATCCGGATACGGCCCACGATGGGCTCCAAGCCAAAAAAAAATTGATGAGTGAATCTTTCCGGATTGTCATTACAGATATTCGCATGCCCCGCATGGACGGAAGCACCCTGCTAGCCTACATCCAAGAGCACCACCCACGAACGTCCGTTATTTTGATTTCCGGGTTTGCAGAAGTGCATGACCCCTCTCCCTTCACCGGGGCGGCGGCTGTTCTGCAGAAGCCGTTTCGCGTTCGCGAACTCGCTGATCTCGTGCAGAAAATCACAGCTGGGAGCGGAGTCCCAGGTTGAATTCGGCCTCTGACCTCGCCATTTGATTGTAGCGGCGTTGTGCCCTTCGGTTGATCTCCTTGATTGGCTTTGCCCATATTTGATGATGGAGCCAGCGGCTACTTTCCGCACCTGTTTTGCGTTGCCGCGATTTGCCGTGCGGGAGCAGCCGGGCCGCAATTCTTGTCACTCGAGAAAAGATCTCGGGAAAGAGCGTGTAGGCGAGAGATCCTGATTTGGCGGCCCATCCGATCACGAGTTCGGAATCTCCAGCGCGCGCTGCGGATAGAATTCGCCGGGCCGCGGTCTCTGGAGAGAGAGAAACTCCGGGTGCGACGTCGGACGCCGCAAACCATGCAAATTCCTTCTCATGATCTCCCTTGAACACGGCCTGGATCGGCGAACCCGTTCGCATCAGTCCGGGGTAGACCGTGGTGACGGAGATTCCCTCAAGGGCGAGTTCGGGTGCGATCGCCTGAGACACTCCGGAAAGGGCAAATTTGGATGCGCAGTAGGGGGCCATATGAGGAACGGGTATCTTTCCACCGAGAGAGCTAATGTTAATAATCATACCCCCTCCGCCCTGACGCATGTAGCACAGAGCCAGGCGGATGGCCTCCAGTGGGGCAAAAAGATGGAGTTCCATTTGGGCCCGGAAATCCTGCTCGTCCTGAGCTTCATACGGGCCGACGGTGATCGCCCCGGCATTGTTGATGAGGACATCGAGCCGCCCGAAGTGGTCGTTGGCCGTGCAGAGCGCATGAGCCAATTGCTCAGAACGAGTCACGTCACAAACCATCGTTAACACCCGATCAGGTCGAATCGCTTCTATCCGAGCGTGGGCGCGATCGAGTTCGAGTCGATCCCGTGCAAGAAGAGTCACATACGCGCCTTCTTGCACGAGTTGTTGCGCCAAAGCCAGGCCGAGGCCGCGAGAACCACCCGTGATCACAACCGACCGTTCCTCAAATGAGACGTTCTTGCGCCGCGGAATCAATCGCAGGGCCAAGGCTCCGCATCCTAAAGCCAAGCCCCATTTGGTTTTGCGCTTCCGGATCAGAATTGCGGCTCCGAGCAAGCCCAGGTAAGTGAGTTCACGTTGAAGACGAGTGGCCATGATTTCCTCCGTCACAGCGGGAGGGAAATGCACGATCTGTGCCCGTGGCTATGAGGCCGGCGCGGCTTTTCGTGTCTGTGAAGATCTTTTATCCCGTGGTCAACATTCCCGATGCGATTCCTGTGGTCGTGATGCGAAGCAGATCCAATTCCTGGTTCTCGACGGAAATGGTCTGTAGAACGTTGAGTGGATGAATCAGGGGCGAACGCAGATAAATGCTTTCACCGAGCCACGGCTTGTGGGCCATCATCTCCTTCTCTCCCGTGAGCTCGCGGACGAAACGACAGGCGCGGTCGAATTCGGCGCAAAATTCACCTGCGCGCCACTTGTGTTCCGGAGCCAAAGTGGTCAGCATAAACTCAAAAACCGCGGGCTCCACTTTGGCTAGAGTGAAGCGCAGTTGTTTGATAAATGCCGTCCATGCCCCTTGGCCGTGCCTGTAAAGGGCTTGCAAACGTTTCCTTTCTTTCCGGGAAAGGTGACTCCACGCCTGTCCCACACCCCACCATGTGGGAAGGAGCAAGCGCGATTGCGTCCAACATAAAACCCACGGAATCGCACGTAAGTCGCTGACCCCTGTCAATGTCTTGCGCTTGGCGGGTCGCGAACCCAAGCGGAGTTCGTGCAAGTACGGGTACAGGGTTGCCGTTTTCACCATGTCGAGAAAGCTCGGATCGCGTACGAGGGAGGTGTAAGCCTCGCGGACGTGATCGACAAAAGGCCCCCAGTCCTCGGGGCGAAGCGATGGCGCCCGTTCGCGCTGTGCCTGCATCACGCGTTCAATCTGGCTGATGAGAATGGAAGGATGAGAAAAGGTGCGCGAGACCACCTCCCCTTGATAGGTGGCTTTGAAGTGCTTCAGCATTTCCGCGGACCAAGAACTCGTTTGCTCGTCCAGACTCCCTCCACCTCGGTCGACGGATCCGCCCATGCCATGGAAGAACAGGGGTTTGAGGCGGAACCGACGGAGAGACTCCTCAATTCGCTTGAAGGCCGCCACGATATGCATTCGGCTCGGAGCCACCCCTGACTCCTTGGCTGAGTCTGAGTAGCCGAGCATGATCTGCATGCGGCCCTCGCGCCGCGCTTTTAGGAACTTTAGGTAGTCGCGATTGCGGCGCAGCAGTTTCTCCACAATGTCCGCGGATGCTTCAAGGGCATTCAAGGTTTCAAATAGCGGGACAACCTCAAGAGCCATATCGGCGTGAACGTCATGGATAAGAGCGCGGGCCCGTTCCAAGTCCTCATGCGTGTGGGTCATACTGATCACGAGGCAATCGACGTAGTCGGCGATCGAATGGGCCGTGGTCATGTGGGTTAGAGTCCGGAGCATGCGGTACAAGGCGAAGTCAGGGCGCCGTTGCGGCGGCGCTGCGACCAGTTCGGCCATCACATCGCTGGACTCACGCAGCTCCACGGGGATTACAAGCGCCGGGAAGCTCGCAAACAGGTTCTCCAACCGCCGAGACACCGGACGAGGCGCGACCTGGTCGGGAAGGCGACTCAAATAGGTCCGTACACGGCCTTGAAACGCACGCACGCGATCAAAGTCGCCGGGATCCAGGCGCTCGAGAGTATGCAGGGATCTCAGGAGGGCATCGACGCCTGCGGAGTTGTAGTCGGGATGCACGCTTGCCGTGTCTCTCCAATCCACAAGCCAGTTCTCAATCACAGTAAGGAGATGGCGGCGCGACCGGTGGAGGGAATACAACAAGGTCTTCTCATCAACGCCCGGATGCCCGTCCTTATCACCACCCACCCAGGTCTTCAGGCGAAAGAGCCGCGAGAGGTCGTCGCGCTCGGTCAGAGCCTCGACATTGTCCGGATGAAGACAGGACGCAAAGAGGTAGTCCGCTTCCTCCTCAGGCCGTGGTCTCTGTTGGGGTGCGAGCGGGCTTCGCGTAATAACGGAAATCAGAGAGCGAATGGATTCTTCCCGAGATACCCAGCCCTGTGTCAGCGAACTCATGAGTTCACCTTGCAGACGACGTAAAAGCGGTAGGAGGATTTTGGAGCGCGATTCGGTTGGATGCGCAGTAATAACCCAGGTGATCAAACCAGAGCCCATTGGTCTTTTGGTCGAACGTTGACCGAGCCGGTGGGCACGATACGCATTCTCGCACACGTTCGTGATCTCCATCATAAGTGAAAATCCATGCGCAAGGACTTTACGCTGCTCCGGTGTCATTTTGCGAAAACGAGCCCGGAGACGCTTCAAAACCTGTACCTGAACGTGGTGCGGAGAGTGGCGCAAATCCGCCATTTGGCTGCGCACCTGCATCAGCTCCTTGTGAATGGGCCTTCCGAAATGGAGCACGTACTGCTGCCCGAGGACTTCCATGGTCTGTCGCACGAGCTGGCGCAGTTCCGGTGCGAGATAAATCAAGTCACGCTTGCGGGATTCGCGTTTACGGGAGTTCATGGGCGGCAACCTAGCACTGGCTCCAGGGGATGTGAAGGCTCATCATGATTGCAGACGCAACACTGGTCGAAACCCCTCAGCTTCGATCCGCATGTACATAGCAACAACTCAAAAACGGCTCAAATCGGATTCATGTACGTGCTTTAAGCCGCACCAACGCGCCGCCAAAGTGTCACATTAATAAATTTTAAGTTCACGCTGAGCTTATGTCTCTCTACAATTTTTCACATCAACAACATCAAAACATTTCTGGAGAGGCATGATGGTCATTAGCTCCGTGATTGTAGCTTTCTGTTTTTTCGTTTCATCGCTCGTAGCGCCAGTGGCGGCACACGCCCATGAGGGTGGTGAGGAGAGTGGGCACTTGGTCCATATCGAGGGGACGGATCCCTCTGAGGTCGTTGAGGAAGAGCCTGTGGTCTACAAAACATTTTCTTCCGTCGACCTTTCCGCGGCGGCCAAGTCGCTCACTGTGAGCTTCGACAAGTTGACAGGCATTGACGCGTCGGTAAAGGCCAAACTTGAACAGGCACGTAAGCTGATGGCCAAGGTTTTTGCGAGCCGCGAGTTTTGGGCAGCGGTTGCGAATCATTACTATCAACGTCGAAAGGCGTTTGCGGATAATGATGGGCTTTCAAATGAGGAGATCTACGACCTGATTCAGCTCGGAAAAGAGAAACACTATGGACGGGAGGATCGGGTTATGAATCTCGCGCTCGAAGCTTATTATGAGAATTCTTCCACCGTCGGATATACGTATACACGTTCGAAAACCATTTATATCAATATGAAGTTCTACAAGAACTACAGCCCGGCACAGATGACGCGCAATCTCATGCACGAATGGCTCCACAAAACGGGTTTTATGCATGATCAGCAATCCACGGCAAAACGCCCGTATTCTGTACCCTATGCGGTGGGCGCGATCGTTGAGCGCCTAGCAAAAAACATCTAAAGAGTTCCTATGAATCGGGCCCGCTTTCTTGGCTCAGTATGGAGAGCGGGATGTCTTTATGTGAGACGCTTCCCGGCGGTTTCAAAGGAGAGCCCCGAGTCCCCAAATGTGATGGATCAATGAGAGAAGATCTATCAAAGGTTCCGCAGGGATAACCGAAAAGTCTTCATATGCAAATGATGTTGCGAAGGAGGCTTCCTGCGGTGCTCAGGGCCATCGCGGTTGCGTTCTCACTGGTCGGATGTGCGGGACCGGCGACGCCTTTTGGCGCTGTGAACGGCTGGGGTGAGCGGATTACGGATAAGATGGCGCGGTGGCTCGCGGAGATCGCGAGCGAGGAAAGGGACGGCATTCATCGCCGTCAACGCGTGCGATTCACGCCCGAGCGTCAGATTCTGCATGGACGCACCGATTTCAGTATCATCATTGAGGATCCCGATGGAATTCCGGAGGAGTTTGAGCTCAAGCTCTTTTACAACGGAATGGATATGAGTCGCCGCTTTCTTTCGCAGGCGGAGCCCGTGTTTGTTGAGCCTTTGCGTCGGCGTTTACAGCTCAGGGTCCGTCACCTTCGTCTCTTGCCTTCGCGTACGAACAGAGTTCACGTGATCTACAGGCGCGGACCTCTGGAGCCACCCGTGCATGCCCAATATCTCGCGCCCACGTGTTCAGCCTTTGAAACCGTTCGCGCGCTTGCCAGTGTTCCTGGGTTTGAGTTGAGTCCGGACATGATTCAATTGATCAATGACACCGCCCTGGAGAACAATTTCAATCCCCACTTTCTTGCGGGATTGATCGCTCAGGAATCGGCTTTTAATCCGCGCGCCGTCAGCTACCGGAAAGCCCTGGGACTCACGCAGATCACGGATTTGGGAGAGAGTGAAGTGATCAAGCGATACTCGAGTTGGCCCAGATACGTAGGTGTCAGTCAAATGCCATTTCCAGTGCTGAAACTGGCGATTTTGAATGGCGAGGTTCATGCGGGAAACGAGTGGCGGTTGAATCCGGCGCTCTCCATCCAAGGCGGTGTTGAGTATCTGACATATCTTTCGGAGTATTGGAGCCGTCCGGAAAAAAGACTTCAGGTCGAAAAACATCTCGGGGATTCCGATACGGTGGTCTCGGAAGTGATTTTAGCGAGTTATAACTCAGGGGCCGCTCGCGTTTCCCAGGCACTGGAGCGTCAGGGGGCGCGGTGGCTCGATGATGAAGAATTGCGTGAAGCCCGCAAATACGTGGGTCGTGTGGTGAGTTATTGCGACCACTTCGCGCTTGAGGAGGAGTAAAATGAGTCGTCGACCAGGACTTCTCGCATGGATGGCATTTGTTCTTGTCGCTGTTGTGATTTCTTTTCCAATTCAAATCATGACTCTGTATGGGCATGGCTTAGATGAGATCTCGGCCGTGCTTCATAAGCTCACATACATGAACTGGCTTGTAATCTTTTGCGCGTCCGTATGTGCGGTTTTGATGTGGAGCGCTTCGCCCTGGCTAAAATGGCTGGCTCCATTTTCCGTGTTGGCGGTAGCGATAAATAACTTTTTCGTCGGATATCACGGAACCGACTATTCGCCGTGGACGGCAACTTGGGCGACCGTAGCCTTTGCGAGTCTTCATTTGCCTCTTCTCAAGAGCGAGATTCGAGATCTCTTGAACCATCCGGAACGGCGCTGGTGGCGAGCGGCCCGTCGACGGCGTATAACTCTCCCCATATTTGTGGGCGGCTTTCGACGCGGAAAACTGCGAACCACCACCTATGATATTTCCGAGTCCGGAGTTTTTATTCCGCTTTCGACCCGGTCGAAGGACGCGCACCGCCTTCTCAGAGAACAGGAACAGTTGAGCCTATGTCTGACATTAGCCCCGTTTCTACAGATTCGTTGTGATGGACGAGTGGTTCGGCGCTGTGATGCGATCGGGAGTTATCCCGCGGGTGTGGGTGTGGCCTTCACGAATCTGGGGTGGCGGCAGAAACGGGAATTGCGGCGCTATCTCGCGCGCAAGGATTCACCAGGGTACTTCTCGCGCGCGGACATAAACTCATTTTAATTTGAATAACTCATCCGTAAGACCTTAGCCTTTTATTAAGGCTAGGTGGGAAGAAGTGAGGAATGCAATGTTCCTCAGCTTCGACCTCATTTTCTAAAGAAATAAAAACAACTCGGATTCAGCATGAGGTGGAATTCATGAAGCAGCTTTGTCTGTCAGGGCTCTTGTCTATCTTCATTTTTCTCCAGGTTGGGTGCGGTGGTCAGGACACGATGTCCGAACCGGAAGTCTGTTCCCCCGCAACAGAGGAGAATAATCTCACGGAGACCGCATCCGTACTCAATCCTTCCAGCTTAAACAGAGAAGTCACGCGTTTTTTGGTCAAAACCCGTTCCGCGACAGCTCTCGTTAAGACATTGCAATCGTCTGGCAGGACCGTTCGCAAATTCCGTGTGCGAGGATTCGAAGTGCGCACCTCGGATCTGTTATCTGACGGGTGGCAGGTTATTGAAGTGGCGTCTGAGACGCATCGGGAAGCCCTTCTTGAAGAGCTGTTGAAAAATTCAGACGTTGAGTCGGTGGAGGCCGACATTATGGTTAAGGCAGCTCCAGTGAAAGAGGAAGCCCTGGGGGAAACAGCTCGCGGTTTCACGGCGGCGGCGGGCTGGGCGCATAAGAAGGTTCATTCTCTCCAGGCCTGGACCGTGAGCCGGGGCAGTGAGCAGGTCGTGGTCGCGATCGCGGACGGAGGAGTGGATCGCAATCACCGGGATCTGGAAGGCAATCTCTGGCGCAACAACGGCGAGGTGTTGAATGGACGGGACGACGACAACAACGGATATCCTGACGATGTATACGGTTGGGACTTTGTACGTGGGGACAATGATCCTCGCCCGGATGTGAAGTCGCACAAGCACGGTTCGCACGTGGCGGGAATCGTGGGTGCGGTCGCAAAAAACGGAGCGAGAATTATCGGTCATGCTCCACGAGTCCGCTTGATGCCGCTGAAGTTTATCGATAGTGATGGCCAAGGGCGTGTATCTGACGCCATCCGGGCCATTGACTACGCTATTCGCAACGGCGCTCAAATCATCAATATGAGCTTTAGCACACCTGTTTACTCCAAAGCCCTTTACGACGCTGTCGTCCGAGCTCGCAGGGCCGGTATTCTAGTCGTCGCGGCAAGCGGAAACGACGGGGTAAACGCGGATTCCAAGCCGTTCTATCCTGCGGCTTTTGGACTGGACAACGTCATCTCCGTTGCGGCATCCGACAGCCGCGACCGTCTTGCCAGCTTTTCGAACTATGGAAGGAAGAGCGTGGATGTCACCGCACCCGGAGTTTCCATCGTCTCGACGGCTCCAGGGGGAACGTACGCAAATCTCAGTGGAACTTCAATGGCGGCACCTTTAGTGACGGGTATTGCGGTGTTGGTGAAAGCGCGTCATCCCGGGTTTGCGTACAAAGCTCTGGCGAGCTCCTTGCTCCTGGGAGTGGAAAAGTATTCCGAGTTGACCTCCAAGGTCCGTTCCGGTGGACGGATCGATGCATACAAAGCGATACTCGCGTCCGACGAAGTAAACTCGGGAAAGGTGATCCACACGGATCTCCTCACTAGTAGCGTCTGCCCCGCGGCGGAGGTGACGGCCAACTAGGGCGTTTCCTCAGGCCGGTAGGCCGCTAATTGGTGGATTGCGCGAGCGCGCGTAAGAGAGCGGGTATATTCACGATCGCCACCGGTTGTGCGTGTAGATCCCCCTCAGCCGATTTGTGTAATGCACTTACGAGTTGGCGCGCCGATTTGCGGGGAAATGCGCTCCATGCGAGCGCCAGGGCTCCTGACACATAGGCTGTCGACATGCTGGTTCCGCTACGGGCGATGAGGGCGTTGGGAGCCATGTCATAGGTTCCCAGGCTGAAGACCTCCTCGCCTGGGGCATAGATAAGGACATTGGCGCCATAGTTCGAAAATGATGAGCGTTGACCATATCTATTCACAGAACCCACTGTAACCATGTTCATAAAATTCAGGTTGGATGGGAAGATGGGAAGAGAGTCGATCCAGCGTCCGTTATTTCCGGCCGCATTCACGAAAACCACGTCGAGATTCTGCCAGGACTGAAAAGCATTACGAATGGAGTATGAACAAAAATTCGACCAGCTATTGTTCACAATGCGAGCGCCGCGCTTGAGCACGTATTCAATGGCGCGAATCGCATTGTATTCGTCACCATGATCATTTTCCATAAAATCAGCGACGATAAGAGTAACGCCTGGAGCGATACCCGCGAGCTGCGACCCGGGCTCATGAGACGACGCGATAATTCCAGCGATATGGGTGCCATGTCCGGACTCATCGCGCACCTGGGGCGTGTTACCTACAAAGTTCCAACCATACAGGTCATCGGGGTATCCATTGTTGTCTTCATCAATGCCATTGGGCCGAGGCGCCATGGTACTCTCGCCCAGCGGATCGCGGAGTGCCGACGCGAGCAGAGGCTGACGCCAGTCGACCCCCGAGTCAACGACGGCCACGCGCACCCCTTGCCCGCGATAACCACGGTTCCATCCATATGTAGCTCCGATCCGAGCTGCATTTGGATGAATGACCGCCGAAGCCGCTAAGGAATCTCCCACCACCGCAGGAATTTCGTAATTGGGCTCCACCCATTCCACATGGCTCTTTGTGAGGGTCTGTTTGAGTTGGTCGCGGGTCAAATCCTCGCGCTGCAAACCCCGGTCGTCCGAATATTTAACGATGTACTGATCGTGAATCACACGCTCGCGACAGATCGGATCGACGTTCTCCTCAATCAGTTCCGCTTCTTTCGTCCCGCATCTTGCGACCACGAGGCAGGTCCATACCAGAAGGAGAACTCGTACCCTATTGACACGGACCATGGGCCCTGGCCCGCAGCGCCTGAAGCACCCGCTGCATGTCCTCGGAACTCACTTCGATGTGGCTATCCGCGATCATATCTCCGTCCACCATCATCACTACCACATGGTGAAGAGCGGATGCGGAGGGAGGAATGGGTGCCGGTTCACCCGGATCAGGGGCTGGAATCGGAGGCGCTGGCGAGGGCGCCGGCGTGGGTGGAACCGGAGCGGGCGGTGGCGCCGGTTCGGGTACGGGCTCAGACGGTCGTTCCGGAGCCGGTGGAGCCGGCGTTGGGACCGATGGCGCCGGCGGCTCCGGTTCAGGTGGCAGTGGTTGTTCAGGTGAAGTCTCGGGAGGTGCTGGTACCGGCGTCGGAGCCGGAGCCGGATTTTCTGGTGATGGAGGAGTTGTGGGCTCCTCTGGCGCCGGTTCAATCGGATCCGCTGGCGGCGGCGTCGGTTGTGGAGTGGCTTCGATCCCTTCCGCAAGTCCCAGCAGGCGCCGCCAATAGTTTCGGTCTAAGCGCAGTGTGGGTTGAGACGTGGCACCGGGGCCCCAGTTGTAAATGGTTTCCTCCTGAAAGGTTTGACTTCCCTTCCGACTGCATTCCAGCGGAACCGCTTGATAGCGGCTCACGATTTCAAGCTGTGTCGATGAGGGGACACGGATGACGAAGCCATGGATGTTGGGGAACTCAATGAGAGATTTGCGAAACTCGGGCGGGAGTTCCGAATACGAAGCTTCGAGCGCTTGGCGGTCGAGTTCAAGTTGAATATGGCGCGATGAAAAATCTGTTATCTTGTATACCAGGTTCTTATCAGGAGATTCGGGGAGCGTGACTGTCTCGCAGTTCTGTTGCTGAATCCCGCGAAGTTCCGGAAGAGAGTTCAGCTGTACGATCTCAGCGCGCAAGGAACGCGCGAAGAGGCTATTGGCAAAGCCGTGACTGGGGGCGGTGCTCAAAATCTCAAAGTTCCGTGTGTAAACATACGCTTCATGGGAAGACCCATTGCCCTCAATCTGCTCGACGAGCGACTGCAGATTCAGACAGGGACCCCGAGGGGAGTCTAAGGTGTGAAGTTGAAGGTCTGGCGAAGACGGGGCTGGCCCGGGACCGGGCGCGGATTCGTCTTTCTTATCGTCTCCACAGGAAATCAAAAAGCTGGAGAGCAGGAGGATCAAAACTGAACGCACGTATTGCTTAAGCATTGAACCGACCCCCTCCACATCCAATTTTTATTTAATTTAACTTATTTATATCATTTTTATATCATTAGCATCGCGAGATATTCAAAGCGAGATCTTCAAAAGGCGCCGAAGGGCGAACCCTTCGGCGTAAGGTCAACAGTCGTGAACTAACCTTGGGTCTGCTCACCGATTTGACCCTTGTCCTCTTGAACAGGAGTTTCTTTTTTCTCCTCTTCCTGAACGGGAGTTTCTTTCTTCTCTTGTTCCTGAACAGGAGTTTCTTTTTTCTCCTCTTCCTGAACAGGAGTTTCCTTCTTCTCTTGTTCCTGGACGGGAGTTTCTACCTTCTCCTCTTCCTGAACGGGAGTTTCTTTCTTCTCTTGTTCCTGGACAGGAGTTTCTACCTTCTCCTCTTCCTGAACGGGAGTTTCTTTCTTCTCTTCTTCTTGAACAGGAGGTGCTACCTCTTTCTTTTCCTCTTGCTCTTGCTCTTGAACAGGAGTTTTCTCTTCTTCAAGAACTTGCTCGAGGTAGAGGTTCACTTCGATTGTGGCGCAGATTTCACGAGTTTCTTCTTTCTGCTGCTCTTGAACGGGAGTTTCTTCTTTGCCCTGTTCTTGAACAGGAGTTTCCTTATCTTGCTCCTGAACAGGAGTTTCACCTTTATCTTGCCCTTGAACCGGTGCCTCTACCTTGTCTTCTTCCTGAACCTGCTCCTGAATGACCTCGGCCACGCAGTTGCGGAAAGCAAAGTTCAAAGCGTCCGTCATCTCACCCTGCTCAGTTTGGGTCACGCGAGCGACGATTCTCTCGGGTTTGAACTCCATTGCGGATTCACGTAGGATGAGGTCACCGTTCTCCCCGGCGCCCACAATCATGAGCAGGCGATCGCCAGCATAAAGGTCATAAGTACCTTGATCGGTTTCCACGACTCGATCGATCGAACGTAGGGATGTCACATCTCGCGCGAGATCGGGGTGCGCGGCAATGATCTTGTCTAGTTCGGCATTCTTATCTCCGGTATATTCGATGAGCATCGGACCTTCGAACTCTTTGATGGTCGAGCTCACCCGAGTCTCGCCGGACGGACTCAACATGGCCTCGTTGTTTTCATTTGCGGTGTTGTTTGTGTCGCCAGCTTGAGTTTGCTGTATGGCACCTGAAATTTCTTTGTTGCTGTCCTTGTCTTTTCCGCAAGCGAAAGCCAAGAACGATGCGGAGACGAGAACAAGAAATGACCTAAACTTCATGGATCCCTCCTAGTGGGCAGTTTGTCACGTTGCTTGAGCAAGGCTCGTGCCGGTGTGACACAAGCAATTGGAATTCATTCGCTTTGAGATGAGATTTTTTTAATTCAGCAGCTTGAGGAACTTTTCCTCGTAGGCAGTCGTTAATTTCCCCTCATTCCAGGTTGCCGTGCATTGGACCGCGAGATTTTGCGGTGCGAAGTTGGAATACCTCATGCTTTGCCGTGATGCTTATCAGTCGAGGAGGGAAAGTGATGAACAGATACAGATTGTTATTGATCTACATTGCAGTTGCGATATCGACATCCATAGCTCACAGCGGCGAGAATGTGCGGCCTCAAGCTTTACCAGAAGAGTGGGATCACTATGGCAAAATCGTTTTCCGCTCAGAACCACTGACCAACTTGAAGCAGATGGACCCGGGCGTCCATCTTTTTGGCCGCAGCTCCTTTCGGCCATGGAATTCCTCATACTGGCCCACTCAGAAAGGAATGATTGCCCATCGCTATGCGGACCCGCAGTCACCCAAGTCCACAAAGTGGTTTACGAACTTCGACTACTATGTGTCACAGCCTCCGGCCTCTTACGTCGCGGCCGGTCGTATTGCGGATCTTTCGCCGGCCGAGAAGTATGATCTGCTCGTCGATGATCCTGAATGGACGTTGACGCAGCGGATGTGGCAGAAAGGGGAGCCCGCCGCCAAAAAGTACGGCAATGTTCCCAAATGGTGGGGGCTATGTCACGGCTGGGCCGCCGTCATACACACAGGAATTCCCGATCCCGGTCACGCCATTCAGGTGATGAGCGCCAACGGTCAACATATCGTCACCTTTTACCCGGAGGATATTCGAGCCTTGCTGACCTATCTCTGGGGAACTTCTGCTCCACGCGCCAGTCGGGCGGGTGAGCGCTGTACGCAAGGTCAGCCCCGCATGGACGAGAACGGGCGCGTCATAGAACCCTACTGCTTTGATAACAATCCAAAAACCTGGCATCTCACAGTTGTCAATCGGGTTGGCCGCGATGGTGACAGTCTCGTTATGGACTCGGCCGTTGGAAGCGAAGTGTGGAACTACGCTATCGACTCGTATGTCTTGAGATACTTTGATGTGAGAACTCTCAAGCCCGCGCGGTATTGGGAGCAGGTCAAGGTGGACCGATCACAGTTCGCATTTGATCCGTATAAGACCTTCCGTGCTGAGAAGACCAAATATATAGTCGGCGTCGACATGGAGGTGTTTTATCCCACCGCGACAGTTCCCCGAGCGCGGAAAGCGACTCGCACGATGTATGGGAGTAAGCGCTTCACGTATGACTTAGAACTGGATGAGAATATGAATGTCATAGGCGGAGAGTGGTATTCAACCGAGCGTCCCGATTTTGTATGGACCTTTCCCTTCGAGGCGCGCCCCAGCATTCCTGAGGATGCTCACATGACAGGAGAGTGGGGAATCTTCGCTCAGCTCCCGCCGCAATGGGCAGAGCAGGCCCGAGTGGCCTCGCGACAGGGTCGGATTTCGGCAAAGATTGTAGATGCCTTACACGAGCGTAGCTTGTTAGGTGACTTGAAGCCCAACGAGCCTGCTCCGGAACAGCCAACCCCGGAACCCGAGCCTGAAGTCCCCGAACTGGCGGCGGCGCCTAATGAAGCGGAGACGCACTCGGCTCCGGTTCCAAGTAGCCCTTGATTGTGCGGATCAGGAGCTTGCGATCTATCGGCTTGGTGAGATGCTCATTGCAGCCCTCCCGAAGAGAACGCGCCCGCTCCTCATGCATAGCGTGGGCCGTCAGCGCGATAATGGGTCGCTGATAGCCTTCGCTGCGCAGACTGCGGGTGGCACTGTAACCATCCATGACAGGCATCTGAATATCCATCAGAATCAAATTGTAGTCGCCGTGGGAGGCCTTCTCGACGGCTTCACCGCCATGATGGGCGAGATCGACGTGCGCGCCTTCGCTCTCCAGATAAAACTGGATCAGCATTTGATTGTCGGGCGAGTCTTCCGCAAGCAAAATTCGTTTTCCTTCAAGAGCCCGCTCCCGGCGAGGCGCCGGCACGGCCCGCTGGATCGTCGGCCTCTCTTGAGTCAAAGGAAGATCGTCGAGATTGGCGTTGACCGTGGCTAAAAAGGTGCTCCCTTTTCCTTCACGACTCTCCACCAAGATTAAATCCCCGCCCAAAAGATCGGCCAGGCGCTTCGATAGCGCCAAACCCAGTCCGGTACCTCCGTACTTGCGGGTCATGGATGTGTCGCCTTGTGAAAATGGCTGGAACAAGGATTGTTGTTTCTGAAGTGGAACTCCAATTCCCGTGTCTTTCACACGGAAGCCAATCTGAAGGCCATGGCCGGAATCGATAGCTTCGATGGAAACCTTGATCCCGCCCCTGTGAGTGAACTTGACCGCATTGCTGATCAGATTGGTGAGGATCTGCTGAATTCGCGTCGGATCGGAGCAAATCCGTTCCGGAACCTTCGCTGGCGGTGGCTCCACTCGGAGGTGAAGCCCCTTCCGTTCCACCTCGCCTCGAAAAAGGCTAGAGACCTGAGCGATCACGTTGGAGAGAGACATGGGAATCCGCTCCACTTCGAACTTGCCCGCTTCCACCTTGGAAAGATCGAGCACGTCGTTGACAATACTCGAGAGCTGTCGCCCGTTGCGATTGATGACCTCGGCATAGCTCAGGCGTTCATTGAGCGGTAACATCGGATCCTTCATCAGTTCAGCAAAACCTAAAATCGCGCTCAACGGCGTGCGAATCTCATGGCTCATATTGGCAAGGAATTCGGATTTGGCACGGTTGGCTTCCTCGGCCTTTTGCATGGCGACGCGGAGCTCTCGCTCCGTGCGTTTGAGTTCACTGATTTCCTGGAACACAATGACGATAGTTTCAGGGTGGCCGAACAGCCCGGGAATCGCGCACGAGTGGATCAGCATGGGAACCGGAGGGGTCCCCGGCACATGCCATACCAACTCCAGACCTTCGAGCGTTTCGCCCTGGGCCGCGCGAAAGCGGGGCCATTCATGGAGCGGGAGTTTCACTCCGCGCGCATCTGTAAAGAACGCGCCGTTGGCGGTGCGGCCGGCCCAAGCTGGAAATCCGCCCGTAATGGTATCGGCGGCGGCGTTCATAAAAAGCAATTTCAACGTGGATTTTTCGAAAAGCACAATGGGCGTGGGCATGGAATTAAGAATTTTCTCCAGCCACTTATGCTGGTTGCGGATATTTTCACGGGCCGTCACCTTATCGGAAACGTCGATGGCTTGAGTAATCAGGCCATCGGTTCGCCCGTCACGATCATAGGTGGGTTGGACATGGATATCGATCGTCCGCCGTTCAACGGTCGGGCCGTTTTGGGTCAGGACGGTGATCTCACTGGCAACAAATCCTTTTCCATCTCGGAATGCGGCCTTCAGCCGATCAAATTTGGCTTGGCTTTCAGGAAATGTACGCAGCTCCGTGATCGGGCGGCCCAGAGAAGATGCGGAAAGACCGAAAAGAGATTTTGCGGACTCATTTATAAATTCCAGTCGCAGATCAGGTCCCTTGAAAACCGTGATAGCCGTTGCGGCTTGCATAAAAAATTCGGCCAAGCGCTGCCGTTCGGCTTCGGTGGCTTCGCGCGCCTCCCGTTCCGCTTCAAAGAGTCTCACCTTTTCCAATGCAATTGCGCAATGATGAGCCACTGTTCGGAGAAAAGCCTGAACTGTGAGGCTGAAGCGACGCTCCGAATGGAAACTCAGTCCGATGCCTCCAATGGCCTTGCCGTCGACAATCAACGGAAGAGCGGCGACAGCGCCCACACCTACGAACGCAGGATCCTTGAAGAGTACCGGATATTTATTAACCAGTTCCTCGCGCGACTCATAAAAAAGCGGCTGGAGTGACTTCACAGCCTGGCTCAAAGGCACGGACTCCGTAATGGGAAAGCGTCGCCAGGCCGCCATCAGTTTCTCACTGTGGCCGGCGGACGAAAGAACTTCGAAATCCTGAGTGAGGGGATCAAGAAGCCAAACGGAAGCCGCGTAAGCTTCTGAAAGCTGGCGCGTTTGCTCGACAATCACAGAGCCCACTTCCTGTCGCGAGCGGACGTTGGCCAATGCTGAAGAAATCGCAAGCAGACTTTCGGCGTGGATGCGAGCCTGGTTGCGTTCCGAAACATCCCGCAGGCTCCAGTACCACAATCCTTCAGGGAGGGCGCGTGTGTTCACCTCGGCCAGAAAATAATTTCCGGAAGGACGCCGGAGACGCCATTCACTGAGCTCACTGAAGCCCTTCAAAACCTTTTCACGTAACTGCGCAAAGCGAGATTGCTCATCAGGATGAAGAAGCTCACCCATGCTCGCAGCAGCGAGCTCGTCGCGCGTCATCCCGAGCATACGGCACGCCGTGCCATTAGTCTCGATCAAATGGCCGTCCATATCCGCCACGAGGATCGCATCTGAACTCAATTCAACTAACATGCGATGATACCGGGCCGCTGCCTCATTGGCCTGGTCAAGTCCTGTAAACTTGTTTAGAAGCTCGCGCAGCTTTGGCACAGTGGGTCTGAACCTAATCAATCCGGTCGTCGGTGGCAACGCCTTTGTCTCACCATAGAGGACGCGCAGTTTACTGCCTTTTTTATCTCGCCTTTGTCTAAAAGCTCGACAGACCCGAATCGGGAATAGGTCCTTCGCGAGTCTATGGTGGGTATATGAATTCAGTTGATTTCAACCGTCGTTTTTAATCCGCTATGGCGTTGGTCCCGAACTCCTCGAATTCTTTAGATCCATCTAAATATTTGAAATTTCTGCGGTTTTATCTAACCCAAGCAGGGGCTTCCAGGCCCTCGCTGGACGCCCTTTGACGCCCATGATTAAAATTTCATCCGGGTTTAAAATCGCCTTCATCTCTTTGCGCTACCTTTGGCTTGAGGTCCAGGGACCGCAGCCGGAATGAGAACTGATTGGAGGAGATCAAATGTCTATGAACTCAATTCGTAATACGATCGCTGGGATGGTACTGGGAGCGGCCGTCGTTGCGATCACCGGCCTGGATGTGAAATGGCCGTCGCTCCCTCGCCCGTCGTCCCCTCGCGCGCTTCATCCCGTGCCGTGGCATACCAAAGCGGCCTCCCAAGGAGAAGTGGCCGAAGGAGAAACAAAGGAGAGGGCTGAGGGCCCTACCGAGTCCAAAATTCTAACGGATTCAAATGCCATCGCCCGCGCGAATGAGGAAAATACGCCGGGCCTTTCCGTCGTGAGACAACTCAATAAAGCGTTTACAACGCTCGCCGCACGCGTGTCTCCAGCAGTGGTGAATATCTATACAAAAAGCGGCGTAAAACGGGATCTGCGCCGGCCCGGACCACAGTTTCCAGGGCTCCCCGAGGACGACTTTGAGTTCTTCTTTGGTGCACCTTTTGGGGAAATGCCAGGAGTTCAAATTCCGCGTGCGGCCCTGGGCTCCGGCTTTGTTATCAATGCCAAGCAAGGTTACGTCGTCACCAATGCGCACGTCGTGCGCATGGCCGGGAAAGACGCGGACGAAATTCTGGTGAAATTTTCGGGCGAGGAAAACGAAAAGGGCCATCTCGCTAAGATCGTTGGTGCTGATGAGGTCAGTGACGTGGCCCTCTTGAAACTGGTTGATGCGAACGAGAGTCTCAAAGACGTCCCACTAGGCGATAGTGACAAGTCCCAGGTCGGAGAATGGGTAGTGGCCATCGGCAATCCCTATGGGCATACCAACACTGTCACACAGGGCATCATTAGCGCCGTGGGGCGTAACCTCGAAGGTGCACGGACTGACTTTATGCAAACCTCCGCCGGAATCAACCCCGGGAATTCCGGCGGGCCACTGGTCAATATGGATGGTGAAGTGGTCGGCATCAATACGGCTATCGATCCGCGCGCGCAAAACATTGGGTTCGCCATTCCGATCAATACCGCCAAGAAGGTGGTCGTGCAGCTGGCGGAACGCGGAAAAGTGATTCGTCCCTGGCTGGGTGTCGCTATCCGTGACGTGCCCGAAGACCTCGCGGCCTATCTCAAGCTGAAAAGTGCCGAGGGCGTCTTGGTGAAAGATGTTATGCCCGGACAGCCGGCGGCCAAAGCCGGCCTGCAGCCGTTCGATGTCATTACCAAAGTGAATGATAACGAAGTCAAGAACGTCAAGGATCTCTATAGATCCCTCGACAAATTGGAAGCCGGCAAAAGCGCCACGCTGGAGGTCTTGCGCAACAACCGGTCCCGTCAGGTCAAGGTTGAGATGGGCGAGCAGCCCACCCCATCCTGATCTTTAGTCTCAGATACTAATCTTGATTCTAAGGAAAGTGAGGTTAATAAGTATTTAATAGGTATACGACAAACCGGCCATATACGTGGAGTCGGTCTTCTCGACTCCCGTGGCCGGTTCATTATCAAATTGCAGGTCATACTCCAGAATCAACGACAGACGCTTGCTGAGAGTCACCTGCAGTCCCGAATCGAGCTGAGCGCGAGTGTTGCTGAAAGCAGTTAACGACGGTTGATAATAGGCGATCACGCTCGCGGACACGGTTTCCGTGAGGGCGCGCACGTAGGAGACATACAGATTGCCTCGGAAGGTGCTCTGATCTTGAGTCTCAGCTTTGCTCGTAAATCTCTCTTCTTCATAAAAGGCACCCGTACCCAGAAAAAATCGATCCTTTTCGCCAGCAGCCGACAGCCGAAAGCGCAAGCCGGTACCGTAGACATCCCGCCGTTTCAGGCGCTTGAATTCGTTGAACTCGGTCTGCACAAAGCTCTCCCATGCTGGGGGGATTGAAGGAAGGTCATGGGTGTAGCGGAGATGAGCGTGTCCCTCGTGAGCATCCTTGCGACTAAAACTCTCGCCGTAACGGTATTTTCCCGCCGCCAGGTATTCGCTATGGCTCCGTCGGTACAAGTTGAGTGTGGTGAGTTCGGAGGCGAACTTTTCGCTATTTCCGCTTTGTCCATCCACCTTAAGCCCGAGGGAACCTGTCACCCCCTCTTTGGCTTCCGCCGCCATACGGATGGATTCGACGTTTAAAAACGCAAACGCGGGGACGCAATTTAGGATGCATCCGCCGATGACTATCCTTAATAAAGTGTCGCGCATCATCTATTATCCTCGATCTTGTTTGTTCTGGAAGAAGTTGAAGCGGCTCTCCTCAAGAGAGGAAAGCCGCCATAACGAACATAAAGAAATAGAATTACAGTTGCGAATTCAAGAGGTTCGAAATCTTGTTTTCGACCTCATCCGCTTTCACATGAAAGGCATCCCCGCCGGAAGCGCGGGCGGTGTTCTTTAAGTCTCCCATCAATGTGATCGGCTCATTGTTTGGTCCATAATACAAAGCTTCCCTATCATCAGCTTCAAGGCCCAAAATATACGTGGGAATCTTGAGGGCCGCGACAATCTCTTTGACCCGACGGGGGCTGAGAGCGTCGCTTCCGGAGGCGCCATCACTGAGGACGATCAGTACGAGTTTCGTTCCAGGATGGAGCTTGGCTTCTCCTATCAGGTCGTGAAGAGCCATGGTAATTCCATCGTACATTGCGGTGGAACCCGCCGGAGATAGACCTTGTGCCAGTGCAAGGAATTCTTGCTTGTGGGGCTCATCGAAGGGCTTGATGTCGAGCGCACGCGTGACATGACCATCGAACAATACAACCCCGATTTTGTTTTCGGGCTTGATAAAGTTCGCGCCTACGGTCAGTGCCTCGCTGAGCATAGTAATCCGCATCTTGCCTTCTTCACGTCTGCCATTTACATACTTGACACTCCTCTCCTTCATGGAGCCGCTGATATCCCCGAGGAATATGGCCGCAACGGGAGCGCCTGCGCTTTTCTCACTCTTCCATACGGATTGGAGTCGGCGGAGCACGTCGCCATTATGCAGCTTGCGCGGAGACTTGTAATTCTTCACGCGATCAAAGCCCATATCGAACGCCTTAGCTTTGAGCGCCGGCGCATCTTCAATAAACTTTTTGAACAGCTGCAGGACTTCCATCTTCTCCGGATCGATATCGCCCACGGCATAAAGCGGATTGTCGTGACGTTCTCCAAACGGAATAAATTGGTAATCTCTTTTCAGAGCTTCGTTGGTCACGTACGTTTGATACTCCATCACCATCGCATCCAGACGATCACCTTTTTCAATAGCATCACGCATCTGGAGCGTGGTTTCGTATGTAGTCGGAACTCCAGCCTGGAACTTTCGAAACGCTTCGGCCACTTCACGACTTGCGGGGTCCTTCTGCAGCTTCTCGGACAACGCGGTCAGCACCTGGGTGAGAAGGTTTAGTCCGGTCGTACTTTCGAACGGGTTGGTGTAACCCATTCGCAGACGTCCTGCGTTCACCGCGTCCACAAGCTCAGCGATTCCGAACTTGTCGGCAACAATTCCTAGACGAGCGAGCTTATCTTTCTTGATCACAATACCAGCTACGTTGCCGACAAGACTGTCGGTGATCTGGGTGGTCTTGATCCCGTGCGACTCCACCATGCGTACCCAAAATGAGCTCGAGGGGGAATAGGCTTCCGGTTGATCAATGAATGAAGGATCGAACTTCGGTCTAATAATGAATTGGTAACCTGTTCCTGAAGCGATCCGGCGGATGGCAAGTCGCGCCGCATGGTTCTTGGAGGTACGAAAGTTCGCAGCATTAAATCCACGAGCCGCCTCGTTCAACCAATTTTCCGTGGGCGCGTCACCGGGCTTCGGATCCGTTGACTTTTCTGTGGACGCGAAGATCTCAACAATAACGGTTTCACTTTCACTGGTGTCAGGCAACACCGGAACCGCGAAGTTTTCGATCGGCGGAAGAGTCTGACTTAAGTCTTCAACCTTACGCATTTGATCCGTGTTCGCGGCCATTGTCAGAGTGCGGGCGATGCCTTCGCCTCGGCGTTGGCGTTCTTCACGCGAAACCGTGGAAACGCGATTGACCATGGTTTGGAGATCGCGTTCAGCTTCGTTCTCGGCCGTCCAGGCTTTTGGCGGCGACGGAGTTTTGGGAGCTTGCTCCTTCTGCTCCTTAGAGCCTCCGGTGAAGTAGTCGAAGATGCCGGCCCGGCTTTGATATGCCGCCAGGCCGAGCGAGACAAAAAGTATAAACTTTAAAGCTTTCATGGCTAAACCCTCTTAGTCGCGCGGGGGGGGCTGCGACGTGACGGCCTTAAGAACGGACGCGATCTGGTCAAAGTTCCCGTTGAACTTTGCAATGTTACCGAGAACTCGGTCCCATTTCATCACCGTTCCCGTCTTACCCACGGTTTGTAGCTGGCCCTTCATGTTGGTTTCCCAGTCCACATTGACCACGACATTGGCGGTAATGGCCAAGGCGTAGATGTCGCGTTCACCGTAGGACGAGAGGCCTGTCGCATCCGGATTTCTCATACGCAATTTGTTGTAGAGATTTTCTTCCAGATCACTGTACTTCACAAACTCATAGAGTTCGTTGCCGTCCTTATCTTCTAAGTTATTGAATTTGCCGTCGTTCATATTTACGAGGTTGAGTTCCCGGTACTGAGTTTCGTTGAGTTTTTTCAGGTGCTCATAAGGAGCACGAGTCACGAAAGCGGCACAGGCTTTGTTGAGGAGGGCGAGGTCGATTGCGTTCTGAGTATGATCTAACTTCTCGGTCCGATCGTTAGGAAATGGATTAATGGACTCATAATCCTTCCGCAAATTCTTCAGATTGTCCATCGTCATTGCCCCGCCGCTATTCGCGCTGCCAACATAGACCAACGACTGTCCGGTCTTCGAGAGTTTCACAAGGTCGTCAAAGTCTTCCACCTTGAGGCTGCGGTGGCAGACCATGTGAAAGTGTTCTTTATAGGCCTTGTTTACAGTTCGGAGAGCAAGCGGTGTGGCGTGAGCCTGCCGCAGGTACCATTCATTCGTATCGTTCTGGATCACAGCCACCTGACATTTTTCTTCAGCCATCAGGTTGATGTTGTCTTGGGAACCTTCCGTTTCATAAACCTTAACTTCAAAATCACTTTTTCCGCTGTTGCCGACGAGCATTTGCTTGATGTACTTTGCGGCTTTGATGTAAGTGCCCGATTTGCCACCGCCACAAATTCCCAATTCCACTTTATCCTGCGCCAGCGCGAGCGAGGACGTTGCGAGGGCGTGCGCAACGACCAACGACATGAGCATGGAGACTTTGAACCCTGACATCTTACTGTCCTCCTACGAGACTTGTTTACGTGTCCCTTTGCCGGCCCGCGAGCGGGAGCAAAAAAATACCCAAAGTCACGTCTTCGGGTTGAGGGAACACTGTGTTTGCAGAGCTTGTATCAGAGTCTTTTGTCGCGCGTCAAAAAAATCGCTGGAACGAGTTGGACAGGGAAAACTGAGGCGCCCCCTCTTGCATGCCAGCTGTCATAAAATGAACTCAGGTTGGAGAAAGGAAATCGCGAGTCGGATCCGAGACTTGACTCTCCTGCGGCCGCCCGCTGTCGGACCGTCTTGTTGCGCCCGGGCCAGACATATATTGGGTAAGCGCTACACGCTTGTCATGTAAGTTTTTGATCGAGTTCGAATCCGGGTGCGGATCAGAACCCAATGTTGATGACGGGCGAGACGGCGAAGAGTCCAGTTTGGTGGAAATTAACCAGCCCAATTTGGATGCCATGGAGAGATTTCGCCACGTTTACCAATCCAATCTGGAAACCATAAACGGACTGCGCGCGGTTATAAACACCGACTTGTACGCCGTAAATATCCGTGTGCGTGCTGAGGTTCGCAAGAGCGAATTGAATCCCGGTGAGTGAGGAAGCGGCCGTGTTGGAGTTTACGCCCAACGCGATCTGGGCGCCATACACGTGCGTCTTATTGCTGTTGATATTGGCCGCTCCGGCGAGTTGTAATCCCAAGATCGTGGTCGAACCGCGTGTGATATTGTAGAGGCCGGAAACTCCCAACCCCACAAAGGACTGCTGGGTGATGTTGCCAATGACTCCAAGGTCTAATCCATACAGATCCCGATGCTTGCCGTAAACAAGACTGACGCGGGCGCCGGTGACACTGAAATCAGAAGGAGGAAATTGGACTGGAGGCACGATACCGACAGAGAGTGGTGAGAGTGCGGCATGCGCTGGAGCAATCGAAACCACGGTCGCGACGAGAGTGAACGCGAGGAATAAAGTTAAGCACTTCAATGTGATGACTCCTGTAAGAAGATAACTGAGGCGTGATTGCCCAAGTAGCGAATCCAGTCGTACTCATGAAGAACAATCGGACGCGCGTAAGGGGCTTCGTCCCCCTGTTGGGCTGGATCATAATCGTATACGGGGCCGTTTGCGTCCGAGTAAATAGAGTCGCGCACATAGAACATGCCGCGGGATTGGCATCCGCCGCCGCGGTTAAAGGCCTCTTGGGCTTTAAGGCCGGTGCGACGCGCTTTTTCCGCCGCCCGCAGGAGCTCGGCGCGCCGCTGGGGATCGGAAGCTTGGTCCGCCTGATCGCTCAGGTCGCGATGCTTTTCCGCCATGTACACGAAAAAGCCGCGCACAAAAGAGCAGTTCTTGGAATCCGCCTGGTCGTCAAATCCTAAAATATTCACGGCGTGCCAGTATCCATAATGGTTGTAAATCACATGCACGGGCGCGCGCCGCTCGACCAAAGCGCGCTTGATGGTGTCCACAATATCATGAGGCATGATACCTACATTCCACTGGTCTTTCTCGGGATCGGCAAACAAAATTTCGCGTTCGAGTCGAGGCAGGGTAACTGGCGTCGAGTGTGCGGAGTCCATTTCATCCACCCAGTTGTAACGGGTGCTATAGCTGGAGCCGGGCGTGTGCGGATTCACCCGAACATAGCGCCCTCCGCGACGGAGCACCCAGCCCTTGGTGAAGCGATATTCCGTATTGCGTAGCAATCCACCCCAATTGTTCATCAGATAAACGGAGTCCGTGCGCCAGTTCTCCACTCCGAGTTGGCTTTCCGATTGAGCGGCTACATTCATGAGGTGGCGCTCGCTCAGGTCGAGGGGACCCTCAGGCTCTCGTGAAAGGTCTGGATTTAGCCGGCTCAACCAAAATTCTGCAATCCCCGTGAGCGACATGTACAGGCAGCTTCCGGCCTCCTGTTGATGGGGCGAGCGCAGGGCATAGGGAATCAGTTCAGAAAACCCCGTATAGGGAGCCCGGCTCGGGAGAGTCCAGGCGGTTGTGACCACGGGAAGCGTTCCCTCAGCGTCCGAGTTGGGATATTTGATTCCACGTACGGCGCGAAGCGCTTCGTAAGCGTGCGTGGTGCATCCCATGCCCAGCAGGCTCACGAGAACAAGATTGCGGAGCATCTTCTCTCCTTAATTCCGACTGATTCCGGAATTTATTTTTCTTTGTATCTCTATGTGTATCTTATTGGATGCTATGTTAGCGAAAATGTCAATTTGAGTGGCTGACTCGAAATCACGGAGGCGGTTTGATAAACAGGGACACCGCTAGGCCGATATCTTCAATTCGCTGCTGGAGAGCCCTTACGAGAGCATGAGCTTCCGCTTTTTGACGGTCCGTCATTTCACTCTCAGGCGAACCGAGTTCAACCAGGCTCACGGCCGAATCGACGCCTGGATCGTTGGCGGCTGAAATGAATTGCGAAATCAACATGTCTACGGCTGCCCATTGAGATGGCGTGAGCTTGGAATAAACAAATGACCTGGGTTCTTCCTGGCCCGCAACATACCTTGCAGAACGTCTCAGGTCCTCGTTGGGACTGACTCCAAATGCGAAGGCGTTGCGAGAAACATTGCTTACAACGTAGAGCCAGTCGGAGTCAGTTGTGCGCCATATCATGAGGCTCGAACGAAACAGCGTGCGGCTTTAAAGCCGTAGTTAATCGTCTCTTTCTGAGGTAGTTTTTGGGGTTCCATGAGTTCTGCATCTTTGAGCTATCGACCCGTTCGCCACCTGCTGGTGATCAATGACTCTCGAATTAAAAGAAATCGCTTCAAGGGCGTCGCCCGGCTGCTGAACCGGATGGACCACCTCGAAGAGCGTGTTTTTCGCTTCCACAACCAAGATCGAGTGGAGTTTGGAGAGTGGACACGTAAGACGTTCACACGCGAACGTGAACGATTGAATGGAATTAAAGATCGCCTTGAGGACCTTTTGTCCTTGCACGAAGCGGTGATGCTTACGGCCAGTATGCTGGGCGTGCCCCTTCCCGCCGCGTACAGGCTGGTTCTGGAGGAGCGGCGAGCCTATGCGGAGGGGTCTATGGTCCTGCGCGCGCATGTGGAGGAACATCAACGGGCGCGCCAAAAATTCGCTCGCCAGGAACGTGAGGAGCGCGAGAAATTAGATACTTCGGATGGTTCTGTCGCATCCGATGGTGCCGGTGAGTCGACGGGCACCCTCCATCCGTTTCAAGTTCAGTCCCGAATCTCGCGCGAGCAGTGGCGGCGCGACCTCCTTGAGCGGCTACAGCGTCTTTCCGATGAAGCCTTGGCGCGCGCTTGCGCGTCTCAGGAAACGGCCCTCCAATTGCTCAGGCTATGCGACGAGGCGGCGGCACCGGAATTGTTCTTTCGGGTTTGGTCCTTTCTTTCGGACGAGGTGCAGAGTGCCTACGAGTGCCCGCCGGCTCAGACGCCAGATCATGAGCGATTGCGTGTGGTGTATCGTAAGCTTGTACGGCGATTACATCCGGATGCGCGTGAAGCTCATGAACCTTGGCGCGAACGTATGTGGAATCGAATCCAGTCCGCCTATGATCGGGGCGACCTAAAGGAACTCGAGCGCTGGCACCACCTCACGCTCCTGAGAGCCAAAGCCTTCTCGGAACTCACAGTGAATGACATTCAGAGAAGTGCGGCATGGCTCAAGAAAGAACTTATCCTCTTAGAGCAAGAGGTCCAGCGATTGCGGGGATTACCCGCATGGGACTTCAGTCGCCGTCGCCGCCGCGGCCAATCCCTGGGCGGGATTCGTAAGCGCGTGCGCAAAGAACTCAACGCCGAATGGCGGCAATTGCGCCCGCAGGTGAATGAACTCGAACAATTTCATAAGGCGCTCGCGCGTGCAAGTCGGGGTCGCTCCTTGGGACCCTTGTTCATGGGCATTCCACTCTAGAATCTCACCTCAGATTACGGTGAGGGCGAGGGCGAAAAGCCAAGGTCTGGTCCCTCACTCATAACAGGTCGAAACGGAGGACTCTTTTCAAGAAGTTTCAAGACTTCCCGAATTCCGCGATCCAGTTGGGGATCTTCCCCGCAACGGAATGCGTGAGGCGGGTTGTCGATATCGATATCAGGTTCCACCCCATAGTTCTCCACCTGCCAACCGACGTCGACAAACCAGTGTGAGAATTCCGGCTGAGTGGTGATACCTCCGTCGACCAGAAAGTGGCGCGGCCATATGCCGACGACCCCGCCCCATGTGCGGCGTCCGATCAGGGGTCCCGCCTTCTTGAGTTTAAAAGCGTGAGAGAAGATATCGCCATCCGATCCGGCATATTCATTGGTCAAGGCCACCATCGGGCCGGCGGGGGATTCTTCGGGAAATGGGATCGTGCCAAACCACCTTGTTTCATCCGCCCCCATCCGTTTGCGACAGAGTTTTTCGAGAAGGAGCTGGGAGACATGACCGCCGCCATTGTAGCGCACATCTACAATCAGGGCGTCTTTGTCATAGTCGCGTAGGAAATGGCGGTGGAACTCAGCGAACCCGCGCGCGCCCATATCCGGAATATGGATATAACCCACACGCCCGCGTGTTTTCTCGCTCACATACCGGCGGCGGCTCTCCACCCACTCACGATAACGAGCGGGAGTTTCTTGCGCGAGGGCTCGCACACGCACCCGCCGGAGTTCGCCGTTTCTAAGTTGTGCGGTTAGATCCACTTCGCTGTTTGCTAGATGCAGAAGAAGGTGATTCGGGGTGACTTCAGCGCTGAGCTTTTGGCCATTGATTCCAAGTAGAATGTCTCCTGGTGCGAGCCCTACGCCCGGCGCAGTGACGGGACACGCCTCCGCGGAGTTCCAGGCATCGCCCTGAATGAGACGTTCGATACGATATCCGCCGGAGGCCTTGTCGTAGGAGAATTCAGCCCCCAGCAGGCCAACTGGATAACTGGGCTCACGCCGATAATCACCGCCGATATCATAGGCATGGGAGGTCCCCAATTCGCCCTGCATTTCCCAAACCAAGTCGGCGAACTCGGTTCGGGTATTGACGTGATCCAGCAAGGGCCGATAGCGATCGAGCGTCTGTGCCCAATTCACCTTCGACATATCGGCGCGCCAAAAGTGATCGCGCTGGAGCCGCCAAACTTCGTGCAGCATCTGTTTCCATTCCGCCGCCGGTTCCACTAGGACCTTGGCGCGCTCCAGATCAATCCAACCACTCTCACGCCCGGATTTCGCCCCAGGCGGCGAGCGTCGGGGACGGGCGTCCGCCCTTTGCACCTTCAACTTTTTACCAACGCGAAGGAGAACAGATTTTCCATCGAACGAAACCGAGGCCTCCGAAATTCCCGTGGCGAACGTGGACGCTTTCTGTGTGCGGAAGTCATACACCTTTAACAAATTCTTGGAAGGAGGATATGTCTGCCACATCGGTTGGTCCAGAGCGCCTTCAATGGGAGCGCACATCAGAAAGACCTTTTTGCCGTCGCCAGCGAAGAGCTTCTCATAGCGCGCTTCGGGTAAAGGAAAGGCCAGCACTCGTTTGTGAATTCCATCGAAGTCGATCTTCACCTCAGGAGCGCCTCCACCCAGGCCGTCACCTGGACGGTTTTTGCTTCCCGGTTGCGGAGGCGGATCCGTTTTAAGGAAAGGTGATGGAAACTCCGTCCTAAGTGTCACCAAGCAGGGGATGACCGCCTTGGGAAAAGAAAGTTCAAATTGAACAGCGTCGTAGACCGGATTGAGTTTCCGTGTGGAGAGGAAATAGAGGTAGCGCCCGTCTGGGTCAAAGCTCGGACTGAAATCCTCAAACAGAGGTTCGGTGACGGGCTGAAATTCACCTGTTGCGGCGTCCGCGATGCAAATATGCGAGCGGTTCCAGCTTTCGCTCCGGGAAAATGCGAGCCAAGTTCCGTCGGGTGACCAACTCAAGCCGCGGATCACACGATGCTCACTGCGGGACACCCGCCGACTCTCTTTGGCGGCATAGTCCACGATCCAAATCTCATTGCGATGGTTTGTGAACGCGATTCGAGGCGTTCGCGGCGAGACTTCTATTTCGACAAAACGTCCCCAGTCCGGATTGGAGATTTGTTCAAAGCTCTGCGCCTGCGTATTGAATACCTCTAAAATCTCGTCTCCATTCGCGCTGTCAATCACCGACACGATATGGTGGCCGTCGGGAGTGAACCGTGCCAGACGATAGCGGGCGCCGGCTTCGCGCCGCACACCCACGGGACTTTCCCAAGCGCTCATGTGGTGCACTTGTCCCCGCGTGGTGATGACGACTTCTTCGCCGTCGTGATTCAGTCCAGCGGACTCCAGGTGATCCGCGGGCTTTACAAAGCGGCGCTGCCGTTGGGTGCGTTGGCTGTGATATTGGACGTCAATTCGGCGCGAGTGACCTTTCTCCACATCGTACATATAAAGAGAAGCCCCTAAGTGATAAACAACGCGACGGCCGTCCGTTGCGGGATTGCGCGCGTAGTAGTCGTCATGGCGCGTTTCCTGGCGCAGGTCTTCCCCTTGAGGCGTGCAGGAATAAAGATTACTCACTCCCTGGTGGTCGGAGAGGAAGTACACCCGGCCTTTCACCCAGAGGGGGCGCGAAAGATTCCCAGCCAGCGAAATCAAGGGCTTGAACTCACTATCCAGATCGCGCGCATACCAGAGTTTGCCTGCGGTTCCCCCGCGATATCTTTTCCAGTGTGCGGGATCCGCGCGAAAAGCATTTCGTTCCAACACGACACCTTCCACTCCGAGCGCGAGATGGACCGCCGGACCGAGCCGCAACGAGGTGGGCAGGCCGCCATGAATAGAAATCTGGCAAATCGTGGGTGCACGGTGCGGTTCAAAGGCGGTCGATGCGAACAAAATCGTTTCGGAATCACGCCAGCCCGTGACGGCGGATTGCGCCGCGAGGTAAGTCAGACGGCGAATCTCTCCGCCTTCGGCCGGCATAACAAAGACTTCCAGATGCCCCTCTTCAGCGGAGGAAAACGCGAGCCAACGTCCGTCGGGAGAATACTGCGGTCGCGAAAAAGCGCCCAAGCCTGCGGTCAAACGACGCGCGCGGCCGCCGGCGAGAGGCACTTCCCAAAGATCATCCTCGCTCACAAACACCACGTTCTCGCCAAAAACAGTTGGGTATCGGAAATATCCGCGGCTTGTCATCTTTCTCCCTCCCAGGTCGATGGAGGCACTCTACTCACTCCGTCAGAAGGGCTCAAGCTAATGGCCTCACGTGTCGAACCGGAAAACGTTTACCGGCTCCATTTACAAAATACCAGAGTCCATAACGGTCTCGCGTAGCTCCTATTAGCGGCGCACTTTTCGTGTTCGCTCTGGAGAGACTTCAGGCAGGACCCACGTATCATTTACAGAAGCACCAAATTGGCACCTATTATGCTCTTCCGTTTAACATCGGTCGACCGGCCAACAGTCAGACATTTTAAGACTTGTCCATAGAGGGAGGACGCTTTGAGGACTTATCGGGGAAAGCCTTTTAGGGGGATTCGTGTACCATTCCTAACTTCAACTTCAATTTTAGGATCCGTATCTGTTTTCATATTTCTGCTCACGTTTTGCGCTGCGGCCTTCGCGCTTCAGAATCCGAAGGAGGCGTGGAAGGAAACGAAGCTCGACACCCGCGCTTTCGATCATTTCATGACCTATTATCAAGACTGTGACCGTTCGGTCGAAGCTATGGTGTATTGCATCTTTATCTATAATGGTTTGGGCCAATTGACCAAACCAGTGCAGCAACTCTTACCGAAAGATATCAAAACTCTGGAGCCGGAGTTGAGTTTTCAGATTGTGGAGACAATTGGCGATTTCATTTTGGTTCAGATGGAAGAAGCGGAGAACCCATCCGAAGAGCAGGTGAAACCCAAGCAGTACGCGGAAAAGATCCACCATCGCTCGGAAATGTTTCGAAACGCGGCCCGCTCTCTGATCGCGGAGGAGCCGAGAATTTACCTCGTAGGCAAAATAAAAACTCTGATGGAGTCACTTCCGGCAGACGTGATCCCACAGTATGCGATTGGAGCGGCCATAAACAAGGGGCTGGTGGTGGTCGATGCTCACGCCTCACTCGTGCCACGTTCTGTCCTAAAAGAAAGGACGAAATCGGATCAATCACTCTCTGGCATTGGGGTTTCGTTTTCAACTAAGGACGGCACGGTAAAGGTTCATGAGGTGTTTGCGGACAGTCCCGCTGCCGCTGCGGGATTGCGCAAGGGAGATATAATTGTCTCGGCCGACGGTGAAGGTCTCGGTGGCAAAACCAGCGATGAGGTCAGGGAAAGAATCTTAGGTCCAGTCGGGACAAAAGTGAATCTTCGTGTCTCGCGTCACGGAGTCATTATGGACCTGGAAGTGAGCCGGGCTGTCGTTCGAATTCCAAACGTAAAGGTCACGGCCGTATCCCAGTTAGGAAATACCTACGCTCATATTAAGCTCGCGCATTTTGGTGAAGGCACCAGCGAGCAAATCGCCGCCGCCGTCCGCGAGGTGGAAGCATGGTCTGCGGTTCAAGGAATCATCCTCGATTTTCGTGGAAATCCTGGCGGTCTATTGGACGAGGCCGTAGATGTCGGTGGCGTGTTCGTCGGTAAGAAAATTATCGTCGAAGCTCGAGCTGAAGACTGGTACATCCGCGAACTCGAACGCGCCTACAGATCTCAGGGCATGACACCACTTTTCATTCCGCGATCTGAGCGTCTGAAAAGTTCTGTGGACCAGCTCACCCGACTTCCTATGGTGGTCCTTATTGATGCCGGCTCGGCCAGTGCATCGGAACTGGTTGCGGGAGCCTTGAGTGATCACGAGCGCGCCTGGACGGTGGGAGTGAAGTCTTTTGGCAAAGGAACGGTCCAGAAATACCGAGTTCTGGAGATGCATCCCGACCTGAAATTCGAAGATGATCAAGTTGTGTTTGGCCAGACCATCGCGCGCTTTTACTATCCTGTCACCGGCCGAACTCACCAGGGAGTGGGTTTTGATCCTGATTTCCTTGCCGCCACCGCTCCCAATCCGACGCCTGAAGACCTGGCGGCCTTGCATGAAGGCGATCTATTCCCATCCGCCTTCCCGCCGACGACAACCGAGCAGGCGCCGCTCCGACCTGAGGCTCGTGCGGCCATTCAGGCCTGCTTGGATAGTGGTCGGCGCGCGGAAGCCAAGTACGAAGAATTGAAAGTGATTGATGAAGAACCGGATTTTGCTCTCTTGCGTGCGCAAGAGGTGTTGAATTGCGACCATGGCCCGAGGTATGCGAATGCGGCTTCGAGCGTTGGCGCCGGCAGCGGCTCCAGCCTCAGCCCCTAACGGTCGTGTGTCGTGCAGAATACGGAGACACGTCTCTTCATTGTGAGACGTGTCTCCACCTGAAAGTTTGGGTGTTAAACTTCTTATCGCCGTAGAGTCGGGAGGATAGGTGCAAGGCGTGAGTGATTTCACGAGCTTGCGGCTCCTGGGGGAGCTACGGCGACCATTTCATTGCCACCGTCTCAAATTGATCTATTAGATTTATTTGTAATTACATATACTTAGATTCAATTTGTCGGCCTTGTCCTTGCATATTCTCCCTTTTGTGGGTCTTTGATTTTAGGGGGGATTATGCCAAGTCAAACGTTCGACGCCATTCTTCGAGTGATTCTCATACTGGGAATGTCTGCGGTCGGCACGCCCGCAACGGCGATGGACCTGGAAGACGTTGAAGACATGGAAGGAGTGTCGGAAGAAGCCGATGCCGCTTACGCTGAAACCAAGGATGTGCAGGAATCCCTCGCCCGTGAACAGGCGCGCGTGCGTAGTGCCTATAAGGCTGCGAGCGACGCCCATAATGCGGCGGAATCGAAACGTCAAGACGCGATTTCGCGCATGAAATCGGCGGAGGCGGAAATTGATCGGTTAAACTCGGAATCGGCCCGCCTGAAGAAAGATATGGAACGCCTGGCGCAAGAAACAGCCGCCGCCAACAAGACGTCTGAGGAAATGAAAATCAAAGTGGAAAAGGCGAACATGGATCTCGCCACTCTGAAGGAGCTTCGCAATGAGGCGGCGAACAAATTCCTGCAAACCACGGTCGAGCGCGACCGGCTGACGGAATCCGTGACGGGCCTCGAAGAGCAGCGCCTGTTGGCGGAACAGGAATTTCAAAAATTAAAGGAACAGCAAAAGCAAGCGGAGGCGCAGCTGGCGAAGGTGAAGCAGGAAGAGGCGCAGAAGCAGGCACGCTTAAAAGCTCTCATTGATGGGATGAAGCAACGTTCGCTAGAGGCTGAGCAGCGCAAAGTTGCATTGGAGAAAGAGGCCGAGCAGGAGCGCATGAACACCGCCAAGCTGGAAGCTCAGTCGAAACTTGCTCAGGAAGCCGTTCATACCGCGGAATCGCGCATCGATCGGGCCCCGAATCAGATTGAGAGCGCTGGCCGCGTTCAGAAACTCAGCGCTGACATGGCGCCCGAGGAATTGGTCTTCAAACGCAAGTGCCGCGTCTTCGAGAGGCCCGCTCGCGACGCCAAGGTGATAATGGTGCAACAAAGTGGGACAGCCGTGAGCCGGAGTGACGAGGGTAAAACTTGGTTCTCATTCTCTCTCTCCGACGGACGTGTCGGCTTTGCGGCCAAGAAGTGCTTTCACTAAACGTAAACGCCTGATCCAAGGCCAACAATGAAGCCCTTCTGGGAGTCTCTCAAAATGATACGGTTGGCAACAATTTCAGCGGTTTTCTCGAACTTGGCCTCAGATCGGACTTGGGTCCTGCCGATAAGATCTACAGAGATTTCGACTTTACGGAACGTTGGCGGAGACAGAGTCATGAATCTATTGTTCATCATTATTCTTGCGGGTCTGGGCGGATACCAGGATTGGGTGCGCTCACCCGGGCATTCCCTACAAAATCTAGCTGAAGCTTTGCGCGGACACGATGTCGCGGAAGTGAAGAAGTATATCGATGTGGATCGCGTGGTCATCTCAGCGATCGATCAATTCTCGGCTGGATTGCCGGAGCAGGCCCCGGACGGGGACTGGGCCTTCGCTGACGAAACGCTTTCCCGGGGCCTTGTGGAGATGATTCGGCCCCAACTGGCCGAGGTGCTCAAGTCTCGGTTTTTAGATTTTGTATCTAGTGGTGAATATGACGACTACAATTCGGGAGCGGGACTTTCGAGTGAGATTCACCGGTTGATCGAGGGTGACGTCGTGTTCGAGGGTGTGCGTGCCGTGCGGCGTTCGGGTGGCCACGCTTATGTGACGATTGCTCTCGTGGCGGCCGATGGGCAGCGCCGATGGCCTGAAATCTTGCTGATCCAGCAGCCCGAAGGACATTGGCAGGTCGCTGAGATTTTGAACCTGAAGGCGCTTATCAGCGAAGTTCCAACAACCAAGATCGGCATGTCCGGACTTTAGGGCGGACAACGAGTTCCCTCGAGGATTTTCCCGGGCCCAGTCCGGCGTGTAAAATTTCGTGTAATAATTCGTGATCCAGGCGAATGGACTTCTCGCGCAATCTCCCGTAAACCACCATCACTATGCGTAAAATTTTAGCCCACCTACTCTTTGTCATCCTATTGGCACTTCCTTTTTTCTTAATCCGCCCGCCGGCTGGCCGAGTCATGATCCAAGGTTCGCAGGGCGCCTCTCTTGTTCTCGAATTCGACCGGGATGATATTTTGCACTTCGCCTATTGGCCTTCGGACGCGGAGACGGGGGATTCAATTCCGGTCTCGCCGATGGTTTCGGATCATGAACGTCAAGATCTCGCGGAGTTTACGCACGAGGGCAATCGCGTTGCGACGGCCGCAATGGTCGTCGAAGTGAATCCGGACACTCTGTGCTTCACAATAACTGATAAAGTGAAGGCGTTCACTGCAGGAACATTTTGCCCGCGCACGGAACTCTCAGGACTGACTGTCGCGGCTCCTGAGATGCAGAACGCTTATGGTTTAGGAGAGCAGTTCTTTGATCCCGGGTCATCCAGCGGGGATTGGGTGGGACGAGTGCGAGACTCCGGCAACGATTCTAAGATCCGAGGCACGGCCTTTGGAAACAATATGGGGAGTTTCAATGGCGGGTCCGTAGGCAATGCTCAGTTTCCTATTCTGTATGCGGTGGGAGCTGACAGCCAGAACTTCGCATTCTTTTTAGATAACACCTCCCGCCAGCGTTGGGATTTGCGCTCGCGCCCGTGGCAGGTTGAGACCGGTGACAACCGCGTGCGCGGCTTTGTGATGCTGGGGCCGGATCTACCGGATCTGCGCCGCGACTACATGGAACTCGTGGGACGGCCACCCGTACCTCCTAAGAAGGCGTTTGGTCTTTGGGTTTCCGAGTACGGTTATGACAACTGGGGAGAGATGGAAGAGAAGTTAGAGACCTTGCGTGCGGCACGATTTCCCGTTGATGGCTTCGTACTGGATCTGCAATGGTTCGGAGGCATTCAAAAGAATTCTGAAACAAGCGCGATGGGCGGCTTGAATTGGGACTTGCGCCACTTTCCGGATCCCGCGGGTAAAATTGAAACTCTTGGTCGTAACGAGGGTCTGGGGATCGTGGTCATTGAAGAGTCTTACATGAGCAAAGGCCTCCCGGAGCACCAGGCGATGGCCGAAAAAGGCTACCTGGCACATGACGATCCTGAAGCCAAGAAATCCTCCTACATTTCGTACAATCCGTGGTGGGGTCTGGGTGGAATGATCGACTGGACCAATCCAGACGCCGCCAAGTTCTGGCACGATTGGAAACGCCAGCCGCTCGTGGAGATGGGAGTGATGGGGCACTGGACGGATTTGGGTGAACCGGAAATGTTTGAACCGACGTCCTATTACAATCATGGCCGTTTCCGTCACGCCGAAATCCACAATGTCTTTAACCTGCTTTGGTCACAAAGTATTTACGATGGTTACAATCGTCATGACGTTCAGACTCGCCCGTGGATCCTGTCGCGGTCGGGAACATCTGGCAGCCAACGTTTCGGAGTCGCGATGTGGTCCGGCGACATTGGTAGCAACTTGGAAAGCCTGAGTTCTCATCTGAATGCGCAAATGCATATGTCCTTTTCGGGCATGGATTATTTTGGTTCAGATATTGGGGGATTTATTCGCAAGTCGTTGAAGGGTGATTTGAATGAGATGTACACGCAATGGTTCGCCGTGAGTACAGTTCTCGATGTTCCCGTGCGACCTCATACGGAAAATCTCTGCAATTGTAGGGAAACGGCTCCGGATCGGATTGGAGATCGGGCCAGCAACCTCTTCAACCTGCGGCAGCGCTATGCGCTTGTTCCTTATTATTACTCATTGGCTCATGCGGCCTATCGTTCAGGTGATCCGGTTGTGGCGCCCGCTGTCTTCTACTATCAAGACGTAGAAGCCTTGCGCGAATCCGGAGATCAGAAATTGATCGGGCGTGATTTGATGGTGGCGACAATCGCGCAGGCGGGCCAGAATCAGAGAGACGTTTTTTTACCGCAAGGCTCCTGGTATGATTTTCATTCGCACGAACGCATTGAGAGTCGGGGTGAGTGGCTGCGCGGAGTTCCCGCCAAGGTTAAGGGTGTGTTCCGACTCCCGCTATTCGCGCGAGAAGGCGCCATTCTTCCGATGGCGCGGGTGGATGAATCGACGACGAACGTTTTTGGACGCCGGTCGGACGGCACGTTCCGCGATGATTTAGTGGTTCGCGTGTATCCGAGCCGAACACCCTCACAGTTCGTGCTTTATGAAGATGACGGGCGGACAACGGACTACCTCCGCGGGAAGGTTCGCACCACTGCCATCGAGCAGGTGGAGGACGAGACAGGCGTGACCGTTGTCCTAAATGCGGCCCAAGGGGAATACGAGGGGAATCCGGAGCGAAGCACCTTGTGGATGGAGCTTGTGACCGGCAATCGTGTGCCGGACGCGGTCACGCTCAACGGCCAGAGCCTCACGAAGGTCAGCAGTGCCGCTGAACTCGAAGCTGTGGATTCCGGCTGGACCCTTTCCCCCGGCGGCTTTCTTATTGCCAAGGGAAAGGACCTGAGCCGTCGTGAACTCGGCACCTGGCGAGTGGAGTGGTCCGCACCCGTTCGGTAGACCCCATAGGATCCCACGGCCGTCGCGGCTTTCGGGATTAAATACTCGACCAAACAGCACAGACAACTCCGGTTGCCTGATACTGCTCGGTGGCCGCGAATCCTGTTCCTTTCCATACGCGCAGAACGTTACTCTCGCGCAGGATGGCTTCTTTTTCTTGAGGAGCTGCGGACTTCGCGCCTTCGATCACCGCCCCAAGATCCATATCCGCGAAATTTTGTCCCGTGTAGGAAACAAAGAGAGGATTGTCGAGCTGCTTCTCTCCGTTCAAGTAGGCCCGAATGCCCACTATTGTCTCACTTTCATCGAGCTCAAAGTATTGACTGATCTCGGCGCCTCCGAATTTGTAGCCGAAGGAGTTTCCATTATGAACAATGGTGACTTCTCCTCCCTGGGGCATTCCGCGCAGGCCGGTAGTGTCAATACGAACTTTGATCAACTCTCCGCTGGAAGCGATACCGGCGCACTCAGCGCTGGCAAAGACGTGTGATGAGAACATCATCACAGACAGTAGCATTAGATATTTCATAACTTCTCCTTCGTAGTGTTACTCTCGCAAAAACCAAAACACAAAGCTCACTCCTCCCACAGACATCTTTCCCGACGCCTGACAGGATCCTTCATCCGGCAGGAGGCATGCACCCCAAGCCGGTTCAAAACCAAAGCTTCCGATCCGCCCGCTGTGGTCGTAAACGCGAATCTCGTACTTGTGGAAATGACCACGGACGTTCGATGACGGAGGGGTGATGCCAGCCGTCTTCTCGATCTCCACACGTCGATTGAATTCACCGCAGTCCCCTTGGGATTGCATCATCACCGTTTCCGACTTGTTTCGGAGGTCGAGTTTCGCGGGTTCGAACGTACAAGTTTTGGGCGCGGTCTCAATGGAGGCGGCTACAAAGTTGGCGGGATTAACCGGATTCCACCAGATATCGGGACTGTAGTTCTTCAGGCCTAGGAACGAAAACAAACGGTCGGAGTGTTCATAGTTGTCATCTTTCTTGCCACAGATCCAAAGATACTCATGCATCACGATCCGGATGCGCGACTTGGTCTCGGTGGGGCGGCGGTACTGCCGCCAGCGCGCGCGACTCACGCGGATCAGGGATTTTTCCGGATAGTGATTGATCGCATCACGTTCATAACCGCGGAGGAAGAGGTCCTCTTCGGAAACCACTTCCGTGGTCTTAATGGCTGCGCGCAAACAGTCGACTTCCTCTTTGGCAACTTCATTGTGTTCAAGGAGGTCCAGTCTTTGCACGACGTCGCGGGCCGTTAGTATAAATTCCGATACAAATGCATCGCCCGCATTTCCGTTATCCCATCCCGCATAGGAGAGGTTCGGGATCAATAACCAGAACGATAACCACAGGGCCCCGCTCCATCTCATTTGCGCATCTCCTTGGTGAGGGGAAAGAGTTGGATATTCAAGCGGTATACCGCATCTTTCTTGCCGGATTCCATAAATGCGGCGAGCCGGCGACGGAAGTCCTGGACGAGTTTGCGGGCCTGCGGCAGCTTTTCCTTGCACACCGCCATGGTGATCCCACTGATGTCGCGCACGTCCACGGGATCATCGTAGAGAGACTCGAGCGCGCGACTGATGTTTTGACGATGCCCTTCGCGTAGGGCGGAATTCGGCACCTCGGAACCTGTGGCCATATTCCGGCCTGTTAGCTCCCACCGTCGACCGCTTTTCATCACGATGCCCAGACGTTCCAGGCGGTGTAAACATTCGTCCACCATCCCGGCCGAGATATTGAGTCGAGTGGAAATCTCACGTTCATAGCCTTTGAAGCCGTCCAGTTCAAGAAGCGCGAGAATTGCGAAGTGCTGCCAGGCGGAAATGGCCTCGGCGGATTCAATCGCAAGTTCTTTGTAAGCCAGTTCTTGATCCGAGAACTCTTCACCGGTCACGGTCTGAAGCATAAGTGTTTGGGCTTCATGGGGATTCGTAATGTGCAAACCTTCGAGAATTTTTCGTGCGGTTTTGACCGTAATAGGACGTTTGCCGCGCATGATCGCGGATAGCGTGGAGGAGTCCATGTCCAGCGAACGGGCGAATGCACGTAAGCTGTAAGAGGGATTCTTCCGGCACCGTTCTTCAAAAGTCTGTTTGAGTTTCTCAACCAACATAGCTGAGAAATTTATATTCAGGCGCGCGCGTGAAGGGAAGAAGAACCGGGTGTGGTGGAAACGTTCCGCGGCACCTTTGCCGCAGAGGAGAGGAAAAAGAAAAAGCCCCCAGTGTTTCCACTGGGGGCCTTGAGCGCGTGAACAGATCGCGCGGGATCGGAGTGTTTAGTTCCGTTGGAGTATTACAGTCATCTCCGGATTCGGAGACTCACCATACATGGAGGGCATGTACAGTCCTTCAGCACGGGTCGGGGGGAGCTTGAACGTTCCAGGGTTATTGAGCTGATACTGGTATTTCACTGTGCTCATACCCTGCGACAGGAAGGAGAAGTAGAGCCTGTAGCCCTTGTAGGTCTTCTCTCCGGAGCTATAGGCTCCATACGCATCGGCCAGGATGTTGCTGCCGCCTGGAATCGGATCGATCATCGCCACGTGATAGACGCTCGAGCTGGCGTGGATGTTGAGTGTCACTTCCACAATGGTTCCAACTTCGAGAGTTTCACCCGGCTCAATGATACGCTTCGTCTTCACGTCCCGAATCTCCTTCTCGACGGCCAACCCGCGGCTGCGAGGCTCCGTGAGAGGAATGGCTTCCAGGGCCTCCACGCTAACCCAAGGCTTGCCTTGGCCGGCATGGTTGACCTGCACAGTGGCCTGCTGATCGGGCCAATTGGAGACGAGATTCACGGCGTCCTTTTGACCCCAAGTGATCGTCGTACTCGCCTTGGTTTCGGCGACCGATACCATGGACGAACCTGCGACTTTATCCTTCTCGTAGGCGTGACCGAAGTCCATAAGACCTTCACCTACCCAAGCCAAGGTACGCGTCACGTACCAAGCGGTTTGGCTGGAATTCACGAGACCCTTGGCGAGACCACGCGCGAGCTCGCGGTCCATTCCCAGAGCGGAGTGGCCGCTGAGAAGCTTCGCCGTCTCAATGGTCTCATCCGAGTAGTAGAAGCCCGAGCTGTGCGGTTGGCCGCGCAGAGTGGCGATATTGTCCGTGTACTGCAGACGGGTGGTCGTCAGCTGGTCGTAAGCAGGCGATGTCTTGGCCTGTTCGGGTGCGGTGAGCACCTGAAGCAGCCAGTACTCCACCAAGTCGGAGTTGTTCCACTTGACCATAGCTTCGCCAAAGGCTTCCTGATTGGCGGTGAGCTGAGCTGAGATCTCGCCCGCCACAATGCGAGCGGCGTCCTGCAGACCCTCATCCTTCATGGCGAATGCGGCTTGTCCCATCAGCACCTGTGCGCGCATCCAGTTCATTGGCGACTTGCCAATGTAATCGGGATTTACGGACTTGGTGAGAACCAGGGAGATCGCGTTCTTCCACTTCTGAGCGACGGCGCTCGGAACGGCATCCATTGCTCCGGGGTGAGTTCCCAGGACATTGATGATCGCGGCCGTCAACCACACGCTGCCGGAGGCCGCTTGCGGGTAGTATTTCACAAAGCCATTGCGATCCAGGTACGCGATAAGCGATTCCAGCTCCTTTTTCAGCTGATCTTGCGAGCCGCTCAAAAGCGCCTTGTAAATGCGACCCTCAACAAAGAAGTCCGCGAACGGATCATCGTTCAACCGGCTGGAGATTTTGCTCAGTGCGCCTTGCACCAAGCTGTCACTCACAGACACGCGGATCTCGCCTTTACCCGGCAGAGCCTTCGGATCCTTGGTCAGCGGCTTGTTGAGCTGGGAGGCGTCCATCTGCAGGATAAAGGAGTCGTGAACGGCCAGCGGAACCGCGGGCAGGACCTGCTGAGCTTCGGGCTCCAGTGAATCGACCACATTTCCTTTTTCATCATAAACACGAATCTTATACTCGATGCGAGCCGCGTTTTCCGCGACCTTCACCTGACCCACTTCCAGCGTCTTCGCGGTATCTTTTGCGACCGGCTGGCTGGGATCCACCTTCGAGGTGAGTTTGATCGTGTCAATCACGTTGCCATTGCTGTCCTTAACGGTGGCGATGGCTTCAACGCTGTAGGCCTGAGCCTGAGCACCGTTGTTCTGGATGTTGGCCCGAATCGGGAACTGGTCTCCCGTACGCGCAACCGGCGGAATGTTTGCTTGAGTCTGAGTGTCCTTGGCGGTGAGGTATACCGCTTCGCCAGTACCAAACTTTTCGCTCTCATCCATTGCGATCGCGAATACTTTGAAGCGAGTCAGGCTGTCGTTCGTTTTGAACTTCACCTGAGCCACTCCATTTTTAACAGGCACATCGGTTTCGAAAGCGACTAGAGCGTCGAAGAGCTTGCGCGTGTACTCCGCTTCGGACATACCATCGCCGCCTTCACCGCCACCTTTACGAGCGCCTTCCGGAGCCGGAGCCGCCGCAAGCTTCTGGTCTGCACCGGCTACGGTTTCGATGCGGCCCAGGGGCGTAACGGTTTCGACACCGTGGCCACGCATCTGCATCAAAGACTGGAGAACCTTGTAGGTCTCGTTCGGTCTCAGCTCGAGGATCTTCTCCTCAAGTGCAACTACAGTCACCTTCGTGCCTGTCAGCTGACCCTGTTCCGGCTGGACGTTGACATTCACTTCAACCATCTCGCCGGGCTTGAACTCTTCCTTATTCAGCGCCACGTTAACTTTGGCTTCATAGCGCTTCCAATCCACCTTGATATTCGCAAATCCAAGGCGATACGCTGGGCGGCCCAGATCAGCACCGCCGACCTTCACATCCTGGGTATCCGTGCGACCGGTGACCGCGTAAACGGACACAAAGACGTTCGGAGCTTGCTCCGCATCAACCGGAACCTCCACAGCGCCCTTTTCGCAGGCGTTGGGAACGACAAAAGCTTCGATCACATTCTGGCGCTCCAGCGAAACCAGGGCGGCGCAAGATTTGAACGGAGCCGGGAAGCTCACCAGAGCTTTCTCGCCACCATTGTAGCTTTCTTTGTCAAGGGCCAATGGCAATTGGCGCTTTTCATCTTCATCGCCAAAGTAAAAGTAATCATAACGACCGTGCACGCGACCTTCGCTGTCCACCTTAAATAGCGTGTGGGACGCGATTCCCGCCGACGCCAAAGAGGCCTGGAACGCATAGACGCCTTCTTTCAGAGCGCCCACGGGGCAAGTTAGAATGTCTTTCTCATTCGAGCAGTTCGGCTTGTAGTTTACAGGCTTCAACTCGCGCTCGATGGTGTTTTTGATCATGCCACCAAAGAGCTCTTCACCAATGACTTTGGTTTCCACGCGGAAAATCTTGAGTTCAAGATTTTGCGGAGCCATCGTCTTTTTGGTTGTGACATCGACCACAGCTGCCCGCAGGCGAGCTTCATTGCGGTCACCGCTCACAAGATTGGTGCCGACGTAGAGTTTGGAATTATAGATATCCTTTGCCTGCGAGAGCGTTTGGAACTCGCCGCTTTGATCCTGATAACGAACGCGCACGACCATCTTTTGCGGACGATCAGCGGTTTTCAGCTCTTCACGCACAAGTTGTCCGTTCGCCAGACGTTCCGCGGCGATATCCTTCGCGACTGTGCCATCGGCATTGGTGCGAAGGCCCTCGATCGTGACCGGACGCTCACTGCTCGGCAGGGCGGTGTTCGAGGACGGGCTTCCGGATTCCCTTTCTTGCTCTTCTGTCTTCACCTCGCCATTGCCGAACGTGAAGTCCGGAAGGTCGGTGAAGTACAGGGAGGTCGGCTCAAAGTAGTATGCCAGGCTGACCGGCAGATCTTTGGCGCCTACGCCTTTTGCATACCTGACAGTGGCCGTGACCGGAATCGCTTCGGGTTTAATCAGGGCCTCCGAGGGAAGGCCGATAATTCCCGACATCAAGGGCACTTTAAATTCGGCAACCTCGATGTCTCCGCCCGGTACTTGGCGTGCGTACTCCTCTCCCGGCACGTTCACTTCGAGGTAGTAGCGTCCGATTTTCACGGACGTATCGGAAGGAACCTGCCATTCCAACTCAGCGGTTCCTGCGTTCCACTTGAGCTCGAAGGGATAATAGATCTCACGATCTTCCCAATTCACGATCCGTGCGGTCGTGGGAAGCTGGTTGGCGGGTACATCTGCAAAGCCTTTGGCTTGAGGAATCTTGCCCACAATCTGGATCGGAACTTTTTGTCCGGGCTTAACCAGATTTACGCCCACGATACTGTGGAAATAGGGGCGGTTTTCCGTCATTTGGGTGTGGAACCATTCCACGCCGGGTGCTCCCAGTGCGTAGCTATTCGGACTGCGCCACGAAGAGTGCGTAAAAGTGAAGTCCGTGCCGCTGCGGGCCACGGCATAGAAATCCGTCGGCTCAAAAACAGAAGACCAGGCATTCTGGGGTGCCGCACAGCTTTGAGCCCACTGTTTATTGGCGATCTTGGCGATTCCGGACTCATTCGCACGGGCCTGAGCCACGATTTGGCCCAAGCAGTTGTAGATCTCAACATCGGCGTTGGCGACCGGCTGACCATCGGAGAGACGAGTCACCCACGCGACCGTTTCGTCCTGACCTTTTTTGAGTGTCACGGCAAGGTCGGTGACCTGAGCGAGCACGTAAGGGGGATTGTGATAGATCTTACCCGAGCGCGCCTGTTCGGACTGTTCGTAGGTCGGGCTGGACACCTCAATGGCGTACAATCCACCCGGCTGCCCCTGAGGGCCGGGGCTGAATGGGAACTCAAGAACAGTTTCGCGGTTCTTTTTCCCTTCAAGGACTTGAGTCTTCACGCTCACGCTCTCCACGATGGATTCCATCGGGCTCGTGTAGTGTAACGTCTCGCGATACTCGCCACGTGCCTCATAGGCACGGATCAGATTTACGATCGTGGACATGTCTTGGATCGGCGCCCAGGTGTTGGGATCCTGGCTTGAGCCCGATTTGCGCACCACAATCATCTGGTTCAGGTTCACAATGCCAACCGGAAGCGCGACATTGGGCACATTCTTTTCAAAGAATGAGATGTGCTGCGGGACTTGAATCATCTCCTTCATCGCCTGAACATAGACATTAAACTGAGGCAAGCTCTTCAGCTCGCGTCCATCAATGTCCTTCAGGCCATTGGGGAGTGTGACGGTGGCCATGGTTTCGGGCTCGATATTCACGTCAAACGTGATCGACTCCACGAGGGTCTCGTTATACTTCGCGAGACTCGGAGCGTACTCACTCAAGAAATCGACGGCGGTATTCAGAGCACCCTTAAAGAGCCCGAGGTTTTGATCCTCCGCCAACTTGGGATACGAGGTGACCCATTGATCGGTTTCCGACTTGTACGGACGATATTTGATCGTGGCATTTTTCGCATCGGACCACTTCACCTTGCCATTGAACGCAACGGTGATGGGCGACATCGGAAAACAATTGGTCCCGCCCTCCGTCTGGCTGGCGCAACGAATTTCCGCCTCGAACTGATTGCGGACGCTGAATTCTTTACGAAAGACCTTGTCAGAGGTCACCCCAGTTCCAGCCGCACTGGGAACAGCTTCCACTTTGAGCGCGACTGTAGACCCGGTAATCAGGTTTTGCCGGGTGGTGGCCAGCACCCAATTGTTATCCGTGTACTCCATTCCCCAAATTCCAGCGTTTTTCTTGAAATGAGCGAAGACCTGCTCACGTTGCTCCTCAGGAACGGGCGTGAGAGGCAGCTTCTCGCGGGGAGCGTTGGAGCTCGTATAATGGAAGTAGGCACTCTGATTCGCGAAGAACTTCTCGCGATCAACGGGACCGTCGAAAGTGATCAGGACAACGGGCTCGCTCTCGCGCAAAGCTCCCGAAAAACCGTAGGCCGGATAGACCGCGGTGACATTGGGTCCGGGAACAATCACTTCATAGTTCAGTGTTCCCGCTTTCCATACCTTCCCGCTTTCCGACGTTAGCTCCCCGGTCTGCGTGATGGCGCATTTTGTGCCCCCGGCGAGCCGAGGCTGTGTGTACTCTTCATTGGCTTTGAAGTTGTACGTCCATGTGGCGTTGTTATTGGCCCAACTGCTATAGCCCGGCACTGATGGCGTACATGAGACATTCAATGCCTCTGCCTTGATCATCGATTCCGGAAAATGAATTTTCAGCTGTGCCACAGACTCACTGACCTTGCCTATAGGCTCTGGCCGTGCGCCCTTAAAGTCAGATTTTGTGGCCGCATGGGCGGACACAACACCTGACAACGATAATGACAACGACGCAAGCATCGCGACACTACGATTGGTGCAATAAGTTTTCATGTTGACCCTCTCTTCTTCCCATTTTGGAGAACGGCGGGTTATTAACAAAGCGATACGGCCCAAGCAAGACGCATAAAGAGGATTTTCTTTTTTATGCAACGAAAGTGCGGCAAAACTTTTCCACTGCGCTGGGAGCGGATTACAGGCAAAGTTCTCTGACGATGCTGACTGTACAGAGGCACTTGCGATTCGGTATACAGGGATGAAATCGAGAAGCGAGCAACGAAATGGTTGAGGCGTGAAAATGGAAATCAAAAGATCAATGCGCGGGTGGATCGGCTCCCGGCTTCGTAGTCGATGGATCCGAAATGGAATCGGACTCGGAGCGTTGGCAGTCGCGGTCACGCTTGTGTTCACGTGGTTTCAAATTCCATCCGCGACCGAGTTGAGGGACCTGGCTATGGGTTCCGACCAGGTCCTTCTCGCGGCTGATAGCCAAGTGGCTCAGACACGGCGAACAGACTTTCACAAGCGACGCTTAGCCTGGTACCCCTTAGATGCGTTTTCTCCGCCTGTGCGCAGAGCCGTTATCATGGCGGAAGACAAGCGCTTTTGGAACCACCCGGGAGTGGATCCCATCGGTTTCTTGCGCGCCGCTTTCGCCGTTGTTCGTGGCGACCGGGTGCAGGGAGGCAGCACGATTTCAATGCAGTTGGTCGATCTCATTCAGCCGGAAGTTTTGTTGCACAATCGACGCATTCGAAAGGGTTCAGTGTTGCATAAACTCACGCAGATTCGACAGGCTCTCGTTTTGGAATGGAAGTGGAGCAAAACGGAGATATTGGAGGCCTATCTGAATCTCATCCATTTGCGTGGAGAGTTCCAAGGAGTCCCCGCCATGTCCCACGCGTATCTGCACAAATATCCGCAGGCGCTGGGGACAACGGAAGCGGCGATCATCGCGGCTTTGATCGCTTCGCCCAATCAAGGTCGCGGCTCCTTGGAGAGGAAAGCCTGTCAGATTTACAGTCGGCTGGCTCCTCACAGTACGGGTTGTGAGGCTCTGAAAAGGACGGTGGCGACCCTTTTTCAGAGTTCTCCGGAGTTACCTGCGCAAGTCGGTCATGCCCTTCACCTGGCGCGCCGAGTGTTTCAGGATCATCCACGCGAGCCCCTATTAAGGTCCACGGTCGATCTCCGCTTGCAGACAAAGGTCGAATCCATTTTGGCCAAACACATCGCCTATCTCAAAGATCGAAACGTCGAAGACAGTGCGGCAATTGTGATTGAAAACGCGAGTGGGCGTGTTTTGGCCTACGTCGGCGCCGTTCCCAACTCCCCAAGCCCGCATGTGGATGGCGTGCGCGCTCCTCGGCAAGCGGGTTCTACATTAAAACCGTTTATATATGGGAAGGCGCTTGAAAATGGCACGCTAACTCCCGCATCAATTATTCTTGATGATCCCACCGCTATTTCCTGGAGTGGCGGGGTGTACCGCCCCACCAACTATGATCGTCAGTTTTTTGGACCTGTATCTGTCCGTGAGGCGCTGGGATCTTCCCTCAACGTGCCGGCCGTAAAGGTCGTGACCATGATTGGGTTGCATGAGACCTATCGCGTGTTGCAAGAGCTTAGGTTTTCACAGCTGCGCGAACCCGACTTTTATGGCGTGTCAATGGCCTTGGGTGCCGTGGAGGTGCGTCTTGATGAGCTAGCCAACGCTTATCGTACGCTGGCCAATGGCGGCGTATGGTCTCCGCTTCGATTCACCGGCGTGAATGAGGGGGAAGAGTCAGAGTCGGCCATGCCCAAACAAAGGATATTGAGTTCAGAGGTTGCGTACCAGCTAGGTTCCATTCTCTCCGATCCCGCCGCGCGCGCAATTGGATTTGGTTGGGAAACGCCTTTGGAAACGCCTTTTTGGGCGGCCGTCAAAACGGGAACGAGCAAGGATTACCGCGACAATTGGTGTGTGGGATTTTCTAGCCGTTACACGGTGGCGGTATGGGCGGGGAACTTCAATTCCGCCCCGATGCGTGAAGTCAGCGGGGTTTCTGGTGCCGGACCCTCTTGGTATGAAATCATGTCTTATTTGCACCGCCAGGAACGAAGTGTACCTCCGGAGCCTCCGCCGGGAATTATAAAAAAGGAGATCCGACATCAGTGGGCGAGCCATCCTTACACGGAGTACTTTCGTCAAGGGACGGAACCTGTGCACACGGTTCTTGAGGCGGCAACGGATCAGCGCGTTCGATTTGTTTTTCCAGCGGAAGGTTCGGTGTTGGTTAAAGACCCACACTTGGATTCCGAACGCGTGGCGCTCTTTATTCGGTTCAAAGGATCCGTCCCACAAGGGAGCCGCCTTGTATTGAATAACAAGCTTCTTGGCGATGCCGTCAGTCCTTTTAAACTTGAGAACCCGGAAGCAGGACATCACCAACTCAAAATCGTGGATCTGGAAGGCCAAGTCTTGAGCGCCATCCATTTCACAGTGCGTGGCAGCTAATGCGCGTGGAACCGAATCATTTCGTACTTTTCATACTCTTACTAGCTGGGTCGCGGAAACAGCTCAACGCGAGCCCGGTGCGGCTCCGGGACATACTCATCAATTAACTCTTGCAGAGCGCGGGTGGAGTAGCGTGCCGAGGTATGAATGAGCACGATCTTTTCACAGTTGAGCTGGTCCAGCCGCGTGAGGAATTCGTGGAAATGGGTGTGTCCCCAGGATCTCGCCTGCTCCACTCCCTTGCGGTCGTCCCAATAGGTAACTTCCATTAGAAGCACGCGACTATTTTGGACCTGAGTGGAGTCCGTGAATTCGATCCGGGTATCGCCGGTAAAGGAGAGTACGGGCTCATCGTAGAGCTCATCGAGCGCGCGCCCTTGGCGGCGGATGTGGCCCAGCTCGGTGGGGCTGAGGCCGTTAAATTCAGGCCGGAGGCGCTTCTTACGTTGGAATACGGTGTATCCCTGGGACGGAACGCGGTGGAAGGTTGGAAAGGGCCGGAAGAAATAAGATCCCTTAAGAGGGGCCTCCTCACCAGGTCTGACCGGCTGAAAGGTGTAGTTGAATGTGTGGCCTTCAATCTGACTCCAGAGCTCCATGATCTTTTGCATAGGTACGAGCATAGGCTCAGGCATATAGACTTTCGGCGGTTTCGTCCCGCGCATGGCCTTCTGACCTAAAAGGTAGGGCAGGCCGCCGGCATGATCCATATGCCCATGGGTCAGGAGAATGTGAGTTACGGGCGTAAGAAAGGGCAATCCTTGCGCCACATCGAAGCACACATCGGCTTGTGGAAACGCGACGGTTGTCGACACGCCCGCGATCGAATAACCGACGAGCTTGATGTCCTTGTAGGACCACTTCAAACCGGCCTCCAGCGACATAATGTCTTCTCCTCCAATTTTTTGATCGAGTTCCGCATCTGGCCTTGGCTTTGCTTTCAACCCTTACCGAGGGAGGGACGCAAATCGTGAACCAATCCGCATGCCATTCACGCAAGGCTCATTTTGCGCCATGAGAATCTATATTATCTTTTACAGCAGCTATGGTCACATTGCGAAGATGGCGGAACCGATTGCTCAGGGAGCCCGGGAAGTGGAGGGCGCGGAAGTTCAGATCTGGCATGTCTCCGAGTTGATTCCGGAGGAGGCCAGATGCGGTGATCTTCGGCACGCCGAGCCGCTATGGCAATATGGCCGCGCAAATGCGCAACTTTCTCGACCATCGCGGGCGGGGATGGTCGCCGGCAGCCCAGCCCCCATGAACTCATGGATGGCGCGCTTTCAGGGGCGACATGTAGCCCAAATTGCGCGAGATCTCGCTCGTGGCCGGCGCTAAGCTTCGGATCGTGTATTACTCCTTGGTTTTAAGGCGATCGTCATTTTCTTCTATGAACTTCTTGATCTCGTCGGAAATGCTCAAGAGCTTGAGCCATTGTTCTTTGTAGAGAGTTACGGGAAAACGTCCCATTCCATAGACAGAAAGGGCCCCCTTCTCGCTGACCTTCATCGACAGAGTGCCCCGTGCGGGCTTTGCGCTCTTGAGAGCCTCGTTTTCTGTTCGGAGACGCTCAATTTCTGCTTTCAAATCATCGGACATAACAACACCTCAACCGGCTGGTTGCATGATGGTCTATGACTTCATTAGGGTCAAGGCCGGACTGAAACCCCTCTCCGCGGTCACACCGTCTGCCACAAGCGTAAGCGACCCTGTGATTCCGTCCTCCTAAGCGGTAACATCAGGCGAGAAATGATCGGAACTAGTGGGGTCAATGTGATGCCGTTCCTTAATTTTGAAAATCAACTCCGGATAAAAGAACGGCTTTTTCAGGTGATCGATCACATTCGGCGGCACAGGGATCTTTTCCAAATTCGTCGCCGCCGAGACAAGCATAATCGGAACCTCGGTGGCCACGCCGCGTTTTTGCATTTCGCTGAGAAGCTCTAGTCCCGTCATGCTCGGCATCGACAAATCAAGCAACACTAAGGAAAACTCGGCGTCTTTGCTGAGCAATTCGAGAGCCTCATCGCCGTTGCTAGCGGAGAGGACAACAAACCCTTCGCACTCGAGGGTGGCGGTAAGTAACTCGCGAGTGTCTTCGCTGTCGTCCACAATCAGTATACGTTTGTGCACACAATCCTCCTTGAGTTTTCAGTTGATAGCCTATGCAATTCCCGGATCACAAAGGAATTTTCTTCCTAAGGCGTTTCCTCATTTTGAGGAAACGCCTTGCGGGCCATTCATGTGGCATTCCAACTGCATACAGTTTTATAGATCCAATTAACCGGTGTAATTGTGCACCGGCCACAAACGAGTACGGGGGAAATCATGGGGAAACTCATTTCAGTTCTATTTTTTGTCGTGGGTGTAAGCTCAGTCGCACACGCCCAGGCCTGGTATGGCGAACAGGCTTACCTGTTTTGCAATGAAGATGTGCGTCGAGCCGTGTCCATGGGAATGGTTGAGTCGGGATATCAACATTACATCACGCATGGCCGCTTTGAAGGTCGAATCACCGATGGCCGGTGTTCCGCTAATGATGCACCACGCTGGTTTGATGAGCACGGCTATGTCCGCTGCAATGCCGACGTTGCCCATGCAATTCGTCGAGGAGATTTCAGGTCAGGTTGGCACCATTACCGCGCACATGGTCAGTATGAAAACCGTGCACCGGGCTGCTATCGCTAGGTCGATTTGGCCTCACCAGAGCGTCACTTTGCACAAGGTGACGCTCTGATCCGATCGTACCTTTCAGGCGCTCTTCCGGAAGCGCACACTCTTTAAGCTCGAGCTAAAATTACAGTGTAACTGGAGGCAAGGCTCAGGCAGGCCTTTTATCAATGCTTGATGACAATGAGTTATTCAAGGAAACGAGGGCGACAATCGAAATGCCGGGGTCTTCTCTAAACTTCTCTCAAGCGTTTTGTTACAATGTAACTAATTAGGTGCGGCGGCCCCGTCTATTTCCTGAGATTCTCGAGTTGCCCGCGACAAGGTTTAAAAGGAGGGATCTCCATGCGAACGGCTAGGCCACGTCTCATTTTACCGGGAGCGCGCTCACTGGGAATCTTTCTTGTGCTGAGCTTGACTGTGGGGATTCTACTCTATTGGATCTCACCTATTTTGCGTTTCGGGGAGGAAGAGTTTTTCATAAATTTTGCGGATAGGCGATCGTGGCTAGGCATTCCCAACACCCTGGATTCCGTGTCCAATCTCGGGTTCCTGATCGTGGGACTGCTCGGAACGAACTGGGGCATGAGGAGAGACTGGTCATCTGATGACGGTCTTTCGAAGGCCTTCGTTGTTTCCGCAAACTTGGTGTTTGTGGCCGTGATTCTGACCGCTCTTGGATCGACTCTTTTCCATCTTAATCCCACTCACGAGAGTTTACTCTGGGACCGGTTGCCGATGACCATCGGATTTGCTGCAATCGTTTCTTTGTTATGGGCAGACCGAGTCGACTCCCGTTCAGCAGTTTGGATTTTGGCGATTTTCATCGCGATTGGAGCCGCCGGCATCTATGCGTGGCAGGAGCATGATTGGGCCACGCCCTATTCCGCTCTGCAAGCGGGTGTATTGATTGTGGTCTTCTTGATCGCCGTTTTTTTCCGGCGCGGCCGTATCTCGAATTTCCATGTTATGGGAAGCCTGATTTTATACCTTGTTGCCAAACTCTTCGAATTGGGCGATCGGGCGGTTTTTGATTTCACGCAGATTCTTAGCGGCCATACGATAAAACACGTTTGCGCGGCGGCCGCGATCTTATTGCTTCTCATCGGCGTCAAAGCGGCAGGTCGGAACTGAGTGAGAATGAGAGAGGTTCGCAAGCCGGGCGCGCGTGCACACGCCACTAGGGAGTGACCAGGATCGGCGATGTTGATCCAGCCGTGGTCCCGTTACCGAGTTGCCCATTCGACCCATTCCCCCAGCACCAAAGCGCACCGCCAGCCTTGAGGCCGCAGGTGTGGCTGTAGCCCGCGAATACATCTGTGAAGCCTGTACCCACCAAGGTTGGAATGTTCACGTTGGTCGTATGCCCAAGGCCGAGTTGTCCACTCGAGTTCAAGCCCCAACAGAATACCTCCGAGGTTCCGGATTTAAAGCCGCACGTGTGATCACTGCCTGTGACCACTTTGGTCCAACCAGAGCCACTCACAGAGGCGAGAGTGTTCCAGTGGTCCGACAGGGTGGCATTTCCGAGCTGCCCCGATGTACCGGCGCCCCAGCAATGGATGACGCCGCCGCTGGCCAGCGCGCAGACATGCGAACCGCCGACGGAAACATGGCTGTAGTTGCCGGTTGCCAACGAAGCCATCACGGGAGTTGAAGATGCCGTAGTCGAGTTATTCCCCAGCTGCCCGTATGTATTCGAACCCCAGCAACGGACCACTCCAGTCGTTGTCACTCCACAGGTGCTGCTGCTGCCGGCGTCAATGTCCATATAAGAGGTTCCACTATCGACGAGGACGGGAATCGATCGATTTGTGGAGGTGCCATCTCCCACTTCACCATTGGTGTTGTTCCCCCAACAGTGAATGGCGTTTCCGGGCGTGAGTCCGCAGGAGTGCATATTGCCGACGGTGATCTTCATCCAACTTCCGGAGAGCTGCGTGGGGATTGAGCGATCGGTGGCGGTATTATCGCCCACCTGTCCGGATGAATTTGCGCCCCAGCAGTAACCGAAGTTGCCGGTGTCCACACCGCAAACCGTGCGGGTGAACGACTCCATATTCACCCACGTGATTCCACCACTGATCGGTGTCGGTGTGAAGGAATCAGCCGTACTGCCGTTGCCCAGCTGACTTTCGAGTCCGCGGCCCCAACAGGATCCATTTCCGAGCGTGTTCTTGCCGCAAGTGTGTTCATTGCCGAGAGCCAGGAAGTTAAGGGGATGTGGTGTCATCTCGAAGCTCGAGCTATTCTGTGTTCGCACACCATCGCTCGCCTGAAGGATGTACGAACCCGCGAGATTCAGAGTGAGAGCTTCGGGGGTCGACCATGTGGCGACGCCTCCAACGGCGGCGCGACTCGTGGTTCCGGTCAGTGAAGATCCAGGTCCCGTGTATTTGCTCAATGTAATGGTAGCTGTAGAGCTCGCGCCCGTGCTGACGAGGTTTTCAAACATATCTCGGACCTCGACGGTCGCCGTCAACGGGTTTCCTACGAGAGTATTTGACGGTTGAACGGACCAGGTCAGATGATCAGCCGCACCATGTGAGATCAAGAAAGGGGTGCTATCCGCCGTGCGCGTCCCATCGCTGGCTCGGAGGATGTACGACCCGACAAGGTCGAGAAACAATCCTTGCGACCCCGTCCAGGTGGCCACACCGTTGACGGCGCTCACCGCAGCCGTACCGTTCAGAGTTGCGCCGCCGGGCCCATTATAAACACTGACGGTGATCGTGGCCGTGGAGTCGGCACCCGTGGCGACCACGTTGTTGGAAATGTCACGAACCTCGATGGTGAATAGGAGATGACTTCCCGCTGCGGAGTTGACGGGTTGAACGGACCAGGTGAGATGGTCCGCCGTCGCGACAGTCGTGTGGGTGATCGTGTCGCTGATGCAGCTGGAGCCATTGGCCGCGCCATCTTTGTATTTCACGTACACCGTCTGCACGGAATTTGTTCCCGCCAGTGTCCAAGACTTAATGGAGGTAAATGTCTCCCACGTGCCGCCGGTCGCGCATCCCGCGGTGTTCGTAATGTACATATGAGTTGCGCCCGTCGCACCCAAACTCAGGGTGACAGATGTCGAGGTCGTTGAGCCCGCACCGGAGTCAATAATCAAGGTCGGAGTGCTGGGGCCAACCGTGTCTTTGACGAAATTTCGCGAGGCGGGAGTAGATGTATTACCTGCCAGATCGCTATGTGTGACAGAGATCGTGACCGTACCGTCGCTGGCGCTTGAAAAATCCAAGTTCGCGGACCATGTGCCGGAGCTGCAGGTCGTTGTTGCACTTGCGTCACCGGTGATCACAACGCTTTGGCTCGTCTCACTGCAGGTTCCAGAGACAGGAAACGAGGCGACACTTGTGCTGTTGATGAAAGATCCCGCCGTCGGGGACGAAATGGTCGCTGTCGGCACGCCGGTGTCTTTTGTCCATGAATAGGAAGTTGCGCTTGCAAGTGTTTGATAGGTGCCGGACGAATTGCCGCCCAGAACACAAAGCCTCAAAGGTCCATCGGAGAATCCACCAATGCTGTTTGTGATGGGAGTTGCAACTGCAAGTGGGGCACTGTATCCGGCTGCATCCGAGCAGAAGGTTGTGCCGGCGGGACCCAGCTTATACTTGTAGGTGAGGACCCCGGTGCCACCGACAACGACGTTCAAGTTTGCGGCATTGCTCACGGACCCGGGGGTTGACGAAAGGACGGCCACAGCCGCGGGGAGAGCCGGAGGAGTCGGACCAAAGAGGCCCGGCGATCCTGAGCAAGAATGAAACTTGCCGCTGGCGACTAAGCTCGCCGAGATACTGATCGTCACCACCCCGGGGGAAAGGTCGGTCGTCGTTGAGCCGAGCACAAAAGGCGCTGAAAAGTTCTCATAGGACAAATTGGATGCGGAGGTCGCGCAGGCGGCGGAACTGGAAGCTTTCACTCCGATCAAACGAATTGTGCGGGCGTTGCCCGACGGCACATCCAGAGTCACCTCACTGCCTGCCGGGAAGAGCCCTGCAATAAGGCCCACGGAGAATACCTCAGCATCGGAACTGTCCACACATTTTCCGCCGTTCAGGTCAGGCGCAGTGATAAAAACCGCGAAACAGCTGATCTCCGCAAATGCGGACGGATCCGCAACACCCCAATCCGAGGCGGTAAGGGCGGACAGGGTCTTCGACGCGAACGCCGAGCCTGTCGACGGAAGTTTGAGTTTTACCGTCGAGGGCTTGCTGGACTCACGTGTACATGACACTGATAAAATCAGTCCAACCGCTAAAGAGAAGAATTTCCACGGACCGCCAACGCACCAACGCAACTGTTTATCTCCCTCGAACCTATTGATCGGGTGTTTTTCGCGTCCGTGTTAGCGATAATTTGAGACTCGTTTAGGAATGAGATGATGTGCGTCTCAGGAGGCCTCCCCCGTTTCGAAATCAGTCAGAACAGCTCACAATTCGATCGCAATTGAGGCCGACACATGAGCTTTTCCAGCGCCATGACCGGCGAGATCGGCCAAGTCGTCCAATGACTTGTCGGTTCAATTGATCAGCATTCCTCCGGCCAAGCGAAGAGTGGTTCTTCCGGTGGTCCACTTCAGTTCTTATGGGTCACGTGCAGAGCTGACGATCGGTCCAGAGCTCTTCCGACGGACCTCTACCTCGCCGACGTTTCGAAAAGAGAAGCCAGTGTCTCCGCGACCTTTTGGTCGAAATCAAAAACATGGGATCCCTTCAGTTTCTTTAAAACGTCGGCCACATCGGATGGATGGCTCGAGCCTATTCGCGAAATGTTCGTGATAAAAAAATCGGCAACGCCGAGAATTTTGGCCAAGGGATGGATCCGGGGTCCTGAAAGACGATAGGGAAAGCCCGTGCCGGCCACTGTTTCGTGGTGATGGGCCACGACTTGCACAACATCCTCGGGTAGCCCCGGAATCTGTGAAAGAATCTCCCTTCCGCGCTGGGGATGGGACTCGTAGAGTTTCACGTCGGTGCTGTTCATCTCGAAGCGCGACTTGCTGATGAGCTCGGCCGGGAGCTCCTTTTTGCCTATGTCATGGAAGAGGCCGGCCATTGAAATCTTAAACTGCGTGGCCGCGCTTGAGTGCCCCATTTTTTTGGCTATGAGGCAGGAATAAACCGAAACCGCGACCGAATGGGCGTAAATGCGATCTCCGTCAGTCTGCAAAAAGGAAAGAAGGGATGCGATGTTTTCATCATCTGTGATGATGTTAAGGGTGTTATCGATCACTTGCGCGGCGTTGGAGACGCTTTGTTTATCAATACCTTCGTAATAGTAAGACTGAGTGATCAGTTTGGCCGTGTTGGCGAGCAGTTTCAGCCGGATCGGCTCCGGTATTCTTTTCTCTGATGAGGCCTTATTCAACTTGAGGTTCAGGCCCACGAGCTTTCTCAGGTCCTCGGGGCGCACATGGAAAGAGTCGACCTTTTTTTCCATGTAGGTCCGCAATCTTTCAATTGGAACCTCGGTACCGGCATAGGCGATCTTGACATATTTCTCGCTCGAGATTCGAATGTACAGATCCGTTACCAGCTTTGTCGATGTAATGAACTCCTCGGCGGGGATCTTACAGAATCGGACCGGTTCGGCGGTTGTTTGTGGTTTTGCGGCCTCAGGATCGAAGCACGCTGATATCGCGGATTTTAGATGTTCGACCCGGAAGGGTTTGGAAAGGAACTCGTTGGCACCAGCTTCCAGAGCCTGTTTCGCGAATTTGGCCTCTAAGATCTCCTTCTGGCCGGTCATTAGTATAAATTTTGTTTGGTTGTTTTTGGATCGGATGTGCTGTAGCAGTCCAAACCCGTCCAGCTCAGGCATCTGTATGTCGGCAATGACGAGCGTGAATATTGATGGGTTGAGATCAAATATGGTCTTAGCCACCAGCCCGTTTTCCGCGGCGCGAACCTGAAATCCGAGCATTTCGACCACGTTTTTTAACAGATCGCGGAACCGAACATCATCGTCTACCAGCAATACATTACTCATGTTTAGGACCACCTTGCCATGCAAAAATGCAGTGGGTCAACACCCTTGCGGCCGACGAAACGTCTAGATTTTGAGGCTTCAGAGCTGTCTTCATACATAAATAATTACTTGTGTACTTCGATTGATGGCAACATTCATGTACGCAGTCGCACAGCGGCGCCAAAACAAAGGGCCAGTGGAGTGAAAAGCCGTCAACCGCTAAATGTTTTAATCGTGGAAGACTCCTCGGACGACATGGACCTGGTACTGTCCGCGCTAAAGCGAGAAGGATATGACGTCACTTACCAGCGCGCGCAGACCGCGGAAGAATTGGTCGTGTTGCTCAGCGCGGGAGGATGGCATATCGTTATCTCGGATTACGATTTGCCGTCGTTTTCTGGCCCCGAGGCGTTGGCTCTCGTTCGGAGAAACGATACGGATATCCCCTTCTTTTTGATTTCCGGCAAGATCACGGACGAAATTGCAGTCAATGTCATCAAAGCGGGCGCTAATGATTACGTCCTCAAAGACAATCTGGTCCGGCTTGGCCCGGCCGTTCGCCGCGAACTCGCCGAACTCGAACGCAAACGCGGCCTGGAAATGGAGTTGAAGGAGAAGGAAGAGATGGTCCGGCGCGCCCAAAAGCTCGAGGCGCTCGGTTCTCTGGCCGGCGGTATTGTCCACGATTTCAACAATTATCTCGCGTTCGTGATGATTGCGACCGAATTGACAGAAGGGGATCTCCCGAGCGCCCATCCCGCCCTTGCGCGGATCCGTGAAATCCGCATTGCCACCCAACGGGCCGCCGGTCTTACGCGCCAACTTCTGACGTTTTGCAAGAGACAGCGGATTGATCCTCAGGTGGTTGAAATCAACGAGATGGTGCATCAGTGTAATGGTCTATTCAGCCGTCTGATCCCTGACGAAATCCGCATCGATCTCGAGTTGCAAGCCGGCACCGCCGCGACACGCATTGATCCGTCCCAATTGGAGCAGATTCTTATGAATCTCGTGGTCAACGCGAAGGACGCCATGCCCTTCGGTGGCGTTCTCAAGATTAAGACCTTCACCCAGGGGAGTTGGGTGGGATTGACCGTTCAGGATAACGGGGTGGGAATGGATGAGGCCACCAAACTCAAGATCTTCGAGCCCTTCTTTACCACTAAGGGTCCCGAGCGCGGCACCGGCCTCGGACTTTCCACGGTCATGTCAATCGTCACCGAATGTGGCGGTCGGCTCGAGCTCGAGAGTGCGTCCGGGAAAGGATCAGCCTTTACCGTCCAGTTCCCGCTCGTGCAGGTTTCTCAATCGGAGCGCGAGGATGTTCCTGAGCAGATGTCCGATCTGAATGGAAGCGAGACCATTCTTTTGTTGGAAGATGACCGTGGGGTGCGTGACATGATGGAAGCCGTTTTGAAACGGCACGGATACAACGTTATTACCGCCAGTTCCGCGGATCACGCAACCCGGATTGCCCAGACCCACCCTGCGGAAATCCATGTCCTCCTCTCCGACGTCGCCATGCCGCAAACAAACGGAATCGAGTTCGGCTATTTGTTCACTCAAATCAGGCAGAACGCAAAGGTGCTGTTTGTTACGGGATACTATGACAAGAACCTGTTTGAACCGGATGAGCTGGATTTCTTCCGGAATGTCCTGCAAAAACCATTTTCGGGTGCCGCGCTTCTTGAAAAACTGCGTTCCGCTCTGGTCAATTAGGAGAGGATGATGCGGGTACTCATAATCGAAGACTCGAAAGACGACGCCGACTTGTTTAAAGCGGAACTGGCCAGGAATGGTCTGAAGACCGCGGAGGTTCATCGGGTTGAGGACGCGTCCGGTCTCGAATCGGCATTGAATGATGTTTGGGATATCGTGATTTGCGATTACTCCTTACCCCAGCTTGACGCCTTCGCTGCATTGAAGACCATTGGGCAAAGAGATGAATACCTTCCCTGCATCATTGTGTCGGGTTCGATCGGCGAGGAGCGGGCGGTTGAACTCATGAAAGCCGGTGCGAGCGATTACGTCCTTAAGGGGAACCTGCAACGGCTTGTACCAGCTATGTTCAGAGAGATAGAGGAGGCCAAGCGCCGGCGTCAGTTGCGTGAAGCGACCGACAAGCTTGAGGCTGCGGATGCGATGATCAAGCGGCTGAAACGCTTTTTTCCTCCTCAGATTGCCGAGCAATTCATGTCGGGGCATATCGAAGATCCGTTTGCGTGGCACAATCAAGACGTGACCGTGCTGTTTATAGATCTGAGAGGATTTACGGCATTTTCGGAAAAGACCGAGCCCGAAAGCCTCCTGATGGTTTTGAATGATTACTATCGCACAGTTGCAAACATTGCCCATAAATTCGGTGGCTCGGTGGGACATTTGGCCGGTGATGGCATCATGATCTTTTTTAACGATCCTGTTCGTATCGAGCGTCATCAACATCAGGCGGTGAAGATGGCTCTGCAAGCGCGCGCGTCCTTACTTGACTTGAGCCAAGGCTGGGGGTCGACCGAGATGGCCATGCATTTTGGCATGGGCATGGCGACAGGGGTTGCGGCCATTGGCGGAATCGGCAGTGAGGGGTTCTGGGATTTCACCGTCGTGGGCACCGTCAGCAACCTCGCCTCACGCCTTTGTTCCGAAGCGCGCGCGGGACAGATCCTTGTTTCAAGACGATTCTACTCCTATGTTCGGGATAGTTTTGCTGCCGCGGACATTGGCAACGTTGAGTTCAAAGGCATCAGCGTGCCTATTCGAGTTATGAATATTGTCAGTGAAGTATAAATTCGGGGGCTGAATGAAGATCAACGTGAATACGATCGGCGGTCGGATCTCATTAGGGTTCGCAACTATGACGTTCTTGATATTGTTGAGCGGATTGCTCGCCGGATGGCAGAGTATCCAGCTTGCCGAGATCAGTGCGCGTGTGCGAGACATTCGGGGGCCTACAATTGATTCCGCGCTCACAATTTTAAACGGCATAAACCAATCGCAGTCGGAGCTGAAATCTTGGTTGCTGGTGCGGCTGGACCAGCATAAAGAGCGCCGCGAAGAAGTTTGGACCGCGGATATCCAGCCTGCAGTGCAGAGGATGGCGGGGCTGGCTCCCAAATGGAGTGCCACAGAAGATATTGAGGTGTTTGAACACGTAAAGAAAAATCTGACCAAACTCGCGGCCCTCCAAGAGACCATCGAGGCGTTGCCGAAGTCCAGCGTTTCACAGGTGCAGAGCACGCTCGATGAGATCACGCCGATGACCGTGGATTTGCGGACGAAGCTGGACCGCATGATCGAGCGGAGACAGAAGGTCATGGACATCGACCTCGATTACCAGGCCGTCTTGATCCGAAGGTTGAACATCATACAGGGACTGTTAATTCTTCTTGGCGGCGTCCTTGGTTTCGCCATGGGATATATCATCATCCGATCAACCGTGGTTCCGATTCAGCGGGCAATTGAGCTCGCCGATAAGATTGCAGGTGGCCACTATGGTGAGCAGGCGTTGATCTCGGGGTCTGAGGAAGCGAGGCGCCTTGGAGTCGCGTTGGAGCGGATGCGCCAGAGCCTCGAGAACAAGGCGTGGTTGCACCGGGCTCAGATCAGTTTTAATGAAGGTGTCCGAGCTGTCGGTAGCGTGCGCGAACTGGCCGAGGCTTCCGTTTCCGATATTGCGCGCAGCCTGCGCGCGCTGAGCGGAGTTTTTTATGTCCGTGAGGAGCGAAAGTTGAAGGCGATGGGCGGTTTTGCGCACTCGCGCCGGCGCGAGCCTGGTATGGAGTTCCGGTTTGGCGAAGGTCTTGCCGGCCAGTCGGCGGCCGAAAAACGCATGATCACGGTTCCCAGCAGTGGCGAATCCGGGATGGAGATGTCCACAAATTCCGGAGATATCAAGCCCACTCAGGTTTTGGCATTGCCTTTGGTGTCGAAGGATGAAGTGATCGGAGCGATGGAGTTCGGGCTCTCGGCACCGCTTTCCGAGCACGAGCGCGAGTTCCTGGCGTTTGCCATGGAGGCCGCATCCGTTGTGTTGAACGCGGTCCAAAGGGGAGAACAGGTCAAAAATCTGCTTGCCGAGACGCAAACACAGGCGGAGGAGTTGCAGGCTCAGCAGGAGGAACTCAAGAATGCCAATGATGAGCTGCAGACTCGGCAGGAGGAACTCGAATCGACGAACGAGGAACTCGAAGAGCAGAAGTCCCTCCTCGAGTCCCAAAAGATGATCCTGGACCAGAAGAATGTCGAACTCGAGAAGGCGCAAGGATCACTGGCCGAGCGCGCGGCCGAGCTCGATCGGGTGAGTCGATACAAATCTGAATTCCTGGCCAACATGTCCCATGAGCTGCGTACGCCTCTTAACAGCCAGTTGATCCTCTCGAAGCTTCTCGAGGAGAATAGGGAGGGCAATCTCACCGAGAAGCAGAAGGAGTTCGCTAAGATCATCCATTCGACTGGGCTGGATCTTCTGCAGCTCATAAATGACATTCTCGATTTGTCGAAGGTCGAGGCGGGCAAGCTGGATCTGGAGATCCGGGACTGCGAGGTGAGGGAGATTGTTGGCGAATGTGAGCGGGATTTCCGGAGATTGATTGAAAACAAAGGTTTGAAGTTCGATGTGAAGGTCGACGACGAGATACCGGCCGTCATTCGTACGGATTCTCACCGGCTTCTTCAGGTTCTCAAGAACTTTCTTTCCAATGCTTTCAAATTCACGTCCAAAGGCAGAGTTGAGCTACGGGTGTCCCGCCCGACGCTGCCGAAGGTGGGGGTCGCATTCACCGTAGCGGATACGGGTATTGGAATTCCCAAAGAAAAAGTGGACGCTGTATTCCAAGCATTCGAACAGGTGGATAGCTCTGTCAGTCGCGAATTCGGAGGCACCGGACTTGGATTGGCGATCTCCAAGAGCATCTCCGCCCTGTTGGGTGGTGAGGTTTCTCTGGAAACCCGCCTGGGCGAAGGGAGTTCCTTTACATTGATTATCCCCGAGTCGCTCGCGTCCGCGCAGGTCAGGCCGTCGGTGACCCCGCGCCTCGCCGTCCTTCCCACCCCGGCACAACCGATGGAGAAAACGCAAAGCGCGCTCTCGTCCCCGCGATCGGGGAATCTCATGTTGATCATCGAGGATGATCGGGCGTTCGCGGACGTCCTTGTGAGCCTCGCGAAGGAAAAGGGTTTCGATTCCATCCTCGCGACCGATGGGATGACGGGCCTCGAGTTGGCCGTCCAAAACCGTCCCTCCTGCATCCTTCTGGATTACAGATTGCCCGGGCTCGACGGGCTGTCCGTATTGAGGGAACTTAAAAACAATCCTGCGACGAAACACATTCCGGTGCACATGATATCTGTTGATGACCGCGCAAGCGAAGCGCGGCGCTTAGGCGCGGTCGGTTATCTAGTCAAGCCCGTGGACGCCGGGCAGATTCTAGAGGCTATTGACCGCATGAATGATTTGATCGAGGGAGAGGTCCGGCGCGTTCTCGTCATCGAGGACGATCCGGTCCAGCGAGAGGAAATCATGCACCGGATCGCGGCCGCAGGCGTTACAACAAAGGGCGTGGAGCGCGGAGCTGAGGCGATCGACTTGCTGCTGGGAAATCACTCCTTCGATTGTTTGATTGTGGATCTGGCACTCCCGGATATGAGCGGGGCCGAACTGTTAAAACGTGTGCATGATAGAGGAGGCGCCACGGCTCCTCCCGCCATCGTGTACACCTCCAAAGACTTGAGCCGCGAGGAAGAGGAAATGCTGCGAAGGTACTCCGATTCCATCATTATTAAAGGAGTCCGCTCAAGCGACCGCTTGATCGATGAGATGAACCTATTCCTGAACAAGGTTGTCCGGGATCTTCCGCGGCAGGAACAGAAGATTCAGTCCGACATTTACCAGCCTGAAAAAGTATTTCAGGGAAAGGAAATTCTCCTGGTCGACGACGACGTCCGTAACATCTTTTCGCTTTCGAGCGCGCTTGAAGGCAAAGGCTTCAAGATCTCGCTGGCGCGAAACGGACAAGAGGCGCTCGCGGCGCTCGCGGCGAATCCGAAAATCAACTTAGTCTTGATGGATATCATGATGCCAGTGATGGATGGTTATGAAGCGACGCGCAGAATCCGCGCGAATCCCGTCTTCGGCAAAGTGCCCGTGATCGCGTTGACTGCGAAGGCTATGAAAGGGGATCGTGAAGCCTGTTTAGCTGTTGGGGCCACCGACTATTTGTCCAAGCCGGTCGATGTCGAGCGGCTCCTGTCATTGCTGAGAGTCTGGCTGGCCGCATAGATGGATGAGGAGGAGTGCGACAGCCTCATAGTCCAAGACTTACTTGAGGAACTCAACACAAGCCTTGGGTACGACTTCCGCGAATACACGCGCCCTTCAATTTTGAGGCGCATTCGCAGTGTGTGTGCCAAGCTGGGATGCAGTTCTATTGAAGAGTTATTGTCGCTCGTTCGTTCGGATCGTTCCCATATGCGCACACTCATTTCCGGATTAACAGTCAATGTGACTGAGATGTTCCGGGATCCCACCGTATACGCGGCCATTCGGCGCGAGGTGATACCGGTGTTGCGCACCTATCCTTCGATTCGAATCTGGCACGCCGGATGCGCGACTGGTGAAGAGGTGTACTCGATGGCTATTCTTCTGCATGAGGAAGGCCTTTATGAAAAATGCTTTCTTTACGGGACTGATATCAGTCACGACGCGATCGAGAAGGCGAAGCAAGGGATTTACTCAGCCGAACAAATTCAAGCCTACACCTCCAATTACCAGCGCGCCGGAGGCCTGGAGTCATTCAGTGCATACTACACCGCCAAATATGACTCCGTGAGGATCAATGAATCGTTGCGTAAAAATATCCTGTTCGCGCAGCACAGCCTGGTGGCCGACGAGTTGTTCTCGGAGGTGCACATGATTTTCTGCCGTAATGTCCTGATTTATTTTTCGCGGAAGTTGCAGGATCGGGCCCTCGGTTTGTTTCACAGGGGACTGGTGCATCGAGGCTATCTTTGTTTGGGCACCAAGGAAACCACGGAGTTTTCACAGTACGAAAGGGCGTTCGAAGCGGTACTTAAAAGCGAACGCATCTTCAGGAAATGTTGAGCGGAAATGCAAGGGGGAGCAGGCATGAGCGAAGGGGAAAGTTCCGGAGAGGAGAAGGTAGATGTCCTTCTGGTCGATGACAAACCAGAAAACCTTCTCAGTCTTGAGGAGGTGTTGCAGGCGCCGGACCTGAATTTTGTGCGCAGCCTATCGGGAGAGGAGGCATTGGAAGCGGTCCTGAAGTGCCGTCCGGCGCTGCTGATCATGGATGTCCAGATGCCGGGTATGAACGGGTTTGAGGTGGCGCGCATGCTTCGGGGAATGGAACGAACCAGACACATACCGATTATCTTCGTTACAGCCACTCATCGCGAAGAACGCTTTAGCTTTGAGGGCTTCGAGTCGGGAGCCGTGGACTACCTCTTTAAACCGTTAAATCACGTCGTCGTGCGCAGCAAGGTTCGAGTGTTTGTAGAACTACACCGGAAATCCGTACGCCTGGAGCAGTACGTGAATCAGCTCTCGCTACTCAACCGTGAACTGGAGACATTTTCGTATTCCGTTTCGCACGATCTTCGCGCGCCGGTTCGAAGTATGATGGGATTTGCCCGTAACGCTTTGGAAGCGCTCGATACATCTCTGATTGCCGATGCCCAATCGGACTTGAAACGTGTGGTGGCCGCCGGTGAACGCATGAACCGGCTGATTGATGCGCTCTTAGATCTGGCCCGTCTCTCACGTATTGAGCTGAAGAAATCACGGGTGGATATTTCTGAGATGGCTCGGCAGATATGCGAAGATCTCAGGCGTGAATCTCCCGGAGCGTCCGTCGCGATCGAAATTATGGAGGGGATCACAGCGTATTGCGACAAACGCCTGATGGATGCGGCTTTAAGAAACCTGCTGGGCAATGCATTCAAGTTCAGCTCCAGATCCCCCAGCCCGAAGGTTGAGTTTGGGACCCAACGACGGGCTAACGAGACAGTTTATTTTGTGCGCGACAATGGCACGGGATTTGATATGGCCTACGCGGATCGTCTGTTCGCGCCCTTTCAACGTCTGCATACATCCAGTGAATTCGAGGGTACGGGAGTGGGACTGGCCACTGTGAAGCGCATCATCAATCGTCACCAGGGCACGATTTGGCCGGAAAGCATAAAGAACGAGGGAACGGTGTTCTTTTTCACGCTCTCCGAGAGTTAAGCAGGCGTTGAATTGTGAAAATGTAGTCAAGCGATTTGAATGGCGAGCCGTTGCGTGCTCGCCATCATCAATACGATTTCTGGTGTTTACCAACCCGCTTCGGCCAAGCTTCGGTCATAGTAAATCGTGGCCACCGGGTTCTGCGGATTCTCAAGAGTTGTGGCGCGAACGCCTGAGGCCCCGATGGCGTAAACGAAGTTATCAGCGAAAAAGCTCCTCCGTACAGCCTGGAGGTCTGTCATATTAACCTCGCCAGACGGTTTGATGTCTGTCGTGGTGACATGGAATAAGAGGAGAGAGTTGAGTGAAGCCGCCCGGGAGGCGGGAATCGCCAGCACACCTTTTTGCCGATAGAATGAGAACGCCTTGTGTTCATACGATGATTCGGATGAGACATCCGATTTGAAGATGAGGCTTTTGACCTCGCGTGGGCGGCTGAAATCCCGCACGTCAAATACGGAGAGCTTCAGTCCACGGACGCGGCCGGTTTTCTCATCGGCATCTTGGCCAACCGTAAGCAGGTGACTCTTGTCCAGCATATGAATGTAAGTGGAAAATCCCGGAACTTTAAGTTCGCCCATAACTTTAGGACGGCGAGGATTCTTTAAATCAATGGTAAACAAAGGGTCAACCTGACGAAAGGTCACAATATAACCTCGGTCCCCGTCAAAACGGGCACTGTATAAGCGCTCGCCTTTGGCCAAATCGCTGGTTTGGCCAATGGACTTCAAACGTTTACCCTTTTGCGCGAGTACCTGCACACGACTCACTTGCTGCCACTGACCCCCACCGCCCCACAGATTCCCACCGGTGTGCTCCGTTCCATTGGTCGCCAAGCGCAAGTAGCCGTTGTGTTCATCCAGAGCAAACTGGTTGATCAGATGTCCATTGATTATACCGCTCGCCTGATAGAGGGCGCCCTGCGCGGGAGCGAAGGAGAACTTGTGAATGGCGGTCTGTTGAGTCCCGTTCTTGTTATGACCGGCTTGGGCCAGGAAGATCGCGTCCTCAGATGCATAGACCACATCAGACTGGATAAAGGCCATCGTTTCATCATATTTTTTCGCGTTGAGATCGATCGTGATCAGGCGGGTGAGTACCTTGGGAGCAACATCTTTGGGGACGTAAATGCTCTTACAGTCCTTGATGACATCCAGGTTACGGCGAATTCCATTGAGGGACTGTGTGGTGGGTGGAATGTGGAGTTTGCGGCTGACGGTTTCCTCCTGAAACCAGCTGTTGCTTGAGCTCGTTTGAGCGCGCCAGAGAGTTTCAAACGGGTTGTAGTCCTGATTGACAATCCTGAGAGTGTTTCCCACCAGCCGTGCGGTCTTGTACTGGCCTGGAATATCAAACTCGGTCAGCACGCGCGGCTGGGACCGTTGCGTGGTATCCACGATGGTGGCTTTGAGGTTCTGACCCTCGGCCGCGATAATGACGGCGTTGGTAGCTGTGATTAGCATTTCTTGTGGCTGACCCGGGATCGGAAGGGAAGCGATTTGATGGAGTTCACGTGCGGGCCAAGCCTTGAGGATTTTGAGTGTGCCGTTGTGCAATTGATAGATATAGCGACCGTCAAATTTGACGAAATCGGCTTCATCCACTTTGGCCACTTGGTTATTGGTGCCGGTGACTTGCGCCGGGCTTGCGGGCGCTTCCGCTTTCGCATCCATGTCCATCATCTGCATGGATGGTTCCGACCTTGCTTGATTAGAGGCTTCGGCTACTCGTTTTCTTAGAGAAGCCTCGCGTGACGATGACCATCCCCAGCTGGACTTCGAGTTTTTGGAGAGTAGCTTGTCGACATGGATCTCGAGTTCTTGGCAGCTGTTAAAGCTCACCAACTCGTCTGATAGGGACGGGGGAGAATAGGCCACACGGCAGGCGTAGCTCGCTAAGGGCTGAAAGGCGGTCAATAAGGCCAATGTGAAAGTGATTGCGGTTTTCATATCTTAAACCTCTTTGGTTCGTTTTAGTTTCAAGGAACAGACGCGCCGCCAAAGAATTCCTTAGAAAGATTTTTTTATTTCTCGATTTGAGACAAAATGAAGCTGGTATGACCCGTGACGAATTGGCCGCTCTGATCAGGCAGTACAGCAAGCCGTTGATCCGGTACGCGAACTCCATTTTGAAGGATGTGGAAACGGCCAAAGAAGTCGTCCAGGAGTGTTTCTTAAAGGTTTTTGCGTATCAGACAAATGAGATCAGGATACCGGGTTGGTTGTATCGCGAGGTTCGCAATCGCTCTATCGATATCTGGCGCCACCGGCGTAAAATCAACACCTTAGAACCTGAAACGGAAGAAAATCTAATATCCGGGCACCCCAATCCGTTAGAAGGATTGGAGGTGCGACAAGATTTGGAAGTGGTGGTGAAGCACGTGCGCACGCTTTCGGCGCGGGATCAAGAAGTTCTGCGGCTCAAATATGGTGAAGGGCTGAGCTATGAACAAATCGGCGAAGCTCTAGGCCTTACCGCCACCAATGTCGGATATATCTTATGTCAGGCGATCAAACATCTGCGCGAGTCCGCAGTCGTGCCGGGAGAAGGAACGGCGAAAAAGTATGGTGAGTGAGCGGGATCGCGACAAACTGGTGGCCTTTGTGCATGGTGAACTGGACCAGCTCGAGGTCTTACGCCTGACCGCGCGCTTCCGTACGGAAGAAGACCTGCGCCTCGAGTACGAGGCCCTTCTGGCTACAAGCGATGCGCTTGAAGACCTTTTTTTGAAGCCGGCCCCAGATGAGTTGAGCCACGAGCAGATCACACATCTGCTCACCCGAGCAAAGGGTCCAACACCGGCGCGGAACCGCCGGTTCCTGTATGCGGCGGGCAGCACAGCTGTGGCGGCGGGACTAGCGGCCATTCTATGGATTCAGCAAGACCTCCAGCAAGGGTTGGATGAGCAGACGGGAGTGTCTGCCCGCCAGATGATCACGGATACGGCGCAGCCCGCGACGAAGCGGGCGAATGAGTCCGCGCTTGCGGCACCCGCCGAGAGGGAGGCTGGCGCGGAGTCCGAAGTTAAGATGGAAGCGCGAGGGGCACCACCGGCTGCGAGCGTCGCGAAAAAAGAGTCGATGCAGGGGAGCGCGGGATCCATCGAGGCCGCGAAACCCGACGTCGACGATACAGACTCTGCAAATGCGATCCACGCGGAACCTCCCGCAGCGCCGCCGTCGTCGGTCGCAAGCAATTTGACTCATCGTAAATCGGAGGCAGGGCCGACCCACACTCACGCTCGCACCCGCACTCGCGCGGACGATCTCAGGGCCGAAGGCCGAGCGGACAGTTTGGATTTTGCAGCGGATTCCTCAGCCGAAGTGTCGCAAACGGCCCAGTTGGCCGAGACGCCGGTGGGCGAGGCGAAACCAGCTCCCACAGCCAAGCTAACCGAGGTCGGCGCCGGAGCCAACAATGAACCTCAGCAGTGGTTTGCCTGTCGCACGTCCAACGACTGTATTTTGGTGGCGGATGCGTGCGTGTGGCGGGCCATTAACAAGAAGTTCAAAGAGGACTTTAAAAAGTCGGTGCGGCTCAAGCCCACTCAATGTGCGACTCCAAGCACGGGACCGGCATTGAAAGCGAAGTATAGGCCCGTTTGCCTGCGCTTAAAGTGCACGCGAGCGGATAGATAAAATAGCGGGCACAAGAACAACAAGGCGCGCCAGCCACGGTCTTCTCATATCTCTCCTCGTTGATCTTTGGGCGGGGGAGACCACTCCGGCAAGTCAGTGGAAGAGGAACCGTCTTCATGAAGCCACCAGCGGCAGCTCGATTTACGGAACCTCTCAATCTCAAAAGTCAGAGATGGGTGTCCGGGATATTTAAGGTGGACCTGATCTTCAGCCTCCAGAACGGTCACTAATGGAAGACCCGGCCTCCCATCAACAACACGAGGGGGAATGGGCACTAAGTAGGCGTAATCCTCAAGCTCATCCGCCAGCTCCTCAACATCCTCTTCCCCTGAAATTCCATTCCCGCGCATCAAGGCCACGCGTCCATCCAGGTAAACTCCCAGAAATTCATCGGGTTTTCCGAGTCGATAGACCTGGGCGGGCCTGTGCACGAAGTGCGTGGGCTCTAAATCGTAGGTCGCGTTATCTCCCATCGGAGCCTCGGCCTCGATTTGGGACGGTCGCCTCTGAGATTGGGAAGGAGGTTCAAGTTCAGTCGCTCTTTTGTATACCGGTGATTTTGGATCTAAAATCGACACGTCTGGAGCGGCATGAAAAGACACGGAGGTTCCCTCTACAAACTCTTTCATGACCAGCTCAGCGTATCCCGGGTTCACGAAGTGACTTTTCAAGTCGGTGATGAGACTCAACACACGATTTTCGACATTGAGGACGACCGCAAAAGAGCCTTCGTATTCAGCATGCAAAATAAAACCGGTGGCGCGATCGTCGAACCGAATCAGCCGAGCTCTCAAGGGGCTTGGAGACGCCAAGACGGAAGCCGGTATCCTGACGGGCATCCGCATCAGGAGATGATTGTACACCAGAATCGCCTGCTGGCCACCCGCGATGACATACGCCTGGAAGTCCCCATCCTCCGTGTCCAGTGTATTCTTGACATGCGGATGCGCACCCTTCCTCACCTCCACGGGCACTCGCAAAAACGCCGCGGTTACACCCGAGTCGACGAGTTTTCCGTGGTGGAGAATCGTATAATTGGTCATGGGGCCGTAGTCTTCGGAGGTCACCTCATATTCCCGGTGGTCGGTGGCTTCCACGGAGAAGGACGATGTGGTTAGGAGTGCAAGCGCGGCCAGGAGTAGACCGTCACGGATGCCTGTTCGGATCGGAGCAGATACTTTCATCCACTCCGAACTTGAGCTGGGCGTGCTCTTGTTTCGAAACCGAGCAAAATGTCCCGAACAGTCGATCCCAAACTGAAAACAAACGGCCGAAATTCTTACCGAAGTGCTTGTCGCTCAATGAGTGGTGCACATGATGATCTTTCGGCGCCACAAAAAGGAGGCCGATCGTGCGCTCCACCCGCACGGGAAGAAGGCGGGTATTCACGTGGTGAAATCCGCTTAGAGGCACGTCCAGTATCGCATGCAGTTGAAACAACCACCAAGGTGCGCCCAACAGGCTGAACAGGATCAAGAACAAGGTTCCATTTACGATCGCCTCAGCGGGATGGTGCCGGAGGCCGACGGAAACGTCGAGTTCCGCTTCGTCATGATGAAAACGGTGCCATCGCCATAAGAGCGGACTGCTATGAGAGAGCCGGTGAATCAGATAAAAATACAGGTCCATCGTCAAAAGGCCCAGGATAAGAACGGGTAGAGGACCCCCCCACTGCTCGAGACGGGCCATCGGCAGTGTTGCTGAGGTCACATAGGGTGTGATGAAATGACCGACGGCAAAGGGCCCAAGCCAGCCCAACAGAATAAGACCGCTAACGTGAGACATGATATTGGTGGTCCACTTGGAGAGAACATTGGAGTTCCTCAATAGCCGAATTGGAAACAGGGTTTCAGCTAGCGCAAAGAGGCAAAAGGCGGCTACGGCCAGGACCAGCCAATTGCCCACGCACCATCTTCCCGCGCGTATAACCGCCAGATTATCCATTTTGAACGCTCAGCTCTTAGTTGTTTAAACGAGAGACCGTTTTCTCAGCGCAAGAACCACCAGCAGGGTTAGCATCAAAAAAACGATAGCCTGGGGATGCGCCACGATCTGGTCAACAAGTGAGCTCGCCGCGCTGGAACCGGTGGCACCTGTGGCTCCGGTCGCGCCTGTAGCACCGGTTGCGCCCGTGGCTCCGGCAAAAGCAACTTGCGATATGAACGAGAGAAAGAACAATAAACTGTATTTCATTTCCAGCCTCCACTAAGTTGCAGTTTTACAATCCGATCTGCTGAGCAATTTACATTTCGCTCAAGCGGACTTTCGTACCGAGACCTATATCGGGCGCTTGGTTCCGAGCATGAGGATTTTCCAATAATCTAGGCATTGGTCGGGCCGTGCGGCCTGGATTTTTCTGTGCCGCCGACGCCCGCTGGTGCCATTGTGGGTCTGACAGGTCTGCGGCCTAAGCTCGTTGAAGTGAATTAAATCGCGCGCTGGAGACTCTCGAACGGTGCTGAAGTACTTTCGCCAATCTTTGCGTCGATCACTTTCCCAATTCGCTTTCTTAAGTCGGCAGCATCCATCTTGGTGAGTTCATCGAGGGTGTATTTTTGCGCCAATTCTTTGGCCACAATATAGCCGAGATAATAGCCCGCGCGCCTTGGAACCCGCGGGTCCTTCGATGAAAGAAGAAAGTATCGTTCATAGGCGGCTTCATCGCTGGTATCAAGAACCGACTGAAAATCGAACCAAAGATAAGCCATGTCCTCTTCGCATGCCTTTACAAGGCCCTCTGGAATATCGAGCATAATGTCTCTCAATGAACTTCCCGGATTCAGAGCCTCGGAGACGTAGGTCGCCAATCCTTCGGCCCACAATGCGTACCACATTTTCTCTTCACCCTTAAAGAACTGCCAATGATACATGTGGAAGAGTTCATGATGGAAGAAGGGCACATCGGTTGAGGCATTGTGATATTTCAAAATGCCGTCGATACCAAAAATAAAATAAAAATTGCCATCAATTGTTCGTGTGCCGCCGTCCATCTCCCCTAAGCTATGAATGATATGAATGTCAAAATCCGTGGTAAAATCAGGAAAGTGCTTTAAAAAGATCACGAGGTTTTCATGAATTTCGTTGCTAATTGAAGCTGTCTTTTGCGCGAATTGAGTGTGCATGGCGCGATAGTCATCGAAGGCCTTCTTCAATCCTTCTTCCTTGGTTTTGCCTTGTTCTTGCCAGCGCTTAAATCTATACGCATAGAACTCGGGAAATGTGGGATAAATCATGCGCTCAAACTCCTGAATTTGCTGAGTGAGCGGCAGGTCCTTTACTTTATCCCAAAACTTAACAAACTCCGGGGCATGATTGTGAATTCTAGGAGGGCCAGCGAAAGCCGAAAATGAAAATGCGATTCCAATCGCGCTCAGTAGTAGGACACGAATCATAGGATCCCCCCGTTGAAATGCACTGATTCCACGTGCGTAGATGGAGTTGATAGATGATGTCAATCTCTAACTGAGAGTCTCTTCCGTTTATGATTGTGTTTAGGGAGTGCACGATCACATCCGCCGGAAAAACCGACGTGTCCGTCCGCCTGAGCCAGTTTTTCTAAGGCAGCGTGATTTATGCTGTTCAGCTCGCCTGTTTTCGGTGCCTGTGTTGATTGAGTGTCAATAGGGTTACACCAAGCACAATCGCGACATCTGCAAAATTGAAGATTCCTGTTTTCCAGCTGCCAATGCCGAGCATTAAAAAGTCAGTGACGCTGCCAAATGCAATGCGATCGATCAGATTTCCCAAACCACCACCGAGAATCAACGTGAAGCCAACCAAGCCAAAAGGTCGAATTTGCTTTGCCGTGAACAGTTGCCAGGCCAGATAGGTAAGGAAAAGTGCGACGGCGACGTTAAAAATCCAAAAACGTGTAGCCTCAGGAAGGTCAGCGCCAAAACTCAGAAACGCACCAGGATTACGCGCATATTCGAGTCTCACGTTATCGTTCAAATAGCTAATCGGACCGGTGATCGTAAGCGTATCCCTGACCACAAGCTTGGCCGCTTGATCACAGCCGATCGTGGCGATAAGAATCGCATTTATGAGGCAGAATCTGGAAACTGTGACCTTGATCCGGTGATCCATGTCTCATCCTGCCATTGCGGGAACCTGGAGGTCAATTTAGGGTTCGAAGTCGGCTCATCCGTCGCAAGGTTTCACCTGACTGCTGAGTTAATCCATGTTGAACTTTGTGTTTCGGAGATAATGCTATGAAATTATCGCTCGGATTTTTGATTGCTGCCGCCACCAGCGCATCCGCGCACACTCAGATTCATGTCCAGGTCAACCCCGTTGCGGATCTCGTGTACCAGCTGGATTGCGTTGCTGGCGTTGAGCTGCGCTGCAGCTCCATCAATTATACGACGCTTTGGACGAAAACCTTCCTAAGAACTGGCAGCCAACGCGAAGGCCTACGAAAATGGAAAGTGTTAAGGCAGAAAATCAACGAATCGGTTGCCGATGGGGCCCGCCCCGAATTTGACTTGAACTCCAAGTTTCAAATTGCGAGCACTCAGGCCCGTAGTTTTGAGGATTATCTCACGCGTCTGGATTTGATTTTAACGCTAAAAAACAAGGAAGCCGTTCGAGAGATTTTGCAACTCTATTGGCCCTCGTACGAGCGTTGGTGGACTCGGGAAGCGGGACGAATCGGTAAGCCGATCGCCGCAGAAACGGCCCGGCTGCTAAAATCCAAGTCTGTTCAACAACGGGTCGATCAGTTCCGCAGATTTTACCAGTCCCAACTGCCGGCTGGTTTCACGATGACCTTGACGCTTCATTACCGTCCTCTGTTCGTAGCTGAACCCGGTAGCGGAACGCAAATGGATAACTATTCACGAATGGAGTTTCATTCCAAGGAGAAACCGTCCCGGCTCTTGGACGTGGTTATTCATGAACTTTGTCATTTTCTATACCGGTCGGGCGACGAAGCTAAGTTTCAAGATCTGAAGACGAATTTCTTCCAATTAGACACCGTTGAGTCCGTAGCTGCCTATAGTCTTTTAAATGAAACCCTGGCCACAGTATTTGGCAACGGAATATTTAATCATGAAACAATGGCGCCTAAGGAATGGGCTGTATATGCCTCTAAAGAGAATTCTTTCTATAATGATCCCACAATCGACAAGGCGGCCAAGGCGCTTCTGCCGTTTATGGAAAAATACCTGGAGGAGGACGGCACGCTCTATGGCGGAAAATTTCCTGAGAAATACATTTCGATTTTAAAGGGCGCGCTCGCGGATTCTCTGAGCGCTCCAATAAACATTCTAAGAGAAATTGCGATGGTGACGGACTTCGAGCCAGCGTCGGAGATAAGTGATGACATCATCAGATATCTGCAACCCTCGGCCATTCACGGAACCGGGCCGAATCTCGATGATAAAGGAACCTTCGAGTATTACGGGAAAAATCGCCAAGTCAGCGCTTTGTTGGTGGTTCACCCTGAAAATCTGCGGAAGCTCTTAAACAATCAAATACTGGAGGAGAAACAATTCCGGGAGATTGCCTCGAAGCGTGCGCCGTTTCTGTTTTCCTTCCGGCGCTCGCCGTCGGCTTATACAATTGTCTTAGTGGCCTCCGACCGAAATCAATTGAAGAGCGAGCTGGACCGACTGGCGAGAATGCCGAAAGAATTTGACGGATTCAGCGCAAAGACGCCGTAGGAATTGAAGAACTCAAAACGTATGTCTTGTCTTGTTAGGGATGATCTGAATTATTTGTGCAGGTGTAGACCTCTGTTTTAAAAATAGGGTTTTCGGAGTTCAGCCTTCTTTCTGTGATATCGATCTGAAATGTTCCCGTGAGTCGCCCTTCGGAAACTCGGATCGATGTTCCGTCTTCGCTAATGTCATTATTCTTTAAAAGCATCACGGAGCTGAAACTATAAACTCGTCGACCGAGGGTGCCGTCGGAGCCCTCAAAGCCGCCGCCATGCGACTGGTCGGAGTCGCCGGCGCGTATGCCTTCGATCCATCCGTGTGAGTTCGTACCCGCCCAGTTCGTTATGTCAATTTCTACATTACCCATGTTTTCACCGTTCCGCTTCCAGACAATGGCACGACTTGTTCCCCCAGACACAGGATCTGCCAAGAAACTAGAGCGGTCGTGCCAACCTGGAAGCCTGACCGTGAGACTGGGAGCAAGATCGGCCTTTGTCAGAAAGACGTCATACACATTCACCTTTGGCCCGTCGTAAGGCTCGCAGTTGAGTATCGTCCCCACACCTGTGTACTCACATCGCCGGAAGGCGCTCGCAGTACATCTGAAATTGGTTTCCGGGTAGTTGTTTAATGTCAGTGGCCTGTTCGCATAGATGATGTATCCATGAAATCGGCCGCCATCGCAAAGTAGGTAGTATCCGAATTTACTTCCATTGACCGCTCGGCCTCCGCCACCCTGACATCCTTCAATAGAAGCGTTTCCCGTGATGACCCTGTCAATCTCCGCCGTAGCCGGGATAACCGATAAGCTGATCACAAGACAAATGAGAACTCGTTTCATACATAGCCTCCCTGGGTGTTAAAGCATCCGCTAGCTAACATCGCGGGTGCCGGAGGTATCTCAAAATTTACCTTTAAGTAAATTTTTTTGACAGATCCGTAAATAATGCGTGCCCTCGTTGAAAGAGTTCCTTCAGCAGCAGGTAAGGGCGGCGTAAAGAACGCCCACCCGCGCGCCGCTGGACGACTTTCAGCTCACTGTTGGCGCAGGCGCTAGGGCCAACGCCGTTGCGGTGGATTCGCGGGGATACGTCGTGGACCACGGTTCACTCCTACACGGACGGGCACTCTCTCACAGGGAATGGACACGGAATCAAAGCCTTGGCAGTGGACCGCAACGATGTTGTGTTCGCCTCCGGAACTGCGGGCAGTTGGATCGTCCTGGCCAGCTACGATCAGGGAAATTCTTGGGTAACGAAGGACTCCTGCACGGCGGGTGGCACTTCGTCGGCAATAGGTCTCGCTATAGATTCTGCAGGCCGTATATATGCGGCCGGATTCGACACCCAACCTTCCAGTCTGTGGAGATGGATCGTGCGCCGGAGCACGGATGACGGCGGTAGTTGGAGTACCGTGGACACTTACTCTTTTGCGGCGAACTATTTCGCCTATCCACGTGGCATCGCCGTCGACTCTTCCGGCGACGTGTTCGTCGTTGGCTTCGAGGGCGAATATTATCTGGGGTGGTTCTATCCACCCAGTCGATGGATTGTGCGCAAGGGAGCTCAGAACGGCACCCAATGGTCGACGGTTGACGCGGGCACAAGTCTCTTTAATGCGCATGCGGCAGGCGCCGTTGCCGTGAATAGTGATGGGGAAATCTTTGTCGCAGGCTATGGGGAAAACGGCTGGAAAGTCCGCAGAAGCTCCAACGGCGGCACCTCTTGGATGGAAGACGACGAATTCCGTGGCGGCTGGGGACCCGCCGGAGCGACCGCGGCTAATGGCAAAGTCTACGTGACGGGCAGCTCAAGCGGCTGGACCACTCGGATTTGGAACCCATAGCCAGAAGATCGCTGGAGCTTGGTGTTCGCGTGCGTTACGTTCCCTTTGTAGGACCTCCTGGTCCAGGAAAATTCTCTACGTGAAAGTCGCCGTTTCTTCCAAAGTAGATGGCTTTGCTGCCCTTGATATAAACTGAATAACTCGTCGTTCCCGCTCGAAGAATTTGATCGAGGAACTCCCGATATTTGATTTTGGAATTTTGAATGGCCTTTATCGCTTCGATGACTTGATCCTGGAGGAACTGTGTTCCGGCCGTGGGACCTATATAGTCGAAATGCTCCGAGTAGACTTCGCCATCAGGCATATAAAAGGTTTTGAGTTTCTGAACGAGGTCGACTCGGTAGGACTCCACATCTTCTTTAGATAGCATTTGCACGACCTGAGGGAAGGTTAGGGTACCTTCCAAAGATCCGGCGGATACCGCATGCAGTAATCCTTTGTTCATATGATCTCCCTTCTAAGCGATTGGTACTGCCTTCAACTTCTTTTGCATTGCAATCTTCTGAAGAATCGCGACTAACTCACGGCGCTCCTTGGCCGTTAAAGCGGAAAAAAATTCGTCGTCATTTTGATCAGCTAGAGTCGCTAGGTCGGGGACCAGCGCGATCGCCTTGCGGGTCAGTTTTATCTCTTGGTAACGGCGGTCATTAACCGAAGGCTCCCTAAGAACGAGGTTCTTTTCTAAAAGGCGATCAATCAGTTTGGATATAGCCCCCTTCGTCAGACCGGTCAGCTTGGAGACATGTCCTGGGGACGTTTTATCTTGATGTTCGTACATTTCCCTGAGGACGACCCACTCTGCCACGGTCACGCCGCTTTGATTGAGTTTGCGCGCGAAGGAGTGGGAAACATGGTTCGATACCAATCTTATCCAAAACCCTATATGGCTCTTGAGTTGGCTAACCGGTTTTCTGCTGCGGTGGCTGTTCATACTTTGATCATAGTTTACTTGTCAACTGTTTACAAGGAAATGGTTAAACAGGATCAAATTGATCCGACCATTCATGAGATCGCGAGCCGGAAGGCCAGATGAAATCGACGAAATTTTTCTGCGAAAAATTTGGCGTCCCCTACGAGATTCGAACTCGTGTCTACTCCGTGAAAGGGAGTTGTCCTAGGCCTCTAGACGAAGGGGACTAATTTTGGTGATCCGCCATGGATTTGAACCATGGACCCCTTCATTAAAAGTGAAGTGCTCTACCGACTGAGCTAGCGGATCCCATCCAAACGCGAACAACTTTTTTCTTAGATTGTCTCCCATGTGTCAACCTGAAGTTGCCCAAAGCATTAACTAAAAAGCGGTTTTATCCAGAGCGTCTGGTCGCGGCCGGGGCCGACGGAGACCACATCGATGGGGACGGCAAGCGACGCCCCTATAAATTGGACGTACTCCTGCGCATAGCGCGGCAAGTCTTTGAGGGACTTGGCGGTGGTCAAGTTTTCTTTCCAGCCGTTCATCACCTCATAGATGGGCTTACAGCGGGCTAGATCTCCGGGGCTGACGGGATACTCGGTGATTTTCTGTCCATCCAGTTCATAGGCTGTGCAGACCTCAACCTTTTCCATTCCGCTGAGAACATCCAATTTCATCAGTGCGAGGCTGGTGATGCCGTTCAGCCGGATCGCGTATTTGAGCGCCACCAGATCGAGCCAGCCGCAGCGGCGTTCGCGGCCGGTGGTGGCGCCAAACTCCTGGCCCACCTGACGTAGCCGCGCTCCAAGGTCATTGTCCAGTTCGGTTGGAAACGGGCCAGAGCCCACCCGTGTAGTGTAGGCTTTCGTGATTCCCATCACATTCACCACTGTTCCTGGTCCGATTCCGGCTCCGATCATGGCGGAACCAGCGATCGTGCTGGAAGAGGTGACGAACGGATATGTCCCGTGCAAGAGATCGAGGAGACTGCCCTGTGCGCCCTCAAAAAGGACCTTCTTGCTGTTGCGCAAGGCCTTGTAACAGATGAGCGAGGTGTCGCGGCAGCGGTAGGGCGCGAGGTACTCGGACGCCTTGGCGATCAGGTCCATCATCTCGTCCACCGAAACCGGCTTTTCATTATAGAACTTTTCGAGGAGAAAGTTCTTTTCTTTTAGTGCCAGCTCGATCTTTGCGCGCAGAGAATCCTTTTGGAAAATATCACCGAAGAGAATGGCTTTGCGGGAGGCGCGCTCTTCATAGGCCGGGCCGATCCCTCGTCCCGTGGTTCCGATCTTTTCATGGCCGGCAGATTGCTCGCGAGCCTGATCCAAGAGCTTATGATAGGGGAGAATGATCGTTGCGGAATCCGAGATCAGAAGTTGGGAGTTTTCCTTCAGTAGGCCTGCCTCTCTCAATGCCTTGATCTCTTCACAAAGTTTTTCCAGATCCAGCACGCAGCCCGCGGCGATCACGCATGTGGTGTGCGCGTGTAAAATTCCTGAAGGGACCAGGTGCAGAACTGTTTTCTTGCCATCGACAACCAATGTATGGCCGGCGTTGGCCCCGCCCTGATAGCGAACGACGTAATCCGCTTTGCTTGAGAAAACATCGACAACCTTGCCTTTGCCTTCATCCCCCCACTGGGATCCCACGACGATTATGCCTGGCACAAGTACTCCTTAAAGATCTTTGAGAATCGCCACATTCGACCACAGACCCAGCCGGGACTCAAGTCTTTGCAAACCAGGCTGTCTGCAGCGGAAGGGTGTCTAGGAGTTTTTCGCCACGTTGGAACTGTATGACCTTCTCGACAGCATCCTGGCTCGCTTTCACCCATGCGCTTTCTGTGAAGGCTCCAATATGGGGTGTCAGAATCAGGCGAGGATGGGTTCGCAACCGGTGCCCGGGTGGTGGCGGCTCGCGTTCGATCACATCCATAGCCGCACCGGCGATGCGGCCGTCGTCGAGCGCCGCCAGCAGGTCATTCTGGTCAACCACGGGACCTCGGCAGGTGTTAATTAGAATCGCGTCAGCTTGCATCTCAGCCAGTGTGGGCTGGTTGAGAAGATGCCGGGTCTCACGCGTCAAAGGGACGTGAAGGCTGACGTAATCACTGGTCCGTAGCACTTCAATCAAACCCGAGCGTTCAATCCCGAAATGCGTGAAAACATCGGTATCCACATAAGGATCATGTGCAATCGTGTTCATCCCGAAGGCATGGGCGAGGCGTGCGACGCGTCCGCCGACACGGCCCAGACCGATCACGCCCAGTGTCTTACCCTCTAAGCCATGGGGGCGGGGGAGTCCCTCGCGCCACTGGTTATCGCGCACGAAGCGTGTGGCGCCAAAAAGGTTGCGTTCAGCCGCCAGAATCAAAGCCCATGTGAGCTCGGCCGTGCTTTGCGCGTTGGCCTCAGGGGTGAACGCGGCGGTGACGCTTCGGCGTTCACATTCGCGCCAGTCGATGTGATCAAAGCCGCTGGTGGCGGTGACGACGAGCTTGAGCTGTGGTGCGCGATCCAACAACTCCCGATCAACCCGAACATGACTTCGAATCAGGAGCGCGTCGGCAGTTGCGATTTCCTTCTCATCTTGAGTGACGGCAAATCCACCCTGACCCTGCAGACGGGCGAGGGCGCTTACGGAGTAAGACTCCAGAGCCAGAACTTTCATGGGAACAGGGGAGCCACGCTTCCCAGACGGGACGCGAGCTCTCTCCTTAGCTCAGGCCATACGTGTGCCAGGTGTTGGGATCCGGTGAATTTATCCATACCGGCCGCGAGGGCTTCACCGAGGGCCAACATATCGTTGTCACGAATATCGCCCATATGGCCGACGCGTACGATCTTGCCCTTCAATTGATCTTGTCCTCCCATAATCGTGATATGGCACTCACGTTCCATCCAGTCGCGGAGATCCGTACTGGTCACCGTATCTGGAACCGACAGGGCGGTGACGGAAGACGAGGGCGCGCGCGAAAACACCGGAAGCGCCAGCTTCTCACCCATAAACCGAGTGCATTCGGCGAGTTGCGAGGCACGGGCGATCACCTGGGAAAGACCGACCTCCTGGATGCGCTCCACGACCAAACGCAGTCCCGTGATTAGGGGCGTGGGTGTGGAAAAATGAGTTTCTTTCTTTTCGTTCGCACGGCGTTCACTGGCCAAATCCAAATAGAATTTTGGCAAACGGGATTGGGATTGAGCCATCCAGGCGCGCTCCGAAAGGGCGATAAATCCCAAGCCCGTCGGGATCATAAATGCTTTTTGTGAACCCCCGATCACCACATCCAGCTCCCATTCGTCCATGAGAAGAGGCATGCAGCCGACGGCCGTAATGGCGTCCACAGCGAACAGCGCTTGGGGAGTGATTCGGCGTACGGCGCGTGCCATCTCGTGTATGGGGTGGACCGTGGCCGTGCTGGTTTCACAAACCTGTGTGAAAACAGCTCTGATCTGGGAATGGGTTTTGAGCTGCGCTTCGAATGCCTCGAGCGCAGCGGCTTCGCCCCACTTCAGATTCCAGCGAAAGGTCTTGACTCCGAATCTTTCACAGATCTCGGCCCATCGCTCACCGAATTTACCGGACACCACACAGAGGACCTGATCTCCCGGCGACAAAAGATTCACGATGGCGGCTTCCATCGCGGCGGAACCAGTACCGGTCAGAATCTGGACCGGTTGGCGGGTTTGAAACACGTATTTCAGACCTGACCATGCCGCTAACAAAATGCGCTCAAACTCAGGCGTGCGATGATGCAGGACCTTCCCGCTCATCGCCGCAAGCACGTCAGGTGGAACGGGGACCGGTCCAGGCGTGAGAAGGCGGTAAGGAGGGCGGGGATCCATGACTTTGACCATTGCGGTAATTTAGGGCGACTGGGATCAATTAACAACAATTAACAAGTCTTTGGAGGTGCTTGGCGGCGGATATCCGCGCTTTAATAGGCTTGACCGGCCGCGGGCCTTTGGCTAGCGTTTTTCTCCGTGCACTCAGCTTTGATCGCCGTGTTTTTTTTCTTGGCTCTACCCCTGGGTACGTCCGGTTGTGCCTACCGGCTCGGTCTTTCCGAGCGCGCGTTGCCGGGAGGTTACTCGGAAATTGCCATTCCCGTTTTTGACAATCGCTCCGGGGATGTGGGCATCGAAATGTACTTTACAAACGCGCTCATTCGCCGTTTTGCTCGCAGTCAAGTGGCACGCGTGGTGGATAAGGAAGATTCACCCTTGGTTTTGGAAGGGGCCATTGTCAAGGTGGAGACAATTGCGGGCCCTGCGCAGACCGACCAGGAATTACAAACATTACCGGAAGGGGCGGTCCTCACCACCGAGTATCGGGTCGTGGTGCACACGTCCATCGTGTTGCGCCGGCGTTCTGATGAAAAGATCATCTGGCAAGGCGGGTTTTCCAATGAACGAGTTTATCCGGCGCCGCGAATCGGCGAGTCGGTCCTGAATTCGGCAAATGCCACCTATAACCATTCGGCGCGACTCTATGAAATCTCCCGCTTAGCTGAGGATATGATGGAAGAGGCGCATGACCGTATCACGGAGAATTTCTGAGTGACTCTCGATCTCAGAAAGCTGCAGCAGCGTTTAGAAAAAAGTGCTCCCGCATCCATTTACTTATTGATGGGTGATGAATCGTTTTTGGTTCAAGAGGCGATTCAGCTGCTCAAAAGCAAGAGCGTTGATCCCGCGACGATCGACTTCAACTGCGATGTTTTCTATGCTCCGGAGACACCGTCCAGCCAGGTGAAGGACACAGCCGAAATGCTTCCGATGATGAGCGCGCGCCGTCTCGTCGTCTATCGGGACGTGGATCACCTTAAGGACAAAGATTGGGAAAATCTTTTTCCGCTTCTGGAGAACCCGGTGGATTCGACCACACTTGTGTTGACCTGTGATGCGCTCGACAAACGCAAGCGTGCCTATAAAAAGATGAGCGAAGTCGGCATAATCGTGGAGTTGAAGCGGCCCTTTGATTCGCAAATTGCGGAGTGGATTGATTATCTTGCGTTCCGTCAAGGTCTGAAGGTGAGCCGCGAAGCCGTTCAGCTCCTGAAACAGTTCGTGGGTACAAGCCTCACAGAACTGAATAATGAGATCACGAAGCTTAAAGACTATCTGGGCGAGCGTTCCAAAGTGGAAGCCAAGGACGTCTTGCAAGTGGTTTCACAAACCCGCGTGGATCGCGTGTTTGACTTGACCGATGCGATTGGACGTCGTGATCGTGCAAGCGCGCTTCACTCGCTCGCAAATCTGTTGGAGCACGGGCAGAATGAAGTTGGTGTGCTGGCGATGATCAGCCGCCACTTTCGCATTCTCAGCCGCATCAAAGATGGTCAGCGCGAGGGGCTGACGGGCGGACGTCTGAGCACCAAGGCTGGAGTTCCTCCCTTTCTCCTGGCCCAGTATATGGAACAGACCCGAATGTGGGATGAGTCGAAGATCCAGCAGACCTTTGCCGTGCTCCAGGATACGGATCGGGCCCTGAAGTCCTCTTTGGTACCGCCATACGTCTGGCTGGAGAACTTCGTGCTTAAGACATGCTCAGGGTCCTAAGGCCAGCAGACAATTTAAAATCCGATCTAAGAATTTAATTCCGCGCCGATTTCTGCCGAAAGAAATGATGTCTCCCCAATGAATTCAAGGAATTCGCGGTGCTGAATGCTTTGTTTTTTATATTTCTACAGATCTTTCTGACCGACGCGAGGAGCCCGGTCCGGGCCCGAGCGTCCGAAAACCCGCAGATCACGGTATGGGCAAAGAATCCGGCAGCTGCGCGCGCGTACTTTCCAAAAAATTTCAGAGTTTTGGATGCCAAGCACCGGTCCGAAGAGGCGCGTAAGAAAGGGATCTTGCCGCTGGCGGAACGAGACGCTTTGTTTCGTAAGCTGAGGATTGAGAGTCGTCTGAAGGCGCTTGATGATGCCGACAAGGACGCGCTGGTGATGATCGCACCTCACTACACGGCGGCGGAGTTGCACCGCCAGTACCCCATGCTGACCGTGCCCCAGCTCAAAGGGTTGAAAGCGGAACTGGGGCAAATAAAATGAAATATTGGATTTGGCCTCTCTTGCTCCTATTCAGTTATGAATTTGTGCAAGGGGCGATGCTCTTCATCGACACCAACAATGCAAACGAAGAAGTCGAAGCATGCAGGAGAGGCGTCAAGGCGCTCAACCCAAAAGAAGACATACGTGTGGTTCGACCCCCTATAAGCTGCGAGGCACTTGAGAAAAAAGTCAGAGAAATGGAAGCGGCCGGGCAGCCGGTCGACAGTGTCGTCATCTCCGGTGAGTACGTAAAAGAGGGCATTTACGGGGCTGCCGGACGATTTTCGTCGTCGTGTTTGAAACAGATCGCGGACCGGCATTCGGGAATCAAGTCCCTGGCCCTATGGGGGTGCTACACGTCGACGGCGGCCGCCGCGAAAGATTACTGGTTGCATCCCATGAAGAACATCAAATTCATCGTGGGCTTTACGGACCAAGCTCCAAGTAAAATTCGTCCCGCCAGTCAAGATATGCTTGAGTATTTCTGTTACCACCGTCAACAGGCGGCCCAAATCACGGATTGCGACCAGATGATCAATCTGCTGGCAAACCTTAAGAGTTTCGGCGAGACGTCGATTGGCGCGTGCACGCACGAGTTTGTGGCGTCTCGCTCTTACGGCGAACAGATCTGCTACCGCTACGATGAGGTCTGCAAGAACTTCGACGCCGAAAAGGTACTCGAGCAATACGATGGTCTTATGGACGGTAAGGCTGGATTCGAGGATGTTGGATCCGATGATCCGAAGAAGCCCACGTTGGCACGGAAGACATACACCGAAATGCGGCGCTACGAGCATTGCGGATCCGATTATGATTTGCCGGATCCGGTGCAGGTGATGAACCTGGTGAAGTTCAAATACATCACAGAGAACTTCTCCAGGCTGAACGCGCAGCAGTTGCGGGAGTATGATGAAAATTTGGAGCAGCTCGGCCTTGGCCAGTATCGCCTAGGGAATCTCAAGGAGCTCACGCGCGGGGAGATGATCCGCCGGATAAACGCCTCCGTCGAGGCACTGACTCGGATGGCCGCCGGCGGGCCGGTGCCTGTACCCCAAGCGCCGCCGCCTCGGGCCCAGGAGCCTCCTCCAGCGCGGACGGAAAAAAAGCCGACTTCAGGTAAGGGAGGAGGGTTGCTCTTCGGCATACCCAAAAGAAGCCCACCCCCTGAGGAGCCCAAACCTCAGGCGGCACCAGAACCTCCGCCTGAACGCCGAGCCGCGCCGGCGGGAAGTGTGGATCCTAAGGTGGTTTTGGAGATGGCAGAGCACGTCGCTCGCACCTTTTGGGACCTTGATCCCTCTTGTATACCGGCCTCGAGCATCGCGGAAAATTCGAAAAAACCAAGCGGATGTCTTATTACTTATAAACAGGCGGCGAACAACCTCAGATAAAAGGATCGCGCAAAGGCATTCGAGTTCAAAGAGAGGACCGTCATGCGACGCGGACCCGTCTCCAAACTGTTACAATTCCGAGGGCTTCTAAAATGAATTCGGGATCCCGCGTTCAAACAGCAGTTCCGAAGGTACTTGCCGCCGAGCCTCGCCGCCGCCCAGGAGAGGCGGAAAGAGGTAGTGGCCTTGCGAACTCAAATTCCGGTGGGCAAAAGGGCGAGGGGTCGGAGCGGCGGCGTGTCCCGCGTCGGGACTTCAATACTGAGGTCGGAGTCTTAGCGGGCGGGGAATACAGCGTGGAACGGACGTTTCAGCTGGGAGAGGGCGGAATTATGGTGAGTTCGCAAAAGGCCCTCCAGATAGGCCGCCTGCTGGTCGTTTCGTTTTTTTTAAATAGTCATTTGAACATTGTGGTGCGTGCGATCGTACGCTCGATGTTACCTGCAGATAACGAACATCCGCAGCGGTACGGCCTTGAGTTCCAGAACTTGGAGTTTCAATACAAGAGAGAAATCCGGAACTTCGTGGCATCCACATCTCCGGTGGCCTATCAAAGCCAAACTTAAAGTTCGAATGTCTTAGAGTGCGGCCACTTGTTTCGACAAGCGGCTAATCTTGCGCGAAGCTGTACGCATGGGAACTCGGCCTTTTTGCGCGGCCTTGGCGATCGTACTGCTAAATTGAATTAAAGCCTGGGCTCCCGCTTCTTTGTTCTTGTCGGCAATGGCCTTGCGGACTTTCTTTTCCATGGTGCGAACAGTGCCCAGAGTTTTAAGGTTAATCGCCCGGCGACGAATGGAAATACGAGCACGCTTTTCTGCCGACTTATGGTTTGCCAACTGAGAACCTCCAATGATTCAATAGCGACTGAGAAGGACTTGGAAATACCATACTCATCCGGATGACACAAGAGGCTGCCAGGTGGCTGAGAAAGATCGTCGTAAGACTCGCCCGACAGGTACGGCCGCAGACCCCGCGATAAATCCCTTAGGATTCCAGAAAGCTCTCAAAAAACAGTCTGTTATCCGCTCCGCACTGGCCATGGCCGCGGGTACATTTTCAAGCCGGATTCTCGGTTTTGTGCGGGATGCGGTGATGTTTGCGCTCTTCCCCCGTGCGATCACCGATGCCTATGTGGTCGCCTTTCGCTTACCCAATATGTTCCGACGCTTGCTTGGTGAAGGCTCGCTTTCCGTGAGCTTTATCCCTGTCTATGTGGATGCTCGCGCGGGTGGCGAACAACGGGCTCGCGACTTGGCCAACGCGGTATTTACCATCGTGCTGGGTGTATCCGTGATCGTGGGCGTGGCTGGATTCGTATTTATGGACCAGATCATATGGTTTCTGGTCGGAGATCCACAAGGATTTGCAGCCGTTCCCGGTAAGGTCGAAGCGACCATTTACCTCGCCCGCATCATGATATTCTATGTGGTCCTGGTGTCCACCTATGCCTTTCACATGGCCATAGCCAATACTCTTGGCCACTTCTTTATTCCGGCGATCGGGCCGACGTTGTTTAATCTGGGCTTGATTATCTTTACCGTCCTGCCCTGGGAGTTGGGACGCGTGCCGGGCTCCACACTCAGCTGGGGCGTCATGGCGGGCGGGCTGATGCAAATGGGGGTGGTGCTGGGGCTCTTGATAAAACTCGGCTATCTTCCCGTGCCGACCTTACGGTTTCGCAATCCCGATGTGGGCAAAGTCTTCCTGAACATGTTGCCCGGTTTATTTGGTTTAGGTGTGTTTCAAGTCATGACCGTGGTGAACACGATGTTTGCGGCGCGCCTGGCCGAGGGCGCGCAAAGCTATATCTATGCGGCCGACCGGATTTTGGAGTTGCCTCAGTCCCTGATCGCCGTAAGCCTGGGCGCCGCACTGTTGCCTCGATTTTCCGAGCTGAACACGGCAGGAGACAGGGGTAAGTTTCTGGCGGAAGCAAACCAGGCCGTGCGCATGCTTCTTTATCTCTCGTTACCGGCGGCGGTGGGCATGTTTGTGCTGGCGATGCCGATCACGCAGGTTCTATTTATGCGGGGGGAGTTTGATCTGGCGGATGCTCAGGCGACCGCAAGTGTGGTTGAAATCTATGCTGTATTGCTGCTGTTTTCCAGTTGGTCCCGGGTGACGGCACCCGCGTTTTACGCATTAAAAAACACATTGCTGCCCGCAGTGGTGGCCTTCGGTGTTTTGATCCTCCATATCTGTGTCGGACCTTACCTTGTGGCGCGGTTTGGACTCATGGGATTGGCGGCGGCCACGTCGGTTTCCAGTATCTTGAATATTTTGATTCTTCAGATTTTTTTCTATTTTTGGATTGGGCCTCTTGGTTATGGATCTATCGGAATCAGCATTTTGCGCTTGATTCCGGCCCTAGGACTTATGGGCCTTTTCTGTCACTACTCCTATCCTTTTCTCCTGGAGCTGATTCGGAACCACCTGAATTTCTATGGCGCTCGTACGGTAACCCTTTCACTCGTGATTACGATCGCTATGGTTTTGTACTTCGGGGTCACGATCTTCACCGGCAGCGAGGCTGGGACTCGGGTGCGGGACATCTTCCGGCGTCGCCTGACCAAGTAAAAATTTTTGTAGCCAGCTTCCTCGGGAGCATGTTCAAGCTTCATTGTATGAGGAAGCTTCGGGTAAAGAATTTTGTAAGTTTAAGGATTCAACGGGCCATAAGGGTTGGGGGCGCAATCTTTCTATATGGGATTGTCGGTTGTGGGCCGGATTCCAAACCAACAATAACGTCGAAACCCCCTCCCTACGAGATTGAGCTTGGCCGAATCAAAGTGGCCGTTCCTAAGATCGAAACCCGCTGCCTTGGGGGCCTCCCGGGTAACCTCAGCCTCAGGGGCGCTGTAACTATGGCGGATGAAGTGGGAATGCATCCCAACTGGCGTGTAAGTGTTGTGCAGGCCGCCGGAAAGTCATGGAATGGGCAGCTACGGGTGGGAAAAATGTCCGCGGGATTGGACATTCAGTCAGACTCCACCGGACCCCGACCCAGGGACGGCGCGGAGTTTTTTGACCCTGTGTTTGTGAATCTGGGGTGTGATAGCAAGACGGTCAAGACCTATGCTGGCGGCTTGGAAGAAGCGAGTTGGGATTCCCAGGCGCCGATTCAATCCGCTGAAGCTGTACTGCTGTGCGGGCGTGGCGCCCACTTGCAGACGCCGCTCGTGGTGTCGGCGCGCACCTTGGTGCTCAAAGACTTTGATTACGTGCAGGTCGTCAAATTGCCCGTTAATCTTTCCTCCGATAATCTCGTGCTGGAAGGCGAAAATCGAATTCGGACCGTATCAATTACGGATTCGCAGATCGGGGATATTCAGATCGAGGACCACGCTGCACCCATTGTCTTGGATGTGAGGACCGTTGTTGAGGGGAACGGATCGCTTCATCTTGTTTCGGAAGGACTGGATTGTCCCATAGATCCAGCTAACTAGGCTATATTTTTTTTATTTAGCTTGCTTCCAAAACTTCTCTTTGTCCTCTGGCGTAAGCTGGTCCCAGACTTTCCCGGAGGCTTGGACCAACTGTTGCATTTTTTGAAATCTGTGTTCAAACCGGCGATTGGTTTTTCGCAGGGTCTGTTCGGCATCCAGATTTTTGTGGCGCGCGAACTGGGCGAGCGAAAACAACAGGTCTCCTAACTCGGACTCCATGCGTTCGGCGTTGTTACCTTTGTGGATTTCCAACTCCAACTCTGCGAGCTCCTCGCGCACTTTTGTCCAGCATTGCTCCGCGTTTTCCCAGTCAAAGGATACTTTTTTTGTTTTCTCGCCGATTTTCTGGGAGCGCAGAAGGGATGGAAGACCGGCGGGAATATCAAAGCTTGAGACCCTATCCGGAGACTGTCCTCTTTCTTGTGCTTTGATCTGGGACCAGTTCTGTAACACCTGGGCCGATGTCTTAGCCTCAATGTCCGCGAACACGTGAGGGTGCCGCCGTACCATTTTGCGATTGAGATTTTCCATCACGTCAAAGATGTCGAACCGGCCAGCCTGCCGCGCAATTTCCGCGTGGAGAATCACCTGCAGGAGGAGATCACCGAGTTCGTCACAGATCTCCCGCGCGTCGCCGGAGTCAATGGCTTCCGCTAGTTCAAATGACTCTTCAATTGCGTAGCGAGTGAGGGTCGAATGGGTCTGTTCTTTATCCCACGGACATCCGTCGGGGCCGCGTAATATCTCCACGACCTGAACCAGACCGGCAAATTCCCGCAAATTCTCCGGGGCCTTTGGCATACCTCGTGTCCTCTCCAAATAGCTAGAATAGGGCAAGCTGTAGCACGAAAGTGTGATAATATGGATCGATTTTGCCGAAAATAAATCATGAGAACAATGGCTTACATTCATCATGGATAAGCGGAAAAACCTATTAAAAAAAGCGGCTGAGGAAAGGCATTGGCGCTCCCGTTACACGGATCCCTCCCAGCGCTTTTTAGCTTGGGTGCATGATTTGAGTTTCGAGCGGACCACCTTGGGCCGCCTCCTTTCACGTCTGGATGAGCGCTACCACCTGAAAAACAGGTCGCTTGTCTTCGCCTTCTGCCTTCTGCTTTCGTTTCTTATTTTTTGGGATGTCGATGTCTATCACCAGGTGGCTCTTGGGGACGTGGCACCGGCCGATATTAAATCCCCCATCTCATTTCAGATGGTGGATGAAGTCGGTACCGAGGAAAAACGTCGCAAGATGGAGGAGAACATTCCTCCTGTTTTTGACTACGATCCGAACACCTATGAGCAGTTGATCAACCGGGTTTACAAAAGCTTCCGCACGATGCGCCGGGAGATCAAGGCCATTCGCTGGTCCGTGGATCCGGCTCGACGGGAGCAGGAGATCAAGGACTTCACTCAGTTCAAGCCCATGTTTGAACGGGAATTGGGAATCGAGATTCCAGACCGGCTATTCGAGTGGCTGACCGAAAAGCGATTTGCGGCGCCTTATGAAAATGTCTTGATTCGGTCTTTGGTGAAGTGGTCCTCGCGCCGGATTATGGATGGGCAAGTCACCTTATTCAAGGGCCCCAATGCTCCGCTTTTGGTGCGGGTGGTGGGGACCGGGCGCGGCGGAGGTGAAGAATTCACACTCCGTCGGGATGAAGTTCATGATGTGAAAAAGTTGAGCGAGTTTGATCTCGAAGGTGTTTTGGGCGTGGAGCGGCTCCCGCCTCGTGACCGTCGGGCCGCAGTCGATCTTGCCCATCTCTTGGTGGTGCCCAATCTCACTTACAATCGTCAGGAGACATTGGAGCGCCGCAAGCGCGCCCGCGAATCCGTCCTTCCAGTCCAGGTCTCCATTAAAAAAGGCCAGAATATTGTAAACGCCGGCTCTGTGATTCAGCCGTTGCAGGTGGCCCTGATCGGAGAATTGAATGCGCTCCGTAGCGCTAAGCATACGGACTTTGTGTCCGTCGTGGTTGCGTTCCTGTTTATGATTCTGGTGACCGTATTTTTCTCCTACCTGCGCCGGACGGTCAGCCACCGCCTGATTTTAACTGCAAAAGACATCTACGCCATGTGCACCGTCGTTCTCCTCGTGGTGATGACCACCAAGGTGTACATGTTTGTGACCGACGCCGCGTTTGCGAGTCGGGCTGAAACTCTTCCGGCCAACAGTCTTCTCTTCGCGGCGCCGGTGGCGGCCGGGCCCATGTTGGTGGGGTTGATGATTTCGGCGGGCGAGATCGTGTGGCTGTTTACAATCTTTCTCGCGATTATTCTGGCGATGATGGTAGGTCACGACTTCAGCTTCGTTTACCTCTTGGTGACGGCGATCGGCGGAATCGCTGCCGCTCGGGGCGTGCACTCATGCACGAAGCGCAACGACATCTATTGGGCCGGAATGCGCACGGGTTTGGTGAACGCGTCTGTGCTCGCCGCGGTCACGTTCTTGCAGCCGGCGGACGAATTCTCACTCTGGACCATGCTGGCGTGGAATCTCCCGTTGGGCTTTGTGGGCGGCGTGTTTTCAGCATTGGTCACAATGGCTCTGATTCCTCTGTTTGAGACGATTTTTAACTACACGACGGACGTCAAACTCCTGGAGCTCTCGAGTCTGAACCATCCTTTAATGAAGGATATGATTGTCAAGGCGCCCGGGACGTATCACCATTCTTTGGTGGTGGGTTCGATGTGTGAGGCCGCGGCTGAGGAGATCGGGGCCAATCCGCTGCTGGCAAAGGTGATGGCGTACTACCATGACATCGGCAAGATGGAGCATGCGCAGTATTTCATCGAGAACCAACGTCCAGGGGTGAACCCGCATGATCATATTTCCCCGCACATGAGCAAGACCGTTTTGATCGCCCATGTGAAGGATGGCGCCGAGCTCGGCTATGCGCATAAGCTCGGCCCGGCTATTATTGACGGAATTCTCCAGCATCATGGCACAACGCTGATCAGTTATTTTTTCAATCGGGCGCGTTCGGAGCAGGATGAAGACATCGACACTGTCCAAGAGGCGGACTTCCGTTATCCGGGGCCTAAGCCGCAGTTCAAGGAGGCGGCTTTGCTGATGCTGGCGGACTCGATCGAAGCGGCGGCGCGCTCATTGGACGAGCCTACGCCTGGGCGGCTGACATCGCTGGTACGCAATATTATTCAGAGCAAGTTTCTTGACGGGCAGCTGGAAGAGTGTGATTTGACGCTCAAGGATCTGAGCGTGATCGAGGAGTCCTACCGGCGCGTGATTTTAGGAATTTATCATCAGCGCATTGATTATCCGCAAGGTCCGGCCCAGCAGCGCCGGTTGCCTCCCGCACTTCCGCCGGGACCGAGTTTTCTCAGACAACCCCGGAAAAAGGGCGTGCATCAGGTGTGATGAAGTCTCTGATACTGAATCCCGCAGGTGAACGGGTGCCGCGTGCGTGGCTGGAAAGATGGCTGAATGGGCTTTCCAAACGGCTGGCCCGTAAGGGATTCAAGGATCTTCAGCGCAAAGAGCTCATTGTTGTGTTTGTCAGTGCCCGGGAGATGAAGCGCATGAATCATTTTTATCGTGGCAAGGATTACGCCACAGATGTCCTGAGCTTTGAAGGCGTCGAGGCGGGCAGTGTGGGAGAGCTGATCTTGTGCTTTTCCACCATCAAATCACAAGCAAAGCACACCGGATTCAGCGAGCGTGGCGAACTCGGCTACATGATCATTCATGGCGTTCTCCATTTGCTCGGGTTTGACCATGAGAGCCCGTCTGAGGAGGCGCGAATGTTCGCGCTTCAGGACGAGCTGTTCGCGGGCTTGAGAACGCGAGTGGGACTCCGGTAAGGGGGATACACCGGTGAAGGCGGCCAGGCCGACTTCGTGGGTGATAATGCGCCGTTCCTATGGCCCCAGGTCTGGGCGTCGATGAACAGAATGTGAAATTCAGATGAAATCGCGTTCATATTGATGGACGGCCAGGCGCGAAATGTTATAGGTGCGCCGATGGACGCATTTCGGATTGCAATTCTAGCATCGGTTTTCTTTTTCTTTATGGCCCCTTTCGCGCGTGCGAAGTGCCCTTCATCCCCTTCATCCTCGGACTCGGAGGCGCTCCTTGCGGACGTGCGTCTCAGGCTAAATGCCTTAAGTTCCTTTCAACTGCAAAATGTCGAACTGCTCGCGGATGTGCTCTCCGAATCGGCGGAATTGTCGGAATCATTTGGTTCCAACGAGCGCAAGCAGTTGGCCTCGCGACTGGCGCGTGAGGCTAAGGAGGTCGCGCAGGGAAGAATCGAAGGTAAGCCGTGCGTGCATGTTTACGAAGCGCGCGTGGTGATGAAGGATCGGGCCGACGGAGTGGATGTGGAGGCGATTTGCTTGTTGCCCAGTGCTTCTGACGGACGTAACGCCATTTTCTGGCTTACCGATTGTGGGCGCCTCACGCGGGATGAAACACTCGCCGGGTTGCTCAATCAGATCCAGTCGGACTAGGGCAGCAAGAAAATGTCCTGGAAATGTTCCAGCCTTCCGTGGGTGCATCCGGCGTAAGATCCTTTTTCCTCTTCTCATCCCTCCGGGTAGGCACTATTATGATCCCCTTTAAGAATGCCTTTGCCCCAAGGAGCCCAAACCATGTCCAACATGTCGGTTTCGACTCACGGATCGGAAGTCCGATCCCAGCTGCTGCAACTCCGGGAGAAAACCGCGGAACTGCGGAGGTATCTTTGACATCGACGTCAAGTCGAAGCGCCTACAGGAACTCGAGCAGAAGGCGCAGAATCCGGAAGTTTGGAACAATCACCTGGAGATGCAAAAGATCAATCAGGAGAAAGTACTCCTGGAGCGAGCCGTCGGCGACTATAGTGAGTTGAACCAGAAAGTGGAAGACGGCTTGGTGCTTCTCGATATGGCAGCGGAAGCCGACGACGAGGATTCTTTTAGGGAAGTGTGCGCGGACCTCCAGGCCATTCGCGCTAAAATCGCGGATCTGGAACTCAAGAGTCTGTTAAATGGCGAAGTCGATGTCAACAATGCCTATATTTCCATCAATTCGGGCGCGGGCGGCACCGAGGCTCAAGATTGGGCGTCCATGCTTCTGCGAATGTACACGCGCTGGGCGGAGCATGAGGGATACAAGGTCCAGATCCTTTCTTTGAATGACGGCGAGGAAGCGGGAATCAAGTCCGCCACTTTGCTTGTTGAAGGCCCGTATGCCTATGGGTATTTGAAGGCGGAGGCCGGAGTGCACCGTCTCGTGCGGATCTCTCCGTTTGATTCGAATGCCCGTCGTCACACAAGTTTCGCCTCCGTGTATGCGTGGCCCGAGATCGACGACAATATCAATATCGAAATCGATGATGCGGACTTAAGGATCGACACCTACCGGTCCAGCGGAGCCGGTGGTCAGCACGTCAATCGTACGGACTCCGCGGTCCGAATCACTCACATCCCGTCAGGGATCGTGGTGCAGTGTCAACAGGAGCGGAGCCAACACATGAACCGAGATAAGGCGTTCAAGATGCTGCGCTCCGCGCTTTATGAAAAGGAACTCGAGCGTCGCCAGAAGGAATTGGATGCCATCGCGGGTGAGCGCAAAGCAAACGAGTGGGGAAGCCAAATCCGCTCCTATGTTCTGCATCCCTATCAGCTGGCGAAAGATCATCGGACGGATTTTGAAACCGGCAATCCGGCGGCGGTGCTGGATGGTGAACTGAATGGATTTATCCACGCGTATTTGCGCGATAAGGCCTTGGCCGGGAAGGCGGCGCAGTGACGGCCTGGTGGCTGGCTTTTAGATACTTCGGATCGTGGCGCCGATTTTTCAATCTCACGACCACTTTAAGTATTCTCGGCATGGCGATCGGCGTGGCCTCGTTGGTGGTTTCCATGGCGGTATTCAGCGGGTATGTGTCGACGTTGGAAAAAACGGTCCAGGATGCCGTCGGGCATCTTTTGGTTCTTAAACGAGGGAGTGCCGATCAGCAGCAGATGCTACGTGACATCGAGCCCGTGGTGAAAGGCAAAGTCGCAGAGACGCCGTTTGTATATGCGGAGGCGATTCTTGCGCACAAGGGGAAGATCAGCGGCGTGTTGATCGAAGGAATTGAGGAGGCCACGGTTAACAAAGTCTTAAACCTGAAGGATCGAGTGATCGCCGGCACAATGGACCTCACACCGGAAAGGCCGGATCAGCCCAAAGTTTTGATCGGCAAAGGAATCGCGCATAGGTTCGATCTCAAGGTGGGCGACGTGTTCCGTATTGTTGTTCCCTTGTCCAAGGAGTTTCAGGCGTCGAGTTTTCGTCCCAAGCTGGGAGCCTTTAAGGTGGCTGGCGTGGTCAACTTCGGGCGCCATGATTTTGATTCCCGGTATGTGGTTATGCCGATCGCGACCGTGCAAGAGTTTGTCGAGCTGGGAAAGCGAATCACAGGATACCGTTTGCGTCTCACCGATCCGTACCAGGCCCGTGCCATGGCCATGGAGATTGCCAACCGCTTCGGGGCGGATTACTGGGCGCGCGACTGGCTGGAAGTCAATCGCAACCTCTTTGAGGCGGCGCGACTGGAAAAGGCGGTCTTGTTCTTTGTGCTGATGATCTTGGTTGTGGCCGCGGCTTTCAATATCGCCAACACCTTGTTTATCAGCGTGGTGCAGAGATATCGGGACATTAGTGTTTTGAAAACTCTGGGGGCGCCGGACCGGATGATTCGCCGGATTTTCACCGCCCAGGGGCTGATCGTCGGAGCTGTGGGGGCAGGGATGGGGATTGCCGTTGGGCTTTGGCTTTGCCGTGTCTTCGAGTGGGCTCAGGTTCGATTTCAGATTATACCAGCTGAGGTTTACAAATTGGATCATATCCAGCTGGAAGTGCGGACTCTGGATCTCGTGTTGGTGGTCGGAGCTTCGCTGTTGGTGTGCTTTGTCGCGACTCTAGTGCCGTCGCGCCGGGGTTCCCGGATTTCTCCTGTGGAAGGGTTGAGGTACGAATGATTCGCGCGGTGAATGTGGAAAAGAACTATGGATCGCTGCGGATCCTGAAGGGACTCGGTTTTGAAGTCGCTAAGGGTGAAGCGGTTTGTATCTTGGGAGCCTCGGGAGCCGGAAAGAGCACATTCTTGCATATTTTAGGTACGCTGGATCGACCTTCGCGCGGCACGGTCTATTATGAAAACCAGGATCTCTTCTTGAAGTCGGATACGGAGCTCTCCAGCTTTCGTTCGCAAAAGCTGGGATTTGTGTTTCAGTTCCATCATCTTCTGAGTGAATTCACGGCTCTGGAAAACGTGATGCTCCCCGGGCGCATTGCGGGCCTTGCGGTGAGTGACTGCCGCACACGCGCCAAAGGCCTGCTAGAGTACCTGGGAATGGCCCATCGCCTCTCCCATTACCCTTCACAGCTCTCGGGAGGAGAACAGCAGCGCGTCGCCATCGCGCGGGCCCTCTTTCATCGTCCACAATTGCTTTTGGCGGATGAACCAACAGGGAACCTGGACAGTGAAAATTCAATAAAGATTCAGGAACTTTTCTTCCGCTTAAAGGAGGAGATGGGGCTGACGCTTGTGGTGGTGACGCATGACACGAGATTTGCCTCGCGCTTCCCACGATCGGTGCGCATGGCGGACGGACAATGGGTTTTTTGATGGACGTTTTAATATGCGGGCTATTGCTCTTCCGCTTTGACTTTTTCTCGGGTTTTGGGCTAGGGTTTTTGGACAGGTTTCAAGTGCTTAGAACGACTTGGGAAATCCCTCTTTGAAGAGATCCTATTTAGGCTTTTTTGCAACGGCTATGTCCCTTCTGATTGGAGGAGGGCTGGCTATTGCGCAGCCCGCCCGGGTCGCGCCGGAGTCGGCTCGTCCTTCAGCCTCTCAACCGAGGCGCGCGGCGCCTGCCAGGCCTTCACCATCCACCGCGGCTGCGCGGACCACGGAAGCGCCGGTCCGAGGCGGACCTGTTCGCAAGATTGTCATCGCCGGAAATAAAAAGATCGAAGCGGATGCCATTCGCGCCAAGCTCGTGACCCGGGAAGGGGAGGCGTATGACCCCGAGAAGATCCGCAAAGACATTCAGGAAGTGTTCAGCATGGGCTACTTCTACAATGTGGAAGTGGACCGTAGCGACGGGGCTGAAATCACTTTGACTTACACGGTGACGGAGAAACCCTCGATCGTCGAGATTGAATATGCGGGTAACAGTGAACTTGAGGATGATGAGCTCAAGGAGGCTGCGGGGATCAAGCCCTATGAAATTTTGGATATGTCCAAAATTCGTGAAGCCACGGAGAAAATGGAGAAACTGTATGAAGATAAAGGATTTTTTCTTGCGCGCGTGAACTCCAAGCTTGTGCCCGTGGAAGGGGAAGCGGGTGGGACCAAGCTCGTGTTTGATATCAAGGAGAACGACAAGGTTAAGGTGAAACGCATTAGCTTCATCGGCAACAAGGCCCTGAATAGTGGCAAGTTGAAGGCGGTGATGGCGACTAAGGAAGGCGGTTTTTTCAGCTTTATCTCGGGTTCGGGGGCTTACAAACAAGAGGCCTTTGACCGTGACATGCAAATGCTCAACATCCTGTACTTTAACGAAGGTTACGTGCAGGTGAAAATAGATCGTCCGCAGGTCAATGTGACACCGGACAAGAAGGCGATCTATGTGTCCATCCGAATTGAAGAGGGCGATCAGTTCAGGGTGGGTTCTGTGGATTTCACCGGGGATCTGCTCTTCCCCCGTGACGAACTCTTTGAAACAACCAAGATCGAGGAACAAGACATCTTCCGTTACCAGATCCTTCAAGAGGACCTGCGCGCCCTTCAAGCCAAGTACGGCGACTTGGGATATGCGTATGCCAACCCCATTCCAAAAACCCGAATTCGTGAAAGTGATAAGGAAGTCGATATCACGTTCGACATCGACAAAGGTCACAAAGTCTACATTGGGGATATCAATGTGGTCGGGAACACCAAGACGCGTGACAAGGTTGTGCGGCGTGAGCTGCGGCTGACGGAGGGCGAGCTCTACAATGAAACGCGCCGGCGCGAATCTTTGGCTAACGTGCGCCGTCTGGGCTACTTCGAGGAAGTGAATTTCAATACAAAAACCCCCAAGGGCCGCCCGGAGATCATGGATATCGATATCGTGGTGAAGGAGCGCAATACCGGATCGATTCAAGTGGGCGCCGGGTATTCGAATTTCAACGGCTTTGTGTTCAATGGACAGGTGAATCAATCTAACTTTTTAGGTAAGGGACAAAAGCTCGGAGTTTCGATTGATCTGAGTAAGCGACAGCAACTCTATAAGTTCAACTTTACTGAACCTTATTTCAATGACACCGAATGGCTGTTGGGCTTTGACGCCTACCGCAGCCAGCGTTCGTTGTTCGACTATGATGAGACCAAAACTGGCGGCGCCGTGCGTGTGGGTCACCCCTTGGCGCCGTACCTCGACGGATCCATTCGGTACAAAATGGATGAAACGGAACTTGAGTTGGATCCAACCAACGGAGATCCGGATCTGTTCCCGGTTGAGACCGCCAACGGCACGACCAGCTCCGTGACCTTCGCGCTTGAATACGACAAGCGCGATGATCGATTCGCGCCCACCAAAGGGATTTTCAGTAGCGTGTCGCTCGAATACGCGGGTGTGGGCGGCAGCAAGAACTACACGAAGGGATTTGGAACGTTCCGCTACTACAAGAGTCTCTTCTGGGACGTCGTGTGGCGCAACAACATCACCTACGGGTTTATTTCCTCGAATGAATCGGGGCGGCCGCCGCCGTTTAACGAGTTGTTTCTCCTGGGTGGAGCGAACAACTTGCGTGGATTCGACTGGTTTTCGGTGGGCCGGCGCAAGCGGTCTCAGGCCGCCTATGACCGGGCGATTCAGTCCGGTTCAACGGCCGATGAGGCGCACTATCGCGCCCTCCGCCCGTATGGGGGAACGCAGCAGATCTATTACAATCTCGAGTTCCAGTTCCCCATGATTTCCGAGGCCGGAATCAACGGAGTCGTCTTCTATGATATTGGAAATGCGGATGATCAACTGATACTGAATGACCTTCGCCAGGATGTCGGATTTGGGTTCCGTTGGTACTCACCGATTGGTCCGTTGCGTTTCGAGTGGGGCTTTCCACTTCAGCGTAAAAGGCATTTTGACGAAGACGCCGTCAATTTTGAATTTGCGATCGGAGCTCCATTTTAAGCGCGTATTAGTGCATCGCGATATATTTGCCTCCATGGCTTTCGCGAACACCCTTTTCCCGTGTAGCTTGCCATCCATGCGTGATTTTCCCGAGTTCGTTGTGCGTTTTTTCTTTCCCTATCTCTTCCTCTTGGTTCCTTTGATTCTGTTTTTTGGAATTGGAGGCGGAGTGAATCTCGTGCAGGGAGGAGTGGCGCGTGGATTTGTTATGATGGCCGTGGCCGTCTTGCCCTGGGTTTCAATTTTTCTCTCCTTCTATTTCTTGCGTGCTTCAACACCATCCGATCGCGTTCGAAAAACATTTTATTGGGTGCAGAACCTCATCGTGCTTACAAGTGTCTTTCCTTTCTTCTCAACTATTGATGGTACGCCAGTGGATACGATCATTCCGGCTCAAGGAAGCCTGGGAGAAATGGTTGCACGGGGTTTTTGGGCTTCGCTTCCGGTGCTGCTGCTGGCTCAGATCTTCGTGTGGCCATGGGCTCGTTTGCAGGCCCGACGTTGGAGAGCTTGGGTCGACCCGACCGCGGCGGTGATTGATCTGTGACCCTTCAGCACCGCGGAGCCGACTTAAATGTTGAAATTCAAGCCCAGCGATATATACCTAAACATTCAGAGGAGAATTTAAGCTTATGACACGTTACAGTAGTATGGCGGCAAAGGGCGCCGTTGCGGTGGCTGCATTTCTACCGATTTTATTTTATTCCGCGGGATCTGCGGCTGCGGACTCGAAGGAGCATACAAAGATCGCTTACATAGATATGCAAAAAGCGATTCAAGATACCGCCGCCGGTAAGAAGGCTAAAAAAGAGCTCGAAGGTGAGTTCAATAAGAAGAAAAAAGAACTTGAGAAGCTGGAAACGGACATTAAAAAGAAGGGCGAAGATTTTGAAAAACGCTCAATGGCAATGAATGAAGACGCGCGTGTGAAGAAACAACAGGAACTCCAAGGAGAAATGCGCAAGTATCAGGAGCTGGCGGCCAAAAGCCAGATGGAGATTCAAAAACGCGAGCGCGATCTGACCAAACCCATCGTTGACAAGCTTCGCAAGATTATAGACGAGTTGGCGAAGAAGGACGATTACGACATGGTTCTTGAGAAATCCGAGAACAGCGTGATGTGGGCCAAGAAGGAACTCGATTTGACAGAACGTGTGGTCAAAGAATTCGACAAAGGGAAGTGAGTGAATGGAAACCGTGCTCACAACCCGGGATATCCTGGAAGTTCTCCCTCACCGCTTTCCTTTTCTTTTAGTTGATAAGGTCATCAGCAAGGAGGAGGTCACCGAGGCGGGGAGCCGGGCCGGTCAGCGCATCACCGCGGTGAAGAACGTGACGGCAAACGAGCCCTTCTTCCCTGGTCACTTTCCCGAGATGCCCATTATGCCAGGTGTGTTGCAGCTGGAAGCCATGGCCCAGGCGGCGTGTCTGGCGTACTGGCGCAGAGGGGACCCACCGATGGATTTTTTCATTGCCGCCGCCAAAGAGGCACGGTTTCGAAGACCAGTGGTGCCTGGGGACACTCTTTTACTCTTCGCCGAGATTCTGAAGGACCGAGGGTCCATGATCGTGGTCAAGACAGAAGCCAAAGTGGATGGCCAGGTGGTCTCAGAGGCCGAGATTCTAGCGAAAGTGGCGCTTAAGAGTCAGCGAGACGAGTAAAGCGAGATCAAGCGTATGAATTCAGTTGATATCCATCCGACCGCGATCATCGATAAACGCGTGGAACTCGGCGATGGTGTGAGTGTTGGCCCTTATTCCGTGATCAAGGGCAAAGTTTTTATCGAGAGCGGGACTCGTATCGAGAGCCATGTGGTGATTGGCTCCGAGCATGGCGTAGTCAAGTTGGGACGGAACAATCATTTATACCCTGGTGCGATGATCGGTGGCCCTCCTCAGGATCTAAAGTTCAAAGGTGAGGAGACTCACCTCGAGGTGGGTGAAGGAAACATGTTCCGCGAGTTTGTCACAGTGAACGTGGGTACGGTGACTGGCGGCGGAATCACCCGGATCGGGAATCACAACTTGCTCATGGCTTATGTGCATGTCGCGCATGACTGCACATTGGGCAGCCACATCGCCATCGCCAATACGACCAACTTCGCCGGACATGTCACGGTCGAGGATTTCGTGCGCATCGGGGGCGTCTGCAGCTTCAATCAGTTTATCACGGTAGGTCAATATGCGTTCGTAGCCGGTGACAGCGCCGTCAATAAAGACATCATGCCGTTTACAATGGCGCAGGGAAAGTATGCGGTCTCCCGAGCCTTGAATTCCATTGGCTTGGAGCGCGCGGGCTTCGCAAAGGAAGAAATCGAAAACTTGCGCCGCGCGATTCGCATCATCACCAAAGGCGAACGCACAATTGAGGAAGCTCTGACCGAAATTCATCAGCAATGCTCTCCTAGCGAGGGCATCGAGTATTTAGTCCAGTTTATTCGGAAGTCCGAACGGGGGATCGCGCGATGAGTACAGCGAAGGTGAAGACCGCCGTCGTTGGCGTGGGTCATTTGGGAAAGTTTCATGCGCAAAAACACAAGATGTTGGAGAACGCGGAGCTGATCGGAGTTTGTGACCTGAATCGGGAATTTGCCGAAAAGGTTGCGGGGGATCTGGGCGTGACGGCGTACACGGATCCTCGTCAATTGATTCAGGATGGGGTGGAGGCCGTTGCCGTGGCCGCCAGCACCCCGGCTCACTATGAACTTGTGAAGCTGTTTCTGAGTCATCGCGTGCACACGCTTGTCGAGAAGCCGATTGCCTCCTCGGCGGTGCAGGCGGAGGAGCTTTGCGCTCTTGCCGAGCAAAAAGGCGCGAAGCTTCAGGTCGGTCATGTAGAACGTTTCAATCCGGCCTTTCAATCCGCGCGTAAGAAGATCACCAAGCCGTTGTTTATAGAGTGTCACCGCTTGGCCCCGTTCAAGGTGCGCAGCACGGAAGTGGATGTCGTGTTGGACCTTATGATTCATGATTTGGATGTGGTGCTTTCGCTTGTGCAAAGTGAGCCCACAATGGTGTCCGCGGTCGGAACACCGGTGATGACGAAGAAACTGGACATTGCCAACGCTCGCATAGAATTTGAATCAGGCGCTGTGGCCAACTTGACCGCGTCGCGCATCTCTCAAAACACTCAGCGGAAGTTTCGACTCTTTCAGAAAGATCAGTACGTCTCGATTGATTTTCAAGGCGGTGAGGTCAATCTTCTGACCAAAACCGGAGAGTGGAATCCGGCGGATATCAGTGGGGGAGGTGAGGACCTTCCCATCGAACACGAGCATTTCAATCTCGAGAAGGGCGATGCGCTCCTGGAAGAGACACGGGCGTTCATCAACGCGGTTGTCAATAATCAGCCGGTCGAAGTTTCGGGGCGCGATGGACTGAAGGCCTTGTCTTTGGCGGAGAAGATCATCGGGAATGCGCTCAAGCGTTTATGACGGAAAAAGCTCGCGTTCGAAAAATCCTGATTGTGGCGGCGGAAGCCTCGAGCTGTCTGTACGCACAACGACTTCTCCAGTACTGGAAAAAGCACGACACCCCCGTTGAAGCCTATGGCGTCGGGGATCAGGCGATGGCCGCAGAGGGTTTTGAGTGTTTGGGGCGCGCCGAAGAGCTGGCGGTTGTCGGACTTCAAGAAGTTCTGAAACACTGGGGTCAGATCTCGCAGGTATATTACGATCTGTTGGATGCGGCCGAAGTCCGCCGGCCCGATGTGGTCTTACTTCTCGACTATCCCGGATTCAATCTCAGGTTGGCTAAAGAAATCAAGGCCATGAATATTCCGGTGGTCTATTATATTTCTCCTCAACTCTGGGCCTGGCGCCAGGGGAGAGTGAAGACGGTCCAGAAGTACATTGATAAAATGCTGGTCATCTTTCCGTTTGAAATCGAGTTTTACAATCAACATGGCGTACAGGCCGAGTTTGTCGGTCATCCCCTTTTGGACGAGTTGGATCCCCAGCATTTCGATCCCGTGTCGCGGGCCCGTCACCGCGCCCGGTACGGTCTGGGTCCTGACGATGTGGTCCTGGGATTAATGCCGGGCTCACGTCATTCGGAGATCAAGCATCATCTTCACACTCAGCTCCAAGCGGCGCGTGAGCTTTTTGTCAAGAATCCGAGTCTGAAAATCGCTTTGTTCGTGGCGCCGAGTTTTCGAAAGGAACAGGCCCAAGGGTGGCTTTCAGACCTGGATTTTCCTTTGATGTTGATAAAAGATGAACCCTTTTCCATGATTGATTTAGCGGACGTGGTGCTATGCGCTTCGGGAACCGCGACACTCATGGTGGGATTGCTCGAAAAACCCATGGTTATTATGTACAAGATGAATCGCCTGAGTTCTTTTTTCGCGAAGCGATTCGTGAAAAATACGCGGCACTTTGGTCTTATCAATCTTGTGCTGGATGACCGGGTGGTTCCGGAACTTTTCCAGGAACAGGCGGATGTGCCCCATTTGGTGCGTGAGCTCGAACCTCTGATCTCGGACCGCGGATTACGGGATAAATTCACTTTGAGTTTGCGCCCGGCTAAGGACCGTCTCGGCTCCAAGGGAGCGACGGAAAGGGTGGCGCAAGCCCTGGAGAGTTATTGGAGAGGAACACCTTGAGCATGCGTGAAATCTTGTTCCCCGCGCGCTGGGTTTACCAGAGCGTTACGGGTGTGCGAAACTGGCTGTACGATCATTCCGTGTTCAAGGCCCATCAGGTGGGTGCGAAGGTGATCTCCGTGGGCAATCTGACCGTTGGCGGAACAGGCAAGACACCTGTGACGCTGGCGTTGGTGGAGGAACTGCTGGCGCGTGACTTTTCCTGCGGGGTGGTCAGTCGGGGTTACCGGCGCGAGAAGCAGGGCGTGTTGGAAGTGGATACCGGCAGCCGAGCCGCGTACACCTTTGGTGATGAACCGGCTCTAATTAAAGCCACTTTCCCCGAGGTCCCCGTGCTGGTTGGTGAGCGTCGCATTGCCGCAGCTCAGGCGCTGCTCGCGTCGCGGCCGGTGGACTTTATCATTTGCGACGATGCGTTTCAGCACCGCTCTCTCCATCGTGATTTGAACCTCCTGCTGTTTGATGCGACAGAGTCCGTACGCGATTACCGTGTTCTTCCGGTTGGCCGGGCCCGCGAGTCCTTGTTGCCCGCGCTTCGGCGGGCGGACTTCCTCGTGTTCACCAAGGCCAATCTCTTAAATCCTGAGGAACTCAAGGCAGTGGTCGAGAGGTTTCGCGGCTCAACCGGTAAGCCGGTGCTTCTCGCCGAATACGCACTGAGTGGATTTCGTAACGTGAAAGACGAGCTGGTGCAGTCTCTGAAAGATTCGGTGTATCTGGTGTCTGGTATTGCGAAACCTCGAGCCTTGGAGCTGACACTTGGGGACCGCGTGAAGGTTGTGAAGCACAAGTCCTTTCCGGATCACCACCGCTACACGGACCTGCAGGTGGAAACCATCCTTGATGAAGCCTCTCAGCTTCAGGCGCGGTGGATCTTGACCACAGCCAAAGACAGCATCAAATTAAAGGCTTTTCCGCGCCTGCGAGAGCGGTTGTGGGTTGTGGAATTGGATATCCGCTTCAAAGGTGATGTGACGCAGTTTCATGAAGCGATTGATCGGTTGGGCCGGTCGGGCCATTAGCTATCTTTTATTTGTCGCCCCGCCATTCGTGCGGCGTTGGATGGGAAATGTTCTGGCCTTTTTATGGTTCGATCTTTTCCGTATCCGCCGCCATGTGGTGCTCGAAAATATCTCCATTGCCTTTCCTGAAATTTCAGCGCGGGAGCGGATCCACTTAGCGCGTCGGAGTCTGCAAAACCTGGGCTTGAATCTAGTGGAGTATTCATTTTTCCCGTTCTTGAGTAAGGGAAACCTCGAGCGTTATTTTGAGTTTCACAATCCCGAGTTGTTGGAGCGGGCCTTAGCGCGCGGTCGAGGCGTGCTTCTGCTCACGCTTCATCTAGGTAACGGAGATTTGGCAGTCGCTGGTCTTTCGGTCAAAGGTTATCCCATGGTCATGGTTTCCAAATTTTTCAAGTTGAAGTGGCTAAACGATCTTTGGTTTGGAATGCGAGAGCGCTTGGGAACCCGGTTCATTGCGCCCCGCAATAGTTCCTACTCGCTTTTGAAATCGTTGCGGCAGGGAGCTGCCGTGGTGATACCGCTGGACCAGTTCACCGGACCTCCAATCGGCGTGCGCACCACGTTCTTCGGCAAGGAAACGGGCACCGGTATGGGACTGGCCGTAATGGCCGAACGCTCTCAGGCGCCCGTAATATCCGTCTACACCAGACGTACACCGGAAGGCCGGCAAGCCGTGCACTTCGTTCGTGAGATGCCATTTCAGGGTGAGAGTGCGGAAAAAGTCACACAATCGTTCAACGACGAACTCGAACGGTTCGTGCGCCTCCATCCCGAACAGTGGATGTGGATTCACCGCCGCTGGAAGCGGTTTAAGTATTAAATCGTCTCTGATATGATGAGCCAATGAATTCAATATCGAGGACTTTGGTAGCCTTTTCCGCATCTGTGCTTCTTGCTGGTTGTGCGGGACGAATTCTCCAGCACGAAAAGGCTGAGGACGTGCTTAAAGTCGATGAATACGAGCAAAAGGTGGAGATCAAAGAGGTCCCCGTCGACGGTTCGACAGAATCCGAGACGAAGGCAACTGCGGACGACAAGGACGCAAAGTCGAAAGAAAAAAAGAAGTCGACCTCCAAGGACAAGGCCGGTAAAGAAAAGCGCGCCACCAAGGATAAAAAGGGGATTAAAACCGAGCCTGGCAAGACTAAAGGACCGCGGGAGCCCAAATTGGAAGACAGTGTGGGATTTGAGGGGCGTCGGCCGATTGTGGATCCCTTTCGACCTGGAGAAAAGGTCACATTCGATGTCTCCTATTTCAATATTACGGCGGGAACAATCACGATGGAGGTTAAGCCTTTCGTCGAGGTGAACGGCCAGAAGGCGTATAACTTCGAATTGAACGCCAAGACGAACGGTTTTTTTGCCCGCATTTATTCCGTGGAAGATAAGGCTGTGACCTTTCTTTCCTATGACGAGCTGATTCCGCTCAGTCTTCAAATCTCAATTAAAGAGTCCAAGCAGTTGGCGGAAACGCGGACCTATTTTGATTGGAAAACCTTGAAAGCGAACTACTGGCAGAAACGGATCACCAAGGACAAAGGCGAGCGCAGCAAGAAGCTCGAATGGGACATCAAACCCTATTCACAAAATGTGATTAGCGCAGCCTACTACTTGCGAACGTTTGATCTCAAGCCGGGTAAGAAACTGGCGTTTCGCGTGGCGGACGAAGGAAAGAATCTGGTGTTTACCGGAGAGGTCTTGCGGCGGGAAACTTTGAAGACCGATGTGGGAACATTTAAAACCGTGGTTGTAAAACCCCAAGTCACCGTTGACGGGGTCTTCAAGCCGATGGGTGAAATTCTTGTTTGGCTCACAGACGACGACAGGAAGTTTATCGTGCGGCTGGAGTCCAAGATCAAGATCGGGACCATAGTGGGCAAGCTCAAGGCCCTGGATAAGGGACGGGACTAGCAAGCCCGCCTCTAACGCACGGGTGGTCTTCATGTTGGACAAAGGTCGGGATTGGAGCCTGACCCAGATGCCCTTCGTCCGTCAGGCGCTATAATAATGGATATGCAGGAAATCCATTGTCGCCATTTCAATGGCTATAAACCGTGCGGTAAAAGTGATGTCTGTTCCCGAGGAACGTGCACGTCCTATCAAAGTGTTCACGAGCGCATTCTCATGGTCCATTTGGGCGCCCTAGGGGCCGTGCTGCGTAGCACTTCGCTGCTGGCGGCGATCAAGCGCAAATATCCGCGCTCGCATATTACCTGGATCACGAAGGCTCCCGCGCATCACCTGTTACAAGGGTTGAATTCCATTGATCGCGTTCTCACTTTGGATCCGGAGGATCTCCTCAGCCTTTCCGCTCTGCACTTTGATCTGGCGTTTGTAATTGATAAGTCGCTTGTGGCGGAAGGTTTGTTGCGCCGATGCGGAGCCGATGAAGTGCGGGGATTCCGAGCCGATGCCAGCGGCGCCATTGTGCCAGCCAATTCCCAAGCCCGCGAACTTTGGGAGATCGGTCTCTCCAACCAAAAGAAGTTTTTTATAAATACCAAAACGGAACAGCACCTTGTGCACGAGGCACTCGCGCTTGGACCCTACACCCGCGATGAGTACCAGATTGCGTTGAGTACAGCGGAAATTCAGCAGGTGGAGTCGCGCCGTCGGCAGTGGTCGCCTGAGGGGGCGCCCATAATCGGAATCAATACGGGGTGCAGTGGCGTGCTTCCGGCGAAGAGGCTCTCGGTCGAAGGTCATCGGGCGCTGATTTCAAAAATTTTGCGCGATTCTCGGTTTGCGGGCTGTTCATTGGTTTTGCTGGGCGGACCCGAAGATACAGAGCGCAATGAATTGATGGCGAAAGGTCTTCCGGTCACCCTTTCACCGACCACCCGAGGTTTACGTGATGGTTTGGCCAGCGTGGCGGCGTGTGATCTCGTGATGACCGGTGATAGTCTTGGAATGCATATGGCGATTGGGCTGAAAAAATGGGTCGTCGCCTGGTTTGGACCGAGTTGCGCCCAAGAAGTCGACCTCTACGGTCGCGGTGAAAAGGTGAGAACCTTGGCGCCTTGTTCTCCGTGCTGGAAGAGGGTTTGTCAGCAACCTGTAATGTGCTACGATCAAGTCGATTTTGATCACTGTATGACCGCTCTTTCCGAGGGACTTTGTTGGCTCACCTCCTCTTCCAAACCGCATTCCCGGGAGATCTCTTCCTCGCCATCCCTTTGATGAAACGGATTCGGGTGTGGGATCCGGGGACGCCTTTGATTCTCGCCTGCCGGCCCGGGCTGGGAGAGTTTTTCCTAAAACACAAATTGGTCGACGATGTGATTGAGGTCAATAAGAAGAGCCGCGAGGGGCGCGCGTGCGCGTTTAAGCGTTTGCGTGAAAACCGTTGGGACGTGATTTTCGTTCCCCACGAGAGCCCCCGGACAGCGCTCTGGATCACGCGGCTGAAGGCGCGAACGGCTAAGGTGGGATTCGCAAAATGGTGGAACCGGGGCATTTACCGTCCGCGGGTGGTGAAACCGGTGGGACTTCCCGATGCTCTTCGGCAGCTCAGCCTGCTCGCGCCCCTGGACCCCAGAGTCGCCGAACTTTTTGCGACCGAGGAGGTGCAATCGTTAAGAAGTCCGTCGGACCAGACATCGCCATTGGATTTTCATATCCCGGACATTCCCGACTGGGCTTCAATGAAGGTGAACTCCCATCGTCCCGTTGGCTCGCGCGTGTTCCTTGCCCCGGGGAGCGTATGGGCCACAAAACGCTGGACCGCAACCGGGTATGAAGCTCTTGCGCGTGAGCTTCAACGACGTGGACATGAGGTGATTTTGGTGGGCAGTCGGGCCGAGGCCGATCTGTGTGCGTCGATTGCCGCGCGTGTTGCGGGCGTGAAGAACCGGGCCGGCGCTACCTCATTGAACGACCTGGTGGAACTGTTTTCCACCGGACGGGCACTTGTGTGTAATGACAGTGGGGCGATGCATGCCGCGGCCGCGGCCGATTTGCCGACAGTCGCGATCTTTGGTCCGACCACCTTGGACCTGGGTTTTCGCCCTTGGCAGAACCGGGCCGTGGTTGTGCAGAGCTCATTGAGCTGTCGCCCATGCGGAAAGCACGGTGCGCAAACGTGTCCGCTCGGGACACACGAATGTATGGAAAAGATCAATGCCACGGAGGTCTTGTCCGCGCTGGACCGGATCCTATGATGTTCGAGGATCTTTGAGGTCTATTCCGAGTACACTTTGAGCTGTGCCTGGCATAATTCCACCGGACCGTGCAAAACCCAACCCTGAAACAGGGTGATCGGTCCGATCTGACGGGCTCCCGTAATCGGTACGCGCAAGGAAGAGTTGGCCTTCACCTGCGCAAATAACTCCCGGCGAGCGAAACGGACGTTTTTGAAGGACACAAGAAGAGCGCGCTTAAGCGGTTGAGCGTCGGGTCTTAGGACCCGTGTCGTGTAGCATATCGAGGAGAAACCATAGGCTTGCGCAATGATCTCCACGCAGGCCGACGGGCGCAGACCGTTGGGACTCATGTAGTGTGCGTCATCGCGCACATGGACCAAACACTCGCCCCCGTCTTTTTGGAAGTGGGTGATTTCATCAACCCATACCATTGGTGGGCGATGGGGCGCGAAGGCAAGAATTTCATGTATGGAAAGTGATTCCGGCTTCACTCGATCCTCTCTCTGCAGGTATTTCGCGAGCGATATCAAACCGTATTCAATATGTTAACCTTTGACTCACACGTTCACTAGGCTAGTCTGACAATCATGATTCGGCTGGAAGATGCGTTTAAATCCTTGAAACCGCAAACCTCCGGTCCTGGCGAGCGGCCATTCACAACGGAATGGACGGTTCCGGCGGACCTGCCCTATTTTGATGGACATTTTCCCCAGAATCCTGTTTTCCCGGCGGTTGGCATTTTGGATGCTTCGGTATTCTACCTTCAGTCCGTTCTGGGGCAATGGGATCTGGAGCTGGTAGGAATCGTAAACGCGAAGTTTCTCAATCCCATCGCCCCAGGCCAGCGTGTGAGCGTGGAAATTCGCCGTGATAAGATCAATGCCTGGCAAGTCGATTGGACAGATGTTGAAACCCAAAAGCCTTTGGCCGCTTTGGCCTTGCAACTCGAACAGCCCCAATGACCCTAGCGACATGATATGATCCTTCGAACCTGTGTGGTGATTCCTGTCTACAACGAAAACGGCGAGATTTCAGCCGTGGTGAAGGAGATCGTCCTCTCCACCGCGTTTCCAGTTCTGGTGGTCGACAATGGCTCCGAAACGCTGGTGGACAACGCGCTCTACGCATTTGAAGTCCGCGAAGCCATGGCGGCGGGGCGGGTGCGCGTGGTCCGATTCGACCGGCATCTGGGAAAAGGCGCGGCCCTTCGATATGCGATTCATGATTTGGTTTCCCGTGGCTTCACACATATGCTGACGATCGAGGGTGATGGAAGGATCCCCGTTCGTGGAATTTTCAAAGCTATGGAGATAGCCCGGGCTTACCCGTGGGATCTGATTATCGGGAAGTGCCGGAGTTTATGGACGGGACTTCGAATCTATCCCCTGCTTCCGCTCCAAACCGTGAATTTTTTCACCCGAAACGAGGTCTTCGAAACCGAGGTGCTTCTCCGGCTGCTGTGGAAGGGAATTCGGATCACGGACTTTCCTCTGACAGAAGGGTCGGAGGGAGCGGTGCCTGACAACCCAGTAAGCCATATTCTGAGGCTCTGGGATTACGTTCGAACCTCGGCGCTCGGTGCGGCTTTGAAGCGGCCCGGCCAGGGTTTTAGCGGGCGCCGCGGACGGGGACGCATCCTGTTGCGGGGGGTGAGTGAGGAGTGTCAGCTCGGCGACCGCGATCGCATTGAGTTAGTTCCCCTTCTTGGGAAGTTAGTGGCAGTTGATGTGACGGCCTTTCATTTGGCAGGATCAATGCCGGGACTGCATCATTTCGCGTTTCGCGTCGAAGAGAGCGACCGAAGTTATGAAGTGCACTTGAGCTCTCCAAGCATATGCATGTTCCGCCCGACCGTTGCGCGCGAGTTACAGGTGTACACGTGGGCCGTCACTTTCATGCAGTCCGTGGAAGAGATGGTTCGAAAGCACCCGGATCAGAAGTTTATTTTGGAACCGCTTTGGTCTACGCTACCCGTGAGCCCGGCACCGCCGCCGGGGGAACCAGGGGATCATTGTTTGCACGAAGATTTATGGTCGGCGTTGCAATTGAAGCCCCTGTCATAATCCAATGCGAGCTCCTGGCACTGGCTTACTTGCGGCCATATCGAGAGCGGTCAATGTGGCAAGGCTGCAGATTCGATCCTTGTGGCCGGGAGTTTCCAGGTCAATTCGACCTTCAAGGACGATTTCAAACTTGATTTCGGTTTCCGCGATTCCTAGCATCGTGCGGATGCCAAATTGATCGGCACGGATTTCCGGCGTCTGTGCCAAATTCATTCCGGCCCGTGTGACGGACCGGATTCCCTTGCGACTGGTGAGCAAATTTCTCAGTGCAAAGATCTGCGTTGAGCGCCTGAAGTACAGTCGCGACGCGGATATGGTGTTCTCGCTCAAACAAGGAGCCGCTCCCGGCCAAATGCGGCAAGGAGAGCTTCGAGAAACTCTTGCTCATGCGAGTCCAACGCCTTGAGGTTGAGATGGCGCCAGCTTTCTCTCATACAAGTCGAGAGCCTCCTCCGCGCAAAGGAGGATGGTTGATCAAACGTGAGCTTCTTATATCCCCTATAAAAATCAATTTCCAAAATCTAGACCTCGGGCCATCGCGAAAGCGGCGTCGATCGGTACAATAAATATCTCGATACAACTGGAGGTAGCCGCATGACCGCATTCAAATGGTTGCAAGGCCTGGCAATGATTGCACTGACGTCTGTGCATGTTCCGTCGTTCGCGCAATTTGCTGACGAAGTGGAAGAAGGATTTGACCGCCAAAGTGAGGAGGAAATCCTGCGCGCGGAATCCGAGATTCAGGCTCTCTTTGGCCCCGACTCCATTCCCCATTTCCGATCGGTGGAGGATGAGTACCGCGTTCTACAAAAATACAATCATCTGGATCCGAAACATTGGGTTCCTTCGAATCTCTTGAAGGAGGCAGTACTCTACTTCGACAAAAATAAGAGCAAATTTCCGAACAAGGCTTACCTCACCATTGTGGATTTCAAGCCGCGCTCGGATCGCTATCGTTTCTTTTTGATCAACATGGACACAGGCAAAGTGGAACGCTACCGCACGACCCATGGCATAGGCTCAGACACAGATAATGACGGCCGAGCGGAGCGTTTCGGCAACGAGAATGGGTCCGGCAAAAGTTCGCTGGGCTTTGTTCGCACGGCCGAAGTTTACTGGGGAAAGTACCGACGTTCCGTTCGTTTAGACGGGCTTTCGTCCACCAATTCGAATATTCGCCGAAGAGCCATTGTTTTCCACGGTTGGGACAATGTTAAAGAAGCGCCGGTCATTCAGGGGCGTAGCTGGGGCTGCATCACACTGGATTGGGATATAAAAGACAAGGTTCTCGACAAAGTCAAAGAAGGCAGTTTGATGTATGTTGGTCTAGGGAAATGATTTAAGAACTGGCCCACATATCTGCGTAAAAATTTGGGTTGGGACTTGCTTTGCTCTACAGGAATGAAAGTCAAATGCCCGTATTGTACACCTAATGATGATGTGTCCGGCCCTCGACCGAAAGTCTATCGGGCCGGAAAATTCAAACGCAATCCGACTCTCGTCTCGTGCCCCGGTTCCGATGTACCGGATGTGGAAAGCATTTCTCGCACGCCACCGCACATCCGTACGTGCGCCCGAAGAAGCGACAACTTGTACCGGACGTCAAAAAGCATTTTCCAAATGCCACACATGAGGTGCACAAGGGGCAGAGGGGATCGATTGTCGGACAAGGGGAGCTTAAGAAGATCCGTTTTGATCCCTTATTCAGCCTGAATCACACCTGCGCGATGTTTCGCGCCAATGTGAATCGATTGATACGAAAAACATGGTGCACCACCAAACTCCCGGAAAGATTGGCCGGCCACCTGGCTATGTACGCATTATTCCACAATCTTTACCTGATCGGAGCGCAATGAATGCACACGCAAGTGGGCCAGTTCTTCAAATCCACAGTCCCAGTTTTTGGGCCTGCTTCACCCAACGGTGATCAGGCGTGACGAGTCGGGGCGGCTGCATAAGATCGGTGAGTGGTGCGCGCTGGATCCGACCGCTGCGATAAACAATGGCTTGCTCCCATACGCCTTCAATCGCCATCCTTGCGGCTTCCACTCCCATAAAGGACGTGAGAAAGCGATCCGTGGTTGTGGGAGCTCGCGAGCGCTGAAGATGGCCCAACACCACGTGCCGTGCTTCCCAGTCCGTCTCTTGTTCCAGCCAGCGCGCGAGTTGCGCCGCAACTCCGCCGAAGCGCTCGGATTGGGGCGAACCCTCAACGTGAAAGGCCACTGACGGATCCTCACCCGCCGCCGCCGCTCCCTCGGAAACGACAATCATCAATTCGCGACGGGCCTTTTTTTTCTGCCGGACGAACTCCACGAGCGAGCCGCGATCAAAGGGGCGTTCCGGGATCAGGATCACATCTGCGTAGGACGCAAGCCCTCCGCCCAGCGCAATCCATCCGGAAGTGCGTCCCATCGTTTCAACTACGAACAGCCGGCGGTGCGCTTCCGCTGTAAATCGCAAAGCATCGACGTTTTCGGCAACCACGGAGCAGGCCGTATCGAAACCAAAAGTCGCTTCCGTACCGGCAAGGTCATTGTCTATGGTCTTTGGCACTCCGATGAGCGGAACTGTCTCGCGAACGAGACTGAGCCCGGCGAATGTTCCATCGCCTCCGCAGGCAATCAACCCGTCAAGATTGAGCCTTTCGAAGTTGGCGGCGAATTCCTTTTCACGTCCTTTGATTCCGGATTTGTTGGAGCTTCCCAAAAGAGTTCCTGCTAGCGCATGGGCGTTTTCGACCACATCAAGCGTGAGCGGGACGATCTGTTGATCAAACACGCCTTCAAAACCGTCGCGGATGCCGACGACTTCACATCCGTTTTGAAGGAGAACTCGACTGGAAGCTTCGATAATTCCATTGAGGCCGGGAGCATCGCCCCCGCCGGTCATAATCCCTATTCGTTTTTTCATTCGCTCAACTCGCGCACGTTGATGTGGTACTTTTTAATTTTTCTCAAAAGCGTATTTTTAGGGATATTGGCGTGGGCGACCGTTTGATTGATGCGCCCGCGGTTGGCCTTGAGAGCCTGCACAATAAATTCCTTTTCTGTTTCCTCTTTAAACCGGTCAAAATCGAGCGGGCCCGTGTACGTGCCGGCGAGATCCACGGCCACGTCATTGTGAGCCGCATGGCGGATATTTTCCGGAAGCGACATGGGCTGAATCAGAGGTGAGCTTTCGATGATAAAACTCCGCTCAATCAGGTTTTCGAGTTCGCGGATGTTTCCGGGCCAGCGGTATTTGCGCAGGATCTCCAAGGACTCCGGTGCAAAGCCGACAATGTTACGGGACATCTTCCGATTGAAGCGGCGGACAAAGTGCTGAATCAGATTTTCGAGGTCCTCCAGACGGTCACGCAGCGGCGGGAGAAAGATCGGCATCACATTAAGACGATAAAACAGATCTTCTCGAAAGCCGCCTTCTTCCATCATTTTTTCCAGATTGCGGTTGGTGGCCGCAATTACGCGGGCATTAGACGCCACCTCCCGATTGCCGCCCACCGGGGTGAACCGGCGCTCCTGCAGCACGCGCAGCAGTTTCACCTGCAGATCGGGCTTGAGTTCGGCCACTTCGTCTAGAAAAATGGTTCCTTTGTTGGCCAGCTGAAACTTCCCGATTTTCCGCTCCACAGCGCCCGTAAACGCGCCCTTTTCGTGACCGAAGAGCTCGCTTTCCATAAGCGATTCCGGGATCGCGCCGCAATTGATGGCTACAAACTCCCCATGTTTGCGGGGTGAATTAAAATGGATGGCGCGAGCTACGAGTTCCTTTCCAGTTCCATTTTCTCCGCGAATCAAGACCGTCGTGTCCACCTGGCTCAGCCGATTAATCAGGTCAAAAATCTCTCGCATCTTTTTGCTCGAGCCGACGAACTCGGAATCCACATCGTCATCGAGCACGGGAGCCGATATCGCCAGGCTGGAAACCATTTCCTGTGTATCCAGGGCCTTCTTCACAATTTGCGCCAGCTTCTCGGGTTGCACGGGTTTTTCCACGTAGTCATAGGCGCCGTTTTTGATCGCCGTCACGGCGTCCTGCAAATTCGAGTGCGCGGTCATAATCACAACGAAAATCCGCGGATCCAGCGCTTTGATTTGCGCCAGCGCCTCCAGACCGTTCATCTCCGGCATGCGCACGTCCATAAGCACCAGGTCAAAGTCGGAAGCTTTCACACGTTCGATGGCCTGTGCCCCAGTGGCGGCTTCCTGAACCTGGAAGATGAACTCGGGCATCGTGCTGGCCAGCACCGAGGCCACTGACTTTCTCAGCTCATTTTCATCATCCACAATCAGAACCCGGATTTCGTTCATCATTTCACACTCCTTAAGATTGCAAGGGCAGGGTGAACCCCACCCTTGTACCCTTTCCGAGATCGCTTTCCAAGAACACTTCGCCGCCATGGAGCTCAATGAAGTATTTCACCAGGAACAGGCCTAAACCGGTGCCTTTGATCTGGCTTTGATGCGCTTGGCCCCGAAAGAACTTTTCAAAGATTCGCTCTCGGTCCTCGGCAGAGATTCCGGGACCATTATCGCGAACCTCGAAGATGACCCGATCTTCCACCTCGCGGGTCGTGACCCAGATTTCACCGTCGTTCGGGGTGTACTTCACGGCATTTTCAATCAGGTTCATGATCACTTCCTGGATAAGAACACTGTCGACTTCAATGGAGAACATGGGTTCGAGTTCCAGGCTGAGGCGCTGGCGCTTGTCTTCGGCGAGGGGACGTAGCTGACCGACAACCTTTTCAACGAGCTCATTGAGATCCGTGGGTTCATGCCGCAACTGCATGGAAGTCGACTCCAGGCGCGAGATTTGAAGGATACTCTGGATGTACCGGTGCAGTTCCATACTTTCCTTGCGCAAGGACTGCAATCCCTCGCGGACCTCATCCGTGACGAGGCCGGCCAGGAGGCGATCGCAAATGGCCTGGATCTTCGCCAGCGGCGTCTTGAGGTCATGACTGATCAAACTCACGAAATTATTTCGTAGCTGATCGAGTTCGGAGAGCAGTTCCTTTTCCTGCTGCAGTCTCCAAGTTTGATTTTCCTGAACGGAAAGCTGATATCCGATAAAGATCACGTAAGCGACAAGAAGAAGAACCAGAGCCGAGTAGGCGGGAATCCAATAGTAAAAGGAGTCAAAAACCCAGACAGAGAAGGCGGTTACGCCCATGGCGAGCCAGAGAAGAAAAACAAGGGCTACAGCTTGGGGATAGGTGATCAGGATGGCAACGGCGGCAAGTAGGACAAGGAGCAAGTATAGGGACGCCAGACCGGGATGAATGCGCTCAATCCAGCGCTTCTCCAATACATTATCGACGATCTGGGCCATCACGCTGGCACGGCTCATACGTCCGAGTGGAGTTTGGTATTGATGTGTCTGCACCGAATTGCTGCCTATAATGACGATCTTGCCCTCAAAGAAGTTCGGGTCCACGCGCCCGCGCAATACATCCAACGCGGAAACTTGTGGAAAAATTCCGCGAGGTCCGCGGTAATTGATAAACTTGGTTTCACCGAGAAAAGAGTAAATCTCTTGTACGGAGCTCCCCGCCTGCGCCTCGGCAAGCTTCAGACCCATATGTGGAAGCGGAGCCAGCGGTGAGGAAAATCGACGGAGCACGCGGTCTTCATCCTCACGCAAATCCACTAACGCCACATTGTAACCATAGCTATTTGCCATCAACGGCAACGCTGGACGCCCTTCGCTATCAAGTTGGCCGGCCCAGATGACCCGGGGATCGCGTAGGGCCTTTAGCCCCTCATCAGGTGCGGGGCTTTGTGGGTTGAAGTAAAACGTGACCCCGACAACAGCAGGGTTTTGCGCAAGGATTCGGCCAAGAAGTTTATTCCATGTTCGGGCTCGCCAGAAGTAGCTGTCGGTGGGGACGGCAAACTCCTTAAAGGCACGGAGCCAATTGCTGTTGGTGCCGTGGTACGTGGTCCAATCGTCTTGGTCAAAAAAGACCAGCACGATTTGATCGGAGCGATCCTGAGCGCCCCGAATTTGGAAACGCAGGTCGTAGCGTTGGACCTCATCAAAGAAAAGAAATGAACTTCCGAGAGTCCAACAGAAGAGAACTCGGAACCAAAGACCCTTTGCCTTCCAAATACGCTGAAGCATTGACGCTATGTAGCAATTTTGTCCTGAGAATTCAATTGGTTCCCCCGCTAAAATCAGTCATTTTAACGTTCATGCAAATATGGACGGATATCAGCCGCCACGCAGAACGTGCGGAAATTTTTCATGGTGCGGCTTTGACCATGGGGAACTTCGATGGCTTGCACCTAGGACATCAAACTCTCGTGAAGACTGCGGCCCGGTTGCCGGGTCCGACGGTCGTGATCACTTTTGATCCTCACCCGGTCCAAGTTCTTTATCCGGAGCGACGTTTGCGTCGTCTCTTTCCGCGCGCGGATTTGGCGGAGCAGCTTCCTCAGTACGGTGTGGATCTGTTGGTTATCTTGCGATTCACACGCGATTTCTCGCAACTCTCATCACAGCAATTCCTGCGTGCGTATCTGGAAGCTCCCTTTCGCCCTCGCCACTTAGTCGCGGGCTACGACTTCGCCTTTGGCCAGTCACGATCAGGAACTCTTGCGTCCTTACGCGAATGGTCCACTTCCCATGGGGCTACTTTGCATCAGGTCCCGCCTGTGGAGCTCGGGGGTGAAATCGTCTCGAGTGGTCGCATTCGGAAACTCGTTGAAAATGGCGATGTGCCGGAGGCCTCCACCCTTCTCGGACGCCCCTTCTATCTCCGGGGTCCGGTGGGGACCGGCGCGGGACGCGGGACGAAACTGGGCTTTCCCACATTGAATCAGAACGTCGAAAACGAAGTTCTGCCGGCACTCGGGGTGTATGCGACACGAGTCAGATGGAAGGGAACCGCGTTGCCGGCAGTGACCAATGTTGGTGTGAACCCCACCTTTGGTGGGGAAAGTCGAGTGAAAGTTGAAACCCACGTGCTTTCGGGCTCAATCGAAGCTCGCGGCGAACAAATAGATGTCGATTTTATTGAGCGTTTGCGCCCGGAACTCAGATTTCCCGGTATTGAAGACTTGAAGAAGCAGATCGGAGCCGACATTCTGAAGGCCAAGCGTATACATGGGATGTGAGATCGGAACGCGGGATGGATCTGTGAAGCGATGGACTTCAGTCAGTGCGTTTAACGAGGAGGCCCGCTGGCAAAAGCTGAGCGAGAGGCTGACCCAGTTAGGCGTGGCCAACGAATATATCAAATGGACGGGTCCGACGACAGGGTTTGATAATATCGACGCGTTAGACGAGTTTGATCATGTCCGCCTGAGTAGCCGCATCGGTCCCGGTTTGGTTAAGAAACTGAAGGTCCAGTCCACCTGGATCACCATGCTGGGCGTGGTCGATGGTATGGTGAAAACCTCCCAGAGCTGGTGGCCCCTGTGCGCGCTTTACGAGAGCTTTGGGCAGATTCTCATTGGCATGGGCCAGGAACTTGATAACCGCGGAAGCGTGCTGATTGCGGGCGCAGGAGGAGTGGCGCGGGCGGCGATTGCCGCTCTTTTTAAGGCCGGGTTCACACGTTTCCTGCTGACCAATTTTGTCCCCGATGAAGCCGATGAGATGATTCGCGACGTCCGTTCGAAGTTTTTTGGGCTCACGATTGAATGGGTCCCAATGGATAAAGTGGTCCTCCTGCCCGGCGACAGCTCCGTCCTGGTGAATGGGACACCCGACATTCCTGAAAACAAACTGCTCTTGGAGCTATCTTATCTCAACTTTCTACGCCGGCCGGGTGTGTTGTTTGATCTTAACAGAGGTAAGCCCAGCGTGTTGGTGACGGAAGCTAAAGATGCCAGGGTCAAGGTGGTGCGTGGGATTGAATTTGCCTCGCGCACGGATGTGCTCTGGTCCAAATGGGCCTTCCAGACGGACTTGGATTTGGCGAGCTACAAAGGCGAACTCGCGAGCACTCTTGAGGGTGGCTAGGGCCACTTTGTCGCTGCGCAAGTGACCCGAAACCGAACAACTGGACTTCCCGCCTATTTTTCATACCATCGTCCAGTTACATAAAACGTCACCTCCGATTAATCTGAAGTAAAGACTCTCAATTTGGTGGAGGGAGGGGTATGTCCGCGCAACGCAAGCCGCTTGCGGAACTCCTAGTTTCGAGTCATCTGTTGGACCTGGACCAATTGGAGCAGGCCCGTCGCGATCAGCGTGCCAACGGAGGACGCATCACGACGGCTATCACTCGCCTTGGTTTTGTTAAAGATGCGCAGCTGGTGGAGTTTTTGGGACAGGCCTACGGGCTTCCCACCATCGATCTCGGTTCTTTCGAAGTGGATCCCGAAGCTCTAAAAACACTGACACGACAGGTCTGCGAGAAACATATGGTGATCCCGGTCTCAAAAGCAGGGAAAAGTCTTGTCGTCGCCTTCGCCGATCCCTCCAACATTTATGTCAAGGATGATCTGGCGTTGCTTACGCGATGCAAGATCGAGATGGTCGTGGCCTCGGAAACGAGCATTCAGAACGCCCTCGACAAGTACTATGGCGGAAATCAAAAGATCGAGAATCTGATTCATGAAATGGAAGGTTCGGATACGGCCCGCGACCAGACCCACGCCACGGTTGAAGTCGTGGACCAGGACGTGGGCGCCGATGACGGACCGATTGTGAAGTTCGTGAACGCGATGCTTACCGAGGCGATCAAGACTCGCACTTCCGATATTCATATCGAGCCGTATGAGAAACGATTCCGAATCCGCTTCCGTATTGATGGAGGATTGGTCGAGAAGACCCAACCTCCCGCCAACGCGGCCGCGGCGATCGTCAGCCGCATCAAGATTCTCAGTCGGCTGGACATCGGCGAGCGGCGGAAACCGCAAGACGGACGGATGAAAGTGAAGATGCGTAACGGCGCGGAAGTTGATTTTCGCGTCAGCTGCCTTCCCACTATTTTCGGCGAAAAAGTCGTGCTGCGCTTGCTCGACAAATCGAATCTCCAAGTGGACATGACCAAGCTGGGATTTGAGCGCGACGATTTTAAGAAATTTGTGGAAGCCATCAATCAGCCGCAGGGAATGATTTTGATCACAGGCCCTACCGGAAGCGGGAAGACCACCACGATCTACTCCGCTCTCAATGCCCTGAACCAACCCGATGTGAATGTTTCCACGGCAGAGGATCCGGTGGAGTACAACTTGGATGGAATCAACCAGGTCCAAGTCAATCCGCAGATTGGGTTCACCTTCGCCGAGGCTTTGCGCTCATTCCTTCGTCAGGACCCTGAGATTGTTATGGTCGGGGAGATTCGGGACTTGGAGACAGCTGAAGTCGCGTTCAAGGCGGCCTCCACGGGTCATTTGGTCGTGAGTACGTTGCATACCAATGATGCCGCCTCAACCGTCGCGCGTCTGGTGGAAATCGGCGTGGAACCCTATATCGTCGCCGAAGCGACTACAATTGTGGTGGCTCAGCGACTCGTGCGCCGCAATTGTCCGCGCTGCTCGATCGACACGCGGGTGCCGCCCGAAGTGTTGACTAAGATGGGCGTGCCTGAGGCCGAAGTCGCCGAGTACACGAAGATAAAAAAAGGGGAAGGGTGCGAAGAATGTAACGGCACAGGACTGAAAGGTCGCATGGCGATCTTTGAGCTCCTTCAAATGACGACCAACGTGAAGGAAGCCATTTACAAGGGGGCCTCTCCCTTGGAGGTCAAGCGCCAGGGTATGAAAGATGGCATGAGAACCCTTCGCCAGGCGGCCTTGCTCAAGCTTAAGGCGGGATTAACCACGATCGAGGAAGTTCTCAACACGACCGTGGCGGATAACGTATGATCTCATTGCACCAGCTACTTAAGGCGGCCGTCAAACAGGGAGCATCGGATCTTCATATCGTCGCGGGTTCACCGCCGGTTTTACGGGTTGAGGGCCGCATTGTTCGAGTGAAATCCTCGGATCTCACTGCGGATGAAACCCGGCAGCTCTGTTACTCGATCTTGACGGATTCCCAAAAGAGCCGGTTTGAAACCACAAAGGAGTTGGATTTCAGCTTCGGCATCAAAGCCATGTCGCGGTTCCGCGCCAATCTCTTCTATCAGAGAGGTGCTGTTTCGGGCGTCTTTCGCCGCATTCCCGTTGATGTTCCCGACCTTGAAGTACTGGGCTTACCAAAGATCGTCGCGGAGCTGGTGAATTATCCGACAGGGCTGGTTTTGGTTACGGGACCTACGGGATCTGGAAAATCGACGACCATCGCCGCCATGATTGACAGGATCAATCGTGAGCGCCGCGGACATATCATCACCCTTGAGGACCCGATTGAATATGTCCATCCTCATAAGTCCAGTATCGTCAATCAACGTGAAGTCGGCATCGATACGGTCAGCTACCGCTCGGCCCTGAAGCATGTTCTGCGTCAGGATCCGGACGTGTGTATGATGGGTGAGTTGCGCGATCTTGAAACCGTCGATGCTGCTCTGAATATCTGTGAAACGGGTCATTTGGTTTTTGCCACGCTACACACAAATTCCGCCGTGAGCACAATCAGCCGGATTGTGAACGTGTTTCCATCCGAACAGCAAGAGCGCGTTCGCACCCAGTTGAGTCTGACTCTGAACGCGGTTCTTTCCCAGCGCCTGGTTCCGGGGATCAAGGGTGGGCTCGCGGTCGCCATGGAAATCCTGATTCTGAATCCGAATATTCGAAACTTGATTCGTGAGAATAAGCTCCATCAGGTCTACGGCATGATGCAAGTCGGTCAGGAAAAGTCGGGAATGGTCACTTTGAATCAATCCCTGCTGCAATTGATTCTGAAACGTAAGATCGATGTGAGGACAGCGTTTCTCTACAGCGCGGACCCGGAGGAACTCGATAAGATGCTCAATCAGGCGGGAGTCTAAATAAATCATGGCGACGTTTGAATTCCAGGCCAAGACAGATGATGGCCGTATCGTCCGAGGGGAACTTCAAGCCGGAAGCGAGGCGGAAGCTCGAATCCGCATGCGCGCCCAGCGGCTCACGCCTCTTCAACTCGTGGTCAAGAAAGGCACCAGCGGAGGAGTGGACCTCAAGCGCGTCTTTGGTATGGGGACGAGCGTGAGCATGAAAGACCTTCAGGTCTTCACCCGTCAGTTCGCAGTGCTGGTCTCCGCCGGTGTTCCGATCGTTCAGGGACTCGAAGCTATGGCGCGTGGAGCGCGCAGCGTTGGAATGAGCGCGGTTCTTCAAATGGTGAGCGCCGACGTGGAGCGCGGACGTCGCCTGGGGGATGCGCTGGCGGCGCGGCCAGCGGTGTTTGACCGTCTTTATGTGAATCTGGTTCGTGCGGGCGAGGAGGGCGGTGTGCTTGAAACCGTTCTTAACCGATTGGCCAATTACATTGAGACCTCGGTAAAATTGCGTGGAAAGGTGAAAGCGGCTCTGTTCTATCCGGCGGCGATCATCGTGGTTGCCATCATCGTCATTTGTTTCATTATGATTTTCGTGGTTCCAAAGATGGCCGAAATGTTCAAGCAGAACGGCCAGGAACTTCCAGCGCTCACACAATGGGTGATCAACTCCTCGGACTTCGTTGCTGGCTATTGGTACCTTATTATCGCGATTCTGGTCGCCATTCCGCTTTCTCTCAAGACCTATTACGAAACGGATAACGGGCGGAAGGTTTTGGATTCCGTTTTTATCGAGGTCCCGGTATTCGGCGATCTCATCAAGAAAAGCGCCATCGCAAGGTTCTCACGCACGCTCTCAACCCTTCTTGCATCCGGTGTGCGCATTATCGACGCCCTGGAGATTTCCGCGGCGACGACCGGGAATTGGGTCATCGAAAAGGCTCTAATCGAGGTGCGAGAGGCGGTGTCGCGCGGGAAAACCATCGCCGAACCCCTGGCCAAGATTCCCTATTTTCCCAATATGGTGACACAGATGATCTCTATCGGAGAACAGACAGGTAATATCGATCAGATGCTTTCAAAGGTCGCAGACTTTTATGAGGACGAGGTTGAGAACGCGACCGACGCGATGACGAGTCTCATGGAGCCCATTTTGATGGTGGTCCTCGGCGGTATTATCGCCGTGATTGTGATTGCCATGTACCTTCCAATCTTCAACATGGCGAATACGGTCGGGAGCTAAACGTGAACGTGTTGGAACTCCCGACTCGGAACCTACGCCTGGTGGATCCAAAAGCTCTTGGCGGGACCGGTCGACCTTGGTTGCTGGTGCACGGGATCCGCACCGCGTTTTTGATTCTCATTCTCCTGGTTTCGCTCGTGTACCAGATTCAGATCGGGAGTTTTCTAAACGTCGAGATCTGGCTACCGGTTTATTCAGTTCTTCTCGTCAATTTTTTTCTGAATTCTATTTTTCTCTTCTTTATCGATCGTCTGGACTCAACGCCGTATTGGAATGGAATTCTATTTGGTCTCGATGCGGTCGCGGTGACTCTCCTTATTTATTTCACTGGAACCGGCCAATCTTTGTTTTTATTCCTTTATCTGGTGAATCTCATCCTTGGGTCTTTGGTCTTCCAAAAAGACACGGCCTGGTTGCTTGCGATCTGGACTTCTATCTGTTTTAGCTCGCTTTTGATAGTTTCCCCGGAAATTTCCGGCTCCAGCTTGTACTTCTCCCTGGCTGTAAACAATGTGGCCTTTGTGGCGGTGACCTATTTGAGCGGGCGACTGGCGGAACAGCTCAGTCAAGTGGGCGCGCGCCTGAAAGAGACTCAGACCGACCTTCTCGTGCTGCACAACCTGAATGAACTGATCATCAACAACATTACGAGCGGACTGGTGGTGATCAGCCGTACCGGATTTATTCAATATATGAATCCGCGTGCCGGGCAAATTCTGGGCTCCGAACAGCTCTTGCAAATCAAGATGTCGGAGGTTCTCCCTGAGCTGAATTGGCCTTGGGAAACTCTCGTTGAGCATGAAAACACACCCTTTGAGCGTCGCGAAGTCCGGGTGCAACGGGCGTCAGGGGAAGTCCAGATCCTTGAGGTCGTCGCTGCGCGATTCAAGGATCCGGAGGCTCGGCTCAAGGGCTGGCTTTTTCTCCTCGACGACCGAACGGACCAAAAGAGGCTCGAGGAGACATTTCGTCAGCAGGAAAAACTCGCGGCGGTCGGACAGCTGGCGGCCGGCATCGCGCACGAAGTTCGTAATCCGTTGGCCAGTATTTCAGGAAGTATCCAGTTGATGCTTGCAAATCCCACGGAACACACCGAGGAAAATATTCGACTGATGCGTATTGTGGACAAGGAAATCAACCGTCTCAACGGTTTGATCACCGAGTTCCTCGAGTACGTGCGTCCCGAGCGCAAGGCCCGCGACCCGGTGGACTTAAATAGCGTCATCCGCGAAGTCCTCGAGGCCGTCCGGTTCAATCCCAAACTACGCCAGGGCGTCGAGCAACGTGTGCATCTGAAAGCCCAATGTGCCATTTTGGGGGACAGGGACAAGCTCAAGCAGGCACTCTTAAATTTCCTGATCAACGCCTACCAGGCGGTGGAAAAGGTGGATTCTCCCACGGTGGAGGTTGAGACTCATGATCAGCGCGAATGGGTGGTCATGGTGATTCGTGATAATGGGTGCGGGATTAAGAAAGAAAACTTGAACCGGATTTTTGAACCGTTCCACACGACAAAGCCACAGGGAACAGGCTTAGGTCTGGCCGTGACACATAAGATTCTTCAGGCGCACGAGACTCGCATCCTCGTTGATAGTGAGGAAGGGGTTGGCACTCGGATTACGGTTGAGTTCCCCGCCCATCGCGATGTCCATACTGAAGACTTGATTCCCTTCCGACAGGAAGCGAAGGGTTGAGAATCACCTCGATTCTCGGGAGAATAAATTAAGGGGTTGAGGTGCATCTATGAAGTCACGCATTTTGGTGGTGGATGACGAAGAAAGCATTCGCGAGTTTCTGGAAATTATGCTGCGCAAGGAAGGCTTTGAAGTCACTTGTGCCGAGGACGGCCAGAAGGCTCTGGATCTTATAAAAAAGAAATCTTTTGATATGGTCATCTCCGACCTTCAGATGCCCAACATGACGGGCATTGAGCTCCTGAAGAACATCAAAGATCAATATCCAGATATGTTATTTTTGATGATCACAGCTTTTGGCACGACCGAAACCGCCGTCGAGGCCATGAAGCTGGGTGCGTATGATTACATCACGAAGCCTTTTAAAATCGATGAAGTCCGGATTAACATCAACAATGCGTTGAGATCGCGTAATTTGGAAGTGGAAAACCGCGTCCTGAAGAAGGAAATGGGCCGCGAGTACAGCTTCCAAAATCTGGTTGGAAACTCTGAGACGATGCACAGGATCTATGAAATGATTCGTCGTGTTTCCCAGACACCCACAAATGTTCTTATCACGGGGGAGAGCGGGACCGGAAAGGAAATGGTCGCCAAGGCGATTCATTTTAATGGACCGCTCAAAGATCGACCTTTCGTGACGGTTAACTGCGGTGCGATTCCTGAGTCCCTTATGGAATCAGAAATGTTTGGACATAAGAAGGGATCTTTCACGGGTGCCGTTGTTGATAAGTCTGGATTGTTTGAAGTGGCTGACGGCGGAACCTTGTTCTTGGATGAAGTGGGTGAGTTGCCGCTGACGATTCAGGTCAAGCTCCTGCGCGCGATTCAAGAGCGCGTGATCCGTCGGGTGGGTGCTACCGACGACACCAAAGTCGAGGTGCGCATCATTGCTGCTACGAACCGGGATCTGGAAGAGATGGTGAAGAAGGGAACATTCCGTCAGGACTTGTTCTATCGTCTGAACGTGATCAATATTCGCACACCATCCCTGCGCGAGCGTCCCGAGGACATTCCTTTGCTCGCGGGTCATTTTTTAAAGAAATACAACGACCGGCTGGGCAAATCCATCGGCGGCATCAGCGCTGAGGCGATGGATATGCTTAAGAAATATGATTACCCCGGGAACGTTCGCGAATTGGAAAACATCATCGAGCGCACCGTTGCGCTCGAAGGCGGGGCGACCATTCTTCCGGAAAGCTTGCCTCCATTCGTGAACACCCCGTCGGGACGCAAGCTCGCGTCGACGCATGAGATTCAGATCACGGAAGAGGGCCTGGACCTGGATAAGGTCATGGGTCAGATCGAAAAAGAACTTCTCGTCAAAGCTATTCATGCCGCCGGCGGCGTCAAAAAGCGCGCGGCCAAGCTGCTGAACATCACCTTTCGATCCATGCGCTACCGGGTTGAGAAATACAGCCTCGGATCGATAGGAGATGACGATCTTGAAGATGAGTCGGCTTAAAGCCCTGCTGTTCGCGGGTCTTGTGGGCGCCACCCAACCGAGTCAGGCATTTAATACCTATGAATGCTTGCGCGCGCTCATGCCTATTACGGAGCGCGGTCTTTTTCAATCCAAGCGCAAGGGCTTCGAGGAACCTGTCGTGCTCAGCGATGAGTACATTGCCTTTCCGGAGATTGCACCGGATGTAAACAAAGAGCGGGTGACGGGGTTTTTTGTCTATAGCCGCGACGGAGCCTGGTATTATGATGCCGCCGAATTGAATACGCGCCGACAACCCGTCAAGATACCGATCGCCGACCTTGGTTTTGTGCCCAGCCGCGGATACTACGAAATGGTGGCTCAGCCGCGCGGGCTGGAGACGATCACCATTCGATATTTGCCCGGCTTCGCGCCAGAAAACACCGATTCCAGTGGCTCCACCTTTCTTGGTACCTCGATGTTCCCTGTGATCGGAGCACTGATCTCGCGACCCGAGCAACGCAAGACGATTTACCACAATCCCGGACTGGCATCGGATTCCAGTTTGAAAAAGTGGATTTTCGACCAGTTGCGGGGCCGCCGTCCGGCATCGGCAAGCCAGGTTGTGGTGAATCGCACCATTGTTCACCTTCGCACCCAGAATGCAAAGCCTCGTGAGCGCCTGCTCGAGCCTTTGCAGGTGGAGCATCAGCTGCGCCGAGGGTGGGTACAAAACAATAATTTGGACGAGGCTGCGTTCCGTCAGCTGTCAGCAGCAATGGAAACGCACTGTCGGGCCCGCTAGGGCGTGTTTGTCCAGCGGGTCAATTAAATCTATTGTTACTATTTCTACTGTTCAGGCGGCGCGGGGCGGAGGATACAGGTCTCACTGTGATCCACTTTGCCTTCAGGATAAATTGTTCGTCGGTAGCGATATTGGAATCCATCGGGCCGTTTACGGACCTCGGTATCATGAACGACAATCACTCGTTCTCTGATATCTTGACATTCCGATCTGTTTAAATCTGGTTCACATGTTTGGATTTTCTGGCCATTCACGACTCCATTCCCATAACTGGAGATAAGTTTCGAAACGCAGCATCGGTCTTTGGGCCTCTCAACCTCGGCCTTGCCTCGCCTTAAACCCATGATCAAAGGATGGGCTCCCAGCATCAGCGTGAGCTCACCCTTCGACGCCATAAAAACGTCAAGAGTGCCTTCACGACACGAGCTTGGACCATAAGCTTTGTAATCGCCCACGATCAGCCCCGTGGCTTGAAGAAACTGCTCGGGAGAGATGATCTTGTTCGCGCGCGCACTGAGGGTGAAGGTGAACAGGAACAGGAGCATAGGGAGTTTGGTTTTTGTTCTCATCTCATCCTCTCGCTTGTTATCTGGAATACCGGCATAGTCCGGCCTCATAAAGGGAGTATCGGATCCATTGTGCAATGTGCCTGTTGTATTTTAGCTGCTGCCAATACCCGCCTCCGCTGTTGATACGTCTTCCCTTACTGCAGATTGTGTCCGCGATCGTTGAAACCGCGCACTCGGACTGGAAGTCCAAAGATTGCGTATCCGTTGGTCCTTCGGTCCGGCACCATCTGGGATCTCGCCCGGCATCCTGGCGTTGAGTGTAAGAGTACTCGAGTTGAAACAGGCCGTCCGCAAGATCATTCACTGCCTGTGCATTTTCAGTCGGATCGCAGCTCGATTCGCCCTGGGCGATCGCCGCAAACGCGATTGCGATCACCGCGTCCTTCTGGCTGGGATTTAAGGTCGCATAACCGGGGCAAAGGTCGCCAAAGAGATCATAGTTGTAGAAACAGTTGGGGGCCACGGTGCGCGCGGCTTGGACCATCCGTCTACCCCACGGGCCGAGCCCATCCCGGTGAATAAAATTGGAGCATTTGGCGTCGAAGAACTGGTAGGAAAGCGAGTAGCCTTTCACATCCGGAGGATCTACGGCGTCTCTGATTTGTGCCGCTTGTCTCGCCACGCCAGCGGTCGCGCAGGAGGTGCAGCTGCGGCCAGGCCGTGCCTGTCCGGCTTGTGCCGCAGTTGTCGCGTCCGTTTCCGGTTGGACGCGTCCTTCAAAAATGTATCCTGTATAGCTGGAGCTGCCTTGCTTGAATTCCACTTGGTACCACGTGTCTCCGTCTCTGTCGCGGGCTTGTCCCCGATAAACCAGCGTTGTGTCTGGACTCACGCGCCCGACGATCTGGCTCCCCGGTGTCTGTGTGCCTGGTCGACTGCGAATAATAGCGTCATCGTACATTGACGTAAATTTTTGGCCATTCTGTGGACCGACCGGGGTATCAACCCAGCCCGAATTGTGTATCCAGTACGGTTTACCTTGAATCTCCACCTTCGACCACCGGCTTCCACGCTGAATCAGGGTGCCGACCGTATCTCTATCGAGGGTTTGGATACGGGCACCCGGCGCGCCCTTTTTCGGTTGCTCGCGGAGATTGTAACCACTGCGAAGGATGACCTTCTCGTCGGATGCAATTGCCGCAACCAACGGCAGTATACACGCAATAATAAGTACGGGCGCCACCACGAACCGCAAAACATCTCCTCTTGCTTTCGTTTACCCATACCCGCGGCATTCATGTCTCTTTTTGAAACAGTCTTTGTCGCCCCACTACCGTATAAAGCAAGGGTGATGCCAACAGATCGAGTTCAACTCTAATTTAATCGAGTTCGATAAGCCTCGATGAAACCCGTCGTCTAAAAATGAGACGCCTGTTTACCCATTCTGAGCGCGTTCATGGCGCTTCACTGGGACCCGGCTCACGCGCTTTGCGGCGGCGGTGGCTTGATATTCAGTAAAATTGCACTGACCTGAGCGCCGACAAATGTGATCAGCGAAGAGTAGTAAACCCATACCAGGAGCACGATAACCGAGCCTGCGGCGCCATAGGCCGAACCGACCGCGCTGCGGCCCAAATACATCCCGATTAGCTCCTTTCCAATCACAAAAAGAAGCGCGGTCAGAGCGCCGCCCTTAGAAGCACAGGGCCACGGGGTACGCCGATCCGGAAGGAAGTGAAACATCAGCGTGAATAGACCGATGTAAAAGCCCAACGACACAAGCACATTCACAATCGGGAGTATCAAAGGATCATCCGCTTGAACGCGCGCGGAAATGACTGACGATGCGACCAGGGACACAATCAACGTGAGAATAAATCCGAGTGCCGCGACAACCTGAAAGATCCTTTGCCTTACAAAATCAGTTGCCATCTCCAGGTAAGTTCCATTCATTTCCGGTGGCCGCACCTGGAAGATGCGATTCAGAGCCGTGCGCAGCTGGCCGAAAATCAAGCTAGCTGAAATCAGCAGGGTTCCGATCCCGATGATGCTCGCGATTGATGACAGATCCTCGCGGGCCTGGGCTCCTGTAAGCACAAGCTCAACAGCTTGCGAAGCGTCGCGACCCGCCTCCTCTCGCGTTAACGTGACAAGCTTATCCACAAGGTCGGGGGAGAAGTGTGAAGCAATCGTGATAAACAGCACCAGAATCGGAGCCAAGGAAAGTGCCGTGTAGAACGCCAGTGAGGCGGCGAGCGTGTTGGTCTCGTCATTAAAAAATTTTTCAAAGAATCGAATTAAGAAAGCGTGAATACCCATCTTCGCCTCCCGTTTGCTGTACTCTCTGACACCCACCATATTGATTTGATGCATGCATTTCCCGTGCACAAGCTCAACCGATACGAGACTTAATGCGTCACCGATTGGAATCATAAAAATATCTTTGATTTAGAAGCCCAAACTCAATGGAAGACTCATGCATAAGGAATGCAAGTTGTTCCACCTTGACATATCCAAGGCATACGAGTTTTTTGCGGGAGTAGAAAAGGAAGACGCAAGAAATATGCCCCCCGATTCTGAACAGAGGAACCCGTTCTTGAATCAATCGCCGGACCGCGAGTTCAAAAGGGATAGTCATTTATGGTCCCAGGTGCAGCGCCTGATTCGTACCTCCTACGAAATGAATTCGGCCCCGGACGTGAGAACTGTTCTGCAATGTGCGCTGCCATTCGCCTGTGAATTGGCCCGTACGGATGCGGCGCAAGTTCACCTGCGCGGTGATCCGCCGGTGGCTTTCAGCTACGGGCGCGGCGAGCTTCATGCCACGCGCTTCTCCGTCGAGTTCCTGGCGCATGTGGGAACGGGACGCGATCCCGCGATGGTCACTTCCGATGTGCTCAGCCACTTCGGATTTGATGAGACATGGGCTGATGGCGGGCTGGTCTTCAGCCTACATGCGGGTGATGGGCAACTCCTCGGTGTGTTGCTCTTGCGCACTGGAAAAATGCCACAGCAGACGACATACGGCCTTCTGGAGCACTTTACGCATCTGATCGCCGTTTGTGTGGAAAAGATGCGATGGATGGAAGCTGTGGAGCGACGCCAGGTTGAATTTGAAGATCAGCTGCAGCGTTTGCGCGCCCTGGCCGATGAGGCGCGCTCGGCCACGGAGGCCAAAAGCGCTTTCTTGGCGAGTATCACACATGAAATCCGCACCCCCTTGGGCGTGATTCTGGGGTTCGCCGACTTGGCTCTTGATCATCCGGCGCTCCCGGAAGAGACTCGTAATTACATTCTTTCGATCAAGCAGAACGGGCAACAGCTCTCGCGGATGTTGGGAGAGGTTCTGGATCTCTCCAAGATAGAGGCCGCACGTATGGAAGTGGAGTCCGTGCGGTTTCCACTCCGTCCGATGTTGGACGAGGTGATCTCCTCAATGGAACTCACCGCGAAAGAGAGGGGACTGGAGCTGAAACTGGAGATCCCGACATCCATCCCTCGGATCGTGCGCACAGACCCCACGCGATTACGTCAGATTTTACTTAACCTTATCGGCAACGCCTTTAAGTTCACCACCCATGGACATGTGGCGGTGCGGACAAAGTTTCAGGAAATTCCCGCGGTGGGAGCGCATGGGCGATTGGAGTTCGAGGTGGAAGATACGGGAACCGGGATCCCACCGGAATCACAGGAAAAGCTCTTTCAGCCGTTTGTGCAGTTGGACCGTTCGGCTTCACGTCGCTTTGGAGGAGCCGGCCTTGGACTTTGTCTTTCGAAGCAGCTGGTTCAGGCCTTGGGAGGAGAGCTTTATCTTAAGGAAAGTCGCGTTGGCGCAGGGAGTACATTTGCGTTCTCGATCGATAGCGGGCCTTTCGAAGGGGAACTGGTTGGTTCAGGACGTCAAGCGGGAGGCAAACGGAAGGTGCTTCCGGGGCCAGCGATTGAGCTTTCAAATTTGAGCGGAAAACGGATTCTTGTGGTTGAAGATTCAGAAGACAATCAGCTTCTGATTCAGCGCTATCTCACCGCCGTCGGAGTACAGGTGGAATTGGCTTCCAATGGAGCCGAGGGTGTAGAGAAGGCCTCCTCGCAAGGTTATGATCTGGTCGTGATGGACATTCAGATGCCGGGGATGGACGGACACCAAGCGGCGCGGATCCTGCGGCAATCGGGATTTTCCAAACCTATTGTGGCGTTAACGGCACATGCCTTTAAGGAGGACCGTGACCGGGCGCTGGCCAGCGGATTTGATGAATATCTCACCAAGCCAATTAACCGGCTTTCGCTGCTTAAGACCTTGGACCAGCAGCTTTCCGGCCCAACCTTGCACTAAGATGGTATTGATTTAAAGTAGAACCATGGCGCAACAAAACTGGTGTTACCTGCCGGTCCATCCCAATCTTCGCGTCAAGATTGATCGAGAGGATCTTGAGCGTGTCAGCCAGCATAGCTGGCGTGTGACTCGCGGCACGACGGGACGTCTTCGGGTCGTGACTTCTATTAGAGGACCTAACGGAGTACGCAGCGTGACCCTTGGAAAGTTTCTGATGAACCCGCCCGCGGGTAAGCAGGTGTACCCACGCCGGTTTAATGATGGTTTGGATTATCGCAAGGGCAATTTAATTGTATGCACATTATCTGAACGGCAGCGGCTTTTACCCAAAAAACGCCATCAAACTTCATCTGTTTATAAAGGCGTGTCCTTCTCGAAAGTGGATGGGAAGTGGAGAGCGGGGATTGAAATCAACGGACGCTCCTTGAATTTGGGTCACTTCGAAACAGAGGAAGAGGCCGCTCTCGCTTACAATCGGGCGGCCCTTAAGTATTTCGGAGACCTCGCCTACCAGAACGTGGTGGGCACTCGCAAGTACAGGCGTGACCGCGAGCCTTGAACGCCCGGTCGCCTCCTCTGACGGTCTAACAAATTACTGACAATTCAAACGGAAACCTCATTTGAGTCGGCGCATGCGATCAAGCATGATGGTCTCTCATTCTTACTGCGTATAAAGGGGGAATCCATGACCAAGAGATTGGTTTGTGTATCGCTATTTTTGATCGCCGCCGCGTGGACAGCGGGAGCCGACCAGATATTTCGGATGGGAACTGCGGAGGGTGAAATTCTCAGGTATGCTCAGCGTTGTTCGTATCAGGTCTCGTTTGACGGAATGGTGGATTCGCCACGTTACGGAGAATTGGATTACCACAGCTCCGTTGACGCTTTCGTGGGCACAATGAGCGGCCTGACTATGACGGTTTATCGATCCGCGCAGGCGGTGCATATGGGCGAGCCGGCGGCCGAGAAGCAATCGCTGAAGACATACATTATCGAAGGTGCCACTTCGCGCGGGGTTCGGATGGACTACAAAGGCTACGACTCGGCCACGGTTTTCTGCTGGTATATGAAATAAGACCGGGGGGCACCGCCAAGGGGAAAAAGATCATCTTTTACCTCGGCTTTTCCGCGCCGCCGGCTTCTTCGCGGGGCTGGCCGCGTTCTCCACATACCGACAGATGGGCTTATTCGATGACACCGAGAGTGTTTGACCGAACTTGAATTGGCCATTAAAGCGGTCAATGCAGTCCGCGGCCTGCTGCTCCGTGGCCATCTCCACGACGCCGAAACGGGTTCCTATCCTCGAGTCAGGGTGTATCTCGGCCCTGATATCCGCGACATCGCCAACACTGCTGAAAAGAAACTCGACCTCGGACAATTCGATTTCACCGAGGCGGTGAATATATAGGGTTTTGCTCATCGGAGTTCATGCCGCTCTGTGAGAAGGCCCTCGCTATGGGTTATCATACGTGCCAATGGCTCAGCACTACACCGGGTGAGGGCTGGGTAAGACCTGTCCCCTTTGATCGAAAAGACCGATTTTTCAACGTATAATCTATTGTTTCCCATAGAAACCTCCTCACGCTGGGAGCCGCAAAGGGGGACTCAAACAGTAGGCTTGAGGCTCAGAGTGCGACAGGGCAAGCTCGCGCAACATAACATCGAGCCCACCTAAGAGCACGATTATTGTGCCTTGCTCACTCCCTCCAGCTCGTTCATGCCTGCCCTTCCGCTCTTCAGTTCGCAATTCTTCATACGTATCGTCGTTTTAAGTGGTAGGGTCAGGGCATGCGAATAGAAAGTCTCCACGATGCTTTGGCTTACTTTCCCGATATTGATGGCTTCTGGGATAAATTCACATTGCCTGAGACGGAATACCAAATTCGATTGCGATTACCCCAGGACCGGCCGCAGGAGGGGGGCGAGAATACGGTTTCGTTACTCACGCAATTGGCTCGGGTGCAGGCTCTGAGTGGTAACCTCGCGGAAGCTCGTGCCACTTTGGATCAGGCGCAGCAGATGCTGGCAGAGCTAAAGTCAGCTCCGGATGCTGTGGCGCAAATCCGCTGGCTTCTCGAGCAAGGAAGAGTGTTGTGCCTATCAATGAGTCCGTCAAAGGCAAATGATTTCTTTGTAAGGGCATGGACTCTTGGCACGGAAACGGGCCACGTGTTTTTCGCGGTGGACGCGGCATTGATGCTGTCCACAATCAGGCCGCCTCGGTTTCAGAATGAGTGGTTACAAAGGGCCCTCAGCCTTGCCGAGACCGCGGAAGAAGGCCCGGTCAGGCTTTGGCTGGCGCATCTTCTTTTTCTGCAGGGATGGCACTTCTTTGACTTCCGTCAATTTGACGAAGCCCTCGCGTGCTTTGATCGGGCGCTCACTCAGCCGATCGTGGTTGAGAACGAGGTCAAAGGCCGCGCCATTCAATGGAGCCGTGGCCGCACACTACGGGCTCTCGACCGAGTTGAAGAGGCTCTCTCAATCCAACTCGACCTCCAGCGAATAATGATGAGGAGCGGGAAGGTTAATGGCCATGTCTATCTTGAAATTGCCGAGTGCCAACAGCTGCTCAGGCTTCAAGATGAGGCCAAACAAAACTTCGAACTGGCTTATGCTGAACTTTCCCAGAACGGCTGGTATTCCGACAATCACTCCGACGACCTGAACCGAATGAAGTATTTATCCAAAAAGCGCTAAATCAGGAGTGATGATGCGCATCGTCTAGATTTGCGCCGCCCGTATTATGAGAGGGCCCAACCAGGCGCTTTGGGCTCAATGGTGCCAGGACCGTTAAATTGTGTTAGGCACCCGCCAGTGACACAACCTCGAAAATTTAGAATCGATCAGTCGTTAGCGGCAAAGATCCTCTTTCTGTCAATTGTTTACTTTCTTACGGCACGCGTTGGCCTGAGCCTGGAGGCAGTGAGCGGATTTGCCAGCTTGGTCTGGCCGCCCACCGGAATCGCCATAGCCACGTTGTCCTTATATGGATATCGACTCTGGCCCGGAATTGCCTTAGGCGCATTTGCCGTTAATTTCGTCGTCGGTGCTCCTTTTTTCGTCGCGCTTGGGATTGCCAGTGGAAACACCCTTGAGGCGGTTAGTTGCGTCTATTTGCTTCAGCGGTTCCGGTTTGACCATCGTCTGAAGCGCCGTTCGGATGTGGTCAAACTCGCGGGCGCAGCCACGGTGGGAGCTGCGATTAGCGGGAATATGGGTGTGCTATCGCTCTGGCTTGGTGGGGTGATTTTCACTTCCGATATTCATCAAACCTGGCTGGCGTGGTGGTTGGGAGATTCCATGGGAGCTCTTGTGGTGGCTCCGCTTCTATTCCTGTATCGGGGAATTGGTCCCTTCCCAAAGCTGAGATGGGTATCTGTTTTGGAACTCACGAGTCTTAGCCTTTCCACGCTTGTTGTGGGTGCCTGGATTTTTTTCGACCTTAGCTATCCCGATTCGACATTGTTTCGGCAGTCGTACTTCGTGTTTCCCATTTTGTTATGGGCGGCCTCGCGTTTCGGCCCGCGAGCTGCAGTCGGCACCACGTTTGTGATTTCCTGCCTAGCCGTCGCGGGAACTGTTGTCGGGCGGGGTCCCTTTACGGAATACGATCCGAGTGAGAATCTGTTTCACCTCCAAATTTTTCTGGCGGTGGTAGCGCTGACCTCACTCATCTTGGCCGCGGCCGTGGAGGAGGGGAAACGAGAACGAAAGAGGCAGAGATCGGCATCCAGACGATTAAGTGCCCAGTACAAGGTCATGACCGCTTTGGCTGACGCGCGTAAGAAGTCCGAGGAGGAGCTGCGCAACGCCCTTCGCGCTCGCGACCAGTTTCTTTCAATGGCTTCGCATGAGCTGAGGACGCCTATGACCTCTTTACGTCTCCAGACACAGATTATCGGTCGAGCTGTGGCGCGAGATGGTCCTAAAGTCTTCACGCGCGAACGCATGGAACAATTTGTAACTCAGACGGAACGGCAGGTGGATCGGTTGGCCAAACTTGTCGACGATATGATGGACATATCTCGCATTAGAAGCGGTCGCCTCGCGCTTCAAATTGAGTCCGTCGATCTCCGCGAGCTTATAGAGGAAGTGGTGGGGCGGCATTTCTTGCATTTAAAAGAAGGTGTGGAAGGCACGGCGCAGGTTTTTTGGGGAGAGCCTGTCTACGGACAATGGGACCGGTTTCGCCTCGAGCAAGTCATGAGTAATCTGGTCACAAATGCGATTCGATATGGTCAAGGCAAACCCATTGAGATCCGGACGGAACGTTGGGGTGAAACGGTCCGTATCCATGTTCGAGACTACGGCATGGGGATTGAAAAGAAGGACCAGGAGCGGATATTCGATCGATTCGAAAGGGCGGTTTCTGCAAATGAGATCAGCGGATTGGGACTCGGACTGTTTATTTGCAAACAGATTGTGAAGGCACACGAAGGAGAGATTGAAGTGGAAAGTGAGCCTGGTCTGGGCTCCACGTTCACAATCAGCCTCCCAATTGCGGCAAAACCAGGGCATTTCGTGGAACTCACCCAGGGGCTTTGAGCCCGCGGTTGGGCGACAGATCGCCCGCAACATGAAACCTCAAATCTGGTAGTGTGGCATTACCGCCAGCTCGATTCAGGTGCTCCGATATGATATAGGTGCGCGGATGAAGGTGAAAGAAGCCAAAAAGATTCTCCCGAAGCGTGAATTTGAAGCCTTTGAAGCTGTTCTTGAAGATCGCATTGGTCATACATCGCAGGCGCGCTTGATTCAAAAGTCGCGTTTGGCCCGCCGTCTCCGCGATAAATACCGAGACCTAGCGCGCCAGCAGGGAAATGACATTCGCGCGCGTGGGACCTACACGGTCGATACTCGATTGAACGACCGCAAGGCCGAGCTCTTACAAAGTATCATGGGCTCCCTTGATCATGAACTGGGCAAACAACGGGTGTCCCCTCGCGCTCCTCGGAAGTCCAAGGACAAAAGGAAGACAGAAGCGCACTCGAAGCGCGTGGCGGAAAAAACCATGCGCGAAGCTCGCCGGCGTTGAATCAAATTCCAGATTCCATCAACATTGTCTTGAACGCTTCAAAATAGCGCGCGCCGTATTCTCTCAATGCCGCGGCCGAAAAATGGACATCTGACTCTACTCGGACTTGTTCAATATTTGACAAAAGTCCGCTTGAACTCACAAAGCCCACGCACTCGACATCCTCTGTAATGCTTAATAGCTGTGCCCGTAGCTGATCTTTTAACCGTACGGCCTGGGAGTCATTCTGCATCCATGCTGATGTTGGCTCGCCCATAAGGAACGGGGTGCACTTTGCCGCGCCGAAGTCGGTACGCATTCTTTCAATGAGTTCGACGAGAATGGTACCATAGGCGTCAATATCCGGTATACGACTGGTGTAGCCGGGGATATAGGTGTTCGGGTCGATACCCGTAGCCTTAAAGTGCAGGTACTGAATGTCACTTTCACCTGGGTGCCACAGGATCGCAACAATTCGATTTGAACCCGGTTGCTGGAGCGCGCTCTGAACTCGGGTTTTCAAGTCTGAATAAAGATCGATTTTTTGAGACCAGGTGAACTTGTTATCCCAGTAAACGATCGATGTAGATCCAAGAGCGCCAGGGACAATCAAAACTTTTCGATTTGGCGCGACATACTCGTTCGCGTAACGTCGGGCGAACGGCATCGCAAGGCCTTTCACTTGCGGAAGATTCGGGTTCGAATACATGAACCTCGCTGGATTTCGAATCACCTAGTGAAGCTGCCGACTGGTCCCAAGTCCACCAGGGTGACTGCGGGTTGAGCCGTCTCGCGGCTCAATGCGGACAGGTCCACGGACAAACGTAACGCCCAGTCATTGTGGTCGTCGACGTCAATCAGAATCTGCTCGATCGTGGCGTTCTGATTCTGAAAACGGATGAGCGTGTTCCGCGGGTGCCGCGCTCCCGGATCTGTCCGAAGGTTTTGGTGGTCTATGTAGTACGTGGACATCCTTTGCTCGATTTCAGATATATGGGCGAGATCACTGCGCTCGAGCAGGGCGACGAATGTTTCGTAGTCTCGATTTGCGAGAGCACGCACCAAGCCGAACACTTGATTGCGAATGACGAGAGTGAGAGATTTGTGGTCGATCGGCTGGTCCGCTCCAGCACCGTTGACTGAGGACGAAGACAAAGGTGAAGTCGGGACCGAGGCCAGAGTGGGGGCCGACGTTGACCGCATGTTCTCCCAGTCTTCTATAAGGCTTGAGTCCACCTGACGGACCATCGTGCCGAAGTAAATCGCCATCGCTCGCAATTCGTCATCCTTAGCCACCTCGGGTACGGTTTGCTCGAGTACCTTGTAAGTCTCCGAGAGATAGCGCAGCAGTAAACCTTCCACTCTCTGCAAGTCATACTCGCGCACATAGTCAGCAAAGGAATGAAAGTTTTCGTACATCTCACGAGCGATCGACTTAGGACGAATATTTTCCTGACCTATCCATGGATGTGCATCGCGAAATCTGTTGAACGTATCGTAAATAAAATCTCTGTTGGGCTTGGGGTGCTCAAGCTTCTCCAACTCTTCGATGCGTTCTTCGTATTCAATGCCGGCGGCTTTCATTTCGGCCATCTTCTCGGACTTCAAGCGATCGAGTTGCTTGCGTAAGATCAGCTCCGGACCCTCCAGGATCGATTCAACCAGAGTCAAGGCGTCCAAGGCGTATGTTTCTGAATCCTGGCGGAGGAGTTTTAACGTATCCAAAAGATAAAGAGAAAGTGTTTGATTCAATGAAAAGTCAATCTGAAGGTCGGTGTTCACTCTGATCTGAACTGCGCTTTGCGTTCCACCTTTGTCCCGGTCATTATGTACGTACTCGACTATGCCGCGATCGAGCAGTGATCGGAACAACTCAAAGGCCGACTTGCGCAGAAGCTTTTTTACCGCCGGATTTTCGTGGGAATTGCGAATAAGTTTTTGCATGACACGCGGTCCGTTCTCACGACTGAGAACATTCAAAAGCATGGCGTGATCCACTCGAAAACGGGAAATTAGAGGTTCAGCTCGTGATGTGATCAAACGCTGAAAGGTCTCCTTCGTCCACATCACAAAACCATGCGGAGGCGGATTGCGCGGAACGATCTTGCGGAGCTTTTTGGCGTCACCGGCAGCCTTTTGTTTGAGGCGAAGGTTCTCGATCACATGGGCAGGGGCCTGAGCCACTACTGTGCCTCGTGTATCAAATCCGCGGCGTCCGGCGCGGCCTGCTATTTGGTGAAACTCACGCACACCCAGGATGCCCGTCTTCTCGCCGTCGTATTTGCAAAGTTTAGTAAACAGCACGGTGCGAATCGGCACATTAACACCCACCCCCAGTGTGTCTGTGCCACTGATCACTTTGAGTAAGCCTTGCTGCGCCAGTCGTTCGACCAAAACTCGATACTTGGGCAAGAGGCCCGCATGATGCAAGCCAATTCCATGCTTAAGTATGCGCTGAATCTCTTTGCCGTACGGACTTTGAAACTTCGTCCCCTGAAGCGCCTCAAGAATGGCTTTCTTCTCTTCCTTCGAACAAAAATCCACACTTAAAAGGTTCTGTGCCTCTTCCGCGGCTTCACGCTGGGAAAAGTTCACTAAATACACCGGCGCCTGCCCTTTTGAAACCAAATCGGCAACCGTTTCATGCAAAGGAGTTTCACGATAGTCAAAGTCGAGCGGTACGGGCCGGCCATCCGAGGTTACAATGTGTGTGGGTTTACCGTTTAATGCAGTTAGCGTGTTAGAGAAAAAATCCATCTCTCCCAAAGTGGCTGACATCAAAAGAAATCGAGCCTGAGGCAGAGACAAAAGAGGCACCTGCCAGGCGACACCTCGCTGCTTGTCGGAGTAATAATGGAATTCGTCCATCACGACATCATCGACTTGGGCTTGATCGCCTTCACGCAGGGCTAAATTAGAAAGGATCTCGGCCGTGCAACAAATGATCGGTGCTTGCGAGTTCACCGCCGCATCGCCGGTGATCATGCCGACCTGATCGGGACCGAAGGCCGTACAAAGATCGCGAAATTTTTCATTCACCAAAGCTTTAATGGGACAGGTGTAATAAGATCGTCGGTCCAACGCTAAGGCATTAAAAAGCAAGGCCATCGCGACAAGCGATTTTCCCGAGCCCGTCGGCGTGTTAAGGATGACATTGCCTCCTTCTAAGAGTGCAAGAATAGCTTCTTCTTGAGCCGGGTAGAGCTCTAAATCCTTAGAACTTATGTAATCCAGAAAACGGTTCAGAATTTCGTCACTGGTGCTCTGGTCTTTAGGCGGGAGGCGCCAATAAAGTGGCCAATCCATGCGGCTAAATTACACGCGTGCGGGGTCAATAAGCAAGTTCCCTAACACTTAAGACTGAATTCGACCGATTTCGGCAGGATGGTCAGTTCCTAGCCGTTGAAGGGCGGTTGTTCCGGAGTCTTCAAACCTTATCGGAATTGTAAAAGCGGTTTCTCGGATCTTGAATGTTATGGGTTCGCCACCGCGGAATAGCTCGAACCGACCTTTACGTTATCGAAGAACACATGCATCTTTGGTAAAGGTTTTCCGGTGCTCGGAATATTGTCGACACATTTTTGCCGGCCTCGGTAGGCGCCCACGCGTGTGATGAAAGAATTGAGAACCTTTGGAACCGTGTCGCGCACTCTGTAACCGAAATTTCGCTGATTCGTTTGAGAGACAACCTTTTTTCCGTTCAACCAAACCGTCATGGCCCCGTTTCGGGTCACGCTTGGTTTGAAACGTACGACGAACCGGTGCCAGGCTCCCTTCTTTAATCCCGTCGGTGATTTGTAGACTTTGTTTGTCTGTTTATACAGGCGCGTGGGCAGGCCGGAAGGAGCTAATTGCTCGTTAGCGGTCTCAACCTGCCAGCGGTAAGCGGAGTCATAGAACACGAGACTGAATGGAGGAAAGCGCGCGTACTGGCCACCCTGATATCTTAAGTCGTGATTCTGCCAAACTTGACTGAAGATCACGGCGTTCCGGGGCGGCGCTGATTGTGGATGGATATAGAGAGAAAACGCGTAGTATTCGTCGTCAAGCATTTCGGATTCGGTGATCTCAAGCTCGACCCTTTGTTTGGAGACGCAACCTGGATCTGAAAGAAGAGATACGCCCAAAGATTTTGTCCTTTTTTGGTAAATCGTAGTTGAAAGCCAGGTCTTCACGGTGCTAGTTTTTGCTTTGTCGTACTCGGTACGTAGCGGATAAGTCAGACCCGTATTCGCGTCATAAAGCTCGGTTACATAGTAATGGCTGCTGGAGCTTCGCGGTTGCGCTCTCTCAAAGTCGATAATTTGCGCGCGGGCGAACTCGGTGCGCGAAATTACAATGGCAAAAAACGAGACAGCAAAAATCACTGGCAGGCCCCCCATTCGTACCGTTTCCCATTCCACTGTCATGGAAGGGAGCAAGTCTTGGACCAGGTCGCGATCGGATGTGGGTTACAATATTCATTCCTAATTCCATGGGTTAGATCTTCGCTTGCCCGCTGCACCAGAATGATATGTTAAAGTTCTAAAAAATGGCTAATTGCGTGACATTCCGATTTAGCGAACTTCGCTCAACTATCACGTATGCGCCGGACGCATTCTTAGCACGAAATGAACCATTGCTGATGTTGTTGCTGTCTCAAAATGAGACCAGATTCTTGGCAAACAACCAATTTCAGAGTTAAGGAGCGGGCGGATCTCACTGAGGGCAGTTCTCAACCTCGCTGAAGTAAGTAGCTTAGCAAAACACTTTAGGGGTTTTTGATAACATTAAAGTGTTTTATAAAAACTTCAGTTCGCGATGTGGCCTCATTGTAAGTAAACGGACGGTAATAGTTGTAATGCGTGTCGATGGGATCATACACATAATCAGAGGAGTATTTTAACTTTCCATCTTTAATGACCATGGACAGATAAGGATGATTGTCTGACACAGCAGCCTGGAAGCCCCCCCGAGCCGATAAACTGATGTCGGGCCGATCGGATGTCCCCGAATACGTGAGTCCAGACATCAGGCTGTAGTAATAAATCGTTCCACCGAAGTCGAGGCGCAATGCCCCTGACATCTGGGAAAGATCAGTAACACCGGAATTCACATTGGGTACCGGGGCTGGCGGCCCTCCATAGAGTTTCCCCCAACATGTGACCGTGCCATTGACTATTGCGCATCCCCCGCCTTCATTCAATCCTGCGCTCGCTCTCGCCGCTGTCACTCGCGTAGCGCCTGCCCCGGGCCCCAAACCCTGCAACCAAACCGGGATTTTGTGATGCTCAGAACCACTATCAATTTGACCATTGTAATTACTGCCCCAACATTTCACTCCGCCCTGTATTACCGCACACGCGGTATTGTCGACTACCGAAAGGTGAGTGGCTCCAGAGCCCTCATTTATGACAAGAGTTGGAGTGCTAGTTTTGGTTGTTTGCCCATCTCCGATACCTCCATACGCATTCTCACCCCAGCAATACACTCCACCGTTCTTGATTATACAAATTAAATTGTTCTCAACAGAGGCTCCCAAGAATCCTCCTAGTCCACCGCCTGAAATCGCGGAGACTCCAGAACCTTCAGGAAATCCAGGAACAAACTTCAATGGCCCTTTCATTATCCCGTCGAGTACTATCTTATAATCACGTTTTTCTGTGCAAGCGAGCCCACCATTCATAACGACACAGTGTCCGTGTCCCGCATCGTTAGTGAGAATGACGTCTGTCGCGTTCGCCACCTCCTGTAACTCAAAATCAAAACGAGTTGTACCACGAATATCGATGTGATTTTCGACGGTGAATGTAAAAGAATATTTTCCGGGTTGCTTAAGATTCGCGGCAAAACCGGGCCAGTTGGTACAATCTTTTACAATCTCGGTTGAATCTGGATTTTTAAGGGTACAAGTTGATTTTTTGCTATGTGCTATTTGTTGTGCTGTCCGGGCTCGATCGTCACAAGCCATGGGATAGTTTAAGTCAAAAAAGTGTGCGGATTTTAAGCTAAGTAGCTGAATCCATGAAGGTGGCCCCTGTTCTCGAAGGAGAACAACCATGA
>JBFWQY010000007.1:0-181396 GCA_050249195.1 Bdellovibrionales bacterium
ACTGAAATAAAAAATCAATGTTTCACGAAGTCCGTGAATGATTATCACATCTGGAAAAGACAGCACGTCCTTAAACCATGCGGCTTTGCGGGATTTTGTGAGAATTTCTAATTTCGGATCTCAGTTGGAAAGAATCCGTGCCTCACGAGGAACAGGATCTATCATCGGCGGGATCTTTTACTTGTCGGAGGATGAAGTCCGAGAATTAAATACTGAGATCCACGATCTCCACTCAAAGTGGAGTAAGGTTTCACTCGCGAACCGCAATAGGAGAAGGGATAATGATAGTAGAAGCGTTTACACAGTGATGTTTCTCCGTGGACCGTGGACTTTATTTTCAGAGATAACCGAGTTGTAAAGAATTTGAATTCCGTATGCCACCTGAATCAACTCACATTCTGTGTCATTATTTTGGCCTGAGCATGAGGTCTGATTCAAATCCTCAATTTGATACACACGCCCCCTAGCGGCAAAGTCGCTGTCTACAGAGGTATCAAATCTACACGGCCTATACGATAGACTCGTAACGCCTCAAAATGAGACCTCATAAGTGCCTGATTAAACTGGCTTACTTGAGATCTGATTGCACTCTGACTGGCCCTTTACTTGCACCTCCATTATGGGTCGGCTCGACTTGATGGCAAATTCAACCATTGAGGTATTGAGGATGGCCGGCTTTGGGGGGTGTATGAGGGGCTCAAGCTTAATCTGCAGGCTTTGTTTTTGGCTGGGCTGCACGATCCCCCTGGGTTGGTTTTCGGCTACGAGCGCCGACATTACAGGCGATGGAATGGCGGATCTAGTCGGCTGGGATCAGAATACGGGCGATTTCACGGTCTGGCCAAGCAACGGAAAAGGAGTGGGCAAAGGTTTTGCCTTCGGAGCCCTAGGTACCTACGTCAAAATCTTTTTCGCTGATCTAAACGCTGATGGCAAAAAGGACTTGATTGGATGGAATCCAAATACGGGTTTGATTACGGCGTGGCCGAGCGCGGGATCGAGTGTAGGACGAGGATTCGATCTCGCTCGCCTAGGATCCAATTACAGGGTCTATTTTGCTGACACCGATGGTGACAAAAAGGCTGACCTTGTCGGGTGGGACCAGAATACAGGAACGTTCACCGTCTGGCCGAATACGGGATCGGGAGTAGGAAGTGGATTCCCGTTCGGAAGTTTGGTGACGAGTACAAGAGTCTACTTCGCTGACATTACAGGCGATGGCCGGGATGACTTGATTGGATGGAACCAATCCACTGGCGCGTTCACCGTCTGGGCCAGCACGGGAACGCAGGTCGGAGTGGGATTCCCATTTGGGGAACTCGCGACAAATCAGGAAGTTTGGTTTGACGATGTGACAGGGGATAAAAAGGCGGATTTAATAGCGCGGAATCCGGCTTCCGGAGCCCTTACGGCGTGGCCGAGCACGGGCACTTCCGTTGGCACGGGATTGGATTTTGGAAGCCTGGGCCTTAGCCACGAAATTCATCTCGCGGATGTAAATGGAGACTGTAAGGCCGATCTGGTCGGCCGGGATCCATCTACAGGCGCCATAACAGTTTGGCCTAGTACAGGATCGGGCATCGGTGTGGGATTCGCATTCGGCAGGCTCGGCGGGAGTCATAAGATTCTCACTGGCACTGTGAATGACCCGCAAATCAACGCAAATTCAGGGAGCTTGTGGCCCTTGATCGGTACGACCATTCATACAATCTATGTCCCTAAGTCCCCTATTCACTGGAACTGGTACTTGAACAGCTCCACATTTTGGGAAACCCGTTCTAGGCCGACTCTGGGATACTACGATCAGACCGTCGGCTCGAAGGTCCAGCAAGAGCATTACAATCAGCTCAAGAGGGCGAAGGTCGACTATGCCCTGATTTCCTGGTTTGGAGATATCAATAATGATCCCATTCTCGACGGACAGCTGAACTACGTCCTTGAAACTTATGTAAAGACCTTTGTCCAAAGCAATCAATCCAGCTCCTCACCCCCAATCCGGCTTGCCGTCTTAATGGAGTTTGGTGCGACCAACTACGAGGCGCGGCTCAACTACTTGAAGTCTAAAATTTACGGCAAGATGGCAGACTATCAGCTGATGTATGACGGCAAGCCCCTTATCGAACTTTCAATTGATCCGCTGGATCCCAGTAAAGGGCAGGCCATCTCTTATGCCAGGAGCCTAGGTTTTTATGTGGTGGACTCTGATGACCTGAGCGGCGGCGGCTCTGTTTTTGGGGCAATCACCATGAAAACCGATCACCCGAATCGGATCACCTCATTTGCAGGAGGAGTTTCACCCTCGGTGGATATCACAACCAAAGACTCTTATCCAAATCAAGGCATGGATGCACCCGTCGGATTTCCACTGAAATCCGCGTTCAACGCTCCACTGGAGGCCGAAAGGTTAACAAAGGGCTGCGGCACCCCCATCTACGATTACGCCGCCAGCGGAGGCCGGGCCGTTCAGTCGAACGGGATTGGGTGTAACATCGTCTCATCCGATTCGCAGACCAATGACATTCCGACCACCGCTCAAAACCTGACCGAATGGTATGCGATCTTCAGGATCAAGACGGACGACATAACAAAAGCACGCGGTTGGGTTATTGTGGAAGATAGCTGCCAAAGCAGTTATAAAGTGGAGATTTCGTCGAGCGTATTCACGGGCAACAACCAATACGCTCATATTCCCGTCCAATTCACACATTTAGATCCCAATTGCAAGATTAACATGCGCGTTGAGGTCGCCGCCGGGCGTTTGACTGTAGATCGAATTTGGAAGACAAACTGCCAGTTTCGGAAACCCTCCGTTGCCGAGTTTGATTCTCAGTGGCAGCCTCTCCGAAATCTTCCGCTTCCAAGCCGCCCGGCGTTCGTCACGATTGCGAGTTTCAATGCCTGGGAGGAAGGTTCCGCAATCGAAACGAGCACCGTCTTCGGCCCAATGTTCTTAGATCGGGCCGCATACTGGATCAAGCTGCTAAAGAAGCCTTAACAGGGTCAGTTCTTGAAGTTAGAGCGACGACTGGAGTCCATCAGCCCTCACAAGCCTCCCGAATTTTAACAGCCTCGTTAAAAGGCGTGTACGCATCCGCTTCTCCTTGAAAGATGTGGAGCCGGCCGCAGTACTTGAGATAACGTTCAAAGAGCGGACCTTCAGCGAGAAAACCAAGAAACCATTTCCTTGGCTGCCCCTGGCAGTCCTCCTCTTCGGAAGAGTCTCTTAAGCATTCGTATAGGTCCGCCAACTGCTTCTCCCGGGCGCTGAGAAGCTCGGCCTCGCTGATGGAATCCTTGAGCGGCGAACCATTTTGGCGGAGGAATTCCCCCCACGTGGGAAATGGATATCCAAACGGCACGACCCACCACTCCGGTTTTTTTGCAAAAGGCATGAATTCATCTTTGGAAACGTGCTGATCTCCATCGATGTCCATCACTTTGAACTGTCTCATCTGAATATCGAATGAGTCTGGATTACACAAAGGCTTAGGACTCTTGAGTCTATTTGCACCCTGCATTAAAGTTTCATCATAGGAAGTGCAAGGAGATTTTATGGCGACGAAGCCCGTTGGATTGGATTTACGCGCTGCCGGTGCCAGTGAGAAACCAAAACACTCAGCGAGCGAGCCATTCTTATGCGAATGAGCCCTGCCCTAGGTTCCGAAAGAGTCCATCTGAAGCTGTACCAAGAATCTGATCGCGCCCGCTTTTTCGCACTCCTTAAGGATCCAGCCGTGATGCGCCATGTAGGTGGAGTAAAGACTCCGGCTGAAATCGACACACTGTTTGATCGCGCTCTTGGGAGGTCACCTCGTACAAATAATCATATCTGGGCCATCTGTAGAAACTGTGACGACGCCTATATTAGGTCATGCTGCGCTTTTTTGCTCTGACATTTGTGGCGATAACGAGACTGAGATTCTGTTATACCTCCGCAGGGAATTTTGGCGTCAGGGCTACGCCACCGAAGCTGGAAAACTCATGATTGCATTTGCTGAGGGAAGACCTGAAATCTGTACTGTTAAAGCCACGCTCGACATGGATCACGTCGCATCCATTAGGATTTGTGAAAAGATCGGGATGCATCTCCTGAGAAAAGGATGTGACGAAATGGGAGAATTTTTAGTCTACGGATTGAGTCTAAGACGGCAGGAATGTTGACCTGCGCACCTCGATTGGTTCGATTGGTCAGCGCAGCATCACAATACCACTCTCTTTCCCTGTTCCGTCCGTAATCGAAACATACACCCACCAGCTGGCTCTCGAACCCGTATTCAATGGAACCCAAATAGTATGGCGCCCCGGCTGGCTTGTGGTCGCTCGATTCCAAATCCAGCCCAGGCTTAGTGGTACGGACTCAAATCGGAGACCTCCATTCACATCATACCAGGTGACGTTCACCTTCGCCCCGGACGATGAGGCCAAGTGATAGCCCTCAACCACCAGGCCCGGTACGGAATTCGAGTCATTCCAGAACGCAAGCGTTGGAATCGGCCGAGTCGCGTCTTTTTGGATGAGCTCGTAAAGGGCGCCGTCGGAACCACGACGAATAAAGAGGTCATCCCACATAAAGGAGATGAGCCTATCCACTGATTTTCCATAGTGTCTGATGGCCTGATCTAGGCGCTGCTTGGTTGTCAGCGGAAGCGCAGACCCGTCCAGAGGCACACCTTCGAAGGCCTCCACATTGCCCCAAAGTTCAGTTTGCAGATTGGAATTCGCGGCCTTTCGGGCGTCGAGTGCCGCGCGCGCGCTCGCATAAAGCTCCGCCGTGGACGCCAGGAAGTTCGCTGAAACCGGACCTGGGGTGAAGATGGATTGATCGGGATACGACCTGAGGGCAGGGTCGACGCTGAAGAGATCGATCTCAGACTCGGAGTCCCCATACAATAGGGTCTTCCCCGTTCCCCTTGAATCCTGCGGCGCGATCACATCTATTTTTCCGTCGATGAGCCGCTCGAGCGAGAGCCTTACATTCTGAAGAAGCTCCGATTTTGACCTCGCGCCACCACTCGCTTGATTCAACATCACGATGTTTGAAATCCAGTACGGAGAAATTGCGTATCTCCGCCCGGGGAGCAGCAAGTGAAGCAGCTCGGCTTCATACACGTACTCCGAAAGCGCCTGGTTGGTGTAACTACTGGCAGGTAAAGAGAGGTCAAACTCGAAGGACTGATAAACCCCGGCGAACGAATCTATTCCTGTGAATCCCTTTTTGTACCGCCACATGAAGTAAGTCTGGTAAACGAAGTTGTGATACACACCGAAACTCTCAACATCTAAATTCCAGTTTGAAGCGGCTCCGTTCTCAACCACCCGCGGGAAATCCGGAGTTCCCAAGTAGAGCTGCATGCCGGCCTTGGCGCCCTCCAGCAGCGCGATCAGATTTCCATCCACAACCTTGCCCTGCCGATCGACGAGCTGCTTTACGAATATAACGTCATAAGAGCTGGTCTCCGTGACGCAGCTGGCGCCAGACGTATGTGGCATAAAGATTCTAAACAGCTTGAGAGTATAGGAAGCTTCGAATTCTTGCGGCAAATGAATTGCCTTGTTTAAACCCAGGCAATTGGCATCGAAGTACTTCTCGTAATCTTCGGCCGACTCAAAATAATAGATGCCCTTCAGGGGGAGCGCCGATCCGCTTCTCTGGTAATCGGCAAGGGCGCTCGCGACGCAGGAACTTCCTTGATCCAGGCACTGATCAAGCGCTCGTTTCCGAAGCTGCCAAGTCACCTGGCCAGAAGCCTCATACGAGCCCAGCTTTTGAACCGGGCTTGCAAAAAAGAGGACCGTATTTCCTCCTATGGAAGCGAACCGAGAAAACGCGGTTCGCCACAATTCAAGATCGTCGTACCGATGGTACATCCAAGTTCCAGTGATTGGATAAACACCCGTAGAGGTCGTGCCACCGGGTGTGGGCGATGATCCCGGATTAGGAGTAGGGATAGGGGTAGGAGCAGGTGTGGGTGTGGGCGCAGGCACTGGAACCGGATCGGGCGCCGGAGCAGGGCCTGGAGCCGGCGCAGGTCCTGGATTTGAAGTTGGCGTTGGCGTCGGAACGGGAGTCGGAATAGGAGTCGGATTTGGAACTTGACTTGGTGCTGGTGCGGAAGGTGGAACTGTGGTCGCGGCATCGGGACCGACGTTTGATGTTGGCGTAGGAACGGACCTAGAATCGGAACTTTGGTCTAAAGCGCCATGGCCGCTGCCACCCAGGTCTGCTGACTGAAAAGAGCCTGTGCATCCGACTGAAATTCCAATAAATGACAGAGCCACTAAAGATAATGATGTCGCCTTGGTTAAATTCATGCCCCTCCCCGTTCGACACGTATTCGGAGTGCAAACCGGCAGCCGCGGTTTGAAGGCTTGAATGATCCTAGGTTAATTTCGCTGCATACGTGTTTGACGGTCGTCGTTTCAGTGTCTATTGCCGTGACCACTGTCTCATATCGAGACTCGATGACAGACAGGTCGCACGTCGTTCTGAACGCGGTCCAAGCGCCTCACACGTCTTGAAAGGAAACCGCTCGCTCGGACGTTTTGGATTTCTTTACTCGCATGAAGGACACTTTTGATCCGAAGCGGTTACTCAATCCAGGTTGCGGCATTTTTTGAACACTCGGTTGATAGGCTCCTGTCGGACCATGTTCCGCGCCACCGGCAACACTCATTACCTTCTGCGCTTTATCACCACGGCAAAGGATCGTCGTGATAGAAAAAGCCTCCTGTCGGACCATCATCCGGAAGAAGTGCTAAACGGACGGAAGTTTTGGCACCGTCAGCTAATTCGACCGGCGCCAACTGCCCGCCCATTTTTGTTTTAACCCATCCCGGATGTGCCGAGTTCACCTTGATGTTTGTATTCAACAGCTCATGGGCCAGGTGGACCGTAAACGCATTTAAGGCGGTTTTGGATGCATCGTACGCAAAAACCTTACCATTGTAGATTCGGGCCGTGGGGTCACAATGCAAAGTCAGCGAACCTAGGATACTGGAAACATTTACGATTCTGCCCGCCGAGGATCTTCTGATCAGCGGCAAGAGAGCTTGGGTCAACGCGACCTGGGCGAAGAAGTTGATTTCAAACGTGTCGCGGAGGACTTCCATACTTGTGGAACTCGTTCGATTCATGCGGTCCGCTGAGGCGCTTTCCACCTCAATCAGCACGCCGGCATTGTTGATCAGGATATCCAAACGTCCGAACTCATGTTGCAAGTACTTCAGCACCTCTTGATGATGGACCGCTTTGCTAACGTCCAGAACAACAGAGCGGACCAGAAGGCCCGAACGGCTGAGCCGCGACGCAGCCTCTTCGCCCTGCCTCCGATCACGAGTCCCGATGACAACGGACACTCCCCTTTCGGCGAGTTCCCGCGCCGTCTCAAAACCTATGCCACGATTGGCGCCTGTGACTAGAGCTATCTTCTGGTCCGACTTCAAGTCGCTCTCCTTACGAATGAAACTTCATGGCAAACGCCGTTTACGGATAAGATAGACGGATAACAGGAGAAACACGCAAGCAATGATGGAGAGAGTATGCAGCTGCTCTTTTCCAACGGTACACCCGAGAGCCAAACTAATTATTGGAACGTAAAACATGAAAGAGGTGGCATGCGACGCATCTTTGACGGTCATCGCCCACGCCAATGCCACCGGAGCTAAGCCACTTGCGAAAACCGTCAAGAAGACGAGAGCAAGCATCGATTTCTCTGAGACCTGGCCTATCGAGAAGGTGCTGAGTTCACCGGAGAAGAGCGAAAGGACGAAAAGGATGATCCCGCCTACCGCGAGTTCCGGGCCCACAACACGAACCGCTTGACCCGGGCGAGCGGAACTCCAGCACATCCCGGCCGCGTTCAGAATCATCGCTGTAACCAGCACCAGGAGAGGAAACCAGGCCAGATTTCCGCGACTTGAGTCAACAGCAATTAGAGTGAGCCCGAACAAGCCAATAATAGCCCCGTATCGGGCCACGGGATTTGACGCCTTTTTACCGCCAAATCCCTCAAGAAAGACAACCCAAATAGGAATAGTTGAGACAATCAGTGACGAAATCCCGGAGGGGATTTGTAGCGCCGCCCAAGTCAAGGCGCCCTGTGGAATGGCCCTTCTGGCCAAAGAAAGGACGCCCCCTTCACGCCAGTCCGTCCAGCTCAGGGGATCTCCTCGGAACAGGAAAACCAACGACACAAACAGCCCCGGGACAAAGCAACGCACACTCGAGGCGAGCAATGGCGGAATGGTTTCGACGGAAAATTTGATCGCCAAGTACGAAGAGCCGATGATGGAGCACAAAAGAATAAAGGCGAACATTTCAAGGCTGTGATTTTGGCGTTTGACGTGTTCGAGCTGCTCGCGATACTTTTCGTGAAGTCGGACCTCAACCGATATATCTCGGAACGAGACCAGCCAATCCGTATTGTCATTTCCTACCGGTTGAGCCATCACCAGCGCAGATACGGAAACTCCGCCGATGGATCTGACTTCCATTTCATGGCACTGGGCTCTTCCTGCGCCGAGAGTGCGCAGCCACTGTGTCAACTCCGTTATACTTGGGGGTTCCAAGAGTTCACTCAAATGACCTGCTTTACGCAGTTTTCGAGTGGGCAACCCGAACATGACAGCGAACGATTGATTGATATACTTCAGTGACAGGTCACTGGCGATGACCAACGTTCCATCGCTAGCATCGTCAAATACGTCGGTTGTGATCCTTAGCGCAGGCTCACCCACAAAAAGTTCTTCACCGGCCGGCCAGATTTAACAGCCGGTTTTTGATTAATGTTGGATCGAAAATCGGCAGTTTAGATTTCGGCGTATAGACGTCCACACGCGCGACGATGACCTGGGGCCCGTGCGGTTTCTCCCAGGCCAGCCGAAGATCTTCTAGATTTTCCACGTAGGACGTGTTTTCAATCCCCAATGCCCGAGCCGCTTTGGCAAGATCGGCGCGTGCCGATGTGGCCGTCGGCTGACCCCCTGTGGTGGCATAGCACCTATTGTCCAGGATCACGACCCTAAGATTGGGTGGGGATGTCCAGCCAACAGTGGCCAAGGCCCCCAGATTCATCAGAATCCCCCCATCACCCTCCAGAGCGACGACCGTTCTGGACTTATTCTGGAGACTCATGCCAAGCCCCACGGATACGGGAAGCCCCATCGTTCCCCAAAGATAAAAGTTCTCACTTCGATCCCCGCATTCATACAAGATGTAAGACGTGACACCAAGGGCGGAAACCACGATCTCATTAGTCAGCTTCGAATGAATAAATTTTGTTGCCTCGAATTGGTTCATAGGCTTTCCCCAAAAATAGGATACTCAAACAGAACGCCAATTGGCTGTCGTGTTGAAAATGAAAACTCGATTGCCGCGCCCACTTTCTGCGTCACATGTTCGCTGTCCGTAACGCTAACATGCGGGACATTCATCGCCTTCAATACAGCACCCGTGTTCGCACCTAGAGGAGATTGGGCCACGTTCCACTCTCCGAGCGCTCCACGCACATTTACAAACATCACTAAAGGAATTTGATACGGAACGACCAAAGATCCTAGCGCGTTCAAGCTGTTCCCAAGACCGCTGGATTGCATGACGACGATTGGTTTGCCGCCCGCTAAGTAGGCGCCACACGCGATTCCGATCGCCTCCTCTTCGCGAGTTGCATTTACAAGCTGGATTCCTTGCTCCACCTTCGCCGCGCTCAAAAATCCGCTGAAGGCGTTATCCGGAACATACGCGATAAATGAGATCCCTTGTTTTCGAACGGTGGGCAGTAATCGACTCACAAGCGCACTTGAGCTCATTCCAATCACCTCTCAATACATGATGGTACCGGGCTCCGAAGTCGCACTCAAGGAGAGATCATCGGCTCTGAGATTATTCTTCGATCCCGCTCCTAAGCGCCGCGGAATAGCGATCGCCGGCGGCAGCTCCTTTGGGAATCAATCGGTCTAGTTCCGCCAAGTCATTTTCGGTAAGGGAAACTTCTATCGCGCCTAGATTTTCCTCCAGGCGTGAAACCTTTTTCGTGCCCGGGATAGGTATGATGTCATTTCCTTGCGCCAGAACCCATGCAAGCGCGAGTTGCGCAGCTGTGATCCCCTTCGCGAGCGACATACTTTTTATTTTCTCGACCAGATCGAGATTCTTGTAGAAGTTTTCACCCTGAAAGCGAGGTGAAGTTCTACGATAATCATCAGCCGGCAAATCCTCAAAACTCTTGATTTCTCCAGTTAGAAAACCCCGGCCCAGAGGACTGTACGCGACAACCGTAATGCCCAGCTGTCGACAGGTTGGCAAAACACCTTCCTCGATATCCCGACTCCAAAGCGAATACTCAGATTGCAGAGCCGTGATCGGATGGACCAGGCAGGCCCGCTGCAATGTTTTGGGCGCCGCCTCACACAGGCCTAAGAAACGGACCTTACCCTCCTCCACCAGTTTAGACATTTCACCAACAGTATCCTCAATGGGAACGTTCTTGTCGATGCGATGCTGGTAGTAAAGGTCTATAACATCGAGCCGGAGTCTCCTGAGACTCTCCTCGCAAGCCTTTCGGACGTACCCCGGTGTTCCAATGACCTCACGCACGGATGGATTGCCCCGCAGTCGTTTGATTCCAAACTTAGTGGCGACCAGATACCGGTCGCGCGGCACGCCCTTTAGAGCTTTCGCCAACAACTCTTCATTGTCGCCAAAACCGTACATGTCGGCCGTGTCAAAAAAGTTGACTCCTAGCTCCAACGCCCGAAGTATGGTTCTTAAAGACTCCGCTTCATTGTCGCGGGTGCCGTAAAAATCGGACATACCCATGCAACCCAGGCCTAAGCGCGACACCGAGACAGCGGTCGAGCCAAGACGAATAATTTTCGCCATCGGTGATTAGCCCACTTTGCTATACATTTTTGGTTTTCTGGAAAGGTCCTGAGCAATGCCGCGGACAAGTTCCGGCGTCGGATCCGCGCAATTTTCCCGCCCCACCATAAGAATGAGGTCACGCAGGTCACAGGATTCCTCCTCGGATATCCTTCGGAACATCTCCGAATAGCCGGAATGAAAGTTTCCGAGCCCGTTGATGACTGAGAAAGTGGTAATCATGCGCTCGGTCGGGAAATACTTCTCGCTCGCCTGCGCAGCATCAAGCACCTTATACAGATCAATGCCCGTATTAAAGTCCATTTTTTCCAAGGCGGCGATCAAAATTTCGGTCTGAGTGTTCCCAGCATCTCGTCCAGCGCCTCTGAGCGTGCTGTCGAGAATAGCAAAGCCATGAGCAGCGGCTAGCACCGTGTTTGCCGCCGCCATCTGCAGATTATTATGGCCATGAAATCCAAACTTGGCGTCACTTAGAAAATCATGGCAAACTCGCAAATAATTCTCGAGCACGGGTGGGACCATACAGCCCGCCGAATCCACCAGCACGATCGTATCCACCTTCCAAGTCACCAGATCCGAAACAACTTGCCTCAGTTTCTCCGGAGAGACGGCGTACGTCTTCATGAGATTTACAAAGACCTTTAGCCCGACTTCCTTGGCATAGTCGACATAAGGTTTCATCGATTCATGTTCTGTGATGTTGCTTCCAATACGAATGAAGTCCATGCCCAAATCACGGCCCGTAGCGATTTGTTCTTTAGTTCCAAAGCTCGGAATAAAAAAGCAGCCAATCATGGCTTTTTTTCTTCTCGAGACGGCCGCGCGTATGTAGGTTTCGTCTGTTTCCAGAGAGTGGAACTTGTTCCGCGCGCCCAGTCCCATCCCATGACCGACCTCAATATATTTGACTCCGGCCGCATCAAGATCCGCAACGACCTCTTCCGTCGCCTGGCGAGTCACGCTGAAACCCGTCAAATAGCTGCCATCCCTCAACGTGCAATCGAGAATATCCACTTTTTTCATATGATCTCCGGGTTAGACTCAGACATGGAGCTCTTCGGCCTTGGCCCAGCGCAACTTAAATCATCCGGCAGCTTTACTTGTAGAGGGTTCTGAATTGAGAATACCTGTCTTAATAAAATACGCTGACACGGCCTTGGTGAGTTCCTGATAGTGCCTTGTGCCCTGCGCACTTTCCAAGGCCGCATCCCTCACCTCAATTGGATTCGGAATACCCGCATCCTTGTAGGCTCTGAAATTGAACAGATCTCGCCAAAATGAGTCCATGTAGGCGACAATGTGAGCTCGTACGTTCTCGAGCGTAGCGTCTCCCCACTGCGGGGAGTATCGCTCGAAAAGTTCTTTGATAAGTTGACGGCCGAACGCAAGATGACGTGATTCATCGATATGGTGACATCTATTGATATCTCGAACGATCTCGGGCAAACGGTTGTCTGACGCCATTTTCACATTGTAGCGGTCAAAGCACTCTTCGAAGAGCATCACCTTAGCGAAGTATAAGAACTCCTGCTCTCCCTTCTTGTATTCGCGAGGGAGGCCATCAGAGTTCATGTCCGGGTAGACCTTATCGGCATAACGATAGCAGAACATTCCAAAATAAGTGGAATGATTGTTTTCCTCAGCCAAAAAGTGATGGAGATAGGGTGTATAGTCCTTCATTTCCGGAGAATAAAGCAGCTTCGCCATTCCCGACATCAAATGTCGCTCACCATGAATGTTCAGACTGAAAAAATTGACGGCTTCAAAAAAGCTCAGCTTCATCTGCTGCTCTTCGCTCAGCTGCTCGAACGTCTCAGTCCCGTACAGCGAAATCAACTCAGGCGACATGGACCATTGTTTCAAATCGATCTTGTCCGGCCAATGGAGTTCACGTTTAAGATCCAACGGCTGCTCTTCGGAAACCTTACACAAATTCGCCGCCAGCTTTGCGAGATTCACGAGTCCTCCTTCACGATGAATACACGCGACTTATCGGCATTCCACCGGACGCCCTTAAGCGTCTCGCATGCGCTCATCAATTTCGCGGGCCATCTCGGCCAAGCTGGCGCGAGCGTGTAAAGTGGTGAGCGGAATCTGCACATCGAATGCTTCCGAGATACGGTGACTCAATCTGGTCAAAGAGATCGAACTTCCTCCAATATTCATAAACTCCGCCTTACGGCCGATTTCTTTTAAGCCCAGTATTTGCTTCCAAATCGCAGCCAGTTTAATTTCGGTTGGAGAATTCGGAGGCTCCGCGGATGATTCGCTCCCCATCGCATTCCAGTCCGGATCAGGGAGCATTTTGCGGTCAATCTTTCCGTTGGGCGTGTAGGGCACGCTATCCAACCTGGCGAAAACCGATGGCAACATATAGGCGGGAAGCCGCTCTTGCGCCACTTTTCTCAGTTCGGATTCATTGATGCCATTCGCTGAATTGGGCTGGATATATGCGACCAGCCGCTTCTCGCCCGAGGGATCTTCCTTTACCGTCACCACCGCCAGCTTGACCGAAGGTACTTGGCTGAGGACGTTCTCGATTTCTCCAAGCTCTATTCGAAATCCGCGGATTTTGACTTGGTGATCGATACGCCCATGGCACTCGAGCAGCCCGTCCTCTCGAAAGCGGGCGAGGTCGCCCGTTCGATACAGGCGCCCTTCTGCAAAGGGGTTTGGTATAAATCTTTCGTTGGTAAGGTCGGGCTTGCCGTGGTACCCGCGCGCGAGCCCAACACCGCCGATGTAAAGCTCACCGATTTCGCCTACGGGAAGTCTTCCAAGCTTTTCATCCAAGACATAAACCTGTGTGTTGGCGATTGGTTTCCCTATGGGAATTGACTCCTGTCCCGCAGCCACAGCGTGCAATGTGGACCAGATCGTGGTTTCCGTAGGGCCATACATGTTCCAAAGAGACCCGCACCGATGTATGAGCTGATTGGCCAACATTCGCGGCATGGGTTCGCCACCACACAGGACTTTAAGCTTCTTGTTTCCCTCCCATTCCGCGTCGAAAAGCATTCGCCATGTCGCCGGCGTCGCCTGCATAATTGTTGGGGCGCTAGCCTTGATGACCTCCTTCAGTCTCATTCCGTCGGCCGCGGTCATCTGATCAACCATTATGATTTGAGCACCGACTGACAACGGTAGGAACAATTCGAGCCCGGAAATATCAAATGAAAGTGTCGTCACCGCAAGAAGCTTATCGTCTTGTTCAATACCGGGCTCGCGCATCATGGATTCAATAAAGTTAACAAGACTCCGGTGCGAAATCTCAACCCCTTTTGGATTGCCAGTCGAACCGGAGGTGTAGATCACATAAGCCAGATTTGAAGGGTTCGTGATTGGCTCCAGGTTAGCGTTTCGAGTGTCCTGGAACGCGTCGACAAGCACCGCCTTCTTATCACCTCGCTGCAGCTGACCTCGCATCGGGCCAGCCGTCAACACCAGATCCGCGCCCGAATCCTCTATAATGTACGAGGTACGAGAGGCCGGGTACGCGGGATCCAAGGGCACATAAGCTCCACCGGCCTTAAGAACTGCAAGTACGGCCACGACCAGGTCTTGTGAGCGTTCCAAGAAGATACAGACTCTGGATTCCGACCGGACGCCCTGATCCCTTAGGTGATGGGCGAGGCGATTGGCTCTGGAGTTAAGTTCCGAGTAGGTCAACTTCTCATTATCAAAGGTGACAGCAATCCGATCAGGAGTCTTGGCAGCTTGTTTCTCAATAAGCTGATGGAGACAAAGATGTGATGAAAACGCCGTCGCCGTGTCGTTGACTTGGTCCAAATTGAATCCACCAACCCTGTTTGATTTCTCTTTTAGCGCATTTCCCATATAACACCCGCCCTTCCTCGTGAGCTACAACCAGTTTGCTTTGCACGGGTACCGTTCGCAAGGCTGACGGAAGCAGCTCGACTAACGATTGTGGGCGAGAAGAGCTCAACCTTAGTCCAAGTGACGATCATCTAAATGATTAAGATTGAAGTTCGCGGAACCGATAAAAATCTGAGGGAACTCTCGATAAGGACCAATGCCGAGCCATGGACATTAGCATAGTCGAAATTGGCAAATACAAGGTGATACGGCCGATCAGCGAAGGCAGTGCTGGCCGGGTCTATCTCGTCGAAAGAGACGGCAAGGAGTACGCTCTAAAACATCTCAAGGACTCTTCGGCCGACACCCTGGTGCGTTTTCGCCGTGAGAGTTCCACGCTCGCGCGCCTGAACAATGAACATCTGACCAAGATCCACGATGTCGGCGAATTTCAAGAGCGTCCCTATATCGTGATGGATTTGCTCCAAGGGATAACATTGGAAGCGGAACTCGCCAGATCCGGCAAGTTGTCGCAAGAATTGAGCATTGAAATCCTACGCTCGGTGGCAAAAGCTCTCACGGAACTGCACAGGAACAATCTTATCCACAGGGACATCAAACCTTCGAATATATTTATCACGAAGACCGGATCCGTTCGACTCATTGATCTTGGCCTTGTTGGCGAGGTGGATCAGATCCGATCCGAGACCGCGCTGGTGGGAACCCCCCTGTATTGCTCTCCTGAACAATGTCGGATTCTCAAACGGGACGTTGACTTCAGGTCGGATCTCTATTCCCTCGGGGTTACAGCCTTCACGGTTCTGGCTGGACGCCCGCCCTACCTCGGATCTGTTTCTGAAATCTTGCAGCAACATGCCTCAAAGGTGGCTCCGAGCGTGATCGAATTCAATTCGCAGGTGACCCGCTCTCTGGCTGCCGTTATCGACAAGCTCCTTGCAAAGGATCCGGATGATCGCTATCAGTCGGTCATGGGGCTTCTTGCGGACCTGGAGCGTCTGAATGAACTTGAAGCGGCTCTCGACAAGGGCCTGTCTCTTCAGCTGGGCCAGCATGACTCTAGAACCCTGACCACCAGGGTCAAATACGTAGAACGTAAGGCAGAATCGGAAGTTCTCAATCAAGCCTGGAAAGCGATCGTGTCCGGTGCGCCCGGAGCCGTGATCGTAACGGGAGTTTCCGGATCAGGAAAGAGCCGGCTTTGTGAGGAGTTCATTAACTCCATCTCTCCTGACCGGCCTCTGGTTTTGCGCGCTAAATGTCAATTCTTCGATCGTGATCTTCCCTTGGGTCCCATACGCGAGGCGCTCGACACATTGCTTGAGGAGATTGAATCGCGGCCCAGTGAAGAAAGGCAACAGGGCATCGCGAACATCCAGAAAGCGGCCCAGGGTTACGAGGACAAACTTGTTAGTTTAACTAAGAGCCTAATCAAGATTCTTCCGTCCGCAAAATCCCCGAGGCTCAAGGGATCCGAAGCCGAGGGCGATCAAGAAGCGTTCTTCAACAGCATCGCCGATTTTTTCGCGCGCTTGTGCGAGTACGCGCGGCCAGCGGTATTCTTCATCGATGATCTTCAGTGGTTGGACAAGAGTTCTCAACAGCTTCTTCAGGCGCTGTTCGCTAGCGAGCGGATGAAGTCTTTCCTCCTGATTGCGACCGCACGCGATGATGACGAGAGTCGTGATTATGTTGCGAAGATCGAGAATTTACTTGGATCTCATATCAAGGAGCGCCTCAGCGTTCGCCCCTTCGACGAGACTCAACTGAGCCACTTATTGGCTCAGTATCTCGGGGCTGCCACAATCAGTCAGAAAATCGTTCACTCGATCTTTACACGATCCAAAGGAAACCCTTTCATCGCCATCGAGTATTTGCGAGCTGGAATCGAGCAAGGATTCCTACAGTTCAAGGAACAGACCTGGCAGCTGAACAATGAAGCTCTTCAAACCATTGAACTCGCCGACAATGTCTACGACCTGATCATTCGTCGAATCGAGAACAGTTCCGAAAATTCAAAAAAGGTTCTTCAATACGCGGCTCTTTGCGGCAACATTGTCAACTCATCCGACATTCAAGCCGTCGCCGGGATCAGCGCTGAAGCAATGAATGATCTGGTCGATAATTGCGTGAATCTCGGCCTGGCGGAAAAACTCAACCCGTCGAAATGGAAGTTCATCCACGACAAAATTCCAGAGTCACTCGTCAGCTCGATCCCGGATGAGGTGCGGCGTTCGATGAATGACAAGCTCGCGACCTTCTTCTTTAATAAAGCCGACAAGTCACACAAGGAGATTTTCCTTGTGGTTCGTTTATTCCGCGCGGGAAATCTAGAGGCCCATCTGGAGCCAGCCTTGATCGCGCACAAGCACGCGGGCGAGGCGGCACTGTCGAACTACGCCTACGTCGAGGCTTACGATCTCTTCAAATTCTGTTTCGAGAGGTCCAGTGGATCACAGGCAAAGTCTGAGGACATGCGCTTGACGATGGATCTCGCACTCTGTGCCGCCATGGTCGGGGACGAGCCTCTCGCGATTGGCTGTGCAGATAAGGCGGTCGGACTCGCCGAAGGCAAAGCGGAACTCGCGCATGCCCTTTCTTTAAAAACATGGATTCTGTCCGTGCAGAGCCAACCCGTCGAAGCATGGGAAACATTCAAATGGGCCTCCTCCTTGATCGGGCACAACTATCCCGTTTACATGCATTGGAAGCTGATCCAACTTGTTTGGACATGGATGCTGTCCCTAATTCTGGAATTCGTCCCTATCCGTCTGCCCAAGACGTTTTTTTTCGGTGCGAGAGATTTGGATATTCAGAAAGTGTGCGGTTTATACCGCGACGCTTACATGCTCTGCATGCTCCGAGGCGAGCTACTCGATCAAGTTGTCGTCTCGCTCAAACTTCTGACGCTCGGCCAGCTCGTAGGAGGCATGCGCGAAAAGGCTTTGGGCTACGCTTGCGTTTGCTACTGTTACGGAGTTTTCGGGCTCAAGCGCCTTGCATTTGCCTATGCTGAAAAAAGCCGTCGGTCTTGCCTCGAGTTGAACGATCCCACGACAGCTGCACTATGTGAATGGCGAATACTCATGAGTTTTTACATGTGCGGTCTGATCCAGGACTATAGGAAAGAATATCTGGAGAAAAAGGACCTCTTCCACAAATACCTGCCACCCGCCGAACTTGGCCGTTTCATCGTGAACATTGCCAACGCCTATTACATCACCGGTTTACGTGATCAGGCTCTGGAGAACTATCAGTTCTTGATAGATCTGGCGAACAAAAATGTCGTCCGTATGCCCAAGAACTTTGTCTGCACCAGCCTAAATTTGAGCTGGTCTTGTTTGGCTCTAGCCGGCCGCCAACAAGAATCCGACCGCGTTCGCACCGTCGCTCTGGAAGTCAATCACGAACTCCGTTTCAATCCGTGGGCGGTGCGGGGAACCATGATCGCCGAGATCCTTGCCCACCGCGGAACCGAGGAGCTGGATCAAACGATTGAGCAGGTGACAACGGCCTTCTGGAAGCGGGGCGGGAAACGCTTGGTGGATCCAACTCTGAACTATATTTCAGTCGAACTCACGTTCATCCGTTTTCTTCAGTTCAAAAGAGCGCGCACACAGGAGGAGCGGTTCAGCACCGAACTTGAGTTTCGGGCCATGATGCGGCACCTGTATACGACTGTGTTCTGCCCGGTCATGCGCTCAAGTTATCATTACCTGGTGGCCGCGTATGCCCTCGCCCGTGGACACCTCCATCAGGCGCGAAAGCAGTACGAAGTGGCTGAGCAATATGCGAGCGACACCGGCTGCTTGCCCATACTTTTTGAGATCCAGCGCGACCGCGCCCGAATGCACCTCCAACTGGGAAATCTTGAGCTCATGAAGCTGCATCTATCTTCGGCAATTGATCTCGCCGCCCGAAACAACTGGAGAGTCCATCTGGGTTCACTCATGAAAGAATTTGAACCTTATGTGAGTCCCCAAGCACCGATTTTCAGGCAAAGCCTATCTGGGTCCCATCACAGCTCAAACACCCAATCAACTGTGGGTGTCACCCGAATGGGTTCTATGGTGAGCGGAAGCCTAAGTTCTGGAAGCCTAAGTGCAGGAAGCAGTGCTGGTAGCAGTCTGGCCCACACCTCGTCCGCAGGGCGATCGAGCACCCTAAGTGCAACAATAATGGCGAACCGACTAGGTCATCGCGTCAGTGTCGAAGAAATGCGCTTTGTGGACTCGCTCCTGAACGTGACTTCCGCCTTTGTCAAATCCTCCAATGCCAAGGAGCAATCGGCGGCGGTTCTTTCCGAAATCGTAAAACTCTTTGGCGCGCAACGCGGTTTTATATTCATGTCCGATGACGAAACGGGCGGTCTAACGGTTGTCGCCGGGAAAAGCTCGGATGGAACCGATCTCGAGAAGCTGACGGGATTTAGCGCCACTGTGGTCAACAATGTCAAGGAAACTCAGAAGCCGATGGTCGTGACAGGAACAGAGGAAGGTGAAGCTTTAGGATCGGAAAGTGCGGTGCTTCACAATCTTCGTAGCATCATGGCCACACCCTTGACGTTGAACGAAACAAAAGGAGTCGTCTATCTAGATAGCTCTTTGTCCAAAGGACTGTTCACGGAAAATGATATAGAACTTTTTAGCACACTCGCCAATCACATCTCGGTATCGTTTGAACTGTCGCGAATGGCGATGGTTGAGTTTGAGAAGGCTCAGCTTCAAAAGGAATATGAAATTCAACACGTTATGCTGGAAGCCTCCCAGAAAGTCAAAGTTCTGGTAGATAACATGCAGCAAGCACTATTCTCTGTTGATGCCAACGGGATTATTGTCGAACCCGTGTCCAGTTTCTCGAAAACGGTTTTCGGAATGGAGATTGCCGGCAAAGCTATATTCGATACGGTTTTCAAGGACCTCACGACGGATTCTGAAACCCATTCACTTCTCAAATCCGCCATGACTTCCGTTTTTGGAGAGGACGAGTTGCAGTGGGATTTGATGATAACCAACTTCCCAAGCCGAGTCGATTACGTTCATCCCACACAGGTGAAGGACCAATTCCGCCGATTGGGAATCAAAGTCAGACCACTTTTCGATAGTAAGGCCATGATTGAAAAGGTTATGTTCGTGGTTGAAGACGTCACCGAAGTCGAACGCTTGCAGTACGAAGTCGCCACACAGACTGAGAACACGCAGATGCTCCAACAGATGGTTGAGATTAATAAACAGGAGCTCAAAGACTTCTTTATTTCAAGCCAGAAGCTCCTGGAAGAATGTGAAACCCTGGCGTTTACTGTCGAGAATCCCTTGGGACTGAATGTGATCGCCCGTAATCTTCACACCCTCAAGGGCAATGCAAGACTCTACAACCTCTCGTATATTTCCAGCGGCGTCCATGAACTCGAGTCGCAGCTTCACGAAGTCAGAGCCTCATTTCAATCGGCATCAATTGAAACGGTACGATCCAATATCGCTTCCGGACTGGAACGCGCGCGCGATTTGCTAGTGCGGCACAAGGGCATCGCAACGCGGGTATTAGGACTAGCTGCAGACGACGATCAAGATGAAGGATTTATCGAAGTCCCGATCGTGAATATAGAAAGCCTGCGCCAAAAGCTTGAGCACGTGCAGAATAAAATCAGTGAGACTGAGTACCAGGAGCTGAAAGACTCGATTGAGCGCCTTTCCGTCGTCCCTTTCAAAGTCACGTTGTACAAATATGACTACATGATAAAAGAGATCTCGGCGTCTCTAAAAAAACAAATTGAATTTACCGTGGAAGGCTCAAATATCATCGTGGACAAGGAGATCCGTCAGGCATTACACGACGCTCTCGGGCACCTGATACGCAACTCTGTCGATCATGGTATCGAATTACCGGATGATCGCCGACAAAAGGGAAAACCCGACACAGGCAGAATCATGATCAGAATTTCAGATCCGGATAGCAGGGGTCTGGTTGAGCTGAAGTTGACGGATGATGGCAAAGGGATCGACGCGGACAAAATTGCTCAGTCAGCCATTGCCAAAGGGTTTATTACCATCGCGGATGCAGACAGGCTAACGCAGGGGGAAAAGCTCGACCTCATCACGATCCCTGGCTTTTCGACCGAGGGCAATGTGACCGAAATCTCCGGACGAGGCGTGGGCATGGACGCGGTCAAGAACAGCATAGAAAAAGTCGGCGGAAAATTAGAGATACTGACCCAGGTGGGTACTGGAACAACATTTCGGATCACCTTCCCGTCTCGACTTGAACTTGAACCTAGTAGAATCCAAGATGTTTCCTGACAATCTCATCGCTTTCGATAAAAAGCTGCGTGGAACCCTCTCCGACCACAACGCCGGAACTGAGCATGTAAATGTGGTCGCTTACTTCCAGGGCCTTACCGACACTTTGCTCAACTAAGATAATTGAGCACTTTTCATCATCACTGATCTTTTTTATGATATGAAATAGATTGTCAACCATCATTGGCGAAAGCCCGAGACTTGGCTCGTCCAATAATAAAATCGCCGGATTCCCGACAACGGCCTGAGCGATGGCCAGCATCTGTTGCTGTCCTCCCGAAAGGTTCGCCGCTTGGACATTCAGTTTGTCCTTTAAGTCTGGAAAGTAGAAAAAAGCTTTCTCGAGGGCCCGCTTTATTTTGGAGCGGGTGTTGCGTTCAAACGCGTATAGGCCGACCTTGAGGTTCTCATAGACCGTCAGTTCAGGAAAGATCACGTGGCCTTGGGGAACGTACTGTATCCCCATTTCGACCGCGACCTCGGGCCAGCCTGGAGGCACCACCTGACCTCGAAAGATGATTTCACCAAATTCCGGCCGTTCGACACCGCTGATCGCCTTGAGCAGTGTCGACTTTCCTGATCCATTCGTACCGAGAATCGCGACTATTTCGTTTGGATAAACCCTCAGCGAAACGGAGAACAAGGCCTGAGCGATCCCATAATAAAGATCGACTTCCTTGAGTTCCAACAAAACATCCTGGCCATGGCGTTTGTTGGATAAAGCGCCAGGAGGCTTTTCCACGCCTGTGTGGCCACGGCCGAGATAAAGATCAATGACCTCTGGCGCCTTAACAACCTGCTCAGGTTTTCCCGAGGAGATCCTTTCGCCGGAGCTGAGCACCACCATTTCATCCGATATCTTCGCGAGCGTCTCAATGTTGTGCTCGACGATTAACGCCGCCACTCCCAACTCATTCTGGATCCTTTTCAGCGTTCTTCCCAGGTTCTCGATCTCGGAGGGCGGAAGCCCTTGTGCGGGCTCATCAAGCAGGAGCAGCTTGGGATTCGACACCAGCGCACGTGCGAGGTCCAGGCGTCGGCGCCAGGCAAATGACAGGATTCCGATCGGCTGGAACTCCACATCGATCAAATCTGGAAACCCTTCACCGCCCAGCAGAAAGGGATATCCCCGTTCCTTTTCCGATGGCTCCAGCTCCTCCCGAATCTCCCGAAAAAACTCCAACACCCGGCGGGCTCTGGCCTTAAGGGCCTTATCATGCCGGCGGGATGACCCAAGGCCCAAGCCATCCCTTAGAAAGGAATTGTTACGAGGATGGAACTGCCCCAATCGAAGATAATCTATGATCATCATGTCTTCAATTTTGGCGAAAAAGTTCAGGTCCTGGAAGGTTCTGGCGATCCCTAATTCCAAGACCTGATGTCCCGCGAGCTGTAGAAGGTCTTCTCCGTTGAACTCAATATGCCCGCGGTCAGGATCATACACCCTTGACACGCAGTTGATCACGGTTGTCTTTCCGGCTCCGTTTGGACCCATAAGGCCCACGAAAGACTTAGGCGCAACTTCTAGAGACACATCCTTCAACGCTTGAATACCGCCAAATTTGATCGAGAGATCGCGGATCTTCAGCATGGACGGGCGGTCTCCCTTAGAGTCAGCGAACAACCTTGTTTATATCGGTGTCCGGCGCCCACTTGCTATTTTTAGAAACAATAATGGCCGGAGTCCGAACGGGCCAGTGATTGTTCGAAGAGTATTCGAGAGGCCGAAGGCAAAGGCTGCATTGCCAACCATTCAGGCTTTCGACAGCTTTGATCAGGCCGTCGCGAGTGAGGTCTTTACCCGCACGCTTTAGCGCCTCAACAAAAAGCTCTCCCATAGTATAGCCTATAACTGAATTCAAGCTGACGCCGATATCTGACTTCTTAACCAATGCCTCGTACTCAGCCCAACCCTTGGCTCCAAACTCGGGAGACAAAGCCCATATTCCCGTAGAAACGATCTGATCATGGGTTTTCGGTGGCACGAGCTCAAAAAACTTGGGATGTGTATTCCAGGCTGTAAGGGCCCACATGGGATTGAAATCTTGGCTTGAAGCGTATGTGATCGCATTGGGCGCCAAGGTCGAAAATGTGGTTGAAAGCACAACCTCGCACTTGTCTCTCTTCAGCGCCAGCACGGACGAATTCGCCTGGGCGGCCCGGCGCTCCACGCGCTCGATCATCCCGACGGTGACGTTGGCTTTTGCAAGAGCCTCCTTGGCCCCGGTCAAAAATTCCTCTCCAAAAGCACCGTCCGTAATGAGGAAGCAGGCGCGCTTGGACTTGTACTTCTTGGCGACGTACTCACCCAGTGTCCGGCCTTCCGAATACCATTCCATGTTCCATGGAAAGACCATCTTCTGAAATGGAGTGCCATATTCACGCACACCATCAGTGAAGAAGAGATCTGGAACTTTTTTACTCACCAAGTATTTGTAAACCGCTTGATGGGAAGGGCCCATGGCTCCCACCATTGCGAATATTTTTTCTTGCTCAACGAGTTTTCTGGTGGCCTGTACCGTTCTCAGCTGATCGCCCGTCGTGTCGATCCGGACGAAGCTGACCTTGCGCCCGTGTACACCGCCCTGAATATTCACTTGATCCAGGTACGCTGTCATCGCCCGAGGTATGGCCGCATAGATCGCGGCAAACCCGGATTCGGCTGTGTGCGCTCCGATCTTGACTTCCTTCGCGGTCACGCCGGGATCGGCAGCCCAAGTTAGGCTGCTGAAGGCAAGCAACACCGTACTGATTACAATATATCTCACTGTTTCGACCTCGCTGTTGAAGAGATTTGCTTTACACGCCCTCGACAAACACAAACGGCGTCCCTAAACACTAGTTGAGCATAACAATGTGTTTGGACAAGACAATCTATTTTGGACTTTCGGCTCCACTGATCCAGGACGTAAGACCAGCGCGCGATCAAACGAGACTCGCTCAAGAGCGCGCTTATACGTGCCCATCTGCAATCTTCAATAAACCTTTGTCGCCCGCAGCTCATCGTGTAAACTTTGTGTATTCCAAAGCGACAAGATCAGGGCATGAACATTGAACACTATCCACTAGCACCAGTACAAAAGGCCTACATCTCGTACGGCAACGCTTTTGCGATAAGCAAAAATCTTCAGTTTTCAGGCAAAGTCGACGTCGAGGCTTTGCGTCACTCGGTGCGCCCTCTCATACAGAGGCATGAGATTTTAAGGACGTCGTTCCCAATGCTGCACGGCTCGAGAGTTCAATTCATTCATTCACCCTTCGAGATGGATATCGGTTACTCGGACTTCAGCGACCTCCCGCCTGAGGCGAGCCAGCTGGCGTTTTCGCACTCGGTGACGGAGGCGGCGGATGCTCCGTTTGACATTGAAAAAGGTCCCCTTTGGCGAGCCTCCATCTATCGGCTGGGACCGGATGACTATGTGTTTAACTTTATCTTTTCACATGCGATCTTTGATGGCTGGTCCCTGAGCAATCTCACGCGTGAAATTCTCGATGCTTATTGCTCGCACGTTTCCGGCCACGCCTCCCTCCTGCCGGACCTCCCTCTCCAATTTAGGGATTACACGCGTTTGTTACTCGCCCGCTTCACGGACGACGTAATCTCCGAGAGACAGGCTTTTTGGCGTCAAAAATTAAAGGACTATCCATGGTCTCCAAGAGCCAAGACGACCCATCACTTCAAACCTTACTTTTGGCGCCTCAGCTCCGAACTGACGAGAGAAATGCGCAACTGCGCCAAACGTGAGAGTGCCTCACTCTACACGCTTCTGATGTCAATCTTCCGCATCCTGATGTCTCATGTTTCCGGTCAAGACGATCTGATCTTATCATGCGTGACTTCGGTCGAACGGAATCGTCCCGAACTAGATGAGCTTATCGGCCCTTTCAACGGCATAATCCCTGTACGTACATCGACGGCTGATGATCCAAGTCTTTCCACGCTGATTTCCCGTGTCCGCGCCGCCATCCTGGACGGGGGCGATCATTATGTTCCCTTCGGCTCCCTCGAGGGCGTTCTTCCCCCAATGAACATTGCGTTCAATCTTCTTTCCACGGTTCCACCAGTGACTTCCTATGCCTTACCCGGCATTCCTGCGCGATTTGAGGTTCCCCGTGGGCTCTATACGTCTACGGATCTGGCTCCCATACAGGTGATTGCCAACCAACGCTTTCAAAGTGACAATCGCCTTCATAGCATAATGGGCCCTCTTAAACTCAATATTAGAATGATCGAGATTCACAACGAAATTGTGGGTTGCACCTGGTACAATTCGGACGTGTTTAACGATCAAGATGTTCGCGGCCTTATGAATTCCTATATCCAGCTATTGGAAACCGCGGTACTCGACCGCACACGCAAGATGAGCCAAATGGTCATGGATCTGACCCCTTCTGACAACGCTCGATTTACCGGCGCGTTCTAGCATCAACCCGAGGGACAATGAGTGCATCAGAACCACAGCCCGTAACACCCAAGAATTCGCTCCGCCGAGCCTTAGATCAAAGACTCTATTTGATCTGGGATCGCGTGTACAAAGCGATCCGTCTCATATCCGATCAAATTCACACGACCCTCGTGCGCGTATTCGGAACCACATTCACTCCCCTTTCACTGGCGCTGTCGAAGACTCTTGAATGGTCCTTGGCACCGCCGCCCACAGGACTCGGATACGCGCCGCGACTCTTCGTTAAAGCCGTCGTTGGCCTGACCGCGACGACTGCCATTTCTGCCGTTCTCATGATCATTGTCCTGATTGGTGGCTCTTTGTTCAGCCTTATGGGGCTTCGTAACATCGGAGAGTACACGCTGAAAGAGCAGATTGCGGCCCATTTCGTCTTATTCTTGATCCTGATCGCGGCTCCCTTCGGGATGTCCGACTATTGGACGTTCAAGATCAGCCTTCTATTCGCCTACTCAGTGGGCGTCATTGGGCTCGATTTCCTTTATGGGCAATGCGGAATACTCTCGCTCGGCCATGCCGGATTTCTGCTCGTCGGAGGCTATGTCACCACGTGGTTATACAACGGACGATTTGGGTACGAATTCCCGATCTTTGCGGCCATCGCCATATCAGCCGGCGTGGCCGGGCTCCTTGGCATTCTGATTGGCGCTCCATCCCTGCGAGTCAAGGACAGCTATCTTGTCATCATCACGCTGACCTTTGCACTTGCGGTTCCCAAGGTGATGAAATCGCAGCATCTGGCAAATTACTCAGGAGTGCGCGAAGGTGGCCTCTTTCTGCGAGACGTCCAAGTTCCTGAATTCCTGATGAACCTCTCCCCTGCCGTCTTGAACTACTTTATTGTCGTCATCCCGTCCCTGATCCTTTTCCTTATTGCGTACAACCTCAATCACAATAGTCAGATAGGACGTGCGTTTAAGACCATACGCTGCGACCACGAAGTCTCCATGATCATGGGCATTCCGGTGGTCCGCTACAAACTGGCGGCGTTTGTATTGAGCGGCATTTATGGCGCGATCAGCGGTTCATTCCTCACCTTTCTTTCAAAATTCATTTTTCCGGAAAGTTTCACGATCAGCAACTCCATCGACTTTGTTGTGGCCACTGTTGTTGGCGGCACCGGTAGTCTGTTGGGCTCCGTCATCGGCGGGGTGCTGATGTCCTTTGAAACCGACTTCTTCGATTTCATGGCGAATCAACTGCCAAAAGGTAGGGATCTCGCGCGAGTCATGGTGGGCATACTTCCCATTGTTGCGATTTTGCTTTCGCAGAAGGGCGTCGCCGGTGAACTGAACCGCCTGTTCAAGGCCGTTTTTATGAATATTAAGATCCGACGGGGCGCCAATCGCATTGCTCCTCCGCCGGATTACGACTATTTCGAAGCCGCCAAAAATTCCTACTTGAAGAGAAAGTAGAGGAAATGGAAGACTTTTATTTCTATTTCGCACAAGTGGTCGACGGAATTGCTTACGGAAGCATATATGGCGTCGTGGCGCTTTCCATCGTCCTCTTGTATCGAGCTAATAAGATGTTCAACTTTGCGCAGACGGAAATCGCCATGTTCTTCGTGATCATGGCCGTTCTGCTGACAAGAAAAATGGATTACACCTGGGCTTTTCTGCTAACGATTATTCTGAGCTTTATCGGAGGAGGGCTCCTCCATATCGGTGTCATGCGATTTATTACTGAGAGGCGCAATGTCTTGAGCTCGAATCAAGCCGTTGTTACGATCGGCTTCTTCACAATCTTCAATAGCCTGAACAACTACCTTTTCGGCGATGAACCCGAGGCATTCCCGACTCCGTTTGGGACAGACGTCTTTAAGCTCGGAGGCTTAGCCGTGTCGCACCACTCAATCGGTATCCTCGCGGTCTCCTGGGGTCTCCTGGTCTTGATCTTCTGTTTCTTTAGGTTTACGCGAATCGGTATGATTTTTGATGCCGTTTCGGAAAATGTCACGGCGGCGCGCCTGCGGGGAATTAGAGCCTCCAACATCCTGGCTATGGCTTGGGGACTGACGGTGGCTACAAGTACCATGGGCGGAATGCTGATAGCTCCCATCCTGTTCGTGACGCCAAACATGCTTATAAACATTTATGCCTACGCCCTGATCGCGGTTGTGGTCGGCGGGATGGAGAGTCCCCTTGGCGCCCTGCTTGGCGGGATCATTGTCGGGGTTGTTGAGAATCTGGCATCGAATGCCTCCATGATAGGCTCGGAGCTCAAGTTTCTGGTTGTCATGTTCCTGCTCATTGCTATGCTCATCGTAAAGCCTCGTGGCCTGTGGGGTCGATCCGAAGCCCGCCGCGTTTAGAAAGGACAGCCCAGCTATGGCAAAAATCATGATTATTGATGATTCCGAAACACTGAGAGCTCAACTCCGTCGCTGTCTCGAAGATAGCGGCTATCTGGTTGTCGAAGGCATTGACGGCCTTGACGGACTGGACCGAATACAACAAGAGAGTGTGATCGATCTGATCATCTGCGACGTCAATATGCCGAAGATGGACGGTCTCACAATGATTTCAAAGCTGCGGCAGATGGACAAATGGAAAGCGACACCAGTACTTATGCTGACGACAGAGAGTGGAGCTGATCTCAAGGCGAAAGGAAAGGAAGTGGGAGTCCGAGCTTGGGTCACCAAGCCTTACAATCAAGAAGCCCTGCTAAATGCCATCAAGAAGATTGCGGTTAGCTGAAGCCGCAACCCCGTCAGGAACCAGGCTGTGGAGCACTCATCTCTAACATAAAAAAAGTCACGTCGTCCACGATAGGCGAATTGCTGCCTAGCGACTGGAGCATTCCGCCCAGGTGGTCAACCACTCCAGAAATGTCGGGAGCGCTATTCAAGATTTCCACAAGCAGGCGATGGGCTCGCCTGCTGCCGGAGCCAAGCCCAAGGACATCAAAAACACCGTCTGTGTAACAGAACAGCCGATCCCCTGGGCCAAGTTTTAATTGCGCATCTTCATAGGTGGATTTCTCCCGCACTCCAAGGTGCGCTGTTGGCCCCGCATACAGCGAGACCAGATCACCAGGGGTCAATTCGGATTTTCCAGCCGGGATCATGATGATCGGTTCATGAGCCGCATTCGCATAAGTGAATATGCCTGATTTCAGGTCCAGGCTCCCAATCATAGCAGTCATCCACTGTTCAGATTTGGCTAGACTCCAGACGGCCTGATTGAGTATGGAAAGGATCTGCCCGGGTGACTTTTCTCTGATCACATCATCAAGAGCGAAGATGGCCCGAGCGGCACTGGCCAACAGGGCCGCGGAGGCACCATGCCCAGTCACGTCGGCGATGCACATGGTGAGACGATCCCCGGCTCTCGTGTAATACCACAGGTCACCACCGCACTCCGAGGCTGGGATATAGCTACCGGCAATTCTCACATTCCCGAAGTCGGATTTTGGCAGGGGTAGTAGATTCTCCTGGATGGCCTTGGCCGTCATCAACTCGGCTTCCATCCGGGACTTCTGCGAGGTCATTTGTTTTAATGCGGTGACGTCGCTGCCTATGATGGTTACGAGCGGCAGGCGGGCGTGATGTTCATGAAACAGAGGCATTAGATTCCAGACGTAACTTCTGGCGGACGTTTCTTCCATCAAGTCCATTTCGAACTCGATATTCCGCGCCTCGAAACCGTCTTTAAACAAGTCATTCATGTTCTGCTGGAACTTCTTCCAGTTAGCGGCGGAAAAGTAGCGGCTCAAGGACTGACCAAGCAGCGATTCCTGGTCAACCTCTACCACGTCGGCCATTCTCTTGTTGCCCCTATATAACCTTCCCTCAAGATCAATCACCGCAAGCGCTATGGGTAAGGTATCCAAAAGGTACTCACTCCGCGAGTGTGCCTGTTCAAATAAACGCATGACATGATGGACCGCCTGAATATCTCTATTTGAACTCATATAAATCGACCCTTAAAAGAACTCCACGTCCGCCGCAGACGAGGGATCAAAATCGTCGGTAATGGTTACCTGAATCGGGCTCAGCAGTTCAATCGCTGCGCTGCAGTTCACAAAATGATCTCCGGCACTGATCGCCCAACGATCCGAGTGCGTGGAATCGCCAACCAGAACCGGAAAGAAGAGCTCGTCAAATCCGCGCGTGACAACCGGCAGGCTTGTTCCCACGAAGACCTGATTCGCTTCAAGAAATCCCTTCAGTCCCCCAATCGTGAGGTTGCAGAATTCCTTGAAAAAATCGAGCAAGAGACCTGCCGTCAGACTTTCATCTAAAAACGAATTTCGCGCGAAATGTTGGGCGTGATGACCCATAAAATGAGTTTTGAAAATAACGCGAATGTCCTTACCAGCCGCCAAGATCAAAGCCATCCAGTGGCCAAGAACGATAGCGTCGGAGTCCACCTCAACTAGACGCAAGTTCGGAATTCCCGAGTGAGACTCCAGTCGAGCTCGAGAAATCTCACGTGTCACCTGCGTTATGGTCTCGATTGCCGTTCGGTTGGGAGGAGTTTCATCCTTCATACCTCGTAATGATAGTACATGGAGCGACGCCCATATAGAAGAATCAGGAATCAATTTACAAGATGTGACTGGAATTAAGGGTCCGATAACCGATAAGACGCCCATGCGGACAAAGTCGCCAACCTTATTTAGCGCACCTCAGGTCCAACTCTGGTTTATGGACACACGTCTTCTCACACCTCCCAACGTCCAGCAGATCTTATCAACGCTTAGTCCTGACGAAGTCAGGACCCAGGCCCGTATTCATCATCCTCTGAGGCGTTCCGAGTATCTTGGTTCGAGATACCTCCTTCGAAATCTCCTCACCCAAACCTTGTCAGAGCACCCTCCTCAACGCTGGCGGATTGGGAAGACACCTCCAGGCAAGCCCGCGTTGATGGATCTCGCGGAGACCTTCAATGTGGACTTCAGTCTTTCGCATTCCGGCGGAATCTCTATCTGTGCTCTAGGCGTTGGCTGCCAAGTTGGAGTTGATATCGAGCTCAGAGATCCCACCGTTCACTGGAGTGAGCTCGCGGAACACGCGCTCTCAGACATGGAGGTCGAGGATCTTAAAAAGAAGGTGGGGCCCGCGCAAGTCGAACGCCTCTTCGAATATTGGACTCTCAAGGAGGCGGCTCTAAAGGCTCTTGCAACGGGACTGTTGTCTCAGGTTAAAAACATAAGCTTTCGCATCATTCCTTGTTCTGATGGATCACGGTCAAAAATAATCAGGGCAGATTTCCATGACGAATGTCCCTCAACGCAAGAGCGCTGGGAGTTTCATACCTTCAATGTTAAAAATACATTTCAGGGAGCGCTTGCCGTTCGTCACGATTTCAGAACGCCCCTTAAGCTCTACAGCGCAGAGTTGAAGGAAATCGCATTCTAGAGCGGGATATCGAAATGAGGAAACGGCCTCGCACCATTAAGAATCGAAAATAACCGTTTTCCGTCCGTTACACAGGACGCGATCCTCCAAATGAAGGCGGAGTGCTTTAGCCAAAACCCGACGCTCGATATCGCGACCCTTGCGAACAAGATCTCGCGGTGAATCGCGATGTGAGATATGTTCCACATCCTGAACAATGATAGGTCCTTCGTCGAGTTGAGCTGTGACATAGTGAGCTGTCGCCCCAATCAGCTTCACACCGTATTCATGAGCCTGATGGTACGGACGCGCGCCTTTGAACCCCGGCAGGAAAGAATGGTGTATATTAATGCAAGTTCCACTGAGCCGGCTCGCCAGGGCATCACTGAGAACCTGCATATAGCGCGCAAGAACGACCAGCTCCACGCGATAGCGTTCTATGTGATCGAGGATCTGTTCCTCCTGCAACGCCTTAGTTCCAGCCGCATCAGCCACGGAATGGAAGGGAATTCCCATGAAGTCCAAATGCGAAAAACACGTGGCCGGGTGATTCGATATAATGACGGCGGGATCCATTTCCAATTCGCCGATTCGCCACCGATACAACAGGTCCACCAAACAATGGTCCGCCTTTGACACGAGTAGGGCCACCCTTCGGCGTTCCGTGGAACTCCTCAAGGACCAAACCATATTTAGAGAGGCGGCAACGGGAGCGAATCCATCCTGAAGGAATTTGATGTCGGTTGCGCCGGATCGGCGGAACGCGACCCGCATAAAGAATCGGTCCACGGTCTGATCTTCATACTGTTGGGCATCTAGAATATCGCATCCGCGTTCAAAGAGATGTCCCGCCACGCGGGCCACGATCCCGGGACGGTTGGAACACGAGAGTGTCAAGTTAAACTGCGCCATCTTCATCTAACCGCTTGCGGTTTGAGTGCACCGTTCACAATGGGCAAGGAGCGTGCGAGCACGCTCCTTGCCTTGTTCTTCAACTGTTACTGTATGGAAATCAGAAGTTATAGGTAACTTTAAAGTAGGGCCGGTCGTCCAAAGTATCTTTGGTGGCTCCACCTGTCGTGGATGGTCCCGCCACGTATTCTTTCCGATCGGTTCCGACCCAACCGACTTCCGCCACAAACTGGTCCTTTCGGTGTCGGATCGACAATGAGTAATCCAGGTAGCTTTTATGTCCGACGAGCTCACCATCATCAAACCAGGAATACCCAACCTGAGGGACGAGCGAGTCGTTCTCCGAAAACTTCCAGGCGTACTCCGCTCGAGCATAGATATTTGAGCTCGTATCCGCATGACCGCTGTATCCGGGCCCCCAGAAATACTCCGGCATATACTCCACGCTCGCGGTCACATCGGCGACTTGCCCCGTGATCCGGTATCCCATGGTACTGTACTGCATATTTCGTGGCAGATAGTACCTGTAGATGGTTCCCGTAATGCTGTAGTCATCCTGCTTAAAGACATAGGCCAACCAATGATTGAACTCGTAATAAAATGGTGCTTGCAAATTGTTCGCATAGACACCGAGCTGGAGTCCCGACTCATGGTTGTAGACCATGTTTCCGCCGATGGAATTCCCTCCGTCCGGGCTGAACGTCTGGCCACGCCAAATGAAAACGTTGGCCCAAGTTATAGATGAACTTATTTCGGCAGCCGCGGGTGCGGACGCCAGTATGAGACCAAATGCGATTACTATCCCTTTCATGAATCCCCCTCTGATGCTCTCTGCGGATAGCCTTTTAAGCTTGTTGAAAAAAGGATCACGTGAGTTATAGCCATATGTCCAGGTAGATGAATCTGTAGATTCAAAACCAATCTTAAGTCCAGTTAACTCTTGATCCCATTTCGACTGTCTCATCGAAAGAATCCCCATCTTCACGAACCTGTTACCACACGCGAACTTGTGACGAACAAGAAAAAGATCTAAGCTATTTTTATATGGGATGTTTGGGCCGACCCAGTTTAGGTCGACGCAGCTACCGTTGGAGTTGTTTATAAAAACTCGGATTGGCGAGATTAAGAAGATCGAGCTTTCGCAGGAAATCCCTTCTGATTTAAGGGCGGAGTCCACCATTGGAATGTACCATGAGATGCCTCCCGCCGAAATCGTCGGAATTGCCTCTCAATATGGCATCCGACATCTGGTCCAAGATCGGCAGCCCTACTCACAGTCGGATGTGCAAACAGCCGAAATTATGATGACGCGTTTGGAACACTTTCTCAGCTTCCCGAGTTCCTCGATACTTAGTGCCGGCTTATCCGGGCCGGAACAAGAAAATTCACTGATCAAACTTTCCGTTCATTTTTCACGCGCGGATGAGAAGGCGGGCGTCATCAACCAGGTTAAAGACGAGCTTGCAAAGCTCAAGCGATCCCAGCACTTCGTATCCGAAGTGCTCCTGGCGGCAGATGAGCTGTTCAGCAATGCCATTTACAACGCGCCCTACTTGGGGTTCTCGCACAAGGACGGTGGGGTTCCGCGCACAAAAAAGTTCGGCAACGATCCTAGAATCCGTCCCGCGCGCTTGTTCTTGGCCAGCGACGGAGTCCGACTGGTTCTTGGTTGCGAAGACTCTTACGGCTCGCTCAATCCCGATATCGTCATTGATCGAATAAAAACGTGCCTGCATGAGGGCGCGGATAACGCGATTCGATGGACAGCTGGCGGAGCTGGTCTCGGCACCTACATGATACTCAGATCCGCCTTAGCCTACTACGTCGGAGTCTTACGGAATCAAAGAACGGTTGTTTGTTGCACGTACACAGTCGCCCGTTCAAAGGTGGATTCGGTCCGCGGCTTACATTTCGCATGTAAGGGCGATCGCGCGCCCAGCGACCCTTTTCCCTAGCGCTAACGGCGGACGACAGCCAAACAATTATCGTCTACGTCAGGCAGCATTTTGGTATTGCATTTTGCGCAGTTGGGGGCAAACGTTTCAAGTGAGGCTTGCTTCCCACCTTTCGAAATCAGAGAGCTTGTCATGATCCCGACCGAGGCTTCAACATCTTTGCAAGGATCGCAAAAATAAGGCACAATCACACTTTCAATTCGAAGCTCTCGAGGTAGCAATTCCACAAATAGAGAGAGCGACTGCAAGACACGCGCATGAACATTTTGGGCCACTACACGCAGGTCGGGTCGGTCTTCATTTAATGCCTGACACCACATGATAAACTTCCGGAGCTGAAGGGAACTGAGATAATCGATCGGGTTGAAATCCATCAGCAGTGTCTCGCCATCCCCTTTCGTTTCGATAGAAATCGTGGCTGGATCAAAGATATCGTGGCTTCTGACGTATTCGACCAGGGCCTCCGCGGTCGTCGCTTTGGATTTAGAGTCACCCATTGAATTCCCCTCGAAATTTTGGCGTGCACTAACGAAATTTTAATGGAGATTCAAATGGGTGTACATATATTATGTGCAAACCGAACCAGTCCGGGATCGCGGCTCGACTTTTGCCACCCTCGACCTTGAACGTCTTGCTCACGTCATTGGCCAGTACTGAGAAGCCTTACTTCCTCTTCCGGGAGAGGCATTGCCTGAGCGGCGTCAAGAGGTGAACCTCACCTGAGGTCCGTCTCACAACAGAAAGAACTCTCCTCCACTCTGATTCCCAGGTTCTCCGCCACGCCAAGGATCTGAAATCGGTTTCCACTCCGCTGCCCGCTTTTAAAAAAAGACCGCTGTCATAACCAATGGTATCGAGCGCCGCAAGCATTTCCGCCGGAGTGCCAACAAAAATGAGTTGTTCGAAAGGCATTGCGAGCGCGGCCGCGGGATTGAACTGCGTGAAGGTCGGATCAATATACGCCGGCTGCCCCCTCCCATAAAAATCAGGAATTCGAAGGAACGTGTGCTCACAGATTTGAGCGCCTGTCAGAGGCGTGTTGAACCTGATGGTGACGATTTCAGGAGAGATATGGAGATGTTCTTCAATAAGATCCAGCAGGAGTAGGCAAACGCCAGAACAGACCGAGTCATTGTAGGCGAGTTGAAGCGAGATCATTTTCTCCCGGAGGAGAGGCTCTAAACCCCGAATTTCTTGCTCAAGGCGAATCTGTTCAGGGGATTTCTTCACAATCTCACTTGAATTGGCCAAAAAAGGCCCACAACGGGAAGCTTTGAATCGGAGAAGATCCTGGGAAATCGAGATCACCCGCTCGGCCACGCGGCTTGAACCTAAGACTGAACCCCACGCGAAGCTCGAAGTCGACAAAATAATAAGCCAGATTTCCGGACGCAGGCCAAACACGGCTCACTCCTTCTCGCGCTTCGCATTAGCAACTTTCGGGCCAGGCAGGGGTCTTTGACCTTATCAGCCCCCAAATTGGGGATCCATAACACCACTACAGGAGGAGGGTTTTGCATAATACGGAGGGCGCATGATGAGATCGTCGCCATAAACATTATCTCCATCCCCGCTGCCCTCCCATCTCTTGTCCGGACCGCCACTAATGATAGCGTCGAAACGACAATCGGCAGGTCCGAACTCGCCTTCGTTTTCGTCGAGCAGGTAGCAGTTTCCCCAAGGGTCGGTAGGGGGCGGATCGTAACCAAGCAACTGCCAGGTTGGCGCCGCACTGAGCGGTGTGGAACAAACGGGATCGGAGCCAACCGTGCGCCCCTGAAAATATGCGGCAGTTGAATTGCTTCCGGTGATATCCTTGAGTATGCGTTCCTCCTGTACCCTTAATCCGACAATGATTTGCTTGATCTCGGCCATTTCTAAAAGTGCTCGATTAACGCGCGAATGAGTCGCCAGGCCATCATACGTTGAGAGTGCGAGTGTCGCCACTATACCGATGATCGCCAATGAAATGGCCAACTCGATGAGAGTGTATCCGCGTGAATTCATAAGTTCTTTCCTTCCAGCCCGCTGAGAAAATACACACGCCTTACGGCTGCCGACACGGACGAGGTGGCGCCAGGTTTCTCTTCTCCCGGGCATGGTCGCTTAGGCCACAGCACATCCACCAGTTCGGCCACTCGGTCAGCGTTGCGCTCCTTAGAATCAGAAGGAGCCAGTTGGAGTCGTGGATGTCTGTAAATCACCAGAGACCGCAGTGGCGTCACAACCTGAATCGGCCCATTTTCGTCCGAGCCTACAAGAACTGCGGGGGCACAAGCCTTTAAATGACGTTCGACTTCCGGAGCGAACGTCAGCTGACGAAGATCTTGAGCCATCCGCTCTGCCGACTGCACCGGCAGATGCGGGTCCGCCGCCAGTCGAAGGATCGCGCCATTATCAAGGACCACATAATAGAGCCGCCCCAGACGGCCCGCCCGAGGTTTAGCCGAATGGGTCTGTGGCGGATAAACCGCCTTTCGAGCGTTCGAAGGGGAAGTCTTGAAGGTGCGCATCTTCGTCTCATACGCCGCATACAGGCGCCTTCGCTCGGCCACAGGAACATCCCGGCGTCCCTTGTAGAATTGACCTTCTTTCTGACCCGACCAGTAGTAAAGCCCCCCCATCACAAGAAAAACAGGAAAGATCACCTTTTTCCACCGCAGGTACCAGATTTCGTTCACGGCCGATCCTCCCGGGAGTTCAGTTCGTTCGGATGACTTTCGCGCAGGAAAGCGTATTAAAGTTAAGCACAAGCTCTTGTTCTCGCGCCACTAAGGCTTGTTTTAGATCCCGCTGTAAACTCTTTTTATTTTTGTCACAAAGGACCGGGTCGCGACCAGCTGTCTCCAGATCGTCAAAATAAAAATTGACGCCGCACCGAAACCAAATCGACGAACCCAGGCGCTTACCATCGACCGCCGATCCTCGCGCATAAGCCCGATAGGTTTCCGCGATCTGGTTGACCTTGTCATAAATCAACTGTTCACAGTGACAACGCTCGAACCGAGCAAATTCATCTCCCCCGATGACTCTTTGATCGGCGGGGCAACCGCCGTCACCCACCAGTGATTTCCAATAGGACCGTCCAAAAGGGACACCCGCAAATAAACAGCGTCCGCGGGCCTGAATTTGATCCTGATCGGAAGCTTTTATCTGGGCCATCCATTCCGTACACTTTGTGGCGCAAGCTTCTTGAGTGAAGAGATCGCCAATATTTGACCCGGATTTCTTTTCCGTTGGAGTGTCCGCTGCCCCCAAACGACGGAAAACCTGGTAGCGGAGGCCACAGGGCCCGTACTTTGAGTCCATTCGACGCTGGATTTCTGACAGCCTCACTCGCACACGCTTGCACGAATCCCCCTGGGGTTCCGATTGGCAGATCTGATGGGTCCAGCCCTGAACCTCATTAACCAGATCGGGAAGGCGTGCCGGGCTGGCCCCGTCCGCTTCGACTCTTCGCAGTTCCACAAGATGCGCGCACGCGGCCGTGGACTTCATCGCACAGGCTTTTTTGAAATAGGACTGAGCGCGGGCGGAATCCTTATGGACCTCGAACCAAGTTCCAAGCTGCAAGCACGAATGCGGCGACCCAATTTCCTCGCAGCCCACTTCAGCGAAAACGCGGGCATCGCGATGGTCACGGATTCGAGAATAGGCCTGCTCGCAAGCCAGTGCCACCTTTTGTCCCAAGCACTTCATTTCCGCGACTTCCGCAGGTGAAAACGACGCCCGGACCGAGTTCGTAAAAGCCATAAGGAATAACAAAAAGAGCATAAACTTACGGTATGTCGCTACCGTTGAGAGAGCAACGAACCTGTGAAGGGTGGCTTTTGCAACGCATCATTCTCTCCTCGCAGGTGCCGCGCCTTCTATGTGATTCTTGCTATGTGATTCTTGTCTAATCTTTGTGGACTTGAGAAGGTGCGCGGATTCGCCGGCCGGCTTCGCTCAAGAAGCCTCAGAAGAAGGAATTCTTGGCTATGAATATGAAACCGTTGGTTCGACAGATCCTGAGACATCACGATTTCCTCTCGATCGTGCTCCTGCTTCTGGTTTGCGCCTCTGCATGGGGGTTTATGGAAATTGCTGACGAATTAGCGGAAGGGGACCTGCATGAGCTGGACTGGCAGCTTCTGATGCTCTTGCGTTCAGCGGAGAATCCGGCGGACCCGATCGGTCCCCGGTGGTTTGAGGAAATGGTTCGCGACGCCACAGCTCTGGGCAGCACACTGATTCTAACCCTGCTCGTGGTCTCCGCGGCTGTGGCTCTCCTTATGGAACGAAAGCGCCAGGCGGCCGTGTGGCTGATCGGATCGAGCTTAGGGGCGTTGGCGTTCAGCACGTTCTTCAAGAACGTATTTGATCGCGAACGTCCAAATGTGCTGGCGCCGGAGTTGCTTCCTACCAGCTATAGCTTCCCGAGCGGCCACTCTCTTCTTTCGGCGGCCGTTTACTTTACCGCCGCGGCCCTTCTCGTACATGTCATTCCGAGAAAGCGAACCAAGGCGTTTCTTTTGACCGTAGCTCTTCTGCTCACTCTATTGACGGGATTTAGCCGCGTCTATTTGGGCGTCCACTTTCCTTCGGACGTGTTGGCGGGATGGACATTGGGTCTTGGCTGGTCGGTCCTGTGTTGGTTCGTGTTCTGGCAGGTTTCCAATCGTTTGCGACGCTCCGAACCGCCGCCCGACCGATTCTAGACCGGTTCTACCGTTTCAAAGCCCCAGACGTGGCGCGGGGCTGAGGACGCCCTGCGCGCCCTGGTAGATTTCAATGAAGCGTTTAAGCTGGGGCGCAATACGTTTTCCGCCCGTGGCCCTTTCCATTTCCTCCTGAGTGGCATCAAAGATCTTAATCAACCTTGGGACTTTTTTGCGCCCCTCGCGACTGAGACTAAAAAGGTAAGCACGGGCATCGGCGGGACTGAGCTTGCGCTCGATCCAACCCCTCTTTTCGAGTTCGCGCAAGGCATGGCTGAGATTGGAGCGCGAAACACCAAAGGTGGCGGCCATCTCGGTGGGACGAACGGGCCGTTCTTCGAAGAACAATCCAGTCAGTATAAGCGCCTGCAGAAAATGCACGCGCTCCGAAGCGAGATGCTTTTGAAAGTCACCGAGAATACGGGCATAAGCCACGTAGAGGGCAAAAAGCGGCGCCGTGTCGAGGAACTTTTGAATTCGCATCCGTTCGGATTTAAGCGCAAATAATTTAATATTCAACTATCAAGTGTTAAATATGACGCCGGAGCCGGGAACATCTCTTTCGCTCCCTGCGTGGATCGGTTAAATCCTAATCCTTTATCATTGTGTGTGCACCATGTGTGCATCGCGCTCGGCTCAGGAGGAATCCGTGCTCAGTTACGATCAGGTTCGCGACATTTACAATAAAGAACTCTTCGTTCTCGTGAACGAAGCCGCGCGCGTGCATCAATCGCAGTTTCCGGCGGGTGAAATTCAGCTGTCCAGCCTCCTCTCGGTAAAAACCGGCGGCTGTCCTGAAAACTGTTCCTACTGCCCGCAGAGCGCCCACTATGAAACAGGGGTTGACCGGCACAAGCTCCTGGCTGTCGAAGAGGTCCGGCGTGCGGCCCGCCACGCCCAGAACAACGGTGCCACCCGATTCTGCATGGGGGCAGCCTGGCGGGAAGTGAAAGACGGCCCGGAATTTGACCAGGTGCTGGAATTGGTGCGCGAAGTGAAATCTTTAGGCCTCGAGGTATGCTGCACCCTTGGCATGCTGAGTGAAGAGCAAGCAAAAAAGCTTAGGGCCGCAGGACTTCACGCCTACAATCACAACATCGATACCTCACGCGCGTATTATTCAAAGATCATTTCCACGCGCACCTACGATGACCGATTACGGACAATTGCCAACGTTCGGCGGGCTGGCCTGACCGTGTGCACGGGCGGCATCATTGGAATGGGCGAATCCGATGAGGATCGCATTGGATTTCTTTGGCAACTCGCGAGTTTCAACCCGCAACCCGAGAGTGTCACTGTGAACGCGCTCGTGGCTACGCCCGGGACCCCTCTGGCGGAACGCGAGCCGGTCTCGGCGCTGGAACTGGCGCGGGTCATTGCCTCGGCGCGGATCCTCCTGCCCCATTCCATGATCCGATTATCTGCGGGTCGCAAAGGAATGTCGCCGGAAGGGCAATTCATATGTTTCCTCGCAGGTGCCAATTCGATTTTTCTGGGCGACACCTTACTCACCTCACCCAACCCTTCGGTCCAAGCGGACCAAGAGCTTCTGCGGCAGGTTGGACTCAAGGTTAAGTCCGCAGGACCATCGGAGTCTCCATGCCAGGCTCCGAACTGACAAGGGAACTGGATTCGCTTCGGGCCCGAGGTCTCTATCGCGAGCTCGTGATATCCGATCCGGCGGTCCTCGATTTCTCCAGCAATGACTACTTGGGGCTCTCCCGCCACCCGGCAATCCGCGCCGCTCTGGTTGAAGCATTGGAAAACGGCATTGCCGTGGGCGCGACGGGCTCGCGTCTCCTGAGCGGGCACAGCCCCATACATGAACGCGTTGAGCAAGCATTGGCCAAGGTCTTCGGCGCTGAAGGGGCTCTCTTATTTTCTTCAGGCTACATCGCCAATCTGGCCGTCCTTTCCGCTCTCGGCGGTCGAACCAGCGAGTTCTTCTCCGACGCTCTTAACCACGCCAGTTTAATCGATGGCGTGCACCTGGCACGCGCACGCCGAACCCGTTTTCGCCACAATGATGTGCAGGATCTGCGCGATAAGCTCAAGCAGAGCACCTCGTCCCGGAAGATTGTCGTGACCGAGTCCGTATTCAGCATGGACGGTGATTTGGCTCCGCTCGCGGATCTGATTGCGTGCGCACAGGAGTTCTCCGCGTGGCTGGTGGTAGACGAAGCCCATGCCACCGGCGTTTTCGGGGCCCAAGGCCACGGCTGTATGGAAGATCTTAAGGACCTGATCGATGGAGAGGATGAGCGAATTGTCCTGATACACACCTGCGGCAAAGCCATGGGTGCCCAGGGCGCGTTCGTCCTAACGTCCGCTTCGATGCGGGAGTTCCTGATCAACATGGCACGCCCGTTTGTCTTTAGCACCGGCCTTTCTCCTCTTCTCGCAGTCCAAATCGAAACGGCGGCGGCTCTCCTCCCCGCGCTGACAGCCGAACGTCAGTACCTCATGGACCTCTCGTCTCACCTGCGTGAGAGTCTTCGCGAGACTTTTGCGATCGGTGAAAGTCACTCCCAAATTGTTCCGCTCGTTCTGGGATCCAATGAAGCCGTCCTGAGCGCGTCCGCACGATTGCGCGCCCAAGGGTTGGATGTGCGCGCCATCCGGTCCCCGACCGTTCCACCGGGAACGGAGCGACTTCGAATTTCGCTCAAGAGCTTTCACACCCGGGCGGACATTGTGCGCCTGATTCAGGGTCTGCGCACCGAGGTGTGTGGAATATGAGACGGGGATTTTTTGTGACGGGAACGGATACAGGTGTCGGAAAAACCGTCGTCTCCGCCATCTTATCCACGGGACTGGGAGCCTCCTATTGGAAGCCTGTTCAGACCGGGGTAGGTCCCGGTCGGGAAGAATCCGACAGCACATTTGTTAGCCAGTGGGACATTCCTGTCCATCCCGAAGCCTACATTTTTCCCGATCCCCTCTCTCCGCACGCAGCCGCGCAGATTGCGGGCCAAGAGATTTCTCTGACCAAAATTTTGGCCATAAGGCCGGCTGCCAGCCCACTCGTTGTTGAAGGCGCGGGCGGCGTCATGGTGCCGCTCAACTCGCGCGACTTTATCTTAGACCTAATCGAGTGCATGGAAATCCCGGTCATCCTCGTCACCCGTTCGACCCTGGGAACGATCAACCATACCTTGCTGAGTCTCAATGCACTCAGGGGCCGGGGAATTCCTGTGGCCGGAGTTGTGATATGCGGGCCGCCCGACAGTACGAATCGAGCGGCCATTGCCAATTACGGAGACGTGGAGATTTTGGGCGAAGTTTCGCCCTGTCGGCAGTTTTCTCGCGCCTGGATGCAGGCTGAGTTTAACCGCTTTTCTTTTTCTAAAAACATTATGTTACGGAATCAGCTCTCCTCTCCTTTTGGAGATCTCCAGTGAATCCGACGAGCACTCCCGAACATTCTATATGGCGCCCCTACACTCAAGAGCTCATCGCGCCTCCCCCACTGCGCATTGAGCGCGCGGAAGGCTCTTACCTGTACACAGATGAGGGAAAAAAGCTCTTCGATGGAATCTCGAGTTGGTGGGTCATCACTCACGGACATTGTCATCCGCGGATTGTCGATGCCGTCCGCGCGCAGGCTGGGCGCGTGGACCAGGTTCTCTTCGCCAACTTTACTCACGCTCCGGCGGAAGAGCTGAGCCATCTGCTCTCGGGTCTGCTGCCGCCCTCCCTCACGCGCGTGTTCTTTTCTGATAACGGTAGCACGGCGGTCGAAGCCGCTTTAAAAATGGCCCTGCAGGCGTGCGCGCAAATGGGCCACCCCGAGCGGCAAAAGTTCGTGGCATTTTCAAAGGCATACCATGGCGACACGGTCGGAGCGATGAGTGTGAGCGCCGAAAGTCTCTTCACCCGTCCCTATCGCCCAACCCTGTTTACCATCCAGCGCGCGCAGCAGCCCGAGTCCATGCACGCCTCGGACATTGATTATGTTGCCGATTTCACCCGCGTCCTGGAGGAAAATCGCGGACAGATCGCCGGTGTGATCGTAGAACCGTTGATTCAGGGGGCCGGTGGCATGATTGTTTGGCCGGCGTCCGCGCTTAAAGAAATCGCGCATCTGTGTAAACGAGAGAATGTATTTTTGATTTTTGACGAAGTGATGACAGGATTTGGCCGCACTGGCTCCCTGTTCGCCCTGGATCAACTCCGTGGGGTTAGTCCCGATCTCCTCTGTCTCTCCAAGGGCCTAACCGGAGGAACTCTACCCCTGGCTCTGACCGTTGCAACCGATGAGATTTACCGCTCGTTCCTCGCTCCGGACAAATCCCGGCTGTTCTTCCACGGACACAGCTTTACCGGAAACGCGATCGCCTGTGCGGCGGCCGTCGCCAATATCAAGCTCTTTCGAGAAGAAAACACGCTCCAACACATTGGGGCCATGGAGGCCCTACATCGACAGCGCTTGAATACCTTGAAATCCCGACATGCCGTTTCCGGTGCGCGCGTCTGCGGAAGCCTGGCCGCGTTTGAAGTGAACACCCATCCGGCTGGGCAGTATGCCTCGCCTCTGGCCGATCTTTTCACGCGCACGGCTATGGAGTTCGGACTCTTTCTCCGTCCTCTTGGCAATACGGTTTATCTCCTGCCCCCCTACGGGTCTTCGAAAGAAGATCTGCATACCGCATGGGACGCGCTCGACGAAACATTATCCCGCATCCATGACGCGTGTTAAGAGCGCCGGTCACTCGGTCACAGCAAGCCGTTGATATATACATGAAACATTTATACCTGGCCCGTACCGCTAATGCCCTGGCACGGCGTTTGTTTCGTGAAAGTTTAATCAACATTAAGCAATGAGCCTTCCTCTTCGCCGGATAACCAGGATACCGATTCGGCAAATTTTATCCTCTAGAGGAGGTGGACAATGTTAAAATGGTTTGCGGCATTAAGTCTTTTTGTGGGCGTTCACGTCGGTGCTCACGCGGCTGAATTCACCGCGAGTGCGACGTCGGATGCGAATTCATACGCAATGGTTGTCCGTGTGAATCAGACTACAGGTGACGTGCAGTTCCTCATGCCTGATGGCACTCCGATCGCCGCGCAGCCGGTTGGCTCCCAGGTACGCGCCGAACGAGTTCGGCATACGGAATCCGCGCCGCTCCTGCATAAGGCGCAGTGGTCGGGCCTGGGCTGGGGTTGGCCGTGGAACTCATATGGGAACTACGGCGGCTATTACGGGGGGTATCCCGGGTACTATAACTATGATTATTATTACGGCAACCAGTACTACTATCCTCGCAATCCCAACAGCTTTTACTTCCACACGCCGACGGCGGGCCTGTACTTTGGAAGCGACGGCTTCAGCATCGGGTTTACGCATCGGCGACCCTATCACGGCTGGAACTATTACTACTACAACTGGTGATGGGCCGGTATTCAACTTCGCCGCCCGCTCGCCAACGCGGGCGGCTCAATAACATACCCTAGTTTTCATCTGATTAAATTTTTCGGTGAAATCTTACCGCAGGTTCAAAGGAAGCTCGACTATAAAGGTTGAGCCTTTTCCCAGTTCACTCTGAACCGAGATGCGTCCTCCGTGTCCTTCGACGATATTGCGGCTGATATAAAGCCCGAGCCCCATTCCACTCACCCGCGAGGCGGATACGGCGCGCTCAAACCGTTCGAAAATGCGAGCTTGGTCCTTGAGCGCAATACCCATTCCCTGATCCTCAACTTCAACAAAGACCTTCGTGCGCGAGGCTGTGACGCTCACTGAGACAGGTTTGCCACTGCCGTATTTGAGCGCGTTCATCAACAAATTGGAAAACACCTGGTCGAGGCGATGTCGATCCCCTTTCATTTCAACCGTTCCGCGCGCCTCGCACGTCAGTTGACAGCCGGCAACGTGGCTCTGTTCCTCGAAACGGGCAACAGTTTCGCGAACAACCTCGCAAAGATTCAGAGGTTCGAGATCCAAATTCAGCCGGTCCATCGAGATTCGCGACATATCCAGCATATCGTCAATCAGTCGGCTCAGACGGTCCAACTGCTTTTCTGCTCCTTGGGCAAACTTGACGGTTCTTTCGCTGAATCCCTCAACGTCACTGCGGGCGAGTTGCCGCAGAGCTGTCTGCACCTGAAGCTTCAATGAGGTCACCGGAGTCCTGAGTTCATGACTCACAATGCTCATAAATTCGTCGCGCGCGCGTACGGCCTTCTCCAGCTGTTCCGTGCGCTGCTTGACCCGTTCATCCAAATCTTCGTTGGCTCGCCGAAGCTTTTCCTCAAGACGCCGCCGGTCCGTCATATCACGCGTAACTTTTGAATAACCGATTAGTGTTCCGGCGGGATTGCGAACTGCGGTTATCACCACATTCGCCCAGAACCGCGTGCCATCCTTCCGCACGCGCCAACCTTCATCCTCAAATCGGCCGGTGACCGCGGCCTCCTCAAGCTCCCACTGAGGCTTCTGGGATCGAATATCCTCCGGCGGATAGAACTTGGAGAAGTGTTGTCCCAGAATCTCACTCAGCACGTAGCCCTTGAGTTTCTGAGCCCCGTCATTCCACGTCGCCACGCGGCCCTTTGGGTCAAGCATAAAAATGGCGTAATCTTTCACAGCCGAAACCAAGAGCCGATAGCGTTCCTCGCTCAGGCGCAGTTCATCCACAGCTGTCTTTTTAGCGGTGAAATCCCGGGTCACCTTGGCGAATCCGACAATCGTGCCATCGGGCCCTGTCAATCGGGTAATCACCACATTGGCCCAAAATTGGGTTCCATCTTTGCGAAGGCGCCAACCTTCATCCTCAAACCGGCCCGCCTCTCGCGCCGTCTTCAGCACATGCTGAGGGTGCCGGCGCTCGGTGTCTTCTCGCGTGTAGAATATGGAAAAGTGCTTGCCGATAGCCTCCTCCGCCGAATAGCCCTTGTACTGTTCTGCCCCCGCATTCCAGGTCTGAATGTAACCATCAGGGTCCAGAAGAAAAATAGCGTAATCGGAGACGCTCTCAACCAGCAGCCGAAAACGGTGCCCCATTTCCACCTCGCCTAAAAGTGTCGGCCGCAGGCTGCGCACCTCGGTCTCAGCGGTCCCCGTCGGGGGTGCGATTTTCTGACTCACGTTCACACTCCTTCTCCTTTAACGCGGGTCCACAGTAGGTTTCCACAACCTTGAGAAGAACATCAAGGTCCAACGGCTTACGCATGTATCCCGCGGCCCCGGCGGACTCCACTCGATGCAAGTCCGCGACAGCTGAAACAATATAAAGGGGGGACTCCGAATAGGGTTTAGGCAAATCTTGACGTGCCTTAAGAAACTGCCAGCCATCCATTTGGGGCATCATCAGATCGAGGAGAATCAGGCCGGGCGGCGCAACCTTCACAAGACCTTCGAGCGCCTCCTGGCCATTGGCATATGTGGCCACACAATAGCCTTCGGCCTCGATCGCGTCCCGAAGTCCCTCGCGAATCTCCTCTTCATCTTCAATTATAGCCACTGAACACGGGCCCACGGTCTAGATCTCCCACTCCAGGGCACCTTAAAACTGCGCCCGAATCAAGAGCTTCTCCTGAAGAGACTTACTCCGCTGCCCGCCTTTGACGCAAGCTTTCATTGGTTTCTGATGGTCACTATAGGGAAAAAGATCAATTAAGGTCAAAAAGGTTAAAATCGGCTTCTCTCTTCAATCAAAGGGCGCACGTCCAGTGGGAGATCCAAGGTGAATAGGGTTCCTGTCTCGGGCGTGCTTTCAACAGTTACGGATCCTCCGTGCGCATGGGTCACTCCCTCCACCAGGGGAAGACCCAACCCCCATCCGCCATGTGTGTGGCCCTGCTCGGCGCCGATGCGGTGATAGGGTTGAAAAATACGTTTATGTTCCGCCGGGGGTATAACAGCGCCGAAGTTGTGTACAGACACTCGGACCCGCTCATAATTAGAGTCCATATGGACGCGAATGGGCCGCGCGAGATCCCCGTGTTTAAGGGCATTCCCGAGAAGATTCTCAATCACACGTTCGATCTTCTCATGGTCCCAGTGCACCTCCACGGAAGTTAAATCCAACTCTATGGGTTTATTATGGCTGACTGAAAGCCGCGAACACACACGCGCAACCAAAGTTCTCGCATCGAATTTTTTTAGACGGAGTGGCAAGGGCCGTCCCGCACGCACAGCCGTCAGGTCCAGCAGGTCTTCAATCATCCGATCAACCCGTTCAAGGCCCTCAATGGCGCGCCCCGCAAGCTGAGCGACATTGTCAGCATGAGGGCGACGGACGACGAGTTCCATGGCGGTTTTCGCCGCGGTCAAGGGATTGCGAAGATCGTGGGATAAACTGGCGATAAACTGTTCACGAATGGCGGTTTGCACAGCCGCATAAGCGGCCATTCCATCCCGCATGGCTTGATCAATGGCATCATGGATCACCCGCTTTTCATTTTTCTTTATTTTGGTTCGATCGTCTTTCAATTCCGAAAGAATCACTTGACGGAGAATCTGGTACTCCCGAATCAGCTCCATCGGTTCGAAGTCCGTCATCCGCGCCCGCTCCTGGCCGTGTGCCCATGGCTCCATCATCTTTAGGACCGCAGGCGTCCGTCCGTTTTCAACATTGAACATCTTCGCGATATTTTCGATGAGGGAAGGCAGTGTATCCACAAGTACCGGCTCGCTCAAATGCCTCGCCGGACCGATTTCAGAACGTACTCGACAGAGCCAAGTTCCAATAATCCTCTCCTTCAGGTCTATAAGGGCCTTACCGGTCTCTGATAACGCACTTACATCGACATCCGGTTGAGCTGTGTTCGCCAAAGAATTCCTCCTCTGGAGAGGTATTTTCAACATTCGTGCCTGGCAGCCCCCCTTTTTACCCGGACTTGCGCAGGGTCTGAGGGGATAAGAGATCCTTATGCACATAACCGCACTGGCGGCATTTCAGTACCATGATATGGTCTTGATTGCGATCCAAATACATGATCCCGGAGTCACACTGAGGACAATCCAGCTCATTAACATCCGCAAAGGCGGAACGACGAGTGCCGCGTACAGAATAGGTTCGGATCACATCATCTTCAAAGCCCTTATAAATCCGACGACCGAGCGATTCCAGAATAAAGTTGTGGCGCGCCCGCACACGTTGATACGCATCGTGCGACATCAGAATCTGGTTGGGTTCGGCGGCCGCACACAAACGACTGGCCAAATTGACAACCGCGCCGATAGCCGTATAGCTTTTGTAGAGTCGATCCTTTCCATAAAAGCCGACATCGGCAAATCCCGTGGCGATACCCACTCGAATATCCAAAGCATTCAGCCAGTGGGTTTCATAATCCTCCTGGCGCGCCTGGATCCGGTCGCGAATTTCAAGCGCGGCATACAGGACTCTGTCCACATAGTCGTCATGGGGGATTGGATCATTGGCAAAAGCCACAACGCCATCGCCAAGAAACTTGTCTACGGTGACGTCGAATTTCAAAAGAACCTTAAGAGTGTCCTCCATAAACATCGAGATCACATGATGGATATTTTCCTTATCCAGGCGGGTGATGCGGCTGGTGGAATTCACAATATCTATAAAAACAGAGCAAATCTCGGCACGACGAACACCGTGCGCCAAATCCAAGCGGCCCGACTTGACTGATTCCACCACCTGAGGACTGAACTGGCTGCTGAGCGCGGCCAGTTTGATACCCTCCTCGGTTTTTGATTTGATCACGGCCTCGCGGGATCGAATCTCATGTTCCAGATCCAATTTGGCGCGCACTTGACTGCAGCGAAGATGCTCGCGGGTATAGCTCCAAATGGCGGCAATGAACACAGTTCCAGAGGCGAAAGAACAATTGACAAGAAAGGTCCTTACCTCGTCCTCGCCACCTCCACGGATCCAGGCTCCAAGAAGGAAGGGAAGATAAATTGCGGCTACCGTGGCCATAAACCAGCGCCGCCGGAATGGGAGAAAGCCCAGAGCGATGATGCCGATCAAATTCAATCCGGCGTAGTAAATCGATGCGATTCCCTCCGCCCAATAAATCATAAACGTGACCACGCCAGCACAGGAGGCGGCATAGATCAGTCCCATCGCCTGATTGAGGGAATAGGATTTGGAGTTACGGACAGCCAAATAGATCAACAGCGGGACGGGCATGACCGCGAAGCGGGCGGCTAGAAACACCCATCGGTGCTCGGGCGCGTAAATTAGATCCACAAACCAAAACAGCAGGTAGAGCGTCGGAAAGCAAACGCTCGCAATAATCAGTACCCGCCGGCTCTCCTCCAGCGAGTCCCGCTCCAGTGCTAGTTTGAGTTCATCTGCGCGCGTCGGCGAGTTCAACCGCTAGGCCCTCGCAAGTACCGCAAAAAGGTTAATGCCCAAATCTTCCCGCTCCACGTGCACATCCGGACTCAAGTTTTCGAAGAGGCGTTTAAGATCAGACTCCGAACGATAGATCAAGTGCCAATCCATGATGAGTCCCATGGCAAACTGGTTGGGATTATCAAGACTAAAATTCCCCACAATCAACTTTCCACCACGAGCCAGAGACTGATAGAAACGCGTGGCCGCAAGTTGGGCGACGGGATCGGAGAGATAATCAAACAGGCCAGCGGAATAGATCAGGTCAAAATCCTGATCGGGAAATCCTTCCACGATCACGTTCTTAATCGCCAGATTGTGATAATGAAAGCTCACGCCTCTTGCGCCACGCGTTCGGACGAGTTCCTCTATCCGGCGCTGGGCGTGTTTTAAAGCGTCTTCATCCTGGTCCATCAGATGAAATTCGATGGGATGACTAAGGGTGAATTCCGGCGCTTCCACAAGCAATCGCTGAATCTCAACGGCGGGACCGCTGGCCACTGCCAGGATCCGCGCAACACGCCCGGGAGCGGCGGCCGCGGCGGTGGCTTGGATTTTTGTGAGAAGATACTGGGCCCGGTTGCGTACCGCCCGGCCTGCCGGTTCATCAACAAAATAGCGTTGCAAACACTTCGCGAAGAGATCCTCGCCCCGAAGCTCCCGCAGGTAAACGTTGTTCATCATCTCGTAGTCGCCAGCATATCCTTTCGGCTTACTGAAGGCGCGATGAGCGTAGGCTGATTGAAAGAGAATGGGACCCAATTGCTCGCGGAAAAATTGGACATGAACCTTTGCGGCGACCGGATCCAACGCGCGCATTTGGACCTCGATTTCTTTGTAAACCGGCGAAAGGTTGTCACTGAGATATCGGGCCACGAGCTGAGCCGCGGCATCTTCAAACAGATCCACAGCGACGCGATCATAACGGAAGCTGTCCTTCTGAAGGCCGTTCACCCGGCGAGCCAGTTGCTGCAGCCACTCTTTGAACTCCAACACTCGCGCACGGAAAAGGGGATCGATTGTGACCTGCCGGAGAGATTCGGTGTGGTGAGTCTCCAAGGCCTCCCAGATCTCCTGGACCGCCTGCGCCACCTCGACGTCAATGGGGCGTCCGATGACCGTGTAGGCCGAGACAAACTCGCCACTCGGAAGGGCCTCTTCGCGGACCCGTTTGAGGTTCGCTTCACTAATCGGGATTTCGTCAAAGAGCAGCGTGGCTTCCAGCAATTCCGAAGGAAGGGATGATGGGGAAATCACGGCAAGACCAAAGGCGCTCAAATTCATCAACTCGAAGGTCTGTTTCTGCCAGCGTAGTTTGTATCCCTTGCCGGCGCAAGGTATGCGGTCCTGCCGGACAACACGCACCCGTTGGGTCCCCTCCACCGAAAAATCCTCATGCTGCTGTTGACGCTGGCTCATAACTCTCCCCAAGATGAATTTTCATTTCTCATCCTTATCGACAGAATCAGTTGAGTTTTTGAGATCCCATTCGTGGTGAACCCGTGCTGATTTTGTAACCGGCTCACGGTGGACTTTGGTACGGAGTCCCTCTTGAGTCCTTTCAGCCGGAGTCTTCGTCATCTGACCTGGGAGCACGGGCGTCCGCGCCCTTTGCTCCTGCGATTTTTTCACCTCGTCCATGGGCGTGCCCGCAAAATGTTGCGCGGCGGGCCAAAGCGTATTAAGACTGGGAACTATGTCCCTCATCACGAAGTCACTCGTCTTTCCGGCAGTGCCGATGGTAAAAATCGTGCAGGTCTTCCAAATCCCGCCCATCGTCCGACTCGTGCCGGTCATGCTCATGGTGTTCGGCCTGGTGTTCGTCTTGCCGTTCGCTCACGCTGAAAACACCTGTGAACCCCGTCTTCGCGCCGTCTTTGATGTAGGTTCCGGAACCATTAAGATGAACCTCTCTGAAGTCGAGGTCTGCGCGCGAGAGGTTCGCCTGCGCCGCCTCCTCGATGATCAAGCCAGTGCCCCCAGCGGCTTGGAAGCGGGGAAACACAAAACCGGCGAATTGTCGGACGCCAGTATGAGCGAGACCCTTCAGGCCGTGCGAATGTTAAAGCGTGCCGCGTTCACTATGGCCAAACGCAAAGCTCCTCAATATGGTTCGATCGATTTTGCGGCGGCCGGAACACACGCCGTGCGCACCGCCAAGAACGCCGCAGCATTTGCGCGCAAGATGGAGGCCGCCGGCGTGCCACTTATGACCTTAAGCCAGGACGAAGAAGCCCGGTTGGGATTCGAAGGAGCGAAGACGCGCAAGGAAGACCTGTGCAAGGAAGACCCTCCCCTGGTTTGGGATGTTGGAAGCGGCAGCATGCAGTGGACCTGGGACGAGAGCCGCAAGACGAAACCTCTTGGCGTCGATCTTGGCGCAGAAGGTTTTAAAATGCGGCTCATCCAGGAACTTGGTCTTCCCGGCCGGTCACCAGACGGATGTTCCGTTCCTGAACCCACTCCCAATCCGCTGCAGGAAAAAAATGTGGATAAAGCCCGCCACTTCGCACGCCATGAAGCGGCCAAGCGCATGAGACCTCTGCAACAAAAGCTGGCACTCAGACCTGGTAAAACCTGTGTGATCGGAATCGGAGGCGTTCACACCAAAGCCGTCGAGGCGCAGATCACTCGGCATTGGGATAAAATCGCCGCCTGTGCCTGTGGAACCAAGCCCGCCTGTTCCCATACAGTCCATCGCTTTACCCGCCAAGAGGTGGAGTGCCTCGAACACTACCTCAGCTCCAAGACTGATTGTGATCCCGAGATCAAAGGTCCTTACTCCACCACCAGCGTCAGCAATCTTTTTTTGATCGACGGTTTTATGCGCCATTTGGGCATTGAAGAAATCCATACCGCGAACGTGAATATGACCCACCAATTGGTGCTCGATCGCCGGCGGCTGCGATTTAAGACCAGTTCTATTCCAAAGAATTAAGCGCGCAGTCCGGTCTTATATCGCAGTCCAGTCTTAATCCTCTTTCCCCGTGTCTTTACCCCAGACCTGTTCCAAACGGCGGTCGCGTCCGCAGTTTTTGCGGTAGAACTTATACTTAAAGGAGTGCCTGAGATAATAATCCTGATGCTCCGCCTCGGCAGGATAGAACGCTTTTGCGGGCAAGATCGGGGTGGCCACTTTTCCTTTCAACTTCCCACTTTTTTTAAGTTCCGTGAGGGAATTCTCGAATGCCTTTTTTTGCTCGGGAGTGGAGTAAAAGACCGCGGCCGTGTACGACTCGCCTTTGTCGCAAAACTGACCTTTCTCATCGTAAGGATCGACATTCCGCCAGAAGACTTTGAGGAGCCTTTCGTAACTGATTTTCTCCGGATTGTAGATCACCTCAATGGCCTCGCGGTGACCGGTCCCACCCGCCGAGACCTGGGCGTATGTAGGTCGATCGGTATGCCCACCTGTGTATCCGACCGTCGTTGCAATCACTCCCTCTGCCTTAAGCGCATCAAAGGGAGGCTCCATACACCAGAAGCATCCTCCAGCGAAGATCGCGACACCCCTCTTCGTGCTGCCGTCATCAAAAGCTTTCAGGAATTCACCGTAACCCTCGGCTGTCAGGCGGTTTTTCGGAATGAACCGAAGGGCCGCCGAGTTGATGCAATAGCGGCGTCCGGTAGGCGGCGGACCATCATTGAACACGTGGCCCAAATGGCTGCCCCAATGCTTGCTGCGCACCTCCGTGCGCGTGGTGAATAGCGAGCGATCTTCCTTCTCGATAATGTTTTCTTTGACGAAAGGTTTGGTGAAGCTCGGCCACCCGGTGCCCGAGTCGAACTTCTCGCGCGAACTGAACAAAGGCGCGCCGGATACGACGTCCACATAGAGGCCTTCGTCATGCGAGTTCCAGTACGCGTTTTTAAAAGCCGGCTCCGTTTCGTCGTCCTGGGTGACCCGATACTGTTCCCGAGTGAGCCGTTTCTTCAGTTCGTCCGGACTGGGCTTCGCTCCTTTCGGCGCCTCCCAAGCCATCGCAAAGGACGCCACGAACGCCATCAGAATCGAGGTCAGAATAGAGAAAAAAATCCGATGCATCATATGCATTCTGCCTTATCCACGCCGCAGATGTCGAGAGCGGGTGTCCTCCATCCTTCGTCCAAGGTAGCCTTACATGAAACTCCCCGCACTGTACGGTGCCTGCGGAGACCGCAGCCAAGACACCTGGCCCATAATCGGCAAATTGAGCTGGTGGGCGAGATCATGGTGAAATGAACACAGCAAGGTCAAATTGGATGGGTCATTGCCTCCGCCAACACTGATGGGTCGAATGTGATGAATGTGCAACCACTTGTCCTCTGGACATCGCCGCCCCCGCGCATCCACATGCGTGCAACGCCCACCATCGCGTGCAAACACCTCGTGGCGTTGCGCAGCCGTGAGCGGCACGCGAGCCTGCGCCTTCGCAGCGGCTGCCATCGGCTCCGATGCTCTCTGCGCCGGGTATGACCCTGAACGTGGCCGCTTGTCGCCGCGGGGCAATTCCCCCACTTTGCACGTGAACAGTTCGCCACGATTCTGGGACGCGGATTCTGGTGCCACGGTGTTCGTCATCGTCATAACATCAGTTATGGCCACAGCCTCAACCACAGGTTCAATCCTCGACTCAGTCGCGGGCGCCGGCGTCGTTGATGACTCAGCCGCAGTGACAATGGCCTCCTCAATCTCAACTGCACGCACAATCGCCGCCGCAGTCTCAACTCCTTCGGTTTCCGTCTCAGGCGCGGTGGCCGCCGTCCGCTCAGCCTTCCGGTGCGCCTTACGCACCGGATCTTTGCGCTCCAGGTAAAACTCCAAAGCCTGTTCCAAGGCCGCATCTAAACTTGCTGGAGCTTGCATCCGTTGCGCCTCCAGCGACTGAACTCTCAGCCACATCTCGTACGTCTTACGAGACATCGAGACACGCACCACAACCCGCTCTTCCGAGAGATCTCGGACCTGATCCGCCGGTCCAGCTTTGGGATTCCGTCTGGCCACTTCGCGTTCAAGCTCACGCGCCGAGTGAGTCACGGCAAACTCCAGCAGCTCCTTAGCATTCTCCGCAGTCAACGCGGACACCAACCGATGGACCTTGGACACACTCAGCTTCTGCTCCTGTAAAGCCACCTTGAGCTCATTCACCTGCAGGCTCTTGCGCGCCACCGAAATAAATGCATACGCTACAGCCTCCGTAAACCCCAGACTCTGCACGCAGTAGGTGAACAGGCTAGAGCACCCCAGCCGCTTATACAACTTCGTGCGCTCAACCTCCTGCAGGATCTGAACGATCTCCCATTCCAGGCAGCGGTGCTTGCGGCTTAAATCCAAAGCTCGGGCATGCAGACCACGCAGTCGGGGATTCAACGCCTTCATTTCCGTCCGCACACTTCCACTTCCACTTCCACTTCCATTTCCACTCACAGTCACCTCCATTGCTCCTCAACCGACAAAGCAAGCATCGCGAAAGACAAAACAAAGTCATATGCGATGCACTTTGTATCTGCACCCTTCTCTACCATGGGTTTTCAAGAAGCACTTTTGAGCTCAGCCGGGACAACAACGAGAGAGGCCCTTTAAACCTTCACCAGACACGTGGGCGCGCCACCGATACGATCGATCCTTTTCTCAAGGACCACGCCCTCGCTCTCCATCACACCGCAATCTGAGGGCCTCAAAATGTCGTCAATGATTTTTTGATGCCGGCGCACCGCGCGTTCCGGCTTCGATGGTTCAAGAGGTTGGAAGTCTTCGAACGACCACCGTGGGGCTCGGCGTTTCGCGCCCTAGGGTTCTCTAGAGTTGCCTCCAGAGGCGAGCTCAACTCAGGTCAAATTTCAGTTGCGCGGTCCACGATCAAGGCGCGCCATTTGTCCTGATCCGGAAAAATTTTGGGAAGGGTACCGGCTTCCATGGAGAGTGTACGCGTGCGGACGGATTTTATCCCTTCGCTTGGACCACTGTACTCCCATCGCCAGAACTGCGTGGTTTGGGGCGCAACCTGAGTATTGAGATAAAATGAAGGAATGGGCGCATCTTCTTTAGGTAACATGAAAACCAGCCGGCGATTGGAATCAATTTGCATCGGGAAAGACTCGAAACCAATCGCCCCCGTCTTAGCCAATGCCTTACTTTGAGGGCCGAAGCCTTCGCGGGCAAACACACCGACGTAAGTTTCCACCGCAACAGATGAATTCAGGACAAGCACCGTCAGCAACAACTCCTTTCCGGAGCCGTCGGTAAACGCCTCACAATCGAAACTGACCAATCGGGAGGCGGCTACAAACTGATCCAAGAATTCACGCGACGTGAAGGTGCGGGCCTCGCGAGTGGGACATCCGGCCCGAATAGGCTGTGCCGAAACCTCCGTTTCACCAACCACAAGCACGACCGCAACAAGTGCGACAAACACACCGAAGATCCGAACTTTTACTGCGCTCATTGCAGTCCCCGCAGTCATGGCATTCACTGCATTCACTGCTTTCATTGCCCGCACCGCGTTCACTGCGTTCATTGTGCTCATTGTGCTCATTGTGTTCATTGTGTTCATTGCGTTCAGCACTTTCATTGCGCCCCCGGGGATGAACTCGCCGGAGTCCCCGGTGTGGGCGCGTAAATCGGAGCTCCAGCGCCAGCGGATGGCGCTGGCGCCGCTGTCGCCCGTGGGACTGTCGGCAAAGCCGTCGGCGGGACTGTAGCCGGCGTACGGAGGACCTGAGCCGCGGGCGATGGGTGTGTGGAGTCATACAGGCATTTTTGACACGCATCCATTTCCAGCGCGCTCAGCCCTAAGTTCGTTATGAGTTCGCCAATTTTCTGAGCATAGGCGGGCTCAGCGGAATACCCGCGCAATGACGACATCAGGCTCCTAAAACCCGCAATTCCAGGCGAGCGAGTCCGCGAGCGTTTCACGACATGTTGCAAATCGGAAAATTGGGGCCCACGCGACTTTAGCACCATGGAAACATAAGCCAGCAGAGAATCCGAATAGCTCGAGTACGAGACATAGCGCCCCCCCTGGCGCGCGGGGCGGGCGGGCCCACAGTAGGCTCGATAGGGATACACTTTCGATCCGATCTCCACGCGCCCGTCATGACTGACCTTGGACTGATAACAAACATTGCCAAAGAGGCTATTGAATTTCGTGAACGGAAGGCTCGTGCCCCATTCTGTCGCCTCACCCGCTTGGGCCACTATGACGGACGCGGCTAATCCCGAGTGAGCCTGCACAAACAAGCTTGCCGGCTTCATCCATTCCATGAACTTCTGCTTGCGAATGTCCATCGGCATTTCTGAAAAATAAGATTTGGTTAGCGGTTCGAACTTGAGGCGCACCTCTTCACACGTCTCTTTGCCACCAACTTGGCAGGTGACCACGTCCGGGGCCGCTGCCCTCGGGTTTCCCTGGGCTGGATTACCTAAAGCCTCCCTCGGGCTCAGCAAGCTCAAACTCATCAGGGGAGCCGTCACTATTAGGAAGACGAACCGCGACACGTCCATATCTTGAGTTTGACAACTGAAATAACTAAAGAAAAGGGGCCAGCTTTATCTTCAGCCCAAGGTCCTCACGCCTAAGGTCTGTTTGACAAGCTACCGACCTCTTTGAATTCTGAGGAGATGGGATTAACTCGCCGTCTCAACTGCTTTAACTGTCTCAACTCTCATAAATCTCTCACACGAATCGCTTCTGTGGCGCTACTGGTCTTCGCCCTATCGTTCACTGTATTCGCGATCCAATCGGGAGATGCTCTAATGTATCTCTCTATGGCGCGCGACTTTTCACTGTCGGACGTCTGGGGCTGGACCGGTACGGATTTGAACTTGGGTTCCGGTGCTCGCGCCGGTTCTGGTTCTGGTTCTGGTTCTGGTTCTGGTTCTGGTTCTGGTTCTGGTTCTGATCCCTATCTCTATTCCCTTCCGAATGCGACATTGATTTGGAAGCACGAGTGGCTAAGCCATTTTGTCTTTCACTTCTTCTGGAAGGCCTTTGGAATACCAGGACTGGTGATCCTGAAATGCTTACTTCTGACCGGTATCTTTATTCTCAGCCTACGCAGCGAGCCGCGATCACAAAACAGCCATCCCCTGTGGATGGGTCTTTGGACTTTGGCCGTGCTAGGCGCCTCCTTCCGTTTTGTGGCGCGGTCGTCGCTGTTTTCAGATCTGGCCTGTGTGCTCCTCGTTGTCTGGCTTGTGCGTGAAGACCGCATCACCCGGAGTCTAATCCTGCGTCTGAGCGTTCTGTTTTTGCTGTGGGTGCAGTTGCATCCCGGCTACCCCATCGGCGTCGGCTTATTGGCCACATGGGTTGCATGGAGGCGGGAGTTCAAACGCGCGGGCTGGCTGCTCCTGCCACTGACACTTTTGCTCGTCAATCCCGAAGGGCTCGAAGGGGCTTTATATCCTTTGCGTTTTGGTCTTCACGAGGCGCAAACGCTTAAGAAGTTCAACTTCGAGTGGTTTCCCGCCTATCATCCTGCATTTCGCTTTTCTCCGGAGACCGTCGCGTTTTGGGTGCTGGCGGCGGCCGCGGTGACTCTTATCCAAAAACAAAGGGCTTGGTGGAGCGCGCGCGGGATCTTTGGCGCCTTGGCGATCGTGTGCGCAACACAGGCAGTGCGGTTTATTCCATGGGCAGCGATGGCTTTGGTGATCGCGCTCAAGCCTCTGGCCACGACCTCTCACTTGCAACTCGCTCGCCCCTTTTGGACCCTCTGTATCAGCATCGCCCTATGCGCGATCGCGATAAAGAATCTTACGACCGGGTATTACAGCTCCAGTGGTGAGCGCCGGCCGCGTCTCGAGCTGGATCCCAAATTCTTCCCTTTACAGACGGCAGAGATCATTCGCCATCAGCCGATCCCCGGCCGGCTCTACAACTCGCATGATTTTGGCAGCTACTTGGTATGGCAACAGATAACTCCGATCTTCCACCATGGCTTCGTTACCGATATGGAATTTTATGAAGAGGAGGTCGTGGGCGCCTTACGCAGCCAAACTCGATTCCTCGCCCTCGCGCGGAAATACAACTGGACCATGCTTTTAGTCGATAAATTCGGTGGGTACCGGCAGATTCAACCCCTGCTCGCACCTCTTCCAGCTTGGAAAATTGTAGCCGAGGACGAGGCTTCCTACCTGATCTATTACCTTCCGAGCTCTCCGAGTTCTCCGGGCTCTCCGGGCCCCAATCATCCAACAAAGTAAGGCCGTACAAAATTTGAATCCGGGTGTATTTGCAAGCGGCTTTCAAAGTCACTATGATGACCCACTATCGATCGAAAGGTGCAAAAGAGGGTGCATGGTGTCGAACAATAAAAATTTTGTGGTTGTGGGCGCGGGCTGTTTTTGGGGTGTGGAGGAACTGATCCGGCAGGTTCCGGGAGTTCTCGATACGGAGGTCGGATACACCGGAGGCACAACTCCGAACCCCACCTATGAGGACGTCAAAACAGGCACGACTGGTCACGCTGAAGCCATACGCATCGCTTTTGACCCGCAAGTCCTCTCCTATGAAAAAACACTCGAACTCTTTTTTCGTCTGCATGATCCCACCACACGTAATCGGCAGGGCAATGACATTGGCACGCAGTATCGTTCCGCGATCTTTGCCCGCGATCCCGAAGAACGGGCGATCGCGGAACGTGTGATTGCACGTGAAAATGCTTCCGGCCGCTGGTCTCGGCCGGTGGTCACGACAGTCGAGGATCTTAAAGAGTTTTACTCCGCGGAGGAGTATCATCAAGACTACTTACAGAAGAATCCGGGAGGGTATACCTGCCATTTTTGGCGTAGGGCTCCTCCGGAGTGACCAGCGCCGACCCGAGCCTGAGGAGCCAAGTGCGCAGTCGCTCCATATACGTAAAGACGGCCGGAATGACGACCAGGGTGAGCAAAGTGGAGCTCACGACGCCGCCAATGACAGCCACCCCCAACGAGGTCCGTTGATTGGAAACTTCGTTAAGACCAACCGCCACAGGGATCATGCCCGCGATTAAGGCCAGGCTCGTCATGAGGATCGGACGCAAACGCACCCGCCCCGCCGCGACGATGGCCTCAAGCTGAGAATCCCCGCGCTCTTTGAGCTGATTGATATAATCAACTAAAATAATTGAATTCTTGGTGGCCAGACCCATCAGCATTATGCAGCCGATCATCGAGTACAGATCCAACGATTTTCCCGCCACAAACAAAGCAAAGAATGCTCCGCAGGCGGCCAGAGGAATGACAAGCATAATGGTGAAGGGTGTGAAGAAGGATTCATACAGCGACGCCAGGACAAGATAGATAAAGATCAGTCCGAGCAAGGCCGCCATAATCATGCTGGTCATCAGCTCTTGAAAATTTTCCGCCTGGCCGACGAAGCGATAGCTCACCCCGGGAGGAAGTTCGAGTTCCCCACCCGGCCCGAGCCATTTGGCAATGTCGGCGATGACCGCTCCCATTCCCGGCCCGCCCGGCTTCACATCGGCGGAAACCTGCACGTAGCGCCCGCGATTCTCACGGTCGATCGAAGCCGGCCCCGTTGTGCTCAATGAGCGCGCCACGCGGTCCAGCTCCACCAGACGCTCATTCATATTAGGTACCAAAATCCGATGGTAATTGCTCTCCAGGTCTCGCTGCTCCGGTCTTAGACGAACGCGGATGTCATATTCGAGCCCATTCTGGCGGAACACGGCCGGTGTGACACCCTCGACTTGGGCCCGCAACTCTTTGCCTACAGCGCTGCTGCTGACTCCTAAACGTTGGGCCTGATCCAGGTCCACACGCACTTGAAATTCCGGCTTTCCGGGTCGGTAGCTGGTGTCCACATCCAGGAGTGCGGAATGAGTCCTCAGGCGCTCGGCCACGCCGGCCGCAATCTTCTCCACCTGATCCAAATCCTGTCCCGCGATGTTCAGCGTAAACGGCCGCATGCCTCCACCCACGTAATCAATGTCCTTCACCATGGGATTGGCATCTTTAAAGCCTTTTAGCTCGGCGCGGATGGTGTCTTTGAATTCCGAGGTGCTCATTGTCCTTTGACCAAACGGCTGCAGGAAAACGTAAAACTCGGCCTTGTTCTTCTCGCCCTGGCGCGAGCCCACCGTCAATACCGCATTGATCACCTCCGGATGGCTGCGGATCACCTTCCCGATTTCGAGAGCGCGATCGCGCATCGTTTCGAGGCTGGTGCCCGGGGCCATGTCCAAGGCAACGGAAAACTCGCCACTGTCCTGAGCTGGTAAAAATGTCTTTGGAACTTTCATTAACGGAACGCAACTTCCTAACACCACAAGTGCCGTGGCCACGAGAGCGACCCACGGACGATAGAGAAGCCGACGCAAAAAGCCTTCATAGATCCGCTCTAAAAACTCTTGAAAACGATTAAATAAACGCACGGGCGTGCGTACGAAGTACCAGAAGCCGTGCGTCGGCTCGGCCCCATGCACACCGCCGAAGTAGGCACTCATCATCGGGGCGTTGGAGAGCGCATCAAACAGCGAAATCGCCATGATAAAACACACCGTCAGGCCGAATTGCTTAAAAAACTGGCCCACGACTCCGGAGAGAAATCCAATGGGCATGAACACGGCGATAATTGTGAGCGTCACGGCGATCACGGCCATGGTGACCTCGAGGGTGCCTTCGAGAGCCGCTCGGCGCGGCCCTTTGCCCATTTCCATATGACGGAAAATATTTTCGCGCACCACAATAGCATCATCAATCAAGAGCCCCACCGCAAGGCTGAAGGCGAGCAAACTCATAACATTGATGCTGAAGCCGGCAATTAGCATCAGAGCGAAGGCCCCGATTAGCGAGACCGGAATGGCAACGCCGGTAATGAGCGTCGAACGGAAACTGCCAAGAAAGAAATAAACCACGATAATCGTCAGGAGAATGCCGATGGCGATGGCCTCCTGAACGTCGGCCACGTTCAGCGAAATATAACGGGCTTGGTTGCTGACCATTGTGAGTTCCGGACGGGCGTCTTTATATTGGCTCTTCAGCTCGTCGTTGATCAGCGCGACCTTTTTCTTGATCGCATTCGCGACCGCAACCGTATTGGCGCCGCTTTGCTTAAAGATGTAAAGCAAGAGCGTCGGCTCGCCATTGAGAAACGTGTAAGATTTCGGATCCTCGAGCGTATCACGCACCTGACCGAGGTCGCTCAGCGTCTGAGCCCGTTCGTTACCGTAAAAATTCACCGCCGCATCTTTGATCGACTGAACCGTTTCAAATTCTCCCAGTGTGCGAAACACCATGTCGCGCCCGGACTCCTCGCGGCTCACGGAGCCCGCGGGAATATTCTGTCCCGTCATGGCCAAACGATTCGCCACTGACGTAACCGACAATTGAGCTCGACTCAATTTTGCCCGATCCAACTCAATATGAATCTCGCGTTTGCGCCCGCCCAAAACCTCCACCAATCCCACCTGATTGATCTGCTCGAGCTTGGGACGCACGACCTCATTGGCTAAATCGAAATGTTGCGCCATCGGAAGTTTGGCGCTCAGAGTGAGCATCATGATGGGTTGATCGGAAGGATCAATCCTGCGGATTGTAGGCTCTTCAATATCGTCGGGGAGTTTGCGGCGGGCACTTGAAGTTTTATCGCGCACCTGCTGCTCGGCGTACTTCACATCGGTTTCGAGAGTGAACTCCGCAACCACAACGGACATTCCCTCACGATTAATGGAACGAATGGTCTTAACTCCAGCAATCGTACCCAGTTCCTCCTCAAGCGGCTTGGATACCAGCATCTCCACTTCGCGCGGGCCCGCGCCCGGATAAGGAGTGGTCACCGTCACAATGGGGAAAGTCACGTCCGGAAAAAGATCGACCGGAAGCTTCTTAAACGCGAATAGGCCCAGTACGATCAAGGCCAATAGCACACTCGTGATAAAAACGGGTCTCTTAATAGCGAGCGCAGCCAGATTCATTCCTGCACCTCAAATTGTTTGAGCACGTTGTGAACTTGGAGAAGGGCCAGCTGCGCCCGAACACGCGCGATTTGAGCCGTCGCGAGATTCTGTTCGAACGTAATGGCTTGAAAGGTTGTTGTACGTCCATTCAGCAGCCGCTGGCGCTCTTTGCGAACCAGCGAGGTCTGTGTGTTTTCCAATGACAGCGCTTTGGAAAACCTTCGCTGAGCTTCAGCCTTCTGCGCCAGCAAATCCTCCCAGGCCCGCTGCTCAGCAAAACGCGCGTGCTCACGCGCATGTTCCGCCGCGCGCGCCGCCGCTTCATAAGACTGCTTCATATTGCCGATGAGGCTGTAATCAAGGGGCACGCTGAACACAACCCCCACCTGCCAGCTCGGATGTTCGAGCCCCTGAACCTCGTCATATGCACGCGCAGTCTCAGCGTCCAGGCCATTGGTGGTGATACCCCCCACAAGATCCAACTGTGGTCCCAAGTTCAAACGCGCGGCCCGGGCGCGTGAGGCATTGGCCATGGCCCGCTCGTAGATCATACGAAAATCCTCTCGGGTCATCTGCACGCGAGAGTCTTTCGCCTCGGTTAGGAGAATCTCGCCGGGCGGGAGATCCGGTAGCGGTTCAATCCGGTCATGATCCACTCCGCGCAGGGTATTAAACTGGCGCGCCATCGTGGCCCATTCATCTCTTGACGACTGCAGCTCCAATTCACGCTGCTCGAGCGAAGCTTGCGCCTGTAAGGCATCGACATCATCCACCAGCCGTAACCGCGCCCGGCTGCTCATCCAGTCCCGCAGCTTGCGCGCACGTTCGACGTTTTCTTCCTGCAACTTCACAACCTGGCCCAGCGATACGAGCGACCAATAGGTGTTCTGGGCCTTGAGAATAAGGTTCTTAAGATCAAACCGTGATCTTAAGAGTTCGAGCCGACTGATCGCGCGCTGGGCCTCCATCTCCGCCCGGGTCGCACCGCCAAACCCATTGCGCCACAACGGCTGAGTGAGTTGAACGCCGGCCTTAACGTCAGCGTAATCCCGCAGCGGAATGAGCTGGGGATTAGGAACGGTCAGATCAAAACGTTGCGACTCGACAAACACATCCGTTTTTGTGCCCCAGCGATTCAGGTCTCGAACCCCGAGACGCCAACTGTCTCCCTGCTTACGAAACGGCGAAAAGCTATTGGTGGCCTCATCGCGATCATCAAACAACGAGTAGTTGGCATAAAGCTCTGGGCTCAGAGGCACTTCCGCCTCCTCCAGGCGAAGCGTGGCCTTGAGCACGTCTTGTTGCAGTGAGAGCGCCTCGCGATTCTGCGATTGAACCTGTTCGAGGTAGTCCGCAAACATCAATGTGGGAGCAGGAGCCGCTCCAGAGGGCGCCTGTGCGGACTGGCCCGATGCTGCAACGGACAGAAGAAGGAACACTCCCGCCACGACCCCCTGAAGTCCCACCCGCGCAACGGATTTCATCCAGTCACCCCGCTCAAGAAAAAAACGACCACATGCTGAACCAGAGACTTCCGGAAATCCGCTTCCTCGAGGCTGCGATTGAAAAGACGCTTCATGATCATCTCCTTGCGTGGCGCATCGCAAGTCGCCGAAACCAAAAGCAGGGACATAATCTGCGGGTCCATCTCCGGCCGCAAAAGGCCGTTCGCTTTAGCTTGCTCAAAGAAAACCACAGCCAATCTAAAGGCCTCTAAAACCGTTTCTTCAAAAACCTCCAGAATCTCAACATTACCAGCTTTAATTTCCCGATTGAGAATGTCAAAGCCATGCGGATCAACCCGGATGGCGTCCAACATCTCTTCAACAAAAAGCTCCAAACGAACCCGAAGGTCTTCACGACTGTGAGGTTCACGAAGAATCCTTTGAATGGATTCCATTCGGTTGTGCAGGAAGGGAACAATGCAGGACCGGAAGAGACCCTGACGATCCGAAAAATGATAATTGATCAGAGAGTTGGCAACCTTTGCCTCCTCCGCAATCGCCTTCAAACTCGCGCCGTAGTATCCGTGCGTCGCAAAATGCTTGCGCGCGATCCGAACAATTAAAGCTTTAAGATCTTCCGAGGACATTTCTGGCTTTTTGCCGCGACCACGTCTTCCTGCCCCTGGCTCCCGTTCGGACGTGAAGGAAGATGATGAGGACGATGAGGATGAAGAGGGAGAAATAGGGGTCGATGGGGATGTCGTACGCGGAGTGGATAAATGGATCACTCTAAATTCCTTCTATTTTGATTACATTCATTTACGTTCCGTCGAGTTTTAGACCCAGTCCCGGGGCCTCTCGGGCACCAGATGCGAGGCATCGGCAACGCCAGCAGCCTCACGGGCCTTGAAAAACCACTTTGTTGTCTGACACGCATTGACATTAAAATGTTCATATAAGTTATCGTAAATTGCTTCTAATAAATTTGAATCTAAATTCAAATATTCTTGTATGGTCATTACCTTTTACTTAGCTCGAATTCAAGAAAGAAAAAGAGCACGGTCGGTATCTAATGAATTGAAGCGAATGTTGCACTAGGCACACCGGAGCGTCTGCAGTACCATCACCGCCGAAGGAGGATTGACGTGAGTACAACAGAAAAAAGTTATCAGAACACTCAGGTATTGGAACTTCTTGGCGACATTTATAAATCCGAAATGGCGGGCATCAGCCGCTACCTGCACTACTCGTTTATGATTATGGGTTACAACCGGATCCCCATTCAGGCTTGGTTTCGCGACAATGCCAAAGAGGCCATGGATCATGCGACCGCTGTTGGCGAAAAGATCACGTCTTTAGGCGGGCATCCGCCTGTGGTTGCCGCCAAAGTGGAGGAAGGCAATCTTCACACTGTACAGCAGCTTCTCGAAGAGAGCCTTCGCTTTGAAGAAGAGGCCATCGTGAAATACAAGCAGCTGGTTCACCTGGCCACGGACCTGGGAGACATTGCTCTGGAGGAAATGGCGCGCGACTTCGTCCGCCAAGAGGTTGAGCATGCCGATGAGGTGCGCAAGATGATGCGTCGGCCGGAGGCCGGCTGAGCATGAGGCCGAGCGCATTCATCACAAGCTCTTATCGCTTTCAGCACCTGAGCGACCAACGGGTCGAGAACCTCAAATTTCAACTCGAAGAGTATGCCCACGTTCACCGGCTGCGTGGCCTTTGTTTAGTGGGGCGAGAAGGAGTCAATCTGACAGTTTCGTCAGAGTCGGAGTCCGGCCGTGAAGAATTTAAATCCGAATTAAAGCAGTGGCTAGGAGGCATCGCGCTCTCGTTTAGAGACGCAACCGCCAGAAAACATCCATTTCGCGTTTTCAAGGTCAAGATCAAGGACGAGATCGTCACTTTGGGACGGCCGGGCTGGATTCCCGAGGCGAAAACCGAGCGGCACCTCTCGCCCGAGGCCTGGCACGAGGCTTTGCACGCTCCCGACACCGTGGTGATCGACACACGCAATGACTACGAAGTTGCGATTGGAAAGTTTAAGAATGCCGTGGATTTGAAACTGAGCGAATTTCGTGAGTTCCCTCAGGCTCTGCGCCAATCAGGCATTGATAAAAACAAGAAAGTGCTTATTTACTGCACCGGCGGCATTCGCTGCGAAAAGGCGATCTTGGAAATGCAGGACCAAGGCTTCGAGCAGGTCTACCAGCTCGACGGCGGCATTCTCAACTATTTAAGCCAGTATCCGCAGGCTGAGTTTGAAGGCGAGTGTTTTGTATTCGATTATCGCGTGGCCGTCGATCAGACACTTCAGCCCACAACGCACTACCGGCTCTGTCCGCACTGTGGCCATCCCGCCAACCGCCCTTTAGAATGCATGAAATGTGGAAGCCACGCCGTCATCTGCCAGCGGTGCCAAGAATCCGCTGTTCACGCCTGCTCCAAAAATTGCGCGCATCATGCCCGTATCGGCTCACGGTCTCGTAAGCCCCATCTGCCGGAGCTGCGACAAAAACAGGGCGTTAAACGCCCTGTTTAGTATAAGGCCAGGGCGTTTAATCCCTGTTCAATATAAGATCAGGGCGTCTGACCGCCCTAACCAAGATAAGCTCAGGGCGGAAATCCGCCGTGCCCAAAATCGGTTGGGGCGCCTAAACGCCCCATCTTTGAAAGACTCTTAGTGGCCTGGAGTTCCTTCGGTGTTCGTTTCACCAGTTCCGGGCTGTTGCTCCCCAGCGGGTGCCCCTTCCATTCCCGGCGCGGCTTCGCCACCCTCCATGCCCCCCGGAGGCATTTCACCTGGAGGTGGTTCAGTCGGTTCAACCACGGGCGGTGCTTCCGGCGGCTGCTCCTGACTACAGCGTGTACAGCCATTGAGCATGACTACCGCTGCGAACATTGTTGTGACTAACAGAACCCGTTTCATGCTGACTCCTTATCTAGATCCCGGTTTTGAAGATCTATTGGTTACGTTTGTAAAAGGCAATGTCTAAAACACCGTGCGAAGCGCCTGGTCTTGCGCCATTCGCCCCAAAAGGCGCTGATGCAAATCCTTTGCAAGCACACCCACATTTCCGTCACCGATGGGCTCCCCGTCCAAGCTCGTCACGGGCAGCACACCCAACGTTGTTCCCACAACAGCCATCTCCCGCGCCCGCCGCAATTCCTGGATTTTCAAGTCGGCCTGATAGACTGCCTTCACGCGCCCCTCCTGTTGAAGCTCTTCCGCAAGCTTGAGCACAACGGTCGCGGTTGTGCCCCGCAGTGTATACTCGAAGCGAGGCATGACGACGTCTCCGCTCTCTGTCACAATAAGGAGATTTTCGGTGGCCCCCTCGCACACCCGCCCTTGCGCATCTACGCTCAAGGCAAAGTCGAATCCTTGTTGCAGGCACTCCATTTTCATCAACACATTTTGCAGATAATTACAGGATTTGATCTGACTGAAGAGTTCATCTTTTGCGGCCACCCGACTGATCAAGGCGCGCGCGCCTTCCCGGTAGAGACGCTCGTGAGGAGGCGCCATTCGCGTGAGCGCCGCATAGACCTGGTGCCCAACCACTTCGCTCGGACTCGGGCTAAATCCACCGGGACCACGAGTCACATACAAGCGCAAAATCCCGCTCGAGGGGCGGGCCCGACGCGCCAGTTCCACACAAATCGCGGTGATTTCCGCCTGCGTGTGAGGCAGTTTCATACCAATCATGGAGGCCGAGTTTTCCAATCGACGCAGATGAGCGCCCAAATCGAAATAGGCTCCCTCGTGGATGCGCACGGCTTCAAATACGCCGTCTCCACGGTGAAATCCATGGTCATCCATAGGAATCAGCATGGCCCAGGGTTCACGGAAATACCCGCCCAGCCAACTTGAATAAAACCCCAGATAGTTCCCCCAATGCGCGTGCGCCCCCGCCTGCAGGCGCGCCAACGCTTCGGGCAAAGAATCCCATTGCATGCGTCTTAACCCTTACCTTTGGTTTTATTGTGATGGGGTTTCGCGTTCTTTTCAACGTACTCGATAATAATTTGTGCAACATCTTTGGCGGTGGATTTCTCAATTCCCTCAAGTCCAGGTGAAGAGTTCACTTCAATAACCAGGGGACCATGCTTGGACCGGATAATATCCACGCCCGCCACATTGAGGCCCAGAGCTGTGGCCGCACGGGTCGCGGATTTGCGTTCTTCGGGCGTGAGTTTCACCGCGACCGCGGTTCCCCCGCGATGAAGGTTGGAGCGAAACTCGCCACTTTTCGCCTTGCGCATCATGCTCGCCACGACTTTGCCTCCCACCACCAGACAGCGAATGTCCGCCCCTTCCGCCTCTTTGATAAACTCCTGCACCAGAAAGTATTCATCAAGATCGCGAAAGGCATCAATCACACTTTCCGCCGCGGCGGTGGTTTCGGCCAAAACCACGCCTTTCCCCTGCGTTCCTTCAAGAAGTTTAATAACCAGGGGAGCGCCACCCACGAGTTTAATCAATTCGGCCGTCATCTTGGTCGAATGCGCAAATCCCGTCACCGGCATCCCAATCCCCTTGCGCGCCAGAATTTGAAGAGCCCGCAATTTGTCGCGCGAGCGCGAGATCGCCACCGACTCATTCAAACAGTAGACTCCCATCATTTCAAACTGCCGTAAGACGGCGGTGGCATAAAATGTGACCGAGGCCCCGATGCGGGGAATGATCGCATTGAAATTGTCGAGCAACTGCCCGCGATAATAAACCATGGGACGATGAGAGGTGATATCCATGTAACAAAACAGCGGATCAAGCACGACCACTTCATGCCCGCGTTGCTGAGCCGCCTGGACCAAACGAGATGTTGAATACAGGGCGACGTTTCGGGACAAAATTCCTATCTTCATACCTGCCTCTAAACACCTTCGATTTCCGGAGAAAGCAAGAAGCTGCGGGACGGGTGGATTAGATATCGCCCCCGGAGAGCTTGCCGCCCCAGTAACATGCGAAACCCCATCGGATCCCGGTTCACGAGAGTGATTTCCGCGGGAAAGACATCCCCACCCAGTTGAATCTGAGTCAGAATCACAGGGCGAATGGTGGCGTGCCCGAGAGAGCTTTTGACCTTCCGTTGCTCCACCAGCGGCGCGCGCACCCGCGCAAAAGTTCGCGGCGAGAGGTGTGAGATCACCAGAAAAGAGACCAGAGTCTCCCCATTATGTTTTTCAATGTAGCGAATCTTGGTCGCATGAAGAGCGGAGGTTTGCGCACCGCTATCGACCTTCACTTTGATTTGGTCAATCCCGAGATCCGGGAGTCCCACCCATTCGCGCCAACCAATTACTTTTAATTTCTTGCGATGGCTTGCTTTGCGATCATCCGTCATAGTGCGCGCGACGTTAACGTAGATTTGGACAAGAAAAAAGGGGTTTTCAAGAACCCCTTTTTTCCAGATTTGCAGCTTGAGCGCAAACCGATGATAACTTAGTGCTCAGTCTTCTTTTTCTTCTTGTCCTTAGCTGCCATCGGCTTCTTGGCTTTTGCAGCAGCAGCCGGAGCTTCTTCCGCTTTCTTATCCTTCATCATGCCAGTGTCGTCGGTGGGCTGTTCGCTTGCCGGCATGTCATGGCTACCATGTTGATCATCGGCGAAAGCAAACGAGCTCAACCCGCAAACCAGCAGAGCGGAAAGGATGTACTTTACCATTATGGATTCCTCCTTAGATTTTAACGCATCCATGTTCCAGAATGGATACTGATAAGTATGGTAGAGTTTGTTCGAATCCAAAGTAAAAGAGAAAATTTGGCCACCCACGAATTAATTCTATTGAATTTTCGCGCGCAATCGGCGAAGGCGCTCCGCCTCCTCCGGCGGAAGATGCGTGCCCGAGCTTCCCGAATAGCCCATATACAAAGACGCTTCCAATCGCGAGTAACAGCGCTTCGCCGTGGGCGCGCTCGGGTCTTTTAGCAGGCAGGCTTCATAATAACTCTCGTGCAAGTTCCAGGATCCAAGCTCATCGAGAACTTCATAGGCTTGGCCCAAGAGATACAAGGCACGGGCCTGCTCCGCCGGCGATTTGAGCATTTTAGGACTTTCGTGCAGAAGAGCCGTGGCGCGCAAATACTCAACATCGCCGGCATGGTCCTTCTCATAACGTTGAAGTCCGCCGGCCTTTCGGAACCGCTTCTCGACTTCGTCAAAGAGCTGCTTGCTGTTTGCGATTTTGGGCTTTTTCTCACTGGCCCAGGCCTTTAGGGATTGGCGCCAGCTCTCCGCCTGCTCCTGAATATAATGGGGCACATCTTCACGCATCACCACCCGGTCCAGTTCCTTAAGGGCACGCTGAGGCGCACTTTCAACGCGTATAATCAAGGCCAGATAACGACGCAGCATGGCCTCGAAGTCAAAAGCGTGCTTCTTTAGGAAATCGGGTGAGTTCAATTGCCCCTCCATATAATTGACGGCCTTATCGTACTTACGGGTCGCCACAAGGAGGTCCGCTTTCTCGAGCGGTGCCAGATTCAGATGGTTCAAATTTTCAATATCCCAGGCCGCAACCCCGCCCTCGGAGGTCACCGAATGACAGCGAAAGCAGTGACCGATGCTGGATTTGGCTGCGGTCCGCGCGTACTCCAGCTGTCCCATCTCAAAGCTATGAACCGCGCGATTTAAATCATCGCGTAAGTTGTTGAGGGAATATTCGATCAGTAGATCATCCGGGATAAACTTTTTGCCCGTTTCCGCGTTCACATGATGAGCGGCCTGCGCGAATCGCTTGAGGGCGGTATGAACTTGCGCGCGATTCTTCGGGTTACGAAAGGCGTCGCGATCATAAAGATAAGGAAGAATGGCCCTTACATTTTCAGACATATTCTGCATCTGTCCCGACCAGGATGCCTCTTCTCCGGGGGTGGGCGCATCTTTCTGGTTGGATCGGCAGGACACTGCCCCCGCCACAACAAGGATCCCAACTACGAGAGCTTGGGGACGGAATATGAACTTGAGAACGGATTGCAACTGCGAACTGAGTGCCATTTGTTGAACCTCTTTTTGGATCTACCCTTGAATCCACGGATCCGGGTCCTTTACCATTGTAGAAAGGTCTTGGAGGAAAATGCAAATGAGCATTCGTGCCCGCGCCCTCTGTTACTCGGTGGCTTTCTCGCTCGGACTCGTCTCCTGCGCCAGCATCACCACGCTCAACGTGTCCGAGGTGCAATCGGAGTTCAGTCAAGCTCTGCAAAGCACAAATGACGTGGTCGGCAAATCGCAGACCGATTACCGGGAAAAAAACCTGCTCTTTGAAAACCTAAAGCGGGGCGGCACGCCTGGATTCCAGAGTGTGGAAGGTGACCTTCGGCACCAGCTCGAACGTATGAAATCGAATCTGGCGGTTATGGAGCAGCAGCGTCGAAAAATGTCGGATGCCAACAGCCAGATCGCCGCGTTGGCCTATACCTCAAGCAAGATCGGAAGTCATGAACCCGCGTACGCCCCAGCCGATCAGGCCATTCGGGAATTCGAAAGTGCCACCGTCGCGGTCAACGCGGCCGCGGTTGAGTATGAACGCGCCAGCCATTCCTTTGCCGACAGTGTAACGGCGAAAAAGCTCTACTTTAACTTTGACGTGGAGGACTTCCAAAAGCGACTCGAAAAGAGCATCCATACCGCGCAAAGAAACCAAAAGAATATGCGAAGTGAACTCGAGCGCAGCCAAGCCATCCTAAATAACTCCAAACCAGGTGAAGAGCTGGAGGCGCGAACCTCGATTTACAATGAAATGAGTCGCACGGCACACGAGTACTCGAACAAAGCCGGAACGTATGCGGAGTTAGGCCAGGAAATCCGCTCACAGACCATGGATCGCCCGCGTATCTCCAGCCTCGATCCAAACTGGCCGGAAATTCAACGGAAGGTCATGGAGTTTGATCAGCTGGTGCGCGATTTGGACCGGCTGAATGAAGCTTTCGTGAATCACGTCAAGCGTTTCCGTGATCCTTCGCGTTCCAAGATCATGACGGGGCCCTAGCACCCGTTCGCGCCTTGTGCAATCCGAAAACAATCTCCTCGATCACGGGACCAAAGCTTCGCTCTCCGGAAATCACACGGTCCGCGAACTTGCACGAGGGCTGCACAAAGAGATCGTGCATGGGTTTCACATGGTTGAAAAACTGATCATGAACCCCTTCCGGAGTTCGTCCCCGCTCCCGCACATCCCGCTGCAGCCGGCGCTGGAAGCGTAAGTCCTCTTGGGTTTCAATAAAATAAGAAAAATCAAACAAAGGTCGCAACTCGCTTTGAGTGAGCAACAGAATTCCATCCACAATGATGACGGGTCGGCAGGGGAAGCGATGGGTCTCGTAGAGACGCCGGTGCGTCGCAAAATCATAACGCGGGACCAGAATGTCTTCGCCCGCCTTGAGCCGGTGCAGATGCCGAATCATCAGTTCAAATTCGATTGATTCCGGATGGTCAAAATTGACCATCCCTCCATCACGATCGAAGATTTCGTGTTGGTCACGATAGTAACAATCCTGAGACAGAATGCCGCAAAAATGGTCACCAAGGTGAGCTTGGAGCATGCGGGCAAAGGTTGTCTTTCCCGATCCACTTCCTCCGGACACGGCGATCACAACCACCGCGGATTCGATATTCCCTGTCATTCCCGCCTCAGTCCTATCCTCAGCCATTTCTTTAGAAGAAATAGCAACTTCAAGGCCACTTGATCAAGCCGGGGTGATCCGAAACTCAAGATCTGGGTTTTCTTTTTTCAACCAGTTCAAGTCCCACTCCTTCTCCAGGAGGACCACCGGCCGCTCGTCTTCATCATGATAGATCTTAGCGCTCCCCGCCAATGGGGCGCGTGGGGGTTCGCCCGTTCGGGTCACCGGCCACCGGGCCACGGAATAGGGCAAACGTTCCAGCCGCACATCCAACTGATACTCATCGTTCAAACGGAACAGCAGCACATCGAACTGAAGCTCGCCGACACAGCCAACGATGGGATCTTGCTTGCCCACGATGGGATCATAAAGGAGCTGAATTGTTCCCTCTTCAGCCAGTTGCTGCACACCCTTTTGGAGGGTTTTGCGCTTCAACGGATCTTTGATACTGAGGCGCCCAAAGATCTCGGGAGAAAAGCGGGGAATGGGATCGAACAGAAGGAGCTTTCCGTCGGTAATGGTGTCACCGATGCGAAAGTACCCGGTGTCGATGATTCCCACAATATCACCGGGAAAGGCCTGATCCACAGTTTCACGCTCACGCGCCTGAAACTGATTGGCATAGGCCAGGCGCAACTCGCGGTCGAGGCGCGCGTGACGGACCTTCATCCCACGCTCGAAGCGGCCGGAGCACACGCGAACAAAGGCGACCCGGTCGCGGTGCTTACGGTCCATATTCGCCTGGATCTTAAACACAAACCCGGCAAAGTGGGCGTCGGTTGGAGCGATGCTGCCGATGCTGCTGGAGCGCGCCGCAGGCGGTGGCGCATGGGCCGCAAAAAGATTCATAAAAAGATCGACGCCCCAGCCGTGCTTCGCGCTGCCAAAAGTCATCGGGGTGACCGACCCTTGCAGAAATTCCTCCTGATGGAACTCCCCAATCGCAATTTCAAGCAGCTCCATCTCTTCCTGCAACTGATTGAAAAGCTCCTCACCCACGAGTTCACGAATACGCGGGTCGTCCCAGCCTTGGACCGCAACCACTTCGGGATCGGCCCGCCCGCGTTCAAACAAAAGCAGCTCTCGACGCAGACGGTGATAGAGACCCCGGAACCGATCACCCATGCCCACGGGCCAGGTCACCGGATAGCATTTGATGCCCAAGGTGCTTTCCACATCGTCGATCAGGGCCAAAGGTTCACGCCCCTCACGATCCATCTTGTTGGCGAACGTGAAGATCGGGATACGCCGCAAGCGGCACACCTCGTAAAGTTTGCGTGTTTGCGCCTCAACTCCCTTGGCCGCATCGATCAACATGGCCGCACAGTCAGCCGCAATCAGGGTGCGATAGGTGTCTTCGCCAAAGTCTTTGTGCCCGGGAGTATCGAGGAGATTGACACGTAGGCCTTGTAAATCAAATTGCATCACGCTTGAAGTGATCGAAACTCCGCGTTGCTGCTCCAACGTCATCCAATCGGAAGTGGCTTTCTTGGCTCCGGCCTTTCCTTTAACTTCACCCGCCTCACGGATAGCGCCACCAATCCACAGGATTTTATCGGTGATGGTAGTCTTCCCCGCGTCAGGGTGGGAAATAATAGCAAACGTGCGCCGGCGCGCGACTTCTTCTTCAAATGTCATAGGTCCAAAGGGGTAACGGTTTTGCTGCGAAAAGACAAGATGACATCTAAGCGGTTCTCCTTTAGTTTGACGACATGGCCGACAAGTCGAATAAATTTGAGGACAATGTCCCGGGACGCTTCTACGTCGATAAAGAGTGCATCGCGTGCGATGCCTGCGTGCTCGCCGCTCCCGATCATTTCAAAATGCATGAGGAAGATGGACATGCATTCGTGGCCAAACAACCTGACGGTGAGGCCGAAGAGGCGGCTTGCCGTGAGGCCATGGAAGGTTGCCCCGTTGAAGCCATCGGCAACGACGGTTCCTCACCCTAGAACTCAGTTCTAACCCTCAAACAAGGCGATCTTCACCTGAGTAGGGGCTTGTCTGGGGGACCTAGGCACTGGCCCATTCTCACGGCCCGCGCGCCGGTTTGAGCACGCGTGAAATTCCGATCGAAAAGACAGACAACCGTGCTGCCCAAGTGAAAAATTCCAACCTCATCACCGGCCCGCACCGGGAGCGGGGGTGTATACTGGCGATCCGAAGGCGCATGCCACATCCACCGGTTGGTCGTGATGGAAGGATCCAAGGTCACGGTGATATGACCCACATTTGTAGCTCCGACCATCACCAGGCTCCACCGTCCCGCAGGCGAGGTGAAATTCAACACCACCCGCTCATTCAGACAGAACAGGCGCCGGATATTGTTCACGCTCCACTCGTTCACGGGCCACAGCAAACCGGGAATATGTTTGCCGCTCACCAACTCACCAGGGGCGGGCGCATGGACGCGATGATAATCCGCTGGGCAAAGGTAGTAGGTGTAGTAGTGACCGCCCTCGAAATGGGTGGCAAGAGGCGTGTCTCCCAGAAACTCCGCAAGTGGGTAGGTCCATCCCTTGGCCTGAATCAACTCACCACTTGCGATCACGCCTGATTCTGTAAGCCGGCCATCCACAGGATGAATGAACTCCGCTTCCACCGGCCGCAGCCCCGGCTTCAGCCGCCGCGTGAAAAACTGATCCAAGCTTGCGTAAGCATGCAGATCCTGCTCGGCCTCGGCGACACCGATGCCAAAGGCCGAAGCGAACGCACGCAAGGCGCGCTCACGCACGGGCGGCGGCAAAGGCCAACGCATCATCACGCCCACGCTCCGACTCAGCAGGCGCTTTGGGACCCATGGGAAAATCCAAGAGAAGAACCACGTTTGGAAAGCTTTCATTGCGGGCAGTTTAGAAGGTGTATAGAAGGGAGTCCATGGGTCGCACTCTGCGCAATATTCAGATCGGACTGGATGAGTCCCTTGAGGAGCATTTGGCCTGGATGGTGCCGGGGTATAGCGACTATCGGATTCTTCGCCAAAGTGTGGACGCCCGCCGGAGGCACGCTCCTCATCTTATATTTTCAGTGGAAGTGTTCGAAGGCGGTGAACGAGCGGAGCGACCCCCAATCTGCCTGGAGAAAATTTCTTTTTCGGATCAGCCGGTTGTGATTGTCGGCGCGGGACCGGCGGGCCTGTTCGCCGCCTTGCGCTTGTGTGAACGTGGAGTTAAGTGTCTTTTGCTTGAACAGGGCTCCACCACCGAGAAGCGAATCCCTGCGATCGGCCGGTTTTGGCGGTATGGAGAACTCGACCCTCGTAACAACGTGGGATTTGGCGAGGGCGGCGCCGGATTGTTTTCCGACGGCAAATTGATTACGCGGATCAAGTCCGCGCATATCCCCTATGTTATGCAACGCCTGGTCCGCTTTGGCGCGCCTGCGGAAATCGAGTATCTGGCCAATCCCCACGTCGGCTCCGACCGGATCCGGCGGGTGATTCCAAAGCTGCGCGCCTTTTTGCTCGAGGCGGGTTGTGAGATTCGCTTTGATACGAAGGTGGACGAGATCCTGACGCGCGACCGGGCCGTGACAGGTGTTCGAACCTCAGCCGGTGAAGTGATTTCTTGTGAGCGCTTGATTCTGGCGTGCGGCCACTCGGCCGAAGACATGTTCGCGCATTTGCACGCGATCGGTGTCCATATGGAGGGAAAATCCTTTGCGGTGGGCTTGAGAGTTGAACACCCGCAAGAGGACTTGAACCGGATGCAGTACCGCGAGTTCGCCGGGCATCCCAAGCTCGGAGCGGCCAATTACAGACTGGCGTTCCACGAACACCGGAGCGATGTGGGAGTCTATAGTTTTTGTATGTGCCCGGGAGGATTTGTCCTCTCCAGCGGCACGTCCCCGGGCGGGGTCGTAAGCAATGGGATGAGCAATTTCAACCGTGGCTCGCGCTTTGGCAATGCCGCGACCGTGCTCAGTGTGAAGTTCGACGAGAATTTTGGTGGCGACCTGTTTGGCGGCCTGAACTTCAGGAAATCATTGGAAGCGCGCGCCCTGGAACTGGTGCGGGCCGCCGGTGGCACCAGGGAACTCCCCGCTCAGCGCTTAGTGGATTTTCTGGGTGAAACGGCGGGACCGGTACTGGACTCCTCCTGCCCGTCCGGAGTCGTGCCCGCGCGTCTGGACACCCTCTTTGACCCCGAATTCCGCCGGCACTTTCAAGAAGGAGTTCAAAGATTCCATCGTGAGATGGCGGGCTTTATCAGTGACAGAGCCTTGCTCCACGGAGTGGAATCGCGCACCTCGTGCCCGTTGCGCGTGCGGCGCGACCCAAAGTCCCTGCAATCCGTTTCCCACCGCGGTCTTTATCCAGCGGGGGAAGGCGCAGGCTACGCGGGTGGCATCACCAGCGCCGCCTGCGACGGCGTCCGCATCGCGGAAGCGATTGTGGAGGAGGTCGTGTCGACGAGGGCGGCGCCTTCGCGTTAGCATCAGACGACGGTCTCATCGGGCTCAATGAATCAGAAGCGGGACGACGCCCTTATCATTCACTGTGCACGTGACCTCACCTCACCTTATCTTCCTCATCGCATCGTCGTTCACTCGGGCACTCATAAGATTGACACCACCCCGACCTTTGACCCACCTCCCGGCTGGCCTATTCCTTAAGCCGGCTTATTCCGATCTATCGACCGATGAGGAAGATAAGTTCGACAACGGAACTCGCCATGAGACTCGCGTGCGCGAAATCCTTTCCCAGCTTGCCAGCTTCGGATATGCCGTTTCACGTGACGAACTCGAACAGACCGTGCGTGACACCAATCAGCGGCAATCGGCCTATTATGCGAACCGAACGGCCCGCGGACGGGCCGTCAATCCGGAAATGAGTGATCGAACAGGAATCGGAGACCAGTTCAATCAGTACAGCATATCACTTATTCGGCTCCTCACCCGCAAGATGGGAACGAGCGGGCCTGAAGACTGGGCAATCACTTTTAAGGAAAATAGTCTGGAGTTTGGCAGCGGGGAGGCCGGCTTTCGGGATCTGGATGACGTGATTCGAAGCTGCGAACGCCTTCTGGGAAAGTAGGGTGAGGTCTTTTGGAGGTAATCCTTTGGACTTCCTCAAGCTAGCGCCGACGATCTTGCGAAACGGCTGTCTCGCGCACTACCGGAATCGCGGATCATTATTAAGATAGAGTCCCCTCCCTATCCTTGGGGCCGTCTCATTCAGCGCGCACGACTTCAGTAGGTACCATTGTATTGACGCTCACGTTGTCTTTGCCGTGGAGTCATGCGCCCACCCCTTGGAGGCCTTCTCGGAGGCCGACTTGCAGACGGCAATGAATCCGCTCCAAAAGTATTCACGGTGGGTGCATTCACTGTAGGAGTATCCGCTGCGGGAATCTGCCATTTATCAATCGGGACGAATGGTGCTCCCGTTTGTTGTGCCACAAGCCTGTCCTGGGCCATTTGAGCATCGATGATCTCATTCAGCTCAGTACGCGGGAAGCGCGGAGAGTGGGCCCAATGGACAGGACCCTTTTCTCCAACGGGTCGAATAAATAGGACCGCTTCCCCGCCATCTTGCGCAAATGTAGCCTCATAACGTCTTCCGATATTTTCCAGTATGAACCATCTGCTATCAGGAGGAATGGGAACATCCGGCGGGTCGGTTTCCCGAAACGCTCGCGAGATTTTGACTGATGATACGGTTTTCTCGACTCCCGCGTCGGCGTTATGCACCTTGGGTGTGCCGTTGGTTGATGCTCTGCGTGTGCTGCTGGTATTCAGTGGGGCATTCAGTGGGGCGCTGCCACTCGGGCTTTTAGTGGTGCCGGAGCTGCCGCCCGGCTTTTGATGAGCTACAGCTTTTTTGAACACAGGGCTCACCGATTTTATAGCGGCTCCAACACCTGAACTCACCACCGCCGTTTCGACCGGGCCGAAAATGGCACTTCTGAGCCCTTCCTGTGCATTTCTGTCGTGGAACTGACGCCACTGTTCATCTCCCTTTAGCCCCACGAGATAGGCCCGATCATTATGAAAATCCTTAAAAACAGCCAATACGGCATTGGCGGTAATAAAGGATCCGGCAATACACTCATCGACCAGGCGTGATCCGCTTATAGCAATCCCATGGTCATCGCAAAACAGGGAAGCGATGCCCCTTCGTTTGAATCCTCGGCACTCGGGCGCGGTCTCCACTCCGTTTACAGATGTGAATTCGCGAAGCGCCAGAAGCTGGTAATCACTTAAGCCAGCCACCCACGATCTTAGCTTCTCCGCTTGTCCTCCCAGTTTTTTAAAGGCGGAGCGAGCAATAAGCATTTTTTGAACGTCGCTCTTTTCTCTGATGGACTCGGAAACGTTGTACACCCAGGGTTCCAAACCGCTATTGAGTTGGCGATCGTCTCGGCTGGCTTGGCTCTTGCGAAAACGGTCGTAATCTGGACCGTAGGGGGCGCTTGCCCAAAATTCGAAGATCTTGCGACACAGATTATGTGTTGTTCGACATATGGTGTCCTGCGGCGTGCACTTGTATTTTGGCACGAAACGAGGGAACACAAGATGCTTGTCCGGAGAGCGTTCTATGAGACCCTGGTACTCCATGCGGTTGTCATCCACCACGATGCGTTCGTCCACGGTCTGCAAACACTGTCTCCAATGGGGAAAATGAACGGACTGAGCCGGCCACCACTCGGTGGCCAAGTACTGACTGAGATCTCTTCGATGTCGCTGCCAGAAATCCGCCTGCTCATCCGGTGAAAGCCCCTGAATTCGTTGCCCCCTTCCGTTGGTCAAAGCCCCGCTCGAGAGAGTGACACCGCCGTCGGCACTTGTTCCCAGCCCAGGGGCGGCCGTCCTTAAAACAAATCCACCGCTGCGCTCAAATCGCATATCTATCGAAGTTTGATTCAGGCGGTGCTGAGCCAGCTTGTCCAGTTCCGCAATCACGTGTTGCTGGAAACGCGAGCAATCTCGGGATTGCACGAATGACATCAAACAGTCTTGATTCTCGCGGTAAGTCTTAATCTTCTGATCCAAATGAATAAGCACCTTGTTCTTTAGCTGCTGAAGTTCATCCATGCATTTTCGAGACTCAATCTTAGGGGAAGAGTGGCTCTCAGAGTGGACCTGTTCACTGCGCGATTGAGCGTGCAGAGTGAAACTACTTACCGCCGTCCCGGTCAAAAGAAAGGCCATTATCCGTCGGACCGGCGGAAAGTGTCTGCGACATCTCAAGATCATCGGCGTTCGAGTCACTTTGAGGACCAGCATGTCATACGTAAACATGTGTTAGTTATAACCTCAGTTTTTGATACATGTTATGAACGATCCAGGAGATTGAATCACGGTCCACGAAATAGCTGAGAATCGAAGATGTGTGTAGCCGGCCGGACAACCATAGAGGGGCGATAGGTTTTCGCAGTTCACGGCGGTTCCGGCGGTGCCTTGTAGTGGTTCCGCATCATTCAAAAGAATGTTCGCAATCGCCGCTCCCGTTCCTTCTATGCCCTGGCTCGCCTGCACGTAGGCCAATCCACACCAGCTGCCTTTCGGCAGAGACGGGGGAGCCGTACTGGGGGGATTAGGTCCCACCCAGCTGCATGTACTGGGGCAGCTACAGTATTCCATGACGTGTTTGGAGTAGTTATATCTCTGTGTTCCCTCGGTTGTGGTTGTGCAAGAAGAGACAACGGTCTCGCCTCCGGGGCGAATTCCACCTTCGACATCAAGGGAGGTATTCGGATCCTTCTTGCCTATCCCGACAAATCCTCCGTCGTAATAGATGGACGTTCCGTTGGTTTTCCACATGCTATCACCTGGCAGTCCTTGGGGGCCCCGGGGACCTTGTGGTCCTTGTGGTCCGCGTGGTCCCGGGAGCCCCTGAGAGCCTGTTGATCCTGCTGGGCCACGTGGTCCTTCCGGTCCCTCAGTAGACCCGGGCGTTTGCGTCGGTCCGCCCGGGCTGCCCGGCCCGGCGGGTTCATGGGGCTCTGGGGAGTCGGGCGTCCGAGGAGGATTCGTCGTGCCTAGCGGATCTGGATTTTCAGATGGGTTCTCGCCACCGGGAGAGGTCCCGGCGATTACGGTCAGTGATCCTCTACTCGATTCATCAGATGTTGTCGGCGAGGCGGATGAGAAGGACGAGCGCGTACAACCTGTATTCGCCAGTCCCACGGCACAGAAGATCAACGCGACTTTAAAACAGATATTTTGATTCATCGGTATAGCTCCCAAAGTTACCTAACCAGGGTTGCTATTCAGATGTGCAAAGCTCGTACGCCACGCGTGGGGATTTCATTGATTGTGATCCATCAGGTTCTAGTCACATTATCGTTCATTAGATAAACGTCTGCGATTCAAACATCTCAAATTGAGACAAAGGCGGAAAGGCAGAGAGAAAGGAAAGAGAAGCGAAGGGGAGCAAAACAGAGGCCCTTACTTTTCCACAAATACAAACGCAAATACACAGAGGCGGGTTATGTTCTACGGCCCTACGCAGGGCCAGTTTAGCGCCAAAGAAATAAGTCCGGACCCCTCACCCGTTTGGGTCCAATTTAGAATGAAAACTTAGGATTGTTTAGGGCGAGGTACCGGTGATGTGGCATAGGATTTGCGCTATTGGGTTAAGTGCTTTACTGGTGGTGGGAGTTCACCCGGCGCAGGGCTTTGCGGCTCGAATCTCCTCTTCCGCCCTGATGGAAGCCACGTTCGCAACCTATCGCCGGCTCACACCGCCTCTTATTTCGGAACTCTTACGGCCCTATGTGAAAAAAAACGATTTTCCGCTGTTGCAGAAGGTGCGCGAGCTCTCGGCCTTCCCAAAGGCGATCTTCAAGGATGGCCGCCTGTACCTGTTCCATGAATCCAAGCGGTTGGAAGTCGCTCTCGATCCCGCCCGGCCCGGCCAGGTGCGAGTGGGGAAAGACTGGGTTAAGATTTCGCATCCCGCGGATTTGCAAAAGGATTTCCAGACAATCGAGAAGCTGCTTGCGAGAAATCTGCAAGTGGCGAACTTTGGCTGGTGGGGCATAGAATCCGCAGATGCGGCGGTGGTGATACCATTTGCTTTGGCGCTAGGTTTGATAGCGGGGGTCTATGCCGTTGGTGCCGTAGGAACCCACCAAATGTGCAGTCATGCGTTGCGGATGCTGGTTTGCACGAATAACGTGGAGGATAGCACTGTAGGCGAAAGCTGCTCTTATGCGGCTGCAACTTGGCCACATGTGATATCGGATGCCTACCAAAATTCGGTCGGCGCCACGCAATTCTGGTACAGCCTGAGCAAGAATCTCAAAGACAGCCTTACAGGACCAAAGACTAAAGTTACAAACATATATCCGCACACCCTGGAATGCGATGGAACTCAGCCCAAACGCCTTGCATTTCGCGTCGAACCGCTCGGTATTTTTGCAGCAGAACTGGTGACACCGAAAGGAGACACTCTCGTGGATTCGATCGGAATGCGTTATCTGCTCAAGGGGCCCCTGGTCGAGGTGGCAGATACCACCAAAGTGAACCCTAAACCTGATTACTGCGCCAAGATTGGAATGGCGACTTCAACCTGGGTGAATGCCGAAGCTCTCCTCCCTGAAGTGACGTACATGCTTGCCAAGGCCTTTTGTTCGTCACCGGAAATGCAGCAGAGTTTTCGCGAACAGGCCGAGCGCCATGAACCGGTCTCTAATCCCTACGACAAGAAATCTGACACTGGAAGCCAGCCCGCAATCAGTCAGTAGTCGAAAGCCTGGAACGGGACCACCACCTATCTGCGGCAATAACACCCGCGCTTAAAGCTCCTGGCCGGGCTCTGGTTCGTGCACGGGATGATCGCTGATTTCCAAAACGCCGCTCTCATCATGAGCCGTGAGCTCACGTTCCGCATCCGCCGCATGGTCCGGGATCGAATCCGTCGTGACGAAGTCCACTTCACTTTCCGCCTGAACCTGTTCGGCCACAGCGGCATCAAAGCGCTCGAGCCACTTGCGATCTTTATCATCAACGGGCTCACCGATATCCAGGGCCTCGCGAATATTACGGGCGCGCTCTTCGTCGCGCCGCTGGCGCATACGCTGCTTCTCCTGCTCGAAGAACTCAGAGCTTGTGCTGATCTGGCTGAGTTCATCCGTTATCTTGAGAAGCTCTTCCTCTCCCACCGAGTAGGTTGACGTCACTTCTTGCGAAAGCTGGTCAGTCAAATCGCCGAGGGTCTCCTTGTCTTCCACTTCACCGATGCCCTCGGGTATCAGTTGATCAATATCGCTTAACGAGGGCAATTCGGCCAGATTGCGCAATCCGAAGATCTCAAGGAACTTTTTGGTGGTTTCGTAATACATGGGCTTTCCCGGGAGATCACTGCGCTCGCCAAAAGTCAGGAGGTGCTTTTCCATCAATGCGCGTAGCAAATGCCCCGACTCAACTCCGCGGATTTCGTCGATTTGAGCCTTTGTCACCGGCTGTTTGTAAGCCACGATGGAGAGCACCTCAAGAGCGGGCCCGGAGAGTTTGAACGGCCGAGCCTTTACGGCTTGGCGCAGATACTTGATATTGGCGGCTTTGGTGCGAAGCTGGAACCCACCGGCGACCTCATGAAGTTCAAAGCCGCGATGGCTCTGAGCGTACTCCTCGGCCATGGCGGTCAAAGCGTCGCGCAGGTCCTTGGATTTGACCTGAGTCCCTTTGAACGATTGCTTGATCACGGCGATACTGAGGGGCTTGTCATTTGAGAACAAGATGCTTTCAACCACGGAGCGGATTTCTTCAGGGGTCAAGTGTTCGACATCTTCTATCTCGGCGGATTCAAAGCTTTCAAGTTCCGTTCCGGCCAGTTCCGCTGCCGGTGCCGGGCTTTCCTCGGAGCCCTCCACCCCACCAGGTCCACCAATCGGACTGTCCGCCCCCCCTCCATATGCCTCAGAGACTTCCGTGTCGTCAGAAGCTTCAAAGGTTTCAAGACATTCAACACGGGCTTCGAGGACATCGGGGGTTTCAAGTGCTTCGGCTTCTACCGCATTCTCAGTTTCAAGGCCGTCAACAGGCTTATCAGATTCGTCAGCCCTCTCGACGTCGGACAGCTCCGTGTCAACGGCCGCAACGACCTCGCTCTGTTCGGAGGCGGCGAAGTTAGCCTCCATTCCGGCTCCCACCTCGCCAGAATCGGCTTCATCCGTGCCCACTCTTGTATCTTCCGCTGCTGATTCCCCTTCGTTTTGAGTCGAATCGGGCTCAATGAAATCCAATTCTTTCAAACCCGGACGCTCAAATTCACGAAAGGCTTCGCCCGCCTTATCGATTAGACTCTTAATATCGCGGCTTTGCGGTGTGTTCTTCGAAGAGGTCTTACTGCCTCGCTTTTTGCTCATGCTTCCACCTCGGGGGGTCGGTCCTCAGTTGCGTCAGATCCTGCGGCCTCAGGCCTAGCGATGGTCGGTTCCTCAGCATTCAGAATATGCGGGGTATCCGGCGCAACGGAAACCGCTGCATCAGACGCCCAGATGGTGTCGCTATTGGTGTCGCTCTCCAGTCCCGCGTCGCTTGCCGCTGGGGCTGCGTCCATGCCCGCAACGATCGCCTCACCCACCGGGTCCCCAACACCTGTATTGGCCGCAGCAGCTTCCTCCGCCGCGATCCGGGCTTCCTCAGCGAATATCTCATCGTCTGAAGCCGCGTCCGCGAAGCTCTCCTGAACCACGACCTCACCTTCGCCTTCAAGTTCGACGACTGGTTCATCCAGGGTGAGCTGCGCCTCCACCATAATTTTATCCGCCATGGCTTCGGCATTCACCGAATCGTAACTCTCCACTCGCGAAACCACATCGCGATCGATCACCTTTTTGGGCTCAATATGGATGTCGGAGAACGGCTCGGATTGAAAGACCGAGATAAAGCCCATCTTGGCGAGTTCGAGCAACGATAAGAATGTCACCAGAACTTGATTGCTCTTGGTCCCGGCAGTACTTCCGCCTTCCGTAATCAGCTCGGTAAATACGATCCGCTTACCAACGATGAGTCGATCCTTAAGCTCCAGGATGCGCGAGGCGATCGATTGGAGCTCGCTTGCCACCTTATGAACGGTCTTTTTCATGTTCTTAAGCGCGGACCGGTAGGCCGCGATCAACGCAAACAACGGCTTTTCTTCCAGGATCAATTCGCCCTCTTGGAGGGCTTCGAGTTCGAGCTTTTCCGCGCGTGGGAACACGTCCCGGCCTAACAGCGGCCGCTTGTAAAGCTCGGCGGAGAGTTCCTTGACCTTTTGATACTCAAGCAGCTTTTGCACCAGCTCCTTGCGCGGATCCTCGTCCTCAGTCGGCTCACCGTCCTCCGTGTACTGAGGGAGCAACATCCGGGATTTGATATGAAGGAGTGTGGCCGCCATGGCGACGAATTCACCGGCCACCTCAAGGTCGAGGCGCCGCATAGCCTTGATGTACTCAAGATACTGCCGCGTGATCTGATGGATATTGATATTGAAAATATCCATCTCTTGCTCACGAATTAGGTGCAGAAGAAGACCCAAAGGGCCTTCAAATCGCTCCAGCTGAACATGTATGCTCAAAGGTGACTCCAAAACCTGGATGTCTGTCTCGTCAAATTCCACCAAGTCCGGATCGAATTATCAAGGCTTTTTTGACGCACGCTAGACAAGAAGTTGCGCAATGACCACAGACAGCATCATGAGTTTCTGTGCAGTCCATATCACCGGCGCCGCCAGCACATGGCCCGCCAACAGCATACCCAACAGCAATCCCATGCTTAGAGTGCCCTGGTTCTCTAACAACCACATATTCCAGCGTGCGGGAAGAAAGGGCTCAATCACCTTTCCGCCGTCGAGCGGATGCACTGGGATCAAATTGAAAAGGGCGAGGAAGAGATTGATCATAATAAACGTCTGCAACATTTTGTTGAGGGCATCCCCCGTCCCCTGCGCCGGCATATACGCCAACACCAGTCCAAGCGCCACCGCACCCACAAGCGCAAGAAAGACATTGGAGAGCGGGCCCGCCACCGCAATCCAGAACATATCTTCCCGAGGCTTACGCAGATTGCGCGAGTTGACCGGAACCGGCTTGGCCCAACCGAAGAAGAACGGACTTGAAAACAAAATCGCCGATAGCGGCAGCAACCAGGTACCGATCGGGTCGGCATGTGCCATGGGATTTAACGACAAGCGACCGCTGATTTCAGCGGTGTTGTCTCCGCGCAGCTTCGCGACCCAGCCGTGAGCAAATTCGTGAAAGCAAAGCGCAAATAAAAAAGGAACGAAAAACATCCCGAGCTTTGCGCCCAGTTCGATAAAATCTAAATTCATACACGGAAGCCTATCCTAACGCTCGTTCAAAGACAAAGCCCCTTTGAGCGGTTCGACCAAAACGCCGGACCGGTAGAAGCACCGCTTGGTCTCGGCCTGAAGCTTCCGGAAGGCGGGGGTTCGATACTCGTCGTGAGTGATGACGGTTCGCTTCAGCGTCACCTTTTGCGTGATCAGGACATCGCGCTGACTGGGAACAATAGTTCGCTCCAAATCCATCCACTTGGAGTTCACCCGGCATGGAGGCGGGACCTCCTGAACCAATCGCGTCTCGCGCAAGCGCCGAACACCCGTGAAGGTGTACGGACTTTCCGAGAAATACATATCGCTTTCGCGGCCTTCGGTCTCATAAAAGGTTCCTTTCAAGAAACCATCTGGAATCACGAGAAAGGCCGCCTTACCAGCGGAATAGGTCACACCGCCCGATTCATACTCGAGCGCCAGTTCCATATCCCGCAGAATTCGCCCCGTAGAAGGTTCCTTGATGTAACGGAACGAGCTAATCTCTTGTCCCTCGCTAAAATACTCGAGAATGTTTGAGAGAACCTCACTGCGCGAGGAAAGCATCAGATCGTTAGCGGTCTGGTAAGGAGCCAGGCCCTTGAAGGCGGCTGCGACACGCACAGTTACCAGGTCCTTGTTCTTAAATCGATACTCATAGTCGTGCACATAGTGAAACTCCTCGGGTCGAGGCGCTGGCAGGCGCTCGAACGCGCCGCCACCGCCCCTGCCCGCTTCGTCGTTCCCACCCATTACCCAAGCCGGCCGACCTGAGAGATCAGGGTACGGTCGGAGCGAAGCGACCGGATTTGTGGGATCCAGCCAGTAAACATTTTTATCGACGTTCACTCGCACAATGGCATGATTGAAGCGATTGCTCACGGGCAATTTGTAATCCGGCTCTTCTCCCCAAGGATTTGTTCCCCGTCGAATCAAGGCCACCCGCGCGTCCAAATCCAACGCGCGCAGAAGGGCCACAAGCAGGGACGAAAGATCCTTGCAGTCCCCGTAGCGCGATTTTTCGATTTCCACGAGGGCACGCGGCACCAGTCCGCCATTGTGTCGGCGCCAGTCGCCAAAATAGCGAAAGTCATGACTCATTTTTTCAAGCAAAAAGAGGATGCGGTCCTCAGGCGCTTTCTTCTTAGCCGCCTCCGTTAGCCACGATTTGAGCTTCGTCGGGACGCCGGCCTTCTGGATAGCGGCAAAATCTTTCTCTAGAGGCGACAAGAAATCACCCCAGTCCTTATGCGTGGAGATCCAGATTTCGGTGGCGCCTGCCGGGTGAAAGTAGGGATCCTTCTCCGCGTGCACCCATCCGGGCAGAGGCTTGCGATTGAGAATCTCCAATCCTGTTGTGCCTATCTTGCGCACATGAACCAGGCGACGCGCATCTGTCACCTCGAAGTACAGCGGGCGCTCCGATTTCACTCGTGTCTTAAAACTCTCGACAAAGTAGCTCGGATAGAGCGAGATCTGTGTCGACCAGCGGTCCTGGATCAACGGTTTTTCGGTCCGCACCTTGTAGCGAATATGCAGCCGCGATCCAATTTGAACCTGTGGAAAGACAACGGACCTGACCTTTTGGACGTCGTAGTCCCGCGCTTCCCCCTTGTCGCGATCTTCAATGGCCTCACGCGCGACCGGAATTTTCTGTTTGCCGTTACGGGTGAACGCTTCCAGGACTTCAACTTTGTCGGTGAACGCATTGTATTCGATGGTGAAACGGCTGGCGTTGACCTTGGAATCTTCAGACTGCACGCGGATCACGTAGTCCACGGTCTGGGTCCACGTCCCGTCTCGCGCGACTTCATAGTCGATATAAAACTTTTCAATGACGCTTCCTGATTCCTGCTTCGTGAGCCAGCGTGCATGGGAGGGTTCAGAAGACGAAAACGCCCACGCCAGCAGGATCAGAAAGGCCCGATTCACGGCTTTGGGTTCCGGTTGGAGACTTTTACCGGGACGGGTTTGGCTTCTTGCATGCCTTTAACTGCGAGAAGCGTGGATACTGATACCAGTACCAACACGGTCGTTAACATTCAAACCTCCAGGAGGAAGCTCCATATTAGGTCGAGACGCGCCATTTTGCTAGGCCGGTTTGCGCACGTACGCTCGAGCTGGTGACAGACCTGCCCTGATTCGGGGCTCCTTCCCGACGGCCCGACGTGTCCATGGTCCAGATCACCTCGTCACGATCGGACTTGCGACCAAACCGGCAAATAACTCACAAATTTCACGCGAAAAAAGCCGATACTCAGAAGAGATGAAAAAAGTCATCTTTGATAACATCCACGGCTACATCACCCTCAATCAGGTCGAAACCCGAATCCTCGAGACGCTTTATTACCAACGATTGCGCTGGATTCGGCAACTCGGCTTTAGTTTTTACATCTTTCCGGGTGCCACGCACACACGTCATGCCCACGCGCTGGGTGTGATGCACGTTATGGATCGCATAATCCGGGGTTTGGGATTGGCCGCCGCGGACGAGAAACTCTTTGATCCCTCAGCCCACGATGAACGCACGACCTTTCACCGGACCATGCGCCTGGCCGCTATGCTTCACGACATCGGTACGTTTCCCTTCTCCCACTCCATCGAGATGGCCTATATCAACTTCTGGCGCAATCAAAGCGATGTCACCAAACCAAAGTACGTGGCCAACCATGAAGTCCTCGGCTCACATATCATTTTGCACACCGATTTCGACGGCGGCATCACACGCATTTTGAAGGAAGAAGGGATCGATCCCGTGGAACTGTCGCGCGTGATCGCGGGAAAATCCACCAACCTGCTGGCCAACCAACTGATGCACGCCGATGTGGACGCGGATCGCATGGATTATCTGATCCGCGACGCTCATCACACCGGCGTCAAGATTGGCTTATTTGACCTGGATTTTCTGATCCGCGCTCTGCGCATCCACGAAGTCAATGGCGAGAAAATGCTCTGTATCCACGAAGACGGTATCAATGTGGTGGATAGCTTCCTCGTGTCGCGCTATTTTTGGTACTCGCAAATCATTCATGAAGGGACCGGGTACAAATTCGACCTTCTCGCCGCCAAGATCTGCGAGTACTTCCTTGAAAACCGGCTCTCTTATTCCTTTGATACGTTGATGGACAAGGTGAGTCTGAACCCTTATGAGTATTTCACTTTCAACGATTCTTATTTTATGGCCAAGCTGCATGAGTACTTGGCCGGGCGCATCCGCCATCCCATGATTGGAGAGCTAAGTGATATGCTCGCTCGTCGGATTCCTCCCGCCCAGGTTCGCATCGCCCCGATCAAGCCCACTGTCATCGAGAACGAAGAGCATCGACGCACGCTCGTGAAGCAATGCCAAAAGGCGACCGCCTGGCTGAAAGAGGAGATCCGCGCGATCGATCCGCACGCCTGGGTGATTGACGATATCCCGCAAAAAGATGTGATGTTCACCCGCAACCTGGAAGCGCTCAAGAAAGCCAAAGGTCATCCCTTGCAGTCGCGTGATTCCGTTAAGGTCCTGACCCGCCATAACGAGTTGAGGCTCTTGATCGATGTTTCCGGATCCCTGATGAAAGTGCTCAGCCAGTACCGCAATTTTATTCCGCGCGTGTACCTAAGCACCGACACCTATAACAAGCTGGAAAAGAAAGGTGTCCTGGAGAATATGCGCACGATGCGCTGGGATTGAACCTGCCACCTTCGCTTGGTCAATGGATGGGCGTCAGGGCCAAGGCTCCGGGCCGCCCGTTCGTAAGTCTTCAATCTATCGCTCTATCGTTCCCTCGCTCTATCGTCGGAGCCAAGAATCGAATGTCGGTGATTTCATTATGGCGTCAATTTGGGTGTCGATGTTGCCAAGATCAGGATTTATCTTGCTAACCAGAGATTTCATATCCTCATGCACGCGCGCTAAGTCTTCACAGGACTTCATGCCTTGTGATTTCTTTATGGCTGCTGCAATGTCGCCCTCATTCTTTTTTTCCATCTCCCCAGTCACGGTCAGGAGGATGAGGAAAGCCAGCGCAAGGTGTTTTCGAACGAGAGTGGGATCGCAAGTCGCCAGTAATTGGCTTTCAGTGGCTTCCGCAGACACTCTCCACAGCTGAACCTCGGCTGCCGCGGAGATAGGAGCATGCATCGCGGATGCCGAAAGGAGCCCTACGGCCAGAGCCGCAACAATACGAGACATAATCACCTCTTGGCAAAGAAATTGATCCTCCCCTGATAGCCCAGAACGCCAAGTGCTGCAACGTGTTGAATTTTCACGGATAGGGGTACCGCCTCAACTCGCGCGGAAGCAAAATGAATGGTCCCCGGATTACTTCGAACATCCACTCAACAAGGTCGATCGTGGATCTTCTCCTGCTCGATACAAATCCCGCGCTGGCAGACTTCCTGATACTCGGCCTGCAACTCGCCTGCGGAACGATAAGGTCCAAAGAACGGCTCCTTGGCAACGGCAAACTTCGCGTAACTCTCCAGGGTCTTGCGGTCCATTAATGTCGGTCTTATATCCGGGATATAGCTCTTTATGAGCCCGAAAATCTCGTAGCCTTCTTTGTCCATATCCCCCCAATACAAGATGGGGCGAGGAAGGAGCTGTGCCATTGTCCTGATGAGAACCGCCTTCCAGCCGCCGCCCCAGACGATCAGCCGATCCCCGCGTCGGGTGCTTTCGGAATAAAAGGTCTCCACATTCTCAACCAGCAGCGTCCCGGCGCTGGCGCTAAAGTCAAATCGGGGAGCCATCTCCGCCGTCAAGACGCCATGGAAATCTACCAGTTTCGCGCCCTGATAGGAACAGATCGGCGCATAAAAGCGGAACTCGACCGGACGTTCGAGCAATTCGAAACAGCGGAAGAATTGTTCCCAGGTGGCGTCTTCCCCGCGCCAGACGCCGAAGAGTCGGAGCAACAGGGGCTCACGACCGATCAGTTTTGTGGACTCCGTATGCTGGACCTGGCGCGCGAGCAAGCCGCGCACCTCATCACGATGTGCCAGTAGATAGCGCAGCACCTCAAAGCAGGCGCGAGTGAGCCCCGGATCCGCTGTAAGATCGCGGTAATAGCGGCGGATTGCCACCTCCGCACCGAGATCCGCAAATTGGCGCCGCCACAAAGAAACTTCCCTCGCCAGGGCCTGAAGATAAGGACGCCGCCGCAACAGGTCCTCTTGGGCCAGACGTAAGCGAGAGGGACGCGAGACCTTCACAAAACCCTCTTTGACTGAGCGATATTCCACCACGGAGAGGACGTCTTGCGCCCGCAATTCTTCCTCGAGCCGCTGGTAAAAATCCACGAATCCACCACGCCGACGCACCGGAAAGAAGGATTCCGTGACCTCCTCAAGGAGCATCTCTCGCTCAGCGCTGTCTAATAAAGACTCCAGATCTAAAATGGCTTCAGGCAAGGGCCGCCTCCAGTTCCGCCAACTTCAAGTTCCGGTCTTCTTCGAAGGTTTATCCACGAGCTGTCCGGTTACAAATCGGTGCAGAATACTGTTAATGAGCGTCTGATAAGGCATCCCCATGCGCTCAGCTTCATCTTTGAGATCACTCACCACCATGGCGTCGAGCCGAATATTTACTGCGATCTTAGCGGCCTCGGGATACACCTTAGCCTTGCCTGGTTTGCGCTTCATGTTCTTTAAATCATATTCCTTTTTCATAAACTCTTCGCTCCTTTGCAGTGGCTTTTCGCGCCGATATGAGGCGAATGCGATTTTCATCCCGAACGCAGTAAACCACCAACAATATGTTTGGTCTTCCCGAGAAACCGATGCGAATAAACCGGTCTTCGGATTCACTATGCCTCTCATCGTAAAATTCAATGGAGTGAGGATCTAAGAAGACCGTCTGAGCCTCTTCAAACCGGATACCGTGCTTTTTGCGATTGACCTCCGATTTATCATCATCCCATTCAAAATTCACTCATTGTCCACCATATTACATTGTATATACATTTGCAACCCATCGACACGGACGCGAGATCAGCCGGACCGGCCTGGGCTTAAGCAAGGGCCGCCTCCTGCTCCGCTTCTGGCGCATCCGCGCGCGCCACGGCCAATAACCGATCGTAATCCTCGCGCGAGTTCAGGCGGTAGGATTGCACCTTGGAGTGGGACGCGGAGACCTTGTGGACCAACGTCAGGTGACTGATGCCATCGGCAAGAAGGTCGGCTTTGGACATGGGACTCACCAACACGCTTTGAAATCCCATCTTTTCCAGCAGTTTCAGAATCTCGCGCGGCTTCTCATTGTCGAACTTACCGCCGAATTCATCCAGAATAATCAAGCGCGGCGTGTCCGCTCCAGCCACGGGATCATGAAAATGAAAGCGGTAGGCCAGACAGGAGGCGAGAAGGGCGTAAGCGAGCTGAGTCGTCTGCGCGGAGCTTTTCGCGTCTTTGCGAGATCCTGAGAAGACCTCAACAACTTCATCTTCCCCTTGCCCTCGCGCCCGCCGGAGTGATTGCACGGCGAACTGAAAGTGATTGCGAACATCGGTGACAAAGGCGCGGTAGGCGGGATCCTTTTGAAACTCATCCACGAATGCGGACAGTACATTCATGATATCCTGGCTGTGGCTCTCAATTCGCGCCCGCATCACCGGGCTCAATGTCTTTTCCACCTCAGCCATGCTTTTACGGAATCTGCGGATGCGCTCATCACTTGAAGTTTGCGCGTCGATCCGGAGGTAACGCTGGTCGGCCGCAAGATCCTCAAAATTGGTGAGTATCAACACCTCATTGATTGAGCGCACGGTCTCACTGGCCTCATGCACTTTGGCTTTGATTTCGTTAATCATGTCTTTGACGGAATCGAGAAGGACCTGATCGAAAAATCGGCGCCATTTCTCTTGGGCACCAGGCAATTCCGTCTCCTTAAGCCTCTGTTCCGCCGCCGACCATTCGCGCAAGAACCGCTCCGGATCAATGTCACCACCCAGCTCATAGGGAAGATTGGGGTCATTGAATTCATGGCGATAATTGCCCAGATTGACGGCCGCCATCGAGATCGCTCGCCCTCGGCCCGTGTCCGCCCGTTGGGACTCCTCAGCGATTTCGCTCTCCAACTGCAGGCGACTGATGCCCCGACGCTCGAGAAGGTCTTGAACTTCAACAAGGGCCGTCTCCAGCTTCTCATCACTGCCCAATTCCTCACGCAAAAGCCCGTATACGCGGGACTCCTTGAGCTCCCGCTCGCGCAAGGGCAGCAAGCCTTCCACTTTTTGCAGCAGAGCGCGATTACTTTGAAGCTCGCTTTCCAGAATCAAACGCGCCCGCTCGAGCTCTTGGGCCTTGTGCTCCAACTCCGCCACTCGCTGGCGCAACGCCTTGTGATCCGGGTGACTCTGCAGAAAGACGTTCCGTTCGCGCTCAAGACCCTGCACGCGGGACTCATTCTCGTCAAGACAGGCAATCTCGGTGAAACGGCTCTGAATTTCCGCGATCAAGCGGATCTGATCCTCGACTCCCGCCTGGGATTTCACTTTCGTCTCGATCTCAGCGATCAGGGCTGACCGCTCATTTTGTAATCGAACCAGCTCCACGCCCAGGCGCTCGATGGCCTCAGCGTTGTCCCACCCGAGAGAAAAGGAAAAGGCCTGCTTCAGCTTGCGCATGGTGCGCCGGTCCTTCTTGACCAATCCGGCCGGCGTGACAAGCTTTCCCTCCTCGGACTTGAAACGCTTGACGTCCACGACCTCATAGTCAAAGCTCTCCACCAGCCAGCGCCAAAGATAACCTGTGAACGGGTGGTCTTGGGCCGAGCGGATCTCCAAGGCACGTAACACACTGTCTTCGTTTAACGCGTCCGGATCGGGCGACGGAACTCCCTGCAGCTCGTCTGTATGAATTCGCTTGACGGTGACATCGGCACGCAAGCCCTGTTTGTCCAACCAGCGCGTCAACTCATGAAGATGGTCCGGATGACAGAGGAGATTGCGCGAAATTGGAAAAAGCACCGACTCCACGGCGATCTTCAAATCGCGACACTCGCGCCGGACCTGTAAGAGTTCGCCCACGAACATCAGCCGACCGATCGGAATCTTGAGCGCGAGCGCGGCGTTTTCCTTGATCGCGTGTAACTCGCGCGGGATTAGCGTCCCGCTACGCGTGATATGCTCCAACTCCTCACGCGCCTCGCGCGCGGAGGCCTCCACGGCATAACGCCGCTCCCGCAGCTCTTCGATCCCGCGGGCCCGGTCTTCGGCCTCGGCGCGCAAGCTCTCCATGCGATCCGTAGCTCCGGCGATGAATTCGGCCCAGGGTTTTGGTTTCGCCGGCAGCTTCAATCCCACGTCGCTGGCGCGCCCCTCCCAATTTTCAAGTGTTCGACGCTGCCAATTGATTTTCTCTTCAAGGGCGCGCCGTTCTTGATCAATGGCGCTGAGGCGCATCTCGGTGTCATCACTCAGCAAACGGCTGTGCGCCGTCTTCCACTCCTCCGTCGCGCTGGCCGCATCGGCTTTGGCCAGCGGCATGCGGCTGGATAGCGTGTCCATCTCGCGGCCCAGAGTCTCCCGTTGGCGGAGGAGATCCCGCCAATCGCTCCACTCACGGTGAAGACTGAGTAGTCGTTTCCGACCCTCGGCCTTGCGCATCGCTTCGATAAACTCCGCAAGCCGGTTCAACTCCCTTAAAATGCGCGCGATAAGCTGAATCTTGGCTTCGCATCTTTCAATTGTGAGCGCGATCTCTTTACCGTTGCGCACGTTGTCCATTAGACGATCCAGGTTCGGACTCTCTTGCTCTACAAGCATGTTTTCGCGAATAAATTGATCGATATTGGAAATGGATTTCACAAAGAACGCACGGTTGAGAATCTTGAGATCGTCGCGAGAGAGGCGGCCCAGCGCCTGGCTGGCGGCAGTGAAATACGATTGCATGGTCTCGAACAACTGAATGTGGCCGGATTCCTTCGCGTTCTGACGGAACAGCTTCGGTGTCGCCGGCGTGCGCCCCTCCGGACACAAGTCCGCGACGGTTAACTTCTGGTAGGAAAGGAACGCCAGCTGCGTCTCACTCACCCGGTAATTCTGGTACCACCACGCCCGCCCGAGTGTCAGCGTTCGCTCAGGATTGCGGTTGTGAACAAAATTGAGAAGGATAAACGAGCACCCCTGCTTGCGTCCAAAAATCGTGCCCGGGTCCGATACCACCCCGCTCTGAGAGGAGTGTTTGCCGAGAACGTAGTCCTTAATTGTGCGCCCGCCGCCGCTCCCCGCCTCCACATCATTGGTCACGCCCAACTTCAAGGATCCTTCAAAGGGAAGCAGCACAATCATCAGGGCATCAATCAAGGTCGATTTACCCGAACCATTAACACCCAGTATGGCAGTCGCCGGAGGAGGCTGAAAAAGCGGGCCGCCGTCCCCCGACTCATGCAAGGAAAACTTCTGATAACCGTGAAAGTTCCCCCAGTTCAACAACTCGACCCGCGCCAGACTATATCCATTATCCAACATCCGCGTCCTCCATCACGTCGGCGTTTTCCTCTGCCACTCCGCCGCGTCCGAAGTAAACCTCCGCCCGCGCTTTCAGCTCCTGAATCTGATCTGCGGGCAAGAGCAGATCGCACAAAGAGGTGATTTCGTAAAATCCGCTTCCACTAGATGTCTCAACAATAACTTGGAGATCCACCAGTTCCTCCAGGCACCGACGGAATTGGCGTTCAAATTGAGCGTCGATCTTCGCCTTGCTGAACTGAAGCAGGAACTCGCGCATCTCCACCAATCCGGCAATCGGCACGTCGTCGCCGGTGGGTTGCAGGTAGAACTGCAAGCGCTGCCAGCGCAAGCTGAGAATCAGGGCGGTGGCGAAAGGACCCAAGGTGCGGGTTCGCGACAAGCGCAAATCCAGTTTCTCCTCCATCTCATCCGAACCGACGCGAAGGTAGGTCACACCCAAGGGCTCGTTGACCTCCAAAAAGGCCCCGAAGCTTCCGACAATCTCCTGCAGCCGGTTGCGATGATCCACTATCAGTTTGAACGCGTTTTCATGGCGCGAGCGTAAAATATATCGGGAACGCAAAAGCCGGCGCAGACAACCCGCGACTTCCAATTCCGCCTTATCCATTTGCATTGTGGAAACCCTCCAGTTTTTTCTTCAGCACAAAATCCGGCACCTCTCTGAGTACGAAGCGCCCGTACTTGGACTCAACGGTCAAATCGATAGGACCGGAAACCGATTTTTCGAAAACGGGATCAAATAGCTCAGCTTCGCTCAACACATAGTATTCCGCCAAGCCCCGGGGAAAGCTGTGGTCCCGGGCGTGAAACTCCTCGTTCCGTTCAAAGTGCGCATGGAGTCGGTTGAGAATGTCCTTCAGAGTGCCCTCTTCCGCCCGCACCAGAGCCAGCAACAGCTCCCGTTCCTGCATCAAATCAAAAGCCTGTTCTGTCAGTTCTTCGGCGGTCACTTCGGCAGGCAGCTCAAAATCAAACAACTCCACCGGACCACACTCGAGATCCTCGCGCAGCCGCATGGTCACGGGGTACGCCTCGCAAAACTCCAGTGCCCGGCCAGGGTGGGAGACCAGATTGGACAATAAATCATGCAGATTGGAACGCAAACCTTCCACATCAGTGGATACGGCGTAGAGCACCTGCTGCTGGAGAATATAAATCTGGGATTTGATTTTTTCCTGAATACTCGCGTCCGCCACCGCAAAGAGATGCATAAACGAAAGCAGATTGGATTTCTTGATCAGGTCCTTCTCCACAAGGCTCCGCTGTTCGATGGCGTATAGAAGTCGGTCCACGTTGCGTGTGGCGAAGCGAGCCTGAAATCCGTCCAGGTGGGACAATAAATCCTTGGCCTGAATATAGCTCGCATAGGCGGGTGAACGGTAAAGTGCTTCGTAAAAATCCGCCACCGCGCCGAGGGTTTCACCCGCCGAGCGTTGCGCACTGAAATACACTGCCGCGAGGTCTTTGCGTTGCTGTTCAATCGCCGACTTCACATCTTCGATCGATTGAAGAACATGAACGGCCGCCTCTTCCGCTTGCGAAAACAAGGCTTCGTTGGAGTGCGCTATGGGCAACAGCTGTGCCGCCGCCAAACCTTCCTTTTTTATGCGCACGATATCCGCTTTCAGCGCCTCAATTTTTTCGCGGTGGTGCTGAATGGCCTCGGCCTCCGTCATCTGGCCGCGGCTGATAAGAATATCATTGAGGGCGCCGAGAAGCGTCTCCGCGCCCGTGCCACTGAACTTTCCCCTCTGCGCAACAAGCCCTTCAAAGAGCTGCAACAAAGACTTGCCCGCGCGGGTGGCCTCCACATAGCGCTGACCAAACTGATCATGCGAATCCTTCAGAACCTGCAGTTCCGCGATCGCCATGTTTAAAAATGCACTGGCCTTTTGTTCAGGGAAGGCCAACGGCTCTCCCGCATAGAAGCGAAACGCCACGGAACGCACGGCTTCCATCGGCACGCGCCCGCTTTGCTCCTCAAGCACGTCATAAATCTCGCCCAGCAGAACCAAATAATCCCGCCAGTCTTCCTTTTGCAAAATCAGGAGATAAGGATGATGCCGCAACAAGCCGGAGAGGCTATCCGCGGTGATCACCTCCGAACGCTTCGCCATACAAAACTCTTCCCGGACCGGCCAGCCAGCCTTATGCCGGCGGCCCGTTAAATAAATATCAGGAGATCATCACCATACAAGATTGGCGCCACGATAGGAATGCTTTTGACTGTGACGGGGGTACGAACACCCTCGGATATGTCCGAAATGGGCTCCGCATTTCATTGCCTGTTCGTGCCTCGTGACCTGACGAGCTATTCGTTGGACGGATCTTTCAATGCGGGATCAGCGCTCTGATACCTATACGGGACCAGGAGAATTCCATTCCAAAACTTCCCTCCCCAGGATTCATGAATCTGCTTTGCTACACCCACGCTATGTAGCGCACCGCGCTGACCTTCTGTGAAGCACTGCGCAGCCATGGCCATCGCGTGACTCACGTTCGCGTTATGAGTTTCAGGATTTCCCAACCCATCGCCTGAAATCAAGGTTAGCGGCTCCAAGATATTGTAGGCCAAAATTGAAACGCCTTTTTTCTTCAAAAGTTTGGGAATCGTCTGATGCGTGCTTCTAACAGATCCGGTGGCCCCTTCAGCACTTGGATCATAAATGTGCAGTGATCCATAGAGCGCAATGCCCTTAGCGCATTTAGGACGCTCCCGATCGTTTTTCCCGCGCAGAAGAACTTGAATCTTTGAAGCCACATGATTGTCTCTCCTCTGAACGTCGGCAAAAAGCCACCGCTCGAGTTTTTTCATGTACGCTGTATAGGCCGGCCGGTCTGTGTCGTAGAGTTTCTTCACTTCCTCTCGGGACAGCTTCCATTTGGGATCAGGAGCGTAGTTATCAACAAAAACGGGAGTGTAACCCAGACGCAGGGCTGCTTCATATTTGGCTTTCGCTCGCGGGTCCGCAGACTCCAGCGCAGAGTTCTCGTCTTCTTCAATAAAGAGGCAATTAAACCGAGAATCTAGCTTCTTGAAAAGCGACATAACGTCTTCGTAATAGGACTGGAGCCCATGCAAATGATGCTCTCCGAAGAAGACGACGTCCACACCCGCGAGGTTTTCCCTGGCCCAGGTCTCCTGGGAAGTGGGCACGGTTTCTGATAGGAGCCCATCAGCCAGAGCCTGCCTCTGCTGACAAAAATCCTCAGCCCCCGCCGTGTTTGCAAGCAGCGGATGGATAAGGAATAGCAGTACCGTAAGCCGGCTTGCGATCATTATCGCTATTCTCCTTGTACGCACGTAAAAAAATAAAAGGAAATAGATTCCCCCGGGCATGCCCGGGGTCCTATGGGCGCTGCGCGCCCTTACAACTTCATTCGAAGTTGACCTGAATCCTGACGACCCTGGTATTCTACGTAGCGTTTTATAACTTTCTCGTCCACGCCGACGCTGCTCACGAGAGAGCGCCGGCAACATTTTACGCAGATATTCGCAGACGCCAGGATTCAGGATCCGCCGACGATATTTGCAGACCCACACAACGTGGTACTGTAAACAATAAACTCCATGGGCCGATTTGATGTATTCCATCAAAGCTATATACCATGGGTCTGCAAATGACATCGGCGGGCTCATTCACCCCCGGCTAAAGCCGGGGTACTCTGCCTGCGGCCGCATAGAAACATACCGGGGACATCCGGATTTTAGCGCGGTACGACTGCCACGCTTCGGTTCTTCATCCAAAGTCACAGAAGGGGCCCCTTGTTCGGGGGCCACTTCTTCAGGTTACTGGCCCTGAGCGCGGTCTTTGTATAAATCCGAACGAACTTCATCCAGCCTCAAAAGGGTCTGAAACTGGGCCGCACTCACTATATCGGTTTGTATCTTAGCAGTTTTGATATCGTCGCAGAGAGGCTTCGCTTCTACGGAAACGGGCTCCGAACAGAACTTTTCCACAAAACATCGGCTACCGAGTTCCTGGGGGACCTCGCCGCTCTCCTCGGAAGAAATGACCTTGATCTTGAAGTTGCTATCTCTATCCGGATCCAACCTAACAATAACGTCACTACAGGTGAGTTCCTTAACCCCCTCCGCATTGGCAACAGCCGTAGAAAATGTCATGATCAACATTAACGCCGTCATTTTCATAAATCCTCCTATTCGGAAACATTTTACTTCAAAGCTCATCAGGGTCGGCGTCCCAGGTCACACCATGCGATCTTGGCACAAGACCCTAATTTTAATTGCAGTGTAGAGACGAATGCACAATTGATACCAAGTATGCATGATCCCTGTTTAAAAAAGGGGGGGTTGATTCGCACCGGCGACGCCCAATCTGAGCGATCTGCGGCCGAAAATGGTCAGTTTCCAGCCTCTTTCGATCAGATTTATTCAGAGAGACTAGGTCACGGAAATTGCATCTAGGCTACGGTTATCGTGAAATTCCGTAAAGTAACCCCGGGAACGGGGCCCGCGCGGGCGGGTAAAATGAAACTATGGATCGTCGTGGGCTTGAGCCTAGCTGTGGTTAGCTTCTTGTCATTTGCAACAGGATCCGTCCACCTGGCACCCATCAATCCTGAAGACCTCGGTCCCGATCTCCCTCCGGTAGGGAGTTCCTTATTTGATAAAATGTTCAGTAAGCAAACGATAACAGGTGTTCAATACGAAGTTCCTTACCCGTTTGAACGCTTGATCGCCAGAATTAATGGATTTGATTCGGAAAAGCCTCCCGCAATTGATAAGATTGATCCTGGCACCTTCTTTCTAGACGACTCCAAATTCGACCTTTCTCCAGCGTTCATGAAAGACTCGGTCATCGACAAAATGAAAGCCGTTGCGGAAGCCTTTCGTGAGCGGCAGACGGCTCACTTCCGGCGTTTGGCCTTACTGTATCGGCTTCCGAAGGATCATCGTCGAGCGGCGATAGCTCACGAGTTCAATAACCTTTTCGAAGCTGGGCGAAGAACCTTTGCTCATGATCAAAAGCTTTGGACGTCGGTACATGCCACAAATACTCGCGATTTTGAACAACTGGTCGACACAAGGAGATTTCTAGCCGCGTTTATGGGGAATGTTCAATTTGATGTGGCCGTGACATCTGACAATGCCAATTATCATATCTATAAATTCCTTGAAGTACTTGGTAAAAATAAAGTCTACTTGCCACTTGTCGCGTTTAGATTCACGACCTTCGGACTTGATTCCGACCAAACCCTGGAAGCTCTAAGCCGCGCTCAAGAGTTGGGATTGCTTTTAGAGGAAGATGAAATCGCATGTGTACGCAAAGTATCTGAAAGTGGGATTAACATTCAGGCCAGGTTTACGCCCCGTCTCTCTAAAAACGATGTTGTAAGGAAACTCCGGGAGATCCGTGCCTCTCACCGTATCGTTGCCGAAGCCATACGAAAGCTTCAAATACATATTGATGGCGACCAGATGCCGCGGTTTTCGCTCAGCGCGGAGGATCATGAACTCCTGTTTGGTCAACTTGCCGCACGCAACTCTGAGGATCGCCTTCTCACGATCTATGGACAGTTTTCCTCTTCATTGCAGTCTGTAACAGCTGAAATGATCAATCAGATGAGGTCAAAGTGGATGAACCAGCTCAGTCGCGAACTCTGGGAGCTAAAGGAAGTGTTCGACCTTCCTGACCACGCGCCAGAAGGTTCAAACTATCTGGCGAGACTGAAGAAGGTTAGGACGATCGACCAACTCTTGCATTCTCTCAGGTGGGATGTTGACGATCTGCTGGAGGAGAGTATGAACCAAACCTTCATACCGTTTGGAAGATCGTTACAAAAGCCGACCAACGACGCTTTCGACCCGGTAGCCGAACCCCGCCATTTGGTTCGTTCCGAAGACTCGGAAGAGTGGCTGCCTCAACTGGGAAGAACAAAACACAAGATTTTCTGTGGCCATGTAAAGCCCAAACAGACCGTCGAGTGCATTAGTTACAATGATGAAGCCGGACGCTATGAATTCCAGATAATCACCGACTACCATGATCAAGCCGAACCGCAAGTTTTCTATGTTAAACGGCAGGTCTGCACAACTTGTCATCAGAATCAGGGTCCCATTTTCCCGCGTTTTCCTTGGTCGGAGACAGATGACAACGTTGTGTTACACTCCGCCTTGATTTTGAGGCATTTCGGTGGGTCCACGGATGAAATCCGAAACCGTGAATCCGAAGTCATGGGCGCAATCGGGCTTCGCATTAAGAAACGTGCGGCAATCAGCCACTCGCCGAGCGCCAACGTGGACTTTCGTAAAACGCGGGCGGGACGCTTTGACTTGGCCGTCGACGACGCCAACAAGATCCTTCGCTTTCAAAAGCTGTGGATTCATTATTGCGGTCCCACAACGGCAGGCAATGCTTGCCGCGCCAATATTGCAAAGGCCGCGTTGGCTGAATCTCTTCGACGCAACAATTTGGGAAGCGAGATCATAGACGCTTGGATCATTGGCAGCCAAAAGCTGACGGATTTGTTTCAAGAGAACGCTGTTCCGGGTCGATCGCTCCAAGAGCGGGATCCTTTTCTCGATCCAGGGCAACCAGATCGAGACCCTGTTTTAGCACTGGTGTCCGCGGGCCTGGTCAAATACGAGGAAATACAAAACTGTGTAAAAGGTACGTGCAGGTCGGAGTTTCTGACTTCGCTCCTGAATCCAAACTTCTGGTTCGCCATCGTCAAGCAAGGTACGAACCTTCTCTTCTCACAGGATCCCAAGAACTTTCGTCCCCTTGCTTTCCAATTGGGTCAGGCCGTCTCTGAAGACCTGAGTACGTCCATCAAGCGCCTTATAACAGATGATGATTTCGATCTCCTCATTGGGGAGTATGCCGCTCAATTCCGCGATCTCGCCCCGCTCAACGGACACCTCAACTTTGAGTCGGACCCCCAGGGAATTAAAATTGAGATTGAAGGAATCCTTACCGATCTATCCACTGGAAAGGAATACAGCTTTAAGGACTCATTCAAGCGCCAACAACTTGTAAATGAAGCCCTAATTTCGCCCCGTTTTAGAGAAAAAGGGGAATTTAGCGCCCGTGGAGCCAGAGGATCCATCACTCTCCGCCTCAATCCTGTAGACATGGTTTCATTTGCCCGTACGAAGCTCGTAATTAATGGCAAGACCTGGGAACTGCTTTGTTATTCTTGGGATCCTGGCAACATGTTTGCTGGAATCTCATTCCAGTGCACACAATATGATCCTTTTCACATCCTCCGGATCGTGGATCGGATGGCGGAAAACAATGCCGGTTCACTGGGTCCAGTACCTTTCCACCGCGAGAAATTCATGCGTGATTTCTTGACCGCACTAGGGTCCAGAGAAGCCTATGAATACGCACGCTTTGAGCAAATCAAAACCCCCACACCCCGACTGATCGGAGAAAACTTTCAGCCCACCAAGCCACCATTGCTTCATTTTCAGACCTACTGCGCCAATTGCCACTCTGGTATGACCAATCACCCTCCCAACTTCATGCGCGCCGACTCTGAAGAGGACCTTATTCAAAAACTAAAGGTCTATGCGTCCGATATGATTTGGCAAATGGAAATCGGGGATATGCCACGCGGGCGAGTCAAAGTTAAAGATGCGCACTATAAGGAAATGATCCGGTACCTCAATGAGCTGAAAACGAAATAGACACGCCTCACACGCGGGCTGGTATTTCAACCATTATTGGAGTCGATGCGCTCAGATCAACGCATCCGGCGCAAGCAGTCCTGCTCACTCATATTAAATCTACAGCACTGAAGTGCCTGAAATGCAAACTTGTCAAAGGTGCGTAAGCGCGAAGCGATCCGATGTACGGAATCGGAGTACTTATCTTTAGGATTATCAAAGGAGTATCGGTGTATTCCCTCGAACGAATCAAGTTCGAATGACCAAATCTCATTGTGTCGGTACTCGATTTTAAAGCGGTTCTGGCGGTTCTCGTCTCCAGATTTAATCGGGCTTGGAAATGTCGGCTTAATCGGGCCCATACTAACGGAGTTAATGACGATCTTGGACTTCCGCTCCTTATTTTGCCCTTCGGGCAAACTGGAAAGTCGCGGAAAGCTGCCTGTGGACGGAGGATTTAACCAGGGCACCTCATCCGGCGAAAGGTTTTTAAAATGCTCGCTGGTGTAGGCCGAGGGATTCAGAGGGTAAATGATTTCACCTTCCGCACTTTTTAAGTTCCTTCGAAAGGTTTGGTATGTGACCCGGGCATGATATCCGTGAGTGCCTTTGACCACCATCGAGAAACTATCCTTGCTACACGTTAGCGTCTCGACCCATAATGGAGCTGCACGTGACGCCATTAGCGGCTCGCTCAGCAAACAGAAAACAAATACTCCAAGGCGATTCAGGAACCTATGCGGCTTACGAAGCTGAAGAAGAGAACTCACGAAATCACCTTTGAGAAAATAGGCCTATTTGCACTCCTCAGCGTTGGTGCCGTTTTTATTCCTGTCATTACACTCCCCTATGTGCGCGATCCGTTTTATCTCCCGAAGTGGCACGCCCTCTGCCTTGTCGTCGCAATCAGTCTTTTCGTGGGTACCCTCAGAGCCAACCAGATCCGCTTCCCCAGAGTGGGTCCCCTTTGTGTCGTACTTGCCATTGCACTCGTATTCGCCACAATTTTCAATTTTTTTCTGCACCAGACCTATTTGTTGCAGGAGAGAGTACTGGGGATAGTTAGTTTTGCTACACTCGTCGTTCTTGCTTACAACGTGTTTCACGAGAACAGGCAGGCCGTCGCAGTCTTTCCCAAAGTGGTTAGGGTATCCCTGGCCACATCCACCTTATTGCATGTCAGCATAATCTTAGGAATTGCGAGTGATGGCTTTTCCATTCGGTACGAAGACCTTCCCTTTGGATTTGGAAATTCAAATATTTTGGCTGAGGCGCTCGGCCTGATGCTTCTCTTCTACGGGTACTATGCTCTACGCATTCAAAAAGAACTCGCCCCTTGGGACTGGGCTCTTTTTCTGGTGAGCTTAAACATTCTGGCCTTAACGGAATGCCGGTCGGTTTACCTAGGACTCGTCGGCGCAATCGTTTACAGCCGATCCGGAAACAAAAAGTGGTTCGTTCTCACTTCTCTATTTTTAACGTTAGGATTGATTCTCGCCACGTGGGGCATCACTCGCCTTTCGCCCTCGTCGACGGAGACCGTGCTGGATCGTTCGAGCCTTATGCGTCTCGAATTCTGGGCGGAAACCTGGAAACTCTTTCTCGATCACGGGACTGGGGTCGGGATAGGGAAGTTCGACTTCGAATTTCTACCATATAGCCGCGGAAATCACTTCGAACCAGTTTGGGATTTGCTGGTCGTCAATCCCCACAATGAGTTCCTTCGCTGGCTAGCTGAAAGCGGACTCCATTTCACACTGATTTTTGTCATATTTTTTTTAACCCTGGCTTTTAAGATTTGGAAAAATTCCGACGCGACCAATCGAGAATTCTTTGCGACTGTTGCCATATTCATTCTTATTCAATGCGCATTTCAGTTTCCTTTTCTCAACGCGTTTTCCTCATACTTTGTCGCCCTGCTTTGGGGCTTTTTCCTTGCTCAAGCAAATCAGGTCCCCGTGGTCGTTGTAAGGGCCGGATGGCTTACGAAAGGATTGGGCATCACAGTCTCACTCGTTCTATTGACCGCAACGACCACTCTGGTCGCTGCCAAGTACTGGGATTTCAACCCCTCGAATCTCCAAGATCTTGAGCGAGCCTGTCGTTGGGACGCAACTAATTGGCGAACCTGCTTGCACCATGCATATGCCACTTCCGAGCAGGGGGATTTGCGCATGGCCAGGAAACTCACAGAGGCGGAACTCATCAAAAACCCGAACAACTACGTTGCAATTGAGTTCATCAGGGATATTTATTTTAAGCTTTGGGACTGGGAGAAGGCGTGCACGGAACAATACCATCTGGAGCGATTGATTCCACCCTCCCCTGAGCGTCGCCGAGTGCCTCTGTGCGATGAGATGAGCCCCTAAGGAGCCAAAGGGTTCAATTCCACAGATTGGAAACTGTGTTCCTAGAGCCTAAGGAACTAAAATCAAAGCGTTCACTCCCTTTCTATTTCAAAGAGGACGTGTAGACGCACTTTCCTTCCGCGGCAAGAAGTCTCGCTTCCACCTCAGCATCTCTTTGAACCCGCTCTCTCTGCTGCGTGACTTGACTGCTCACAATCACACCCATCGCCCCCGGATTCGCAAGTTCAAAGCCAGTCCCGGCAAAGACACGTACCGTATTGTATCCGACCCTTACCGTTGCGACGAACGTGTAGACCTGATCGGGTCCTTGCCCTAAAGGAACTTTGTGCTCAGAAAACTGGATGTTGCAGCGCCTGGCATCAGGCTCTGCGCTTGGCGCGGGTCCCGAGCCCATCAAAACAAGGATAATAGCAGGGACCAAATACCACGTCTTCATGCTCATATGGGCTCCATTCTATTTCTCTGTTTGTGTCTTCGCGTGCTGTTTCTTTGAGCAAAGCTCATACCAACAGGAGGTGATGAGGGACTCCCCGAAAGAGTCTGCCAGAAAACGCTAAACCGTAAGAATTGGCAGCAGACAACAGCAGATCACAATGGAGACACCATATATGATCTGCGGCTCAGAGCCCTGTTGGGCTCCGTCTATTGCCAGTGTCCAACTTTGCTCGCGCCGCGCGCAAAAAGGTCACCTCTTTAACAATTAACAATAAGGACGATCACGACCGAGCGCAATCAGGGCAAAAAATTGAATGATTGAATGAATCGAACGCGCTTCGATTCTGCTGCGGCGCTTAGTCGCGGCGGCGGTTAACGGCACTCAAGCACGGGCCTCGAGCACGCGCCGAATCTCCTTCACAATATCGGCCATCGCTGTACCTGGTCCAAACACGGCGGCCACACCTTTGGACTTAAGAAGCTTTGCATCATCCGGTGGAATGATCCCACCAACAAAGATCGGTGTCGTGATCTGACGCTGATCAAAAATCTCTTTGATTGCGGTCACCAGCGGAATATGGGCACCTGAAAGAATCGAAAGCCCCACGATGTCCACATCCTCTTGAAGAGCGGCCTCCGCCACCATCTGCGGCGTTTGATGAAGTCCCGTGTAGATGACTTCAAAGCCCGCATCACGAAGCGCACGCGCCACGACCTTCGCTCCACGATCATGACCATCGAGACCTGGTTTCGCAATGAGAACACGATAGGGTATTTGCATTCCGCTAGAATTTAACCTAACAATCAGGTGAGTCAATCTTGATCCTTATCGCGAACTTAAAGACTTGAACCTAAGACTTAAAGCTACTTAAAGGAGTCAGGCGCCATGGCCGAACATCATCCCGCTTTGACCACAATGAGTGAAGACGAAAACGCGTTCCGCGATGCCATCCGGGAGTTTGCCGAGGGCGAAATCAAACCTCTGGTGAGTCCGATGGACGAAGCCGCCGCTATGGACGCGGGTCTTATCCGGAAACTGTTTGAGATGGGTCTAATGGGTATCGAAACCCCGGAGACGTTCGGTGGTGCTGGCGGGACTTTTATGATGGCCTGTCTGGCGGTTGAGGAGTTAGGACGTGTGGACGGTTCCTGCAGCGTGCTTGTGGACGTGCAAAACACGCTGGTGACGAATGCCCTTCTACGCTGGGGGACGGAAGCGCAGAAGAAAAAGTATCTGCCTCAGCTCGCTCAGCACAAGGTGGGAGCTTATGCGCTCTCGGAGAGTGGAAGCGGCTCCGATGCGTTCGCTCTGCGCCTCAAGGCTGAGGACAAGGGATCCCGGTTCGTATTGAACGGACATAAGCTGTGGATCACCAACGCGGCCGAGGCCGGGATTTTTTTGGTCTTCGCCAATACCGATTTCAGCAAGGGTTATAAGGGGATCACGGGCTTTATCGTAGAACGCGAATTCCCCGGCTTCAAAGTGGGCAAGAAAGAAGACAAACTCGGTATTCGGGCCTCCTCCACCTGCGAGCTCCTGTTTGAAAACTGCGAAGTCCCTAAGGAGAATGTGATCGGCGAGATCGGCAAAGGCTACAAGATCGCCATCGAAACTCTCAATGAAGGCCGTATTGGAATCGGAGCCCAGATGCTGGGGATTTCCCAGGGTGCCTATGAAGCCGCACGCGCCTACATTCAGTCGCGCGAACAGTTTGGCAAACCCATCGCCCAATTTCAGGGCATTCAGTTCCAGATCGCGGAAATGCGCTGTCTCTTGGAGACCGCGCGACTCCACGTCTATAATGCCGCTCGTTTGAAGGACGCGGGTCAGCCTTTTGTACAAGAGGCGGCGATCGCGAAACTGGTTGCCTCGCGCAATGCCGAACGCATCTGCTCCATGGCCGTAGACCTTTTTGGCGGCAACGGGTTTACTCGAGAATACCCGGTGGAGAAATTCTTCCGCGATTGCAAGGTGGGGCAGATCTATGAAGGCACGAGCAATATGCAGCTCCAGACCATCGCCAAAGCGGAGCTCAGCTAACCTCATTAAGAGCATTGGGGTTTTTGCCGCGCTAAGCCTCTTGAGCCTCAGTGCCCACGCGCACGCGTTTCCGACGGATCAACACCATTTTGTGGCCACAGAACCCGGTCACCTTCTGCTGGATTCGCACACGCACTGGGATGCGGAGGCTTCGAGTGACTTTATCACCTATCAAAAGCCCTTGGCTTGGGATGGCTGGTGGTACCGCCAATCCCGCGTGTTTGATCTCTCGATAGGGAGTATCTCCAGCCGCCAGTTTCTCATCTATCAACGACTCAAACTCCATCAGGACCTGACGGAGAACATTCAATTTCGGCTCGCTTGGATCGAAGAGCGTGACTTTGAACAGGATCGCACGCTCCTCCCGCTTGAATTGAAATTTGCGATCACTCCAAAATGGGCCATTAGTATCTTTGGCCGTCCGTCGCTTTACAAATCCGAGGACGACATGGGCCTCTCCGTATACTACGCCCCGACTTCCGCGCTCGAGGTTCAATTCAGCGCGATGTTGGGCGACTTCGATCGCAACAAACGCAACCTGCAAACAGACGAGTGGAGCCGGGCTCCGGTCAGTTGGACCCTCTCCGTCACTCACCTCCCAATCGCGCGTGGCCCGGACTTTCAACGTCTGGAATTCCACCACGAACAACTCTCCGTGCGTTCGACCTCAGGCGCTCCCACGCAAAGCCTTGCTTACCAATCTGTGTCCTTAAGTGGGCTTCACTCCCCGGCCTTCGGCGTAGGCGGGCTTGGACGGTCGTGGGGCTGGCGCGTGCTTTACGACCAGGCATACAATGAGACTCACGCGCGTTCGGAAATTCAAAGTCGGAAGCGCGCACTTCACCAACTCGAACATAGCTTTCGCATGGGACCGCACACCGTCCGCCCAGGGCTGAACCTTTTCTATCGCGAGAACACTCTTAACGGGGACAAACGCCGCTACCGCGAAATTTTGCCCACGATCTGGTTTGAGCTTCCACCTCGTGCTCGGGACTTCGGCACGGGAACACTCAGCCTGGGTTACGACGCGACGGTTTTCGAAGAGCAGCATGGCACGGCGTCCGATCGCAATCTCGAGCACCGCCTGAATCTGAAGTATGACATGGCATTCAAAACATCAGGGCAACTCGCATTCCTGTTCACTTTCGATCTTGACCGCTTCGGGAGCGGCGAAACGTGGGAAGGCGGCGCGGGTCAATTCCGACTGGAATTTTAGTCGGCACGATCGCACTACGATAACCGGCACGGTAATCGAGACGCATAGAAAACTGGTGCCTCTCAAGAAGCACGGGCGCGATTCTAGCTCAACGGGCGCCTGACGATGAGGAACTTACAACCGGAGTCGGATCCAAAAATAAAAAAACGGGTGGAAGTTTCAATTTCACCGTGTGCCCAAGCTCCACATTGACCGGGGGAGTCTCCGCCCCTAAGTATCCGCCACCCACAAAGGAGAACTCCTCATGAAAAACGCAAAAATGTTTCTGGCTCTGATTCTCTTAAGTTTAGTCGGCCATGCAGCCACGGCCACATCAATGTACATGGGTCCCTACCTCTCGCTAGAAGTCGGCAAAGAAGGCGAAACCCAAAACTGGAAAACCTGCACGATCCGGCCTGGCAGCGCCACACTGACCGTCAACGGAACCACAACGATTAAGGACACCGTTGATAACAGCAGCCAACTTGCAGACGCTATAGCGAAAACCTATGCGGCTGAAACCACAATCGCAGTTCACGTAACGGCAACATACCCTGAGGTGACTGTCGTCGCCGGAGATGCTCCGGACATTCCCCGGTTCGTGCTTCTCCATTCGGGAGGTCGAACAGAGAGCCGTAACGGGGGCGCCGAAGCCGCCTACGCCTATCTGATCGAACAGGTTCGTGAACTCTGTGACGGGTTAGAGGCGAATTAGTTCGCCGTGTCCCATATGGACCGGCTCTGGCCACCTTTTGAATACCAAGTGCGTCTTCCGTCGTCCGTCGAGGCGCGGGGACGCGCGCGGTGGAAAGAGCTCACTTCAGAACTTCAGAATTTGATTGGGGCTTTTGAAGAATTCGAAGAAAAAAGCCTGATTAAGAACCTGGTTCATAAGGCGAGCCGGGATTTTGTTTTTGAACCCGCTTGGAATTGATTTGGAATTCAGCTTAGGACGTACAGAGATGACTCACTGGTTAAGGATCCCTTGGTTTCTCAAGATTCAATTTCGATTGATCGGCAAGGGTGTCGCTTCAGCTCGGAACTTGGCGCTGGCGCGCCCGCTCGCTGTGATTCTCACTCTATGCCTCAGCCCGCCGTGGGCCGCGGCTCTTTCTGCGCATGAGAATAATCCCCCCAGCGGGCAAATCCAACCCAGCACGAAAGACGTGCGCACATTGGAAAGGCCCTATCTTGCACTCGGCGTGGCCAATATTGGAGAAAAAGAGGCACTCAAGACCTTCTCTGAGATCATGAGCGAGCGACTCCAGCGTCCGGTGGTGAATTACTTTGATTTTGGCGTCTACGAACCGGAAGTCAGACCTAAAAGCGATTGGGAATGGGTAGAATTAGTTCTATTTACGGCTGTACGTCTCTCTCCAAACGAACCGATCCTTCTGTTCAACCTCGATGGGATCTCGGAAGACAGCGTGCAAAGGCAGCCCCTGAGCTTTACGAGTCGGGAGTTGATTTTAATCCTGCGCACGCCGGAACTCTTCAAAGCCACCCGCTGGTTTCGCAAGACCGTCGAGCTTTCTCCGAAAGACGTTTTGGCCGAGTTTGAATCCTTGATCTAGAAGCGCTCAGGACCCAAGCGAACTCAGCTGTGATAAGGCGGAGTCTCCTTCGACCTGGCCGATTGAGGGTTCAGCCGCCGTTGACAATTGGCATCCGATCACGATGTGAGTCGTTCCCAAGCCACACCATTTGCCCATCCTTCATTAACAGAAGGCCGAACTCCCGAGGATAGTTGCGGGCCTCGGAATTTGAAATGTATGGGCCCGTAAGAATAGAGTACCGCTCAGGACGATTCAAATCGTGAAGCGAAGAGAATGCGGGCGGTAGCGGATTCGCGTAGGCGATGTAATAGGACTCTTGAGCGTTGGTTGATGCGAACTGGAGAATGCCAGGATTTCGGATAAGCACCTGGTTTGAGTTGGAATCCCATAGCTCACATCGAAGCTCCGGACTCAGAGTCAACGTGATGTGATGGCGATCGGTACAGGCAATGACTCGCTGATTGGAGGGGGGCAACAGATGCACTCCTGTACTTCTCATGCAGAAAGGTTTCCACTTATTGCCAATCGAAAACTGGATCACATTTCCATCGATCTTGCTCTCTCGAATTGCACCTAGGCTCTGTTCCGTATGAACCTCCCAGCCCGTCGTGAATAGCCGCGCGTAGTAATGCTCGCCGTCCGCGTATACAATGTAACGCTGCGGGCGCGCGTTGACCCGCACACAGTTGCCTCGTTCATTGAGAATCCGGATGCCATTGAGATGAATCTGCACGCAGGCGAGACGTTCATCACGGAGCTTGAGAACCCCCACCAACTCCCCATCAATCCGCTCAAAACTCTCGACGCCGACTGTGGCTGCGGGCAACTCATGGACGTGCCCTCCATTCAGATCAATAAGCCGCAAGCTCATGCCGGGTTCGTTGAGAACCACTGCCCCCTGCGACCTGTCGATGACGGATGTGGCAAGCCACCGGCCGACCTCTTTGATGCCGCCGGTACCAATAGCGAGAAGTCGAGCCTCGGCAGCAGTCGCCACGACGGCATGTCGATGAGAGGCCACAACCTGAGTTATCTCGGCATTACCCAGATCGAATGCATAGGTGTTTTCGTCGGACCCAGGAAGCTCGGCATTTATTCGGAAGCCCTCGGTGCGAGAACCATTGAGAGTCCAAACCCAACCCTCCTCTGGGTCAAGTGCGACGGGAACAGATCCGCGCGGAGGTGTCCAGAGGTCAAAGCCGTTTTCCCCACGCTTCCATAACTGCAATGTAGCCATTCCCGATGAGGCCGCGGGTATGACCGTCGCTATCCACTGCCCCTTGTACACGCTCACCCGGTCGGCATCGCGAGTCGCGAAATGATGCATTTCCCTGGAGTATCCGACGTAGCGGCGCGCCCCCCCCCACGCGCGCATCCGAATTGAACCAGACACTCTGATTCATCCATTCTAAAACATTTTGCATTCTTCCATCGGCCGTGACCTCGACACCTCTCAGTAGGGATTCCGCACTCTGGCAGCGGTCTTTACCGAACGTCTGACAATAGGCCTGCTGCACTCCAGCGGCCTTCCAAATCTTCTTGTCGATTTCGACGGAGTCCTTATTGGGGTGATCCTGGAGGAAGCGGTCGCGTGCCGCCAACTCCCTCTGTATAACGGCGAGCCCTCTTTCGGCAACCACGCGAGGGTGCACACCCCAGCGCAGCTGTGGGGAGTCGCTCGGTTCCGAAGAGTATGCCCCCTGTGGCCACCAGGCCATGAGCTCGCCCAGCGTAAAGGCCTCACCCTCTTGGTGGAGAAGAACCTTCCCCATTCGCTCCGAAGGCCAATCCAATCTCGCCACACTCAGTGCGGTCCAAAAGACTTGGATAGAGGCCGCCAGACGGCTGTCACGCGAAGGGGTGCTCCAAGCGTCCCACTCAGCGGAGCCTTTGGGACACCCGCCTCGCCCACAAACGGCATAACCCTCCTCCACCACGCGAACCCGCTCTTCGAACATCTGTGCGAGTTGGTCAATCAATCCGGCAACCACAAGCTTAAAATCCATCTGCGGATTTAAGCGAAAGAACACCTCTTCCCAAAACTGCGTGCGCGGGGACCGAATAAAATCATGGGCGAACTGCTCGCGTGAAGAATGCGGCATCAACGTGGGATCGATCAATGAAACCTGGCCATCGTCGCGCCACACGGGCCAGCGCAGACGCAAAAACCCCTCGCTCTTTTCATCAGCAGCCGACCCCATAAACACCGACTGGACCAGCTCCCGAAGGTCCCGAGGCACCGAAGAATTCAGTGTGAGGACAGCGACCTGATCCGGCTTCGTACCCACGGACCATACCAGCTGTGTGTGCCCCGTGCGGTCGTGGATGGCCAGATGATGCGCTCCCGGCAGAAATGAATCGGGTTCAATCTCAATGGGATAGCTGTCGCGCCAGAGCGAATGGGTGAACGTGAAATTCATAAGGTAATCCAGGGCCGCCAGAAACCGTTTGTCTTGATGCCATTCGGAGGCTGTCGGCAAGCGCATCCATTCGGGTTTCACTGAGCGATGCGTGAACCACTGCCCTGTGGCCAACCGGTTGGCCATCGGCAAACCGTGAATTCGAGCGAATATCCATTTTGCGGAGTAAGCCACGTCCGCGCAATCCGTGGCAATTCCATGCCGTTTCCAGAACTCACGATCGAGTTCGGTCCTGACCCACTCGGAATATCGGCGTTCCCACTCCCAATCCCATTGTTGGGTCACGGTCCACAGCGCCTCTTGCGAAGAGCCCCGAAGCTCCATTGAACTTTGCGGAAGGTCGCTCAGGACGACACCGCCGCGACGTTGACTCTGGATTTTATTGAACGCGAAGAGGGCCTCCGCTTCCGAGTGGAAAACTTGCTGTCTTTCCAATTCCGGCCAGCCGGAGCCGCCGTTCAGGGCGACGCGCTCTTGGCGCCACTCCCCGTTCTCCGCATACACGTAAGTCCATGTTGTCTTACCGCCGCTCACTTCCTGGTAAACAGGAAATGCATGGAGGAGGCCGGGAAAAAGAATTGCCGCTAGGATTGGCACGAGCATTCGCATGACGTTCTCCTGATTGCCCCGAATTAAGAAAGTGTTATTTAGGCTAGAATCCTTCGCCAGTGCAGGTCAAGCTCTCGCCGTCACACGTTTAACTTGGCTTTGGTCTAGGTGCGACTGTGGTGATTTCCTACGGGTCCTCTTTCACTTATTTATATAGAGCAGCCACATAGTGCCCCCGTAGAAATGGGAGATTCACAAAGGGGTAAAGCCGTCCCACACGACGACCAATTGGGGGAACCAGCGTGCACCGGTGAAATTCTGTTCGCGTGGCCTCTGGAAACAGCGAGCACACCTCTTCGAATCCAAGCCCTTTGACGTCGGGGTTGTAGGGATTGTCAACTCGAAGATCGTACCAGAGGATCAACCCTCGTGAAGAGAGTCGGCTCCACAAAGAGCGCGCCAGCTCCTGCCGAAATGCCGGATCCAATATGGAGCTAAATACCATGGACTGGAAAATCACATCCAAAGAATTCCAGGGCACGAGTCGAGCATCTCCTATGAATATATTGCCGTTGTGAACTAACCTCGACAGACGCTGCGCTCGCTCAGGTAGAAGTTCATTGGCATAAAGATGTTCCGGACGAACTCCCAGTCGCAAAAACCCCGCCAGATTTGCTCCGTCTCCGGCGCCCACCTCCAGGAACCGAACGTCTTCAAACCCATCCAGGAAACGGCGTGTGAGAACGGAATCAAACCAAAATTCACGTTCCGCACGTGAGTAATGTTGGAACGGAGAAAAGGTGGGATAGAGCCTCTTCTCGTCTAAATTCATTTTTCGACGCTCATACCGTTGGCGGATTTCGTCAAGCTCGTCCACAGTTTTCTCCAGGATTCTCTTTTCGCTCAAAATGCCTTATGGTCCAATCCTTTCGCAACTGAATTGAGGCCTGATTGACACACTTCCGCGTAGAGGGCTACGGAAGACTCCGCACCAGCGGGAGCAGGTTTGACACATTCAAAGGAAGTCGACATAGTATGCTTCCAAATTTGAGGTGGGCCATGTCCGAGTCGGTGCGGGAAAATCTCGCGTATAAAACCCAAGACCATAGCTTCCGAAGTCGCGATGAGTATGCCAACGCGAAATACGATATCACCACGGATTGGATTAAACCTGCCCTCTTAGGTCCGGGAAATTTGATCGTAGCTAATATCGGATGTGGCACCGGGGAATACAATCTGCGGCTCAAAGAATTTGGTGTTCAGGTCTTGGCCTGTGAACCCGAGGATCAGGCTTTCAAAATTGCGAGCGGCTTGGCTGACGGACGCCAGGTCCAAGTTGCGAACATGGGACTTGAGGAGTTTGCGAATGCTCACCAAAGCGTGGGATTCGACATCCTGGTAATGCACGATGTTCTTGAACACATTGAAAATGAAGCGCGCGCCGTCAAATGCGTGGCCGACCTCATCAAGCCCGGCGGACAAGCCGTGATTAGCGTGCCCGCGTACCAGTGGCTCTTTGGCCACCACGACGTCCAGCTCGGGCATTATCGTCGGTACACCAAGAGTCGCCTCACGGAAATTTTCCTTCCGCGTTTCACGATCTTGCATTCCCGATACTATGGATCCGCATTTATTCCAGTCACCCTCATGTTTTCAAAATGGATGAAGAAGAGCTATCCGGCCGAGGCTGCGACCAGTGCGGCTTGGAAACGTAAACTGTTCCGTACGGCTTGTCAGGTTCAACGACATCTTGCGGAGCCGATTGGAACCTCAGCATTGATTCACATCCAAAAGCGATAAGATTCTCATCTCAAACCGAACGGGTTTGTCCGTCACTTCGCACCACACGTCGGTACGCATACAAATCCGATCGGCTGATCGAAGCCAGATCACCTAGGTTTTCATAATCATCCCAAACGGCGCTCAGCGTGCGACCATGGAGGCCTTCGGCTTTTCTCGAAAGAAGGAACTGTGCCAGCTTCGCCGCTTTCAGGGGAGATTCACCTCCCGCATCTTTTTGCGCCAGGCTTTTTTCGTAAAACTCCCTACCCACCTTTTCCGGGCCGGCGACCAGGAGATCTTCCAGGAAACGCGTATTTACAGCTCCAGGGGCGATCGCATTGAGGAAAACCTTCTCCTTCGCTAATTCCGCGCCCACAGTTTCGGTGAAACGCCACAAGGCTCCCTTGGCTGTGACGTACGGGGCGAAGTTGGGTAAAGGACCCTGTCCGCCTCCCGAGAACAAAACGATCCGCCCTCCGCCGGTTTTGCGCATTGCACGTGCAAACAGGTGCACCGTTCGGACCACGCCCATAAGATTGACCTGAAGGGATTTCTCCCACTCCGCGAGAGAACTCTCCAAGAAAGGACCAATCTCTCCATAAACACCGGCCGCCGTCACGAGCCCATAAGGCTCTCCAAGCTTCGCTCGAATCTCACCCAGAAACTCCGCGAGTGAACCCTCATGACTCACATCCAGAGGGAGCGCGAGGTGTGGACCTGGCCCCTTCGTTCTTAACGATGCAAGCGCCCGCTCAAGATCCGCAGAGGTCCGGGCACCGACGGCCACGCGTGCGCCCGCTTCTGCAAACGTGTCGGCAATTGCAAGACCAATTCCCCTTGCACCCCCGGTTACAACAACAACGCGCCCTTTTAACTCGTTTAGCTTTGTCATCTTCTTCTCACTCCCACAATCCGACCCAAGTGGGGCCCGACTGACGATCTTTCGCTTTAAAGAAGCCATGAAGGTCAAACACGGTTAGGCCCGGCCGTGCATTCCAATTCAGCTCCTTGAATGCAGGCCGCGGAGTCACCACCACAAAAAGCGAACACGTCGCCGGCACCTCGTTCAAATCTGAGCAGTGACGAAGGACCTTGGGCAAGTCGCCCAGGTCCTTGCCGTTCATTATTGGATCATAGCCATAAACAGAATATCCATTCGCGTGCAAATGGCGAGCTAAGCGCTCCGCCGGTGAACGCCGAACCGTGTCCACGTCCGCCTTGTAGCTGTAGCCCATAAGGAGAACGGACTTTTCTGATTTCCCGGCGCGCCGAAGTTCATCGATGCGGTCCAAAATGACATCATCCACCTGCTCATTGACCTTCAATACGGCGTCTGTAACCGGAACGGGCACGTTCAATTCTTGGCCGAGTCCCTGCAACACGCGCAAATCGCGCGGGAGTGTCCCTCCGGCAAAGCCCAACCCCGGTTTCACATAGGCGAAGGGACCGATGCGCTTATCAGCTTTTAGAGCTGAAGTGATGAAAGCATGATCCACCCCGAAACGCTGACCAATTCGCGCGAGCTCATTCGCATAGGAAATACTCATCGCTAAGAAAAAATTAGTGGCATGCTTAACCATCTCAGCCGTGGCCAGATTGGTCATAAGAAATTCCGTCGGGAATTCGCCCATCAGTTTACGAACGCACACTCCCGCCTCGAGGTCGTCGGCACCAATCACCGTGCGATCCGCGCGGTAGAACGTCTCAATTCCCTGACCGAGTCGCAGATTCTCAGGCACATAGGCCACTGGCGTTCCAAAACGTTCCTGAAGCTTTCGACAGAAACCCACAGGCACTTGACTGCTCACCGCCAGAACCAGTGGTTTTCGCCCGAACTGAAACCCTTCTTCCAACGTGCGCACCAAAACTTCGGTCTGAGGCATATCCTGATCATCCACCGGCGTATCGACCGCAAGCCACCACACCGTGGCGTGAAAGCCGGACCAATCTCGAGTGTGAAAGAGGGTATTTTGGTTTCGTCCCTCCTGTACCAAATCCTCAAATCCTGGCTCTTGGATCGGACATGATGGTGTCCCCGGTTCCAACGTCTTCTCTGAGGAGGATCGCTGAGCCTTATCGTGCCCATCACCGTGATGACTTAGCTTTAGGATCGTTTTCACGCCCGAATGGCTAAAACTTACGGCTGTGCAATAGGCCAGGTGCCAATCTCCGATGACGACCAGTTGAACCTCAATCACGAAGCACCACCTGAGCTCCGAGATGATCAAAGCGGAACGGCACATCCTCCATCCCCGCCTCTCGCATCACGCGACGTAGACGCCGCTTATCGTCCACCAGGAACATTAGAAAACCTCCGCCTCCAGCTCCGATTAGCTTTCCACCTAGAGCCCCATTTTTCATCGCCAATTGATACCAATCATCAATCTGAGAGTTGCTCATGGCCTTGGAGCGCTTGCGCTTATGTTCCCAATGAACATTCATTAAACGGCCGAATTCTTCAAGACGTCCTTTCTCCAAAGCGTCACCGATTTGGACTCCCAACTCCTTGGTGAAATGCAAGTTTTCCACCATTTCCATACTCGGATCCGTACTCGGTCCCGATTCGGAGGGCGAAGATCCTGAATCTGACTTCGGCTCACCTTTGGTATGGGCCTTTCGGGTTTGGTCATCTTGTTCTTTAAGAATGCTGGAGGCGCTGCGCGAATAGCCGGTAAAGAAAAGCAACAAATGCTCTTCAAGGTCTGTAAAGTCGTGTTCGGAAAGGCTGAGTCGGTTGGCCGTTACCTCTCCGTTGCAATCGATGTCAAACCGGGTCAGCCCGCCCACTGAGGCAATGTATTGGTCTTGTTTACCCACGGGTGACGCTAGCCGATCAATCTCGATTTCACAGGCCTTAGCGGCCAGACTCATCGGATCGTGGCGAACCTGACAGTGCGTGTAAAGCGCCTTTAGCAACGAAACCGTGAATGTGCCCGATGAGCCCAGCCCCGTGCCGGAAGGAATATCCGCAAAACTGCTGATCTCCACGCCGGGCCCTAGATTGACCTCCTGCAAACACTCGCGGACGAGAGGGTGTTGAATCTCATCCAGTGATTGGACGCGTTCCATCTCCGAATACTTGATAATGTAATCCGGAATAAAAATCTTATGTAACGATATATAAATGTATTTGTTTATGGCGGCGCTGATAAAGGTCGACCCGTACTTGGAATAATAGGACGGAAGGTCGGTTCCACCGCCGCCAATGGAGATCCGCAAAGGGGCTTTGACAATCAACATGGCTTATTTTCCTTCCCGCGACTGCTGGTACACTTCGCTCACCACCTGGAGTGCGGCGAGTGCATCGCTAAGGCTCGCTTCAGGTTGGCGCCGCTCACGGACGTCTTTTTGAAACTCACGCCACTCGTACTCCCACGAATCATCTCCCCGCGGGTACTCGTGAATCACAGTTTCCGGCGGGCCCATCTGCGGAAGCATTCGATAATGACTGAGACGCTCGACGCCATAGCTTCCACCAAGACCATCCACGACCAGCTTTGCGCGCTCAAAATAAAGTTCGAAACTAAACAGGTTTTTCCATTCCGTGCAGCTCACCTGAAGGTGCGCCGCCTGATTTTCATCATTCCGCAAAAGCATAAAGCCATTGTCTTCCACGGGCATATCCCAAAAGTAGCGATGGGACCAACCCTGCACGTGGGTCACCCGCTTGAGCCACAGACGCGCCAGATCAATCATATGCACACCCTGGTCGATCAACTCGCCACCCCCGGATAATTCGGGCTTCGCGCGCCACTCCTTTTCCATACCCAGCCGTCCGCCGTGGCCGTAGCGGCCACGCAAAAACATAAAGCGGCCCAGGTCCTCACCTGACTGAATGGCGGCGACCTGTCGGAAGGCGGGATGATAGCGATGATTGAATCCCACCCGCACCAAACCCACCTTCGCCTCAACAAACTCAACAAGTTCACGCAGCTCGAAGGGATTTCTCCCGGCTGGCTTTTCCACCAAAACCGCCAATCCACGGTCCACGGCCGCCCGGGTGATCTGAGGCAAAAGATGATGGGGCGTCGCCACAATCACCGCCTGCAAATCAGGGTGCTCCAAGCAGGTTTGCCAACTCTCATAAATGCGAACCGGAGGCGCCGTTCCCTCGCCGCGGGCGGCCTCGACACCGACCGCCTGTGCGCCGTCCACATTCGAATCGCAGACCGCCACCAGCGTGTCTCCCTGGAGGGCTTTGGCGCGTTTTTTTCCGATCAATCCACATCCGATGATAGCGACATTCATGCCAACAACCTTTCATGGGCCAAGAGATACCGAACCGTATCCTTCACACTCTCAGGAATGGTGTGCTGGGGCAAATGACCGAGTTTCGTAATTTTCTCAATATCAAGGTGGATGTGGGGCGAATCTCCAATCCACCCGCGCTTGCCACCCGAAAAGCGCAGCTCCGGCCGCAGTCCCATTTCTTCGCAAATCCACCCAATCGAGTCACGCACGGTGCAGGAACCATCCACACCCAAATTGAAAACGTTCACGCGCTCCGTGGCCCGGTCCATTCCTAACAGGACACCATTCACGCAGTCGCTCACATGCATATAGGATTTGCGTTGATAGCCATCTCCGAGCACATCAAGATACTCCGGATGACGCCGCAGCTGACGGACAAAATCGATCACATGTCCATGCGTGTAGCGTGGGCCCAGACAGGAGACAAAGCGAAATATAAATCCCCGCATATCAAAGCCATGGCAGTAAGCCGAGATCATCCCTTCCGCGGCCAGCTTGGACGCTCCATAGAGCGACGTCTGAGTGGGAAAAGGTGCGTCCTCCGGGGTCGGAAACACTTCAGGCTCACCATAAATCGATCCTGTTGAAGCGAACGCGATCTCCTTCACCCCGTTTCGGCGCATGGCTTCGAGCACATTCCAGGTCGCAATCGTGTTTTGCTCCAAATCACGGCGCGGCCGTTCCGTGCCAAAACGCACGTCCGCATTGGCCGCCATATGGATGACGCCCCCCACGCCTTCAAAGTGAGGCATGCAGGCCTCACCCTGTTCGTAGATGTCTTTGTTGATAAATTCAAATTTCGGATGGGCCCGCGCGGCTCCAAGGTGTTCGAGATCGCCCGTCGAGAGATTATCGATCACGCGCACCGAATTCCCACGAGCGAGAAGGCTGTCCACCAGGTGACTGCCGATAAATCCGGCTCCTCCGGTCACTAAGTAGGTCATTGATGACTCCCGTAGCTCCAATAAGGAATAAAGGATATTTGAAGAGGGCATGGTAAGGAGTTCCCCAGGGGGAGTCAATTTCGCCTCGCGTTATATTTCGCTAAATGACACTCGAAACAGGATGTTCTAGTCTTTTCCCCCATGCAGATTTCCATCGTCGTTCCCGTCTACAAAGAAGGCCGGAATATTCAAGAATTTTTGCGCCGGATGATTCCCTTGCTGGAGCAAACGGCCCACGACTTTGAGATTATTTTCGCCATGGATCCCTCTCCTGACGACACCGAAGAGGTGCTGATCCGGGCTCATCAAGCCGATCCACGCGTGCGCTTCTTGAAATTTTCAAAGCGCGTTGGTCAACCCATGGCCACGTTGGCGGGAATGGAGCATTCCAGCGGCGACGCCGTCATTGTCATGGATGTGGACCTTCAAGATCCCCCCGAACTGATCCCCCAGATGATTGCGAAGTGGAAGGAGGGTTATGACGTGGTCTACGCCCAGCGGACCAATCGCAAAGGTGAGACCCTTATGAAGCGATTCGTATCCTGGCTGGGATATATGGTGATCAACCAAGTCGCGGATGTCGAAATCCCGCGCAACACAGGCGACTTCCGCTTGATGTCGCGGCGGGTGGTCGAGCAGGTGGTCGCGCTTAAAGAAAGCCATGGCTTTTTACGAGGATTGGTCGCGCTCGTGGGCTTTAAGCAAACCGCAGTTCTTTTTGAGCGACCGGCGCGCTTTGCCGGTAAGGGAAACTACAACCGCTGGTTTGGTTCCCTTAAAATCGGCCTGAACGGAATCATCTGTTTTTCCAACTTCCTGCTGAAGCTGGCGACCAGTTTCGGGTTCGTGGTTGCGGTCGCCGCTTTCCTGATGGCGATTATTTACTTTATTCTTAAAATCCGTGGTGTTCCGTTTCCCCTCGGCAATCCCACAATTGTGATCTTGGTCCTCTTCCTGGGCGGCGTCCAACTGATGAGCATTGGAATTTTGGGCGAATACATTGGCCGCATCTACGATGAAGTGAAGGCGCGACCCAAGTATATTCTCGACAAGAAGATTGGATTCAGCTGATGGCCGTGCAGGTTGTGGTGCTTGCCGGTGGTCTCGGCACTCGTATGGCCGAATTTACCGGGAATATACCGAAGGCTCTGATTCCCGTGCATGGCAAGCCCTTTGCGCATTATCAAGTGGAGTGGCTCGCGCGTTGCGGAGTCGAGCGTATCACATTTTCCGTCGGTTATTTGGGAGAACAGATTGAAGATTCCCTGCGCGCCCTTCCAGACCCGGGCGTTCAGCTGGATTTTGTATTTGAAGGAAACGACTTGCGAGGCACAGGAGGAGCATTGCGCCATGCCGCCGACCAGGGGGCGCTCGAATCCGAATTCTTGCTTCTTTATGGTGACTCCTACTTGCCCATAGATGTTATGGAGGTCTGGCGCGCGTACAAAACCTGTGGCCGGCCCGCGCTGATGACCGTATTTAAGAATCATGGCCAGTTCGATCGCAGCAATGCCCACTTCGAGAATGGCAACGTGCCTTTCTACAGCAAACGCCGCACGTGGCGCGAACCCCTCACTTGGATCGACTACGGACTGAGCGCTCTGAGCCGGGGTCTGATCTTGGGAGCGTTTCGATCGGGAGAAAAGGCGGATCTCGCCTCCCTTTTTGAAGCCCTTAGCGAGAACGGGCAGCTGGCCGGCTACCAGGTTTTTGATCGATTTTACGAGATCGGATCTCCCCAGGGTTTAGCGGAATTCCGCGACTTCATCGCTCCCCATTTGACCCGATCTTAGCGCCTTGGTAGCTTGGGCTTTTCCCGATTTTTCATTTTCATAAGGAGACGGACGTGAAGGAATTCGCCGCACGCCTAAAGGTGGCCTTGTTCGCCGACGGAGCGGACTTAAAGGAAATGCTTCAGTGCTACAAAGAGGGCTGGGTCAAAGGTTTTACCACCAACCCCACCCTGATGAATAAAGCGGGAATCAAAGATTATGAGGGCTTCGCGCGCGAGGTCTTGCAGACCATCAAAGATCTCCCGGTGTCCTTTGAGGTTTTCTCAGATGAGTTCCCTGAGATGGAGCGTCAGGCGCATAAGATTCTCGCATTGGGAAGCAACGCCAACGTCAAAATTCCCATTACGAACACCAAGGGCGAATCCAGTCTCCCATTGATTCGGCGCTTGCTGGATGAAGGCCATATGGTCAACGTCACCGCGATTCTCAGCCAAGGTCAAATCCATGGCTTACGCGAGATCGTAAAGCCTGAGCATAAGGTCATCGTTTCGATCTTCGCGGGTCGGATCGCCGATACAGGCATTGATCCGGTCCCAATTATGAAAGACGCCGTTTCTTTGTATAAAGAGGCCCGTGACGCCCAGGTCCTTTGGGCCTCGCCTCGAGAGATCCTGAACGTGTACCAGGCTGACGAATGTGGCGTGCAAATTATCACCGTCCCACCCTCCATCTTGAGTAAGCTGTCGCTAATGGGAAAGGACCTCGAGCAGTACTCACTGGAGACAGTGAAGATGTTCTATGATGACGCCGTGAAGTCCGGTTTTTCCTTCTAATGGGAGGAGATAGGGATGCCGCCGCTCGCGGCTGGATCATTCTCGACCGCGACGGCGTAATCAACGCCCTCTGCGTGGACCCAGAGCAAGGAACTGTCGACTCACCTCTTCATCCCTCACAGGTCCGCTTGCTACCCGGAGCCGCTGAGGCTATCGGTCGTCTGTGCGCCTCTGGTTTCGAAGTTCACATTGCGACCAACCAACCCGCCGCCGCCAAGGGGAAGACCACCCACGCCAACCTGGAGGCCACCCACCAGCGCGTGCTTGAGCTTGTGGAAGCGGCCGGCGGGAAAATCACCTCTTCACAGATCTGTCGCCACCAGTCCGAGGATCAGTGCTCCTGTCGCAAACCCGCAACAGGATTGCTAGAGGCCGCGCTGAACGCGGTTCCGATCGAGGCGCGCCGCCGGGCCTGGATGGTCGGCGATGGTGTCACAGATGTGGAGGCGGGCCAACGCCTGGAACTGAAAACCGCCTACCTCGGCCCGAAACGTTGCGACCATTGCAAGTGCCTGGAGGACCGGGGCCTCAAGCCGACGGGATTTTTCCCTTCACTCAGCGCCTTCGCGGATTGGATCTGCACACAACCTGAGATTAGTTAGAGATTAGGACGACTAGAAAATTGAGGAGCCAGAAATGACCTTCGCAGAAAAATTCTTAAACGAGACGGTGGAACTCATCAAAGCTCTCCCCTGCAGTGAGATTGAGGCCACGGCCATAGGCCTTGCTCAGGTCCGCGAGAACGGGGGCCGGCTTTTTATTTTGGGAGTCGGCGGCTCCGCCGGCCACGCCTCGCATGCGGTGAACGATTTCCGAAAAATTTGTGGGCTCGAAGCCTATGCGCCAACCGACAACGTCTCCGAACTCACCGCGCGCGTGAATGACGAGGGTTGGGAGACTTCCTTTATCGAATGGCTGAAAGTCTCCCGTCTAAGCGAGCGCGACGGCGTTCTCGTATTTTCGGTGGGCGGGGGAAACCGCGAAAAAAACATTTCCGTAAACTTGGTACGGGCTCTGGAACTGGCAAAGGAGCGAGGGTCCCGAGTCTATGGAATCGTCGGCAAGGACGGCGGATACACTAAACAGGTCGCTGATGCTTGCGTCGTGATTCCACCATTGTTTGGAGATCACATTACACCGCATACAGAAGGTCTTTGCGCGGTCGTGTGGCACCTGATGGTGACTCACCCGGCGCTCAAGATTAAGGCCACCAAATGGGAATCCACTGGTGCAAGAGCTTAAAGCCTACGCGCGCGCGCATATGCGCACCTGGATTCAGGTCGCTTTAGCACTGCTGCTTCTTTTCCAATTCGCGGGATTCGTCTCCGTGTTTAGCGCGCATATTGATCCGCGCTCCCTGCTGGCCGCGCGCGACGCCGATGGCTCGCACATCGTGGGCACCGCGGAACGCACGCGCTGGTATAAGGACAATGGGGAAACAGCTTATGGCGCGTTCTTCTACCGTCTGGTGCACACCTATTCCTCGCTAGCCGGTCGCGAATTCGCTCTTCCCAGTTCCAAAGTGGAAAATCGCGAGCGGGCTCATCATCTCGCCGTGATGACATTGTCCTTGGTGAGTGTGTTTGCGATCTCCTTTCTGCTGGCGTCTCTTGTTTTCCGCCGCCTGGAGTTACGCCTGGCTTTGACGGCCATGCTGACCGCCCTCTTCCTTTCGAACGAAACCTGGGCCACGTTTGTGTATCGCGCGCACCCCGACATACTCTTCGGCGTCGCGATCCTCGGAGCTTTTTTGCTGACGGCCCAAGGCTTGCGCCGTCCGCAAGAAAAAATCTGGTTCTATCTCTCGGCACTCGCGTGGGGCGCTAGTGGGATGGTGAAGCTCACGTTTGTCCTCTTCCTACCAGCGCTTCTTTTTCTTTGGGTGCCCCCGTTCACCAAAGAAAACTTCAAGCGCGCCCTGCATTACTACCTCTGGATGCTTCCGAGCTATCTCGTGCTGGGGTTCCCGCAAAGCTTTAATTTTCCGCGCTCGATTCGGTTTCTCCTGTATCAAAGCCAGTTCAGTCTCCCCGCCACAATGGAATCCGCTACGACCTGGGCCAGACTCCTTGTACACCAGATGCTATGGCCTCTGCTGCTCCTACTGGTCCTGAGGCGAGTGTCGGATCATCCGGTTACGCTTCAGGGACGCTGGCGCCTACTGGCAGTGATTCTCTTTCCGCTGGCTGTGATCTTTAAGCAGAATTCGGAGTACCGCTCCGATTATTATTTGATTCCAGTTGTTGCCTCGCTCCTGGCCTGGTTTGCACTCCAGCCCCGGGTCAACCTTGCCGATGCATTCCCCAAAGTTCCCGTCACCAATATGGCTACGGCGATCGCGTTTTTGGTAGTCTGGCTTAGCGTAGGCCTGGTTCCATCCAAAATGGAAGCGGAGTTGACACCCACACTCACCTGCCGTGACGATGCCACCCGGGTGTATCTGACTCTTCACGAGGAAATCGAGCGCGGCCGCGTGTTTGTCACTGACCCTTATGTGCCGTTCGATCGCACCCGCACCGACAAAAAGGCGAGAAGTTCATGGGAAAACACCTGGGCTCGTGTGAAGGAAGTTGGCGCCGATGGAGTTGTAATTTACTGGCCTCACGCCAGTGGCTACATTCAACCTGGGGAACCTTCGCACGGGAGGCAGGTGGACTCTCCGAACTGGCGCGACATGCGAACATTTTATCTTAGCTTCCAAGGCCAAGAAGAAACCCAAGATCCCGACGGGACCCGGTGGACCAAACAGTTCAGCTCAAATTGCGGGTGGGAGATTTGGCTTAAGGAGAGGTAGATTTCTCCGGACTGAAAGCCAGTGGGCCATAATGCAAACAAAGTGATTGGGAGCTTGAATTATCTATCAGTGCTCGCCTCCCAGGTAAGATCCCTATTCCCTCAATTCAACCTCACTGGCGTGAACAAAGTGCATGTTGAATTCAAGGGCGCCCCGCCCGATTCGATTTATAGGACGATCGGCACGATAGATATGCAATGAGAACGGCAACTCTTTGCCCAACCAGGTGAGCTTAACAAATCCCCCGAGTACATAATTAACGAGTTCCGCATCCGTCAGCTGGTCAATCACATTGTTGAGCCGAACTAAGGATCGATCTTGATTTTTCACATGAGAGAGTCTCGCAGGAAAATGTCCGAAGTCGTATGATCCATCGGTTATTACGAATAAATTTACGGTCCTATTCCTCGATTGGTTGAGCTCAATCACGGACCGAATCGTACGCCCCAAACAGGCAGAAAAATTTCCTCCAAGGAAGATATGATTTAGAGTATTAGAGTCCTCTTTGTGCTCGCCTTGGGAAACGACAATTCGGGCGCGGGCGTAAAACTCCGGGATCTCGTCTGGCTGCCAAGCTTCGCCTCGAGGGCTCAACAGTATGCCAACAAATGTGGACCCCGTGTTAACCGACTTAGAAACAATTGTATCAATCGCCGGACGAAGAGGCGCTTCGACGAAATTGAGCCAAAAATTGTCGACATGTGTAATGTAAATGGTCGAGTCTAACGCATTTAGAGCAATTTCTGCATTCGCAATTGACTGTACGAAGAGCGTGATAATGCATAGACCACAAAACAGGTAGGATCGAAAATCACATTTCATAGTTAATAGTTCTTTTGCAAAGCTCATACCACGTCGACGGAGTCTCTTTGGCTTTTCCTTTGGAACCACATTGACACAGTCGACCATCAAGGGAACCCTAATAAAGAAGGGATTGGTCATTATTCCTTTCAATGATCAAACCCGCCGCGGAAGGAACGGCGATGCGCGCATTCACGGAAATTACAACCGCTTTCTCCCTCCTTTTGTCAGTCCAAACGTGGGCCACCCTCCCTTGTAATCCCATCGGACAAATCGTTTACCTCTCTGGGCTCACCTCAAAGGAGGTCGGCTTTTTCGAGGTTTATGGAGATGCTCCTCGCGCCACCGCTGAGCTTAACAGCCAATCCTGTTCAAAAGCCAAAATCATTTTGAGCAAAAAGGATTACATCAAAATGCAGATTCTCGAGTCATCTGCCCGATCCGGATTGATCCTATTGGAGAAAACTAAAAGTTCGGGCAACGTGACCTGCGTGAAAGGCATTCACATAGAGGAGGACCTTTTCACCAAGAAATGGCGAATCGAAGAAGATCACTGCTGGATGGAGCCGACCAACTTGAAAAAAATGATTTCTCTAGATGGGCGACAGGTATTTTACACAACTGCGCAACAATCACGTCTCCTTCTCTCTCGCTCTAAATCACCAGGTTTAAAACATCAGAGTACAAGATGAAAAGCATTCGTTTCCTTCTCAGGGCACTTTCTGCGATGGCCGCTCTCTTTCTTTTCACAAGTACATCCTACTCCAATGAAATCCAATGTGAAAATTGGTCGCCAGCAGAATGGGATAGATACCTTGACAAGGACCTTCTGCGACCCGGGGCTCATACAGAAGAAATTTATAATGTTCTCTTGGGACTTAAGAAGAAATGCGCGACAAGTATTTCAACCTTGGGGCTCGAACCATGCTTGGAGCGCACTTTAGGGTATTATAAACAATTCTCTATTAATAACGTTGGACGCACATTCTCGCGAGTAATGAACGACGATGAATATCTCGCTTCCCAACCGCAAGACGTCATGCAAATACCTCAAGAATTTAGAAATGGATTGCCTGCAAATTGGCGAGAAATTTCTAAAAGAAAGGGGTGGAAATATGCCTTGTTTCATTCAGGCTCTGGAAGCTCGGGCCGCCTTATATTCCAAATTCCGGGTGAAAAATATAATCGCCTCCTGCTTTACGCCGATCTGGGGGATCCTCCAAGTAATGATCCTACGACCTATGACCATGTTCAGATGCAAGCCATTGAGAAAACAGATCCAAAATCCAATAGTCCAGCCAAGTATTATTTCCGTGAATGGAAGGTTGAAGAATCGAACAAGCCGCCTGTGCTATCAACACGCGGAGGAACCTGTATCGAATGTCATTTTAGTGGCCCAAGGGCTATCGAGCCGATTGCAAATCCTTCCTTTAAATCAGAATTAGGTGGGGTCAAGAATCTCCAAGCATTCAATGACCTCATTATTCATAAGGGCCCTTTGGATTTCAGTCTATACTACGACCTCAAGAACTTTCCGAGCCACCTAAAGATCGGAGAAAGAGTATGTTCAGGATGTCATGGCAGCGGAAAAGAGCGCCATTCCTTGGCCTTCTCCGTGGGGAGTTTAACTGGGTCGCTTTCAAGAGAAAGTATTTACCGTAAAGTCGTCCGTGAAGCATCCATGCCCATTCTAGACGGCGAGTCCCTAAGCGCCGACGAAAGAGAAAAGCTCGTTAACTTCTTGATCAGTGACCACCGGGAAAAGCTTAAGGGGTGGTTAATCGAAAATAAATGTTCAAGCATCAGTACACAAGGTAATCAACAACCCCAAAATCCAATTCCGAAAAAAACAGATCCTCCAGCTACCGCTACACGATAGATCGAACCTCGAGCTGAAAAAATTTATTTGGTCCCAGAGGCATTAGTACAGAGAGAGGATGACAACGATATTTTTGCGTCTCCACCCATATCATCACGGAGATACCGCCACCAGAGCATAGACGTCAACCCCCATATGAACGTGATCATATGGTTGACCTCACCGTCGAAGAAATTCGCCTCCGTCAACCCTCCGATATGTATGTAGACCTGGGCCAAGATGCAGGCGAGAGCCCATGGCGTTTTATTTCTCAATTTCCAACCCAGAACCAAGAACAATACGGACAGCGATAAATAAAAGAAGAGCGCCGGAAGTCCAGCTCCCGCCAACCATTGAAGTAAAACGTTGTGAGCGTGAGAGGTGAATGTCTCCGAAATTCCCAAGCGTTCATAATACTGCGGAAGCAGCCGGTCCCCCTGAAAGAGGCCCACCCCGAGCAACAGATTGTCTTTTGCCATCTCCCAATAGGCGCGCCAAAGGTGCACACGCACCGACGAGCTATGATCCATGCCGATATGAAGAATCGCTGTGATCCTGTTATGAATCGCAGGCACGAACAGGAAGAGCACGACAACCGTAGCGCCCATCAGGGCCAGAACCCCTGCGAAGAATCTTCGTCCCACAGTGGCCGCATAGCCCAGCATGGCGGCCATAAATGCGATCCACGCACCACGGCTCATAGATCCAATCACGCCGATGCCTCCACTCAACCCGGCAAGAATTCGAACATAAGCACAGAACCTCCCTCCACGAGTCGCCGTCCAGGCCAACAACGTGGACGCCCCGACCGCGTACGCGAACGTGAGGGACATTGAGAAGAATCCTGTCGCCTTGTAGAAACCTCCGCCTTGGGCATCAACCACAGTCCCCGATCCGCGCACAAAATCCACGCCCGTGAGAAACTGAAGGCCCGCATAGAGGCCCGTGATTATCAATACTCCCATCCAGACCCGGAGCAAGCTCTTCTCGAATTGGTCGCTCCACACAAGATCGAGCGCCCAAGCAAATCCCCACACCAACAGCGTCCAGCGCATAAAGCCCAGCTGAACTATCCAATCCTTAAGGGGCGGATTCACGGCCAAGCTAAGAGCCACCCAAAATGCAAGGGCACCAAACAAAAGCGAGTGCGGGAAATTGAACCTGGAGCGACATTTGAGCTTGTATCCCACTGTCAGCACGAAAATCAGCCATGACACGGTTTCCATGGCCGCGATGGACGTATGCAACGCCACCACATACAGACAAAGCAAAACCGCCAGCACCGCTCTCATGAGCGCGCCACCTCTTCCAACTTCGGAGGCCGAAGTTGAAGAGACGAGAAGATATCAATATGAATTCCTAGCGGTTTCGCGACGGTGGCGAAGATCAAGAGCAAATCCGAAAAGAGCGAGCGGCGAGCGGCGTATTCGAGATTGATGCGGATTTTTTCAGGCACCAACACGCGCATGTAATACGCTTCGGGGTCGGGCACAGATGCCAAGAGTTCAGACTCATCAAAGAAAGCAAAAGACGCCGGATCCGTGATGCCCGGCCTCAGGCGCAACACTTCGCGCTGGCCGTCTGTATAGAGCCGAACATAGGTTTCCACTTCGGGCCGAGGTCCCACGAGGCTCATCTCACCCTTTAGAACATTCCAAAGCTGGGGCAGCTCATCCATTTTGGTGCGCCGAAGAAGGCGCCCGATAGGTGTAATTCGGGAATCTCCGCCCACAGTAATCGCAGGTCCTTCACGATCCGCACGTGGACGCATACTGCGAAACTTCCACATCCGGAACGGCCGCCCGCCCTGCCCTATGCGTATCTGCCCGTAGAAGACCGGTCCACGGTCCGAGAGCTTAATCAGTAGAGCGATCACTGCAAAAAGTGGCGACAGGAGCAACAAACCCGCCGCAGCCGATACAAAATCCAACACCCGCTTCATCGCGCAAATTTCTGGCAGATATCCTGAACCGCCTCAATCACGTCAAACGCATCCTGTTCGACCATCTTCGAACTTAAGGGCAAACTCACCATACGTGTGAACGCGGTGTAGGCATTTGGAAAGTCAGCCGGTTTCCACCCGTACTTTTTTGCGTAATAAGAAAGCATATGGACGGGCGTATAATGCACGGAACTTCCAATGTTGCGCTCACCGAGTTCGACAATGAACTGATCGCGCTCGATCGAAAGGGCCTCCGGTTCCAGGAGAACGACATAAAGATGATAGGACGACTGCACGCCCGGGCGAACCTTGAGGGGCCGCAAAAACTTGGATCCTTTAAATGCCTGCTCATAAATCCGAACCATTGCCATCCGGCGCTCGTACAATTCACCGAGGCGCTCGAGCTGGGCCAATCCTAGTGCTGCAGCCATGTCTGTCATATTGTACTTAAAGCCTGGCTCAAGCACATCGTACTTCCAGTTCCCCCCCTTAGCGAATCGGTCCCACGCTGTCCGTGACATTCCGTGAAGAGCGAGGCGACGGGCCTCATCTAGGAGTTCCGGAGCTCCCGTCATCATTCCCCCCTCGCCCGTGGTCATGTTCTTATTTGCGTAAAAAGAGAAGAGTGTGAGGTTGGGGCTCGATCCGATCCAGCGCTGGCCGATCTTGGACGGCATACAATGAGCTGCGTCTTCAACCACGTGGATTCCTCTCCCTCCAGCCAAGAGCTTCAACGTCTCCATATCACAGGGCTGTCCGGCGTAATGGACCGGAAGCACCAGTTTGGTTTTAGCAGAAACGACCTTCTCCACCTGTTTTGGATCCATCAGCAATGTTTCCGGCTCTACATCCGCCAACCGAACCGTACCGCCGACATGTTCCACCACGTTCGCCGTCGCACAAAAGGTCAAAGGTGTCGTAATCACCTCATCGCCCTTGCCGATCCGATGAACCACCATTGCCAGGTGCAGTCCCGCCGTGCAGGAATTCAGTGCCAGGCTGGCCGGCGCTCGCACCTTTTCTTTAAAGGCCTCTTCAAAGGCCTTTGTCTTTGGACCTGAGGACAACCACGTGCCCTGTTCAAGAACCTCTTGAACGTACTTCACTTCAAGATCACTAAGGGCCGGCGGTGCAAAGGACAAGAAATTGGTGCGTGGCATATTTTTTTCCCACTCTCTTCTCTAGTTTATCCTATGTAGAGTTCCTATTGGCTAGTCGGTGACCCGTTGCACCAAAAAGGTGCTTGGGCCTATCGCAGAAACGCTATATGATTGCTTTCCAAAATCAAGAATGAACCTGAGAAAGAACTAAGTCGAACCGTATCCCCGAGGACGTGTTGAGAATTTCAGAAATCATCCAGCGCACAAAAAATCCCGCCTTTTCGTTTGAGATCATTCCTCCGCCGCGAGGACGTTCCATCCAGGACCTGATTGAGATTGTGGAAACCCTCATGCCCGTCAAGCCTCAGTGGTTCGACGTTACTTCACATGCCTCCTCCGCCTACCTTCAGGAGGACACTCACGGCAATTTAATCCGTCGGACCTATAAGAAACGCCCTGGCACATTGGGTATCTGTGGAGTCATTCAGAATCGATTCCGAATTGATACGGTCGCCCATGTTCTGTGCCTCGGATTCACTCGGGAAGAAACAGAAGATGCGCTGATTGAACTCAACTATCTGGGTGTGGAAAATCTCCTTCTCGTTCGAGGGGACAATCCGAATTATGAGAAAAAGTACGCACGAGAGAAGTCTTTTAACCATTATGCGATCGACTTAGTCCGCCAGGTCGTTGCCCTCAGAAAGGGCCAATTTCTCGAGGAACTCAGTGAGCCGGCCCAGTTTGACTTTTGCATCGGTGTGGCCGGTTATCCCGAAAAGCATTTCGAAGCGCCCAATTGGGAGCTGGACCTCAAGTACCTCAAGGCCAAGGTGGATGCCGGCGCTGACTACATCGTCTCGCAAATGTTCTTCGACAACTCTGTGTTCCATTCTTTCGTGAGTCGCTGCCGGAGTGCCGGAATCACAGTCCCCATCATTCCTGGCTTGAAGATCCTGAAATCTGCCTCTCAGCTCAAATCCATTCCGCGGACATTCCACTGTGATATTCCCACGGACCTTGTGGACAATATCCTTGAAAATCCGAAGCATGCTGAAGAGATCGGAATGCGCTGGACAGGGCACCAGATAAAGGACCTCCTGGATCGCGGTCATAATAACATTCACCTCTACGTGATGAATGATGCGCACCTGGCGCGCCAAGTGATTGAAACTGTGGATTCACTATGAAACTCAGCCCTGCCTATTCTGAACTGAAAAGTCTCCTTCAGCGCCGGATCCTGATCATGGATGGCGCAATGGGAACGATGCTTCAGCAATGTCGACTGAATGAGTCTGATTTCCGTGGACATCTCTTCACAGACCACCCTCAGGATCTCCAGGGCAATTTCGACACACTCGTCTTGACCCAGCCTGAAAAGGTCCTGTCCGTACACCGCCTTTATCTGGAAGCCGGCGCGGAGATTGTGGAAACCAACACCTTTAACGCCAATCGCGTCTCCCAAGCTGAATACGGCCTGCAATCCTATGTGACCGAAATGAATCTCGCGGCCGCCCGACTCGCCAAACAGGCCTGTGCCGAACATGAAGCAAGGCTCGGGCGCAAAGCCTACGTCGCGGGATCGCTGGGGCCGACCAACAAGACACTTTCGATTTCGCCGGATATTTCTAAGCCCGAGTTTCGCGCCCTGACCTTCGATGAACTCGCGGAGGCTTACTATGAACAGGCGGAAGCTTTGATACGCGGAGGAGCCGATCTCCTCCTTCCGGAAACGATCTTCGATACTCTTAACGCAAAGGCCTGCCTCTATGCCATTCAGCGGCTGGAAGAGGACCTGGGATTTCGCATCCCGACAATTGTCTCCGTGACGGTATCCGATAAGTCCGGCCGCACGTTTTCTGGACAGACCCTCGATGCCTTTTACGCCTCTATCAACCATGTCTCACCCCTCGCGGTTGGTATGAACTGCGCTCTCGGCGGTGTGGAGATGATGCCACTGATCCGCGAGCTTTCCCGCTTCGTAGAAGCACCGGTGAGTTGCTATCCCAACGCCGGCCTGCCCAATCCGCTCGCGCCCACAGGCTACGATCAAACGCCTGAGGACTTCGCCTCCACCCTGAAAGAGATGGCACAAGAAGGCCTGATCAATATGGCAGGCGGATGCTGTGGAACCACTCCCGACCATATTCGAGAAGTCAGCCGCGCTTTGACTGGCATCAAGCCACGAGTTCCTCCCCAGCTCCCGGCGACGCTCACTCTCTCTGGACTGGAATCTCTTCGCTTTCCGACCGAACCGGGCCAGGCTTTCTTTATGATTGGTGAACGAAGCAATGTGACGGGATCACCAAAGTTCGCAGCTGCCATTCGCAACGAAAACTGGAGTGCCGCCCTGGAGATCGTGCGCCAGCAGGTCCACGTCGGTGCAAACCTGATCGATGTCAACTTCGATGAGGCCCTGCTCGACGGCGCTAAGTGCATGCGCCAGTTTTTAAATCTCCTGGCAGCCGAGCCGGATATCTCCCGCGTTCCGTTTGTGATCGACAGTTCCAATTGGGATGTCCTCCAGACCGGCCTGCGAGCCGTTCAGGGCAAGCCCCTGGTGAATTCGATTTCCCTTAAGGATGGTGAGGCGGAATTTATCGCCCGCGCACGTGAGTGCCGGCGTCTGGGCGCCGCCGTGATTGTCATGGCTTTTGATGAAAACGGACAAGCGTCTGAACAGGATGATAAAATCCGAATCTGCCAAAGAGCCTATCATCTGTTGATCGAAAAGGCGGAGTTTTCACCTCAAGAAATCATCTTTGATCCAAATATTCTCGCCATCTGCACTGGTATCCCCGAGCATAACGAATACGCCAAACACTTCTTAGGCGCACTTCCCGAAATCAAATCCAAATGTCCGGGCAGCCGCATCTCCGGCGGCATATCCAATCTCTCGTTCAGTTTCAGAGGACAGAACCGGGTTCGCGAGGCTCTGCACACCGTCTTTTTGTATCACGCCATTCGCAATGGGTTGGACATGGCGATCGTGAACGCCGGGATGATCCAAATTTACGAAGACCTCGACCTCCGGCTGCGAAATCTGTGTGAGCGGGTCCTTTTCAGTACAGATTGCAACGCACAAGAAGAGTTACTCGAATACGCCAAAGGACTCAAAGCCTCAGGTACCTCAAAGAGCGGCGACAGCGATTCCTGGCGAAACGCCCCTCTCAACGAACGCCTGAGCCACGCTCTCGTGCATGGAATCGACGAGCACATTGAATCCGATACTCTGGAAGCCTTCCATGAAGGGATGTCACCGCTGTCCATTATCGAAGGTCCGCTTATGGATGGCATGAAGGAGGTAGGAGATCTGTTCGGCAAGGGCATGATGTTTTTGCCCCAAGTGGTTAAAAGCGCGCGAGTTATGAAAAAAGCCGTGGCCGTGCTCGAACCCCATATGCTCCACGATGTCGCCAGCGCCCGTTCGCGGGGCACCTTCTTGCTCGCCACAGTGAAAGGTGACGTTCACGATATCGGGAAAAACATTGTGGGCCTTGTTCTTGCCTGTAATGGATATCGGGTTATTGATCTTGGCGTTATGGTTGCCGCCGATAAGATCCTGGATAAAGCGACAGAAGTGAATGCGGATTTCGTCGGCTTAAGCGGCCTGATTACGCCCTCGCTTGAAGAGATGGCTTATGTGGCGGGACAAATGGAGCAACGGGAACTCTCAACGCCTCTGTTTATCGGTGGTGCGACGACCTCGCTGCTTCACACCGCGCTCAAGATCGCACCCCACTACTCAGGCCCTGTCATTCATGTGCAAGATGCCTCGCTGATCATGCAGGCGGTGAATCCCCTCAGCGGAGAAGAGCGTCGAGCTCATATCTCGAGTCTCAGGACGCTCCAGGAACAATTGCGCGAAAACTATGAAAAGAAGATGGCGGAAGTGCCCCGCCTTTCCTTGGAACAGGCACGGAAGAATCGATACTTTAATCCCAAGGACTACCGTCCCGCTGTCCCCCGGCGCACAGGAGTATTTCCCCTTGAGGTGACAAGCCATGAAATCAAAAAGTACGTGGATTGGTCTCCCTTCTTCTGGACCTGGAGTCTTAAGGGCAAATACCCGGCAATCTTGGATCATCCTCGCTACGGCACTGAGGCGACCAAGCTCTTTGCGGATGGTTCCGCCATGCTGGATCGCGCGCTGAATGACGGCTGGATCCAACCAAAGGTCACCTACGGAATATTCCCAGCCTATAGCGAGAACGAAGTGGTGACGGTCACAGCCGCGCAAGGCCCGGTGAAAATCCCCTTCTTGCGCCAACAGACGCGCAAAGAAAAAGGACCGAACTTTTGCCTCGCGGATTTTATTCTCGAGCGCGGTCAAAAGGACCATCTTGGCGCATTCGTGGTGACCGCGGGCGAAAGGTATATTGAAGTCGCGCGCCAGTTCGACAGCGAGAATGACGCCTACTCATCAATCCTGCTCAAATCCGTCGCCGACCGCGTGGCGGAAAGCCTAGCGGAGTGGGTGCATCTTCAATTTCGATTGAATATGGGAAGTGATGAGGATTTTTCTCTCCCCGAACTCCTCGACGAAAAATATCGTGGGATTCGTCCTGCCCCAGGCTACCCGGCCTGCCCGGATCATTGGTTGAAACGGGATATTTGGAGACTTTTAGGTGTACCTGACAAGGAAATTGGCGTGAGTCTCACGGAGACTCTAACCATGTGTCCTCCCGCGTCTGTTGCAGGATTTTTCTTCTACCATCCCGATTCCCTCTATTTTCAGGTCGGTCAGGTGGACTGGGAGCAAATTTCACTCTTGGCGTCTATGCGCCGAATGGAAAAAGAGCAGAGTCAACGCTGGATCTCATTCTTATGAGATAGACGCAAATTCAAAGTCGTCAGGTCAGCCGCTCAAAAATCAGCCTTTTTGTTCCCGCCAAGCGCAATCGAAGTTGCGACCTCGTTGGGTTTAGGAGGTCTTTTGCTGAACCCGCAGCTTTAGTCATACCCTTATTATTTAGGTCTCGAATTTCCCATTCAAGTGTGCGAATCAGGGACAGAGATTCTCGCAATCCAGGAATCCCTTTGTAATCCACCTTTCGTATATGAAGTCCATACCAACCACTACCGAAGTCCTTGAATAATTTCACCCGTTTGGCCCAGGTGACAGCTCCTCCTGCCCTGGAACACACGTTCATGATCTCATAGAGATGCCTACATATCCCTCCCCCTTTTTCCAGCTCTAACAATGTCGCTTGATCTGTGGGATTCGGACGTCGATTCATCCTATATGCAATTTGAATCGCCAACACGCCGTCCGGTTTCAGGGCTCTGATCACGTGCCTCAGTTGATCCGTTAGATTTTCATCAGTCATATGTTGAGCCACCAGGTGTGAAATCGCGACGTCAAACTGGTCTGCAGGAAGATGCGGAAGCTGCTCGGGAAGCCAGCTATTTTCAACTAGACTTTTCACGCGGGAAAGGGCTACAGGAGAAATGTCCAAGGCCGAAACGGAACAGCCACGCTCTTTCAATCCATGCGTGCAATGACCTAGCCCAACTCCGATATTCAACACCTGAGTCCCGGGCCTAATCCGGTGCAAAACCGCAAGTCGACGCCACACCTCTTTTCCAGAGGAACCTGTCAACCAATTGGGGTGATCTACTGAGTGGGCTTGATCCCACCACTGACGTATTGAGAAACCCTTATTGAACAATTCCCGGTCAATTTCTGACATAACACCTCTATCAGTCCATCCCCGATCAATTGGGCGGAGCTGAAACGTCATGTTCCAATGGGGGACCCATTTGTGGACGAAGTACCTGATGACTGGCGCTTACCTGTGGAACGTCGGAAGACAGAGTCACAGCCGGCTTTGTACGAATAACCGGCATCGGCTTCCGTTTCAACGGACTTGCTTTCCAACGAAGCAACTCCTGCCAGAACTGAAAATAATAGGCAGCGCCCCACCGCAGGATCTGCAGCTTTCGTACGCCCCCGATCCGAGGTGGTTCCGGAGCCGGAATCTCACCGATCGCAAGCTTCGCCTTGGCGGCGCGAACCGACATCAGCGGCTCCCAGCTGATCGTGGTACGGAAAAGCCTCTCAGGCAACGTATAGCTCTCGTCCAAATGGAGGTCGAGTTGATAAATGACTTCCCTACGGAAGGCCCGATAGATCGTCATCGCATCGGTGTACCGTCCCCCATGAAGAAGGTTAACGGTCCTTGTAAACAACCAGTTTCCAAAGGCCGTCACAAAATCATCGTCCTCTGAAACCGCATCGCCGAGGTAGCGCGAGCCGATCACGAGGTCCTTACCCGCCTTCACTTTATCAATCAGCAAGGGAAGCAAATAGGTGGGACAATTGCCATCGGGACTAAATGAAACCACGATTTCACCCCGAATTAGAGGAAGAGCTTCGATGTAACCGAAGCGGATTCCCTTTTTCTTCTGAACGTAAACCTCATACCCGTGCTGCCGGGCCCACTCAACCGTACCGTCTGTAGAGCCTCCGTCGATCACAAGAATCTGATCAAACAAAGAGGAGTCCACATCCGGCATAATCGCCTTCATGCCCTCGATCTCATTCAGCGTAAGCACCAACAACGTTGTCTTCATTCCATCTCCTCAAACCGATACGATACCCTGAGCGTAAAGAGAACAGCAAACACAATGCTGGCGCCGGAACGAGATCGTATCATTTCGACGTCACGCGGGATTCGCCTCGTACGGGACATTCTTGCGGCAGATGATAAACCGCCCACTTTCCCACAACTGTCTTATCAGGAAGGTGGATCTCCCAATCAAGTGGAACGACCAAATCCTTCATATGGTACAGCTTCGCGATATAATACCAGATGTTTGGAGTCCTTTTTTCAAAGCAGCTTCGGACGTCAGTAACAAACTTTTCATAAGATAAGATTTTATCGTCAAAGCAGAAAACGGAGATGGGCCGACCTTCGACAGGTTCTTTGAACCAGGTGGGATCGACATTGAACAGCGCTCTTCTGGTCATACCCTGAGGCTGATTGAACCCGACGTGTCTCAGTTCCGGCGCAACAATCATACCTCCTGATCCCTGCCTCAAATAATCGATTAACTCATGGAAAGGATTGTGGCCACGAAACGCCTGTGCCGTCGCGATCTGCCGACCGTAGGAGAAGAGCGTTCCAGCCAAGATCAGGAGGACCGCATACGTTCCCAACGGACCGACTAAACGCTGCCACTTCGGAAAGGAAAGCCGCGACACGACGAAGGAGAGAACAAGAGCGACAATAAATATCTGACCCACTGTGAACGGGAGGATCATGGGGAAGGTGCCAACCTTCAAAAATTGGAAAAGAAGATAACCCAGCGCTGCAAGGCTTACAACGTGGACACGCTCCACGGCCATTCTCCATAACAGGCCCACCGTAATCACGGGTAGGGCCAGCACATTGAGATTCAGCCATCTTCCCACAATCAGTCGATGATAGTACTTGTAGGCCTCAGGCATCGTGTTCTGAAACAAAATTCCATGGGGGTCGATCTCGTCGTATACCTTCAGCCCGAGGGCGATCAGACTTAAGACACTCATCGCAAGGAGGACACGCTTCTCTTCAGACCCGAACCACGTCGGGCGAACGAAAAACACCAGAACGACCATTAACAATAGAAACATTTCGCTCGATAGATAACGTCCCCACTCTTTGACTGGTGCCTCGGAATCACGCAGCAGCTGATGATGAGGATAGAACATGGTCCGGCGCGGATTCATTTCCGGAATTTTTGCGAAATCATGTGAAAACCAAGAACTGATGCGGGTCGGACGGTGATCTCGATCGCTCGAGCCCTCAGCCGCGCACGCGACCACAGGTTCTGGTGCGAGGATCCGGTCGCGAGGTCGGATCCAAAAAGAAAAAACTGAAACCATCAGGACCACGATGGCCATGCCTGCCGCGAACCATCTCCAATAGCGCTTCCACGTGGATTTCAGTTCTCCGCAAAGCCTCCCCGTACTTGTGAGCGACGAGAGAACCGCAAGTCCCCAAGAGCTATGAAATCCTGGGAGAAGGCCCATAAGAAAAAACAGGGCGCGGAAGCTGCCAAGTGCGAACAGAGCGAATGCGATCATCGCCAAATAGCTTCCCAGCTGACCAAATGGCCCCGTACTCGTCGGAAACACCACACCGTAGTGGTGATTCATCACCGGAAGATTGAAATTCGTTCTTTCAAACAAGAGCGGGAGCAAAACGGCGAACACCACGCTGCGGGAGAAAATAAAGCCAATTAACGAAAACGCCAAAAAGGCGGTGCCACAAACAAATCCATTACCGATAGCCGAAACAAACCAATCTCCAAAGCCCACTTTAAATAGAAGGGCCGAGACATAGGTTAGCATGCTGGGGCTTGCCAGTACGGCATCCGTATACCAGAGATTATTCGACGTGAAGGGAATCAGTCCCGCCCAAACTTGACCGAAGTCCACAATCTCATTCCACATGGGCGCGTGAATTGAGCCGTACAAGAAGCCAAGCGTAAACGAAATCGCTCCCGCCCAGCGGATAGACTCAAACCGCCGTATCCACTGACGCCAAGTCGACGGCATCGGCCTCCATTTCCATCTCCAGCTCCGCACTCAGCTCTCCCTTTCTGGGGTTTTGATCAATCGATGGATCGGGCCAGCAAAGGGCTCGTACCGGCTTCTGAAATTCTGCTCCACAATGTCTTGGCAACGCTTAGCCATCCTCTCAGGATGTCCTTTAGCTGCCAAAGCCATTGTTCGACAACTCCGCCCCAACTCCCTGCGATATGACTCATCCGCGAGAATTCGGCGTGCGCGTTTGCGGAGCTCTTCGAAGTCACCGCGCGGGAGCAACAACTCCTCATGGGTGAGGAACTCCTGCGCCAAGGACCAGTCCGTTTGATCATATGTTTTAAAGTAGGAATCCCGGAAGGAAAGGACCGGTATTTCCATGCTCATGGCATCCATGACCACAACACCCCCTCCGGAGGGATAAGTATCAATCACAAGATCCGCAAGCGAGAGCAGGCTTAAATAATCCTTTGCAAAACCCCTCTTTATAAACCGCGACCGCTCCTCCGCCGTGAGACCAGACTCCAATTCCGCCAGGAAATCCGGTTCCTTATCGAGCCCGACAAGCATCAAGTAAGCGCGGGGCGTATCACGCAATATATTTAGGAGACTTTCAACAAATCCCCGGTCGCGAAACTTCACATATCGGCCGACACATACCACAAAGGGCGCGTCCTCAGGAATACCCAATTCCCGTCGGCGCGCGAGGGAGCCTTCCATCTTGCTGGGCAGGTTCTTCTCAAGAACCACGAACGAGGAATTGGCTGGTGCACTGATATGGAGATGCTTTGTCCACGAGATCGCCCAATCCATTCCCGGACAGACGTACTGGGGTGGAGGTCCCTGTTGGAGTCCCACCAGCACTGGGGGCTTGAGTAGATTCACGATATAGTAGTGGTTGTATTCCAGGAGCGCCGCCGTTGTGAATACCACATCGGCTTTGAAATCGCGAATATTGTGGGCTGTCTCGAGCATGGCTTCCACTTTTGACGCCGCCTGAGCATATACAGGATCCGCACCGACATCGGCGAGCACGCGCTTATTTTCCTCAATCACTTTGGCTAAATTGGGATAATGTGAAGCGTTCTCGTAAACGAAGAATTTGAAATCAAATCGGTCCTTGTCCCAGAATTTATAGATATTGGCCAAGATCCGAACAAGAACGGATTCCGCGTGCCAAATTCCATAGACCAGGCAGGCCACTCGGATTTTTCTATGGGCATAGAGAAATTTGGGCGGCTTGAGATTGTATCGCCCGCCCCGAGCGCGCGCCATCTGTTGAACGTAGTGGAGAATATCATAGTCGTAGACATAGTAATCCCCACGACCAAATTCCACGTCGGCATACAGGGCCATATTGAAAAAATCCAAGGCTTGCTTCACGTCACCGGATCGGGCGAATTTGGCGCCAATGCGCCGGTATAATCGGCGTATATCCTCGACCTTTCCCAGTTTACTTTTAATTTCGACAAAGAGATGAAGCATTTCTTCCGAATAGCGAGGAATCCGATTCTTGTCCCATCCATTCACTTTCTCTTCACCGAAATCGTAAAACAGGATGGCCCGATCAATAAATGGCTCAGCGGACTCGGGACTGACACTTTGTAAAAATCGTTTGGCCAGCTCGAAATTTACGCTTGTCCGCACCTCCAAGCTATCAGAGGCTAGAAACGGTTCCAGTTTCTCAAACGTGAGATCTTCAGGAACGTTTGCGTCCCGAAGAAGAGCTTCAAAGCCTTCGATCCCGATCATTTCGATTCCTTCTACCGTTTGAGGCGTGATTCCAAATGAAAAGAGGTCCAATTTTAAGCAAGGAAGGTTTTTCTCGTCTAGAGAAACCCAGTTCCCTTCAAATCGCACCAAATGACACAACGAGCTAAAGCATCTACCGCGCATCAAAGGCTACTTCGGCAAGAGTATTTGTACTGTTAGCGAAGAGGGGCAGCTATATTTTTTGATTATTGTATCCAACCATAGGTAAACTGCCCTCTTCGATGAAGCCGTTCGTTAATTTTTTTCAAATTGGAGTTGATGTCGCGCGCGACAGAGGCCTTATATTCGCTCTGGCTAAAAGCGACTTCCAGAAGCGTTATTTGGGCTCGTATTTCGGAGTGATTTGGCCCTTCGTTCATCCGGCCATCACAGTTCTGCTCTTTTGGTTCGTGTTTACATTTGGACTGCGAACCCAACCTGCGGGCGACTATCCCTTCATTCTGTGGTTACTGGCCGGGATGATCCCGTGGTTTTACTTTTCTGAAGCTCTCACCGCGGGAACGACCTCGATTTGCGAGTATGCCTTTCTAGTCAAGAAAATGGTTTTTCGCGTGGGCCTGCTCCCGTTGGTCAAAATGATTTCAGCCCTGGGAATTCACCTCTTTTTCCTTTTTGTGACGGTGCTTATCTTCTTGGCTTCTGGTGAGCGGCCAAACCTCTACTGGCTCCAAATCGGATATTACCTTTTTGCGACCTTGGCGCTCCTTACAGGCTTAACCCTGATCACTTCCTCACTGATGGTTTTTGCCAAAGACGTCGGGCAGATCGTGGGAATATTGATCCAGTTCGGATTTTGGGCCACCCCGGTCTTTTGGCAGATCAAGATTGTACCTGAGAAGCTTCAGCCTTGGATCAAACTGAATCCGGTACTATATTTGGTGGAAGGGTACCGGGACAGTCTCGTCTACAAAGCCTGGTTCTGGGATAAACCCGGAATGACGATTTATTTTTGGGTGCTGACGGCGATCCTTCTTGTCGTAGGGACCGCCATCTTTAAAAAATCCCGGCCCCACTTCGCGGATGTTCTATGAGTTCGAACGGATTGGGCGAGTTCGCCATTCGGGCTGATAAACTCTCCAAGATCTACAAGCTCTACGACCGCAATCTGGATCGACTGAAAGAGGTCTTTCACCCTTTTAAAAAGGCATACCACAATCCCTTTTACGCTCTTCGTGATGTTTCCTTTGAGATCAAGCCCGGAGAGTCGGTCGGGATCATTGGCCAGAATGGGTCCGGAAAGTCCACTCTCCTTAAAATTCTCTCAGGCGTGCTGACTCCCAGCTCCGGATCCTATGCCGTAAATGGCCGGATCTCCGCGTTGCTTGAGCTCGGTGCCGGTTTTAATCCCGACCTCACCGGAGTTGAAAATATATATTTTCAAGGCACCATCTTGGGTTATTCAAAGGCCGAGATCGAGTCCAAAATGGACGCCATCGTCGGCTTCGCCGATATTGGTCATTTTATCCATCAACCAGTTAAGACCTATTCAAGCGGAATGTTCATCCGTCTGGCTTTTTCCGTCGCCACCAATGTCGAACCTGAAATCCTAATCGTGGATGAAGCCCTTTCGGTGGGAGATATGTTCTTTCAGGCAAAATGCCTAGCGAAAATGAAGAAGATGCTCGACAACGGCACGACACTTCTGTTTGTGAGCCACGATATCGCCTCGGTCACCGCGCTCTGTTCTAGAGCTCTTTATCTGGAAAAAGGGGAACTCAAAGCCGCGGGTTCGGCTCAGGACGTTTCCAGACTCTACTTCAGTTCGTTTGTCACGGACTCCAATGCTAACAAGACCTCACCTGCGGAGAGCGAGACGCCAGAAGAAAAACACCCAACGAGAATTCATCAAGATTCTTTGAAATCAAGTGATCTGGAGGAATTCAAAGCGAGGGTCAATACTTTTCGCTCGGGAACGGGCCTCGCTCGGGTCGAATATGCCGAGGTTCTGAAACGAAACGGCGCTCCCTTGGATCACATCGCGACTTTTGATGAGGAGATCACGCTTGTCACGTACATTCGATTTCATGAACGGATCCGAAATGCGGTCGTGGCCTATCATCTCCTCAATGCCAAGCGCGTGTTCGTTACCGGCTGCACAACACTGGACACAACCGACATTTACCACCACGAATTCCAGCCGGGAGATCTTCTCAGGGTGGAGTTTCTCACCCGCCTCCCGTTTGTCCATGATACCTATTCTTTCACCATTGTTGTGGATTCATTCACCGACCGAATTAAATATTCGGATGTCGTGTTTCACGATTGGATCGACAACGCTTACGTGTTCGAAATGCGGATGAGAACCCCCCAGCTTTGGGATCTCGTGGAAATCCCGCATACCGTGAATTGTGAGTTCATTCCGAGCCTGAAAGCCGATCCCCGTCTCGAGGCGTAACTGAGTTGTGGAGTGAAGAAAACCACCGGTTACTCACTAATAGGCACGAGCTGTTTGTACCTATGATGTTCAGCCTCAACGGCGAAGAGCCGACCCTCTTGACACTCGTCCGCCCCAAAGACAAGACGGTAATCCGCACAAAAATTCTCATCTAGCTTCAAAAGGTACACAAACTGATAGTAGAGGATTCGAACTTTAAGTTCATCTTGAGACAGCGGAGTTGTCCACGGCGTAACAGCACGGTGGGGCGGAACAATCCACCAGAAATCGAAGACATTTACCTTTCGCTGGGGCGCAAGTTCGTAGTTGGCAACAAAGATCTCAAATCCTTTGGATTCCTGTGCAATAAACAATATGCGAGATCCCACTGGCGTTTTCTGTTCAATGCGTGACAACGCCGATTTTAGCTCAGAAGAAATGGGCGATCGGCCGGCGGCTTTGAGCTTGAGTTCTCGCCAGGGCGTACTTGCGGCAATAAGTACTGTGAACAAGAGTCCTAACGTCAGTGTCCATTTGACCTGCGTCGCAAGCACGTGTTGGATCATGCAAAACAACAGAAGACCCCAACCTAGGATATACGTCGTGGAGTAGCGCTCAAAACTTGCCAACTCCAAAGCTTCGTGCGGAACAAACGAAGTGAGATAGAGATACAGGAGACCGAAATGAAAGGCGCCAAACCCGGCCAATAGGTAGATACTTTTTGCGGCCAAAAAACTCCTCCCTTTTCCGCAAATAAACGCCGCAAACAGCCCAAAAGACATAAAGAGAGTCGCATAGCTCACCGGTGAGTGAAATACAGCGCTTAGGCCATCAAAATAGCGACCAACCGGAGTTTCCGTCATGGCCGTTGCGAAGCGGGAGAGGACTTGTATTTGAAAAGAATCGCTCTGGGACGGATCCCATATGGCACGTAGGACGCTGGCAGAGGCGCGCACCGGAAATACTCTTGCGAACTGATTCTCGCTGACCCAGGAGGACCACAGATATTGACTTAAAATCGGAAGAGATCCTAACAGTCCGACGAGTAGGATCCAGCCCCTAAAACGGGGACGCTGATGATAAGCATAGGAAATAAGAATTCCAGCACCACCCAGCAACGCAAGAAAAAGTCCCGATTTTTTTATGAGGGGAAATGTAAACAGCAGTATGAGACTACCCCATGGCCAGCCCGGCCCTTTTTTCCTTTGAGCCTCATACCAGGAGCAAACCAGAAGAAATGCGAACATGCATCCCAATAGCTGATCCACCAACAAGGTGGAGTACACCTTTCCGACCTTATAGTAGTAAGCAACTCCTCCGACAAAAAAGAGAGCCTGAGCGCCACGAACCCACCGGTCCTTTGTCGCAAATGGCGGCAGTAGAAGGGCAAAAACAAAACTGAAGATCAGCAAAGACTGCGCGTAATAAAGCAGAGACTCGTGAAAGCCTGAAAAGAAGCGACTTATAAAGTAATGAAAAAGGCCTGAACCTTCAGGATAGTCTTTGAAAATCACATTTGAACTGACCGTCGGCAAGGCATCGGTGAGGATGAGACTCTTGGAAACTAAGGCCCAATGCGAAAATTCATCCCATTCCTCAACTCCATGCCGACCATGAAACAAGAAGAGTGAAAATGAAAGAAGTGGAAATACACCAAGGAGGTATCGCTCGGAACTTACAAAGTCTATCAAAGATCTATTCACCAGAGCCAAGGCCAATCTATACATAAAGAGAGCGCCGCCGCATAAGGACAGCATGATCCAAGTGAGATGAAGAAAATTCCACCGAGCCCCGACCGTCATAAGGATTATCATTAAGCAAAATGCAACTGGTGGCACAAAACGCGACGGCAGAGCCGTGATTCGCTTAACCAATAGAAATTGCCCACTCAACGAAATATGCAGCAGGAGCCAAGACAACCCCATCACAAGTTCTCTTGAACCTCATCCGCCGATCGACCCGCCGGCCTGGCCGAGTGGGATAAGAGCTTCCTGGTTAAGATGAACTGTTTAGTCGCTCCCCCCTTGTGCATGTCTTCAGCTCGAGTTTGAGACGCGCCTGTATGACTGAAAACAAAGACATTCTGAATCGCAAAACTCGCAAAGAACAGGCCACCTTCAACAAGAACTTTGGCAAGATAAAGGTTCACTCCGAATTGGGACACAAGCGTTGTCGTCAGCAAATAGGCTGTTCCCATCAGAGAGAGCACGAGAGCAAAAAACTTCATCGCGGTCCACAGCCACAGGGTTTTATCAGTCTTGAAAACATGCTGAAAGTTCATGAAAAAATTAAAACTTCCGGCCACGGCACGAGCCAGCGCAAAACTCAACAGCACCTTCCCAAAAAGCATATGGCTGAGGATAAAGATAGAATAGTCCAATGCCACGGTTAAGATCGAAACGATACAGAAGCGCAAAAAAACGAAATAGATTTTCAGTGAATCCCAGAACGGATTAAAATGAGAGGAGCTATTGTGTTCAATGTACACGGTTTCAATGACGACCTCTCGAATATCTCTGCGCTCCTGCGTGGCTAAGATCAGCACCTCCGTTTCGAAATCGTATCCATTGCCCGAAAGGCGCATTAGCTTCGGCAAAAACTCTGTTGGTAGCGAACGCAGGCCGGTCTGAGTGTCACTGAGCTTCCGCCCCGAGAGCAAATGGAAAAGTTGACTGGTCATGCGATTACCAAACAAGCTCCGAAATGGTACTCCTTCTTTAAATGTCCGGCTGCCCAAAACAACGGACTGCGGATGATCGACAAACTCGTAGTAGACCTTGTAAATATCAGAAACCAGGTGTTGTCCATCCGCATCTACAGTGATTACGCCGGGCGAATGATCCGCATAGGTGAGAAGGAAGAAATTAAAGGCGGTCTTAAGGGCCAGCCCTTTTCCCAGGTTCACGCCGTGACGGAGCAAATGAACATTTGAGCGTAAAGCCACTTCGCCAAAAATGTACTGTGTGTCCGGACGGGATCCATCATCGACGACGATAATCTTCGTTGAAATCGCAAGCGCCAGTTCATCTAATAAAGTTAAAAGTTCCCGACCGGGATTATAGGCGGGAATGACAATCACAGGACCCATGACTTATGCCTCCATAAGCAAGACTCATAGCCGGATCCCATGCACGCCTCAGGCATCAACATACCCTTCCGATACGACGCGACAGAAGCCTGCCTCACGGCCGCACGACCGCTGCTTTGTCAATGGTCTTGGCGATCAAGTCAATGATCATTTCTGCGCCCTTTATGGAGGGGTGATCGTCATCAAAGTAGAAGAAGTCAGTTTCATTGTGAACGACGCACCGATCTTTCAGGGGATCACCGCAAAATAATTTATGTGGATAAATTCGAGAGATCCTTTCGCCGACAATACTATCGTAAAGCGCGAACACCTCCTGAGTTCGTCGCCTGAACACATCAAAACTAGTTGAAATGGGCTGGACTCGCAGAAATTCAGGAATACTTAATTCCTTCGGCTTCGCTTTGATGTGATTCATCAAGACCGTGGGCACATCGAATCCCACTTCTGGAATCGGGTACACGAGTATGACATGGTTGTTCCGCGCAAGGGCTTCAATAGTGGCCTTAAAGTGACTCTTCAGATCAAGGTTCTTGCTGCTCTTGAATTCGGGGTGCCGACCCGTGTTTTCAATTCCGCCCTCTTCATTGTCAAAATATTCGCGGGTGAGAAATAGCTGAAGTCTTCCTCCGACAACGATAATTGAATCTTTGTACTTCGCAAGTTCATTCAGGATATTGCTCTGCATCGTCTCGTTGCAGAATTCACATTTATCGTTCGGATTGGTGTAGGAGACCCGGTGAAAATCAGGAATAAAGAAGCACCCGCCAATCGTGAATGAGTGATAATTGAGATTAAGTGTTTTTGTCCTCTCATACAAAGGTCTATCTAGCATCGCGAAATGACTGTCGCCCAATAAAAACAAATGTTTCCATTCCTGGGAACGTAAAAAATGACATCCGTGGATATTGTTGTGGCAAGGTTTTCCTGATGGATCTTTGAGAGACAAGCGCAAATCAATGTTATTCTGATCTATATTTCTAAATAAAACATCTGGCAAACGCGTAACGGAATTAAACCCGGAATTCAACAGCACGGACGTGTTTAACCAAGCAATTATTGTTAGAAGCGCGGCCAGACTCGCGGTTAGAACCCGGGGACCAATAATCCTGCTCTGTCTAAATGGTTTCTCGACCAAGAAATACGTCGCCACGGACAGCAGTACGGTCGCCACCATAAAATACCATGTTGCGTATTCATTTCGAATAGAAATGCCCGAGATATGGCCAAACGAAAAGATAGGATAATGCCATAGGTACAAAGAGTATGAGATGAGTCCTATTCCAACCAACAACTTGGAAGACAGAATCTTTGTAATGAACTCATTCTGATGCGCAAACCGGATGATAAGGGCGACTCCCAATACCGGCGTTAGCGTAGACACGGAAGGGTGAAGCATGCCGTCTTGGAACATCAAGATGGCGTACGCAATCAGGAGTATTCCGAGCGCAGGCATTGTCTTGTTCAAGAATGGATGAGCTGATCCCCCACCTTTACTGAATTCGAAAGAAGCCAAAGCCGAACCAATCAAGAGCTCCCACACCCGTGTGTGGAGAAAGTAAAATGTGGCCGACGGATGATTCCTTGCACCCCAATCGGAAGCCGCTAGAGAAATCAGAATCCCTACAAGTAGAATGGTCAGAAAATACTTTCGGCAATATTTGTACGCAATCAGCGCAAGAACCGGGAATAAGAGATAATATTGTTCTTCGACCGATAGTGACCACGTGTGCAAAAATGGCTTTGTAATCCCACCGGCTTCTCCATAGCGTAATCCTGTGTAATGAAAATACCAGTTTGAACCAAAACCCAACGAATACAGGATTGATTTTGAAAAATCCATGAAACTCGCGGGAATCAGGTACTTCCAAGCCAATGGGAACGACACCAACATGACTGTAAAAAGGGCCGGCAGAATCCTCCGTGCTCGACGCTCGTAGAATTTAAGGAATGAGAAACCTCCAGTTGTACTCACTTCTCTCAGTATTAAGGACGTTATCAGGTATCCGGAAATAACGAAAAATACATCGACCCCGATGAAGCCACCTGCAAAGGCTTTATAACCAAAGAGGGTCAACTGAGCGTGATAAAGAATTACGGAGATGACAGCAACGGCGCGCAGCCCGTCTATCTCAGGCCTGTAAGGTAGTTTCATGATGAGTATAATTCTTACGGCTCAACAACTCGTCCGTCGAGAACTAGTTTTGAGCCCCCAGAAGAATCCATTCATAGATCAAAAGTTGAAGCTCCAGGGGTAACGGCTGTCCACCCTTAGGCATACGGCCTTGATTCACGGAGTCATAAAGGAGACTCGCCTGGGGTGAGGTGGGGATCACCGTCTTTAAGACAGCCTCGTAGGTTGAAAGATCGATATCTCCTTGAGTTCCCCGCTCCAAACGATGGCAGGAGAGGCAATACGGCTGTAAGACTTCAGCTTGAATCCGAGCAAAGCTGACCCCCGCGCCGACATTTTGACCAAGCAAAAATATCCAGTCATAGATCAACTGTTTATCGCCGGTGGATAGCGGTTGAGACGTCGGCATTTCATTGCTAAAAATTACCTGGTAGAGCCGAGATTGGTCGGGATTGCCAGGAACAACCAAGCCCTTCGAAGTTAGCGCCTCGATGTTTGTAATGTAGTCGATCCCGCCATAACCAGGGCTCACCGGACCATGACAGGAAGCGCAGTCACGTCGAAGCACGGCTTCGACCTTCTCCGCGATTACGAGTTGGCTGGGCTTGGCCACTCGTTCAAAAGAATCATGACGTGATGAACAGGCCACAAAACCGAAGAGTGCGCAAACCGCGAGGATTTTCACGGAATCTGCCATCCAGGCGTCAAGCAGATCGTAAATACAACAAACCTCCAGGCTTCGAAGGTACTCGTTGGACTCATATGCTCAGAAAGGGATTTCAGGGCTTGTAAGCCAGTTAGCGGAAACTCAACACTGGGATAAAAAAGTTTGACCACTGCCTTTATCTTCTCATCATCAATTTCGGCCTGTAGGTTTACGCCCGCTCGTCCGAGAGCATTGTGTATAGCCTGATCGACCTGAACCAAGTATCTGCACGCCATATTTCTCAGCCCCTCGCGTGACGGATTCGAACTGGGAACAATCGTCGATATCTCGTCGCTCCTTGATCCCGTCCGGCAGTCGATGTCATGCACATGACAGGCTCCTCCAAAGAAGAGACTCGAAGCAAAAACCTGGCGTTCGATAATGTTGCGAATCTTCGGGTCAGACTCATGATTCCCCTCAGGCGAGAGGAATATGCTCTCCAGCACGCTTTTGACAAAGTAGCGATCCCCCAATCGGGCGACATGATTGATCTTGACCAAAGGAATGGGTGTATCGAACGGTCGCTCCTGAGCGGCCTCTCCTCCGCCTCCCGCGAATGGCTGAAGCTTGGTGCAACCCATGAAGAAGACCGTGATTACCGCAAACAAGATGAGCGTGCGAATCATAAATGCACCATCCCGGGCGGCCCAATCATTGAGACAACACTTCCGTCAGGATCCAATTGGATAACCGGTATGGTGGCCGGATTAGGGTTGGGCACTCGCAGCAAGTAAGCCACGGAAGAAAGAGTGTGACCCGTCGTCACTGGCGAGTTGCCAAGCTTTCCAACTGGAGCGGCATAGCCCCATGTTCCCGGATAGTCGATAATCTCATTAGGATTGGGAGTCTTGTTGTAAATGCTGCCAACCACGTGCAGTCCTTTGATCGCTCCGGAAATCAGACTCACGCTCTGGGCCTCCCAGGCATGATCAGAGCCATCCATCGCCACGCGAGTTTTACGATTGAATTCACCGGCGACATGTATCACTGACTCATCAAACAGACTTAAGCCATTGGAGGCCGGCGTGGCTCTCATGATATCAATGAGTTCCAACAGACAAGACGACAGGGCCACAAATAAAAACGCGCTAAAGAACGTGGTCGGATAAACGCCCGCGTAATGGTGATCATGGCCAAAGTAGTGGCTTGGTGAAAAAGTTCCGTTGATTTCGAGCCCGAGGCTCCCAACTGCGCCCACGGTCAACGCCATCGATTTCGTAAAGCCCCTTGTTAAGCAGTATTCCGCCACCGCAAAGTTTTGCGCCAACCCTGCGACGCCACTGTCCGGCGTCAGGGCGGTTCGCAAGTCCGGATTTCCAATGATGTCGTTTGGTGCTTGGAACTGATAACGTCCGTCACGCGGACCAGGAGCTCCCACAGGGGCATCGTTAAGCCCCGGGATCACCATCGCAAAGGACCGAGTGATCAGATCTTGGTACTTGGTCACAAGATCATTCCAGGACTGATCCAGTCCGGATACTCCCTCCCGAATCATATCCTCTGCATTACGCCGGTCTCGCACCAAATTTAAACTGTAAGGTGCAATTCGACTCTCCACAGACTGAACGGCTGCCTGTATATACGGCTCGAGTTCGTCTATCCGAGTTTCAAACGCATCCGTTGACTGATTCTCAAAAGCTCCCAATGCTGTTTTCAAGACATTCACACCCCCTCCCGTTCCCAAAGTCATCACAGATGATCCACGCGCAGATAAGTAGGGAAGGAGCGGATCATCGACGACGACGGCGGGTAGCGATACACTCGTGTAATCGGCGACCATACCATGTAAGCTCGCCGCGGCTCCGGCCGCCAGGGTCATCTTCTGCTGACTGCCCCGATGACTTGAGTCAAAGGTGTTGATGCCGCGTAAAACAAGAAGATTATCTAACAGCTCTCGCATGGGCCTCATTCCACCGTTGCGGCCAGGAATATCGAACTGCCAGAGATATGGCATCGTGATGTGACGTTGAAACTGAGGTGAATAATGCGTCGTTGATCCGACGGCAGGGATAATATTCCTTCCTCCCTGTTGCAGAAAGTGCGTCGCTTGCCCGGGATTATCCACCAGAGTTTCGCCCATGGGATTGAGTGGAAGATCCCAGGCCCATCGTGGGGGCGCCCCAGGCATCTGGACAAATAAATAAGTACGCGGATTGATACCCGGGGTATCATCAGCCAAGGTCTGATGCAATATTCCCGCGGATGTATTGCGAATAAAAAGGTCGATGGGGCTGCCCGCGATTGCGGTACCGGTTAAGGCGGTAAGCCTCAGAAAATCCCTGCGGTCGAGGCATCGCACTTTAGTTCTCTTCATCTTTGCCTCCGTGACCAAAATAAACCTTTCTATAATTGGCGGAAGACAAGATCTGGCGCACCAAAGATTTTAAACTTTGATGTTGTTTGAGATTGAGCCCCAGATCCACGACCGTTTTCCGAGCATCCAACTGCTCCTTGTTCAGAAAGATCGGTTCAAGGGGATCTCCAATATCCCTCAGATCGGCTTTGATTCCCGTGAAGAATTCATAGTAACGTTTCGCCGCGCACACATAATAATCCTCATTGTCAGCGATCGCATTCGCAGCTCCACTTACTCCGAGCACCTTTCGGTGCACGAGTTGACCATTGTAGCTACGATAGTAGAGCACGCCCTCGGGAGGACGTTTGGAATACTCATAATCGTTAGCGATAGGCCACACTTCTTTAGCAGGCAAGGTCACGGGCTGTGGAAACATAAAGCGAAGGATAGGAGTGCTTGCGTCGCACGCCCGGTTGGAGGCTTTGGAGTAAAGGATATTGCGGTTTGTGGCGGCCAATCGATCCATGGAGGCGTGGCATTGGATGCAGGAATTCGACCGACGAAATGGAGCCTGGGCTTCCACACGCGCAAACGCAATCCCATCCCCTCGACGAATCACAGGTAAATCACGACATAGGAAATCCTTAAGGAGACTTCGGGACCAGCGGCGGGGCATCTCAAGAGCACCCTGAGCGCGGAATCCATCAACCTGGTCTCGAATGGTCATTAACATGTAAGCCGGATCTCCGATCGCGCCCGAACCGAAGTTCTTGTAGAGATCGTGGTTGGCAACTCCGTCATGGTAGGTGCGCGCCGAGCGAGGGAGAATCAATGATCCATTTGGCTCCACACCAATCAGTTCACCCTGGGGAGCATAAGGCACCTCCCAGCTTTGGGTTTCGCCGTTCTCATCGTCATAAAGGTAGGGGACCTTGGGCTGTTTAAGACGGGCGCTCACGGTCGGACTTGTCGTCGAACGCACCGGTCGATAGGTCAACGGCGTGCGCATGACATCTTCATAACGTGCCATAGGATTGAACAGTGCTCTCGTGATGTACGCCGCCGGCGCCGTCGGATCAATCAGATTTTCGATAGCCTGAATCTCGCAGCCAGAAAAAAGATTTCCTTCGTAGCTCTGGTCGAAAAACCAAGATGCGTGGAAATCGTGCATTGTGCGTAAAACGGACCGCACTTCCTCACTCGGATTCTCCACTGGTTTGAGATCCGAAAACGCGGCGTCTTCAAGTAATCGGATACAGGCGTCCACAGGATCCAGCGAGCCATCTTCGATAGCCGCGAGGCGCGAGTCATTGGCAGGAACGCGAGCACGCACCAGTTGCCCATAACAACGATGAAAAAGACCAGTGGGACTCAAATTAGATTCTTGTCCGATCGCACAGGAATGTGCCACCAGGCAATAAATGCCAATGACCAAACCAAGGCAACGCCAAAACATAGATGCTTTCTCCTGAGGCTTATTAAGTTGTCGGAAGAATTAATTCCCTGTTTGAGGCAAACGGAAAGATCTGGGTCGTGGTCGAGACAGACTAGGCTTCGATCGAGGATCTTCCTCCGTTAATATTTCTGGATTCGCCTGCTCTAACTCGCGGAGTTCATCATTTTTGTCGAGTTAATGTAGGAATTATTTATTTGAAAACAATTTTTTATTATTTAATATCTACTCATTACAATTCCATAACATCTTTGGAAGGAGTCGAAATGTTAAAAGGATCAATGATTTTAGTTGGAGTACTTATCGGGCCACCGCTCGCACTTGGTTATGAAGTACTTGGCCTGGGTTTCAACGCGCCCACAGTTCAAGATCATACTTATGTGACCAACCCGACCGCCGGAGAAATTGTTTATGATTCGTCTGATGACACGTTTTACGGGTACAAAGAAACAGGCTCCTGGACTTCATTGAGTGGGGGTTCATCAGCAAACGCGGTTACTTCCGGTGGAACCGGGTACAAGATTGAGAAGGCGGACATCACCATCTCATGTGCCGGAAGTGTGACATACACGAACACGAGTTCATCCTGGATAAGTGCAGGAGCGTGCAGTGGCACAGGAAAGGGAGACTTGACCATAACTGGTTTTTCAGCTGCACCCACATGCGTGTGCAGCGCCGAATCCGACGGCAGGACGTGCAGCATAATTGTCTCTGACAACACATCTGTTACCGTGACGATTTACAAGCCGGCAGCTACTGCGGCTTATGAAAATGGTGACGCCCAATTGATATGCATGGGTCCCGCCACCTAGCACGTCTCGGGTGCATCCCATGAGGGATTGCGCCCGATATTTTCGTTAGGTGGCCTCTACTCGTTTATCAAGGCTGGTCCAAGCTGCAGTTTTCTATTTTCGATTCGACGACAACACCAGCAGGAATTTTCAGATGATCGTATATTCTCCCTATATATTCCCCGATAAATCCAAGGAACAAGCTAGTTAGTCCCAGATTGATTAGGATGAGTAGGGTGAGCGTAGTGAAGCCAGGAGGGAGTTCTGTCTTGGAAGTGAAATACAAAAACACATAGCCAATTCCCGCAAGGAAGCTTGTTAAGGTCATCAGAAGGCCAAAGTACGATGCTGCCCTCAACGGAAGAGCTGAGTGCGCTATAATGGCATCCGTGGCAAGAGCTAAATTGCGATAGAGATTAAATTTGCTCCGGCCAGCACAGCGTGAGTCTCGCTCATACGGAATACCTATCTGCTTGAAACCCAGTTCTGCAATTCTCCCACGAAGGTAAATTCGATTGTCCCGAATACCTTTGAGTTCATTCAATATAGCCCGATCGATCAGGCGAAAATCTCCAGCTCCTTCCGGAAGGCTGTCGCGGCCGATAAAAGACAGAATGCGATAGAAAAGCCAGCGACCAAATTGATTTAATGTCCCCTCTTTCCGTTTAATTCTGATGCCATATACCACTTTGTTCCCTTGCTCCCATGCACGCAAGAGGTCCTCAATCATCTCCGGAGGATCCTGTAAATCACAATCAAGCTGAATGGCAGCTACACCTTGAGCGCGGTTAAACCCGGCGTGGATCGAACGCTGATAACCAAAGTTTCGAGAAAAGCGAAAGACCCGGACCTGATCATCAGTCAACGCGATCTCTCTCAGAATTTTGAATGTGTTGTCCGTGCTATGATTGTCTGTAAAAATATGCTCCAAACGATACTTTTGTTTCAGTTTGTCAGCAATGTCACGGACGGCCTCGTAGCACTTTCTTACGTTCTCCTCTTCATTTAATACTGGTGTAACAATGCTAATTAGCGGTTGCTCAGACATCTGCGTAATCCTTCCCGTATCGGAACTACGGCATCCCAATCCCCTAAACGCGGCAAGCAAGACACTGGTCTCATGATCTGATGGGACGGATAGGGAATACTTCCCCAGTTTAAATGCAGCTTTTCACCCCGGAGGTCTTCAACAATCTGCACTAAACTTCTTAGCGTCAACCGCTGCCCAGATGAAACAGCCGCAAAACCGGAGGTAACAAAACTGGTTGTACCAGCCAGTAAAAATGCCCGGCAAACGTCCGATACAAATACCAAGTCCAAGAATTGTTCCCCTTGGGTAACTTTCATCTCCTTACAATCCTCATACAGAAGGGTATTGACCAGTTTTTTTCGCGTGTCATTAGGACCATAGACGTCAAACAACACCAGTGTCATCACGCGAAATCCCTCTGCCTCCAGGTATTTATGAAAAGCAGACTTCAGGGCGGCATAGGTGGAATTCGCTTTTTCGCAACCGTCTTCACTGAATTGCCAGAAACTGCCGGCCAAAATGATCTTTGTACTTTTAGGCAAAAACCGAGAGACTCGCATTCCGAAGCCGAAATTAGACTCGACAGTATTCTCAAGCCAGTTTTCTTCTGACTCATGATAGTGGCGCCCAGCCAAATGAAAAAATACATCGGGAGAAAAGCTTTGGAGCTGTTGCTGAATATAGTCAATGGGACCCCTTCCCACTTCCCTCGGTCTCCAGCCAAGCTCCCTTATGCTTCCTAAAAGGTTCGAACCAATATATCCACGACTCCCCGAGATTAAAACTTTCAGTGGTGCGCTCTTCTTAAACATTCATTTGATCTAGTGAACGAACATCATCTAACACCTGAGTGATCTCCCGTTCGCATAGTTTTCGAGCATTATGGCCCTCATGATGCGATTTATACCAGTTCAGGGTTCGTTGAACGACTTCTTCCACATGATATAACGATCTCCAACCCAATTGCTGACGAGCTTTCTGTGCGTCCAGGTTTAACACCTGCGACTCTCTGTTGGCAGCGGCGTCGATCACATCCCATTCCAAACCAGGGAAAAATTCCTTTGCCAGTGAGAGAATGTGACTGACTTCGAGGTTAGCTGAAGGAGGGGCGAAATTCCAATGATCTAGTCTTCCGGATTCTCGTGCGGCATCTTGTAGCGCCATTGAATAGCCGAGAAGCGCATCTAGTACATATTGCCACGGACGGATCGCACTAGGCATCCGAATCCCCAACGATTGCTTTTGCACAATCGCTCGGATGAGATCGGGAATTAATCGGTTCGCGGCCCAATCGCCACCTCCCAGGATATTACCGGCTCGCAAAGTGATTAAGCTTGAGTTTGGATTTTCTTCCTTTAAACAGGAGTAAAAGTAACTTTTAGCCACCAGTTCGGCACTTGCCTTCGAGGCACTGTACGGATCCTTACCGCCCAAAGTATCTGTTTCCTTGAATGCATCACCACTCCCGCTATTCCAATAGCACTTGTCGGAGGTGACTATACCGATAACTCGGATCGCCTTCTTTCGCCTGCAAGCCTCGAGAACGGAAACAGTGCCCATCACGTTGACGGACCAGGTTTCCATGGGATCGAGATACGATGCAGGTACCAGTGACTGCGCAGCCATATGGATCACGACATCCGGATCAACAGTATCAATCACCTCCTTAAGAAGGCTTTGATTCCTGATATCCCCCAGAACCTCAAGATCGAGAAGCGCGGACAACTTCGCTCGCTCGTAAAGTGAGGGCTGAGACGGCGGGGGAAGAGAAAACCCATGCACTTTGGCCCCAAACGAGCGCAAAAGTTGAACGAACCATGCACCTTTAAAGCCTGTGTGTCCCGTCATCAGGACCTTGCGATTTTCCCAAAATTTATAGTCTATGCGCAATTTACCCTCACCGTTTACGTAGCCATTCCGCAAGCTGTTCAAGGACATACGTCAATTCGGCTTCTCCAATCGCTGGCTGAACGCCCAACCAGAATGAGTGTTTCATTATAAAGTCCGTATTTTGAAGATCACCTACAACTCTGTGGGAGATGTTTTGGTAAGCAGGCTGACGCAATAGATTACCTCCAAAGACCAAACGCGTCCCTATCTTTCTATCTTCCAAAAACTGGAGAAGTTCGCGTCGATCCAAGTTTTCATTTAAATGCACGGGGAAGCCAAACCAGCTGGGATCGGTGCCCTCCGTGGGCCGAATGGGCTTGAGATGTTCACTCAGCAGTGAAGAGGAACGGATTCCAGATTCCAGAAATTTCCAATTTTCTTTCCGCTTGGCCACAAACTGATCCAGCCTGCTGAGCTGACTCAAACCAACAGCCGCTTGCATATCCGTAACCTTCAAATTGTAGCCAATCTGTGAGTATATATATTTATGGTCATAGCCATATGGAAGCGATCCAACCTGCCATCCGAAGCGCTTTTTGCACGTATTATCCCTTCCGGGATCACAATAACAATCTCGACCCCAATCACGCAATCCTTCAGCTACTCGGCGATACTTTATATGTTTAGTAAATACGGCCCCTCCTTCGCCCATGGTTATATGATGTGCCGGATAACAGCTCAGAGTCGAGAAGTCTGCGAATGTACCAACGTGCCGCTCCTTTCCTTCCGTCAGAACCTTCGCTCCCAGAGCATCACAGCAGTCTTCTATCAGGTAAAGTCCCTCCCTTTCGCACCAGCCCGCGATCTGATCCGCACGAAAAGGATTCCCCAATGCATGAGCCAGGACAACAGCGCGAGTTTTCGTCGAAAGCCCTTCTTGCAGTCTCTCCAATGTGGTGTTGAGCGTTTGAAGATCAACGTCGACAAATACAGGAGTCAGTCCGTTCTGGATAATCGGATTTACCGTCGTAGGAAATCCAGCGGCGACCGTGAGCACTTCGTCACCAGGTTGAAGAGGACGTTTGCCACTCAAATGCGCCATATTCGGCGATTTAAGGGAAGAAACAGCAACTAAGTTGGCACTTGAACCCGAGTTGACCAAAAGGGCGGGAACTGATGACCCGATTGTCTGCGCCAATTTCAGTTCAAGGTGCTTAGCGAATCGTCCTGCAGTTAACCACATATCGAGACTCGCATCGACAAGGGCCATCAAGTCGGTCTCACTCATCAGTTTGCCTGAGGGAGGGATATATGTTTTACCTGGGACAAACCCGGACTTCGGCCATTTGGTTTGAAAGTACTCCTTCGTAAGCCTAAAGATCTCGGCTTTCAGGTCTTCCGAACGGACTAAGCTTTGTTCGTGATGACCCAAGGCGCCTCCCCGCTTTTCCAAAGATTTTGGAGGTAGTTTTTATCGCGTAGGGTGTCCATCGGATGCCAAAATCCTTCATGAGGAAACATGACCAACTCCCTATCCTCTGCCAACTCTGTTAAAGGAGCTTGCTCCAGTACGCACTGATCCTCCGTACTTAAATATTTTCGAAATGAACGTCTAAAGAAGAAGAAGCCACCGTTGATAAACGTGCCCGAGCTCTGGGGTTTTTCTTGAAAGGATTGAACAAGGTTTTTGTCATTCACGAAAAGCTCCCCAAATCGAGCAAGCGGCCTAACCCCTAAGACCGTGCCAATTTTGGCGTGTTCAAAATGAAAACCATATTCGTTGCGGAGATTGACGTCACAAAGTCCATCTCCGTAGGTCAACGCGAAACTTTCAAAGTCGTCTTGGTCTAAAATGTCGAGGGCTCGCGCCAGTCTGGCCCCCGTCATTGCACTCTCTCCAGTATCCAAGACTCGAACTCGCCAGTCTTCAGTAGCGTGCTGATTGCTATTTAAGGTTCGGATGAGCGGCGCACGGCTCCCACTGAACTGAATCTCCAGATTTTCGCAGCGGTAGGAATAGTTAAGGAAGAAGCTCTTTATCTCCCAAGATTTGTACCCTGCGCAGATCACAAAATCCTTAAACCCGTAAGAGTAGTAGTGCCTCATGATATGAATCAGTATTGGAATTTCGCCTATTTCAACCATTGGCTTTGGCCTAACGGACGTCTCTTCCGATAGGCGAGTACCGTATCCACCCGCTAGAATAAATACGGGAATATGACTCAATGCGTCCTCCAAGATATTTGCTCCCGTAGTGAATATCCGTACTATAGTAATCCAGTGAAAAATCTCAAGAACTTTGACGGGAACAAGAGTGTTCTCATGGACTTGATACACCTAAATCGGCAATGAAACTCTCAGTGACCATAACACAGACGCGTTCGGTATCGTATTTCGTAAAATCACTTCCCTTTCTGGCTCTCTGGGTTGCGAGTCTTCTTTTGTTTGGGATGCCCTTCTATTCGGACGGGGTTTTCTTTGGCGACAATCACGCTTCTTACCCGCTATTTAGAGATTACCTTCAGTCACTAAATCACTTTGGCGAATTTGTGCAGTGGCTTCCCCAGTACCAAAATGGATGGCCGGGAGTCTATTACATCTTGTACGGGTATCATGGGCTGACACCCATCATGGTTGTACTGGGCACTGCCGCCTATTTGCTGGGAATTTGTGGAGTTCATATTACTAGCTTCTACTCTCTCTATTTCCTGCATTTTGGCATTCTGGTTTCGCTCGTTTTTCTTATCCCATCAGTACTTATTGCCCTCAGGTTTTTTCGCGGACAATACTGGGTTCTCCTGTATGTGTTCTCCCTCTTGTGTTTTTCGCAGAGCTACATCATCAATCTTGGAAACATAGGTTCAGTTGAGCGTTTAGGTTATAGTCTATTTCTGCTCTATATGCTTTTATGTGCGGAAAACTTGAACGCGAAAAGATGGTGGCCTCTATTCATCTTCGCATTCATCTGCAACGTCCTTAGCTTGAACTATTATTCACCTTTAATGTTGGTTCTTTTCTTACCAGTTTCGCTATCAATTATCGCGGTTTCAAAGTCACTCAGAACGAGTTTACGGGCTCAGATCGCTCAAGCTCGGCCGATTCATATGCTTATCTTAATCGCAGGGACCGTTATGACCCTGGCTCCGTTTGTGGCGGTCAACCAGGTAAAGGACGGATTAGAAGTAAAAAGGGGAACCTCTACGGGTTATACCCTCAAGGAATTTGCCCCGGGCAATCCGATGGAGATCTTAAACTCAGGTGTCCCTTACGCTGGCATGATCTGGCAACCGCTGTACCGCGATGATTTCAACGAAGTAGGCCTTTTTAAATGGCTGTGTTCATTTAACTATAATGGCTTAATGATGATTCCATTTTCCATATTTGCCCTTATCTTTGCGCGCTCCCGAGCGATTATTTTCGTCTTGTTTCTGAACATGATATTTTTAATGTTTGCTTTTGCACTAGGCCATGATTCATCAATTTTCAGGTTCATTCACGGCTTAAACACACCAATCAATTTTTTCAATCACTTTAATGACCTCACATGGAACGGCGGAGCTTATCTGTTTGCAGTTGCGATGGCGGCCACCGGACTGGCTACCTTCTTAGCCAATGCCGCAAAGCCTTTGTATCGCCTGTCACTTTTTGTAATCTCACTCGTGTTTGGTGGATATTCTCTTTACAAATCGCTCACTCTCAATCAAGGCGAAGCCGAGATTTATTTTTTGCTTCCACTACAGGCTGCTATCTTACTTTCGATCTCGTCGGCGATCTTTTTTGCTTCTCGGCGAATCCAAGTGCGAACGGCAGCTTCGATTATAGTCTTGCTCTCATTCACTGATGTATTGTCAAATGTCTTAGTCTATTATTCGGAAGTTATCATCAACAAGCTATCGTACGATAAAGTTGTTGAAATGACAGCGCCTTCCGGTGTCGGTCTGACTCTGCCGAACAATCACGATTATTACATTCCCGAACATATAATGGGCGTTAAATCGAATGCCCGAAAAGAGGCTGGACTAGAGGCCAAACCGGCGTTAACGGTAAAAGGAAAAAATATTTCCATTGAGAATGAAAGCATTTCCTCAATCAACGTATCAAAGTATACCTTCAACTCGCTCCACTTTGACGTGAAAGCAGGTGAAGACAATCTTCTTGCTGTTATTAAGGACGCTTACTTCAAGTACTGGAATGTTCAAGTTAATGATGTGCGCGCCGATCTGATTCGAACTTCCGAGGGTTTCAAAGCATTAAAGCTCGCGTCCGGTATTTCACGGGTTGAGCTCAACTTTAATATTCCCTATCTTTCAATCGGCTTACGCGCGGCTCATTTCACCTTTTGGTGCATATTCTTATATTGTTTGCTTACAATTTGGAAAGTACGACCCACATCAGAGCCGTGAAACAGGCTTGAACATCGGCTCGCGCCGACTCAAGTATTCAAATAGGGCACGTCCCACCCGCCGATGCACTTCATGGCTAGGATGAATATCGTTTACATTTACTGTCAGTTGGTCCACCGGCAAGTCTCGAACGAGTTCAGCCACGTCAATGACAGATATCCCTTGATCATTAAAGAACTGTTTAATGAAGTCGGAGTACATGGAAGTCATCTCCATCTTATGTAAATACGGAAACAAAACGACTACCATGGGTACACGTTTTTCTTTTGACCAATCCACAATCTCTTGCAATTCCGCACGATGGGCGCTCAGAACCTTTTCGTCCGCGTAGAGGATCCGGTAGCGCTCCCACCAGTTTTTTAGGTCATCTCGAGGCTTTGACCAATAAAAGTAATTGAGAAGGTAGGACCGCTCCACAAAGTAACGTTCGCTTTGAGATAGATCGGCGTATGGAGTCAACAGTCCTTTGATGTCGTAACCATGCTGAAGCGCGACTTCCATGATGTCATTTCCAAAATAGGAAAAGACCAAGTACTCCACGGAGTGCGGAAATTTCCTCAGATTCTTAACTTCGGAGAAGGTATCATTGCCATTCTTTCCTAGATTCACCACTTTCCACTCGGATCCTAAGGATCGGTTCAAAATCTCAGTAAAGCGATCCTTCACATTCTCAATTCCATGGCCTGCCGTAAAAGAGTCACCCAGCGCCAGGACACGTCGCTTTTCTAAAACCTCAGGATCGTTCCACTCCACGTCACGAAAACCAGAGTTGTTATCGCGCCAGTACCTGCGCCCCCATTGGTGGGCCGCAAGCGCGAATCCGGCACTCTGAATCCGACTCCTGAGGCTGTACGTCCATTCGAGAACCCCCATGAACGTGACTCCTACACAAGCCGCAATGACACACTTCACTCCCAAATGGACGGGCCTTGAGTCTGTTCGCACGAGCACAAAAACGATAGTGCCCAGGAGAACACTGAGTAAATAGCTCGAGCGCCTCCAGCCGATCTCGACCGGTGCAAAATATAAAAGGCCCATCATAAACACCAGGATCTGAATCAAAAATAACAACACGATTAACTTATTCTTCATACTTACCTTTCTATCTCCATCGCAGCTGCGTGAGCAATCACTTAGGCCGCATGATTAATCCACCGCATCACTCGTCCAGTCGTAAGTCTATTTTATTGACCACGCGTGGACCATCCCGGCGACTCAAGGTACAAACTATGTATGCGTCTGACATCCTCCCATATCATCATTGATGAATCTATGGCATCACAGCGCGATCGCCTGGATCAGCTGTTAGAAAGCCTCTATCAACAGGGAGGCAACTACACTCTGAATTTCCGCTCCTCTGATCTGGCAAAAATCGAACAGGCTTTTGATCGCATCATTCAACGCTTTGGTTACAAACTGGGCGTTGATTTCACTTATGCGCCCCGGGACGAAGGCTTCTAGCTAGAAATCAGCGGGGCTCAGCCAGCTCCGGGACGATCTGGGCCATCTTCCGATAGATAGCTTCGCCCACACGTTGATGCACAACCTCATTGGCATGCACATCATTCAGATTAACCACTCTCTTTTCCAGCGGCAGGTCCTTTACCAACGACCGGACGTCGACCCAAGGAATGTTCCGTTCAGAAAAAAATGAGGCCACCATGGGATAATAAATCTCAGACCTCTCCAGATCATGCAAATAGGGAAAAATAACGACAAGAAGGTGAGATCCCCTGTCCTTTGCCGCTCGAATAAGGCCTTCCATGTCGCGCTTGTGGTTGGCAACGATCTGCGGATCCGAATAAGCACGGTCATAGTAACTCCACCAGTTAGCCAAATCCTCGCGAGGCCACAGCCAATATATAAAATCTGTGAAATAAAAGTTAGGAATCACCTTAGCCCACAGGCCCTGAAGATCCTTGTAAGGCTCAATTTTGTTGGGCTTAAGCCCCAGCTCGATGGCCGACTCCATAATGTCATTGCCGAAATACGAAAGAACAATGACTTCAGGCTGAAGTTCGAGTTTTTCTACGATCTTTAACTGAGTCTTGGAATCTATTCCATTCTGTCCAAAATTCAGAACCACCCAATTTTTAGGAAGAAAACCTTCCAAGCGATTGGAAAACCGATCGTCAGGATTTGAAATTCCGTGTCCGGCCGCGAATGAATCTCCAATTACGACAACCTTCCTTCGTGAGGCCAAATCCGCAATTTCCGTCGACTCCCGTTCACGGTAACCTTTCGAGTTGGTCCTCCAATAGGTGCGAAACCATGATTGAGCGGCCAGACTATACCCTACCGAATGGCTGCGCTCGACAAGCATAAAAAGGCCTTCGATCGCGAGCAGGGCTATCATCAGCGAGCCGAAAACAAGCAAAACATTGGACAAGCTGTTCTTGAGCGCCGCCTTCAAGCCCGATCTCTGCAGGAGCGTAGTGGCCACGGCTAGGGCGCCAAAAAGCGTAAGGATTGTCAGAATAAGAAAGATCGCGCGCGGAATCTTGCTTACAGGATCAGAACAAACAAAGAGAAAAAAGACGGTCAGAAATCCAATTGGCGAAAGGAAAAGCCAAGAGGTAAATGCATGGTTTCCCTTGGCCGGTTCCCTCATCCATTAATCCAGTTCGAATTTATCTTTGTAGTCGGAGCGCAGAGCCTCATCCTGTTCCGCCTTGAGCAAGACATACGAACCCATCACGAGGCGATCCAGGTTTGTTCCCATAAAGCAGCGAAACGCGTCCGCCGGGGTGCACACGATGGGTTCTCCCCGCACATTGAAGCTGGTATTCACCAAGACAGAGCAGCCTGTTCTCGCTTTGAACGCCCGAAGCAATTGATGGTACTTGGAGTTGTAAACCCCATCCACAGTTTGGACCCGGGCGGAGTAATCCACATGAGTCACCGCCGGAATGGTCGAACGTTCCACATTCAACAGATCAATCCCAAACAATTCTTTGTACTCGGGTTTCATCTCCTTCTGCAAAGACGCTTTAACCGGCGCTACAAGCAACATATAAGGGGAATCGACGTCCATCTCAAACCAGTCCGCCAAATCCTCACGCAACACCGAGGGCGCAAACGGACGAAACGATTCTCGAAACTTGATCTTCAGGTTCAGATTCTTCTGCATGCGAGGAGAACGCGGATCCGCCAAAATCGAGCGAGCACCCAGAGCGCGGGGGCCGAACTCCATTCGTCCCTGGAACCAACCGACAGCCTCCTCACCGGCTAAGGCCGCCGCGGTCTCACTGATAATTTCATCCTCGCTCTTGCGGTGAAATCGCGCTCCCAACGCGCGCAGCTCGTTTCCGATTGCTTCATCTGAGTATTCCGGCCCCAGGTACGCACCCCGCATGCTGTCCTTCGGATCTACCGAACGAGGCTGTCCGAGGAAAACATGATGAGCTCCCAGAGCGGCGCCGAGGGCCCCGCCCGCATCCCCTGCCGCTGGCTGAATCCAGATCCGGGAAAAGTGACCGTCACGAAGTATTTTGCCGTTCGCCACACAGTTTAGGGCCACCCCTCCCGCGAGACAAATATTGGGAAGACGGGTCTCTTCATGGAGAAACCGCGTGATCTTCAAAACACATTCTTCGAGTACAACCTGCAATGAGGCGGCAATGTCCATATGCTTGGGCGTGAGCAGCTGATCCCCGTGCCGGGCGGGAAGATCAAACAATTTTTCAAACCGATGATTGGTCATCTGGAGCCCAGTACAGTAATCAAAATACTCCATATTCAACCGGAATGAACCGTCATCTTTGATATCGATCAAGTTGTCATAGATAGTTCTTGTATATAACGGTCGGCCATAGGGGGCCAGTCCCATGACCTTGTATTCACCCGAATTCACCTTGAATCCGAGAAAATAAGTGAATGCCGAATAGAGCAGGCCCAGTGAGTGCGGAAAATGGATTTCACGCAAGATTTTGACATCGTTGCCGCGCCCCACCGCCAGGGATGAGGTTGTCCACTCTCCCACCCCGTCCATCGTCAAAATCGCGGCTTCATCAAAAGGGGAAGGAAAAAAAGCGCTTGTCGCATGGGTTTGGTGGTGTTCACCAAAAAGAAGCTTTTTCGACCAGTCCACTTCGGAATCAAAAGCCGACAGCTCCTCGCTCAACAAACTCTTTTGAAAGAGTTTTTCCTTAATCCAAATCGGGAAGCTCGCGCGAAAGGACCTAAATCCTTTAGGCGCCATCGCCAGGTAGGTCTCCAAGATCCGCTCGAATTTAATCAGCGGCTTATCGTAGAACGCGACATAGTCGAGCTCCCGCGGAGTTAGCTTTCCGGCCTCCAAACAGTATCTCAACGCATGACTTGGAAATGAGGGATCCGCTTTTTTTCGAGTGAATCTTTCCTCTTGAGCCGCGGCAATGATTTTGCCGTCAACCACAAGAGCCGCGGCACTGTCGTGATAGTATGCGGAAATACCCAGGATCTTCACAAAATGTTCCTAAAACAACGTATAGATAAACGGCGCAATGACTGAACCTTTGGCCGCAATCAGGAGGCCACCCACGAGAAAGAAAATCAGGAACAGCGGCAGCAGCCAGAATTTCTTCCGCACTCTCAAATACATCCAAAACTCACGAGCGAAATCCACCATAGTCACTCCTAAAACTGGCGCTTGAATGAATCCGGCGAAGGTCCCGGCGGATCCCGTTCAACCCAGTAAGAGGTGACTTTTCCCTCTTTTTTCAGGCGCAACGGATCCCAACCCACAGCAGACAATACCAAGCCCACAGGCGCAAGCACGCAATAATATAATATAAACAGCACAACCGGTGAAACCAACATATGCATGAGCAAGGCGAGCGCGCGCCACAGTCCCGCCAGTGGGCGCAGGAGGGGAGGATAAATCAAGGTCGTCCCCAGAACCGCCACAGCCACGATGAGATAGGGCCAGCGGATAGAGACTCCACTAACGGGGCTCCATACGCCAAACCCGGCGACAACAAAGGCAACCAAAAACCCAAAATCTCGACAAAACCGAGAGGGGGTCGCCTCAAGGAATCGTCTCCAGGCCCGAGGAATAATCATCTCTTGTATGGTCATTTTAAGAAAATACTTGCCTCCCAAAGATGATGTCAATTTGTTCAAAGGCTTTCAGGGGACTCTTCAAATGCGATTTCCCAGATAGAAGCCTGGCCCTCACCCACAAGATAAGCGTTCCAATCGTAGGCTTTCGATTTCAGCATCGCTTCGCTCTCAATCATATCCTCTAAAACAAAAAATGGGTAATGGGTGAAGAAGGGGTATCGTTTCACGAGCCGAGCCGTCCATTTGCGCATGCCGCAGGTTCCTGACGCACGGTCGTGGGTCAGATCAATTACAGGATCTACTTTTTGTGCCGCATTAAAGAGGGATTTGCCCCGCGAAGGCGGCATGGCAATGAATGCCTCCCTTCCTGAAATATCGCATGGAGAACTCACCATTCTGAAGGTCTTAGGTGGGTTTGACTGCTCTTCGAGCAGAATCCGAAAAATCGTGGTATAGGTGTCAGTTGAAAAGAAGTAAAACACGTGCTCAGACTTAATAATAGCGTTTCGAAATCCTAAGAATGCACGCTCCATATCAAGCAAATCTCGTCGTTCGGGCATAACATAAGTCAGCGCAAGCACTCCCAAGAAACTCATTTTGACCCACCCGGGCCAACCTCTGACTCTCTGCCAATAAATACGAACTTCCCATAGCATAAAGAAGACCACAAACGGCAACAGCAATGAATAGGTGCGCGAAAATTTAGGTCCGTTCCGGAGTTCTATGAATGCCAGCCATGCAATTATGAATATCCCTAACTGCAAAGAAACCCGCTCGCGCCCGCCGCGAATCCAGCGCCAAACAGATGAGCCAAGAGCGACCACGAAGACAAGACTTACCGCGGGTGAATAATTCCAGAACAAGTTAGGGGCAAAGAATCCCCGATAAATCCAAAAGTAGTCTGACGCATCATTAAGGGAACGGCCCAAATAGCTTGCCAGAAGCTGAAATCGGAAAAGAAAAGTTTGACCGGTCACAACCATTGCGATCCCAACCACAGCTTCAAAGGCGAGCCAGGTCAGAACAGCACCGCCAAAGTAAAGACCGGCAATACGCAGCCTGGAGCGCCAGCTTCCCTCATGAAAAACCAAAGGAACCAATAGCGCGGGAAAACAGACGATCAATGATTGGTTATAAAACAAAGTGAGCGTCATGAGCGCGCCCGCTACCCACGGATAACGCAGCCGTGAGTAGAGGAACGCGTAACTCAGGATCGCCAGCACGAGAGAGCCACCATTGTACGTGGAGAAGTAGGCATTTGGAATCATCCAGCTGTTGAGCAGCGCGATCACTCCAGTACCCACGCCTACCCAGGGCGCATTCAGACTCCAGCCCCAAAAGACACAGGCAAGCAAAGCCAAAACAAGGCTAAACGTGACGTAGTAACTCATCACATGGTGACTGGGATGGACATAGGCGGGGTTCAAAAACTCAAAGAGTAAGCTCCACGCCCGTTGTGTGGAAACAAGCAGGGGCTTGACCTCGTCCGAATTGGGAGGACGCTCTAAAGGAGCCGTCAAGAACGGATCGAGCAATGTCTTCAAGGAGGAGTCCTCATTGAGGACCCGCAGCGCCGGATAAAAGAAAACCTGCGTATCATTACTCAGTGCTGGATTCCAGCCCTTTGCCAAGCTTCCTATGTGAACTAAAGCGGCAACTGAGAGCAAAATCGCCACGCCCAAGGCCAGGATCTGAGCCCTTGCCAGACACCAGGGCCAAGTCCTCAGGGCCAACGACTCAAGGGATATCCCTCTGAGCACACGAATCCAGCCGCCTCTTCTAACTGCCGAAGTGTTCATTTGATCGTTTATCCTTTATTCAAACTGGAACGCTAGCAGGACCGGTTCCGAGGGTCTAGGAGCGCAAAGTCATCCGCTCCCGCGAAGCCAAATTTGGCCTTCCTGCCTCTCTCCACCCCCAAATGCAGTCGGCACTTGCAGGGCCAGCGCAGAACAACAGGTCAATGATACTTACGGCGTGGTCAAACGGGGGAAAGGGCTGACTGTACTCCGGGTATCCCGAATAGTCTTTCCACACCAGCTCGACGCCCGCAGCGACAAACGCTTCGGGGTCGATGTAAGCCTTTGCCGTTGGGCCAGAGATATAGGTTGTGGCGCCCACCTCGAGCAGCAGGTCTAAAATCAGCTGCTGCTTTCGGCTACTCGTCTCAAAATCCGAGGCATTGGCGAATGCCGTCGTGATTCCTAAAAACTCACGGGCAACCGTTTTAATTGTGTGCTGATTAAACTCCGAAAGCGTCGAGCCGTTTGAACCTAAATAAAGATCTTCGAAGAAACCTTTATACTTATGAAAGAATGGCGTTTTTCCATAAGCCTGAGAGATCGCCATCCAGTGTTTTTTAGCCCAGTTCCCGCATGGAAGATTCACCTCGGAAATCAGCCGATTCCGGTCATTGCCCACCGGAATCGTCAACCACTGACTCCCTTGCGAGGTTTTGATTTTATTGCGACTGCGCCAGTCCCGCGGTGTGAACTGTGTGTTGTCGAGAAAGATCATCAAGTCCGCATCGTGGATCAAATCGAAGTAACCCTTCCACGGGATATAATTGGACTGATTAATGACGACCTTCATAACTCCGGGGCCTTAAATTCCTCAACCATATCCGCGTAGCTGCGCCCCACACCCGGCCAACGTGTTTGTTTCCAATCTGGACACTGCCCGCAAAAGGCATGGTTTCCATACTGATTACACAGATGGGCTTTCCGCAGTTTTTTATAGAACGCGCCCTGCCACACCTCTTTGATCGTGTTCGTGCGATAATCACAAATAGCCGATCCGTGAACCCAATCCTGAGGGCAGAACGCCAGCTCCCCTCTTGAGTTCAACAAGATTCTCTCCCAAGGATAAAGACAAGGGCGGCGTTTTTCCTCGGCTTCGCCCTCCCCTCGCAAGTGCTCCGCAATACGAGACACCCCACCTGCCGCCGAATGCAGGCGGCGGATCACCACATAGTCCGCCCCCTGGTCCTTCCAGTACGATTCAAAAGAGGCCACCTCATGACTGTTCTGCGGCTGTTCGACAAAGCTCACTATAATTTTAGTTGATGTCCCTAATTCCGATTTGCGCCGGATCAGATTCTCGACATTTCTCCGCGTGACCTCAAGCTTTCCGCCTACCCGAATTTGAGCATAAGTCTCGGGAGTGAAAGCATCGATACTGATATCGACCAGATGAAGGCCGGTGGAAAGGAGTTTTTCCGCACGGTCCTGGGAGAGAATCTTGCCGTTGGTTGTGAGCGCCACAAAAACACCGGAATTATCCACGGCATACTTTAACATCTCGAATATCTTAGAGTGGACAAGCGGCTCACCATTGCTGGTGTAGCGGATGTACTCTGTTTGCCCTTGACCGTGTTCCTTCACCTCATCCACGAGCTTTGTATTCAGTTCTAGAGGTAAGGAAGCCGCCGAATAATGCTCGGATTTTTTGAATTCTGGATGCGGGCAGTGAATGCACGCCAAATTGCAAATTTCGGTGGCATCCACGATCACTTGCGAGGGAAAGCCGGCTGTTAAGCGGTCGTAAAACCCATACTTCGGTTCTTGATTTAACGCCATCACATTCCTTTTTATGGACCTTCGCTACAATCCGTTACAATCGAAAAAAATCATTTACGGCCTGACAGACTCGGGACTGGTCGGCATCTCGCAGATCCGCAAACAAGGGAAGCCTTAAGAGACGTTCGCTCCCTGACGTCGTGAAACGATCCTCTCCATGAAACTGACCAAACCGCAGCCCCGCGGGACTGGAGTGAAGAGGCACATAATGAAAGGCCGATCGAATACCATGTTCTTTCAAAAACCCGTGCAACCGAGTTCGCGTCGCCAGGTCTCTGACTTTGATGTAAAAGAGATGCGCATTGTGCTGGCACCCAGAAGGTACGACGGGTAGCTCCATTTCCCCTTTGCGAGCTAGATCTCCGAATTCCCGCAGGTACCGGTTCCAAATCTGAAGACGGCGCTCATTCATTTCATAAGCGCGCTCGAACTGAGCCAGCAGGCAGGCCGCGTTCAGTTCGCTTGGGAGATAAGAGGATCCAATATCCTTCCATGTGTACTTGTCGACCTCGCCGCGGAAAAACTGAGTGCGGTTTGTGCCCTTCTCCCTCACGATCTCGGCGCGATCCGCATGGACCCCTTCTCGAATGGCAATGGCCCCGCCCTCACCTGCGGAAAGATTTTTAGACTCGTGGAAACTAAAGCATCCAAAGTCGCCTATGGTTCCTAGATGCCGCCCTTTGTAGGTGCCCAGTATGGCGTGCGCCGCATCTTCGATCACGCGCAAACCATGTTTGTTTGCAATGGCCATAATGACATCCATCTCGCAACTGACCCCGGCGTAATGCATAGGCACGATAACCCGCGTTCGGGCTGTGATCGCCGACTCAATAAGGTTCTCGTCGAGATTCATGGTATCGGGCCGGATATCCACAAACACTAGCCGCGCCCCGCGCAGTACGAAGGCAGTGGCCGTTGAGGAAAAAGTAAATGAGGGCAGAATCACCTCGTCTCCCGGCTTCACCTCAGCCAAAAGAGCTGCCATTTCCAGCGCATGCGTTCCCGAAGTCGTCAGCAAGGCCTTACAAGCACCTAAAACATTTTCCATCCAGGCATGACAGCGCCGCGTGAACGCCTGGTCGCCTGAAATCAGACCACTGGAAAGGGCTTGGGCCACATACGCCTTCTCCCGTGGGCCAATACTCGGAGCCGAAAGCAGAATCGAGCCATTCGAAGGCTCGTGGATTGGCTGGGGCTCTACGCCCATTTCAGTATTCATGCGGCTCCCTTTAAATTGAGCGGCGTGGATGATGCTAGATCGTAAAAAAGCTTACTTTAACCTATCTCGTCTTGTTGCACATCCTGTGGCGAGACTCAACCCAATGCGTCATTAACATACTCATCCGTAAACACACCATCCTGTCACGGCAGACGTAAAACGAGGCAGACGCCGGGAATCTTTCTATAACAGTTAAAGACATGACGTTTCATTGATCGAAAACTCACTACTTCCTTTCTGACTTGAGAAGATCAAAAATCTCGCCGTAAAATTGCGGTTTATTAAGGAATAAGATTGGATGAGACCCTCCTGTAAGTATAGACCAGAAATTGACGGCCTTAGAGCGATCGCCGTGGTCTCGGTAGTCCTCTATCACGCTCGACTAAGTATCGGCGGCACTGACTTGTTTCGCGGCGGCTTTTTGGGCGTGGATATTTTCTTTGTGATCTCCGGGTATCTCATTACCAGAATTCTTTTACGCGAACTGGCTCAAGGGAGTTTTTCTCTTGTGGCTTTTTATGAGCGAAGAGCACGCCGGATTCTTCCGGCCCTGTTCGCCATGATTTCGATTTCGACGGTAATTGGTTGGTTCTATATGTTGCAACGACCGTTGGAGGAATTCTTTAAAAGCATTTTGGCTTCCACGTTTTTCGTGTCGAACATCTTATTTTTGACGGAAGACAGTTATACCGCTGAGCCCAGCACCCTAAAACCGCTCCTGCACACCTGGAGTCTTTCCGTAGAGGAACAATACTACCTACTTTTTCCACTTCTCTTGTCCGTTCTATGGAAATGGAGGAAAGGTCGAATCCTTGCCTTTTTCATCACTACGTCACTCTTATCCCTGGCGTACTCCGAGTGGCTGAGCGTGAGCAGTCCAAGCGCTGCATTTTTTCTGCTTCCCACAAGAGCTTGGGAGCTTTTTTGCGGATCCATTCTGGCCGTCCTTGAAGTGAAATTTCCCGATCGAACAGAAACTCGCTGGCCATCCCTGCTGGGAATTAGCGTGATTTGCTGCTCGATCTTTTCAATTTCTGATCAAACGCCTCACCTACCCGCATTGACGGTTCTGCCTGTGTTTGGCACGATGCTAATAATTTGGTTTACCGCCAGAGAAGGTCTAGCGACAAATCTTTTGACCCTAAAGCCGATGATTGGTGTTGGTTTGATTTCCTATTCCCTCTATCTCTGGCATCAACCGATTTTTGCATTTGCGCGAGTCATATTCATTGAAGTGTCTGCGGCGGCGACACTTGGACTGGTGACGCTGAGCTTTGTATTGGCTACGCTTAGCTGGAAGCTAGTGGAAACTCCGTTTCGTACGGGTACATTGCCAACACGTCAGCTTTGGGCTGCGATCGTCGGGTTTATGGTGGTCGTCATGGCTTCAAGTGTTTTGGTCTTTGAAACCAACGGATATCCACGTCGTCTACCGCCACACTATCGACTTGTGGGCCAACTGGAGGACCTGACTTTTTTAGAGCAGGACGGGCGACTGTGTTCAGGCCGCCCGGCCAAGCAAGCCTGCATTTTCAAATTTGACCAGGAAGGACGCCCATGGGTCTTACTCGGTGACAGTCATGGGGAAGTTTTTTCAAAAGGGCTTAAGACAATTTTGGAGAAATCGGAATTCGCATCGCAGATGAAGATCCTGACGGTCGCCGGAATGCCCTATGCACCAGGTCTTTACATTTGGCATGACGGCAATGCCTTGCATTACAATACGGACAAGCGTCAAGATACAAGGGAAGTTCTGTTGAAAGAATTAAATCAGGTTATTGTCATCGCACAAAGAATGCCCGTGTATCTATCGGGTAAGGGCTTCAATAATAAAGAAGGCGGACTAGAGAGCATGGAAGACCATCTCCTAGTCTCGTCCCCATCGGGACCGAGTCATTCAGATCCTGCAATCGTAAGGTCGAAATTTGTAGGGAGTATGAAGGAGCTCCTAACCAACGGAAATACTGTAATAATTGTTTATCCCGTGCCCGAAGCAGGATGGAATGTGCCAAAGACCCTTATTAAAATGACACCTCGATCTGGCGAGTCACTGGATAACTGGCTGACACCACATACCTTAAGTACATCCTACAAGGTGTTTCGCGAACGCACTAAATTATCATATGAGCTTTACGACGCTGTGGGAGAGCATCCGAATTTGATTCGTATCTATCCCGAAAAAATCTTTTGCAATACCTTTGTTCCCGACCGATGCGTGACCATGGATTCTCAACATATTTTTTATAATGATGACGACCATTTGGATGCCGCCGGCGCCAAACTGGTCCTTCAGGAATTAGTCGGGAAGTTTCGATCACGAATATCCCAAAACCAGGCGCGATATTAACCGGCTCCACTGGTAACGCGAAGCCGGAAGGTTTACGCCAAAACTATCTGGCACCCATGCATATAATTGCGAAATTTCGGTCAACGTTTGCGCTATCCGCTGTATTAGTAACAGATATGCTTGCCGAAGTTGTTGTTGGGGCACCATATACACGAATGAAACCATTTGAGGTATCCTCAAGAGATACAACACAAGCTGGAGCTGCTGAAAACGTTCCGGTCACAAATGTCAACGTGTAAAGACCTGCGGCCGTCCGATTTATGGAAATCCAGTTTCCACTTTGACTCGTAACTAATCCGTTCATACCGTCAAGACGTGCTCGCTCGATTCGCTCGGTACTGCCAGAGGTGACAGCATTTTCTGTATTGCCACCGAACGTGACTTTATTTCCAGAATTGTCAACGCCGATGAACGTGTTACTGCTGGTATTATAATACAGCATTCCAGACACAAGTTCATTGCCACTCGGGTCTCCGTTCAATAACGGCACCACCACATTATCCGAGTGTAAGCCGTGAAGCAGGGAAGTTTTCGCATTCACATTACTGCTCAAGAAAATCAAAGATAGAACTAAGAAAAACATCCGCATAATTTTCTCCTACATCCGTATAGATTATAAATCGATAACTAACTCCAGCACTCGAGTAAACTAGAATTAATTATCTAATTTCCAACAGATTCGTTCGACACGTTCGCGCAGACAAGCATTATTTTTGTTTTTATTCATCGCGCCAATGACTTGTTTGTAAGCATCGATTGTTTAAATAAATCTTTAACTTTCTTAAAATTGTTTGTAACTAAATATTTATTTACATGAACAGAGATCGATTTCTGATGGCGCATCTGAATCTCAAGCCAAAAAGGACTCAACCCGCTCCATCCGCCACAGAAACTCGTGTACGAACGTTCAATTCCAACGGACCGCAGAGTCCCGTCCCCCCACGAGGGACTCTAGGCGAAACAATGGGTAATGCTCTTCTCCCGATACCTATTTGGTAAAAGAGCGATCGGCAGTTTGCCGGCCGGCTCAATCGACATTGTCCCACGCGCTCCTGATCTATACTTGCCCCGGTATCGATAGCTCGCTATGACATGACAAAGGGAAAGCGACTATGAAGGTGATTTGTTTCGATATTGGGGGCACACAAATTCGAGCCGCGCTTGCTGCGGACAATGGCCTTATCGAGGTTAAACGGGCACCGACTCGAGCGGACGGTGATCCCGCCCGGCTCCTATCGCAGATTAAAGAGATGTATCAGGCCTTGGGGGCTGATGCGGATGTCTTCGCCTTGGGGTGCCCCGGCCCCGTCCAGGGTGGAAAAATGTTAGGTTCACCGCCTCTGAGAATTGCCGGTGATATTGACTTCCAGAGTGAGATCAAAAGTTTTTTTAAAAATCCAGTGTTTGTGGCCAATGATCTCAACATGGCCACACGAGCGCAAAAGAAAGCCTGTAACCTGAGCAACTTTTGCCTGCTCACCATCAGCACGGGCATTGGTGTGGGTGCCGTTTCCAACGGGGAGGTGCTAAACCACCGCATTGAGATTGGACACTCCCTGGTTGAAAGTGAACCGTCGAAAGCGAATTCTTGCATGGGGCACAATGGCTGCTGGGTGGCTCAAGCTTCGGGTTCTGGAATTGAAAAGCGACTCGGAAAAGCGCAACTGCCCTACACCTCCTTGAGTGACTTTTTTAGCCAACCCGATCCGCGAATATTAAAAGAGATCCAGACTTACAACGCTCGGGGCATTGCCAATCTCATTCATGCCTTTGATCCGGAAAAAATATTTGTTATGGGTTCAGTCGCCACTTATCAGTTTCACAATATTATGCCGTCCGCAGAGATGTTGAGCCGCTGCTGTCTGCTACGTCCCTTGCCTGATATCGAACTTTCACAGTTGGGTGATGACATTGGGCTACTGGGTGCACTTGAACTGGCGAAGGAAATGCTATGGTCCAAATGAACGTGGGATTTGTCGGGCTGGGGAGAATGGGGCTTCCCATGGCTCTTAACGTTCACTCCCATTTATCGGATGCCAAATTGTTAACCTATGACTTGGCGCTAGAGGCGCGGAGGACAGCTCGCGCCGCAGGATTGAATGTCGTCGAGAACCTGGTCGATCTTTGTTCGCAGCTCCCCCACCCTCGCGTTGTTTGGTTAATGGTGCCGGCGGGCGAAGGGGTCGATACACTTTTAAGCTCTTTGATTCCTCATCTTACGGCTGGCGATATTGTGATCGACGGAGGCAACTCTCATTTTCAAGACTCCATTAGGCGAAAAATGCTCCTACGTGAGCATGAAATTGAGTTTGTCGGGGCCGGAGTGAGCGGTGGAATTGAAGGAGCTAAGAATGGCCCCCCCATCACGCTGGATTGCAAGCCTGAAGTCTATGAGCTTATTCTGCCCCTGCTTAACGCTTTTAAAGGGTCTCACTCCTACTTTCCCGACGCGGGAAAGGGCCATAAAGCCAAAATCATCCATAACGCCATTGAGTACGGGATGATGCAAAGTTTGGCTGAAGGAGTTGCATTGTACTATCGCCACGGATTCACCTCAGAAGAAGTTCGAGATGTTTTTAAGACTTGGCAAAAGGGCAGTATCATCGAATCCAAATTCGTCGATTACCTGAATCGAATCTTGGAATCAGACGATCTCTTGACACGGCAGAAAATTTCCAAGAGCGAAACTGTCAAGCAGGTGGAAGCGGTCCTGCTTCCAGAGTGTCCAACCCCTGCCATAAAGGCCGCCACCCAATTGCGCCACAATCCTGAGCAGCAGGATCCCATTGCCCTCACGACACTGGCCCAGCTACGTAAGGTTTTTGGCGGACACGCCTTACAAAAGCGGCCGGATGAGACTTTGATGCCTGAAATCAATGTTTGGGTGGATTATTTTTTAAGTGAAATGCGGCGGCTTCTGAAAGAACATGATCGGATCTACATTGGACTTCCTGGAGGTCGCTCGCTAGATGCCTTTTATCAAAAATTGGCTCAGTCTTGGGACGACAGAAACTTAGAATCGATTCAATTTTTTTTAGTCGATGAAAGGTGCACGGAAGACCACGAAGAACTCAACATAAACCACCTCACTGACATTTTTTTAAAACCCTTAGAGTCCAAGCTGAACCAAGAGGCGAGCATCTATGTCCCCCGATCCGTCGAGGAGTTTCCATTCCCGCGCGCGGACCTATTGGTCTTAAGCTGTGGTGAAGACGGACACGTGGCCTCCCTTTTTCCCTCAACCCCCGCGCTAAAGGATAGATCCCGAAAAATTATAAGAATAGAAAATGCTCCTAAAGCCCCGGCTTCGCGATATTCGATCGCGCCCGCAATTATCAGGGAGAGCCACTCGGTTCTGCTCTTCTTTGTTGGTTCCGGAAAAAGACCCGCCTATCAACGCTTTCAAGATCAAGCTACAACTTCCGAATCCATCCCAGCGAAGCTGGTTAAAGAAAGACGTAGCCCCGACCACTGCACGATTTTTTGTCAGTTTTAACGGAACTGTCACTTGAGCTATTGGGCCATTCGAGCCTTTTGTCTGTTTTCCACCAGGGACTCAACCGTAGGAATGTCGTAAATTTTCAGTGTTCCGCTGGACAGTCGTAATGGCAGGTCAAGATCAATATCGGATGTGACTAAAACCTGGTTGGCTTGATAAATCCGTCCGATAAAGGCCCATACACTTCGCTTTCGTTCGCGAAAACATTTTTTCGTGTGTTGAACAAAATCCCGATAGGACTGGTGAGGGTCATAGTAACAAAAGACTTGAAGGTTCTTTCCTGGAGCGTAGTTGATCGCCGCATAGGTCAGAATGTAATAGGATCGCCCCGCGCGTGATTGCACATTGAATCCCCGCACTCCTTGAACATCTCCGGACAGGACAATTCCGAACTGAGGCCCGCTCTTACGTAACTCATCCGCGATCTCAGTAAACTCATCTTTTTGATTGATCCCTGGCTGGCGCGCGGATTCCAGATAGATCCGCGCACTAACTCCGATCATTGCCGCAACGGCAACCACTCCCGCCGCCGGACGCGCGAAACGATTGGGCAGAACGAACCAAGCGCCGATTTGGGGCCACTTCCGCTTGATCTCGAACACATAATATAACAGCAGTAAGGCCACCAGCCACGGCGCTAACCAAGCCCTTCCGAATTTCGCTGGTTCATCATAGTTCAACAATTGAAACTTGTGGGGCGTTAGCAAAACAACTAGTCCCAAAACGACTGCCGGCCACCACCGGCGGACTGCCGCCAGATAAAAAATTACGGCATAGGAGAAGATCGGAAGTGCCGTCATATGAATGTTGAGCCACCGATTGGGAATGACTCTTACTAAGTAGGAGCCGATCGGCCCCAGCCAGGAGTGGGCGGGATCGACTTCTTCCAGAAGCTTAACCACTGACGCGATCATGCCGATCCATAGCAGGATAAAACCAATCCTTTTGATCGGCGCACTCCACATCCCCGGCAGATGCCGCCATACAAATAGGATCAGAAGCAGCAACAGGATTTCACTGCTAAAGAAATTGAATACTTCCTTCGCCGGCCTCTTTGCGGTCTTAAACAACCCGTTGTGTTCCTGAAACATACCTCGTCTCTGAGGATCTGTTGGCAACACCGGCCGCGTTTCGATCTCAGTCACGTATTGATCCACATTAAGTTTTGATGCGACCTCCTCGATCTGTTGTTGCGATGATCGAGGAATGGGTTGAACGGGCTTAATTATATAAACCCACCCCGCGTAAGTTAATCCGATACCTAAACCTACGGTGGCAATCGCAATCAGAACCGACGGCCACAGCTTTTGTGAACGTTGACGAAACTGATCAATGACAACGCCTGATAGTGTTCCGGCAGCCCAAGGGGGATGGATGGAGGCCAAAAGGCCCCAAACTCCAGCTGCCGTTTTTTCACGCGTCAAAGCCCAAAAGCTTATAAAAATAAAACTTAAGTAGGATCCAATCTGACCAAAGATAAAAAAATCTATCGGGAAAATCTGTGGGTAGTAGTGGGCGTTTGGATAAATGTAACCCAAAAACAGGAATGGCAGCATCAAGCTAAAAAGATAGGAGCGACTGAACACAAAGGCGAGAAGGCCCCATGCTAAAAAAGCCAGCCCACAGGTCAGTGCCGAGGTGATCACACTGATCGTGAACGCATCCAAACCGATGTAAAATAAAAAACTCGGAAAAACGGAAAGCAGAGTGATTTCTTTGCCACGCCCCAAGTAGAAGGAGTTCCACTCTGTGTAGGGAACATTCCCAGCCATGACTTGGGAGAATTCCACCATATCATTCCAGGTCATTCCCACCGTAAGGCCGTAAAAGACTCCGGTCAAAAACAGCCCTAACGAAAACAGTTTCATTGGATTGGTTGAACCCATTTACACAGTCAGATTCTCACCGGACTTAACAAGCTTTTTTAAAAGAGGAGCCTCTTTCATAATGGAAACTCCGATTCCGCAGTCATGTGTGCACCAACATCCGGCGCTCTTCTTCATAAATTCTTGCCAAGCCTGACTTCGTAGCATCTTGGGAAGGTCACAATCGTAATCTCTCAGATTCACAGGAGCATTGAGATTTTCGCAACGACTCACCCAGCCGTCCGCGAGTATAACCACGTCGTCAAATCCCATACGGCATTCATCAGAAAGAGGAGAAAATCCTGTCCGCTTGCTCTCTTTGACCGCCTCCATGGTGACTCGATTGTAGTTGTAGTTGAGGCTTCCCGGATCCATCTTCCAGATCTTATCATTGATGATTCCGAGAGCACGCTCCATCTGCTCGACAGTCAAATAATCCCCATCATCAAACTTAACCGAGCCGTCGGCCTTGGTTTTCTCGGGAGTGAAGCCCGATCGTAGACTTTCATCTTTCAGGTCATAAACCTCGTCCGAAGTTCTCACAAAACAGAATGAAGGCGAAGCTCCACTTGATTTAATGATTTCGCAGATCCCCGCCAAGTCCTCCAAGTTTTGTTTTGAAATCGCGGTCGTCATAATCACACGACTGAATCTGCCGGGGTGTTTCTTGGCGAGTTCTTGCACCTGCCGCACAGCCTCAAGTGACATTTCAAAAGCTTTGGGAACCCGACGATTGATATCATGGAACTCTTTTTTTCCATCCAATGAAGTTTGGTAGTTGATATTGATATCGCAGTTCTCCAGAATTTTGGTCAAATGCCCCACGATATCTTTGACTCGAAATCCGTTGGAAAAAATGTTCACTGTGTTGATGCGGCCCTCTCTAGACGCTGCGATCACGATGTCCGCCAAATCCTTACGTAGCGTCACCTCTCCACCAGTCAGCAACACCTGCGACACCCCACCCCGTACGCTGCGAAACAGTTTGGTGTATTCCTCCAGCGTCATCATTTCGATCTTTGGCTGCACTTCTTTGATAATGAAACAATGAGAACACTTCATATTGCACTTATTTGTCAGAAACAAAGTCATGCGTTCAGGATAGTCGCGCCCTTTAGCATCGGCTTTGGCCTTCCGTACATACTGATCAATAACGCTATTTCTCACGATTGCGGGAAACTTACGAAAAAAACGGAAGATACGGTCCGTTCTTTGAAAGTTCCTTAAGAAGAAATTGGCATTCGTTTTCGCTGGTGTCTCGTTAACCTCAAGATTCATAGGGACTTCTTTCTTAGCTGCGTGGGCATTGGTAACAAATAAAACCCATGTATCAATGACTGAACTAAAATTGTAAATCCACGTCCCCACATAAGCCATGGATTCCGTTTAATAGCCGCCCCAAACCGCGAGAGATGATACCGCCCCATCAGATAGCCGGCAATAAACTTAGCCATTGAGTAGGCTTCGAGCGCGGGCAACACCGCCAAACGCCAGCGGCTATAGCGTTGCATAAGTAAGTTGCGACAGTAAAATTTGGTCTTCAAATATCGGGACTGGTCATTGAAATAAGTAAAAAACCCACCCTCTCGACCATTGAGGCTCATACGGTGGCACATCATCGTCTGGGAGCTTTGATATAAAAATCCGCCATAGTGGCGCTGAAGCCTCAAGCCGAGCTCATTGTCTTCATACATATTCATGGACGTATCGAACTGTCCTGCATTACAGAATTCCAGGCGCCTGACAAAGAAGCTTGTGGTGTTCAAAAAGGGAACCACTTCCTCGTAATTCGCTTTGGCTCGCACCGGTTCAAATAAAAAATGGTAGGCGGGCAATTGAATCGGTCTCAACATACGGTCCTGTTCCCCCACCTTCTCAATTATCCCCCCAACAGCCACGCATTTTGGCTTCGTCTTCATGACTGAGATCATTTCCAGAAGAACATTGGGATTGGGAGCCACCGCATCAGTATCCAGGAACCAAAGGTAGTCCCCTCGGGCGTGGTTGGAGCCATTATTGCGGCTAAATCCTGGTCCCGAGTTTTTGGGGTTGGAAATAAAGCGGAGGTTAATAGAAGAGTATCTTTGCTGAAGAACCTCTTTATCCTCGACCTCACTCCCATCTTGCACCACGATCACTTCAACACCGGCTTGAGGTTTGCGCAATTCCATGAGACTTGCGAGCAAGGTCTGCAATTCCATTTGACGTCGAAAAAAGGGAATCACAACTGAGACCAAAGGGTTTTCGGACACTTCTTCTCCACTCAATGACATGTGACGACGTGAAGACCTATAATATTGAACCCCCACCAATGAAGCAATTTTTTATTGGCTTTGGCTAAAGCGATTGCCCCTGATTCAGACAAGCTGTGAACCAGACTTTTAGTTCAATTTGCCTCGCGTTACGCCTGGAGGTGCCAAAGTCACCGGGCGCTTTGACCCTCCCAATGTGGGGCTTGGTTTGGGATGTTTGCGCGCGAGCAAAAAACGTAAATCGTCACCTGATCAGTGACAAAAATGCGGCTGAGGCCAACTTTCGAGCTGTTTTGGCACCTATTAACCACGTTAGTCACTCAAGCGGGAATTCTCCAACCCGGCCGCTTATGATCGCAGTTGGTTCTGGACTTGCAAGAGCCGTGTATAAAAACCAGCTGTTTGATCTTCGTTAAACGGCCCACTAAAGGAGCAGGTCAATGGTAACCACTGCCTAATTCGCGTCTAACCAGTGGGTGTGGTGGCAGGTACCCTGATGTGTTGCGCATATTCCAGCGGCGTCATGACCGAATTTCCCGCTGCGATGCGCTTGAGGCTCATCAGTATGAA
>JBFWQY010000008.1:0-176626 GCA_050249195.1 Bdellovibrionales bacterium
TGCGTGGACATGTGCATATAATAAAATTAGTTGAGCAGTTGAAAACTTTCTCTATTGAACGGCAAAGCGAGGTCGCTTAAACATGAATCAGCCCTTCACGAATCCCACCGAAACGGCGGACATCCTCCTTTCGTGTCAATGATTCCACTAAACCGGCACAGGAAAGTCCTCGATAGTCAGGACGGGCCGGGATATCGCCGGAAGCCAGCTGCGAGCATTGCAGGAAAAACTTGTAGCCCTCATACTCAAGCGGGTCTCCCTCATAATCGGAGATATAAACCAGCTTCGCCGATCTTCCACGATGCCTCGGTCTTGTGGACGAGGAATCCGGCCGCGCCGAGCGATCCGCATTACGCAAATAGTAATTTGAATCGATCTTTTCCATAGTTTCAGCTAACTGAAAGATTCCGTTCAACTGCAAAGGATGTCCGCTCGAATTTCGGGGATAAGTACAGATGTAGCAAAAATGACTCTGCCCGTAAGCCTCTGCGATCTGAGCACAAAATTCGTTGTTGCGGATCCTTACCAAGGACTCTTGATTTAAAATAAACTGAGTACCCACTGGCAGCTCACGCGCCGCAGGATATCCCGTTTCATCGCAAAATGATGGGGTAGAGCCGGGAACCCGAGACAGATCCGGATCCAACTGTGCATGGGCGAGCACCGATAAAATGGGAAGTGTAAGTATCAATGATCGTGTAATAAGGTTCATGAATTCTCATCTCCACACAAATAGGAAAGATTGCGGGTTTTCTGAAAGTGGAGATAGCAAAACGCGCGCCATCGTTCGAAAGGACAGTTATGCTGTTCATCAACAAAGATCCCTCGTCAACGCTCCCGCTATTTTCCCGTGTCCCACTCGATACGTAACTTGTACAAACGCCGAAGACACAATTCATTGAAGTCCGATTTGATGCTAGCTCCTCCACAACCAAGGAGAAAACATGAAAACCTATCTGCTTATGTCCGTAATCCTGGGGGTATCCACAAGCGCCTTTGCCGAAACGTGCGATGTGGGCTCTATAGGCCCTAAACTCGATGATACGGCGAAGATCACGTCCAAATGCACTTTGGAGCAGTATAGAAGTGTGACCGAAATCTACGAGTATCGCGACGAAACAAGAAATGAATCCGGCACCGCTTTGGTCACGTTCGGATCTAACTCGGCTCTATCAGACACGATTCAGCGGGACACGTACCCGGGTCAAGATTGGAAGAGCGTTTTGATCGAGGGATTTCAACGACAAGGGCTCAACCAGGGACAAATAAAATCTATTCTAGAAACGGTCCGTTGCCAGAAGCAACACTGAACTCGGGACGATGACTTAGACGAGGCCTAACAACGTCCGTCATACGCGCCAGCTCAGATCTGAGCGGGTGCTCTTTGGCACAAGACCGCAAATGCCGGCGTGACACCGGCATTCCTGCTTCTTAACGAAAGTTAGCAAAGCGCAAACGCAAAGGTGTACAGCGGAGCGAGAACTCGCCTCCTCGAGCGTGTCTTTACTATCTACTTTACTGACTACTTACTAATCTCAACAGATACTGTATATTCGGGCGCGCCATCAGCAAACGTGGGACGTATATCCTCTCGAATTTTGACTGTGGCGGTGGCCGGAATGCAGTGGCAGCTTCTCTCAAACACCATTGTATAATCCGTAACGCCTCGCTCGACTTCCACAGCCTGCAAGTCGGTCATGCGGTCCGTGTTCGCCTGGCTCAGCTGGCTTGCAACGTCCGGATTATGAATGAGAAGGCGCGCGACATTTTGAGCATCCGCAGTGGGCGCGGAGGCAAAAGCATAAGGAGCCAGAACCATAATCAAAGATAAGAAAGCGGTCTTCATGAAGATCTCCTTTGGTTGAATTTTCCGCGTGATAAAAGAGATCGCAATGAAATCACAACCCAAAATGAATCGAATGATCGATTGCAATTAGTCCAGGCATACAATGGCACTCACACCTAAATATTTACCGGCCGAGTCCCCATGCTCGCTTAGTTTTCGGAGCGTGAATACCAATCCTTTAGGGCAGACAGAGCCGCACCCGCGGAGTCGATTTGGACATAATGTGATTGAAATTGATGCGGATTGTAATTGGCCGACAAAACGCCACGAACATGAAACGGAATCGGGCGCACCCGTCCCGCAAGAAATCGCTCCACAGCCAGCGGCGATGCGATCAGGGCCGCACCGAAGAGCTTTGTGTCTCGGCGCTCACGCAGGAATCCGTATTCGACAATAGACCAGTAGAGTTTGGAAAGATCATCAACTCGTTTCGTGTTCCTCTCTCCAGCCTGAACGGCAGCGCATCCGAACCAGTGATACAAATCGGAAAAACCAGGATCCGTCAGATGAGGGATATGACCAAAGGCTTCGTGCCAGAAATCGGGATCAATGCCTCCGTAGAGCTGGTTCTCGGGGCGCATGGACCGAACCACGGGAAACTTTTTGTTTGCGAGGAGCCGGAAAAATTCGAGGGGATCCAGCTCCCCTCCCGCTTCAACCACGGTCCAACCTGTTTCCACCTTCACGCGCTCAACAAACGCAGAAAACTCCGGAATGCGAGTCGGGTTATATCCCAGACGGGCGATTCCACAACAGTGGATCCGCGACGCATGCACTTCCAGTCGAGGCCAAAGATAATCATAGAGTCGGCGCCACGTCTCTGTAGCTCCCGCCGCTTCCACGCCGTTATTGACGTCCTGGTGTTGCTGTTGCCGCGCCATGATGTTCTCGCCTCCACTTTTAAACAATGAACCGTTCCAATCCACCCTCTCCCAACGGCGGCGAGTCCTCTACTAAGACGCGCACCACTCGTATCTCTGGTTCCCACGGCCCATGAAGTTCGTTACGAAAAGACATCTCAGGCCCGGACACGGGAATCACCTTCGCATGGGTCCATTGCCGCAAACGCTCCATGATCGCCGCGGCCGCGGGAATATTGAAGCCGAAATGCCAGAGCCGCTGAATCGTGATTTTTGGTGGAAGCTGTTCGGATCCGCCCAAAATGCGATCGATCTTTCTGAGGTGATTGAATGATTCCAAGAGGGATTTCTCAAGTGCGGCTCCCCATTCCGTGTGGCTGGCAGATCCTGGAACAATCCCTCCCGTGCTCAATTGAAACAACGCCAGGGCGAAGTGCATCTCTCGCTCCCCCGACATGATCCAAGCGCGAAAAACGCGTAAGTTCCCCGAGCGGCCCCAAAAGAGCGCACGCATCCGCAGTGGAATTTCGTGTGCCTCCACCTCATGTAAGGGAATCTCTCTTCTGTCACTCACACGATTCAGTACCCACCTCTCAAGAGATTCGGCGAGTGCATTCTCATAGGCCGCGCCGATATCAAATTCCATAGGAAGAGCCGCAAACCCGGTTGTGGAACTGTCAAGATCCAGGCCTGCGGATTTCGGATTGGCGCGACAGTGTCGGTGCGCGACTCGCTCCATCGCCTCAACAATCGCCTTGCATTGACTCTCGTGTTTGCTACGGGACCACCCCGCGCCCGTGATCGCCTGCTGAAAGCGGTAACTGAAACGATCGTCGAAAGCAGAGGCCAGCCTCGCCACGGAATACCAGTACAACGGGCAACTCAGCCCGGGCTGTAAAGCGGAGCCCAGACTGACAATGGGTCCTTCCTCTGGATTCAGATAGCGAAGCAGGCTCTGCATAGTCTCAGTCCTCCTAAATGCCGCCGCCCCAGCAGTCGCCGCAGCATTCAGCGGAATCAATCTCGCGAGAGTTCAAAACGCCAGCGCCCGCATGCTTATCAAAATCCGTAGATCCCAGAATGTACATGAACACATTTTTCAACATGATGCTCTCCTTGGTTAGAGGCCACGTTGATGTGGCCTTTTCTGTTTCCAGATTAGGCTCGAAATAGATATCCGTAAAATTCACAGACCCAATGACTGTCATAGCTGATTGCTATGACCATAAAACCAGAATCCCCCTGGGGAATAGGTTTGCGATTCGAGAGTGGACCACTCGCCTATCCAGAAGTTCGCGCTGAGAGCTGAGGGTGCCGGCGCAAACCTTTATGCCGTTTTAAATAAACACAGCATCTCAAAAATCGCATCCACCACGGCGAGCGCGGTGATATCGGAATGATCAAAAGGAGGCGAAAGTTCAACGACGTCACAGGCGACGAGTTTTTCGATCTTCAGTGCACGGAAGATCCTCTGAACCTCGTACGTCGTCAGTCCTCCCGGCACCGGCGTGCCTGTGCCTGGGGCATAGGCGGGATCGAGGCAGTCAATATCATAGGTGATGTAGGTCGGCCCGGAAAACAGGGGAAGACCGCCTAAGAATCGTTCCAAACCCTGCACTCGCAGGTCATCGATGGTCTTGCTTGTCACGCCATACCGGCGCACAAACTCAAGGTCCTCACCGCCCGCTAGCGGTCCGCGCAATCCCAGCTGAAGTGTGTTTTTGGGATCGATTAAATTCTCTTCGACCGCATGCCGAACAAAGGCGCCATGATGATATTCGCATCCCCAAGCCGCCGGGTAGGTATCGAGATGGGCGTCAAAATGGATCAGATTGACCGGCCGACCCACGTGCCTGCGGACCGCGCGGAGAAGGGGAAGAGTGATGGAGTGATCTCCGCCCACGGCGAGGAAGTGCTTACCGGCTTTCAGCACGGCGGAAAAATGGGATTCGATACGCTCATAGGTTTGTTTCAGATCTATAGGAACGGTTGAACAATCCCCAAGGTCGGCGACACGCAGGCGTTCAAAGACATTTTCCCCACGCGCCCAATTGAACCCACGTCCGAGAGAGCTCGTCTCGCGCACGCGGGTGGGAGCAAAGCGCGCGCCGGGCCGGTAAGACACGCCTCCATCAAACGGCACTCCCACAATACCCACATCAAATTCCTGATCGAGGGCCGCCTGGGGCAGGCGGAAGAACGTTTTGATGGCGGAGTATCTTGGAAACTCGCGGCCACTCATCGGTTTAAATTCCATGGTTCGCCCTTTCCAGAATCTGGTTTTCTCGTCCCAAGCTCCACTGCAAGCGGCCATCCTTGAGCATCTTTAAACCATGCGTCTCCCACGCATCGAACAAAAATTTCGGAGGAGCCTTGGAATCGCCCTCGCCGTCTCCGTCCGCAGCCTCTCCCACGGCCTCTTCGTCCAGAGGCCTCATGCGGCGCTTTCGTACCACACCTTCCGCAAGGAGATCCAGCTTTCGGTGCTCCAGTGCAGTCACAAACCAATGTAGGGATTGCACCTGGGCTTCACCCGCCCCTTTATCCCAGATCCAAAGTTGGAGGATAGGCCACTCCTTCATCAGCTCAAACCGCACCTTTTCCCACTGAGTCCCAGGACCCACGAGCGGCACGTTTTCGACCGTTGGCCAGACACCGTCTTTCCACGTCACCGTTTCCTTGAGCAACCGAATCTCGTAGTCGCCGGAGCGCAAGCGACAGTCCTGGCGTTTCAGTTCCGTGGCGGTGCATACCTGTTTATCTTTTGTCGCCGCTTTTTTGCGCGTGGATGTGGCCGCCGAACTCGAGACGAAGAGGAACGTGAGGAGGGTCATCTCCACCGCAAGGAGCGTTCGAAATAACAGCTTCATGCTCACAAGTTTAATGTGCTAAAGCTAAGGAATCCATGACTCTCTTTGCCGCAAAACAGAAACTCCTTGAGTGGTTTCATCACAACAAACGGGAATTCCCCTGGCGACTCAATCGTGATCCTTACCGCATCTGGATCTCCGAAACGATGTTGCAACAAACCACGACCACGGCCGTGATTCCTTTTTTCGAGCGCTTCGTGAAACGCTTCCCGGATCTGGAGTCCCTGGCACAGGCGCCCGTGGAATCCGTGCTCGAGGCTTGGGCCGGCCTCGGCTATTATAGCCGGGCGCGAAATCTTCATCGTGCAGCCCAGGAGTTGCGCGCACGAGGGGAGTTCCCTCGCGACTATCGTGAATGGATTGTGCTCCCTGGCCTGGGGCCCTACACAGCGCGGGCGGTGGCCAGCCTCGCCTTTGATCAAAGCGTGGGAGTTGTCGACGGCAACGTCATCCGCGTGATTTCCCGAATTTATGAAAAAGATTGGGAATGGTGGCGTCCCTCCGTGCGCGAGCAAGTCCAGAATCTAGCCGACGAGTGGGTGCAAGACGTATCCAGCCCTGACATGAATCAGGCCCTGATGGAACTCGGGCGCACGGTATGCACCCCGAAATCACCCGTCTGTCTTCTTTGTCCCGTACGGGCCCACTGTAAGGCCTTCGCGGGCAACCGCGCTTCCGAGCTCCCGCGGCCACGGCCGCGACGAGAGCCTGAATTCTGGGTTTGGGAGCCCGTACTGGACGTGCACAAAGGCCGCATCCGCCTCGTACGCAACACGAAAATTCCGTTCCTGCGCGGCCAATGGCTCCTCCCGGGTCTGGCCCGGAAGGTAAGGGCCAAGCCTCGCGAATTCGATTATAAGCACAGTATCACTCATCATCTAATTTACGTGACGGTCACGCGAGAGCTTCCTACAATGGATAAGGTCGACACAATGTGGGTGCCTCTCAAGGAGATCCAGCAGCATGTTCCGACCTCACTCGTGCAAAAGGCATTGGCTCGGCTTGATCGGAATCGCGCTTCTCGCCGCGTGCTCCGTCCTGGGCTCGAAGAGCGGAAAAAACGCGCACGAAAATCTTGAAGAAACCATTTTGATTGATGAGGGAGAAAGTTCCCAGCCCTCGTTTTCTCATTCGGGCAAACGCCTGCTCTTTATCAGCAGTCGGCGGCCCGGACACACTCACGCCCAGGTCTATGAGAAGAACTTGCAGTCCGGAGAGGAGCGCCGACTCACGTTTCAAAATGGAGCCACGTTTTCGCCTCACTATGATCTAGCGGATGAACGAGTCATCTACGCCAGCACGACCGACGAGCTGAAAGAGTACCCGCCACTCCTCAATCCCGACGGTCTCCCCAGCCGGTTGCCGTTTCCGTTGAATGAGCCGACGGAGGTTTATCTTCACGGCGTGGCCGGGCTCGAAATCACCCGTCTGACTTCACGCCGTGGCTTCGATGGTCAGGCCCGCTTTTCCACCGATGGACGAAGTCTCACCTGGACCCAAGCTCATGAGACGAAGAACAAGCGAAAGACCAAGGTCCTGAGTCTGAACCGCACGACCGGAACTCTAGGCCAAGTGCATGGACTCGGCGTCAATCCCACTCAGTATGTGACCTCTCCGAAGGGAAACGCGGCGGCCTGGATCCGATGGGATTCGGATTTCACATCCACACATCTGATGCTGAAGCGCAACAGTACCGCTCCGACGGAAGTTGCAGGCAATTTTCTAGTCCTAAAAACCGATCCCGTCTTTTCTAACAACGGCGCCTGGCTCATCTGGGCTCAGCGCGAAGTGGACTCGGGCGATCTCACCCTATGGGGATTTGATATGACCACATCATGCGTCCACCGTTGGCCCATGCCACAGGGAGGAGATCGGCGACACCCGACTGTCTCCCCGGACGGAAAGTGGCTGGTCTATACTTTAATCCAGGGCGAGAGGTCCAGAATTGCGCGACTCCCCTATTCTCCCCCTGCCGGCCCTTGTACGCCTACGCCCTAATCTTTACGCTGATTACATGTTGAAGTGGCTTTCCGTTCTCCTCTCGTTGAGCGCTTCCGCGGCTCCTTTTCCCGGCACCGGAAGCTCACCCTTGGTCTCGGGAAAACCAGGTCTGTTTCAGTCCGAAAAGGGCTTCAAGCTCAATGCGGCCAGCACGGCCTGGGTGCAATCCCCAATTCCCAAACGCATTCCCTCTCTGGTGACAATCTATAAATCGCCAATTCCAATCAATGGACAGAGTCCAGCCCTGACCGTGCGCGTGGACGAGATGGAGCGCGAACAGGGATTGAAGGCGTACGTGAAACGCTGGATGCAGGATTACACCCGCTTCGGATTCGATGTGCTGGCGGCAAAGCCCATCATGGTCAATGCGCAAACGGCCTTCCTCCTGGATATCGTGAGCCACGAAACGCGAAAGCAATTGCGCCAGGTCGTGTTTATCAAGGAGAAAATCGCCGTGATCCTGACCTGCCGCGATCAAAGAGAGTCGTTCGCAAAGACGGTGTTGGATTGCAACGAGATCATCAAAACGTTCGAATGGACGAAATAATCGCCGTACTCACGACACTTCGAGAGCTTGCGAGCCGACCTTCTATTCTAAAGGTAGAGACGTATCTAGTATCTATCTAGTATTTAGGACTTGCCGCCGAACAAACGCTTAATAAATCCGGAAACCTTCGACCCTAAACCCTGTGGTGAGGCCACCATGGCTGCGGGCTTTTGTCCTCCGGGACGTCCACCACGCTGGTGGGAGGCTCCTCGATCGCGGCTGTGTTCATGGCGTCGCTGCGAACCCGCGGCTTGAGATGGACTCTGCGACTGAGTCGGACCTGGTCCGCGACGTCGGCTACCACGGCGACGATTACGTCCCCCTCCTCCGCCCGGACGCCCTTCACGGATCATCCCATTGCCTTGCGGCGCGTGGGATGACACCTGTTGCGGATCGCGCGGCTCTCCCACGCGATGGCGCCCACTCTGACGGTCGCGATGAGTTTCTCCGCTCGCGGCCGCTGCGCCAGCTCCCTGACTGACGCCGCTCCCGCGCTGAGGCCGCTCCCGACGTGGACGGTCTCCCCGTCCCCCTCCGCCGCCGCGCTCGGACCCACGCCGCCCGCCCGCTTCGCGGCGGCCCGCGCTCGGACGTTTAAAACGGTCTTCATCGCGCGGGAAGGGAGAGCAATCCTTGATCAATTCCGCATCTTCGAGCCACGCCACTTCAATTTTGTGCTTCAAGTAATCTTCAATGCGCTGGAGGGCATCCACATCCCGGTCGCTGACCAGGCTGAAGGCCGTTCCGGTTTGGCCCGCGCGGCCCGTACGTCCAATGCGATGAACATAGTTTTCAGCATCGTCAGGCAATTCAAAGTTAATCACCATATCCACACCCAGAATATCCAGACCTCGAGCCGCAACGTCCGTCGCGACCAAAATATTGCGATCATTCTCGGCCTTGAACTGCGCCATGACGCGATTGCGCTGCCCTTGCGTGAGCAAGCTGGAGATCCCGACTGCTGGCACGCCGTTGCTGTTCAAAAAGCGCGCGATTTTCTCCACATTGTGTTTGAAGTTTGAAAAAATAATCGCCTGCCGGGGCTCGTTCTTCTTGAGAATGGAAAGCAGATACTGGGGTTTATCCTGCTGGCCGAGGTGAATGATCGCATCCTTTACGTTCTCGGCTTTCGGTTGATCACGGCTGATGTTGATCTCGACGGGATCAGCGCCAAACTCATAGGCCGTATTGAGCACATCAAAGTTCAATGTGGCGCTAAAAACCAGAAACTGACGTTCGCGCGGGACCCGGCGCAAAATGAAGCGCATATCGTCCTTAAATCCCATGTCGAACATGCGGTCCGCCTCATCAAACACAATCGCGCGAACCAAGCCCAAATCGGCCACGTGTTCCTTATAAAGATCAATCAAACGGCCGGGCGTTGCAATCACGAACTCCACACCCTGCTTGAGCGCCTGCACCTGCTTCTCATAGGTAGTTCCGCCGTACACGGAGGTGCAGCCCAGTCCTGTGCCCTCCACAAACTTCTTGGCATTTTCAAACACCTGCTCCGCCAGTTCGCGTGTCGGGACAAGAACGAGAATGTAGTGTTTCTTTTTCCACTCGTTGAAGGCGAGCGTTTCCGATTCCTGGATACTTTCTTCGGGCTTCATCGCCTTCAAGACCCGGTCGATCAGCGGGATCAGAAAGGCCCCTGTTTTTCCCGTTCCCGTTTGCGCAAGACCCGCGATGTCCTTACCCTTACGGATCAGCGGAATTCCTTGCTCTTGGATCTTGGTGCATTCGAGGAATTGAATTTTGTCGAGATTGTGCTGGAGAAGAGGATGCAGTTGAATTTCAGAAAACTTCACGACTTATGACTCACATTGTCAGAGATTCAGTTTTGCCCCTAGTATACGGGGTTGCTCGGTTCTGTCAAAGGTTGGCCATTAAAGTGGAGGCAAAAAATCGCTTCACGGCCTGGACAAAGGACTCGGGCTGGTCAAAGTGCACCCAGTGTCCGGCTCCGGGTACTTCCACACCCTGTGCCTGTGGCTGAACCTGAAGCATGCGCGCAAAGATTGAAGGTGAGAGATCCTGGGAGTGCTCTCCACGGATAAAAAGGCACGGCATTTTAAGGTGGGCCAACGCCTCCCACCGATCCTCCCGGCGACCTTCCGTAAGACTTTGCAGGACCGCGGACTTCGCAAATCGCCAGTCCACACGGCCATCATCCTTGGTCTCAAGGTTCGAGTGAAGGAAACGGGACACGACTTCCGCTTGCGGGTACCAACGGATCCGATTCGGGTACTCCTGCGCAAAAAACCGGCGCGCCTCCTCGCGTGATGAGAAGGGAGTGGGAACTTCATTTAAGAGACGTTCGATTCGAGTGGCGGCAGCCGCATTCGTATCAGGACCAATATCTTCCAGCACGAGAGCCGTGACTCTTTGCGAAAAATGACTGGCAAACTCAAGGGCGTTGCGTCCTCCCATAGAGTGTCCCACCAAAGCCGTGCGTTTCCACTTCAACTCGTCCAGAATCTGATGGAGATCTTGCGCGTAATCCAAAGGCCGGTATCCCTGCTCCGGCTGAAAACTTCGGCCGTGGCCGCGCTGATCATACAATAGGATGTGAAAATCGGCCTCAAACTCGGGGGTGACCCGCCGCCAATTATTGGCGGAACCCATAAGACCATGTAGAAACACGAGTTTGTGTCCCTTGGGATTACCTGTTATTTGATAATGAAAGCAATCTAAATAGCTCATGCGAATTGAATAGCCGAATGAACGTTACCCAAAAGCCACGCCTGCATCAAGATTGGATTGACCCTCATGCTGTCGGAATCGTCCGAGCCCTGCAAAAAGCCGGTTTCACCACCTACCTCGTGGGTGGATGCGTCCGGGATCTTCTTCTGGGAATCCACCCTAAGGACTTTGACATTGCCACCACCGCTAAACCGGATCAGGTGAAGCGCGTCATCCACCGGGCCTATGTGATTGGCAAACGCTTTCGTCTGGTGCTGGTGCGACGGGAGGAAGCCCAGTTCGAGGTCGCCACGTTCCGTCGCGAACTGCGTGAAGAAGAGAAGGGCGAAGAAGCCCCTTCAGGGGACAATGTGTTCGGCACTCCCGAAGAAGATGCCCGTCGCCGTGATTTCACCATCAATGCTTTATTTTATGATCCAATCGCGGATCAGCTCATCGACCATGCCGACGGCTTGGCTGACCTGGAAGCGCGCTGGGTGCGTATGATCGGAGATCCGTCAACTCGGCTCGTGGAAGATCCTATTCGCATTCTACGGGCTTTACGCCTCAAGCATATGATTGGATTCGCGCTTGAACCCGGATTGCGGCGCGCGATTGTGGAATCGGCCCACACTCTGCCCACCACGGCGCTGCCCCGCCGGCGGGAAGAGATCCTCAAGCTCCTGCGCCTGCATCATCCCGATCTCGCGTTTCGAGAAGCCCACGATCTGGGTGTACTTAAGTGGCTCTCACCAAACCTAGATGTCGCCCTCGCGGGAGAGGCCTGTGAGGATCTCTATGCGGGCCTGAGACAGATCGGGGAGTACGGCGTCGCGAATCTGAATCCCGCGGAACTTTTCGGACTACTCGTACACGCCTACGTCCGCGCCTGCGTGCAGCCGGATCCCAGCGCGGGCACGCGCGCGCGGGAAATCTTGGAAGACGAGGCCTTTCAAACCTGGATGCGTGACGAACTGGGCATGTTCAAATTTGAACAGGCACTAGCGGTCAAGGCTCTGCATGTGGAACCCCTTCTCGCCCGCCGCAAAGAATTTCAAAAGCGGGGGGAACGTCGACAGCGAGCTCTTGTCACCAACGATGCCTTTCCGCTGGCCTTGCGCTATGCGGAGCGGGATCATTGCCTGCCCTGCGAAGACTTTCTTTATTGGCAGCAGAAGTACACCACTCTTCGTGAACAGAACCCCCTGACCAATATTCGCCACAAACGCCGCCGCCCGCGCCGCCCGCGACGAAACGGGCCTAACGCCAAGGCCGCGGAAGACTCCGGGGCCAATGCCAGCTCCACTGACAAATCCGAAGCGAGGTCCTAATCATGCTCTCATTGACTCACATTCTTATTTTTTTGTTGATCGCCCTTGTGGTCTTCGGGCCCTCGCGCCTCCCCGGCTTGGGTCGCGGGTTGGCCGAAGGCCTCCGCAATTTCAAGAAAGGTCTGCGCGGCGAGGGTGATATCGATATTACCGACAGCGTGAAACGCCTCCCCGACGATGAGGAAAATGGCAAACGTAAGGGGTGATGGAGCATCGGAATACCGATCACCTTTATCAATGAACTGACGACCTTCACAAAACCAAATTACGGCAGGCTCGAGGGTTGAACCTGCGAATGCACAAGCCAGCGGTTGAGAATATGCGCAGCGGGAGATCCGCCGAGGCGGATTTTGCGTTTGTCGGCGTTGACACTCGTCCTTGTGGCACCCCAAGGTTGTTGGTCAGAGGTCGCTGCAATCCCGTCATAGGTAAGAAGGTAAGTTCCATTTGCTGATTCCGTGATCGTGCCTAATACAAAAATATTACGGGGCGACCTCTCATCTGTTCTCCAAAAATAGGTGTGAAGCGCAAAACCACGTCCGGTTCTGCCATCCTCCAGCTTGCGGGTATATAAGTTGAGTAACGCATATTCTCGACTTAAGGAAAGGGCCTCCTCAAGATACGCTTTGGCCTCAGAATCTTGGGCTTCGACATACCCGTTCCAATCGGGTCCAATGAGATTCGGCAATTCCGGCACAAAGGCTCCATTCATTTTAACCTGGATCGCCGGAAAGGGTTGCTGTCGCCCGTAACACGTCTCAGACACATTCGGCTCCTGTCTGCGCACGCAAAGTTCTGAAAATGTGTAGCTCGTCACATCCGAAAACGGAAGAGGGTGAGGCTGAGGGGCATCCGGGCTAACAAACTTGACCTCGGCATGAGCGAAACCACTGAGCCAGAGCGAGGCCAAAATCAGACTGTGTGTGACGATTTTCAGCATACCTTGTATTCCTTTCGTTGTGGGCGTGCTCCCCGAGAGGAGTGTCCCGGAAAAAAGAGATCACGACCACGTGCGGGATTCTTCAGCAACAATCATGCCTCACACCGACGAACCGAACTCGCCATGACGAATTGCGAGGCTCATTCGGGGGATCCGCTTCCAAAGAAGGCCGCCAACTGGTCATGTGCACAGCCGATGAGCTGGAGCTCCGTGCGCAGCATGTGGACCTCCCCTTTGGCCCGTGAGGACGCCTCTCAACATCAATTCGGGCGGACTCGACAGATCCAACTCACTTTTCGCACCCTTGTACGAGTTCCGGCTGCGGAAACTCCCGTTGACCCCATGATCGTGCCACGCAAAAATTATTTTCAGACTCAAATACTTAGGGAGGAATCCAATGCGTTTATTTCTACTGACGGCACTTTTGTCGAGCATCGTAACTGTGCACGCGTCCGACCCCGGAAAAAAATCCATGAATCCCAAAGAGCAGGAGATGATGCAAAAGTGGATGGCCTTTTCAACACCGGGCGTGAACCATAAAGTGCTGGAGCCGATGACAGGTTCGTGGCGTTACGTCTCAAAAATGTGGCAAACGCCGAAAGCGAAACCCATTGAAACGTCAGGAACAAGCGAGATGAAAATGGTGATGGGTGGCCGGTATCTACAACAAGAGATCAAGGGCCAAATGATGGGCCAACCTTTTGAAGGCCTGGGCTTTATCGGTTACAACAATCTCACAAAACAACATGAAACAACTTGGCTCGATAATATGGGCACGGCGATGATGCGTGGCGCAGGCAGCTTCGATGCAAAGACCAAGACCCTCAAAGACTCTGGTCAGCACTCTTGTCCACTGTCAGATGATAAGACTCGTGAGTTCCGCTCAGAATGGACACAGGTTGATAAGAACACCATGAAATTTGTCATGTACGGACCCGACGTGGAAACGGGCAAAGAGTTTAAACAAATAGAAATCAATTACAAGCGACAATAATCCCAATTTATACGACCTCACCAACAAACGGGCGCGGGTTTAGCGAAATCACGCTCGTTGGTAGGGATTGATCCCACAGGCTTTCGCGGCTCACAAGAAGTCCACCCGGTACAGATACGACAATGTTTCTCAGCCGCTATGGATTGCAGCAATTGATCCGCCTCGTTCTTGCGATCTTCATAAAGCTCCAAGTTACCCTCGGACCTGAACGCATCTTTGAACGTTTCGATCTTTTCTCTGACCAGCAGCCAGTACTGACGTTCTTCTTTAGTAAAGTCATCGTATTGGAAAGAGAGTCCAAGGGATGTTAGGGCTCGAGCCAATATCGTCGTCTCAGGAGTATACACATCATCTGGTAGGCCCGGCCGCGGACGCTGAGTATAGAATGTTAGAAACCTCCCCCCGGAACTAAGTGACCTGAAAATCCGTTCTATCACGCCGTTTAAATCTTGAGAAAAATAGAGCGAATCGTTCATTCAAACCTGAAAGCGCGATGAGACGTTCCAGCTGGCTGGCGCTGGTCATGTTCAGCTGAAAAAGATTTTGACCGTAAACGGATTCACATAGCTTGGCGTGAGTTTGGCTGTCTCGAACGCGGGCCAAGAACTGATCAAATTGATAAGCTGAGATCACCATCGTGTGCAGTTTACTGGATGAGAACTCACTTTTAAAACATTCCTTCGCGGCGATCCGTAAAGACCATGCCGTTTATTGCCGCGTCGGCCTGCAAATGCTCGTAGGAGCCGGCCCACTGGCGCCCACTCCGCCGCTGCCGCTGCGTCTCGGTACGCCGGTGCCACATTGGCCGGCACGACACTTCGGAGTTGCGGTCCTCCCTTCGTGGACAGTGAACTTGCATGCCGCAGGCCGGGGCACGCCCTGGAATAATCTCGTCGGAGGCATGGTTATTGCTCTTATTAACTACTGCTCAAACCTGTTACCTTATGGGAGAAAACGTGCATGTGCATGTGCATGTGACTATAACTTTGATTCTAGCCGCAGTCTATTTGGTCTGCAGCACAGACGCGTTCGCCCAGCGCGTGAAGCTCAAGACCGACATGATCTTCGGCAAGGGACGAGTCGCTTGGATTGACGCCAAAGCCCTGACCGCAGCCTCCAGATTCAAAGCTCAAAGCAACACTCAAACTGCAAAAGGTGAAACACCGCCGGGCAAGCGCAGATCAGCCTCTACGCCCGCGACGCGCCGTGGCCGTTCCGCTCCGGACGCGCCTGCCGTTCCCAGCCTGACCATCGCTCCGCTCGACACCCGCGCCAACCACGATCGTGTCAGGGGCCGTTATGGAGCGATGAGATACGACATCACGGCAGCGACCGGCGCGTGCACGCTCAAGCAGGTGCGCACGGACGCTCAGGCTCGGGCCCTTCTCGCCTATTATGAGATCGAGACACCCGGTTCGACGGCGACGGAGCGCTTGAATCTGGCCAACGGGCTGTTTCAAGCTTCGGCTCTTTACGGCGGCCGCTTTCCACCATTCGTGGGTCTCACCATCAAATTCAAGTCGCGTAGAGGGTTGTCGCGCTACATTTGGGATCCGCCTACGGTCGATTTGAATCGCTGCGATCGTTGGGGCAACCGCTGCGGTGCTGGGTCCAACATCAATATTGCCCGCCTAACGCACGAGCTGGGCCACGCCGCCGTTGCGCGCTCCACTCGCGAGGCGACCTACGCCAAGACCTTTCGCGGTTGCATCCCGACAGGGTACTCTCGTCATCACTCTGGTCGAAAGCGCAATGAGAATGCGGCCGAGCTCTTCTCCGCCTACCTGACACGTCCCACGTTGCTGAAGAATGGCAGCCGGTCTTGTCAGAAGGCCTATCATTATTACGCCACTGAGGTCTTCGCAGCCAACGGTCAGTACGCCTCCTGCGACACGCTCCCAAAGCAACAGCTACTGGCGCGAATCCAGGGCCTGAATCAGGGTCACAGGTCCGTCACGGCGGCGACCTATAAAACTGTATTCGCGCGTCCAGAGAGGGTTGTGGCGGCGGCCGCTCCCAGATCACCCGGCCAAACGGCCGTCACCGGTTCCGCCAGCGCCCGGTAATTAGGGATTATACGTGCAGTACAATGTATATTGTCGTTGATCGGGAGCGTTTTCGAGTGGCTCCCGGAAAATCTCACGGGCAGGTCCGGACCGCCGGAAGTCAAAACCTGTTGATCCCACTTCACTTTGAGCCCTCCTTGAGTCGATCGTCATAAAGGCCGTGCATTTGGTAGTCGCGCATTCCGCAGTCAGACTAAAGCTTAAGTCATAGAGTCCGTCAGCAATCGCGTAATCCTCTTGCGGAGATTCCAACGCTAGGGTGGCTGAAGTCGTCTTCTCTCCACTCTGCAGAGTGCAGGTGATGGAATCAGCGAAGGAAGCGGAAGATAACAAAAGGACGTTGACTAGACACCAAAATTTCATAGCTCCTCCGGGTGCTCAGTTTGAACCCAGATTCGTCCTTCGTGTGAGCGGAGGCAATCGAAGGGGCTGCATTGAAAATTTAATAGAGCGGCCCAGTTCAACTCGGGGACCGCGCGGTCATCGAGGAAAGCCGACTCCGTAGCTAGAAAATTTTCACTGAGAACTCACGACCTCGAGGCCTATCATCTCCCCGTTGGACTTCTCGCGGCCGATGTTGCATATCTCTGGCGTTCATGAAGAATCTTACGGTCCTCCTTTTTTTCCTTGCCGGCGCAGCTCCCGGTGTGGCGGCACTCGACTTCGAGTTTGGCATGTATATGCGAGCGCCCGTCGGCACGAACAGTCAGGGTGGCAAACAGATTCAGCTGATAAACCCCGGCTCGCGCGGAAATGAATTCCGACTGGGCAACGAAGCCGGATACGGCGAGGCCCGGTTCACTGGACATGTGCTCAAAGGGGGCTCTCCCGACGATCCTTTTTTCTTCGCCAATATGACGATGGCCTATGATGCCCAAATGAACTCCCAGTACGGCGATACCTATGGAACCTCGGGCAACGTGCAGCTGATCCAGTCCTACGCCAAGGGGGGCAATTTTGACGGCATTCACGCCTCCTTTTGGGCGGGAAAGCGCCATTACCGTGATGCCGATATTTATATTCATGATTTCTATTACTTTGCCGACATGGGTGGAATCGGGGGCGGAGTGGAGGACGTGCGTCTTCCCCATGGAACTCTGGCCGTCGCCCTCCTGCAATCGGCGGACAGCACGTTTCAAAACACCACCCTCGGTTACCCGGCGAAACAGGTGCTCGACCTCCGGTGGTTCAATGTGAAACTCACTGCCCAGGATGCCCTTCACTTCTGGGCCGCCACGGGGTATGCGGCGCCCGGCTCCGGGGAAAAGCTGAATGCCGGCAGTGGCACCTACGATCCCGTGGAGTTCGAAGCGGCCACTGGTGCGATTGCGGGGCTCCGTTGGGGACACGCGCTCGAGAATGGTCAAAATGATGTGGCTCTTATGTACGGAACGGGTGTTCTTGAAGACTTCTCCATGAACCGTACTGTCGGGTTTACAACTCCTCCGCGGGATGTGAATGGACGCAGACGCTGGCGGTTTGTGGAGACAATATACAAAGAGTTAGGTCCTCAATGGGGTCTTCAAGCCGCACTTGTCTACGAGAGGGGGAACTCGGGCCTGGACGAGCAAAGCCGGTGGTTAAGCGTGGGCGCTCGCCCCATCTATTTCATAACGGATCACTACCATATTTCTTTTGAAGGCGGCTTCTCCAGCGTGAAGGATGAGAGTGAAACCACGGGTTCCGGCGCGGACGCGGGCGAGCGAACTTTAGGCCGGCTGACGATTGCACCCGGAATGTCAGTGGGCCGACCTTATTTTGCCCGTCCACTCGTGCGGGCTTACGTGACTCATTCGTGGTGGAATTCCGCCAATTCTGACCTCAACAACACATCGAGTCTTCTAGGGAATCTCAACGCGCGCAAAATGACTGCGCTGAACGGAGAATCGTCAGAAACCCAAATTGGCGTTCAGTGCGAAGTTTGGTTCTAAAGGAGCTTCCGGGCTGTGGCCGCGATCGCCTCCGCATGCAATCCATGTTTCTTATATAAATCAATCGCATTGTAGGCGGATTGACCAAACTCCCCTGTCACGCCCACGGAACGGGCTTTGAGGGGTACACCTTCCATCGTCAGCGCATGAATCAGGAGACTGCCCATGCCACCAATGAGTTGATGATCCTCCACGGTCAGAAGGCGCCCGCCCGCCCGTTCCAAGTAGTGCCGGAACGTCTTCGTATCGGGTCGATTGATGATCGAGGGATTGATCACGACACATTCCATGCCGTCACGCGTGAGAGACTCGGCGGCACTCAAAGCTTGGCCGAGTAAAGCCCCGGCAGCGGCAATTACAATCGCCGGCTTCGAGCTCTCGCGCACAACTTGCGCCTCGCCCAAGCGATAGGACTTCACCCCATAATGAACGGGAAAGTTCTCGCGGCCCAAAAAGAAGATCGAGCTGTCGGGTGTCTGCCCACGAGAGGTGATGGTGGCATACTCTTCGATGGCCTGGCCCACGAGCGCTTCCGCCTCCTGGCTGCACGTGAGGGCATACACGCGCGTGTGCGGAATGGAACTCGCCATGGCGAAGTAGGACAGCGCTTGATGAGAGGCTCCGTCGGCGGCGTCTTGAAAGCCGACGTGGGAATAGATTGCGATCACCGGCGCTTGCGACAGCGAAGCCATCGTGAGCGGAAGGGCCCCTTTGGTTACGCCGAATTGCGCGAAGGTGTCCACCACGGGAATAAAACCCGCCTTCGCATAGCCCGCGGCCACGCTGATCATATTGCTCTCAGAAACTCCAATATCCTGCTTCCACTGTGGGAAGGACTTCTGAAATTCCGCCACGCCCGTCGAACCTGGCAAATCCGAGGAGACTGAGAAGACCGGTAATCCCTGCTCCCGCTTATGAATCATGGCGCGGCTGACGCCCACTTGCACTTTGCCCTCGGGGACCTCCGGCTTGTCAGCGGGTGACTTCTTTGTGGATTTATTTGCCGCTTGCGTTTCCAGTTCCTCCGCCCATTCACGGAAGAGGGTGGGCACGTCCTCTCCTTCGTAAATTTCACTTAAGAACGCGTTCAATTCCGATGGACTCTTCAATGGATAGCCGTGCCCGCCCGATGTGGATTCAGCGGTCTTCTTGATTCCATACCCTTTGATCGTGCGTGCATGGATTGCAACTGGCCTAAGAGGGTTTTCACGGACCTTGGCCAGGGCCGCTTCGATGGTGGTCGTGCAGGCCTGCAAATCATGGGCGGCGAGCAGATCCACAACGTCCCAACCGAGCGCAGACAAAGCCCGGAACGTCGGCTCCATGGAAAAGCTCTCTTCGTCAATGCGGCCGGTGAGTTTTGTGTTGTTATCACTGATGATCAGGACGAACGGCGCCACACGCCCCTTAGACGCAAAGCCGGGAAGGGCCGCCAACGCTTCACGCGCTTCGCCCTCCATGCAGCCTCCATCCGTGATCGCACAGATCGTAATTCGCTTTTTCCCGCTCGCGGCATCCGCCATCGCCAAACCCTGTGCCTGTGGGAATGCCGAACCCAAGGGACCATTGCTCAGCAGAACACCTTCAGGAAAAAGGTGAGATTCTCCATGCCCTGTCATCCGGCTGTTGATGGCTCGGAATGTCTTGAGCTCTTCATAGGTGACACCATCAAAGCCGTAATTCGCCTTGAGCGCGTACAGTCCGTTCTCACAATGGCCCCCGTCATTCACAAAATGAAAGACTTCATGCCAAGGCAGGCCGGCCTTTCGCGCGGCCTGATACATCAGGCCATGAGTCGCGGACATCAACTCCGCAAAGGCCGACGGACCTCCCCAGTGAGCCGCAGCGCCGCCAAGCGCGGCGTTCATATCCATAAGGCCAATCATGGCACGAGTGGCGCGTGGGTCGGCGACTTCGAGCCGCTCTCCGGAGGCCAGCGTTACGGAGCGAGAATAACGGGGGTTCGACGCCGGCGTATCCGCGAGCTTCGAAAGCTTCTTCAAAGGAGTCAATACTGTATTCATTCTCAAAGTTTGTAGCGCTCCATTAGACAAAGCGTCAACAGAAAGACCTTGAGCGCGGAATGTCGAGCACCCTATTCTGCGGTCATGAGTCCAATCGAAAAAATAACCAAAGCCGAAATTCACCGTCACTTGGAACTATGCCTCCGTCCCGATACGATTTGGGAACTGGCTCCCCGTTTTGGAATTCAATTGAAATCCCAGCGGGAATTCCAAGAGCGATTTATGATCTTAGAACCCATGCAGGATCTGGGCACCGTGCTCAATAAGTTTCTGGACACCCAGAAACTGTTAGCCAGTCCCGAAATTCTGGAGCGGATTGCGTTTGAAGCCTGCGAGGATTGTTACAAGAACGAGGGTTTGCGCATTGTCGAATTCCGCTACGCACCCACGTTTATTGCCCAAGGCCATGAGATGTCCTTCGACCAGATTCATGAGGCCATCGTCAAAGGTATCCAGCGCGCCGAACGCACCTTTCCTATGGCCGTGGGACTGGTGTGCATCATCCAACGCATTCTGCCCGTGAAGGATGCTGAAAAGGTGGTGGAGTTTGCCATCGCTCATAAAGACAGCTTCGTTGGCCTCGACATCGCCGACAACGAAGAAGGGTTCGATAGCAAACCCTTCGCGCCTCTTTTTGCTCGAGCCAAAGCTGCTGGATTGGGAATCACCGTCCATAGCGGCGAAGCGGATCATCCGAAATCCCCGAGCTGGGTCATGGATGCCATTGAGGTCTTGGGTGCCGACCGGATCGGACATGGGGTGCAAATTTATCGGGACGAGAAAGTGATGCAAGCCGTGCGGGATCGCGGCATCGTACTCGAGCTTTGCCCCACTTCGAATATGCTCACCAACGCGATTCCGGATCTGGCCAAGCATCCACTCAAACGCTTCTTCAATTACGGCATCCTCACCACCATCAACACGGATGACCCGGGAATCTTCAATACGAATCTGAACCGCGAATACCGGATTGCGCGTGAGGTGATCGGGATGTCACTCGAGGATATTGAGCGCTGCGCGCAGACAGCGGCTGAGTACAGCTTCATTCCGCTCGCAAAGCGCAAGTCCGTATGGCCGAAGGAGTTGACGCGATGACGCCGGGTTTTTACGAATTTCTTAAGGCCTCATTAAAGAGCCCTCTTCAAACCTCAACTCCTTTCGCCAGCGGTCCACGCGTGGGCCGACGCTTCGCCCGCCACGTGCACCTGCGCGAAGACGAGATCCTCGTTGAACTTGGAGTGGGCTCCGGCTCCGTGACCGAACATCTGCTGTCCCGGCTCTCCGGCCCTCATCAGTACGTAGGTTTTGAACTCAACGATGACCTGTACGAATACCTGCACTTCGAAAAGTACCCTCATCTCGAGATCCATCACGACACGGCGGAACACCTGCTGGACGTTGTAAAAGGGCGCAAGGTGGGCGCTGTGATTTCCACATTGCCTTGGTCTTTGCTGGCGCCACCCACCCGCCACTCGATTCTTAGCCAGGTTCACACAAGCTTGCAACCGGGTGGACTTTTCGGTCTGTTTCTTTCTTTGCATGTGTTGTGGACGCCGGCTGTGAAAGACTTCTGGGCCCAGCTGACTCAGACTTTTCCCGAATACACGTACATTGATGAGATGTTGAACATACCGCCCTGCCGTTTGTACTTCGCGCGCAAACACTAGAAGGTGGCTCACGCCGCGACGTTTCAGTTTTCTGATTCCTATTGATTTTTTCTTTGGTGTGCACGCGCACGATGTAGAAACTTTTTGTTTTTGCATGCGTTCATCAAAGTTATTCACAGAAAATTTCCCGATGAAAATTATCTAGTAACGAAAATCATCACGGATGACATATGTGTCTGGGCTCGGCATTTCCGCCGTCAATCAGAAGGAGAACAAAGATGAAGAAGATTGCTGTTGCAGTTGCACTGAGTGCATTTGGAAGCGTAGCCATGGCCGATCAATGCGCTGTCGTCACAGCGGAACAGGCGGCACAAGCCGTTGAGATCATCCAAGCCGCTACCACTGTCGAGCACATGTGCGAGCCTTGCGGTGAGAATCGCCCCACTCAGCTCTCCGTCAGAAACGTGGACCTGCAAACCTTCAGTGGAGTGGGATCCGGTCAATACAGTGTTCTGATTAATGGCAAGAGCGCAGACCTCGCCTACACCTATGTCAATGGCTACAACGTGGCCTATATGGTGGGCTGTCCGACACAAGGTGTCTCGATGACCATCGAAAGATAAGCTCGATCTCTGACGGCCTCAGGAGTTCATCTTGGGGCCGACTCCTCGACACCTAATCGGCTGCGGGCGTTAAACGTGAAGGCGCCGGAGCCCGCCAACTCAAATCTCAGCTGAGAATTTTCCAGGCCGATAGCCTTTCAGTCGCGTAACAGGCGGTTAAGGTAGAGTAAAACTAGCCTCTTGATTTTCCGCAGAAGTGAGCCATTTTTAGTTGTCACAATCTTGGTTTCAAAATTTTGAGTGGCGATTTACCGACCAGCTTTTCAAGCGCCGAAAAATCATAGGCTCGCTTCGATTTTACCCAGACCTCGACTGAATTGATCTCTGATTTATTCGCATCGATTTGATACCGTCCTACTGGAGTCGAGAGGCTCCCTTTAATCGATTGAAAATCGTAGGTGATACCCGCATTGGATTCACAGATACGATCACCGGCGAGGATAACCGTCCTTTCCAGCTTGGGCTTAGCACCAGGTCTAACGTTCCAGGTAAAGGAAATGACCGCGGTCTGATCGCTCGGGAGCGCGATCCAAAATGTGGTCTTACCTACACCATCGACATCGTTAACTGCGAGAGTGTCCCGGCTCTGAAGAAACAAACTCTTAAGTTCCCAAATCGTCGGAGTTTCGGAATCGGCCATAAGCTCCTTAGCGGTAATACTTACAACAACAAAAAACCCAATAATCATTGAGAATCTTCGCATGTAAAGATTCTATCCATGTCATTTCGCTAAGTCGAACGGGTACCTGGCTAATGAAATTGCCCATCAAGGCTTAGCGGCGTAGGAGTTCTGTCCCGTCACAGAACCCGCCGAAACGGTGTGCCAATGGCCAACTTCGTGGATAAACACAGACGGAGTGACGAGCACGGCCAGACGCGCAAGCCAGGGAAGCCCATTTTCGTCACCGAATTGAAATCTTCATCCTACTGAAATCACTTAGGATCATAATTCAAGCCCGCCGGCGCTGGCATGGCTCCTGCTCAAGATCTCTGAGGGTATAATAGGGGAAGACGGCTTTTCCCCTAGAGGGAATTTTTATGGAGGTCAGGACGGACCTCGCGCGATCATTGAAGATCCTCATATTTGCGGCGGCAGTGGCTTGGCCCGCGACCAGTCAGGCTCGATTTCCTATAAAGCCCGCCGACTGCAAACGCCTTCTGATTCCGACCCGTCCGGCTCTCATTTCTCCCCCTCCGATCATCTCTCCTCCTTACATCCTAAAGCAGGACGCCTGGAACTACGATCAAATCGCCCATGAGATGTCGCTTGCGATCTTTGTCATCGCGCCTAATCCGGCTTCGCTTCCCTACAGCTTGCAACCGGGATTTCGCTCAAAACCTTGCGAAATGTTCAACTGTAAGTCGGCCCGCCGGGGGAGATTCCAGGGCCTTGTTCACTCTCCTCCCGAACTGCACGAGAGCTATGCGGCTTGGCTGAAGAACAAACGCGAACTCGAGCATATGGGCTACCGTGTGCTGGGGCCCGATTACGAATACCTGGTCGAGAACGAAAAGGGAGAACGTTTTTACAGTGACCATGACCTGTTCGCGTTAAGATGGCTTCCTTCCGGTCAGCGAGCCTACTCAGAAGAACTCCGTCAGATGATCAATCAGCGCCATGGTCGCCGTCTTCTTCGCCACGGGCCACTCGAAGAGTTTGAGGAGCGCGAATTGGTAAAACTGAATTTTCCAATTTTAGCGTTTCTTCCGAATCACATCCAGCTTGTGATTCATTCGCGTCAGCACCTGCGACAGGTCTTCGAGTTGTATGAACTTCCCTGGATTTATGATTGAACCTTCGATTGATCCATTTGCATCTTCACGCCCGGTTCGCGTGCTGAGGCATGCCAATCCCGAATCGGGACCACCACGTCCGCCATATCCCGCAAGTCTTCTTCGTCGTGCGTAATCAAAAGGGTCGGAATCTGCAATCTTTGAATCACTCTCTTCACCAGGCGCCGGGCTTCTCCGCGGAGTTCCGCATCCAGGCTCGAGAACGGCTCATCCAAAAACAGAAAGCGGGGCTCACCGATCACCGCGCGGGCCAGAGCCACCCGCTGGGCCTCGCCTCCAGATAGGACTGTCGCCCTTCGCTCAAGGCAGACGGTGAGGCGCAGCTCCTCGCAGAGTTCTTGAAGCCGCGTGGAGGCTTCCGCCTGCGGAATCCGCCGGGCCTGCGCCGCGAACAGAATATTCTCTCTAGCCGTCATATGAGGAAACAACTCGAGTGTCTGAAACACGACACCCAAGCGACGCTCCGGTGTCGGTAGCTGAGCCAAATCCAAATCGCCAAAAAACCAACGCAGACTGGGACAGGGTTCAACCCCCATGAGAATTCGGAACACTGTGGTTTTGCCCGAACCGGATGGACCCCAAAGGGCCGTGATGCCCCGGTCTGAAATCTCCCAAAGGGGTATGGAAAGCTTGAACTCATCGTATTCTTTCACCAGGTTCTCAACGCGAGACATAGCGGGCCGCTCCCATGAATATAGCATAAATCAGGAGGCAAAGAATCACGAGCGGTAGCATCAAAAGCTGCGCGGCTTCGAAGCGATAACGGCTCAACAGGCTCTCCATTACCAACGGCAGAGTCTGCGCCTCTCCGATCAAAATCCCGGAGAGAGCGAAGTCCCCAGCGGCCCAGACAGCGGCCAGTCCGGACGCGCGGAGAAGAGGACTCGCTGTTTGCGGCCAGACCACATCCACAAGAATGGATCGCCAAGACGCTCCGAGAGCCCGTGCCGTAATCACTTGGCCACGAACCGAAGCTAAAGCGGAATGCACGATCCAACGGTAGAGATAGGGAATGGAAATCAGCGATAACGCCAAGACAAGTTTACCTAAATTGATAAGATCGCCGTCGACCGGGATCAAGAGCAATCCAAATCCAGTAATCACGGGACTAGGCGCGAGATAGCCATTGAGGAAGCGATTAAGCCGGGCGTGCGGTGAGACAAAGGCCGTTACAAGAAAAAAGGCAACGTGAAAGAGACCTACCGATAAGGCGACGATCGCGGTCGTGAGTAAAGCTTCTATCAGCACTCCCCGCGCGGGAACGCCCATGTCCATATCCATGTCCATGAACAAACCTGATCCCAACCCTTTCAGCCACCCCACAATCACGATCAATGCCGGCACGAACACAAGATGTCGCCCGCGGCACCAGACGAGGAACTCGAGCGGCGCGCGCGCCGGCTTTCGCGGCCAGAACGGCTCTGGAAGCAAAATCGCCAATGAGAACAGCATCAAACTTTGAAAGGCGGCCAGCAAAACCGCTTTATCCCAACTTCCCTCCATACGGATGGCATCAAATATCGCCACCTCCACCGTGAGCACCCGCTCCCCACTCAACAGGAGCGGGATAGAAAAACTTGTAAAACAAAGGCTGAATACAAAAAGGAAAACAGACGCCAGGTCTCCACCAATATAAGGGAGCGCCACTTTGCGCCAGAACAGTCGTGACGACGCCCCGAGTACCCAGGCCGTCTCCGCAAGCCCGCCCAGTTTGTGGTGCACGAGACGGTCAATGGCCACGGCCACCAGGCCGGCATTCAGCCAAACGTGAGCGAAGACAACGGCGCTGAACCCATAAGGAAGCACTCCGAAGGGGGCAGCCAAACTCAAAAAAGACATCACCAGGAAGAGAGCGGGAACCATGTTGGGCAGAAGGAGGGCGAGTTCCGCCCCGCTCTGCCAGCGCGAACCACGCCACGACTGGAGGGCGCGAAACAAATAGAAGCCGGCAATGAACGCGAGAACAGAGCTCAAGCCCGCTTGTGAAAACGAATTTCTTAGCGCTGCCATCCACTCCGTTGCCGCCGGCCAAGTCCATTGGGGAACTTGCAGGATCCAAATCAAATAGGGAGATAACAGTAGCAGAGCGACGCCCACACGGAGGGTGGCTCGAACACGTTCCTCAATGTTGGAAGACACGATCCCACTCACTGAAGTCCCTACCGGCTTCGGTCATTACGGTTTTGAGCTGCGGAAGTTCTGAAAAAACCGTGCCTCTCTCCAACCCCTTAATTACGGGAAACATGAAGTTCTTTTCCATGATTAGGGTTTGCGCGCGCGGATGGAGCATCTCCTCTACAAAGGCTTGGGCCAGTTCACATTCCCGGCAATCCTGAGGAATCCCGACGTACTCAACCTGCACCGGGTGCCCTTCACGAAAAACCACGACTTGGTAATCACGCGCTCCGTTGGCTCCCCAGTGGTACGCGAGCGAGGTCAGGTAGGACCATACAAAACGGGTCTGGTTTTTATTGAACAGGCCGTAGGAGAACGCCCAACTCGGAGAAACGCTGTTCACATTGGGTCTGAACGCGCGCAAAAACGCTTCGGTCTCGCTTCCCTTGAGTGCCTTGACCCACGCAAAAAACTGGAATCCCGGCGAACTGGAGTGCGGGTCCTGAAGAGCAAACTGCGTCTTGAACTTGCGTTCGGTCAAATCATTGATCCGAGCGGGAATCTCTCCAGGATGCCTCGCATCCCTTCGATAAATGAATGTCAGAGGACTCCAATCATAGGCTACAAAACAAGGGGATGCGAATTCCGCCAAAACCGCCTGACGGCCGGATGTTGCAAAAAAAGTCTCTCTCCAACGAAACCGCTTGGTGGCTTCTGGAAGCATCAATTGATCCAATCCGATGACCACATCAAATGGAACACTTGCCTGCGCAATCTTCATGCGCTCCAGCAACAAGCCGGCATCGCCAGCCGTCACGACGTTCACCCTGACTCCATGCTCCTTTTCGAACAGGGACACGATTTCAGAACCCGGACCCGAGGCACCGACAAACGAAGAGTACGTCAGCACGCGCAATTCTTTAGAATAGGATAAGGGATGGTCCCCATGCGGTCTTAGATACATCTGACGGAGGTGCAATAGCCCGACCACCAGGGACATAGCCGCCAGACTCACGACCGCGAGACGGTTACGCACGCCTTACCACCAGATGCCACGATCCCGCTTATAGAAGAAGTAGTCGAGTCCGAGACATCGACCGGCTCCTAACCACGCCAGAATCAAAAACAAGACAAAATGCAGCTTATGCAGCTCAATCACTTCTGGCCCGCTGTTATAAACGAAGTTCAGCGTGACAACTGCGGCAAGCAGGGCGACCGGGCGCACGAAGAATCCAATAAGAAAACTCACCCCAACTAGAAAGCCGAAATACACGATACAGTAGGCGAAAAACTGCCAATTGGGAACGACCACACGATCCAAAAAATCCTTGTACCAGTCCGGCGCCTCACTCATCGGCGCCCACTCCGTGATGGTCGCCGCGATACGAGGCTGCGAAAGAAAGTCGCCCTGGTATCGCTGCCAGGCGGTCGAGAGAAACGACCAGCCCAAATAGACACGCAAGAGCGCGACCGGGAAAAGGTGGCCCACATACTTTACGCTTTCAAGATAGGCGACGAGCATACTTGAATCTTCCCTTATCCCTTAGGGACCGTCAATGCACGCCTTTCACGCCGACCTTGGGGCAAAGTGAATTTAAGACACACTCCTCGCACCGAGGTTTTCGTGCCTGACAAACCTGCCGACCGTGAAAAATCAGCAGGTGGGAAAAGTCGATCCAATCCTTCTTCGGAACCACCTGCAGAAGATCGGCTTCCACTTTTTCCGGCATTTCCGCGCGCGAGAGCCCCAGACGGAAAGACAGGCGCCTGACATGCGTATCCACCACAATCCCTGTCGCGATTCCGAATGCATTTCCAAGAACCACATTGGCCGTCTTGCGCCCGACGCCTGGGAGCGCCACAAGCGAGCTCATTTCGCGTGGCACTTCCCCCCCATGTTCACGCACGAGCTGGGCTCCCATTTGCTTCAAGTTCTTGGCTTTATTGCGGTAGAAGTTGGCGGTCCGGATAAAACCTTCGAGCTCCGACACGTCCGACCCGGCGTAATCCGCGGCACTCCGATAACGCCGGAACAGACCCGGAGTCACCTTGTTCACCCGCTCGTCCGTGCACTGGGCACTTAAAATCGTGGCCACCAGAAGCTCCAGCGGACAGCTATGATGAAGCGCGCAGTGAGCGCCTGGATAACGGGCCCGGAGCTTGCGCAGAAGCGCGCGGGTGCGCGTTTTTTTCACGTCCAGAGATTCTTTCATGCCGAGGTTTGTAATCAAGTGCCGGACCGATGTCGAGAAAAGAGTTTCTCGACTCCTCCAGAAGCCGGTCTCCACTACAATGAAGGAAAAGGGAAGGAAGACTCATGGAAGGCCCGCGACCATTGTATGAGCATGAGCTAGGCGATTTCGTCCGCTTCTTGTCCACCCAGCTCAGACCCGGAAGGCCCTGGTCTATCGACGCGGAATATCCCCTCGCGATCCACGACGATAATTTGAATAATGTGCGCGTGATCCGCCAGGATTCCGACTTTCTGTCTGCGGCGGTGATGAAACCACTGGTGATCAAATCTCCCGCCGGCTTGTTCAAAGTCGCGGCGATCGGAAGCGTGGTCACAAATCCGCAACATCGCAACCAAGGTCTCTCGCGCCAGGTGCTGGAGGACTGTCTGATCTCCGCCCGCCAACATGGTTGTGATTTCGCAATCCTGTGGACAAATCTCTTTGAATTTTACCGCAAGCTGGGGTTTGAACTCGCGGGCACGGAACTCGCCCTCACCTTGCCGACCGACATGGTCGTGCCCGAAGTGGGAAATCTGCGCTTCCTCGCCTCGAATAAAGTTGATCCAGAGGCCCTGTTGCGACTCTATGCCCAGCACACGGTCGGAAGCGTGCGCACCGCCACGGAGATCCGGAAGTTTCTCCAGATCCCCAATTCCCGTGTCTACACCGCGTGGAGCACGAGCAACCAGCTGCAAGCCTACGCCGTCGAGGGCAAGGGCGCAGATCTCGACGGGTATATCCATGAATGGGGCGGCGGTGTCTCCAAGGTTCTCCCGCTTTTGCGTTTCGCGCTTCAAGACCAAAAGCGTCCGCTGCATCTGATGGCCCCGGCGAATGCAGTCAATCTGGTCCGCCAGGCCAAGGCCTGCGGTGCTCAAGAACACAGTGGTGTTCTGGGTATGATCAAGATCCTCAACGTCGCCAATTTTCTTATGAAGATTAAAAAACACATGCGTTCCATGGGAATCGAGGACGTCGCGCTCGAGCCCCGCGAAGGTCGGTTTTATTTCGGATATCGAAATGAAATTTTTCAAACTGACAGCGAATCCGATCTCGTGCGCCTGATCTTTGGCCCCCTCAAAGCCTCGCAACTCTCTTCCTTCGACAAACACACAGCCGAAACCTTCGAACGGGTGTTTCCAATCGCGATGTGGGTGTGGGGATGGGATTCCGTATGAAGAAAATAATGTGGAATATGACTTTACCTTTGCTCCTCGTTCTGGTGATCGGATGCAAAAAAGCGAAAGAGGAAAAGGAGGATCTGGGGCCCGAGGTTGCGGGTGAACAAATCGACCAGGCTCTGAACAAAGCAATCTCCGGCAGTAACCTCAGCCACATCCGTCCCGGTCAAATGGTTGAGTATTTAGAAACACAAAGAATTGAAACGGAAGAAACCGTCATCAATCTAGGCGGCACGTTCATTGAGGTGATTCGACCGGACCCCGAAGATGAAAAAAAGCTGGCTCTCTTGATTACGAAACGCGTGAGGCTGGAAGACGGAAGTTTTGAAACCAAAATCACGGAAGAACCATTCGAGATAGCCGACGCACCGTCGCTCCTCGCGACCGGGTTCAAAGTGACCGCGCTTCGGAGTCAGATGGCGCAAACCAAAGCAAAACCGGAGCGCATCACCTATCATAAACTCCGCGAATTTGAACGCACGATCGACGCTCCTCCGCGTACACGCCTACGCTCTGACTGTGGCGGCCTGAATCCCTGCCAAATCAGTGTGCGCTACATTCAGTTCGATATGGTGATCTGGAGCAGTGAAACCGAATACCAGAAGATCTCCTTCGACTTTGGCTTCAGCGTGCAAACCCCTTATCTCCCGTTTGGGACCGACTTTGATCAGTTGAGTGGCGCGCTGGTCATGGATTGCCGAAGCGGCTACATCCCTGTGGGTGCGCGAACCTTTTATGTCCGCCAATGCAAAGATCTCGTCGATCTCCAGAAGTGACAACGTCTGCCCCTCCTGATAAAAAATGGCGAAACGGAGGTTCGAACCTATGTCAAAATCGAGTGCGTCCAAACGCGTTGCCGTGGTGCTCTCCGGCTGCGGCCATAAAGACGGTGCCGAAATCACCGAAGCGGTCAGCACCCTGATTGCGCTCACCGAAGCCGGCGCCGATTATGAGATCTTCGCGCCCAACGCCGACTTCGCTGTCACAGATCCCATAACCTCACAACCGACCTCCGACTCGCGTAATATTCTGCGCGAATCCGCTCGCATCGCACGCGGTCACATTCGCGATGTGAAGGAGCTCCGGGCTGACGACTTTGATGCCCTAGCCTTCCCCGGCGGCTATGGTGCCGCCGTCCATTTGTGCACATTCGCAAAGCAAGGCGCCGAATGCACGGTCCGCCCCGAAGTCGAGCGGACGATTCTTTCATTTTACCAGGCGCAAAAGCCCATCGCGGCCATTTGCATCGCCCCGGCTCTTATCTCCAAAGTGTTGGGAAAAAGAGGAATCACCGTCACGATCGGAAATGATCCGGGAGCAGCCGCGGAAATTGAAAAGACAGGCGCTCGCCACGAGAACTGTGCGGTGAACGACTTCGTCACCGATCGCGAACACCGCCTGGTGACCACTCCCGCCTATATGTACGACAGCGCCAAGCCGATAGAGGTCTTCACGGGCATACGCAAAGCGATCCACGAACTCGTGGAAATGGCGTAAGTCGGGGGACAAGGACGCGAGTCAGAGACAAACTCATTCACTCCCTTATTTGTCCGTTCCCATCGCCGATCCAGCGGGGCGTCGTGAGCTCGCGCAGTCCCACTGGGCCCCGAACATGCAGCTTTTGCGTGCTGATACCCAGCTCGCCACCGAGTCCGAACTCGAAGCCATCGGTAAATCGAGTGGAGGCATTCCAGTACACAGCTGCCGCATCGACTTCGGTCTGAAAGCGACGAGCCACGTCCGCAGACGCGGTCACAATGGCCTCAGAATGCTTTGAACCGTGCCGCTCGATATGTTGGATGGCTTCATCCAATCCCGCGACAATCTTGCAATTCATAACCTGGTCCAGGTGTTCCATGTCCCAATCCTCCGCCGTCGCCGCCCGGACCCGCGCAAATCCGTTCAGGATCCGTTGCGACTCCTCATCCACACGCCAGTGCAAGCCCACGGATTCCGTGACCTGGTGGAGCCGGGGCAACACCGCAGAGGCCAGATCCTGATGCATCAACAATGTCTCCAGCGAATTGCAAACGCCCGGCCGCTGGGTTTTGGCGTTCGCCACAATCCTCACCGCCATCTCGACATCCGCGTCGGCATGTACATAGGTGTGGCAGAGCCCTCGATCGTTCTTAATAAGAGGCATTAGAGCCGTTCGTTGTACGAATTGAATCAGGGCCTCGCCGCCACGCGGGACAACCACGTCAATCAGATCCTCACGGCGAAGGAGGCTTTCCACCAAAGTGCGATCGAAATCCTCAAATCCATAGAATGGAAGCGCGGGAAGACGACTCAACACTTGAGCCATGATTTGATAAAGAGCTTGGCTCGTCGCGCTCGATTCAGATCCGCCCCGCAGTGCGATCACGTTTCCGGCCTTAAACGCGAGGGAGAACGCTTCGAGAATCACATTGGGGCGGGATTCAAAGATCATAAAAATCACGCCGAGCGGGGCACGCACGCGCCTCAGGTGAAGTCCGTTTGCGAGGACTCGCTCCTCTACCAATTCACCGACCGGATCCGGAAGAGCCGACACCTGGCGCAAGCCTCCCACCATTGCCCGGATTCGCTCCGGGTTCAAACGCAGACGGTCTCGAAATGCGGCCGTGGTCGACTCCGCCAACGCCTGGAGGTCTTTTGCATTGGCCGCAAGAATTTCACCTTCCCTTGCCGCGACCGCTTCTGCCAAAGTGAGGAGTGCCGAATTTTTTTCTGCCGTTGAAAGCCGGCGCACAGTACGCGCCGCTGTTTTCAACTGCTCCACAGCTTGAATCACGCGGGCCATAGAGACTTCCCCCCGACCTGAGTGCCCACACTACGGCCCGCGGCCAGATCGAGAAGATTGCGCGGACGATCTCCCTTCACGAGATGGGTGACGATCCCGGAGCGACTGGCCCGATCCGCAGCCAAAAGTTTGGAGTACATGCCACCGGTACCCACTCCGGAGCTGGACCTAGTGCGTGCCACTTTCAAATCCTCCGGCAAAATCCGACGGCGATAAGGCACCAACGTCGCCTTTGAATGGCGACTCGGGTCCGCGTCGAAGAAACCCTCGACATCCGTCATCAACACCAGACGCTCGGCCCGCATCATTTGCGCCACTTGCGCGGCCAAGGCATCATTGTCACCAAACTGTATTTCCGTGGTGGCGACGGCATCGTTTTCATTCAGAATCGGAATCGCCTTCCAGCGCAATAGCTCCGTTAAGGTGTTCTGCAAGTTGCGACGGCGAACCGCGCTTCGCATATCATCGCCCGTCAACAGGACTTGAGCTCCCAACAGGCCCATCGACTGCAGTGCAATCCCATATTGATCCATGATCAGAGGCTGACCGATCGCGCTCAGAGCCTGCTTCTGCGGCAAAGTCTTCCGCCCCCCACGGTAATCCGTGCGACGTATCGCCCATGCAATCGCGCCGGAAGACACCCAAATCACCTCAATTCGGTGCCGACGCCGAAGTTCCGCAACCTGCTGCATCCAGGTTCGCATAAGCAGGGGCCCTCCATCGCAAACCATCTTACTGCCGGCCTTGACGACCCATCTTCGCATTTTCGCCATAACTCAATCTTAGCGGAAGAAAAGAGGAGATGCCATTCCCGTTTGTGCAAGGAATCGGGGGCGGCGATCGCACCCTCAAATTGATTTAATCTTTTTTGGCCGTTAACCCGGGCGCGCTCCTGGCTAGTAGCAAACCCCGGAATACGTCATTCCGGTAGGATCGTGGTCACGAAGCAAAGAACCTCATAAGTGTCGGGGATGTGGGCCGGCCGATTGAGGGGAGGTGTAACCTAGACTCTATCTGTTGTGCGCAATGAGAGAATTCGGCGTGCCACTAACCGCAGAGTGGAATGGGGAGCCAGTCGCTTCGCGAAGTTTAAAATTATGGCGGCGGATTGAGGAAATATAAAAAGCTTTTGACTCTCCATCTGTTTGAAGATCAGTTCGCTGATCTGATCCGCGGACATTTTGGCATGAGTCATGACCCTGTTCGCTGACTGAAGTTGCTCCGGCTTGGAGCTCATTGCTCAAGCATTCTGACATCGAAATAACCGCCATTTTCGACATGTTATACGCCGCCATATCTGGTGGAGAAACATAGGCTGCGATAGACGAGATGTTAATGACATGCCCCGAATTCCGTTCCATCATATAAGGCACAAAGGCCTGGATCATCCTTATTGAGCCGAAGAAGTTCGTGTTGAATACATAGCGGAGGTCCTGCTCGGACACGTTGAGCACCGATCCACCCGCGCCGACACCCGCATTGTTGATGAGAACGTCGGCTCCACCCCACTCTTTCTCAACTCGGGTTCGGAGGGCCTCAATAGAAGCGGGGTCACTGATATCGCAATACTCAGCAAACCCTTCCCCTCCTACGGTCTTGATTTCATCAACGACCGACCGTACTGACTCGATATCAATGTCAATGGCCGCCACTTTCCAGCCCCGGCGCGCAAAGGTTTTCGCCAGACTCCGGCCCAAGCCACTTCCTGCCCCTGAGATAATGACCTTTTTCATTCCTCGATGAGGTAGCAGGCGCCATCACGAGCGTCATCGATAAATTTTCCACTGCCGGTCGCCGCACGCGCAGGCCATCGTTCGTCTCACATTCCAACCATACTGGTGAAGCACTGAACGTAATAGGTGTGCCCCGAGGCGTTCACGGCGTACCCCACACCCGTTGTCCGATACCGAGCGTTGAGTATATTCGCGCGATGTCCACTCGAAGCCATCCAACTGCTCACCGCCGCTGCGGCATCACGCTGGCGGTAGGCGATGTTTTCTCCGCTAGCCCCGCGAATCCCATGACGAGAGACTCGTGTGGAAAATGAGCCATTGGTGGGACTTGTATGTGAAAAGAAGCCATTGGTCGCCATATCCAGAGCGTGTGACTGCGCGAGGTCGATGCAGTTGGATAGGGGCTGCAGTGGAGCTATGCCCTCCTGAGTCCGCTCCTTGTTGATAAGCTTAAATACTTCACAGGCAACACCGACCATCAGCCCGCATCCCGTTTCCGCTGGAGAGGGAGCTGTGGGCGTGCTAGCCAGCCCAGGCGCGGGAGCTGGGACGGGAGTTGCACTTGAAGAATCCACGGTGCCGCGGCTCGCGTCTTCTGACGATTCTGTTCCTCCGCACCCTCCCAACGTGAGTGCAATTCCGCAAAGCCCTATCAAAAACGCGGACGGGATAGACAAAGCCGCCAGACACCTTGTCGCTTGAGAGCTCATGACTTCCCCCTGGTTCCCCATCACCAGGTTGACACGGAAGCGGTGGCCGCCCGACTGATATCTCTGGGCCGGCCGATAAAATCGGGAAAGCTCTCATATTGGAACACCGGCGGTCACCGGCCGGCGGCGATTGGGCTTGATGGTTCTCAGAATGAACAGTGGAGTAACTGCTGGGTTCCACCGGGAACCAAACTGGACAGGCTGCCGGCAAAACTGATTGGAATGGTGGCGGGACTCGATGTGAAGCCAATGTAGGTGATATTCAGCTCCGAATCCCCACCAGGCAGGACCAACTGAAATGTTGTTCCGACTTGAACCCGGGTTTGCAACGCCGTCGCATGCACGACGGTCTCACCGCCGCCCAACTGGGAATGAACCGTGGCCGTGTAGGAGGCTCCGGTTAAAAAACTTTGAGTGGAATCCATCTCCTCACCCAAGGTAAGCGCAATCTGCGCATGTGTGTCGGTTTCGCACAGAAGGCTAAGCCCTGAAAGGCCGTGGACTTGACCCGGTTGAATTGCAGCTTGAGCCGGAACACTCACCGTCGAAACTAGGAACAGGAATAAGGCGGAATTGAGCAGCGACTTCATTTTAGACTCCGTTTTATGGTTATTGGGTTAAACAACGGCCCCATGTGTAGCGAACCTTTCGATTGAAATAAAATTAATAGTTCTGATTGATTGATCTGTTTTTCTAATGACAGGAAGGCGTCAGTCAACGCGAGACTTCTGCGTTCAGCTCCGGCGCTTCTACAACTTGAAGCAATCGATGCAAAGGCAGCTCAGATCCTCATTAGGGATGAAAGAAAAAAGGGGCGCCCGAATGCGCCCCCAGTCTTCAAAGCTCAATTCGCCGGTCAGATTTTTAGGCCGCCTTACGGAACGTGGTGCGAGTGGCATTGGCGGGCCAACGCTTCTTGAGACCGGTGAATGTCCGCTCCATACGCCTGCACGTCTGAGTGTAGCCCTTTGTGTATTTCGCAAACTGGCGATCCAAGAACGTGTAGTACGAGCGATAAATGTAGTTGGTCATGAACTTCGTGAAGAACGTCGCGGATGCTGTCTTCGGAAGAGCATAGCGCTTGGAGAACTTGCGGATTTCCGCGTTCATCATCGTCCACCAGGCATTCGCTTCTTTGGCGTGGATGAAGTTCCCGACAAAAATCTGGCTGTTGCCCCAGAGAATGCCCACTTCCCATCCTTTTCCGGCGGACTTTTTGTACGCCTTGCAGGTGTATTTACCGTATTTGTATGTCGTTGTTGTCATTGCATGACCTCCGCGTTGAGATAGATGAACACCAGGCGCTCGACTCTATCCGGTTAGTGTCTATGAAAAGTATAAGCAGGCGTTACGACATGTGGGTATACAACCGCACGGGATCTGGACTTTGAGCCTAACTGACATTCTTTTCAAGCACGAACTTCCTCAGCGGGATTTGAGACCAGGCCGAATGTGCGAGTCATTCGCCGGTGCGCGAACCGGCGGTGCCTCATGGAGGATAAAGTGACCCCCATCAACCTTGCGGCCATAAGCCATGTGAACCATATCGAATATGTTTTGGCCGCGGGCTCCAATCGGCTCCCCATCAAATAGCACCGTCTTACCTGCCACGATCTGTTTGCGCTGGCCTTCGCTAAGGGAAAATGGATTCTTGAACGAGGCTATCGCCAGCGAACCTTCACTGGACTCCCCGCCCAGCTCCGAAGCGCCACCGCCGCCCCCGCCCCCGCTCGCAACACCCACTCCGGACACCGACGGCGCCCCATCATATCCAGCTTTCTTCAAGGCCTCTGCCGAAATTTTCTGCGCTTCGCTGTAAGCCCCCGGATCCAATCCAGCCGCGGCCAATCCCGAGGCGGAATTGAACGCGGTTGCGGGGATCACTTTTCCATCCGGACCGGTAAAGTTCTTCCCATCAAACGTAAACCCGGCTTCTTTCAGCTTGGCTTCCGCCTCCTGAGTTTCAAATCCAGATTTCCCGCTTGCCGCATCCTTAGCAGCGGTGGCGGTCGTTTCATTGGGACTCAAACCCGATCCAATAACGCTCGCGTTGTAAGTGGCCGCAGACTCATCGGCGGCATCGCTGTCGTGTCCCGACTGCGCCATGGCCAGCATTCCCATCATCATCAGAACAATACCCATTGGGACAGTGGGTGGATTGGACATCAACGCCTGTCCCGCAGCTTTCAAAGCCTCTCCGACCGCAGCATTTGCGCCGGCGCCGCTCTTCTGCGACTTCTTACCTTTGGAAGCCGAAGGATTGATGGATGATCCACTGCCGGGTTGCGCTGACCCTGTGGTTTCGGTAACGGCTGGGGTGCTCGAAGGCGTTTTCGAGATTGAAGAGGAGGTGGTGTTGGTGGTGGTGGCTGTCGACGGCGTCGCGGTGGCCGCAGGTCCCGCCGGCGCGAACTGGTAGTCCGCATGTCCGCAGGGAATCATCGACAATGTCAGCAGATAGGCTGAAACCCTTACCCTGAATGACCTCACAAGCGCCTCCTTGTTCTATTTTGCAATCCACAATTCGGCACGCAAATGGATATCTCCATAGACCATCAAGAATCTCGATTTGAGACGGGGAATTCGAGTCAGTCCCGGTTTTTCCAGCGCGAGAGCACCGCCTGGTGCTCAGGGCTCATCCAAAGGCTGGAGAACAGGTTGTCCTCGCCGGCCGGAGTCCAGGGGACCACCGCCTTCACGCCGGCAACCGCCATCGATTGCGCCCAGCTCTCGGCCAGCGGCGCTAGGCGCCAGCCAGGCAATACTCGATCCACGTAGCCCATCCGTTGCATTTCAAACGCGCTTATTAATCTGCCCTCGAGCAAGCACTGCCGGACGCGATCCGCTCCTACCTTCGCCGCCCAGATTCGCCCGCCTCCCCACCCCGTGGATAGTCCCAGACGACGCTGCCAAAAGGCAAAGAGGGCGCTGGGCGTGCACCAGCGAAAGTCGAACCGGGCGAGCCATTCCAATCCGCCCCCCAGCACATCACCCTCGATTAAAGCCAGCTTAACGACGGGCCAGGAATAAAAGAGATCCAGGTGTTTTCGAATTTCTCGATTCACCTTTAGGCCGTCTGCTTTACCTTTAAGCCTCTTGTAATCCGATAGATTTCCTCCTGAGCAGAACACCCTGGGATGCGCACTCGACACAATCACCGGGCCTTTCCAGGATTTGAACTCGCGGCAAAGACGACCCAGTTCGCGAGCGCCTTCCAAACTCAAAGCGTTGGCTGAATTCAAAGCGGAAAAGCGGACATACAAATGAGAAGGATGTTCGTGACTCTTGAAATGCTTCATCTCAGACGCAAGATCATACCTTATCTAACAAGCTCCGGTATATATCGGTGCTCTTCATAAATCGAATACCCAAGCCATACCCGCCCGCGGCATGACCCTTGTGGGTCTGCCACACGATACGCCCGTGAACCTGATGCTCACGATCCATATCGGAGAGGTTGATCTTTAAGCGTAACAGATCCCCCACTGACACCGTGGGCTTTTTGGTGAGCTCAAAATACGCGCCTCCGCGGGACAGGTTGAACATGTGGGTCTGGTACTTCTCTCCGGAGATAAAGGTTTCGATCGTCGCCGATAAATTGGTGCGATAACGCCGAAACACTTGCTGTGGAACGGATCTGGAGACCATCAATTTGCGCGCCAAACCCTTCAGCGCCTTGAGTTCAAAAGGCCTCTCCAGGAAGTATACACGATGTCTTTCATTGACCTCCTCGATATTGGTTTCGCCCACGCTGTCCGTGATCAATAACAGTGGATAGTTGAATCCCATGCGTCGTAATTGAAGAGAGTAAGCAATATCATCCTTAGCGTTATGTCCCGTTTGCAAAATCATAAGGTGGATGTTCCGAGCGCGAACTGCGGCTTCAATTTCCTTGGGCTCCACCGCCAAAACTACCTCATACGGCAGCTCGGTTTCGATGTAGCCCTTAATGTAACGCGAATCATCTATAGATTCGCAGCTCAGCAACACTCTATGCATACGCTGTCTCCCACCCTCCACTTAAGTCGCATCGGCGTCACCCGCCGACCGGTTTAATTTGGAGGAATCTGTCAATCTCGTGACACTTTCATGACACTCTCGTGGCTCGCACGGGCCTGCAGGCCCAAGCCCTGTCCTGAAGTGGGACAGTCTCGGTATACCTCTTGCTCGAGAGTCAATCGCTCAAATCAAGGAGTGATACGGGTAATGGGATGTTGCAATTTGTTCAGGAATGCCAATCGATTGGTCTTTCTTGGTCTCTTTGGCTGCCTCTTGGCGTTGCCCGCACGTTCTGACGAACTCAATCAGGAGCTTCCCACTCCAGTCGCACGATATTTTGACATGACTTACAGAGTCCAAGGACGAGAGGTTCCTGTTCGCTTCGAAGTTGCCCCCGACGGACACCTCTATGCCCAGCCGCAATTCGCCCCGGGCAACGACACCTTGCTTTGGATTGTGCCACGCAATCAACGCGCTCAGATCCGACTTAGGGGCTACGATGAGGATAGCTCTCGGGTGGCATACGTTCCCACGGAGGTATTTAGTCTTGACGACGAGGTCTACCTTCTAGCCAGGTCGAGCCTCAACATTCAACTTCAATATGTCTTGACGCTGAAATTAAGATTCCTCAATCCGCCTGAGCCCAGCTCCTCCCTAGGAGCCGTCGTTAACACCTGCATAACATTCGGCGGTCTCATTCTGGGCATTAATGGGCTAGAGACGATCAGTGCTGACCCGCAGGCGGCTGGAATCGCGGTCGCCGGTGGGGTTTGGCTCATTCACAAGGCATCGCAATTGGCTGCATCCAGTGGTGCCTCCGCCCTACTCAGCGTTTGTAAACCCACTTTGGTGGGAGGCGACCCTGCCATTTTTCTCAATGCTTCGGACGAATCCAGAAGATTGACGGTGGAAGAGATCCACCGCAACGCCGACGGGAAAATCGAAGACCTGACTTATCGAGCGTTAGGCCCCAGTCGTGAACTTCGCTCTTTCAAAGAGCTTATGAAAGGGTCCAAATGTCCGGGCCACTTGATTTCACAAGCCCTAGCAAACTCGGGAACCGGACACTCACCGCGCTGACGGTGCGGCCGATTGGGCCGGGCGGCGCTGCATACTAGACAGCCACTGCCTGCACAGCTGACTCAAACTTTGACCCTTACGGACCAACCGTCAGTCTTCCCGCGTAGACAGAAGTCGCCCTTTTGTTTATTCTGCAATGTTATTTCGCGACTCAAAATCGGAGGAGACAGTGGCGGAAAAAGAAATGAACAGCTTTAAGCTGTGCCTGCCGGATCGGCTTGAAATCTCAGCGGCTGAGTACCACGGCTATCCCGCCGCAAGTTCCGGACAATTGAAACGGCTATTGCGGTCCCCGGCGCATTACAAGCATGAACTCCAAAATCCAACGCCGCCCACTGGCGCACAGAACTTAGGCTGGCTCATCCATTTGGCTGTGCTTGAGCCGGATGTTTTTCACGAGAGCACGGTGGTGATTCCGAAGTTCGAGGGGCGGGGCGCGCGGTCCCGGGCCGAAGAATGGGAGAAGGAGCATGCGGGAAAACACGTGGTGAAATCCAGTGAAATGCAGATCATCAAAGGCGTCCTGAAGTCCTTATCCTCCCACCGTACGGCGCGGGAGTTGTTGGCGTCGGGCCATTTTGAAAACTCCTTTTTCTGGCAAGATCCCGTGACAGGACTTGTGTGCAAGTGCCGTCCGGATCTCTGGAGGGAGGGCTTGGTTGTCGATATCAAGACCACGCTGAATGCCAGTCCCCAGGAGTTTCCGCGCACGATCGCAAACATGATGTATCACCTCCAAGGTGCATTCTACATGGACGGGGTCTCCGCCGTCTTAGGCGAACCCATCGAACGCTTTCTCATACTCGCGGTGGAAAAAACACCACCGTACGCGGTTGCGACGTACACCTTGGATGAGGCCACGCTCGACGTCGGCCGGATGTTCTATCGCCGAGCTTTGCGCGTGTTGCGCCAGTGCAAAATGCGCAACCATTATCCGGGTTATCCCGATCGCATCATCTCCACATCATTGCCGTCGTGGGCTTGGCCCGTGGAGACAGAAGAGAGCGACTTTGCTGTCCGCGCGGTGTGAACAAAATTATCGAAGACCAAAGACAATGACCTTGCTTTCGGCTTCGAAGAACACAAATTGAGTTGATAATCGAGAACCCAAAAACTCCAAGCACAAATGATTGTGTGGAGAGACTAAGGAAGGATGGAGAGAACGAATGAACGCTCGCAACTACAGAACCCTCAAAGGCACTGAGCTTCCGTTGCTGAACTTGCGCGGAAAACAGTACCTTGAGGTCAAGTACCGTTTGGTATGGTTCCGCGAGGACCACCCGGACTGGTCGATTGAAACCGACTTGATTTCGGTGACGGATTCCTCGGCGTCGGCTAAAGCCACGATTCGCGATGAATCGGGCCGTGTGATCGCCACCTCACATAAATTCGAAAGCATCCAAGGCTTTCCGGATTTTATTGAGAAGGCGGAAACCGGCGCGATCGGACGCGCGTTGGCTTTGATCGGGTATGGCACTCAGTTTTGCGCGGATGAGCTGGATGAGGGGAAGCGCATCGTTGATGCTCCTGTCCCTTTTCGTCAGATTCAGTCCGCGGATCTGCATGAGTCCATGGAAAGCAATGAAGATAGCAGGGAAGAGAGTAAGGATGACTACCCTCCCGGTGAATTCACCATCAACTTCGGCCGCAAGTACAAGGGCAAGAAGCTGAAGGAGATTTCCCGCTCGGAGCTGGAAGGCTACATTCAATGGCTGGAGAACAGCTCCATTCGTGAAGGCACTCCGCTCTCATACCAAGTCCGCTATCTCAAGTCCGCTTTCGATCGGCTTTATGGTGCCAATGCAGAACCTGCAGAACAGCAACACTAGTCGTAAGAAATGGAACAGCTGTCTTTTCGAGACTCCGTATTCAACGAGACCCAGGAGGCATCTCATGCGGATGCCTCCGACGCCCTCACCATGCGCGGAAACATCGAGCGCGTTGTCTTTTTCAATGAAGACACGGGCGAGTGCCTCCTGGATGTTCGCCTTCCGACTCAACCCAAATCGCTGCTGATCACCACGCGCACGGCCCAGGTCTGGCCCGGTCAGAGCTTTGTCGCAAATCGAAATTCGAAAATGGCCGAGTCCCTTATTCCAAATATTCATTCCCGTCGAGGGTCCTCATCATGTCCGCGACGTGCTACGCGACCTGCTTCGCCACGATCTTCCTGAGCGGTGGGGAATCTGCGATCCGGGTCAGGTCCAAGTCCTCACACCTATGAATCGTGGACCTTTAGGTACCCAGCAGTTAAACGAGGACCTGCGTGAATTGTTCACGCACGGACAGGTGTCCGTTCTTGATTTCGGCCAGCGCTTCAAGCTGGGCGATAAGGTCATGATCACGCGCAATGATTACTCGAAAAATATTTTTAACGGCGATATGGGATTCGTCCGTCACGTGGACCGAGACCTCCAACTGGTGGAAGTGGATATCGGCGGACGATCGGTGGGTTTCAATTTTAACGAACTGGATGACCTGACTCTCGCCTACGCCATTTCCATTCACAAATCACAAGGCTCCGAATACAGGGCCGTGATTGTTGTACTCACAGAAGATCACCTCCCACTCGCGCAGCGACATCTGATTTACACAGCCGTGACTCGGGCCAGAGAGAGCGTCTTCCTGGTGGCTGAACCGGCGGCCTTACAAAGAGCCATCTCGAACTCGCCCGTCCGCTGGCAGAAATTAAGCGAGTTGCTCTCGGCCTGAAACTGAAATTATCCTGTCCATCCAAAAACCCGGACCTTGGTCCATTTCCCCGACCTCAGTCCTGCGCCATAATTGTTCAAAAGTTGACTATGTACAATCAAGGAGGAACGGTGCGCAGCGCTTTGTCCGTCATTTTACTTTCTTTTGTTCTCGTTTCCGGGCCGCATGCGGACGCGGGCTACAAAGGAAGATTGATTCGGGGAGTGTGGCAAGATTCCTGGAGCGAAACTCTCGAGGAAAGTTTGTCTCAGTCGTCGCTTCTCGAACACAAAGAAGATCAGATCGAGAAACTCTGCCCGGGATACCGCAGAAATTCGGGCAAAAGAGATCTGTTCTGGCGCCAGTTGATGATCTCGCTAGGCTGGAAGGAAAGCTTACATGGGCCGAGAAACTATGTGCATTTTAACGGTGGCACAAATGATGGCCTTTATCAGATCAATCCCAAACTCCGGCGTGCCTATGGGTGCACCGGCTTTGACCTGTTTGATCCTCATCAGAATATTCGCTGTGCCGTAAAAATGGCCGACCACCTGGTGCGCCGCTTCGGGTCTTTTCTCTCCGGTGCGAAAGGAGGTATGGCCGCATACTGGCAGCCCCTGCGCGGAACATCGAGATACAATCGCGCAAATCGGGCCTTCATTCTAGACCATGTGAAAGCCGCGTGCCGCACCGACGACATCGCGTTTCACTCGCGTACCGACTTCGTAGGTTCGCAAGCACTTCTTGCTTCCGGCGAAGCGGATCTCACCTACAATACGATCGAGGATCTCGGGCTACGTGAGGAAGAACTGGATTCTGATAATGAGCTGCCGCTTGATACCGAATACGGGCCGGAAACCTTTCTCTTCGGCTCCGATTCCCGTCTCTTGATCCTTCCCAACGAATTCTGACCGCTGGACGAGGTTCACACCTCCTGATATGCACTGTGGGTATCAGGAGATGAACCTCATCCCAAGGAACCCCAGATGATCACGCTTCGAAACTTTTCACCTGTTAGCCCCGAACTCAACACCCAGCTCGCGTCCGCATGGAAGGCCGTCCTGGAGCGCCCCGATATTGGATTCCCGCGTCTGGCCGCGCCGAGCGATGCGTGGAGTTCTATTGCTGAGCACTGTGAGCAGGTGACGGCATCGGTCCCGGACGCTCTCCTGGTCCTCGGGATCGGGGGGTCCAGTCTGGGCACGCAAGTTCTTTACGAAGCCTTTCGCCCCAAGGTGAAGGTCAAAACACTGTTTTTGGAATCTCCCGATCCATACACAGCCTTCTTGCTTCATGATCTGGTCCACTCCGGAGTTAAGAATCCCCACGTGACCATCGTCTCTAAGAGTGGGACTACACTAGAGACCCTCTCGTGGGTCGAGAGTCTGGCTCAATCCCATCCTGACTGGCTGACGGCGGCACGATGCACGGTCGTCGCGAGCCCGGGGAACGGACCGCTGCAGCAGTGGGCACGGAGTCGGACAATTCCCATTCTCTGGATTCCGTCCGAGGTGGGAGGTCGCTTTTCCGTATTGAGCGCGGTCAGCATGTTCCCCGCTGGGATAATGGGACTCAATCTTGAGGAGTTTAGGAAAGGTGCGGCCTGGGCGCTAGAACACGCCGATCTCGCCAGCCAGATTAGTGGTCAGGTGCTCCACTCCTGGGAACACGAAAAATGGATCACTCAAATGTGGACCTATTCAGAAGCCCTCCGCGTCTTCGGCGAGTGGTGGCAACAACTCTGGTCGGAATCCCTGGCCAAAAGGCACAACCGTAACGGAGCCACAGCTCCACGCGTGAGTTCGCCCATGTCCTGCCGTGGCCCCCGCGATCAGCATTCCCAAGTTCAGCAGCTGATTGAAGGAGCCAAAGACAAGCAGGTTTTTGTCGTGCGCGTGAACGAGGTCGAAGCCGATGCCCGTCAGTTTCGCGCCTCCTTATTTTCAGAAATGCCCTTCCACAATCGGAGCCTCAGCCTGGGTCGAATCCTGGGCGCCGAAGCACAGGCGTTTGAGCAGTCCTTGAATGAGGCGGGCGTCCCCTTTGCCGCGCTGACCTTGGACGCCCTAAACGAACGATCACTGGGGGCTCTTTTCATGTTGTGGCAGATCGTTATTGCCCAGCTGGGAGAAAGACTCAACATCGACGCTTTCGATCAGCCGGGCGTCGAACTCGGAAAAAAACACGCCAAACAAATTCTCCGCGCCTAGCCGATTCCCTTAGAGCCATCACGGGCCCACGGGAACTCTTCACTCCATCGGTCGGCCTCACTTTAAGCGTGGTGCAACAGCAGGCGCTAACTCGCCCAAAATGAGATGATAAAGGCCGGGGCGAATCTCCTGCGAGCCATGCACTTCACCCGCAAGTTCGTCGAGGCGCAGCCGGTGGGGATCTTTCACTTCCACACGCACACGGGTGAGAGCCACACAACGTGACGAAAGAATGTTCTCAGGCCCGCCCAGAGCGGCAACCAGCTTGTCAATTTTGGCGACACCCACCGAAACAGCCGAGCCTCCTGCGGACGCGCGCTTGACTCCGCCGGACCCTTCCATCCCCAATCCGAGGTTCATCGCGTCGCGGCCGGAAGCTGACGACACGGCGGGAGCCGTCGTTGGCGCCGCGAATTCGGTGGTCATAACCTGTTCCATATCCGTTTTCAGATTCTCAGACGCCGTGCCAAAGATCGCCTGAACCCCATCCGCAACCTGCAAGACTGCAGTGGCTCCTAAGGCCTTGAGACGATCCCCATCCACCCGAGTTCGATCGGCCACCTGCACCCGCAGCCGGGTCACACACGCATCGAGGTTCACAATGTTCGCCTTCCCGCCAAAGGCGGCCACCAAGTCTCGCGCCTTTTCAAGGCCTAGGGTCGGCGTCACTCCCGCACTCGCCCCTGTCTCTAACTCGCGCCCGGGCGTTTTTAAATTGAACCGAGAGATCGCGAACGTGAAAATCCCATAATACATTAGCGCCCACAACGGACCCAGAACGAAAAACCACAGCGCGTGCGACGACTGTGGAAAAAGTATGATGAAGTCAATCAGTCCATGCGAGAATGTCATTCCATGCTTGATGCCCAGAAGAATACAAATCAGAAAACCCGCGGCACACGCCACCGCGTGCACGAAATACAACACGGGAGCGACGAACATAAACGAAAACTCAATGGGTTCCGTGATTCCGGTCAGGAATGAAGTCAACGCCGCTGAGATCATAATTCCGCCGACGACCTTACGACTTTCCGGCTTGGCCATGCGCCACATGGCCAAGGCCGCCGCGGGAAGTCCCCACATTTTGAATAGGTAACCTCCAGCCAGATTTCCTGCGGTCGGATCGCCAGCAATATAGCGTGCGATTTCGCCATTAAATATCTTGCCCGTCGACGGATCGACATATTGCCCAATCTCGACGAAGAACGGCACATTCCAGATATGATGTAGCCCGAAGGGAATCAACAGCCGTTCCACAAATCCATACACCGTGAATGCGGCGGCGGGATTCTCAGATGCCGCCCATAATGATAATTGCTGGATCCCACGCCCCACTGGCTGCCAGAGTACCGCGAGGACCAATCCCAGCCCAATCGCGGCCGCAGCCGTCAAGATTGGAACAGACCGTTTACCGGCAAAAAAGCCCAAATAAGAGGGCAATTCGATTCGGTAGTACCGATTAAACAAGAGAGCGGCGAGCAATCCGACCGCGATTCCGCCGAAAACTCCCGTCTGAATGGAATCGATTCCAAGGACCGGTTTCACGTCATAGCCCATGAATTTGGAAAAAGCGCCCATGGTCGCCAAAAGGACAACATAACCAACCACCGCGCTCAGGGCTGAAACTCCGTCATTATTGGCCAACCCCAAAGCCGTGCCCACCGCGAAAATAAGGGCGAGATTGCCAAAAATCGCGCCGCCACTTTGCGCCATAATGTCGGAAAGGAAGGTCGGGACAATCCCAAAATGAGCACTCCCAATTCCCAACAGCAATCCGGCCACCGGTAGGACGGCGACCGGAAGCATCAAGGCTTTACCGATCTTCTGCAGGAACGAGAACGAGGTCCGCGCTATCGACATGGTTTATTCCTTCCGTTTCACTTTTTTTTTGAACTCGCTTGAGCTGTTCAAGCTCGCGCACTTCATCCGCGTTCCGGCACAGCACGGCCTCGGCGGCCAGCTGCTGAACACCAGTCCAATCCGAGTTCCGCACCTCGGATTTAACAAGTGGGATGGAAGGCACGCTCACACTCAGCTCGTCCACACCCAACCCCACCAAAATTCCGACTGCCTTGAGATCACTTGCCAATCCACCGCAGACATCAACAGGCTTACCGTAACGGTGAGCCGCCTGAACAGACATCTGAATGAGTCTCAAGACGCTCGGGTGCCATCCATCCACGTCCTTGGCCAGATCTTTATGCCCGCGATCCATGGCCAAGGTGTACTGGGTTAGATCGTTGGTACCGATTGAAAAGAAATCCACTTCACGGGCAAATACATCGGCCAAAATAGCCACGGACGGAACCTCCACCATGATCCCAACCTTGACCGGCGCCGCGCCGAGCTTCTGACGTTCCTCCTCAAGGATCATTCTGGCCTGACGAAACTCCTCGATACTCGCCACCATCGGAAACATGACTTGCACCGGCCCCCGCCCCTTGACACGTAAAATCGCCCGCAGCTGCTCACGCAAGATCTCTGGATGCCGCAATCCCACACGCAGACCGCGAACACCGAGAAAAGGATTTTCTTCTGGTTCGATTGGCAAATAGGCGAGAGGTTTATCTCCGCCCACGTCGAGTGTGCGGATGGTAAGAGGGCGCCCGTCCAAGACGTCGACAATTTCCTGATACACTCGATACTGTTCATCTTCACTGGGCGCGGTTTCCCGCTCCAGAAATAAGAATTCGGAACGCAAAAGTCCCACGCCGTCGCAACCCATCTCTACGGCCTTGCGAGCATCCGCGACGCTCCCGATATTGGCGAGAATTTCCACCTTGTGACCGTCGCGGGTTTGGGCCGGCTTGTGAGCCAGTTGCAAGGCCTCTTGCCGTTTATGGGCCTGATCCTTCTGAATCCGCTCAACTCGAGTCTTTTCCTCCTGAGTCGGTGCGAGGCGAATCTCTCCTTGATCTCCATCGAGAATGACTTCCGTCCCCTCTGGAATCTCTAGGATCCGCCTTTCCACCGCGGCCAATGCCGGCAAGCCCAAGGATCGGGCCAAAATGGCCACATGCGAAGTGGCTCCGCCTGTCGTCGTGCAGAAGCCAAAAACTTGCGCGCGGTCCAACTGCACCGTCTCTGAAGGGGTAAGGTTTTCAGCCACCAAGATAGCTTGATCAAAGGTGAGGTGAAGAGAACGCCCACGCTTTCCATCGACCAGATGAGCCAACACTCGACGTCCGACGTCCCGAAGATCATTGGCGCGATTCGCGAGCAGTTCATTGTTCAGCCCTGCTAACCGATTTGCGTGAGTGGAAATGGCGCGATCCCAAGCATAGGCAGCCGATTTCCCGCGTTCGATCTCGTCTTGCGCCAATTGCAGAATATCGGGATCTTCGAGGAGTTCCTGGTGCGCGGCGAATATCGCCGCTTGCGCCTTATCCACTTGAGTCTGCAGCTTGGCGGCGAGTTCCTGCAACTCCCGAGTAGCCGCCTCAAGCGCCGCGGTCAATCGGTTCTTTTCCTGCGCCGGAGTTCCTGTTGGCTGTTCAGAAAAGTTCAGCTTTTCGGTGCGGATCTGGTGGATGCGGCCGATCGCCAATCCCGGTGACACGCCGATGCCGACAATCAACTTTTCCGTCCCTTTACGCGGAGGCGATTCCAGCCGCGGCGGCGGGCGCGAGGCAGATGGCGGGGTGTCTTCCAAATCCCGCAGGAATTCGGCCAACTCGTCCGTGGCCCGGCGCGCATCCGTCCCTTTGGCAACCACACGAACCTTCGCCCCGTTTTCAATTTCCAGTCCTAATAAGCTGACGACGCTCTTTGCGTTACCAACCCGACCATCTTCCTTACGCAGTTCAACGTTTGATTGGTAGGACTTTGCCATTCCCACAAGCAGGGCGGCGGGACGCGCATGCAGACCTGTCGGAAGGTTCAATAAAATCGGCTCCGATTCCACAAGAGTGTCCATTCCCGCCATCGCCTCCGCTCGCGGTGCGACGTCGTCCTTGGGAGACAGGGTGAGAAGCACATCCTCGCCCGCGCGTGCGAATCCGGCGCTCTCAACCCGAAGTTTGTATTCGGACGCTTCCGTGATCACCATCACTGTGATCAAGCTGCGCGCCTTCTCTGCCACAAGGTCCGCATCAAACACAATCAGCGGTTGTCCTACCTCAACCCGATGACCCACCTGGACCCGAGGCGAGAACCCTTCGCCTTTCAGCTTAACCGTGTCCAGGCCGATGTGCATAAGCACCTGAATCGCATCATCGGTCTCAATCGAAATGGCGTGGCGTGCGGGATGCAGCTGGACCACCTTTCCAGCACAGGGCGAACGCAGCACTTGGCTTGTCGGATCAATCGCGATTCCATCACCCACCAATTTTTGCGCAAAAACCGGATCTGGAACCTGTGTGATTTTCAGCACCTGCCCGTCAATAGGGGCAATAAATTTTATTTGATGAGCCATGCTCAGCACCGCACCTTCAGTGGAGTCGTTGGATCGGATTTTTCTAAACCGCGCGCAGTCTATTGAGATGGGACTAGGGTGTCAATTCGACCTATTCCCAATTTGAATCCAAGGTGGGCTGCAAGTGTAAAAAATGCTCAGGTACTCGGTGAATATCCAACGGCCAGAGCCAAAATTCGGCGGATCACGTCCAAATACGTCCAGCCCGTCGCCCGCGCGGAACAGGCGAAATCCTCGTCCCGCGCGAGATTGGGATTGGCGTTCACGTCGATTAAGAAGGGTCCGCGCCGGGGACAGACACGGAAGTCAAAACGCGCATATCCATTCATATCGAGCGCGCCATAAAGTTTTGCGGCCATCATCTTCATCGACTCACTGGCCGCGCCCTTGTATCGTCGCGCACGAATCCCTTTGGCCTTCCGATAGCCCGACTCAAATTTAACCTTCGATGTAGCCACAGAGTCCAGGCTCGGGAGGTGAAGTTCCCAGGGCGGCAGCGCCACAGGGGTTTGATTTCCCCACAGGCTCACGCTCACTTCCCGACCGGCCACGAACTCCTGCGCGAGGACTTCGCTCCCCATGCATGATTTCATCTTACGCACGACCGAGCGCAATTGGCCCAGATTGTGTACGACGTTTTTATTGGTAATCCCCAAACTGGCATCCTCACGATTGAATTTCACAAATGTAGGGAATCCAAGCCGACGCTCAATCTGCGCTAAATGACCGCGCACCAGTTCCGTACGAGGCACTTGAATTTGAAGTCCGGCCGCAATCCGAGTTGACCAGATCTTATGACGGGAAATGACAAGGCCCCGCGGATTGCATCCCGTAAACGGAATTCCCATAGACTCGAGAAAGCTAACGACATGGAAATCGAAAATGGCCTCATCTCGGAATTCCTCCAGAAGATTGAACACAGCCTCAGGCTTAAACCTCGCAAGGCTCTGATCCAAGGGGCGTATACTTCCTTGAAGGGGCAGGATCTCCACGACATGACCCAGCGAGCGCAAGGCACGCCAGACATCATATTCCGTTTTGGACCGAACGGTCTTACGGTCCGGACGCAATTCAGGATGAGTCAACAGGAGAACGCGCATGACCTGATGGTGACCCGAAATGGACAGAAAACGCAACTTATGCTACACACATTATGCATGCGCAAATTCGATCCGCGACAGGTTCCTCGACCTCACCTCGATGAAATTGTACGTGCGCGTCTTGAACAGGGTGACTTTGATCTGGAAATCGGTGCAGGCCAAGGTCTCCACGCGATTCAGTACTGCCAACGAAATCCGAATCGCACCCTTATTGCTGTGGAACGAACTCGCGTGAAATTCAACAGGCTGTCACAACGCCAGGCTCATCATCCGGAACTCCATAACCTCTTGATCGTGCATGCCGATGCCATCTCACTGGTCTCACACTTCATTCCTGATGAGTCCCTCAACCGGATTATTCTTTTATACCCGAACCCTTATCCCAAGGCGCGACAAGCGAACCGGCGTTGGCACAACTCCGCATTTATGGCTTTGCTTCTACAACGGCTACGTCGCGGAGGAGATTTTCTTTTTGCGACCAACCTGGATTGGTATGCGGAGGAAGCACGGGCCGCGTTCGAAGACCTGTGGCACTTGCGCCGACGGGCCGAACGCCGAATCACTCGCGTGGAACACGCCCGCACCCACTTCGAAAAAAAATATCTGGCGCGCGGGGAAATCTGCTTCGATTTTGAATTTGAGAAATGAAGCTCGTCCTCTCAGCTCCGGATCTCCGTCTCTACGAGTTTTAGGACGGGCATCTGAACTTCAAATGAACCTTTGTTCCGGCCGCAAGCGCGGGCTCAAAGACAAGGCGATTCGACGAATCCACATTAAACTTTGTCTGCTGCGCCGGTGACGGGGCAAATGAAACCTTAAGCGTGCTCTTGTCTGGTGTGCAAGGAAGCTGAAGGGTCTCATCCTTGATATGTTCGGCAATATTTCCCATTTCCTGCGTGTAATTGGCTGAGCAAATACTCCCCATGGTGCCGGTCGCCAAGTTCCCTAAGCTCTTCAACGCCGAAGTGGGAAAACTCAGCATCGCGTATTGCGTGCCGTAATATCCTTTCACGCCGTTGCCCTGGGCATTCTGTGATTGCCAGCATGTTGTGTCTGCGGCATAGCCGGCAATTGCCGGGCGAATGATAATCGAATGAACACTCACGGACTTATCCGCAGGAAGATGGACCTTCGTTTGACGCACGAAGGTTTCTGGCAAGTCCAAATTCTCAGCTTTATACTTGTCGCTGATGGCTCCTCCGTTGACTTCCGAGCCGCTGGCTCCCCCACCGGACGAACGTTCATCCTCATCCGAAAGAACCACAATCGCCAAATGTCCTCCTGGGCGGAAGAAGGCGGTGTTTTCGGATCGAGCCATTGCCCGATTCAAGGCATAAATCCCCCGCTCGTCGCCCGAAGGACAACCATGGTTGTTAGGACACTGCAAAGTTTCCGATCGTTTGATTGTGGTCTGGAATCGATTGATATTTTGATCGTGCACGGAATCCTTAACACGCGAACTGTTTTTCAAGATTGTCTGACCGGAGGCAAAATTCAGAAAGCGACCATCTTGCCCGGGAGCTGTTCCGTTCACATCAGTGGTCGTGATGGCAATTTGATAAGAAAAGTTCGCCAGAGAATCAAGGAATCCCGGAAACTGGTTGGCCATTTTCTCTTGCTCCGTATACATGGAGCCGGAATTGTCATCCACGAAGAGGATATCAACCTCTCCTGTGTACACGGAATAGTCGAAATCGCGACTGCCATCTGGATTGAGCTTACAGGAATTTTGCCCGTAGGCACGATTAAGGTCCGAGCAAACCTGAGAGGGCGCATTTTCAAAATCCACGCCCGAACACCCGGCAATGAGTATCAGCGTGGTCAAATGTACAATACGTAGGCGGACCTTCGACATTCGCCCTCCTCCCAAGAAGGCAAAGATCCAATCTCTATGCCAGGATCAGAAATCGGTCCAAGCAGCGGAAATCACAAATCAAAACTCGGCCTTGAAAAGAGCGCCCCCTCTCCAGAACTGTCGAACCTGCTGGTTCAGAGCCGAAATCCGCCTCCATTGCCTTGCCTAATAATCGTGTTAGTCGTTGAATGAGGACATGCGAACGAAAGCAATGGCGCGAATGTTCTTGGCAATCGCAATAGGCATTCTCGCCTATTTGACGCTTAACTTCTGGAGTCTCCGCCATGCACCTCTGCACGTGCGACTGGAACGGCTATGGAAGGAAGACGTGTACCTACTAGAGTCCAGCGGGAAACTTCCGCCCGCTTGGTACGAGATCGCCGAAATCGAGGTCATCGGTGGCACACCTCAAACAAAGAACTGGCTCAAACGCATTCAGATCCCACTCAAGCCTAAGGGCAGCAAAGGCAAGTACAATATGGAAATTCTCGTTGTGGCATGGGAGGAAGACGGCATCCATGGCGCTCTCGTCCAATACAACCTTACGGATATTGCCACTCGAAATACCGTGTTCGAATTGGGACGCACCTTGATCCTTGCCGATGCCAAGTCACAAAACCCCGTACGCGCCTTAATGGAAAGTCTGCGTCAATAATCATTCTCTTGGCCACTTTGTAAATCTTTGCTAGTTCAAAATCATAGCAGCTTCAAAATCATACCTTTTTCATTCAGCTCGGAGCCCAAATGAATCGGCTTATCTCTCGTATTCTGCTTCTGACTCTCTTCGCAATCACTGTGATCTCGTGCACTCGCCAACGTGGGGAACTGGGCTCCGAAAGAAATCCCGTAAAATTCTTTTTTGTGCCTTCCGTCGACGTGAAGCTTATTGAAGATACGTCAAAAGAACTCAAAAGGTATTTGGAAGCCCACACGCCGTACAAGTTTAAGATTTCGATTCCCCCAAGCTTCATTGCAGTCGTGGAAGCCTTCGGAACAAATCGCGCCGACATCGCCTCTGTCAACACGTTTGGTTACATTCTCGCGCATGAACGATACGGGGCGGAAGCCCGCCTGACGACAATCCGTCATGGAGATTCCTCTTACAAAGGCCAATTTCTCGTGCGTTCCGATAGCAAAATTAAAAAGCTGGAAGACCTCGAGGGAAAGAAGATCGCCTTTGTCGACCCGGCATCCACTTCCGGCTATCTGCTTCCCATGAAGCTCCTCAAAGATCGCAAGATCAAACCTAAAGACAGTATGTTCGCTATGCGCCACGACAACGTCGTCAGCATGATCTATCAGGGTCAGGTGGATGCCGGCGCCACATTCTACTCTCCACCCGCTGAGAGTGAAATCCAAGATGCCCGGCGGCTTGTGAAGTCCCAATACCCGGATGTAGCCGAAAAGATCAAAATCCTGGAACTCACGACCGCCATTCCCAACGATCCGATTATTTTTCGCAAAGATCTCCCGGAGGAGATGAAATCGAAAATCAGCAGGGCGCTGATCGAGTTTGCCGGCACTCCCGAGGGCAAAGCCGCAATGGAAAAACTGTCCTCCGTCACCGGCCTCATTCCTGCAACGGACAAAGATTATGACAGCACCCGTGAAATTTTAAAATCTCTTGGAAAGTCCGCTTCTGAACTGGTGAAGTGAGGTTATGACAACAGTGGACTCTCCCCTGCTCCGTGTTCGGAATCTAAAAAAAACCTATAATAACGGAGTGACCGCCCTCAAAGGCGTGAGCTTCGATGTTCATCCCGGCGAATTTTTAGTTGTTATCGGGTTAAGTGGCAGCGGAAAATCCACGCTCCTGCGATGTCTCAACCGATTACACGATCCGACGTCAGGAGAAATTCATTTCAGTGGACGCCGGATTGACCAGCTAGAAGGCGGGGCCGTGCGGCACTTGCGCAAGGACATCGCCATGATCTTTCAACACTTCAACCTGATTCCCCGCCATACGGTGCTGAGTAACGTTCTTATGGGCCGCTTAGGAGCAACGTCGACCTTTAAAAGCGTTTTTGGAAGCTTCAGCGCAAATGACCGCCAGCAGGCACTCGAGTATTTGCAACTCGTTGGCATTCGTGAGAAGGCCCACGTGCGCGCGGACCAACTCTCGGGCGGACAGCAGCAACGGGTGGCCATCGCCCGCGCGCTTACCCAGAGCCCAAAACTCCTCCTTGCCGATGAGCCGGTGGCCAGCCTCGATCCCGCCACGTGCCACACGGTTATGGACTACCTACGCAAAGTAAATCAGGAGTTGGGGATCACGATCATTTGCAATCTTCACTTCCTGAGCCTGGTGCGACAGTACGCCTCTCGCGTGATTGCTTTGCGCGGGGGCGAGATTGTCTACACAGGCAATCCTCAGGAAATTAACGAAGAATGGTTTGCGAAAATCTACGGCGAAGGAGCACGAGAGGTTCATGTCAGCTGAGTCATCCCGGGTAATGAACCCAAAACGTCTGCTTTTCGATTGCTTATTCTTTACCTATTCCCTCGGCGTCGGCCTCTACACCCTGTATCTCGTCGTCATAAGCCTGGGGCTCGCGGAGGACTCTTTCAATCAAGAGTTCGCAGTGACCCATATGCCAGCGATTGGCTGGACGACCTGCACCATAGGCGGGTTAATGTTAGGCCTCACGTACCTTCTCCATCGCTGCAATCGGACAACGTTAGGAGACTTTCTCTTCGCCTGTCCGATTCGAAAACAGGAAATCGCCTCCGTCCCCTTTTTCAAATCTCTTTGGGGCCTTCACTTGATCCTCAGTTTAATACTTACACTCATCGTGAGTGTGAACGTGACGGAAGTGTCCTTCTACGAACTTCTGGATGAGGATGGTCTTGCGGGCGCCGGCCGACTCTTCTATGATCTGGCCCATGCCAACCTGGACCTCCTGCCCACGGCCATCACGGAGGTCATTGAAACTATTTTTATTGCTTTCTTAGGAACGATCGTCGCGATCCCCGTCGCATTCCTGCTCTCCTTTGCGTCAGCCAAAAACATCATGACTCATCCGGCCGCCTTTATCGTATACATTTCATTGCGTACTCTTTTAAATGTGACCCGTTCAGTGGAACCCCTCATTTGGGCCATCGTATTCACCGTGTGGGTGGGCGTGGGCCCATTCGCCGGAATGCTCGCCCTAATGATTCACTCCGTAGCATCCCTCACCAAACAATACTCTGAAATCGTAGAGGGGGTGAGTGAAGGCCCAATTGAAGGCATTCGCTCCACCGGGGCTAATGCCATCCAAGTGATTTGGTTTGCTGTCGTACCTCAGGTCGTACTTCCTTACATCGCTTTCACAATCTATCGTTGGGATATTAACGTTCGCATGGCTACGATCATTGGCCTTGTCGGCGGTGGCGGCATCGGAACGCTGCTCATTAAGTATCAAGGTCAAGCCATGTGGCGCGAAGTGGGATGTATCATACTCGTGATCGCCGCCGTCGTCTGGCTCATGGACACAGCCTCCGCCTACATCCGAGAAGCGTTGAAGTAGTTCAGCTGCACAACCACTAGCTTCACTCCATGCGTTAGGATTCGTACAGAACCCACACGCCCATGCAAGCTCAGAAAATAAAAAACCCGATTAGATTCCTAATCGGGTTAACGGCGCCCACCGAAGTGGTTACCAAATAAAAAGCTGGCATCGTGCTACTCTCCCACAGTGTCACCACTGCACTACCATCGCCGCTGGCGGGCTTAACTTCTGAGTTCGGGATGGGATCAGGTGTGGCCCCGCCGCTATAGACACCAGCAAAAATGAATAGTCATATTTTTAGTGAAGCAAGCTCTTCACTCAATTTAAGTCATTCCTAGCAAAATAAGTTTCGATTTTTGACACATCCTTCTCGCTCCAAAGAGGAGAAAGATAAAAGAAGCCTCACGACCAATTAGTACGGCTCGGCTGAATCGGTTACCCGACTTACACCCGCCGCCTATCAACCTCCTAGTCTAGAAGGAGTCTTCAGGGGGCTTAAAGCCCCAGGGAAAACTAATCTTGTGGTTGGCTTCCCGCTTAGATGCTTTCAGCGGTTATCCTTTCCAAACATAGCTACCCTGCCATGCCGCTGGCGCGACAACAGGAACACCAGAGGTTTGTCCATCCCGGTCCTCTCGTACTAAGGACAGCTCCACTCAATTTTCCTACGCCCACAGAAGATAAGGACCAAACTGTCTCACGACGTTCTGAACCCAGCTCGCGTACCTCTTTAAATGGCGAACAGCCATACCCTTGGGACCTGCTCCAGCCCCAGGATGAGATGAGCCGACATCGAGGTGCCAAACTCCGCCGTCGATGTGAACTCTTGGGCGGAATCAGCCTGTTATCCCCGGAGTACCTTTTATCCGTTGAGCGATGGCCCTTCCACACGGGACCACCGGATCACTTTGACCTGCTTTCGCATCTGCTCGACTTGTAGGTCTTGCAGTTAAGCTCGCTTATGCCAATGCACTCACCGCCTGGTTTCCAATCAGGCTGAGCGAACCTTCGTACGCCTCCGTTACTCTTTTGGAGGCGACCGCCCCAGTCAAACTCCCCACCAGACAGTGTCCCTCGCCCTGATAAGGGCGCAGGTTAGATCTCAAAGCCAACAAGGGTGGTATTTCAAGGTTGCCTCCACCAGAGCTAGCGCCCTGGTTTCAAAGGCTCCCACCTATCCTACACATGCTAGATCTAAGATCACTGCCAAGCTAGAGTAAAGGTTCACGGGGTCTTTCCGTCTTTCTGCGGGTACTCAGCATTTTCACTGAGAGTTCAAATTCGCTGGGCATCTGGTTGAGACACCGGAGAAGTCGTTACGCCATTCGTGCAGGTCGGAACTTACCCGACAAGGAATTTCGCTACCTTAGGACCGTTATAGTTACGGCCGCCGTTTACTGGGGCTTCGATTCTCTGCTTCGCCTTGCGGCTGACAAATCCTCTTAACCTTCCAGCACCGGGCAGGCGTCAGGCTGTATACGTCGTCTTGTGACTTAGCACAGCCCTGTGTTTTTGATAAACAGTCGCTACTCCCATTTCTCTGCGACCACCTCGGGCTATAAACCCTACCGTGGCACACCTTCTTCCGAAGTTACGGTGTCAAGTTGCCGAGTTCCTTAACCAGTTTTAACCCAATCGCCTTAGAATACTCATCCTACTCACCTGAGTCGGTTTACGGTACGAGCTGCCCTAACAACACATCGAAGCTTTTCTTGGAATCATGGTTTCAACCACTTCCGCGGACAAGTCCGCTCGCATTCATGGCTCAACGTTAAGTGATGCGGATTTGCCTACATCACCGTCTAACCACTTACACCTCAATCCAATAAGAGGCTGGTTTAACCTAATTCGTCACTCCTATGCTTACATCAGGGCAGGTAACGGAATATTAACCGTTTATCCATCGACTACGCCATTTGGCCTCATCTTAGGTCTCGACTAACCCTGGGAGGATTATCCTTGCCCAGGAACCCTTGAGTTTTCGGCGGACAGGTTTTTCACCTGTCTTAACACGCTACTTATGTCAGCATGATCACTTCTCGTTCGTCCAGCCGTCCTTGTCGGTCGACCTTCAGCCTATGCGAGAACGCTCTCCTACCGCTTAAAAGGTACGAATACCTTCTAAACCCGCAGCTTCGGTAATGCGCTTGAGCCCCGTTACATCTTCCGCGCGGAGCCACTAGACCAGTGAGCTATTACGCTTTCTTTAAAGGATTGCTGCTTCTAAGCCAACCTCCTGGTTGTCAAAGTAGCTCCACATCGTTAACCACTTAGCGCATATTTAGGGACCTTAGCTGGCGATCTGGGCTCTTTCCCTCTCGACGCGTGACCTTATCACCCCGCGTCTGCTTCCTCGAGTAGATATCACCGGCATTCGGAGTTTGATTGGGTTTGGTAATCTGGTAAAGACCCCTAGCCCATTCAGTGCTCTACCTCCGGGATACAATTTATCGAAGACTATACCTAAATATATTTCGGAGAGAACCAGCTATCACCCAGTTTGATTGGCCTTTCACCCCTAATCACAGCTCATCCAAAGAGTTTTCAACCTCAACTGGTTCGGGCCTCCACGCGGTGTTACCCGCGCTTCACCCTGGCCATGATTAGATCACCGGGTTTCGGGTCTATTCCTGCAGACTAACGCCCATTTCAGACTCGCTTTCGCTACGACTACACCTGTAACGGCTTAATCTTGCCTGCAAAAATAACTCGCTGACTCATTATGCAAGAGGTACGCGGTCGCACTGGCACATTCGTGCATAGTGCTCCCACTGCTTGTAAACCTACGGTTTCAGATTCTATTTCACTCCCCTCTCGGGGTTCTTTTCACCTTTCCATCACTGTACTTGTTCACTATCGGTCACTAGGTAATATTTAGCCTTAGAGAGTGGTCTCCCTAGATTCCCACAGGATTTCACGTGTCCTGTGGTACTCGGGATACTTTCCGGAGACAAATTGCTTTCGTTTACAGGGCTATCACCTTCTTTGGCCAACCTTTCCAGGTTGTTCTACTAACAATCTATTTTTAACTCCGTGAAGCCGTGCTAGCAGCTCCCGAAAGTCCCGCGACACCTTGTATACAACGCCTAGCAGCTATCACATATACAAGGTTTAGGCTGTTCCCCGTTCGCTCGCCACTACTGGGGGAATCTCGGTTGATTTCTTTTCCTAAGGGTACTGAGATGTTTCACTTCCCCTCGTTAGCTCGACATAGCTATGAATTCACCATGCCGTACCAGATCTACTGGTGGGTTTCCCCATTCGGAAATCTCCGGATCAAAGTGTGTGTGCCACTCCCCGAAGCTTATCGCAGCTTACCACGTCCTTCATCGCTTCCTAGTGCCAAGGCATCCGCCATAGGCTCTTAGTAGCTTCAAAAAATCAAAACTTACTTTGCTAAGAATTACTTAAATCGAGCGCCTAGGCCTCTTACAACCTCTGCGCCTGCCCCAAAAGGAAACTCCCTCCAAGGCGTTAAGCAATCTGCAAAGCCAGATCGAATAACTAAAAATTGAACTCTTATGAAGATCTCTTTGAGGGAGATCTCATATTGAATAAATTCAACTCGTTACTTGCCTTCATCAACTTTCTTTAAATCAAACCAAATAGTTTAAACTTAAAGATCGTTGATCTAAAAATATGCTATTCAATTTTCAAAGAACAATTGCTTCCAAAGCCCTGCAGTTTTTATTTTAAAACTGGTGGGCCTGAGAAGACTTGAACTTCTGACCCCACGCTTATCAAGCGTGTGCTCTAACCAACTGAGCTACAGGCCCTCAATATAGGATTCACTATTAGTAAATCCGCAATCTCAGGTTCGCTCTTTCAAAACTAAACAGCTAGCTAATGACATGATCTTAGGTTTGACCTCAAGAAGCTTCAGCAGAGGAATTCTCATCAAGATGAAAATTCCTTCTACCACATAAACTCCTTAGAAAGGAGGTGATCCAGCCGCAGGTTCCCCTACGGCTACCTTGTTACGACTTCACCCCAATCATTAGTCCTACCTTGGGCGTCTGTCTCCTTACGGTTAACGCAACGACTTCTGGTAGGCCCAACTTTCATGGTGTGACGGGCGGTGTGTACAAGGCCCGGGAACGTATTCACCGCGGCATGCTGATCCGCGATTACTAGCGATTCCAGCTTCACGAAGTCGAGTTGCAGACTTCGATCCGAACTTAGATAGGTTTTATGGGATTAGCTCCAGTTCGCACTCTTGCTTCCCTTTGTACCTACCATTGTAGCACGTGTGTAGCCCTGGACATAAAGGCCATGAGGACTTGACGTCATCCCCACCTTCCTCCGGTTTAACACCGGCAGTCTGTCTAGAGTGCCCAACTAAATGCTGGCAACTAAACATAGGGGTTGCGCTCGTTGCGGGACTTAACCCAACATCTCACGACACGAGCTGACGACAGCCATGCAGCACCTGTGAACCGGCCCTTGCGGGCGACCGCATCTCTGCGAATCTTCCAGTCCATGTCAAGCCCAGGTAAGGTTCTGCGCGTTGCATCGAATTAAACCACATGCTCCACCGCTTGTGCGGGCCCCCGTCAATTTCTTTGAGTTTTAACCTTGCGGCCGTACTCCCCAGGCGGGATACTTAACGCGTTAGCTTCGGCACTGAAGGGGTCAATACCTCCAACACCAAGTATCCATCGTTTACGGCGTGGACTACCAGGGTATCTAATCCTGTTTGATCCCCACGCTTTCGGGTCTCAGCGTCAATGTTGGGCCAGATAGCCGCCTTCGCCACCGGTGTTCCTCCAGATATCTACGTATTTCACCACTACACCTGGAATTCCACTATCCTCTCCCACATTCAAGCTCTACAGTATCAAAAGCACTTCCCGAGTTAAGCCCGGGGATTTCACTCCTGACTTATAGAGCCGCCTACACCCGCTTTACGCCCAATGATTCCGAACAACGCTTGGACCCCTCGTCTTACCGCGGCTGCTGGCACGAAGTTAGCCGGTCCTTTCTCCTCAGGTACAATCACTTTCTTTTTCCCTGAGAACAGAGCTTTACAACCCGAAGGCCTTCGTCACTCACGCGGCGTCGCTGCATCAGAGTTTCCTCCATTGTGCAATATTCCCTACTGCTGCCTCCCGTAGGAGTCTGGGCCGTGTCTCAGTCCCAGTGTGGCTGATCGTCCTCTCAGACCAGCTACCGATCGTCGCCTTGGTAGGCCATTACCCCACCAACTAGCTAATCGGGCGCAGACTCATCTTCAGGCAACCGAAGTCTTTAACCCCTCGAGCCGAAGCCCGTGTGGTCTTATGCGGTATTAGCCAATCTTTCGATTGGTTATTCCCCACCTAAAGGAAGATTATCCACGCGTTACTCACCCGTACGCCACTAGTACAATCCCCGAAGGGACTTCCTCGTTCGACTTGCATGTATTAGGCACGCCGCCAGCGTTTGTTCTGAGCCAGAATCAAACTCTTCAATTAAAATTTGGAAAAACCAAATATCAAAATCGACTTTGTTCTAGCGTCAAATTCATTGTTACTTTGCGAGTACATATGAATTGCCGCCATCAAAGATAAAATTGAACCCAGTCCATAAATAGAAAACTCTACATGGATGGGACCCAAAAACCATGATAGCTAGCTATTTAGTTTTCAAAGAGCAAAAGTGAGAACTCAGGGTTATATTTCAGGTACTTGTTGCGGTCAATAACTGCTCGAAAAATTTTTCTTCTTTCGCCAGCGCGTCGAGCTTTCGCTTTCTGCGCCCAGTTATTGCCGAGGTCAGGCTCTCTTCCTGCTCTCGGAATCATGTACCGGCTGAGAAGAAAGGTTATGCCCGAAATGGAGCTCCCATGCAACGGGGAAAACCCGCGCAAGCGCATGTTTTTTTAAATTTTTTGATCTTTGTCGCCTGGTTCTTCCTTACTTACTTGTAGTTTGTACTTGTAGCTTGTAGCCGTCGAAAAGGGCTCGCGGCTTCCGCTTACACGTGAGCATTCACACTAGGCCCGATGGCATTTGTCACACTCAGCGCCGGGCCGTGCCGAGGCCCTATCGGAGGTTCTCAAGTTCGAGAGCGAGGACTGAATCTTCCTGAGCGCGGTTAGGTGATCAATATAGCGTAATCGCTTGAGGGAGAGAGGAGAGTGATTGTGGAACATCGGGAAAATTTCAAGCGAGTTTATATATAGTTTTTGTTTACTCTGATGGGACGCTAAAGTCGATCGGGTCGAGTGGCAGGACATCGTTGATGTTGCAATTAAGAGTAGGGACGCCGTTCGACAGTTCCGTCGGAGTATTTCAGACGGTTAACGTATGTTGTGTTGAACCGGACGAGGATTCGAGTCTCCATAGCGTGGAGTATTTCAGTGCAACCGGGAAAATGGACGCCAGTAGGAACTTTGCATCTCATGCCACAACGGCTTCTATGAACTTGTGCACGATACAGAATAAACCAGTGGCATGTGGACATCTGGAAACTTTGTTGCAGCTCGGGAGGGAGAGCTGATGGAGGCGAGGCATCGTCCTATTGTCGAGTCGCTTGAACGAAGTTAATAGGGATGAGCGGCTACCCACTGAGAGCGTAACTGCCCCAGCAGTCTTGCAGAAGTGGGAAGAGATCATTCAGAACTGGTCGAAGAGAGTTAATGCGCACGGCAGACGCGCAGCTACCAGAAGGTTTTTGTCGGGATGTTGAAACCATGTACGAAGTTGGACGCTGGAAAATTGCTTGAGCCCCGGTCATTGAAACATGATCAAGCTGAGTTGGCGGCGGCACTACCGGACCAAATGATCGGGTTGCCGGTGACAATTTGACCCCTCCCGGTTGGTATATGAATTGCTTCGCAGAGGTTGAACGCATAAAAGGTTCAAAACAAAACAAGGGGGAAATCATGAGAATGCTCATTTTTGCGCTGAGTCTAACATCGGCATTTGTGGAGGCACGGCCTAGCAATACAACGATGACCTTCGGAAGTTTGCCTGCCCATACAGCCTATGTACCCAATTACGGTTCTGGGCACGCTGACGGCCAGGTGTACTGGAATCGCGTGGGAAACGGAGGGTGGGGACCTTTGTTGAATGGTTATACCGGAGTGTACACAATGGGAACGAGCTTCTATTATGTCGTTGCTCAAGCGCCTTATCCTGCCACCAAACTCTTTATCCAGTTTAATGGCGGTTCAACTCAACTCAATCCATTCGTAAATGGTGCTACTGGCGGAGGATTGAGTTTGAGGGTGTATCCGGGTTGGGCCAACTTGCAATTTCCCCAGCAACCTCTTTGGGCGCAGTATTGGCACGAAGGGTGGTATTTAGCAGGGCAGCCTAGCCAACCGCAGAGTTTCTTCATACAACTACCCTATCCAATGCAAGCCGTGACTATCGCTGTAGCCCTGGAAGATGCCTGGGAGGGTGAAGGATTGCATTCCTCCGTCAACGATTTTCAGATTAATCTGATTCCATAGTCGCATTAATTCCATAATTACAATTCCTTCACCTAACTGATTTATTTGTCGCCGGCCGCGGTATAGTGGCCAGCGACAGGTCGACATAAAGGGGGGGGGGAATCATGTTTTTCTTGTTCAACTTATTCGCATTGGCTTCGGCAGCGTTAGACTTTTCAGAGGCAAACGCCATCACCCGCTGCGCCAGTCCTCGACACTATGTCTACGCATTAAAGCCTGGCGAAGTGAAAAGTTTGACTTGTACGTACAATGCGGTCTCGATATTTGATGTCCATGTGCCAGACCGGGGGCACGCGCTGGCGCGGGCTAAAATGCGTTTTCGCAACCTAAATCCGTCAGCCATTTATTACTGGTCCGCGGGTATTATCGTGGGTGACGGTGCCATCCCTTTCAATGTAGGCGATGATATCTGTCCCCAGACAACAACCGACACAAAGAAGATTCTAGGCTATGGGGATCTTGATTCTAGCAATGGATCGAGAGTCCGCGTCGTCGCGACGCAGGGCTCGGCTCCTTGCACGGACGGCCAAGTGGAGTCTCTGAGCGATGCCGTCCTGGATGTGTGGGTTGAGGACCCCCATCCCGATTGTGTGGGGCGCGACATTGGGATGGTGTCAACATACCAAACTCTTGGACTTCAGGCGACATTCGATTGGTCGAACTCCTTCTCCCAGATTCTCTCGTTGCCGATCCCCTACACGCCCGATCGCGACCAAACCGTTATATTTAGCTCGGTCGAAGGTTCTGCCGATCTGAATCCCAATTCCCGCTGCGGATATGAATCTGAATTTCTGGAATCAGCGTTAGTACTCAACAACAAAGAGCTCTTAACTTCAAATTCAGCCCTTATGCCTGCCTCTCAGGGTATGGGTCATGCTCTTGTCTCATCGGAGTACCTTTTGGAAGGGGTGGTTCCGGTCAGGTCGATCTCATTACAGGTTCGATCACCAATGTACACAACGCCGGTCCGTACAGGTGGCTGCTGCGGGGATGCCAAACTTGGATTCGTACGCCTCGAATATGCATCGCAGGCTACGGTGCACGACTTTTAGAATCGCACTGCGCGCCGACCCCGCACCCCTGAAGCTGAGGGTGGATGTTCCTCATCAAAATCATCAAGTGATCACTTAGTCAGACACGTGACGGTCGATCAAACAGGGTCGTGGTTCAGTAGGACTTTTGAAAATTATGGGACTAAAAGAACGGCTTCGCCGCGAATGGATTATTCCGCGGCTCTTCCGATAGTGGATTATTGAGCTAGGAGCCAGAATCAGAGCCAGAACCAGATAAACTTGGTGGAGGCAACAGGGATCGAACCTGCGACCTTCTGAATGCAAATCAGATGCTCTCCCAACTGAGCTATGCCCCCGTCTGGTCCGATAGAGGGTCAAGATGGCTCAAATGCAGGGTTGTGGTCAAGTGTGAATATTCTGTAGGGATGTTAGGCGCTGGCGCGCGCGTTTCGGGCAAGGCTCTGCATCCACACGCGTTCGGAGGTGGTGTCGAACCCAACGGCCTCGGCACCACGAAGAACAGAGTCAAATACCTTGCGCAGGACTTCGATTTCGTCCGGCTGCGTTGGTGTCGCGCTCAGAGAGTCCTCAAGGGCCTCTACCACCGACAGGAGGTCCGGTGTGGTCACCACCTTAGGGAGCTTCGAAAGGTCCAGACCGCGGGCCGGAGCGGGCTTAAAACCGACCAGGTTCTGGGTGAGGAGGATCTTTTTTCCAGTGACGAAGTTCACCTGAAGAAAGACATGTCCATCAGAATCGACTCTGGGAATCACCTCTTCCAGGTCCGCCACCTGGATGGCAATGGTCTTGCCGTCGGCGCATTGGAAAATCTGAATCTCCTCGTTGTCGCTTTCCCTGGACCGAAGGCCTGAACTCTTAGATATGAAATCCTTGATCTTCAAAGCCTGTTCATCCTTCGAATTGGCATCTGGCGCGTGGCTCAAGTGTCCCCCAAGCTATTCACGGTTACTCCATCGACCCCCCCTAAAGAAGACTTGAGGCGGCACCCAAAATTTTAGAGTATTGTCCTGTATCAATCGGATGCGACTGTGGAAATTGGAATCACTTCGAGACAAGTCGCTGCCTAAAAGAGGAGGTCTCCATGCTCGTCAGTCGGTGGCAAGCCCCTATTCTTCCCACTCGGCAACAAATGGCCCTGATGCTGGAGAGTGAGGGCCTGGAAGCGCATGAGGAGGTGATTCCTCCAGGGGCACAGATCGCCGATCATCGGCATCCTTTTGACGAAGTCCGAATCGTCGTCTCGGGCGAACTCCGACTGGATATTGCAGGAAATCGATTGCTCCTGCGGGCCGGGGACCGCATCTTGATTCCGGCCAACACGCGGCACTCCAAACAAGCCGGCGACGAAGACGCGTGCGTTTGCCTTTGCGCTATGAAGGCGGATTAGATCTCTTTTTCCGCGTCATCCATTCCAAGTACTGGCGCATTGTCTTTTCAAAACCGCGGTCAACCGGCTCGTAAAAGCGAGAGCCTGACAGTTCATGGGGCAGAAACTCCATCTCCTGCCAGCCTGTGGCCCCTTCATGCGCATACTTGTAGCCCTGCCCATAACCCAGCTCTTTGGCGAGCTTGGTTCGGGCCGAGCGCAAAGAAAGCGGAATCGGAAGCGTGCCGGACTTGGTGACGGAGTCCTGCGCCTTTTTTAAGGCTATATAGGACGCGTTCGACTTCGGAGCACATGAAAGGTACGTGGTGACTTGGGCCAGATTGATCGCGCCTTCGGGAAGGCCTACAAGCTCCACCGCCTGCAAACCCGCGACGGCGAGAGAAAGGCCGCGCGGGTCGGCATTTCCCACATCCTCCGAGGCCAGTACGACAAGTCGGCGCGCAATAAATACCGGGTCCTCTCCTCCCGCTAGCATTCGGGCCAAGTAATAAATCGCAGCTTGGGGATCACTGCCCCGTATGCTTTTGATGAACGCGGAGATCGTGTCGTAGTGCTCGTCACTTTTTTTGTCGTATCGGAGGTGAGGTCGCTGCAGGATTTCACTCAGGTCGGCAGGTTCGAGTGGCCGCTGCAACATCTTGGCATGCGTGTGAAGGGTATCGAGAGCGCTGAGAAGTCGCCGAGCGTCTCCGTCGGCGACTTCAATGAGAAGGTCCTTGGCCTCCGACGTGAGGAATTCGGCCGAACGCACGTGGAGTTCCGCACAGCCCGCCTCAAAGATTTTCAAAAGTGATTCAGGAGGTAACGGTGATAATGTAAGTACACGCGCACGGCTAAGGAGGGCGGAATTAAGCTCATAGCTCGGGTTTTCGGTGGTGGCGCCCACAAGAATAAAATCGCCGGCTTCGGTGAATGGGAGGAGAACATCCTGTTGGGCGCGATTAAGGCGATGAATTTCATCGATAAATATGAGAGTCTGGCCCAGACCCTGGATTCGCCGCAGGTGAGCTTGCGCACCCAGCTCCCGGATTTCCTTGGCCCCCGTATCCACGGCGTTTAGATTGACAAAGTGAGCTCGACTGAGGTCGGCGAGGATCCGCGCCAGGGTTGTCTTGCCACTTCCCGGTGGTCCCCAAAGAATGAGATTGGGCAGGCGCTCGGGTGAATTCAGATAGGGCTTCAGAGCTTTTAGGACTTGGAACTGGCCCTGGAAATCCGACAGCTGGCGTGGCCGGAGTCGCTCCGCCAGGGGTTGGTCCGAAGGAGTCCCACCGCGTGTCTCAAAAAGGTCCATGCTTCTCCCTTTAGCGGGATCCGTCATTCAAAGCAAGGCGCCTCGATTGGAGAAGCTAAAAATCTTTCGACAGATCTCCGATAAAAGCATGAGGCTTCTAGGAGTGGGACGATGTGTGGGCGGAATGGACTCGTTTGTTTTTTGATTCTTGGCGTTTTGGGCCTGGGCTTGCTCTCGTGTTCTAAGGAAAAGAGCAAATCTCAACATACGGAGGTGGAGGTTCTGCCTGAAAAACCCATTGTGATTACCGGTCCCTTCTACATCGGGGATGAAGAAGTGGCGGGTCCATGGTTTCGATTTTCAGTTTCCCTGACCAACAATTCGGATGAACCCGTCACCATCGTCGCGATCACTCTGGAAGTGACCTCGCCCGGCTCGTTCTCCACCCAGCCCATGGAAGTCAATTTCACGCCGTCGGAGTTCAATGAGACCTTTGATGATTTCGAGTGCACCTATTCCTCCTTCGGCACGATTCAGCCTAATGAGACGAAAATCCTGGGCATTGAAAGCTCCATCACGGGCTGCAAATCGGGTGCTGTCGTCATGTATGCATCGGGGCTTCCGAAGGATCGAACCGGGACGAATTATTACAGGTACCGCGTCAAGATGACTCCGGTCGGCTGGTTTGGAACAGAAAGTGAACCCACGGACCGGTACACGCGATCCGTGAATTTCTACACACAATAGACCCTATCTACTGATGAACTGACGCCTGTGCCGCGAGAGTTTCCGAAGCGAGAATCCGGGGTGTCATAAAAATCAAAAGCTCATTTTTGATTCGCTCCGTGCCTTTGCTCTTGAACAGCCAACCGAGCACGGGAATCTTCATGAGGCCCGGAATCCCCCGGGTCGACTCCGTCTCATCACTGGTATAGATGCCTCCAATCACAGCCGTTTGTCCATTGCGCACGAGAATCTTTGTTTTCGCTGAGCGCTTATTGACCGGCCGAGCTCCCAAGTCGGGATCGACTTCAGGTCCAAGGAATTCCCTTTGCACATCCAGATCCATGATCACGGCGCCGTCAGCCGTGATCTGAGGCGTGACAGCGAGTTCCACCTTATAGGGAGTCCGCTTCTCACTCTTTGTGGTGGTTTTTGTTTCCTGGCTGAAGGTGGAAATGACCGAGATGTTCTCACCTTGCTGAGTGATGGTGGACTTTTCCCTGTTCATTGTGGAAATGCGCGGCGCCGAAATTACCTTTGCCAGTGAATCACGCTCCGCAAGGGAGAGGAGCGCCGTCAGATCACCAAAGACGTCTAATACGCCAACGCTCAAGCGCCCAGCAAAGGTCGCGCCTTGGGCCAGCTCAGTCGTCACCGGTGATGAACCCATATCGAGTCTCATATCAAGCGGAGCGCCTTCATGACCGCCAGAGGGACTTAAGCTAACTGGCGCTCCAGTGAAACTCCAGTTTACGCCAATTCGAGATTCAAAATCTTCAACAGCCTCGACGATCTTGCTTTCAATCGAAACCTGCCCTGGAGGGATATCGAGAGTTTTAACAAGTTTGGCCACTCGATCGACGGCCTCTTGCTTGTCCGTGACAACTAAGGTGCTCGTCCGATTATCCGCGACGACCTTACCTTCTTTCGAGAGAAAGGGCGCAATGTTCTTTGTAAGATCGTCCAGGCTGGCATAGCTGATGGGTAGAACCTGGACCACATCTGGAACAATCGCCTTTTGCGCCTCGATGATCTTGTTCGCGGCCTCGGTCTCCGCCTGCAGCGCCTTTAAGGTGCTGATACGTAATACATTGCCTTGGCGCACATAGCCAAGGCCTTTGCTGCGCATCACTGTCACCAGCGCCTGATCCCACGGGACCCGACGGACTTTCAAGGAAATTTTGCCGCCGACATCATCCGACATCACGATGTTGGCGCCGCTCTCCTCCGCCAGGAAATTGACGACGTCTCGGACATCCGCGTCCTTCACTTGAAGGGAGATCTTGCGCCCATAAAAATTCTGATTCCCGGTTAAGAACTCATCTAAGGTGCGAGCTGAAAGGGCACTTTCTTTTTCTCCGGAGGTCGAAGTTCCAGGACGTGCCGCAGGCTCAGACGGCGATCCCTTCGCCACAACCGGAGCGGCGGGAGGAATCACAACGAGAGAGGCCCCCTCCTGCTGAACCACGGGTGGCCCGCTCGCGGCGCCACTCAGCTGGATCACCACGCGCGCTGTGCTGGAACCTTGGCTTTGATAAGCATTGATGCTCCCAATGCGGGACTTGAAATCTTTGAGAACCGTGGGTTTTTGTAACTCCGGGGGCAGTTCCACGTCGGCAAGCTCGATGACGAACTGCTGGGTCGCGCTGTTCATCCGCGTTTGATATGTCACCGGTGAGGAAGTCTCAATAACAACCGTGCCTCCGCTGGAATTGGAAACGTACCGGATATTGTTTACGCGGGCTTTTTCGGGCTGTGCCGGAACGGGAGCGGGCACCGGCTCCGTCGCGGGCTGCGACTCGATCGGAGGTTCTGCCGCTACGGGTTCTTCGATCAGATCCTCATCTCCGAGATCCTCTTCCAGTGCGTCGATTTCGTCGGTTTCATCAGCAGCGACGATCTCGTCGGTTTGGGCCCCCTCTTCGCCTTGTTCAAGTTCCGACTCGAGCTCATCATCGAACTCTTCATTTTCGGTTGAACCAGCCAGTTGCTCTTCGGTTTCACCTTCACCCGAAAGCGCCTCGTCCGTTTCCTCGGAAAGCCCCTCCTCGATCCCCGCAAGCTCTTCGTCGGAAGGAGTTTCCTCGGCTGAAGCCGTGTCGCCCTCGAGACCAGCATCACCTTCAATAACCGCATCCACATCTTCTTCTATGGGACCCATCTCGTCTTCGACGCCCTCACCGTCCGAAATGGATGTGCAGGAACTCAAAGCAACTGAAATGCTGAACACCAGCAAGACTGGAAAAATGAAGCGTATCATCCGTGACACCTCTAATGCGATTATCCTGCTTCTATTAGATCAGAGTTAGCGTTCGATGCGAAGCACTCTTGTGCGGTAGATGATGTCCCCTCGTTTGCGAATAGCCTCAACGACAACAACTTCGCCCTCGCGGATCGCGGCGATGTATCCGTTGCGGTTGCCAATACTTTCGTCCCGGCCCAGTATTAAGACTTCTTGGTCCGGGTCCATAAACATCGCTTTGGGATCTTTGATATCCCACATAATCCCCACAAGCTTCAACTGCTCCAGATCATAGCGCTGCGCGGGCGTGAGTGCGCGTGGTGGGCCCTCGTCTTCCACCGGCACAAACTCGACGTAAGCCTGAAAGGGATCACGCCGATTTACAATGTCATAAATAAACGGCTCGAGAAACCCTTCGAGATCCGCAATTCCAGAATTGGGGGATTCGGGTTGAGCCGGTGCTTGCGCCGTGCCAGTGGGCGGTGCGTCCGGTGGAGGCTCGGAAGAGGGTGGTGTTCCCGCCGATGACGGCGCTGTGGAGGGAGGCTCGGCCTGAGGCATTGAAGGCGCGGGTGGAGACGAGTGCGGGAGCTCTTCCGGATTCGGAAGCGGCGGGGGTGGTGGCGGGGCTGCAGAATCCTGCGCCCTCGCTACACCCAGAGCAAAAACCACCAAGGGCGCCAATATTTGGAGCGCATGGCTCTTCTTCATTGGGTCTGGCCCTCTCCGGGAGGAGCCTCTTGCTCTTTTTTGAGTTCCTCGCCGCGATATCGGAATGCCACAATCTCAGAAACAAACTTCACGACCGGAGGCTCATCGCCGCGGCCATCTCGCTCGTGATCGAATTTGAATTCTTTGATAATCAAGATCTGATTAATTTTCGTCAGATTGGACAGAAAGACCATGTGCTGAAGAAAGCTTCCCGACATATCCAGCTCCACAGTCAATTCTTGAAACTCGTTTGCCACTTCGGATATGTTCACTTTACCTGGCTTGAGTGTTGTTAACGATGTTCCCGCCACCTTCGCTTCGTTGGAAACGATGCGCATCAGGTCGGCCATATTAAATTTATCGGGGATCAACGTCAGGAGCTTTGAAATTGTATTTCCGACCTCGGCGGCCGCCTTTTTGTAGACTGCCGCACGATCAAGCTTATCTTGGCTTTCTTTGATCTGGGCTTGCAATTGAGTTTTCTGAGCTTCACTTTGAGCGATAGCGTTGCGCAAATTTGCGCCATCATCATACATTAAAAAGTAGTAGAAAACCCCCAGTAACACGCCTATAAGAGCCGCGCGTTGAGTACTGATGCGACTAAGAACATCTGTGAGTTTCACTTTTTCGACTCCACTCGAGCGGTGAACTCGAAGTCACGCATTGTCGTACTCCGCCCCTGAACATTAACCTCCTGGTTCTTAATGATAATCACTTCATCAAGATAGCTGCTTTCCTCCAGGCGTCTCACGAATTCCGTGAGATCTTCAGTGGCGGCGGCATTCCCCGTAAAAACCAGGCGTCCTTTCTGACTTTGTATCTCCTCGGAGTTGTAATGAACCGATTTCAGCCAGACCTTTTCGGGAATCGAGCTTTGCATAAAATCCAAGGTCTTCACTTCACGTAGACGAAGGCGCGAAAGGAGCTTGAGCACTTTGAGCTTATCTTCCAACTCGCGCGCCTCTTTCTCCATGTCCTTGATGGATTCAACTTCCTGCGCTTTGGCCTGGGCCTGCGCCTGCAAATCCACCAGCTCCGCCTGAATCCGAACCATGTCCGCGTTCAATCCCCGAATCACTTGGCCCTCGTAAACCATCAGACCAACGACAAAAATCACCATTAGAAGAATTTTGATCAGGGACTCGCGCATTTCGGGGTTCTGCACGGCCATGGCCGGCCCGGGAGCAGCCAGTCCCGAATCTCCGATCCGGTTGCGCAGCAGATTGACACGAATCATCCGTCCCCCGGCGCCCGAAGTCCCAATCCCACAGCCACGGCGGAGAAATCCCGGATCTCGGAAACATAGTCGTAGCTCAAAGTCTTCTCATTAATGCGGATCGCGCGGAAGGGATCGAAGATCTCGAATTTCAGCTTGGTCTGCTGGCCTAAATATTGAAGTAATCCCACCGTGCGCGAAGCACCACCCGTGACGAAGCATTGCTGAACAGGCAGACCCGGAGTGATATTGATAAAAAAATCGATGCTACTTTGGACCTCTTCCGCCACAATCTCATGAACGTTCTGAATGATGCCCGCAACCTCTTCAGGAGCGGCCTGGCCCGTGCACGCGGAAATCTTTAGGGCCTCCGCCTCTTCAATGCTCATTCCCATAGCCTTATGAATCTCGCTTGTGTAGGTCATTCCACCGACGGGCACGTCCCGACAAAAGATGACCTCTCCGTTCTCGATAACGACGAAATTCGTGACCGATGCGCCAATATTCATTAACGCGACCGTTTGCCCCTTTTGAACACCCCAGTTATTCGAAAAGCAGTTTGCCAACGCGAATCCGGCGACGTCCAAGACGGCGCAATTGAGACCTGCGCTTTGGACGATGTCCTGATAGAGAAAGGCCACTTCCTGGCGAGCCGCCACCAGCAGGACATCCATATTCTCAGGACTGCTCTGAAATTGTCGAAGCACCTTGAAGTCGATATTCACTTCGCCAATCTCGAACGGGATATACTGCTCGGCCTCCCAGCGAATTTGGCCGGCCACCAGCTTTTCGTCCATCTGAGGAATCGAGATTCGCTTCGTAATCACCGATGTGCCCCACAATCCCACCGCGACATGCTTGCGTTTAGATCTGGACGTCGCAAGCATGTTCTTAAGCGTCTCCGCGACCGCGGCCGGATCTACGATCTCGCCGCCATTGATCGCGCGCGGGGGAGTGGGCATGATTGAAAAACTCGACAGAGTGGCGCTCTTTCGCGAGACGTCGAGTTCCGCCATTTTGATGTTGGCCGTCCCAATGTCGAGCCCTATAATTTTTGTTGGCCGGAAGAACATCGTGTTGCTGCCTCGGCGGAAGTCAAGACCTTACCCTATTGGAAATTAAATCGGACCGTCAAAACCTTGTCAATTGACCGGGCCCAGGTCCGGAAGAAACAGACTTATGTACCAAAGGCCAAGTGCCTTTCCCCCGAGTATGTAGACGATAGCGGCCAGCGCGAGGTATGGCCCAAACGGGATCACTGACTTAAGACCAGCTTTCGAACGAACCGCCAGTATGACGCCCACGAAACTTCCCAAAACACTTGAGGCGAGAATCACAAACGGGATGGAGGTCCAGCCGAGCACGGCGCCAATCCAGGCCAGGAGCTTGATATCTCCCCCACCCATGCCTTCCTCTTTGCGCCAGAGCAGGTAAACATACGCGATAAGAAAAAGAAACCCTCCACCCATCAACACACCCGCGATAGCGGGGACCAGGCTACGTTCCGGATTGAGGGCTGCACCCACCAACCCGATCACAATTCCTGAAAGAGTGAAGACGTCGGGAAGGATCATATGATCCAAATCAATGAATGAGACCACAATCAACGCCCATGCGAATAACAGATACTCCAAAGTCGTCCAGCTGTAGCCGTACTTCAAAAAGATAAAAAGGAATACGAGGCCGGTGAGAAGCTCCACCACGGGATATCGGATTGGGATGGGAGTTCGACATTTCCGGCAGCGCCCCCGTAACAACAGCCACGACACGACGGGAACATTGTCATACCAGGCGATGGCCGCCTCACATTTGGGGCAGCGGCTACGGGGATGCACCACACTTTCGCCTTTTGGAAGACGGTGAATGACGACATTGCTGAAGCTTCCCCACAGCAGTCCGAATATAAATATGATGATCGATTCAGCCCACATCTCTTCTTCTAAACAGGAGAGCCGCCAGACAAATGGAGAGCGCGAACCAACTGATCGCGTAACCTAGCGCGATCATCTTTGATTGCATCTCCAGCGGTTGATTATAAAGCACGAGATTCTTCCAGTTGACTCGTTCAAGATCCGGAAGCGCGTACTTCACGAACCAGGAGATGGGTACAAGAACACCGCCCTCGGACTTCTTGGCGAAAAATTCCAGACTGTCCTGCCAGTGCCCGATAAGAAACACTCCAAGGGAAAAGCTCACCACTAAAAGTGGCTTGGTAAACATGGAAAATACAAGGGTCACACCCAGGAGAATCAGTGCCTCGGCGAGAAGTCCGAGCAGCACAAGCCCAAAGCGAAAATCAATATCCATCCCCAAGCCGAGAAACACGAGCCCCAGAATGAGAGCCAGTCCCGCCACCATAGTGAGAATCAGAAGCGAGAGACCCAGTGTTTTCCCCATGATAAATTGAAGACGGCTGATAGGGCGCACAAGAATCGTGAGAATCGTCTTTTTTTCGATTTCCTTGTAAACGAGGTTACTACCCACGAATATAGCGAGCACAACCGCGCACAGATGAATCGCGCTCAGTCCAAAATTCGCTGAAATACGAGCTTGTTCCGCGAAGGTCAGTTGACCTAGGGCCAAACTCAACCCGATCAAAAGGATGGCAAAGAGCACGAGCGCGTAAAGAATTCGGTCACGAATGACTTCCTTATAGGTGTTCTTCGCTAGAACCCAAACCGGTCTCATGAAGATCTCCGTCCCTTTAATGCCATCCGCACAAAGATTTCCTCCAGGGAGGCTCGAATCCGGCGGACTTCGATGATGGCGGCGCCCTCCGTCAGCAGCTGCTTCAACGCCGGTTGCAACTCTTCATGAGTGGCCACTCGCCGCGTATCGCGCTCGCCCCGACTCAGAAAGTGAATCTCAAATTCGATCCCCCCGCGATCCAGGAGAGCTTCCGTACCGCCCTCGTAGATCACCACGCCATCTTTGATCACGACGAGACGATGACAAAGCTTTTCCATATCAGGCAGAAGATGGCTGCTAAAGAAGACGGCTGTTCCTCTGCGGGCTGTCTCCTGAATGATCTCAGATAGTGCAAGACGTCCATCCGGATCCAAGCCTGATACAGGTTCGTCGAGAATCACGAGTTCCGGTTCATGCACAAGAGCTTGCGCTAGCCCGATCTTTTGCAGCATCCCTTTTGAGTACGCACGCAGAGGCCGATCCTTGGCGAACTCCAGATCCACCTGCCGCAGAAGGGTGTTCACGCGGTCGCGCAGCACATTCTTTTTCCATGGGGAGGTCAGATGAGCGTAAAACTCCAGGAACTCCACGCCCGTGAGATGTTCGTAAAAATAAGGACGCTCAGGGAGAAATCCCACGCGTCTCCGGCTCTCCACACTCAGCGGTTTGCCGAAAAATTCGATTTGGCCCGCATCCGCATAATCCAGTCCCAGTACACAGCGCATGGTTGTGGTTTTCCCCGCGCCATTCGCACCGAGAAAACCCGTGATCTCGCCAGCAGGAACAGTAAAGCTAATCCCTTTAAGAACCTCCGTGCGACGGGGAATGAATCCACGCCTATAAGATTTGTGCAGGCCCGTAACCTGAAGGAGGTTTGCTTGGGAAAGAGTTTGCGGACTCGATTCTGAATTTGTTCGTTGTAAACTCTGTAAACTCATAATGGCGTCACACCAAAGTCACCTTGTTTTTGCTTTCTTAATGCTAATACAAAGGCTTTGGCGGCGTCACTCTCTGTAATACAGGGAATGGAATAATCCACGCAGCTTCGTCGAATTCCAAAGGAGGCTTCAATGGACGTTCGTCCAGATGTGGTATTGATCACGAAAGCCACCTGCCCAGATCGAATCCGGTCCACGCAGTGGGGACGTCCTTCGTGTACCTTCTTTACAGATTCACAATCTAGACCATGGTCCTTTAGAAAGGCTGCGGTCCCGCGTGTGGCGGACAAACTGAAACCCATAGCCTGCAGATCCCGAATTAGCGGAAGAAGGTCGATCTTGTCCTTTTCACGCAAAGAGAGAAAAACCTCTCCTTCCGCGGGCAGCTGCAGGCTACAGGCCACGACGGCCTTGAGCAGAGCCTCGGAATAATCCCCACCACGGCCCATGGTCTCGCCGGTGGATTTCATTTCTGGACCCAGAATTGAATCGGCCTCGGGAAATTTCTTAAACGGGAACACCACGCCTTTGACGCTCACGCCTTTGGCCCCGTGCCAGTTGTACGCTTCAGGATGAACCTCACGCGCAGTGAGCCCGAGGATACCCTTAACTCCGAGGTCCACGAGCGGAATGCCCGTAGCTTTAGCTATAAAAGGAACGCTACGAGAGCTGCGCGGATTGGCCTCGATCATAAAAATTTCGTCGTCTTTAACAGCGAGCTGGAGGTTGAGAAACCCCTTCACTCCGAGACGATCGGCTAATCGCAGGCTGAGCTCTTCAATCTTGCGGCACGTTTCATCTTTTAGGCGTTGTGGCGGGACCACGCCCATACTATCTCCGCTGTGTACGCCCGCGGCCTCGATGTGTTCAATAATTCCGCCGACGACCGCCCAATCCGGTCCGCGCACCAGATCAACGTCGACTTCGAGCGCGCGTTCCAAAAACTGATCCATAAGACACGGCACTTCCGCGGAAATGTAGGAACCGTGCCGTTCAAAGTAGGCTTTCAGCTCTTCGGGCGATTCGACGATCTCCATGCGCCTTCCTCCTAACACGTAACTCGGTCGGCAGATCACAGGATAGCCAATGCCGTCGGCGATCGCGTGCGCCTCATCGAGGTCGGCAGCCATACCCGAGCGAGGAATTCGAAAGTTGAGTTCTTGGCAAATTTTTACGAACAAACCCCGATCCTCAGCCATGTCTATAGTTTCCAAAGAGGATCCCAAAAGTTTACATCCGGCCTTCACAAGCCTATGGGCAAGATTGATTGGTGTCTGCCCGCCCAGCTGGCTAATAAATCCTTCAGGTTCGATATATCGCAAGATCTCAAGAACGCTCTCAAACGTGAGAGGTTCAAAAAAGAGTGCGTCGGAGGTGTCGTAGTCCGTCGAGACCGTCTCAGGGTTCGAGTTGATCATGGCGACGTAATGACCGTTCTTCTGAAACTCACGCACGCTGCGCACGCAGCTATAATCAAACTCAACGCCTTGTCCAATCCGGTTGGGGCCGCTTCCAAGCAAAGCGATCAATGGCCGCGGGAAGGATCCGCGGCGCTGGGGCGCATGGTAAGTGGAATAAAAATACGGCGTTTCGGACTTGAATTCACCCGCACAGGTGTCCACCTGAAAGTAGGCGGGAAAAATCTGGTGTTGCCAACGAAGGGTTCGGATTTCCTCGCTCTGGCGACCCACGAGATCCGCGATTCGCGCATCAGAAAATCCCTTCTTTTTGGCTTCATGGAGGACAGCAGGCGTCAAGGATTCCCTTTGCAGCGTTTTTTCAAAATGGGCCAGCTCCTCGATTTGCTCAAGGAACCAGGGATGAATCAAGGTTTTTGCGTGGATTTCATCCACGCTTTGGCCATCGCGAAAAGCCTGGAAAATATGATAGATCCGCTTACTGTTCGGGTAAGATAAGAGTTTCTCATCGAGAGTGACGGGCGTGGGCCCGGTTTCACCTTCCTCAAGGGCAACAAGAGCCTTTTGCAACGACTCCTTGAACGTGCGCCCAATCGCCATCACCTCACCCACACTGCGCATTTGCGTGGTTAGTGTGTCTTTGGTTCCGGGAAATTTCTCGAAGGCGAAGCGGGGAATCTTGGTGACCACATAATCCAGGGCGGGTTCGTAGCAACTCGGAGTTGTTCCCGTAATGTCATTTCGAATCTCCTCCAGGTCATACCCGAGAGCGAGGAGCGCGGCGATCTTCGCGATTGGAAATCCCGTGGCCTTGCTGGCCAACGCAGAGGAACGGCTAACCCGAGGGTTCATTTCAATGACAAGTCGGTCGCCGGTCGCTGGGTTAACAGCAAACTGAATATTCGCGCCCCCGGTCTCCACACCGACCGCCTCAATAATTCGTCGCGCTTCATCGCGCATCGCCTGATAGGCAACGTCTGATAAAGTTTGTTGAGGTGCCACGGTGATGCTATCTCCCGTGTGCACGCCACATGGGTCAAAATTTTCGATGGCGCAAATCACGACAAAGGTGCCGGACTTATCACGCATCACCTCAAGCTCGAACTCCTGCCAGCCCAAGATACTCTCTTCGACGAGAACCTCGGAGGTGGGGCTTTCATGCAGAGCCTGGGCGACCTTCGACTGGTACTCTTCCAGCGAGTACGCCACTCCGCCCCCACCACCGCCCAACGTGTAATTGGGCCGAAGGATCAAGGGAAATCCCAACTGTTCGGCGACCTCCATGCCCTGCTCGAACGTACGAACCATCTCGCTTCGTGGATACCGGGCCCCGACGTTGTCGAGAATGGTTCGGAACTTTTCGCGATCTTCCGCAGCTCGAATCACGTCCGGGGTGGCCCCCAATAACGCGACACCCAGTTCCTTGAGAACACCGGCCTCATCCAACTCCAATGCGAGGTTCAGTGCGGTCTGGCCTCCCAGCGTGGGAATCACGGCGTCAGGACGCTCTATGCGCAGAATCTTTTCAACGTAGGGAAGCTTTAGGGGCTCGATATAAACCTTTGACGCGATTTCGGGATCCGTCATGATCGTAGCCGGGTTGGAGTTGACCAATATGACTTCCAGACCCTCTTTCATCAGGGCCTTGCAGGCCTGAGTGCCCGAGTAGTCAAATTCACAGGCCTGGCCGATCACGATCGGCCCGCTTCCCAGGATCATAACTTTCTTCAGATTCTGTTTTCTTGGCACTTCAAATTCTCAACTTTGAATCGTTCGAATAAATTTGGTGAATATCGAGATGGCGATACTGTTCGTGCTTATGCTTCATCTTAAAAAGACGTGCGATCAACTCTTCACGGGCTTGCGCCTGCTCCTCCTCGGGAAGTCTATTGACTCGTTTAACTTCCTTGAGGATGAACTTGGAGACGGTGGCCGGGTGGAAACAAAATGAGTTGGAGAACACAAACCCGCCATCGTGCGGAATCAAGCGGGCCTCAAAAAACTCATCGGTGTTAAATCCTTGCGTTACCCGCGAATGACGTAAAACGTACTTAAATCCTGTAAAGAGATCACGCACGTAAACGTCATCGCCCTTCAACCTCTGGAATTCAAAAAGGCTATGGCGTGAGTTACGGAGATTCAAATAGAGAGGACGCTCGTCTTCCGTGATGTTGTAAGCCGGATCATCCAGCACCATTTCAATAGAAACACGCCCATCTTCCATCCGACGCGTGAACAGGTACCAGTCGGTGAACTGAGCCATTTTTAATTCGAAGTCGACACTGGCTTCGTCAAATGTTCCGGCACGTTCAAAAAAGTCTTCTTTCGCGGCTTTCACTTCCGTAAGGTAGTTACCGCCCGTATAGTGCTGCATTAATTTTTCGATGAACGGTTCGTAGTTCATTGCGTTTGCCTTATGAAGAAGTCAAAAAGCCCGACGGCATCATGGGGGCCCGGATGACTTTCGGGATGAAACTGCACACTCAATGCTTTTCGCTCAGGGTCATATATCCCCGCTACCGTATTGTCGTTGAGATTCACATGGGTCACGCGAACAGACTCAGGAAGGGATTCCAACTTTACAGCGTAGCCATGGTTCTGGCTGGTCATATAGATGCTATTTAAAAGCTTATCTTTTATCGGGTGATTGGAACCTCGATGGCCGAATTTGAGCTTATACGTTTGCCCGCCTAGTGCAAGCCCCAGAATATGGTGACCCATACAGATTCCAAAAATAAAGCGCCACCCTAACAACTCTCTCACCGTGTCCGACGCCACCTGCACGTCCGCCGGATCACCAGGCCCATTGGAAAGGAGGATTCCATCTGGATTCCAGGCCTTAATAGTGGACGCCGGCGTGCGCGACGGAAAGACCCGGACCTCTGAACAGCGCGAGGACAACTCTCGCAATGTGTTTGTCTTGCAACCCAGATCCAAGACAGCGATGCGCGGTCCTCGCGGGTTTTTGCCGGTGATTGTCTCTACTTTTTTCCGCGACACAGTATAGACCCAGTCTCGGTCGACTGCACGTTTTTCGGCAATCAGCTGGCGCGCGCGGGGAAGTGCCCCCTCTGGAGAATCGGCGCGGACCAGGGCCCCCCACATCGTGCCCTGGTCACGGAGCTTAAGAACAAGGTCCCGAGTGTTCACGTCTGAAAGAATAGGGACTCCGGCCCGGGCCAGCTTCTGGCGCCAGGATCGATCGCGCCAGGAGTTCTGCATCTCCACGCATACAAAACCTTCAATCCAGATGCGCTCGGATTCCCAACACTCGTCGTTTTCCCCGTAATTACCCTGTTGAGGAGCGGTCAGAACAAGGATTTGGCTGAAATAGGAAGGGTCCGTGGCCATCTCCTCATAACCGCTATGGCTCGTATTAAAGACCACCTCACCGGCGCGCTCCTCCACGCCACGCCCGTCGCGCTCCTGTGCATGCCAAAATCCGGAGAACACATCTCCGGACTCCAACACGAGATACCCTTTATTCATATTCACCCGTGCTTAACCTCGAGGCCGAGTATAATGGACATCAGTGACGCCCGGATAAAGACCCCGTTGGTCACCTGATCAAGAATTTTGCATCGCTCGTCATTCAAAACAAAGGCTGAAAACTCCACGCCTCGAATCACCGGTCCAGGGTGCAATAAAATCCCATCGGCGCGGAGATGTTTCAACTGATCACCGCCAAATCGGTATTTCTCACGATATTCCGCCAATGAGAGACCGATGCCGCTTTCGAGATGGCGCTCCTTCTGGACCCGTAAGCCCATAACAACCGTGGCCCACTCGGTGGCTTCGTTCAGATTGGTGAAACTCTTAACGGACTTCCACGTTTCCTTCTGCGGGATGAACTCCGCCGGGGCACAGTAAGCAATCTCAGCTCCCAGCCGGCTCAACAGCATCAGATTCGAATTTGCAACCCGACTGTGGAGAACGTCACCCACGATGAGAACGCGCTCACCTTTGATATTTCCACGAAATTCTTTGATCGTGTAGGCATCGAGAAGTGCCTGGGTTGGATGCTCAAACGTCCCAATGCCTCCGTTAATGACGGGACACGGAAGAGTCTGAATCGCCGCATCGGCATCGATGTTGGTGTTGTACCGAACCACCATCAGATCGGGAAACATAGCTGCCACATTGCGGAACGTATCCTCCAAGGTCTCTCCCTTGGAGAGACTGGCCACCTGGGGATTGTCCAAGCTGAGAGTACGCAATCCCAAGCGACCCGCAGCAATCTGAAAGCTCATCCGCGTGCGCGTGCTCGGTTCCGCAAAGACCAGCGCGATAACCTTCTGATGAAGGTCTTCATTATGATTCAAAAGATGATCAAACCGCTTTTGCTTTTGAAACTCACGCTTAAATAGCGCGGCCCGGGAGAAGATTTGATCTATATCTTTCTCGGAAAGCTGCTCTGAGCTAAGGAAGGATTCGCCAACAATTGACATTGGCAAGACTCTATACCGGGCGGCTCGCGCGAGTCAATCGATGCCTCGCAACACACGCTGCCAGCGCACCTGCGGCCAGGCTTGGAGCTGTCCGTCGTGATACCAATCCAGGGATAGCCAAATCCGGATGAGACGTGCATCCAAAAGATGGACCGGAATAGGGCCCCACGATCGAGAATCCTCGCGATTGCTTCTTTTATCATTGAGCACAAAAACATGTTCTGGCGGAACCACCACCGGGGGTCTCGGGGTCGTCTCAGGTGCGGGCCACGTCACCCAACGGGTTGAGCCCACCTTTTCTATGGCAAACCGAGGCCCCACACGGCGCTTGTAAGCCGGATCACCATTCACCACGAGCTGGTCTCCACGGAATTCAATCCGATCCCCCGGAATCCCGACCACCCGCTTCAGGCAGTTTCTTTCGCGATCGGATGGACAACGCAATACAACGACGCTGCCTCGGTGGGGATTTTCCAATCCCCACTTAAAACCAATCAGGAAATCTCCTGACCAGATGCTGGGAAGCATTCCGTCCCCGGTCATGACGTACGACGAAACAAGGAATGTGCGAACTAACACGGCGAGCAGAACAACAATCCCCAGGGATTGCAAAGCGTAGCGCAGAAAAAAATGGGCCTGCTTGGAACTCACCGGAGACCGTGAAAGAACCGTCCCCATCGAAGTTCAAGTGGGTTACAGAGAAAGGGTAAAAAGGGAAGTGTCTCATCACAGCTCAACCAGACAAAGAGCGCTTTACCCAGTAGATTTTCGGCGGGCAAAGATCCCCAATACCGGCTGTCTTTGGAGTTGTCACGATTGTCACCCATGACAAAATAATGCCCCTCCGGGACTGTCATGGGCCGATCAAAAAAGCGAGGCGCTCCTTTGGTGAGCATCGCCCGATGTACCTTGGCTCCCAGAACCTCCTCGAAAAAATCAAAGTCCGAGTATTTCCCACCAAGGTCACTTTCCTTAACGGGGTAATAGGGCTTTTGCGACCCTGGATCGCCTGTAACGTTTAGAGGGTGAACTTCCAGCTTCTCGCCATTGACTTTGACATACCCGTCTGGATCCAACTCAATGGTGTCTCCAGGAAGCCCGATCACCCGCTTGATCATAAAATAACCACTGTCTTCCACCGAGCGGAACACGACGATATCCCCGCGCTGGGGACCCTCACTCTTAATCAGCCACTCCTTGGTGAACGGGAGTCGCACACCATAGGTAAATTTATTCACAAGGATGTGATCATGAATCAAAAGGCTGGGGATCATGGAACCTGAGGGAATCACATAGGGCTCAAATAGGAGCCAGCGAAAGGCCAGAATGGCGAGAACCGCAAATAGGAAAGATCCAAGCCCTTCTCCGAATTTGGCCTTCTTCTTTTTTGGGGCCGTCGAATCGGCGGCACCGCTCTCTGAAGTCGTGGACATGCTTCTCGTCCCCTCTCAGTTGACCGAATGCAAAAAACGTTTCCAGCGAATCGTTAGAGGATTGCACAAAAAGGGCAGCGCAGGCAATGTGGTTTCGCAGCTCAGCCACACGAAAGAGGCGCGGCCAACCAGATAATCACGTGGGACGAAGCGGTACGGCTCTTCCCAGGCCCGGCTGTCTTTCGAGTTGTCCCTGTTATCGCCAAGGACGAGATACTGATCGTCAGGCACAGATACGGGACCAAATGTTTCATCTGCATCGCCCCGCTCCCTCCTTATCAGGACGGAGTACAGCGCTGAACCAAGATGCTCCTCCCAGTGCACATAGAGGGCACGGCCGCCTGCATGCTGGTCGCCAGGGAAATCCGTGTCTTTAAGCCATAGCCATTCATCCCTGAGGGCCTGGGGGATACTTCTTTCTACAAGCTTACCATTCACGTAGAGATATCCATTTTCGTAAAAAACACGATCTCCCGGTCCGCCAATAACGCGCTTGATGAAGTACTTCTCCTTGTCCGCAGGATATTTAAACACCACAACCTCGCCTCGAACCGGGGAGTTCCAGCGCACCAGCCAATCCTCGCTGAAGGGAACACGGACACCATACACAGCCTTATTCACAAAGATATGATCATGTACCAAAAGCGTCGGAAGCATGCTGGTGGATGGGATCACATAGGCTTCGAACAACGCCCAACGGATCACGAGAGCTAAGGCAATAGCCAACACAAAAGAGCCAGGCCCCTCCATCCAAAACCGTTTTGTAAAAACAGACACTATTCGTCCACCTTGAGAATCGCGAGGAAGGCCTCTTGCGGAACGTCCACTCGACCGATCGACTTCATCCGCTTTTTGCCCTCTTTCTGCTTTTCCAAAAGTTTACGCTTGCGACTGATGTCCCCGCCATAACATTTTGCGGTTACATCTTTACGAAGGGCCCCCAGAGTTTCTCGAGCGATGATCTTTGCGCCTACAGCCGCCTGGATCGCCACCTGATACTGCTGCCTCGGAATCAGCTCCTTGAGCTTACTCGCTAAGGCGCGGCCGCGAAAAGCCGCCTTTGAACGATGCACGATAACGCTCAGTGCATCCACGGCCTCACCATTGATCAGAATATCCATTTTGACCAGATCGCCCGGCTCAAACCCCATCATTTCATATTCCATGGAGGCGTAACCCTTGGAAATCGATTTCAGCCGGTCATAAAAGTCCATCACCATTTCGTTCAGCGGGAGTCTGTATTCGATAATCACCTTGGAATCCGTGATGTATTCCATTTTGAGCTGAACGCCACGGCGATCTTCGCACAGCTTCAACATGCCCCCGATAAACTCAGAAGGTGTATGCAGGCTGACCTTCACATAAGGTTCTTCAATTCGCTCAATCTCCGTGGTTGGGGGGAGATGGGCCGGATTTTCGAGTTCCAACTCTTCCCCATTGGTCTTCAATACGCGATACACCACGGTGGGCGCCGTTGTGATTAAATTTAAATTGAATTCCCGTTCAAGACGCTCCTGAACAATTTCCATATGGAGCAGGCCCAAGAAACCGCAACGGAACCCGAAGCCCAGAGCGGCGGAAGTTTCGGGCTCAAAACTCAAGCTGGAATCATTAAGCGCGAGCTTGTCCAGGGCCTCTTTGAGATCCTCAAAGTCCGAAGCCTCGACCGGAAAAATTCCGGAGAACACCATCGGCTTGATTTTTTGAAACCCTGGTAGAGCCGCAGCAGCAGGACGCTTTGCCGTTGTGACCGTGTCGCCAACCTTGACGTCGCGGATATCCTTGATTCCACAAATTACAAATCCCACCTCGCCCGCTTCGAGCTGTTCCAAATTACTGGCGAAGGGGGCGAACACCCCGAGTTTGAGAACCTCGTAATCTTTGTCAGTCGCCATAAACCGAATCATGTCGCCCGTTCGAATGACTCCATCTACAACCCGGACCAGAGTCACAACACCTTGATAGGAATCAAACCAGGAATCAAATATCAACGCGCGCAGGGGCTTGGCCCGATCGGCCTCAGGCGGCGGCACCTTGGCTACAACTGCTTCCAAAATCTCCTCGATGCCTTTCATTTCTTTGGCGCTGGCCAAAATCGCCGCCGAGGCGTCCAGGCCGATTCCGTCTTCGATTTGCTTGCGGACGCCTTCGGGATCGGCCGCTGGCAAATCGATCTTGTTCAGCACAGGAATGATCTCCAGATTGTTACTGAGCGCCAAGTAAACGTTCGCAAGGGTTTGGGCTTCAACCCCTTGGGACGCGTCGACTACCAAGATAGCGCCCTCGCAGGCCGCAAGTGAGCGTGATACCTCGTACGAGAAATCAACGTGCCCCGGCGTATCAATCAGGTTGAGCTGATAGAGTTGGCCATTTTGGGCCGTGTACATCAGGCGCACTGTCTGCGCCTTGATTGTGATCCCACGCTCACGCTCGAGGTCCATGCTGTCCAGAAACTGGCTTCGCTTTTCCCGATCGCTCACCGTTTTGGTGAAGCTCAGGAGGCAATCCGCCAGCGTGGACTTGCCGTGATCGATATGCGCAATGATCGAAAAATTTCGGATATTCTCGGGCTGCATCTACATACGTTTAAGCGTATTGAGAGCGTCGCGCAACGCTTCCACTTTGTCCGTCCGTTCCCAGGTGAGTTCCGGAAGATCACGCCCAAAATGGCCATAGTTGCTGGTCTTGCGATACTTTGGTTTCAGCAGATCAAACTGTTCGATAATGGCTGCCGGCTTCAGATTGTACACCTTGCTAACAGCCTTAGCCAGAATCTCGCCACCGACAGAGGAGGTGCCAAAATCATTCACCATGATACTAACAGGCTCGGCGACACCGATCGCATAGGCCAGCTGAACAAGGCAGCGCTCGGCCAGACCTGCGGCGACAATGTTTTTGGCGACATTACGGGCTGCGTAGGCCGCTGAGCGATCCACTTTCGACGGGTCCTTGCCGGAGAACGCTCCTCCCCCGTGGGCGCCATGGCCACCATACGTGTCCACAATAATTTTGCGTCCGGTGAGTCCCGCGTCGCCCTGAGGGCCACCGACTACAAAGCGGCCCGTCGGGTTCACATGGAATTTTGTTTTGGAATCCAACCACTGCGAGGGAATGGCTTTCGGAACCAGCTCCTCGAGCACGAACTCGCGGATACGGGCTTGATTCACGTCCGGAGTGTGCTGAGTGGAAAGTACGATTGTATCGATTCTGGCCACCTTGCCATCCCGGTATTCCACCGTCACTTGGCTTTTGGAATCAGGTCGCAGGAAATTCACGGCTTTTGATTTGCGCAATCGAGAAAGTTCAAGAAGCAGCTTATGCGACATGCTCACCGACAACGGCATGAACTCAGGAGTTTCATTCACGGCGTAACCGAACATTATGCCCTGATCACCCGCGCCCTGCTCGGCCGCGTCCACGCCCATGGCAATGTCCGCGCTTTGTTTACCCAAAGCGGTCAGTATGGCGCATGATTTGTAGTCAAATCCCATGTCACTGTCGTCATAGCCGACATCCTTAACCACATCTCGCACGACAGCTTGGTAGTCCACGTTCCCTTTGGAGGTGATCTCCCCTGCTAACACCACGCAGCCTGTCGTCACCAGGGTCTCACACGCCACACGCGAGCGCGGATCCTGCGCCAGGAATCCATCGAGAATTGCATCACTGATCTGGTCGGAAAGCTTATCGGGGTGTCCTTCGGACACCGATTCACTGGTAAACAGGTAATTTAACATGCTTGTACCCTTGTTGTGAGAAGGTGAAGTCTCCGGATTTAAACCCGGGTACAGGCAGGGGTCAACTGACTTTCGGCGCGGCCTTGCGCCGGACGGGAACCTTGTGGCCGCGCACCCGAGCCTTTCTCCTAGACAGCTGCCTAGCCATCTTATCCAAGACCTGATCGACGCCGGCGAAGAAGTTTTCCGCTTCACAGTGGGCATGCATTTCTATGTTCCGACCGCGCACATGCAAGTCCACCCTCTGGGAGGATTTTTCCACCGTAAACGTGAACTCCAGGCGCACGGGTTTGAGTTCGAATTTTTCGAGCTTACCTATTCTTTGCGAAACGTAAACGGTTAAATCGTCAGAATGCGGAATGTGGCGAAACTTGAAATCTATACGCATAATTCTTCTGATCGGAGCGGGGCCGAGGGGAATTAAGCGGGGTCAATTCGAATCTCATTTAAATATTTAAATATCTTGTATACGGTCAAAGCCGTCTCAATCGCACACCACGCGCTCCGCAGGGCGGCGCAGCACATTCTTCTTAACATTGGACAGGCTCTCAAATCAAAACAGCTTTTTGCGCTTAGAGGACGGTAGGATTTTCAGCATGTCGCGGTACTTGGCCACAGTTCGACGCGCGATTTGAATGCCGTCCTTCTTTAACAGTTCCACGATCTTCTGATCCGAGAGCGGATTGCGCGGATCCTCTTCGCCCACGAGATTTTTAATCTTGAGCTTCACGGACTCACTGGCCAAAGAGTCGCCATCCGTTTTGCTGATTCCGGAATTAAAGAAGTACTTCAGCTCAAAAATCCCGCGGGGCGTGTGCACATACTTATTGGTGGTCACACGGCTAACGGTAGATTCGTGCATGCCGATATCGTTGGCGATGTCCCGCAGGATCATGGGTTTGATATGGCCGGGACCTTTTTCAAAAAAGTCCTGCTGATGCTTCACAATACTCTCAGTTACTTTGTAAATCGTCCGCTGACGCTGGTGAATGGATTTGATCAACCATACCGCCGATCGCAGTTTGTCCTGAATATAGTTTTGCGCCGTTTCTCCTCCCTGGGAGGGTGCTTGATCACCCTTAAGAATATTCTTGTAGAGGTTGGAGATGCGAAGACGGGGAAGCCCGTCCTCATTCAATGCCACCATGTACTCGTCTCCGACTTTATAAACATAGACGTCGGGTGTGACGAACTGGGTGTCTTGAGGCATATAGGCGCGGCCCGGCTTGGGATCCATGGCGTAAATAATTTTACACATTTCAATTACGTCTTCGAGCTCGATCTCCATGGCTTTGGCGATACCGACATAATTCTTTTTTTCCAGGTCTTTAATATGCTCATTAATCAGCTTCACGAGATCGTTCGTATCCTCTTCCACATGTCGAGCTTGAATCAGTAAGCATTCCTTAAGATCCCGAGCTCCAACTCCCGCCGGGTCAAATTCCTGCAGAAAGGGCATCATCTCCTCAAGTTCCTTGGCATCCACGGATTCCTCAGCCGCGATCTCCTCAAGCGGCGTTTTGACGTAGCCATCGTCGTCCACATAGGAGATCAAGATCGCAAGGAGATTCTGCTCTTCCTCGTTAAAGCCTCCCAAGCCCATCTGCCACATTAAATGGTCGTGCAGCGACGTCGAGGTGGAAATGAGATTCTCATAGTTCATAATCTCGTCGGTTCCGCCTGCGGGCCCCTGAGGAGGCTTGTAACTATTGTCCAGGTAGTTCTCCCATTCGAACTCCTCTTGGGCGCGCGGATCCGCAGCCGCCTGCGCCTCCGCTCCATCAGGAGCATCCTTGGCTTGGGACTCCGTCTTCGGGGCGTCGTCCTCAACCACCTCCTGCATTTCCTCAAGGACCGGGTTCTCCTCAAGCTCGCGGCGAATGGCTCCCTCAAGCTCGAGTCGGGAGAGCTGCAGAAGTTTAATTGCTTGCTGCAACTGTGGAGTCATGCGCAACTGCTGCGACAACTTCAAGCTAGTTTTTAACTGCATAGCCATATTGGATCTCCCTTACGAAGCTATAATCTAAAGTTCTCGCCCAAGTAAAACTTGCGGGCCACGGCGGACTCAGCAATTTCCTGAGCGGTTCCGGCAACCTCGATATGGCCGTCTTTTAGGATATGCGCTCGGTCGCATATTCCCAATGTTTCACGCACGTTATGGTCCGTTATGAGAATGCCTATGCCTTGTCCTTTGAGTTTTCTCACGATTTCCTGAATATCACCGACCGCGATGGGATCAATTCCCGCAAAGGGTTCATCTAAGAGGAGAAATTTGGGATTTCCGGCCAGCGCCCGCGCAATCTCTACGCGGCGCCTCTCGCCCCCGGAGAGAGCATATCCGTAACTGTCGCGAATATGCTGGATGTGAAACTCCTCCAGCAGGGACTCCAGGCGCTCCGAACGCTCAGCGGCAGACAGGTCCTGCGCGTCCAGAGCCACTTGAATGTTTTCCGCAACACTTAAGCGCCGAAAGATACTGGGTTCCTGCGGCAAATAGCTCAATCCCGACCGCGCGCGCTTGTACATGGGCAGTTTACCAATGGAAGCCCCATCGATATCAACCTCCCCCGCATCAGGTGTGAGCAAGCCGACGACCATATAGAAACTTGTGGTCTTACCGGCTCCGTTCGGCCCAAGCAAACCCACGACCTGGCCGGACTCCACATCAAAGGACACGTCGCGCACCACTTGCCGCTGCTTGAACGTCTTGCTGACGTTGCGGATCTCGAGTCGACTCACTCTTTTTCCTCCAGCGTCTTCTGATCGACCTTCGCGCGCGCGCTTTTTACCTGAACCTGTTTGCCACCATCAATAAAGATGATTTCCTCACCGTGAAGTTCATCATTGTTCTGGACGACTCGCGGACTGCCCTTAAAGACCAATCGATTCGTATCGAAATCCACACGCACATTCCGCGCCGTGGCCCACTTTTCAGTATCACTCACCTTAGCCCCGCCAACGAACTCAACAGACTTCACAGCTTCTCGTTCGGGATCCCATAAAAAGTGGGCTTCGGGTCCTGTGATTCGCATATTATCCATATCGAGCACGACATTGCCACGAAAGCGCGCGATCCGATTCTTACCGCTAAAAACCGCGCGGTGACTGCGAATAAAGGCCTTGCGGCCTTCATCAATCGTTTTTTCCGCTTTCACTTCGCTTAAGACCTCCATGGTGCTGTTTTCCAGCGACGCCTCCATTCCTTTTCCGGTCAATCGGAGCGAGTAGCCTTTGCCATCCTTAGGACCCAACATCTCCACGTTTTCCGGCGCCATAAGCTGTCGCGTTTGGGAGGTGTACTCAGCCACGGGAGTGCGGAACGTGTATCCATTACTGGAACGGATCACCACATTACCTTCAACCCTCATGTCCTTACTTTTGACCTGCACGCGTCCTTTCTCTCCAGTCACCTTAAAGGTCACGCCCGAGTCGGAAAAAAAAAGGGATTTGACCGCCGTGAGCTCTAATATATCCTTGGCCTTCAGGCTCATGGCCTGGTCGGCCCAAAGTTCCCATTCCTTCTTACCCTCTTGCGTCTCGATCATATGCATACCTTGTATGCTCTGATCGATCTCGTTTCCCGTCTCCATTTGAGGCGCGGGAATGAGAGCCGCTTTATCCTCCGCGTCCCGAATCTGGCTGGGCGCAATTAGGACCATTTGGATAAGGAGAACCAGCAATGCCAGGCTAAGCGCAATCTGTACGAGCCGGTTCTTCATGTCCTTCCTTAGGGTTTACTTTAACATGAACGGATCGGTATTTAGCACAGTTTTTGCTATTAGGCTATAAGTCGCGAAGGCGGAGTCTTAAAACGCCTCTTTCTGAATTCTCCTTTAAGTCCGCTGCACAGGGATCCGATGTGATCCTAAGATGAGTCTCAAATGGTTTGTTCAATCCGATGAACTGGTGGAAGGACCTCTGTCCACAGAAGAGGTCCAATCGCGCTTCCAGAGAGGTCAGGTACTTGCCAATCACCTGATTTGGGGACGAGGTATGGACCACTGGCATAATCTCCAATGGTGGACACGAGAACTGCCCCATCTCTCCAGCAAATTTCAAAGTGGGCCCGTTTCACATGAAGTCTGGCATTATGCCCTCCACGGCAAATCCCATGGACCGCTCACGCAGGAGCAATTGGTGAGTGCACTTCGAAGTCTCGGCAGCCTGGGCGATGTCCTCTTGTGGACGAAGGGAATGAAGGAATGGGCGCCTCTGTTTGAGTTCCATGACATCCTTTCGGCCGTTGGAGTTAACAAGCGCCAGTTCCCACGAGCCGAGGTGAAAGGGAAGGCTCTGATTAAGGCGGGAGGCGCCACCTTAGTTGCACCGTTGACGTCAATCAGCGAAGGCGGTTTTGGGATTCAACTTGAGGCCGGTCTCGTACCTGGCGAACTCGTAACCGTGGAGATCCAAAGCCCTTCCTTTCGGGAACCCCTACAGGCCAAAGCGGAATGCCGCTACCTGAACAATGGCGTGGTGGGAATGAAGTTCACCAAGATCAGCCTGGAAAACAAAGGGGCGATCGTGCAGTTTGTAAGGCAGAATCAAACCCGGTTTGTGTTGAAAGCGGCGTGATCCAGCTCGAGTAAAGAAAGAGCGCCTTTACAGCGGCGCTGTCTCATCTTTCTTTTTCAGGACCGCGAAATTGATTTCTTCCATGCCCGCGGCTGTAACCGTGTACATGATTTTCTTCACGGTCAGGAAGTCCACAGCCTTATCCGACTGAATGGTGATCTTCTTGAAATCGTCAATTTCCTCTTGTGGTTCATTCTTGGCATCCTGCACGGCTTGGCGCAGCTGGTTGCCGAGACTCTTCTTCTTTTCTTCGCCAGTCGTTATGACCTTTAAGAGCTCGTCATTTAACGTTTGGATAAGCCAGTCTTCCTGCGCTTTGACCACTCCAAAATCAGCCACTTTTGCATTGTTGAGCATGATCCCATCCTCGGAGATCACAACGACGTTGGAGGGTTTCAATTCTTTCACTTCCGCGGCGGCCGGCAAGTCGACCTTGTCGGGGAGCGGAAGGACCTGATTGGTGGTGGCATAATTCTGCAGGAGGAACACGCAAAGCACGGTGAACATATCCACCATCGCGGTCATGTTCAACTCCATAACCGCGCTGCGCTTGTTGGTCGCCATATGGCCACGTCGACTGCGCAGGCCCGGAACTCGGATTGCCATATCACACACTCCTTTTGCCTATAAGGCGGCTCCGGCGGTGGCCACGGAGATCTGCGGGAATCCCGCCTGCAAGAGGGCATCCATGCCACCGATCAGGGTCTCATAGGGCAATTCATCCAAAACCGTTATTACCGCGTCGTCTTTGTCTTGGTACAGTTCCTTGATCTTCTTCAGTTCGAGCGTCAGCCGGGCCACATCGTAGCTCTCTCCCGCTTTGGGAACTCGGATTTGCTCCCGACCGATAAGGACCCGGTATCCATCCTGAAGAACATCGAGACGGAAGGAAATCTCGTTCTTCGGCTTTTCCGGTTCCTTATTCTCGGTCTTTTGACCGTAGATGGAGCTGCCGATCTGAATCATGGAAACCTGTGTCCAGACCGCGGTGATCAGAAGAAAGATAATACACACCGACATCAAGTCGATGATGGGGACCAGGTTGAGGTCCACCGTCTTACTTCTTCCGTCGTTATCACCGCCACCAATGTGAGCCATATAGGTTTAATCCTTTATCTTGTCTCGGTTGGCGACCACGAGATTCATTAACGTCATGCTGCTTTCCTGCATATCATTGATCGCGCGTCCAATGCGGATCTGGAAGAATCCGTAGGCCACCACCGCGACGATCGCGACGAGCAAACCGAAAGCCGTACAATTCAGCGCGTGCGAAATACCCTGAGACAGGCGCGCGGCTTTGGTGGCGGCGTCCGCTTCAGCCACACCACTGAACGACGTGATCAATCCGAGGATCGTTCCCATAAGACCAACCAGAACGCCGACGTTACCAAAGATCGCGAGGAATGAGACCCAACCTTCCAGGCGCGGCGTCTCACGCAACACAGAGGCATCCATGGCCACTTGCACCTCTTCGTCAGGACGACGGTTCATGACCTGTACGAGCCCCGCTTTGAGGGTGTTGGTCAGCGGCGTGGGCCGCGAGTCACAAAAAGCAATTGCCTGGCGGATGTCCCCGCGCAAGATCATCGTGAACAGGTTCTCCGTGATGTTACCCTTATCGACGGTGAGCTTTTGCAGCGCCATGAGCCTGTTGATGACCAGAAAGGCCACGCAGATTCCGATCGCCGCGATCAGAATCATCACGGAACCGCCTTCGCAGAAGGCTTTGGCCACGAAATTATTGTACCCCGCGCACTGGTTGACCAGTTGCATAGTCTGGTCGGCTGTTTGATTCAATGTAGTCTGTTCCAAGCGAAAATCCTCCCTGTTTCAGTGGATCCTACGATCCATTCCCAATCCTACTGCGATGAGAACACAAACGGATACACCACGCGACCGATTTGGTCTTTGGGCGGATCCGGAAATTTCCAAGTCTTGAGCCGATTCACAATGCACTGGGCGACGTCATTGTCGCCGAGCGCATTGCTCTTCACCACGCACCGGCTCACACGGCCATGCTCTTCGATATCCCACTCGAGTACCAGCTTGCCATAGAGGTCCTGATTCCGTTGCAGCTGGCGCTCATAGCAGCTGCGGATCTCGCGAATATGCTCACGGATCACTCGGCGAATCGCCTCTTTATCCATCCCTCCGGCAAAGTCGGCTTCCTGGCCCCCGATATTGATTTGAACGGAGCCTTTCTGCCCGATTCCACCGGTCCCATAACCCGTGCCTCCGGTTCCACGACCCTTTGTGCCGACACCCGCGATTCCAACGGTACTCGTTCCTTTACCACCCGCGCCCGTGTCCTTGAGTTTGGACCCCAGATCGTCCCCGGCCCGGTCTTCATTGAAGCCCGCCGTACCGGTGGCGGCGTCCGCCATCCCGGCGAGTTCGCCGGCACCGGAGGAGGCGCGGTCGAGCTGCTTGCGCAATCCACCGCCGCCGAAAGCACTTAACAATCCCACCTTGGTGGGATCGGGCTTTTGCGCTTTCATTTGCGAACCTTCTTTGTTCGCGGTCTTAACCGAGCCACCTTGCTTTATGGACGTGAGAGTTTTGGGCTTATTTGATGGCGGCTTAGGAGCGACTTCGCCGGCCCGGCCGGGATCGCCTTTTTTCTCGACCGAAGGAGTCGGAGTCGTCCGTTGCTGCATGTCTTTGACCTCGACCACCTTCTTTTCCTGAGGCTTGTCCACCACCTCGGTGATCTTCTTCGGAATGTTGAATTTCACCATGGCCTTGCGGATAGGCTCTTCACGCATGGCCTCGTCCTCAAGCAGCGGCGTCGGCGTGTAGATATTCATGTAAAGACCGAGGATGGCCGCTACCGCCAGCGCCAGGATAACTCCCGTTGTTTCACTGGATGTCATATCTAAGAGCGGGGCCATCAGCGGTTTCGGCGTCTCCGACGTAAACCGGATGTAAATTGAAATCAGATCGCCTTGGAGGCCGACCCGGATCATTTCACCCTGTCTCAATTCAAGTTCAAAATGAGTGCCTGCATTGCGAATCCGGTTTTGACGTGTCAGCTCGGAGAACGGCGTGGATTCCCCATCCCGCACCAATTCACCCGTCATTTCGGGAGTCAGACAAACCGCAACTCCCGTTGTAATTCTCAACAATTCATACTTGCTGCGCGACGAGATGATCGGAACAATCACATCGGCGTCTTCATTGGAGCTGATGTAGACGCTTCCCTTTTGCGTGAAATGATTACTGGATAAAATCCGATCTTTCCACGCCACAATCACTTCCACGACCGAGCCTTTATGAGGCTTAATGATCTCTTTCAGATCCCGGTAGGGACTGACCGGCGCGAACGTCTGTTTCTTACGGCCGCGAGGCCGAGCCTGGGTCGAGGGCTTCGTCGTCGCCGCTACCTGCTGCGGAACTATTGGAGTCGCGGGAGAAGTCGCCGGGGAGGCGGTGGCTGACTCGAGGTCCGTCTTTACTAACGGAGGAGGTTCAGGCACCAGGCTTGTGAAGCTCACGGCGGCTGGCGGCGGCGTTGGTGGCGCGGGCGGCTCCTGGCCGGCCAGTTTTGGAGGAGCCGCAGGCTTCGGGATGCCGATAAAGAACTGAATGCGATACGCACCGATCGTCAATTCCTCGCCCGACGCAATCTGTTCTTCGAGGACACGTTTCCCATTCTTGAATGTTCCGCCTTGAGATCCGAGATCGGAGAGATAGTAAGTCCCGTCCCGCTCTTCGATCATGGCATGGAGAAGAGCAACGCTCTCATCCTCCAACTGAAGTTGAACGTCACTGTTCCGGCCGATCACGATTTGACTGTGCTCGAACTGCCGAACCGTTTCTAGCCTTTCACCCTTATAGACTCTGACAACAATCGGCTGCTTCAAGTTACTTGCTCCTGCTCCGACTCACTTCGTCGGCATCCCGCCGCATTTCCGGCAAAAAATTCTCTCGCAATTTAATAAGACGTTTGAAATTGAACTGTTTCTTCTGCAAGAGATAGAACAGTTCGGGCTTTTTCAACTCGCCTTCCACCAACTCATCTTCAAAATCAATCGTGGTCCGCTTTTTCTCGCCCTTCGTATTTTGCGCGCCCGCCGGCGCCGCGAAATACGTCGCAAAAACAAGAACCAAAATCCATATCAGTTTAACTCCGATTACACGCACCGCAAGTCTCCTATTGGCTCAACTGCTTATCCAGGTCCTCGATCGCGTTCTTCATCTCGTTGCCCTCGGACAAAAACTTGAGCTTGTTCAACATCTTCTCGCCTTCCTTCTTATCCTTGAGATGGTGAATCAGAAGGATCGAGTAATTCAGGAGCGCCGTAGTATTACCCGCATCAGCCTTGAGAATGTCTTTGAATATGTCTTTTGCGTTATCGTGCTTTCCCGTTGCACTCAGGGCCAAGGCGTAATTGTTGGCCACATCCAGACCAACGCCCCGCTTGAGGTCAGATTTCACGAAAGAGTACCCGTCTTCCAGCAAATCGACCGCGCGCGAGTAATCCCGGTACTCCACAAAAATCGAACCCAAGTTGGCAGCCGCGACGTCGTAGCTGGATTTGGCCTCCAGTGCCTGGCGGAAGCTCGCAATTGCGGACCGCTGATCACCCTCGGCCAGATAGACGACGCCCAGGTTGTTGAGCACGCCGGGGTCTTTGGGATGAGCTTTGATGGCGCGGCCAAGAATGATCTTGGCTAACCCCAGCTTCCCCTGTTCGAAGTAAAAGAGAGCCAGAGCACTCAAAGCTCGGACATCTTTCTCATCTTTCCCGAGTCGCTTCGAGACAGCCTCAACCAAAATTCCTTCGTCCTTGGCCCGGTAGGCACCACCGAGATCCTTGTCCTCCTCGATGCCCATCTTATCGGGGAGCTTGGTGATAATGGCTTTCTCACCATGACTCGGATATTTTTCGGGTTGTAGACGGCTCAGCTCGGTAACGGCTGTTTTGAGCCCATCGCTATACCCCTCAAGCTCAAACCCCTTCTGCATGGCTTGTTCGTAGCTCTTAACGGCATCATCCTGAAACGGTTTGGCTATTCCGTCGACACCCGCCTTGTACTGTTTGAGACCTTCCTCATCGAGACCCTTAGGCAGCGGAACGGCGTAGATCGCGGCTGCCATATGCTGATAGGCCTGGCCGATCAAAGCCAGCGAGTTGACGATAAAATGAGCATCGTCATAACGGATCACGTCCTTCAACTGATTCTTAAGTCTCTCAAGAAGAGCGAGCTTTTGCTTAATCGCTTCTTGTTGCCGGGCCGGGTTAGCCGGAATGCGAATCGCCTTCAGTTCGTCATAAATTTTTGAGACGAGGATGTATTTCGCTTCGGCAGCGAATCGAACGCCGACCGGCTTGGTTTGCGATTGGTACTTCTGCTGACCAATGGTCTTCTTGTACCAATCCTCGGCATCTTTGCGTTGCCCCTTCCGAGCGTGAATCTGAGCGATCTGCAAGGCCGCTTCGACAAGAGCCGCGCCATTCTTCGGACGGGCATCGTAATATTGCTTGTAGTAGCTTTTCGCGAGAGTGATGTTCCCTCTTCGCTGCTGCAGCTTGGCCATCAGGAAAACGGCTTCGAACTTCTCCGATCCGCGTTTTTTGTCGAAGTAGGTCTGATAGTTCTGCAGCGCGCGACTATAGGAATTCATGCCGTCGCGTATCACCGCCGCATTGTAATAGAAGGTGATGGATTCCTTCTCTTTGGGATGCTTGGCCGCGTAGGCCTCAAAGGCTTTGGCCGCGCGTTCATACTGACCCGTTCTTTCATACAGGGCGGCGATAAACTGGCTTGAGCTCTTTCTCAGATTCTCGTTCTTGGGATCCTTATCGTTCAAGACCACGCCGTACATTGAGATGGCCTTGGCGAGATCCCCGCCACGCTCATAGTTCACCGCGGAGTTGAATGAGGCGGAGATGCCGAGATCGCTGTTTGGATTCTTTTTGACAAACTCCTCGTAAGCCTGGGCCGCACCCATGTAGTCTTTCTTGGATTCAAGATCCTGGGCCTTCTTGAAGCTCGCTCGCTGGAGCACTCCCTTAACCTGGTCGCCGACCTGGGAGTTGGCCAGATCCTCGTTCGCGAGGATTGCTTTTCCGGCCTCTTCCAAACCGCCATAATCTTTCTTGAGGTTAAAGATATCCAAGGTCAGGTTCGCGGCATATTGGGCATACTGAGACTTGGGATACTCTTTGATAATGGAATTGAAAGACTCAAGCGCCTTTCCGAACTGGTTGTGATAGTAATAGAGTGCGCCCAGCTTGTACTTCATCGCGGGCACGTTTTCACCCTTGGGAAAGGCTCCGGAATATTTGAGAGCCGCCGTTTCGAAGGCCTTCACATTGGCACTGAACGGGACCGGATCCAGACTCTCGCCCACCATTTTCTTGAGATCCTCCTCCTTGGGAAGACCCTTTTCGGCTGCCAGCACCTGGTTCAATGCGGCACGCTCAAAGTACGGAGAATTGGGAGCCTTTTCAACCACCCAGGCGTACTGTTGAGCCGCGTTTTCATAATCTTTCATATCGAAAAGGAGTTCACCGTAGAAGAACCGCATCTCGTCCAGCTTGGGCCCATCTTTAATGGACTGAAAATAAAGCTGGTACCCCTTTTTCGCGGATTCCTGAGCCCCTCTTACGCGCGAGGTCTGCGCCGTTTGATGTTGTTGCAAGATGTGGTTACGCAGCGTCGTCTCAATCAACTGCGCGGCGCGGGCCACAAGCTCCTTGTCTTTGCGGTTGGCGCGCGCCCAGTCGCTGTCGGGTGAGTAATTCTGAATCCAGTTCACCAACTCATTGTTGAAAATATCTCCGCGTTCAGTTGACACATAAAGTGTGACAATTTGGTATTGGTAATCATAGGCCTTGGGTGCGGTGGGACGCTCCGCGATCAACTCACGGAAAATGGAACGCGCCCCTTCGCGATTGCCGGTATCCGAATAATAATAGGCAAGACGTTCCATAAGCCCGAATGCCTGCTTCTCGCCCGCTACTTCCTCAAAGTAGGCGCGCGCGTTGCGTGCGGTGCCGGCCTCGGCAAAAAACACCACAAGATCTTTTTGAGCTTCGGTTGCCAGACGGATTCGACTTACCCCTCCCGAGGAGGCATCCTGATTCCCCTTAGCCACGCGTCCGGCCCGAATCACCTTTTCCAGGGAGCTTAAGCCCTGGCGAATGGCTCCGGTCTTATACTGACACCAGGCCATCTTATAAAGAGCAAAGGCATAAAGACGAGCCCGACGGTTGCGCGCGACCAGCTCGTAATGCTTCAGTGCGTCCGCCCAGATCTCGCGGTCAAAGTAGTATTCGCCGAGGGCGAAGTTGGATTCCTCAATGTAGGTACTGCTCGGATGCTCTTTGGTGAGGCGCTGGTAGAAAGTCTTTCCTTTCTCAGGCTGATTCAGCTCGAAGTAGTTATATCCAAGGAAAAACAGCGCTTGGTCCGCCTTCTCATCCTTGGGGAAGTCGCGCAGGAACCACTCGTAAAGTTGAATTGCCTTTTTGTTGTAGTCCTGGGCCGCGCGGAGGTTGAGACGTGGTTTAGTTTTCGTCTCTCCACGCTGGAACTTCTGGATCTGTTCGTCATATTTTTGCTGGAGACGGTATTCGATCAAACGGGCCTTCTCGACGTAGAGCTCGGCGAGGCGCAGCCACAGTTCGCCGCGACGTTTGCTCGTTTTAAATTGGCGCGTCAGCTTGTAAAGTTGTTTAATGCCGTCGTCTGTAACCCTCTCCAACTGGGCTTCATTGGTGCCCTCTTCATAATATAGAGTCGAACGCGAGGGCGGCTTGACCTGGTACAGGTTCACGTTCTTAATCGGTTCCGTCTTTTTGAACTTCGGCAACGCACTCTGCGATTTTTTGAAATTAACTTGTTTCGTGTTGGACTCGATGCGCTTGAGAATGTCACCCACGGTCTTCGAGCGCCGAGTTTCCTTCGCGAAAACCAGCGTTCCCGTAACGATCACCGTGAGAGTCAGACCAGCTTTAATTGCAGCTTTGCGTGCCGACATAATGGTAGTTTCCTAGTTCATCGAGCCAATTTTCGCCCCTAAAAGGCCAATACTCATAACCATTGCGAATATAAAAATCCCGTTGGTTGTCTTCGTCAATTTGCTGGTCGGGAAGGTCTTTTCCAGCAATGGCCTTTTTCAGGCTCTCCTTCTTTCCATTGATCATTTCATAACGGGCAAAGCCCTCTTGTTCCATCAGATCGACAAGCTCTTCTTTGATCAACATAAGATGATTGCGGACGATCTTTCCGGCCTTTTGTTTCGCCTTAACCAAGCGAGTATTCAGGACCTTGTTCGAGTACTGACCAATGCTGGAGCTCTGCCAATTGCCCGGAAGGGATTTGACCCGTCGTTTCTCCTCAAGGAGCCGACGGATATAGTTAAAAGTGTTCCGGAAGTCCGCCTCCCGGGTGATCTTCTGGGCGACAATATAAGGAATAGGAGTGCTGACTTTAGTGAAGTCCTCGCCTTTACGCTCCATCTTCATCATATCGTTCATAATGTTAAAGTAGCGATCCGGACGATCGACGCTGTCCAAAGTTCTGTCGATCTGCTTGTAGGTCGGCTTGTAAATATGGGCGAACAGATTCAGAACCTTTTCCATTTCTTCGTATTTACAGATGTAGAGATAAACAATCGCGCGCAAGAGCAGAGACTCAGGGAGGTAGAAGTCTTCATAAAAGGCGGAGTGCAGACTTTGAAAGTTACTCAAAGCGGAGCGGAAGCGTCCCGAACGCAGCATCGCCCAGCTCGATTCGAAGAGAGTGTCATGCCAGAACTCGGAATCGCGCGGGACCTCGCGGTAAAGTTCGATCGCCCGATCCCAGTCCTTCTTCTGGTAAGAAACGCGGGCCTCACCCATCAGAGCCGCAACGCGGGCCTTGTCCGTCGGCCCCTCATCTTGGCGCGAATTCACCAACTCACGGAAGGTTGCCAGGGCCCGATCCAATTGTTTGGACTCGGCGTAGGCCAGTCCTTGATTGTATTTGGCGGGGGAGAAGAGACCATGACCCCGACCAACGCGGCTGAAGCTCATGGCGGCCTCAGCGAACAGACGATTTCGCATCTGGTACTCACCAATCCGGTAGTGGAGCATATCCCGATGCGCGCGGGGGAACTGATCCACATTCACCCGCGAAATGGCGTAGTTTAGTAGAGTGTCATCACCCAAGGCGTCGGCGGCCAGAGAAAGCTTCTCGAGGCTTTGGCGGATGTACTTATTGTTCCCTTCTTTAACAACACCGATGAACTGAAAAGCCGCTACCTGATTGAGCTTCATTTGGTGGAGCGTCAATCCCAGTATGTATTTGATTTGCATCCGCTTTGAGCGGTAGCGCGGTGAATAGCTCAACGCGAACAACTTTTGTGAAGCTTCCGGATAACGCCCGGCTTTCGCCAGGGCCAAAGCGTCCGCAAGATCACGATCGCCTGTCGTGGTTCGCTTCGAAACTCTTTTGTTACTTTGCGCTGACACTGGAATTGAGGGTACCAAGGCCAGCGCCAGCATAACTAAAATTAAACGCTTCATCTATAGGTCGCCTCTGGGAAGTAGAAACTCACGCCGACTCCAAGAAACAAATCATTCTGCTGTAATGTGTCCTTTTTGCCAGTCGAATCCGTTGTCGTGGCCTGGTAGATATTCCAGATCAGGTCCCAGCGGAATGCCATTGACTTGCTCCAAGCGAAGACTTGGCTCGTTCCAAGATGAAGAGTCGGCTCACTCTCGTCGGCGTTAGTCTGGGTCAGTCCGAGACCCGCGTTAAAGTTGAGATCAAAGGGCACGATCGAATGATTCAGCCACGTGATCTTGCCGTAAATGGGATTCCATTTGAACGCGAGCGCCATGAACCCTTTCGACGTCACAACGTTGTCCGTGGTTATGCGACGCTTTTGTTCAAGATCATCGGTCACCTGGCGGGACGAGGTCGTGGCAAAGGCGAAAATCCCTTCAAGAGCATACTGCTCCCGCAGGTAGTATGCGATCCGTGCGCTTAAACCCACAGAGTTAAAGAAAGGATTGTTCAGATTACTGAATGCCGTCCCCGAGATCTCAAATCTCTGGGTCTTCGGCAAGAAGCGCCGTTGGATCACAGCCACATCTGTGAAGGGCGCCAATGTCGACAGATCAGAAAGCGTTGTGGCTTCTTTGACCTCACGATCGGGGCGCGAAGGACGGCTTCGCTCCACAGGAGCCTCGTCCTTGTCATAAAGGGCCTCGATCTCCTGCTCGGACGCGGAATCGTCGGGCTCCCCCTCGAGATCCTGCGCGTGAACGAGCCGAGGAGAAATCATTGAAACCGCCAGCAAAGCCATTACGAGATGATGTACCAAGAATGCTTACCCCAAGTTGAAGGATTCCTCCTTTAAAGGATACAGAAACAATTTTTTAAAATGAACTCAGAGGAAGGAGATCTGGACTCAGGTCTCCTCAAGGGGGCTTATGTTACAAGATGTAGACGAGGGAAAGACTAAGCTGGGTATTATAGTAGATGCGATCATCAAAAGCGCTGGCGGACGGATTCAAGCTCGGGTGCAGGTCTTGCGATGTCGCGTCTGGCCCTTGGAAGATCAGCATACGCATGTCTGCGCGCAGGCCCACGCTCTTCGTGAAGAAGAAGTTCTGGCCGACGCCCAAGTTCAGCGCCACGGAGTTCGCTTCCTCCATATTTATATATCCCAGACCCGCGAGGCCGAATAAATTGAGGTTCATGACACCGGTTTTGGTGATCGAGATTTTTCCGTAGTAGGCGATAAACTGGTAGTTCGCCAGTACACCCCAAGTCGGATGAGGAGCCTTCGTGGCGTCAAACGCACGATGCCGCTCGCCCTTCTTCAGCTGTTCACCATATGTAGAGAGTCCGTCCATCCACATGAGTCCTTGCACATTGATGGCACTGACATCGCTGTAATTGTAAGTGGCTTGAGCCGTGAACATGATGTCATTGTAATAGGGCTCGTTGAGCTCAAGGCCTCCACCCACACCAAGTTCGAAGCGCTTTTCCGTGATCACATTGCGGTTTAAGACCGCGCGCTGTTTATTAAAGACAGGAAGAGTTGTTTCGCGCGCGAGTTCTTCCTCAGGAAGATCAATCTCATCCGCGAAGCTATATGCACCGACCACTAAAGCTAATAACACGAAGAGCGGTTTCATCACTTTCGATCTTAGGGGTAAACCCAAATAATGTGTATTCAGGTATGTGGGATTCCGGTCCAAGGTCCGGACCCGAACTCGGGCGAAATGCAACGGCGATGGGGTCTAGCGGACCCCGGCCTTGAGCAGGTCTTGGAAGTGGATCAGGCCTATCGGTCGGTGAGGATGCGCGCTCAGGCGCTCGACGGCAAACAGGCGGTCAATATTAAATTGTTGCATCAGGAAAGCCGCCTTCTCCGCAAGTTCATCGCAGTCGATGGTCTTAGGGTTCCTGGACATCACGTCCTGCGCCCGTTCACTCAGGGGATTACCACTTTTCTCCAGACGACGCCGAATATCGCCATCTGTAATCACGCCCACAAGATTGTGGGTTCCGTCAACAACACCCGCCACTCCCCGCACATCCCGCGAAGTCATCAAGGAAATAACGGACTTCATATCATCCTCGGGATGGACGAGCGGCAAGGCCTCTCCCGAATGCATGACGTCCCTTACCCGCAAAGTGAGTTTACGGCCGAGACGCCCGCCGGGATGAAATTCCGCGAAATCCTCCTTACGAAATCCGCGACGTTTCAGAACGGCCATGGCGATGGCGTCGGCAAGAGCCAGGCTGGCGGTGGAGCTGGAGGTGGGAGCCAAGCCGAGGGGACATGCCTCCTCTTTGACCGCGATATCCATGACCACCTTTGCCGCTCGGGCGAGAGCTGATCCCACATTGCCGGTAAAGGCGATTAAGGGCACATCCTTGCGCGCCAGGAATCTTAAGAGCGGCTCTAATTCCGGAGACTCCCCGCCATAACTGAATATGATCACAAGGTCACCTTTGCCGATGACGCCCATATCGCCATGCGAACTTTCGGCTGGGTGAAGGTAGAGCGATGGTGTTCCAGTGGAACTCAATGTGCTTGCCATCTTGCGCGCGATCTGTCCCGATTTGCCCATTCCGCTCACGATCACTTTACCCTTGCAGGCAAGGACCATCTGCACGGCTGTCTCGAAAACCCCGTTGAGGCGCTCAGCCACATCCAGGATACACTGAGCCTCAATTCTCAAGACCCGACGTCCCTCTTCAATAATATCCAAATTGTTATTCAGATTGTTATTCAGGTTGTTATCACAGCTATTTGTGGACATGCGTATCTCCTCCGTCATGCCAGGGGGCTGTGCCCGCGCGCCACTTTGCGCCGATTCTGAGACTTGGTCGAGATATTCTTCTCAATCCGCTTTCGTCCATGCGCCCAACTCGCCGCCACGAAGCGCATGAAGAGCGGATGAGGAGACAATGGCTTGGACTTAAACTCCGGGTGGAACTGCACACCGACAAACCACGGATGCTCCGTGATCTCTATTATTTCAACCAGGTCCCGCTCGTCGCAAATCCCGGAGAGGGTGAGCCCCTTTTTCTCAAACAATGCCTTGTATTTGTTGTTGAATTCATATCGGTGCCGATGACGCTCTTGAATCAAATCGTCTTGGTACGCTTCATGAGCGCGCGTCCCCTTGACGACGCGGCAGGGGTAAGCTCCGAGTCGCATGGTGCCACCCATCTCGCGGAGATTCTTTTGTTCCTCCATCAAGTCAATCACGACGTTGCGCGCGGACCGTTTAGGGCCCACGAACTCACGGCTGGTCGCATCTTTAATACCACAGACATTGCGCGCGAATTCAATCGCCGCCATTTGCATCCCGAAACAGATCCCAAAGAAAGGGATCAAGTTCTCACGACAGTAGCGTATCGCTGCGATTTTGCCTGAAGCGCCCCGTTCACCAAAGCCACCCGGGACGAGCACGCCGTCCACGGTCCTAAGAGCTTCGGCCACGTTTCGATCCGTCAGGGTTTCGGAATCGATGTATGCGATGTTAACCTTGGCATTGTTTGCAATTCCACCGTGAATTAGGGCTTCATGAAGGGATTTGTAGCTTTCTCTGAGATCCACATATTTACCCACAATCCCAATGGAGACCTCACGTCCCGGCGTGCGGAGAGCATCAATCATTCGCCGCCATCCGCTCATATCCGGAGTTTCTGTCTGCAAGCCCAAACGACGAACGACTTTCTCATCCAGTTTCTCGTCCAGGAGGACCAGCGGGACCTCATAGATAGTTTTGGAGTCCGTGGCCGCAATGACATTTTCCGGCCGCACACTGCAGAACAATCCGATCTTACTCTTCAAATCGGGACCGATTTCCCGCTCACTCCGGCAGACCAGGAAATCCGGCTGGATTCCGACCTGCATCAGTTCCTTAACCGAGTGCTGTGTCGGCTTGCTCTTCAGCTCCCCGGCCGCGGCAATAAAGGGAACATAGGTGACGTGCACAAAAATGGAATTCTCAACCCCTACATCCACGCGCATCTGTCGTATGGCCTCAATGAACGGAAGCCCTTCGATATCCCCGACAGTTCCTCCGATCTCGACAATAATCACTTCGGACCCTTGGGCCGCTTCAAAAATCCGGGATTTGATCTCGTCCGTAATGTGAGGAATGACTTGAACCGTTCCGCCTAAATAATCCCCGCGACGTTCCTTGCTAATCACGGTTTCGTAAATCTGTCCCGCGGTCACCGAATTGGCACGCCGAACACTTACGTTCGTGAAACGTTCGTAATGTCCAAGGTCCAAATCCGTTTCGGCACCATCGTCGGTGACATACACCTCTCCGTGCTGTAACGGCGACATCGTGCCCGGATCGACGTTGATATACGGATCGCATTTCATCAGGGTAACCTTGAGGCCGCGTGCTTCCAGGAGTGTCCCCAGGCTTGCAGCCGTGAGTCCCTTGCCGATCGAAGAGACCACTCCCCCAGTGATGAAAATGTACTTTTGTACGAGAGCTTCATTGGTGGAGCGAATCGCGGATTTTGCGCCGCTTGTCTTTATTGATTTCCGTTTGGCTGCTTTCATTTCCATTCCACTTGATTTTTATTTTCTCAATCTGAGCAATGCTTCCACCTTGGAAACGTCACCCGGGGTGTCCACGCCCCAAGATTCATGCTCCACTTCGACAACCTTTATGCGCGCACCCAAATACAACGCCCGCAATTGCTCCAGTCCTTCGGCCAATTCTAAAGGAGTGGGAGACTGAGCGCAAAACTCGGCTAAAAAAGATTTGCGGAACGCATAAAGCCCAATATGCTTCAGTCCTATCGCCCTTCGCTCCGGCGCGTCAATGCGGGAGTAGGGAATGGGAAGGCGGCTGAAATAAAGCGCTTCAGATCTGCAATTCAACACGATTTTTGCGGTATTCGGGCTCTCAAGATCACCTGGCCGCAGGGGCCTCCCAAGAGTTGCCATCTCCAGCTCCTGATCCTCAAGAAGAGGCTGGACCAGAGTGTCCAGCAACGCACCTGAAATCAGGGGCTCATCACCCTGAATGTTCACTACGATTTCCACCTCGTCGTGGCGGACCGCCTGGTAGACGCGGTCGCTTCCGGTGGGCAGATCCGGCTCGGTCATAACCGTTCGAACGCCAAGACCCTCGGCCATCTCGCGAATCTCGTGATGGTCCGTGGCCACCCAGATCTCCTCCAGACATTTGCTTGTCTGTGCGCCCTCGATAACCCATTGCAAAAGCGGTCGGTTGAGGAGCTTTACCAGTGGCTTACCCGGGAATCGCGTGGAGCCATAACGCGCAGGAATAACTCCCACAGTCCTTATCCGATGACCCGTCATTTGGCCCACTCCTTCATCACCAAATTCTTCACGTCATTTAAGCCCTGCTTTTTGAGTGCTGAGACTGCGAATATGGGAACGGTGTCGAGTTTCTCCTGTAATCCGCGGCGGCGGCTGAGTCCCACGGAACGAGAAAGCTTGTCTGCCTTGTTCAGAATCAGCGCCCAGGGAATCCCATGGTGTTCAAACCACTCGCGCAGCATGTTTTCATCCTCACTCCACTCCCGGCGCATATCCATGATCAATAGGACTCCGCAGAGGCTTTCGCGCTCGGACAGATAGGTTTCAATCATGCGCTTCCAGCTTCGTACCTCATTGCGGTCCCCCGTCGCAAAGCCATATCCCGGCATATCCACCATGTAAAGTTTCTCAAAGAGATCGAAAAACTGAAGCTGCCGCGTCTTGCCTGGGGTTTGACTGACGCGGGCAATCCGCTGGCCGGTGAACGCATTGATAAACGATGATTTGCCTGCGTTGCTGCGGCCCACGATCGCGATCTCGGGGCGATAAGGATAGGGATAGTCCGCCTTGGACTTTCCGCTCTTTAGAAACCGGACTTTCATGGCGGCCATCATAGTCTGTCCGAACATGAAGCTCAAATTCCGAAAACACGGACAGGGATCTTCCGCCCCCTATGGCTCCTGATCCAGATGGATCCGGCACGTGGTTTGATACTCCACCGGCAACAACAAGATCACCAACGCCATAGAAATACCCAGGCCTTTGGCCGGATGGAGGGAACCATGAGCACCCGCACTTTGAACCTGAATGATCCTCAGTCGGATATTGGATTCTTGAGCTGGAGGGACACGGCCCGCGTGCACCAGGTCGAAATCGGTGACTTCCTCACTTTGGGACGCGATCCGGCCAGCCGCATTGTAATCCCGGATGATTTCGCGTCAGCTCGGCATGCCCGCATTGAACGTAGTCCGCGCGGGTTTCTCCTTCGCGACCTGCACAGCCGAAACGGAACCTATGTGAATGGCACACGGGTTTTGGAAGCCCTGCTCGTCGAAGGTGACCGAATTCGCATTGGACAATCCGAGTTGGTCTTCGGCCGCGAGAGAGCTGCCGAAGACCAACTGCCCGGGCTGACCAGTAAGAATAAGGAGTGGAGTGCCCAACTCGCACGCATTCCTAACATCGCGCAATCCGATTTCCCGGTCTTGATCACCGGTCCCTCTGGAACCGGAAAGGATCTTATCGCTCAGTCCATTCACCGCCTCTCCTCGCGTCGTAACGGTCCCCTTGTCAGTGTGAACTGCAGTGCTTTGAGCGAGGCTCTGGTGGAAAGCGAGCTATTTGGACATCTACGCGGCAGCTTTACGGGCGCGACCACCGATCGTAAGGGAGCTTTCGCGGCGGCACGCGGAGGCACTCTCTTCCTCGATGAAATCGGCGATCTTCCACGTGCGTTGCAACCCAAACTCCTGCGCGCCCTTGAAAATAACCAGATCCGACCGGTTGGAAGCGATCGCGCTCTCAACACGGATGTTCGCATAGTGGCCGCAACTCACCACGATTTGAAACGTCTGGTGTTTGAAGAAAAATTCCGTTCCGATCTTTATTTTCGGCTCCACGTGGTCCAAGTCGAAACCCCAGCCCTAGAGGACCGTATGGAAGACTTTGAGGATCTTCTCTATGGATTCGCGCGACGAATGCGTGTCCGTTTCTCTTTTGCGGCCATTCAGAGGCTGAAGACACACGCCTGGCCCGGCAATGTGCGCGAACTCAAAAACGTAGTCGCACGCGCCAAAGCGTTTTGCGGAAGTCATGAAGTGGGTGAAGAGCAAGTGAATCAACTGATTGATGTGCTTCCATCTGAAGGAATACAGGCCGTGACGGACGAGGGCTTTCGGCCCAGCCGTTCCGTAATTAAAGAGATCGAATACGAAATGATCAAAAGCCGATTGATCGCCAACCACGGGAATCAACGCAAGACAGCCGCGGAACTGGGTATGCCGAAGAGTACTCTTCATGATCGAATTCGTAACTACGGGATTGATGTGGAAAAGTTGCTACAAGGGTCACGCTAAACCTGGGATCGCGACCGTCGGGCTTGTATAGAATGTCTGGCTCTTACGGTTTGAGGATGAAGGTTTTGAAATTTACCGCTTTGACCCAGCCTTGCGTGAGCTTATCGTTGAGCTCACGTTTGATTCTTCCTTTGAGACGGTTTTTTCCTAACTCCGTCTCCAGGCTTGTAAAAGTCTCTTCCTCAAAGACCCTCTGAAGGAAGTCAAAAAGTTCCACCTCGCGGTCGCGCACCTCAATCGCCGTGTCCTTTGAATCCACAAGAACGATAATTTCGAAGGCGCCCATCGGAAGTGGGTTCTCAGCCGTGCGCTTGAGGTTCACCTTCATCTTCGGGAAGAGAAACTCATGCCTCTCTTGTGGGAAAGCACTATAGAAGCTTTCCCCCGGTATCTTGGGATCGAAAGTTTCAACAGAGTCTGCATAGTCTTCGAAACTACTTAAGACGGGCTTGTTGAGCGACGGAATCCAAATACCCTTGAGATTCGCCCACAGCATCCAGGCGCAGCCCGTCCCCAAACCAACCAACAGGAGGATCGTGAACTTCTCTGCTCGACTGGCTAGTCGGAAGGCTTGCCAAGGAATTAGAATCCTTCTGGCCGCGATTTTTGCCATTGCGAACGCGTACAGTGCGAAGTCTTTAGGGCGGGTTTTGAGGAACACCAAAAGATCTTTGGCCGCCACAATCAACCGGTTCTTGAGTCGCATGCGGAAGGCGAACCACTTGGCGCGAAGCCGGGCACGCCATCGTCGCCATCCGGACTCGGGCTTTTCATCCAGGTTTTCGTCGCTCGATAGACCTTCCTCCGTGACCGTGGCCTCGATCTCGACATTCCGGTCGGTTTCCACAGAGCGGACTTCCTCAAGCTGCTTGGTGAACCCCGGATCTGCCTCCTCCAGAAGGTTATCAATATCCGCGAGGGGGACCTCGCCCTTAGATTGGTCAGTGGATGGGGTGTCGGACATGCGTGTCTCATTATGGACTTAATTTTTCCCAAATTGAAACCGAAATCCTGGAAGTAAGAGCGCGCTTAGGCGCTTAGGCGCCCTTTAAGGAGGTGGAAGATGAGACTCATAATTGGGCTAGTCTGTTTAGGACTTTCGGCCTGCGCAGTGCTTGAGCGGAACCCGCGTAGCGGGTACTCCTCTGTAGATTATGAAGACTCGACCAGCTCTCCCACATCGCTTTACGAACAGCGCCGGGCCAATGTCGAGTTTGAAGCCCGTGAAGAACTGGGTTTACTCGGACGCCTGCTCACGGATGAGGAAAGAATCCAAATGGAAGATCGCATCCGCTTGAAGCGAGCAGAGGGGCGACTCCAATCGAAACGGGATAGAAGACAATATTATCAAATCCGCCCGGCCCTGAAGAGCGATCGCGAGCGACTGTACTTTCTTTCCCTTCCCACATACGAGGCTCGAGACCGGTGGGCTCAACTGCGCGGCTTGGGCGGGGGCGAGGAGACATACCCAGCCGAAATCGCGGACGCGATTGAGGCCAATGACATCGCCCTGGGTATGAATCAAAAGGCGGTCCTTCAAAGCTGGGGAGATCCGGACGCGGTTGAAATTGCCGGCAACCCGGTCTACGGATTCGAACGCTGGAAGTACAACCGTTACGTTTCAGGTAACGAGGGGTACGAAAAGGAGTTGCGGATCGTATATTTTGAAGGGGGCCGCGTCGTGGGCTGGGAACGTCCTTAGGGCTTTGAAATGAGTTCTAGTGCGCGTCATCCCAGTTTTTGCCATAACCAACGTTCACCTTTAGTGGAACCTTCAACTGATAAATCGATTCCATCATGGCTTTGATCTCGGCGCACATGTCTTCAACATCCTCATCGGCACACTCAAAGAGAAGTTCATCGTGCACCTGCAAGAGAAGAGGGATCGGAAGACTTTCATGGACGCGGATCATGGCTAACTTCATCAGATCGCTGGCTGTCCCTTGAATGGGAGCATTGATCGCCGCTCGCTCACCCGCACGCCGGATATTGGGATTCTTGGAGCGAAGTTCGTCGATGTAGCGACGACGTCCAAATAACGTCGAGACGTATCCCTGCTCCCCGCCCTGGCGGATGGTATCTTCCATAAAGCGCTTCACACCCGAAAAGCGTTCAAAGTAGCGACCGATAATCTGGGTCGCTTCCCCGCGTGGGATGCCGAGGACTTCCGCAAGCCCGAACGCACCCTGGCCATAAGCCAGACCAAAGTTCACACCTTTGGCGATGCGCCGGTGCTCCGATGTGACCTCCTTGAGAGGAATCGAAAAGATCTCGCTGGCAGTGGCAGCATGAATGTCGAGATCCTGCTGAAAGGCACGGGTGAGCCCCTCGTCCTCGGTGATATGGGCGAGAATACGCAGCTCGATTTGGGAGTAGTCAGCAGAGACCAAACAGTGACCGGGCGCCGCGATAAAGGCTTTGCGAACCATACGACCACGTTCTGTGCGGATCGGGATGTTCTGAAGGTTCGGATTCGTGCTCGACAACCGACCGGTACTCGTAGCGGCTTGGTTGAGGCTGGTGTGAACGCGGCCGGTGCGGGCGCTGGCCAAGGCCGGAAGCGCGTCCACGTAGGTGCTCTTGAGCTTGGCGAGTTCGCGATATTCCAAGATCAAGCGCGCAATCGGATGGGCGCCCGACAGCCCTTGCAGGACGTCACTGTCCGTTGAATAACCCGTTTTAGTTTTCTTTCCCACCGGGAGCTTCAGCTTTTCGAACAGAACATGCCCCAGCTGTTTGGGGCTACCAATATTGAACGTTTCGCCGGCTTCACCATGGATGGCCTTTTCCAATCGACGAATATCGTCGGTAAGCGCCCGGCTTTGTTTCTGAAGCTCTTCGAAATCAACTTGCACCCCCCGCAGTTCCATATCTGCCAACACCGGAACCAAGGGGAGATCAAAGCGTTCCAGCACGCCAAGTCCATCTTGCTCCACAAGCTTTTGTTTAAGAATAACCTCGAGTTCCTGATGTCCTGTCATCTGATCCACCGGAGAACAGAGATCGGGCAATCTTTTGGCGCAATACTGTTCGTAGATGTCTTCAAATCTACCGACATTCTCGGCACGCGCGACGTAAGCCGCAAGCATGCCATCCCAAACAACAATGGAATGCGGACAGTTTAGGGCTTTTAGAACCTGCTTCACATCGTAGCCCTTCCAGCGCAGGTGCTTTCGTCCCAGAGCCTGGCCAATCGCCCGTTCGTCGGCAGCGACTTTCAATACCTTTCCCTGATAGCCCAGATAGAGTCCGCGCTCGCTCAACAGTGTCCAAATTTCAGAGTAAGGCGGAATCTTTTTGACCAGATCCTCAACACTCCACTCCTCCTCTCGCCACTCTGAAAATTCCGGTTCCTTTCGCGCTGAGGACTTAACCCCCTTTGCCGCCCTTGTGGGCCGTGTTCCGCTCGCAGCACCCTCAGTGGCGGCTCCGCTCTCGTCGCTGAAGAGTTTGCGTTCGAAGCTGCTAAATCCGAGCTCCTTCAAAACCACCTTCAAGGGCTCCGGGTCGATAGCCCTGAGCCGGTAATCGTCGAGTGCGGAGCCCACGTCCAGATCTGTCACGATGGTGCAGAGCTTGCGCGAAAGATAGGCACTGTCGCGGCCATCGGCTAATTTTTTCTGGATAGCCCCTTTAATGGAGTCAATATGGGCATAAATTCCTTCCAGGCTTTCGTAATCGTTGAGCAGCTTCTGTGCTCCCTTTGGACCAATCCCACGAACACCGGGAACGTTGTCACTGGAATCGCCGACCAGGGCGAGATAATCAATAATCTGTTCCGGCCGCACGCCAAATTTGGCCTGGACACCTTCCACATCCGTACGTACCTCTTTCATCGTGTCGTATAGGGTCACTCCGGGGCGGACCAGCTGCGCGAAATCTTTATCCCCGCTCACAATGACAACGTGTACGCCTTTTTCTACACCCAGGCGGGCCAGGCTCCCGATGACATCGTCAGCCTCGTATCCCACCCGCTCGACCTGCGCGATTCCCAAAAGATCCGTGAGTTTCTTAAGGTAGGGAATTTGCGGCTGGAGATCGTCCGGCATTTCCTCCCGAGTGGCCTTGTACTCCGAATAGAGATCATAGCGGAAAGAGGGCTCCTTAAGATCGAAACAGTACACGAGATAATCCGGTTTGACCTCGCGCAGGAGTTTCAACGTCATCGCAAGGAAACCATACAGAGCATTCGTCGGCATCCCTTGGCTGTTGGTCAGCGGCGGAATGGCAAAAAACGCGCGAAAAAACATATTGCTCGCGTCCACGAGATAGAGGCTTTTCATGCGGGAGTTGTACTAGTTGTCCTTGAGAAGGTCACGGTGCGTGAGCTGGGACACGCGGCGTGATTCAATTTCTTTCTCCGCAATCGGCTTTTGCGCGATCTGCTGGCTATAGCTCTCCACATAATTCGAAAGATAGAGGAGCTGATTGAGGGCATCGGCGTCCGGAGAGGAAACACCCGATTCCCAGTCGGAGACGAGAGCGGTGGAACATCCCATCTGGCGGGCCATTTCTGCCAGACTCCAGCCAAGACGTTGACGGAGAAGGCGAATCTCCCGACCTGTCATATTCATGAGTCCTCTCTAAAAGTCAGATTTTAAACTATAGGGCGAGGCTCACCAATTGCCTAGGACACATAATGCAATGCATTATCAGCCGACCAAGTCGACATTGTGCGCTTCCATTCCGGAACGGGTTTCAATGAGATCAAAACTGACCTCAGCTCCCGGATTGAGAAGACCAATCAGATCGGAGCTGCGGACGGCGGATACGTGGAAATAAACCTCCGTGCCGTCCAGCAAAATAATATAACCAATGGACTGAAAAGCGTTGAACCACTTGATCCGCCCAGATCTCACGCGGGCCCTCCTTGATGGTTGAATTTAACTGCCCTCCTCTTCGGAAAATACAAAGACGAGGTCGCCTTCACTGACCAAATCAAATCGGTCCCGAGCCTCGCGCTCCAAGAACGCGGGGTCCTTTGCGCGCTTCAGTTGCTTTTTAAGACTTTGATTCTTCAGCTCGAGAACTTGGATATCGTGTTGTATGCGGCGATGGTCGCGGTACAAAGTCCATAAATGAAAGAGGCTGCCGTCAACCACGAGGTTGAGAACCACGAGGCCGGCACAAATCCAGATCACTTTTTGTGGGGTTTGTAGGAGATCGTTCAGCCTTTGAAAAAAACCGACCAGGAGCAGCCTCACTCTCCTAGGATATCGAGGGAGAGTGCTGAATCAAAGTCCAGAATTTTGGAGGTGTCTTATAAAGAGCCGATCTCAAAGCGGAGTTAAAGAGCGGACCCGGGAGCCGTTTACGCAAACGCCGATCGGCCCCAATACTGGGCTTTTGATCCCAGGGCCTCCTCGATGCGAAGGAGCTGGTTGTACTTGGCTGTACGTTCCCCTCGACATAAGCTACCGGTCTTAATCTGCTGACAGGAAAAGGCCACGGCGAGATCGGAAATCGTCACATCCTCAGTCTCACCGCTTCGGTGAGACATAACGGTCCGGTATTGGTTCGCTTGCGCCAAACGGATCGCGTCTGATGTCTCACTGAGAGTTCCAATCTGATTCACCTTAATCAAAATGGCATTGGCCGCGTGGCGATCGATACCCGCACGCAAACGTTTTGGGTTGGTGACAAAGAGATCATCACCCACAAGCTGAATGCGGGCGCCCAGAGCGCGAGTCAGATGCACCCAGCCGTCCCAGTCGTCCTCCGCCAGACCATCCTCGATACTCACAAAGGGAAACTCCTTTGTCCACGTGGCATAGATTTCTGCGAGCTCCTCGGCGCTGAGGGTCTCGCCCTCCCACGTGTAGCGTCCGCTCGAGAAAAGCTCGGTCGCGGCGACGTCAAGGGCCAGCGCGATGTCCTCGCCGGGGCGGTATCCCGTCTGTTCGATGGCCTTCATAATATACTCGAGAGCGGCCCGATTGCCGTTCAACTTGGGCGCAAATCCCCCCTCATCACCTACGGCCACCGAGTGACCCGCCTGATCCAAGATCTTTTTCAGCGTCTGAAAGATCTCACTGCCCGCGCGCAAGGCTTCGCGAAACGAGCCTCCGCAAATGGGAACGATCATGAATTCCTGGATGTCTAAACCATTGTTGGCATGAGCGCCGCCGTTTAGGATATTCATCAACGGAACGGGAAGGCGATGAGCTTTGCCTTCGCCCAAGAATTGATACAAATCTTGTTTTTGTGACAGGGCACCCGCTTTCGCTGTCGCGAGACTCACTCCCAAAATCGCGTTCGCGCCCAGCTTGGATTTATTCTCGGTGCCGTCCAAAGCGAGCAGCTTCTTATCTACCTGTCGCCAATCGGTTACATCCATGCCCTTAACGGCTGGAGCACAGAGTTCGCGCACATTATTAACGGCGTTCAAGACCCCTTTGCCGTGATAGCGCTTGGGATCCTTGTCCCGGAGTTCAATGGCTTCATGAGCTCCGGTGCTGGCGCCGGAAGGAACCGCGGCCCGCGCTGTCAGGCCCGTATCGGTTTGCACTTCCACCTCTAGGGTTGGAGTTCCTCGAGAATCGAGAATTTCACGTGCTTTTACCTCTTGAATTTTTGCCATGCGCTCCCTCGTGTGAATAGAACGTATGGGTTGTAGCGAGGGCGGAGGGTTGGGGCAAGTCTAAACTGGGATGACTGGGACAGAGTTCAGGGACTACGGAGAAATAAAAAGAATAATTTATCCGAGGTCCAAAGACACTTGCGCCGGGGGAGAAGCCGACGAAGAAGGCGAAGAGGGAGAATGTTCTTTCCTCGTGGAACGCAGGCGTTGATTGAGATCGCGCTCAAACTGGGTCAGCAGATCCGCGGTCTCTTGCGCGACTTGCGCCGATTGCGATTTCACATAGTCCCAATCGACGCGCTTCATTGCCTCCTGGACCTGGCGGTCCATGCGGTTTTGGCCGATCAGAAGAGTCACCAGCTGTTGCGAACGCACAAGGTAGTCACTGAGTCGCATCATGTGGCCACGCGCGCGGGTCAGATAGGTGCGCATGCCTTGAACAAATTCCGTGTCAGTGGCCGGAATCGGCTGCGGGCGCTCGGTGTGACCTCGTTCGCTCAAGCGTCCACGAAGTTCCTCGATCTGGCGCTGCGACTCCTCGAGAGCTTGCATCAGATTCTGCACCAGTTCGGGCTTGTAATGGGGTTCGAGCTCTTCATCTTTAAAAAGATCACTCTGAGATTCCGACCAGCTGATTTCAATGCGGGATTGATTCCAGCGCACCTGCGCTTGATTGCGTCCCAGATAACAGGGCAGAACTTCGAGTGCGCTCCGGATGAACTCGCTCACGCAGGGAAATTCCTGGTTCGATATCGGCAGATCAAATGAAATGGAGTCGGGTCCTCGAGTTACATTTCCAACCGGAGGCGCCGGAGAGACAAAATAGCTGATAAACCGATGCGGTTGCAAAAAGAGATCCTGCGGTTTCGGCATCATCTTGATGACACTGTCAAGCACCCCCCACGAACGCAGTTGATGGCAGCTATGACCGACCAGTACAGACAGGCTCTCGTGGAAAATGGAACCGAACTCGCGGTCCATGCCGGCGATAAACTTTTCCATATCCTGGGCTGGGATCCAGCAGGAGGGTTCGCGCAGGAACTCGGTCGGGAGATCTGTCAGCTCAAAGATCTTTTCCGAATCGACCCCATGCCGATCCAGAAAAACCAGGAAGGAATTTGTGATTTTGCCACTGAACAGCATGATGTCATTAGTAACGCAACCTGGACTAGGGTGCAAAACCGAGTTCTGAGATGTGCCGCATCATTTTTCTATTGCACTAATAGCGCAGAGCATTGTCCGCCATTAAATCAGGCGGCCTGAGGCTTGGTAAACTTCGCGCGCGGGAATGGAATCTGATTGTCCTCAATCTCTGTCATGAATGTGGGCAAGGTGCCTGCCGGCACAATCTCCCCTTTCAGCTTGCCGTCCGCCTGTTTGACCAGACGGGGAATTTCGTAGATGGGAACCACTTCATAAGCGCCGGCGCTGTCAAACCCAAGAACTTCGGAAATGCTCGCGAGGCGACGGGATCCATCAGAATAACGGGAGATTTGCACCACAATATCTATGGCGGATGCAATCTGATGGCGAAGCGCCTTCTCACTGAGTTGGCTGTCTCCGCCCTGCGCCAGCGCTTCTAGCCGGACCAAGGCATCCTCCGCTGAATTGGCGTGAATTGTGCCCATGCAGCCCTTATGGCCGGTGTTCATCGCCTGAATGAGCTCCAACGCTTCCGATCCACGCACCTCACCCACGATGATCCGGTCCGGACGCAGTCGTAAGCTGCTCTTCAAGAGATCTCGAATCGTGACTTCACCATGCCCTTGTTCGTCAGGTTGCTGTGTCTCAAAGAAAACGACATGTTCGTACTCGACTTTGAGTTCACTCGAATCTTCAATCACAATGACCCGTTGGCCACGAGGAATGCGGTTGGACAGAACCGAGAGTAGTGTTGTTTTTCCAGATCCAGTTCCACCACTGACCAGCACGTTTTTTCCAAGCTTCATGCAAATATCCAAAAATTGGGCGGCATCGGCGGTCATCGCGCCAAGAGTGATGTAGTCCTTGAATGTGAATTGAACCGTCGCGAATTTCCGAATGGCCACGGTCGTGCCTTTGCGTGAGCAGGGCGGAATCACGGCCGCCACACGGAAGCCGTTGGGAAGGCGGGCGTCGAGGCGCGGCTCCTCATCGGAAATCCGTCGCCCGACGGATTGCGCGATATTGTTGACTGCGGAGCGAAGGGCATCTTCATCTTTGAATTTAGCGTCGGTCTTCTGAATTTTGCCTTTGATCTCCACCCAAATCTCGTCATGACGGTTGATCATGACTTCCGTGACGCGTTCATCCTGTAGCAACGGCCAAACGGGCCCGAGAAAGTTCTTGATGGAGTTTTCAAAGACAGTGGCTTTGTCCTGCGACATTGCAGCGGACTCCTTCGTTCTCAGCTACTCGGATGCCGGAAGGCGATTTTCCGGGCCTCCGGGATAAACCACCAGTTTTCCACTCGCCGCCGTTTCCGGACTGACAAAGCGGTAAACACCTTCCTTTACGGGACGGATGACAAAGGATTTGATCTTTCCAAAGTAGGTGGCGTGATGTTCTGAAAACGAGTCGAGAACGAAGCTGACGTTCTTGTTCCCCTCGTTCACATTCACGACATGTATCTGGTAGTTCAGCCCTTTCTTTACGCGAAGAGTGGACGGAACGAACCCTTTCTCAGTGTTGAGAATCACGATTTCCTGTGAGATTTCTCCGGAGAGAAAAAGGGATTCGAGAAAGCCGGGCTGCGGGCTTTCCACCGGAAGTTCGCCCTGACTTGCCGGCGCGCGCAGGTCGTCGCTACGGCTTTCCTTGAAGCGCCGGGAGAAGTCGACTTTCCATTCCGCGTGGGCCACGGGCGCGCTAGCGCTCGCACTTAGAACACTTAGAATAAAAGCAATGGTGAGGCCGCTAGTGAAGGCTTTCCCGCGAGTGGTAATCCGCGTATTCACGCGCCACCTCCATGGCTAAATAACTCAAGGTCTGACGATCAAATTTCTTTAAATTGGACATCAGCTGTTCCATGTCATCCTGATAGGAATTCACCACATTCAACACTTGGAAAAACTCATCCGCGTAGTCGCCCATTTCTTCAAGGGCCTTTCCCCAGTCCATTTCCAAAACAGGATCAATAATCCCGATATGGTAAAGAGCATCGAAAATGGCTTGCAGATTCCCTTGGAGATACATGGCCTTATACCTTCCGTTCTGCATCTCTTATCGGCATTGGTTGGTATTGCCTGAGGTCCAGTTCTCGCGGGGGGCGAAGGGGGGGTGGGGCCGGGCTGAGGTAAGGAACTGGACGGGGGGATAGGGATGGGGATGGGGATGGGGACAGGGATAGGGATAGGATAGGGACAGGGCTGGAGCTGGGCGGATGGGGGATGAAGCGAGATTGGGATCGGGAGATGGGAGCACGGGGATCGGAAGCGGGCGAAGCCAGACGCTGCCAGCGGGAGATTCAAGTTGGGGCGTGGAGGGATGTGGGATGTTGTGGGACATCGGAGGATGTGGAACTTGGAACATACGGAAACAACATTCCACTGTATTGAAGTGTGCAATGCGCTGGCGTTGAAAAGTAGTTGACGACATTTTGAGGCCCTCAGATTGCGGTGTGACGGAGAGCGAGGACATGGTCCTTGAGAAAAGGATCGATCGTATCGGTGGCGCGCCCACGCGGCTGGTGAGAGTTTAAAGGACCTCTCTCGTTGCTGTCCCGGCTGAGCTCAAAAGTGCCTCTTGAAAACCCATGGTAGAGAATGGTGCGGATACAAAGTGCATCGCACATTTCTATCTTTCGCGATGCTTGCTTTGCCGGTTGATGAGCAATGGAGGTGATTGTGAGTGGAAATGGGAGTGGAAGCGGGAGTGGGAGTCTGCGGACGGAAATGAAGGCGTTGAACCCCCGACTGCGTGGTCTGCATGCCCGAGCTCTAGATTTAAGTCGCAAGCACCGCTGCCTGGAATGGGAGATCGTTCAGATCCTGCAAGAGGTTGAGCGCACGAAGTTGTATAAGCGGCTGGGGTGCTCTAGCCTGTTCACCTATTGCGTGCAGAGTCTGGGGTTTACGGAGGCTGTAGCGTACGCATTTATTTCGGTGGCGCGCAAGAGCCTGCAGGTGAATGAGCTCAAGGTGGCTTTACAGGAGCAGAAGCTGAGTGTGTCCAAGGCCCATCGGTTGGTGTCCGCGTTGACTGCGGAGAATGCTAAGGAGCTGATCGAATTTGCCGCGACTCACTCGGCGCGTGAGCTTGAACGCGAAGTGGCCAGACGGAATCCCAAAGCTGGACCGGCGGATCAGGTCCGAGATCTCTCGGAAGAGCGGGTTGTGGTGCGTGTCTCGATCTCTCGTAAGACGTACGAGATGTGGCTGAGAGTTCAGTCGCTGGAGGCGCAACGGAGGCAAGGTCTAGCAAGTTTAGATGCGGCCTTGGGACAGGCTTTGGAGTTTTACCTGGAGCGCAAAGATCCGGTGCGTAAGGCGCGTCGGAAGGCTGAGCGGACGGCGGTCACCGCGCCTGAGACGGAAACCGAAGGAGTTGAGACTGCGGCGGCGATTGTGAGTGCAGCTGAGGCTGAGAAGGCCATTGCCACTGCGGCTGAGTCATCAACGACGCCGGCGCCCGCGACTGAGTCGAGGACTGAAACTGTGGTTGAGGCTGTGGCCATAACTGAGGTTATGACGATGATGAATACCGTGACACCAGAATCTGCGTCCCCGGAGCGCGGTGAACTGTTCACGTGCACAGCGGGAGAGTTGCCCCGCGACGACAAGCGGCCACGTTCAGGGCCGGACCAGGTGCAGGTAGCATCGGAGCCGATGGCAGCCGCTGCGAAGCCGCAGGCTCGCGTGCCGCTCACGGCTGCGCAACGCCACGAAGTGTTTGCACGCGACGGTGGACACTGCATGCATGTGGATGCGCGCGGGCGGCGATGTCCAGAGGACAAGTGGTTGCACATTCATCACATTCGACCCATCAGTGCTGGTGGAAGCAATGACCCATCCAATTTGACCCTGCTGTGTTCGTTTCACCATGATCTCGCCCACCAGCTTAGCTTGCCGATTAGGGGCCCGGTGCATGGATTGCGATCTCTGCAACTAGAATAGAGCTGGGTATCAGCTCAATAAGGAGCGCGACTGCGGTCGCATTTCGACGGCGCTTTTTGGAGCTGATCTTTGCAATCAAAGCCCGTGTCGTCGCCGGTCCATATCCATGAGTTCGACCACCCCCGTACCCAATTTCGCGTGGCATGAATCTTCCATTGAGACCTGAGCGATAATCGGCTTCTATCGCTTGTTTGACCTGAAACGGGAAACTTTACATGTCTGCATGGCTGCTCAACAGTAGTGAAGGCCTTATTCTGCTCGTGTTTATATTCATCGGCAACGTTGCCTGTCCCCTAGCGCACGCGGAAAAACCCATCCACCCCTATTCTACCGACTAGAATTCAATGGCCGGACCTCATGGTTGTTAGGGACCATGCACACGAACGAGGTACAGATTGATGATTTTGACAGGTCACTGCATGACGCCATTGTCCAGTCCCGCCTGCTGTTAACTGAGAGCAAGCCTGGCCGCCTCACCTTTCAAGAGTTTCTCGAACAGGTGAACAACCCTCTCGAGGCGCCGCCAAGAAAGCGGCTGCCATCCGGAGCTTGGTCCAGGCTAAATAAATTTATTGAGAAAAGAGGAGGCCATGTTGACTATCTTACCCGGAGTCCCGATGGGTTAATTCTGTACGTGGTTTCCGGATTCCAGAATGCTATGAATGGCGACGAAAGCCTCAGCCGGATTTCGAATGTGTTTGATGACCAAATAAAAGAATTGGCTGCACAGACAGGAATTACACATGAGGGAATGGAGCCGCCTTTTACTACGGATATTGCAAGCCATTGAGGAGGGCGGCTCATTTATAGCGGTTGGGGTGGCTCATCTTATAGCGAACGAAGACGGGCTAATCCAGTCGTTGGAAACATCCCCCGGCGTACAAATCACTCGGATGGCGTTTGAGGGGAAGGAACGATCATGCCCATCAGCGCTTATCGGCGTCCCAAGTCTGCCGCGAGAAGATTGACAAAGTCTGGCCACTGACGCGCTCAGGATCAAGATTCTACAAAACGGCTTAATTTCAGGGAACGTGTCAGACCGAAAATCCACTCCTGAAGTTTACAGAATATTCGCGGCCAATTCCGCCAGCTCGGAACGCTCGCCCTTGGTCAACGAAACGTGCGCTGAAATCTTCTGGCCCTTGAAACGTTCCACCGAGTAGGTCAGGCCGGAATTCGAAGAATCGATGTAAGGATTATCGATTTGATAGCAATCGCCCGTGAGAACGACTTTCGTGCCCTGTCCGGCGCGGGTCACGATTGTCTTAATTTCGTGGGGCGTGAGGTTTTGCGACTCGTCGACGATTAAGTACTGATTGGGGATGCTCCGGCCACGGATGTACGTCAACGGCTCAATGTTCAACATCCCTTGATTGATCAGTTCCTGGGCCCGCCCCGCCGCCTTCTTGTCAGCTCCCAGCAAGAACTCCACATTGTCGAAGATGGGCTGCATCCAGGGATTCAGTTTTTGTTCCACGTCACCTGGCAGATAACCAATATCGCGGCCCATGGGGAAAATCGGGCGACTCACCAGGAGACGTTGAAAGCGGCCTTCGTCGAGAGTTTTATGCAAGCCCGCAGCCAGCGCGAGCAGGGTCTTTCCCGTTCCCGCCTTCCCGACGAGGGAGACGAACAAGATGTCATCGTTCAAAAGAGCATCGAAGGCAAAGCTCTGCTCCATGTTGCGGGGATGAATGCCCCACACGCTCTCGGTCGGACTGATCAACGGCACGACCCGCCCGGCCTTTTCGTCAAAGCGGCCGATCGCACTATGATTCGGGTTGGAGCGGTCCTTCATAATCAAATACTGATTCGCAAACAGCTTGATGTCGCCATCGATCTCCACGCCCCGCTCACGGTAGAATAAATCGATTTCATCAGGATTGAGCTCCACTTCCTTCACACCCTTGTACATGTCCTCGAGGTGGGTGTTCTCAGGATCGTAGTCCTTCGCATCTATACCAAACACATCCGCCTTAATTCGCAAGTTGATGTCTTTGGTCACCAGCTCAACCACGGTCTTGCTGTTTTCCGTCATTAACGTGTAGGCGGTGGCGAGTATTCGATGATCGGGAATACTGAGATTCATCTCTGCGGGGAGCCCGCTAAAATTGAAATCCGAAATCACGTAGACGAATGATTTTGAATTCTCGAGTCCCACGCCCTGGGCTAAAGACCCTTGATCGCGCAAAACGTCCACAAACCGCGAGAAGTGGCGCGCATTTCGGCCGTTCTCGCCGAGGTCACGCTTGAAACGGTCGATCTCTTCGATCACTGAAAAAGGAATGTAGATATCTGCATTCTTAAACTTATTGATCGCAAGCGCATCGAAGAGAATCACGTTGGTATCGACCACGATCTTGCGGTCACACCGGCCAGGCAACGTCATAGAGCGCAAAGCCCTCCTTAGCCCCTATTCGAGCGCAAAACCAAAGTCTTGTACATGAAAAAGTGGCTTGAGAGGATCTCAACGCACAAGGTTGGAGGCCACCATGTCGCCGTTGTCTTGTTCCAAACTGGCACTGACGGTTTCAATGAAACGCACAAAATGGTGAAGTGCGACCTCATTGATCGTGTCTTTCACAAAGTTGACTCCGTGACGGTAGGTGCCGTCATCCAGAATGGCACGGATGTTTTGGACCTTTACGACAAACGGGAAATAGGTCTTGTGATTGAGATACACTCTCATTGCGATTTCCTCGCCCATAGCAAAGTGCCCGGCTTCGGCATCCACGTCGAAGGCCAATCCCTGTTCTGAGATATCGTAGAGAACCACTTTGAGCAATCCCTTGCGGGGTACTAGCGCGAAGGCGCCGATAAACTGACTGAGAATGGTGCGCCGGACTTGGCGGCGTTCTTGCGAGATGATCTCGTTGCGCTTTTCCGTCATGTCGATGACAGGCGCACTAGCGGCCGACTTGTTGCCGGTCTTCTTCCCGCTTTTCTTTTTCAGCCGCCGAGTTAGGTCGATCACATTCTTCATGTTCTCCCCCTGCACTAGAGCTTATCGGCGCGAAAATGTCTCAACTTTAGGCATCAAAATTGCTATACCAGCAGAGTGGACCGATCTTTCCAGGGCCTCCTCATCAGTCTAGCCATTCATGCGCTGTTGGTGTGGCTCATCGTCCACTCCAAGACCCCGCCCCTTTTGTCTCAATTTGATGCAGCTGAGATCACGCTGGTGGAACGTGAGATGCGTCCGGAGGAAAGGCGCAAAATTTTTGTTACGGAGACTGAGAAAGAGGATGAGAAGAAAACGCCGGAGGAGCGCCTCAAAGAGGAGGCGGATCATCTTTCTCTCCTCACCAAGCGGGTGAAAAAACAAATGCGCGCCCGCGAGTCCGGGCCCACGCGCAACACCTCTTTGCGTCACCTCTCTCCCCGCCTCGACACCAAGCCCCCAGAGGAACACCCCCAGGGTGTCGCCGGCATGGCCCAAAGCCGGCGCGAACGAGGGGTGGGGCTTCCGACGCCGGGAAGTGCCTTACGCGAGGTCGTGATCGGCCCCTCCACGATCTCGGAGCACATTCCCGGCGTTGAAGAGGGCGCATTTACCGCGTTAAATACGGATCAGTTTACATACTATGCTTTTTTCCATCGCATTAACGAACAGATCCGGAACCGTTGGGTCAATCAAGTGCGGGGCTACATGGAGCGACTTTCTCACGCCGATCTTGAAGCTCTCTCACGTCTCGACCGCCAGACAGTCGTGGAGGTGGTCCTGGGTGCCGACGGCCGATACTTCACGTCCTACGTCCACACCTCCTCTGGAGACGAAGCTTTGGACCAGGCCGCCATCCGCGCGTTTCGAACGGCCGCTCCCTTCTTAAATCCTCCTCGGGGATTGGTGGAAGACGACGGTCTCATTCACCTCCATTATGGATTTATGGTGCGCTTTCGCCCGCCCACCTTTGGGCCGGGCGGCTGACGAACTGGCCCCTCCATTCACGCACGTGTTTGTTAAACTTGAGGCATGCGCATTTTCATCCTTCTGGCACTCAGTCTCGCCTCTTTTTCGGCGGCCGCAGCCTTCCTCGAGCTGGGCGCCTCGGCGAACTACCGCACCAGCCGCTATAACAGCGCCAACTATATAGAAAGTATTTCGTACACGGGTTCGCTGTCGTACTACTTCTGGGAAATGTGCGCCTGGGAACTCAACTACACCACAGGGTACTCAAAACAGGTCACCCAAGGCACGGGAGTAACAGATCCCAAGACGACTGTGGAAGACAATATCGAGCTCACATCTTTAGATCTTGTCCTCTCCTTTGCCGCTCGGCAGGATCCATTCCGACCGTACGTGAAACTGGGTGCGGGATACCTGACCAAAGAGCGTTTCCGCCAGGTGGACGATGGCAACAAAGAAAAAATCTCGGAACAAGAAGGCGTGGTTCCCAGCGGGGGCATTGGATTCTCCGTGAATTTAACCAAGGAGTTCAGTATAAAGTTCGGCGTGGATGCCTGGACTTCGCCAATGGATGAGGACCCTGTTGTCGTGGATTACGCCGGCCGCGCGGGGATATCTTGGATTTTCTAAAAATCCTCGCAGCGGCGGCGTTGTTCCCGTGCCTCGGCTGCCAAATCGGATATTATATCCATAGCGCGTACCACCAAACAAAACTGATTCACGGTCGCCGCCCGATTACATGGGTTCTGGAAAATTCTCATCTCACGCCCGAGCAGAAGCGCAAATTGCAGCTGGTGCGGAAGGTCAAGGAGTTCGGTGAGTCCAAGCTCGGCCTTGCGCGTTCTCGGAACTACACAACTTTTGTTCAACTGGATGAACCCTACGTTACCTATATCGTTCAAGCCGCTTATGCTCTTGAGTTGAAGCCCTATTTGTGGAGGTTTCCCCTTGTGGGGGCGGTTCCCTATAAGGGATATTTCCGTCGGAAGCTCGCCGAAGAGGAAGCCTCTTCGTTTGATCCTGAGAAGTTCGACACCTACGTCCGCGGGGTGTCGGCCTACTCCACGCTCGGTTGGTTTCAGGACTCCGTACTCTCAAGCATGTTGCGCTACGAGGATCACGATCTTGTGGAACTCATCCTTCACGAGTCCATTCACACCACGCTTTACATCAAAAACGCCGCGGAATTTAATGAGCGCCTCGCGACATTTCTCGGGCATGAGGGTATGAAGATGTACTACCTCGAAACCGAGGGTCCCCACTCGCCTCATCTGGAGAAGGCTTTCGCGGATTCCCACGACCGCAATCTGTTTTCAGCCTTTTTAACTCGGGAGATCGAGGCTCTGAAGGTCTGGTACACCGAAAACGCGGGAAAGGTCACCAAAGGTGCCAAAGCCGACCGGCTTCAACGTATTCATGAGCGTTTTGTCACTGAAATTAAACCGCGGCTTAAAACAACGAACTACTCCGAGTTTGAGAAGCGGGAACTCAACAACGCCTTTCTCCTGGCCTATCAAACCTACGAGTACAGTCTCGATGATTTTGCAAAGCTTTTTTCCCGCTTCAACCACGACTTCAAAAAGACCCTCGAATACCTGAGGAGTCTGGATGGTGAGGAAAATCCCGCTCAAAAACTCAAAGAATTTGTTTCTGGCGGCTCCACATCCGCGACGTCCGCCACCTCAACAGAGGCCGCCAGAGCGCCGTGGATTTTGCTCCGCAGACGCACAAGACTCTCGGGCGGGGGGCCTTCACCCGCCGGATCACATTCTCGGATCCACTGTTTCAACATCCGGAAATTCTCGAAGGCATCCCGGTCTTCTTGAGAATGTTCCAGCAACAGCTCCAGGTCCTTTTCGAGTGCCGGATCGAATTCATCTTCCAGATAATCGATCCACCACCACTCGGTTTCGTTCGTGCTCTCCATCAGCTATCAACCTCCATTTGATTGATCCCCAAATCCATAAGGGAAAAACTCGGCTGATTCGACCATGTTCTCAAGATCGCATTGCCTTCCAACCGGCATTTCAGTTTCAACAAAGCGTGTCTATAGTTTGCTTTGGCGGTATCATAAGGGCAGCGCATGATTTCCGCGATCTCCTTAAAGCTCAGGTCATCGAAGATCCGCAACGTGATCGCCATGCGTTGCCGGTCCGGTAGCCGGGTGATCTCGGCGAGCAAAATCGCACGCACATCCTGAGCGATGAGATCGCTTTCCAGGGTTCCCTCCACTACAAGTTCGAGGTGCTCCGTGCCCACGGATTCACGCGAGCGTTTACGGAAACGGTTGCGAGCGGTGTTCAATGCGATCTGGTACAACCAGCTTCGGAAGCTGGACCGACCCTCGAAGAGATGAAGTCGGCGGTAGGCCTTGATAAATGCCTCCTGCACCACATCTTCCGCCACCGACACATCGCGAGTCATCCTCATAACCGCCTTCATCAAGAACTTATCGTGACGTTGAACAAGCTCTTCAAAAGCTTGTTTTCGCCCGTTTCGTACATCCTGTATGAGTTCAAGGTCCGTGTTCATGGACACTGTACTCCCCCTTTGGACCAAGCCTAACGGCCAGGTCGGTTAAAGTTTTTTTGCAAGCCTGGGAGTTAGAGAATTCTTAAGTCGAATTCATGAGATGTGCCGAGACTCGGGTGTCTTCAGGCCGCCTCCGCCCTCACGATTGTCTTAGAGCAAGAGCGAGACCAGCCGAAATGCCGCTCAGCGCCCAAATACGGCATCGCCAGGTAAACAGTTCAGGTGACGTTTCGCCACCGGTGTCACGATGTGGTGTCAGGAGGCCACGGAGACGCGGTTGCGGCCACTGTTCTTGGAGTGGTAGAGGGCCTTGTCGGCGCGTTCATAAACGAACTCCCAGGCAGCGTCGCGCTCATTTTTGAACGCAATTCCAATTGAGATGGTGATCGGAAGCTCCTTTCCCTCAAAAACGAAAGAATGGTTCTCGATCGTGGCTCGAATCCGCTCACCGATCTCCTCCGCCTGCCGAGGAGGGCTGCCGAGAAGAAGCAAGGCGAATTCCTCGCCGCCCGCGCGCGCGAAAAAGTCATTGCCGCGGATGAGTTTGTCGCGAATGACCTTGGCGATTTCCTGCAGGACATAATCTCCCGCCAGATGGCCGTGGGTATCGTTCACATTCTTGAACTTATCAATATCAAACAGCATGAGGGTGAAGGAAACCCCCAAAAGATCGGAACGCTTAAACAGCTCGGGAGCCTTAGCCTGCAAGGCGCCTCGGTTGGCAATTCCAGTCAATGCGTCGGTCTGGCCGCGGTCGAACGCCGTCGCCGAAGCCACGGTTTCGATACTTCCGCGCTCGAGAAATTTAAATATAATGTTTCCAACCTTGATTTGATCATTGTTGTGCAGTTTGTGAGGCACGAGCGACTGAATCTGCCGGCCATTGACGACGGTCTTGTTTGTTGACTCCAGGTCGATGACTGAAACATCTCCGCCTGCCATCACGAGCTTGGCATGGAACTTACTCACGCTCTTATCGTCCACAAAAATATGCGCCGTTGGCGCGCGCCCAATGATCCGATCCGTATCTTCGATGGGCCACTGCCGACCCACACTCGCCACGGGTCCAACGAGCATCACGAGTGATGGTGGCGCCTGGCCCGCTTGCGCCAAACGCAGTTTGAAGGTGTCACTTTGCAAGATACTTGTCTTGTCCGTGAGCTCTTTATCCTGATCGTCAGAATCGCTTACCATCGTTTCACAGTATGGACGAGCTTCCGAGCGGAGACAACCGCAGTGTGTCCGTCCGGCCCAAGGCCCTGGGCATCAGGCGATCGCCACATCTTCTTCAATACGGTGATATCCATGCCATTCCTTCAGCCGCCCACGCGGCCGGCCGCCATCCTCAGGATACTCAAACAGGACGTAAATCAGTTTCGTGATCTTGCCGAGCGAGGAAATGTCAAGTGAGGTCAAGTCCGTCCATGTTCCGGTGTTAAAATACTCGCGGTTTTCCGCAAAGGCACGGTACTGGTAAACGTGACTGTGCCCAAAACAGACCGTGTGGACCCGTTCATCCAGGAGCAGGCGCCGCGCGGACTCACTCAAATCGGGAAACACGGCGCTTTCCATCAACACTCTTATGATACGGGAAAATGGAAACATGCGCCTTGGGTCGTTGGTCAGGATAGCCTTTAAGAAGTAGAGTGCCAGATTGAGGGTGTTCCGGATCGTAAACCCCGTCTCATTGAAGAGGGCCCATCTCATCATACGGTCAAAAGGACGGATCTTATCCACGTGCGGGTACTTCTGTTTGATCTTCAGCACGAATTCGACAAAAAAGTGCGATCCAAAGGGCAGATTTAAGATGGGCTCCGCAAGATTCTTTTTAAGGAAGAACTTGCGTGGGTCCAGGCGGTTAGCCGCTTCATGCATATGTCCGTGTTCAATATGAACGCCATCAAAGAAGTAAACGATGTTCTTAAAGCGCACCGTGGCCCCAACCATCTCGTTGAAAAACGCGCGTGTCGAGGGCCAAAGCATGGCCTGGTCATGGTTTCCCACAACGTAGGTCACCACATTGCCCGGCCTGCTGGCGAATTCACGCAAGGCCTTGAATACGATAGGATGCCCCGCCACAATCCGGCGGAGAATATCCATGCAGATAGGTTCCGTGACCACTGTTAAGTAGTGACCGTGATAATCAACCTGGAGAAAATTGAGAATGTCCCCGTTTAAAACCAACTCGACTTCGTAGTCCGCATACTTCCCGTTGGTGTAATAATGGAGGAATTCAGCAAATTTTTCATCAAAGTAAAACTCCTCCAACGGGTTGAGCTGCCCATTTTCAAGGACATGTCCAACTCCCATATGAAGATCACTGATGACAAGTTTGATCTGTTTCTTCTTCATCCTAACTCGCGACGAAAACGATGTTCCGGCTCTTGCGCTTGCCGTAATACATAGCTTGGTCGGCGATCTGAATCAAACCCGGAGCGGTCTGCGCGTGGTCCGGATAGGAGGCCAGACCGATACTCACGGTCAAATTCAAGGAATGTCCCTCGACCGTGAAGGTACTGCCCTCGATGGCTTTACGTATGCGCTCCGCCACTCTCTTGGAATCCTCAAGGCCGGCCCGGCCGAGGAGCACGATGAACTCGTCGCCGCCATAACGAAAGCAGTAATCAACCGTGCGCACCTGAGACTTGAGGACCTTTCCAAGTTCCACCAGAAGGCGGGAACCCACCCAATGCCCACGTCCGTCATTCACCATCTTGAAGTAGTCGATGTCCAGAAACAAAAGGCAAAAGGGCGTATTCTCTCGTTTGGAATGTTGGATTTCGTGCTCCAAAGCCAAAGGCAGATAACGCTGATTGTAGAGGCCGGTGAGTTCATCAAGATACGATTGATTCTTAACCTCCAGGTGCTGGTAAGCAAAGGCGAGATAGCGCGCCGCCAGGTCCACCGCGGGTTTGAACTGATTCATAAGCGCCACTGGGTTGGCTTCACGTGGTCGCTCGAATACCAAAATGCCAATCAGAGCACGATTAAAATACACGGGGTAGAGGAACAGGGGCTGCGGTGAAGTGAGCACGTGGGGAGACAGGCTCTTTTGCCAGGGTAAAGGATAAACCCGGTCCACTTGTCTCCATAATTGAAACAGGGAGAATAAATCGGTGGCGGGCTGGCTCCACATATGATGTCCGACCACATCAGCCGAGGCGAAGGCCCACTGCCAGTTCTCCTCCTCACAGTCCCGCACACGGGTCAGTCCGTACGCGGAGGCCCAGTGCACCGCTGCCGCCTTTGTTTCGCTTTGGCAGTAGTTGAGCACTTTGGTCAACACTTCATCAATCTCCAAGGTCGTAAAATCATCGTGCTTCACTTGGCTTTCCTTTGTACGGTCTGCGGAATCTCTTCCTCGCCCTCCAACATGGAGAGTGCCAGACGCAAGGCCTTTACGGTGCGACGGAGCATCTCCTGCTTGTCCGTGGTCTGGCGGTTCAGCTCCTGGTTCTTGGCTCGGTAATTGTTCAATTCGATATTCAGTTGGTCCAACTGCCGTTTAAGATCCAAAATCATTTCATCCTTGCTTCGGATAATCGCCGCGTTTTCCATTTTCACGAGTTCCAATCGATTCTCCAATTCGCGTTCGCGCACGCGGATTTTTTGAATATTGGTGGAGATCCTGAGTTCCAATTCCTCGTTTCTCCGGCGCAGAGTTTCCAGATCCCGTTGCAACGCCTCTTTACTTGCCAACAGGATTTCCTTCTCCTGTTCAAATCGACTGAGGGAATTTTGATACTCGTTTTCACGTTGCTGGTTCTTGGCCAGGAGCTCATCTGTGCGGCGGCGCAGGGTCTCGCCCGCAGCGCCCAGCTCCTCGTTTTGGAGACGCAAGCGTTCCAACTCTTGCTCGAGTTCCAAGATGCGGTTCTGTGCAATGCGTAGAGATTCACTCTGGGCCAGGGCCGCTTCCGAGGCCGAGGGCGCGCCGGGCGTGCGATAGGGGCCGAAGCGTCCAACAGAGGCACGTACCTTATCCTTGTCCCGCGATCCCGGCATGAGCGCTGTTGAGTGAGCGGGATCAGGCTCAGAGGTGTTGATGGGAAGCGTGTGATCACCCTCTAGTTGCGCGGGCGGATCGGGGTCCGAGAGCTCCGTTTTGTCATCCGGGGCGGAAGCGGAAATGTTCACCGTGGATTCCGACTCCACGGGAACCGTTCCCTTTTCAGATCGATTGTTGTCCTCGCCCTTGTCTGGTGAGTTCTCATTGAGAAGATCATCTATCAATTCAAGAGCCAAGGCTTTGCTTTTCTTCTCACCCATTCCAAGTAAGTATCGGAAAAGGCTGAATTCTTATTTAGCGATTTGGAACCGATCACAAAGCCTGGACCCAGTTTGAGTGCGCTCCCTAGGTGATCACCTGACGATAGGCCTGTAAACGCTCCTCCAGATCGACGGGTCGTACCCGACGGATTCCATCCACCCCAAAGTCCTGAACTGTGAAGCTCGCAAGAAGACAGCCGTGCACGCAGGCCTGTTTCAGATCCTCCCTCAACCAAGGGCGGTTGATTTGGGCCAGATGTCCAAGAAACCCGCCGGCAAAGGTATCCCCAGCGCCCGTCGGGTCCACAACCTCCTCCACGGGGTACGCGGGCAGAATAAAATACTGGTTTTCACAGTACATTACGAACCCATATTCTCCCCGTTTGATTACGACCGCCTTGGGTCCCATCCGCAGCACATCCTTAGCCGCACGGACCGTATTCCAGCTGTCCGTCAGAAGGCGCAGTTCCCCTTCGTTAATCAGAAGCACGTCAATACGTTCGAGAACCTTTAACAGATCCGCGCGCTTGGACTTTATCCAGTAGTTCATTGTATCGGCGCCAATCAAACGCGGTCTTTGGACCTGTTCCAGAACCTGGAGCTGCAGAACGGGGTCGATATTCGCGAGGAAAACCACCTCGGACCCGCGATACTCTTCAGGAATGGACGGATGAAAGTTCTCAAACACATTCAGGTGAGTGGCCACAGTGATGGCCTCGTTCATATCTTTTTCGTATTTGCCTTCCCAGCAAAAGGTCCGGCCCGGAACCTGTTGCAATCCCCTCAAATCCACCTTGCGCGACTCCAGCCATTGCCGATGCTCCGGCTTGTAATCATCACCGACAACCCCTACCACCCGGACCGGAGCATAGTGGGAAGCGGCCATGGAAAAATAATTAGCGGATCCGCCAAGAATGCTCGCGCGCTGGCCTTTGGGCGTGGAAATCGTATCGTAGCCGACGCTACCCACCACAAGAATGGCACTCATATCGATGTACTCCAAGCTAGAGAGAAACCTGAGGTGTATGCTTTTTTGATGCCGTTGTCAGCTGACCGCAAGCCGCATAAATATCCCGTCCCATGGTTTTGCGACGTAAAACATGGGCTCCTAGCCGAATCAACTCATTTTGGAAGCGGACAATGGCTTCCTCCGAAGGTCGCAGATAACCGGAGTCCGGATGCTCATTAAACGGGATGATGTTGATTTTGCATGGAATATTCCTCGTGAGTTGATACAGTTCGCGTGCCGCGGCCAACGCGTCCGTGACTCCATCAAGCAAGACATACTCAAAAGTGACCTTGTCGCCTGTCATTCGGCAATGTTCCCGACACGCCTCCAGGAGCTCCGCAAGTGGCCAGCGCTTATTGATTGGCATCACTTCAGAACGTATTTTGTCATTGGTCCCATTTAGGCTCACGGCCAGACGGACCCCAGCCTGGGCCACACGCGGAATCATCGGCACAATGCCTGAAGTGGAGACCGTGATTCGACGTTTGGAGAGATTGTAGCCCCAAGGAGAATGCAGAATTTCAATGGCTTTGAACACAGCCTCTGGATTGTCCAGCGGCTCGCCCATTCCCATAAACACAATATTGGTGATCCGCTGGTTGGCATCGAGAAGGCGAGAGGCCTGGACAAACTGACCCACGATCTCCCAAGTTTCCAATCGGCGTTGGAGTTTCTGCTTACCTGTATAGCAAAAGGTACATGCCATATTGCAGCCGACTTCCGATGACAAACACAATGTTAAACGCCCCGGCGAAGGGATCAGGACCGCCTCCACACTCTTGCCGGCCCCCACATTCAAGAGGATCTTGATCGTGCCATCCTGGCTCCGATGCACCTGGAGGACTTCCGGTAGATTGAACTCAAAAAGAGTCGGGACTTCTTGGCGAAAGGCCTTGGATAGATTTGTCATCCGTTCGAAGTCCTGAGTGTTTTGCCCGTAGATCCAACGATAGAGCTGTTGCGCGCGGAAGCTCTCCTTACCGAGACCTTTTAGATCCTGGGCGAGCTCCGGAAGCGTGCGACCAAAAAAGTTGTGCTTGTCCATAGAGGCCGGGTTTAACACATTTCAGCATCAGACACCAGGTTCAAGGGAGCACGCGCACGGGCATAAGCACAAAGAAACGCAGGCGCCAATCCATTCCGCGAATATCCGCTACAGCTTGTTCTATCCTTTCCATGAGGTGGTCTTCACCCTGGGGAACGACAAAAGCCTCACCGAAGAAAAACAGCCCCTCTTCCCGCATCATCACACAATGGTCTTTCACCCAAGGCTGAGCCGCGAGATACTCCTTGATCCGCTTCAACACAGGCTCCTCTGTATCTTCAACAACAGTCCGTGGAACCCGATCCATCAGATCCTGAAAGACCTCCTTCGTGTGCTTCAAACCATCATGCGCAATATCCATCGATATAATAAGAGCCGCCACCGAATCTGCCCACCACCACCCGAGCGCGATTCCGAGAATACCTAAAACCGCGGCCACACCGGTCAACCAGTCTGCCTTGTTCATATGGGCATCCGCATTCAAAACTTTGTTATGAAGGATCTTGCCGAGGGGAACTTTTTTGAGTCCCAAAAAGGCCGCCGGCATCGCACTGTAAATGGCGCCTGCAATCATCGGCCACCCGGCCCACATGGTGACCCCAAACACACTCATGCTCCCAATGGAGGGGTGTTCCGCGCGAATGAGTTTGGAGGCGGAGTCGTACATCAGGAGTAAGCCCATCGTGAGCAGGGCCGCGGCGGCCAGCAGGAAAGCGATGGACGTGATCCGGTGAAACCCGTACGGAAATTGATCTGTTGGCGCTTTCTTCCGAAATCGTTCCGATACCAAATACACGATGGGAGGAATCAAACTGAGAAAGTCCTCGGCCCAGGCTGTCTTCATCGCCTGCGAATTGCCCATCGTGAAGTAGACGACGATTATCGCCGAAATCAGGTATCCAATCGTGATCCATTCCAGCCTCACGGCGCGCACGGCGGCCGCATGTTGCTTGGGCGGCAAAACCGAAGCCCCATTCGTCTTCATCGTGGTTTCACCTCCTCAATAAGCATCTGATGAACCTCGCTCTTATGCGCTCGCAAGAACTCCTCCAGACGCATGAGCCAGCCATTCTCCCCGGGCGGGACCGCCATAACGAACTCCTTGTTCGCGAGTTCCACATTCGAGGTCTTCATTCCGCGCGCTTCCAGTTCAAACACGGGAGCCGCGATCAGGCCATTGAACATGAAAGGATTTTCCAGCTCCACCGGCTCAGCTCCTTTCCTTTCGAGCTCGGCCCGCACGGGATCCGGGTAACTGACCGCAATGCGCGCCTTTTTCAAACTCTTCGGCGGCGGAAAAACCTCCGGCCTGCCCCCGACGACAACGCGCATTTTATGGTAGGGGATCGTGATTCCCACCTTTTCTTTATAGGGGGTGTTCTTCGTGATCCCGGCGATGACAACGTCCAAGAGGAAATGATCGAGAGACTCAAAGAGCTGGCTTTCACTGCCGTGAACCCAGTGGACTTGGACCCCCAGCTCGCGCGCAAATTTCTCGAGTAATCTCTTCTCCACATTTGTCCACGGCGGTGATTCTGAAATCCCCGCGCGCAGACCTCGCTTCATAACAGTCTGAGTGGTGTCGCGCGGGTCCTTAGGATAGTGGCACGCAGTAAGTCCGGCGCAAATAAACAGACATCCAGACATAAGAACCAAGGCGCATTTTCGCATGCGGGTCCCCACCTCCTTCTGAATCGGAACCTGAATCGCAAGGGGTGCAAAGAACTGGCCAGTCAAAGCTCAAACTCAGCCATATTGATGTGATGCGTTAGAGGTGTAATGGGACGTGGATTATCAAAGCACCTTCGGTTGACTCCGTGGTGGCATCACTTACGCTAATGGTCAGCGGAGGAGGGGGCACTGCCTGCATGGACTTTGATTCGCCCGAGGCGAACCGCATGTTCACGTTTCAGGCGCCGTTGGTTCCTCCCGGCGCCCGCGTGCTGTGAGGCCAGAGTTGGAAATTCAGCTCTCAATTAGACCTCAGCACTTCGTACAGGCGGGCGTGCAGGGTTCGGTTTATTGGTATTTGAGTCGAAACTCTGAGGCCGTCGCCCATTACGCGCCCTACATTCTCCTTCAGCTCGGATTTGCGTTCGTGATCGATATCTTGATCTCGGCCTTAAGGTATAAGAGTATCCGAATCGGATTTTCTGTTTTTCCTATCGTCCTGAGCATTAATCTTTTCCTTTGGTTTAAGCCCTCGTATTTCTATCTTCAACTCTTGACGATCACCTTGGCGATCACCCTTAAACATGTCTGGACGTGGACTTGGGACGGCAAGCGCAGCCATATTTTTAATCCGTCGGGAATCGCATTGGCCGTGGCTTCCGTGATCGCACTGATTATGGGGGCCCGGCAATCCATGTTGTTGGAGAGTATAATCGATGCCTATCAGGCTTCGCGACCGGATGTATTTCTATTTGTCCTCGCCGTCGGCCTGATTTCGCAATCCCTCGGCCGCGTGATTTTCGTATCCGCCGGTACTTTAATGACCTTGTTTAGTCTTTCAGTGTTATCGATAGGTTTAACAGGCATGCCGTTGATGAATCATCCGTGGATCGACCCCAGTGTGTTCGTGGGCATCACGCTATTGGTCACGGATCCCAGCACCACGCCGAAACGTTGGCCCGCTCAGCTGGTCGCAGGTGGTCTGTATGCGGTGGCTCTTTTGGGATTTTATGGACTGCTCTCGGCTCTGCAAGAGCCCGGATATTTTGCAAAAGTTTTGGCCGTTCCGTTGGTTAATCTGACCGCTCCCTATTTTGATCGATGGAACTGGTGCTCCACTTTGGGCGCACGCCTGCGTATCTTGGGACAGCCCCTTATTCAAGCCACGCTCTACGCTTCTTTTTTTCTGCTCTTCCTTCCCAAAATGAAGGAAGGCATCAAATCCCCTTCGTGGCTTGGCCAGCTCGGAGGCGCGGAGTGGGCGCAAACGATGCGACGGTGATGGGCTCGGTTTTCTACGAAAGACGACAAGCTCACTCCATTCCATAATGGAGACGTTTCAAAATGTACGGACGTGTCCGTGATTTCCCACTCAAGGTTTGAACACTGAACTTCAACTTGACAGTCCAATCGACCCGATTTGTCCCCTCGGGGCACCCCCCTTGCAGCTCTCTACATGGCGGGGGGGAAGTATGCGACATTTCAGTGTCTCAAGCTTGGGCGCGGCCGCTGTCTTGATTTGCGCCATGCCCGGTTGTGGTCCGAGCTTCAAGGCGGCTGAGCCAGCGCAACTCTCAAACTCCGGAAGTAACACTCCCAACCCACGCAGCCCCGATGTCGATGGGAAAGCGCTCTATGCCACCAACTGTTCCGGTTGTCATGGGAGCCTCGCGACTTCGGCTAAGAGCGGACGCACGGCTGCGCAAATCACGAACGCGCTGGGCACGATTGAGGCCATGCAAAACGTTGCTCGGCTGAGTGCGATTGAAATTGCGGCGATCGCCTCGGCCCTCAGCCCATCTGGCGCGGTGGCTTGCGACTCGCAAGCGGATCCGGGTCATGTCCCGATTCACCGGATCAATAAAGAGGAATACAGCAACTCCGTCAGAGCGATCCTAGGTATTACGGGAACTCCCGGCGCCAATCTTCCGGATGAGAACACGGCCTTCGGCTTCAAGAACATTGCGTCGGTCCTGACCGTGACTTCGGTGTCGATTGATCGCTATCTTGAAGCCGCAGAACAGGCCGTTGAATTGGCCTTCACGCAAAACGCAGTCGGAATTTTCAAGTGTAATAGTCAAAGCGTGAACGCCGCTTCGTTGACACGCACGTGTGCGGAACAGATTCTTCAACGTTTGGCGGAGCTGGCCTTCCGCCGTCCGCTATCCTCCCTCGAACGCACGCAGCTCCTAGGCTTTCTCGATAAAGCCGGAGACGAGGGTCTTGCCCTGTCTGAAGGCGTACGTTGGGGCCTGGAGTGGGTGTTGATCACGCCTTCCTTTTTGTTCCGCGCGATTCAACATCCCTCGCCGAATGACCCTAAATCTATTAAAGAACTGACGGGTTATGAATTGGCCAGCCGTATGTCTTTCTTCCTATGGAGCAACCAGCCCGATCAGGAACTGAGAACGGTGGCCGCCAACGGCACTCTGGTTCAACCCGCCGTTCTGGAGGCGCAAGTTACGCGCATGCTCAAGGATCCCAAGGCGCACGCGCTTATCGATGGTTTCGCCGATCAATGGCTTGAGCTTCATCGCTTTGAAAACCACACGGTCGACACGAACATCTATAGCTTCTCCGAATCCCTAAGGGCGGATATGAAAACGGAGACACGTTTGCTACTTGAAGATGTGTTTATCAATGGCCTGTCTCCACTCCGCCTGATTAACTCGGACACCAGTTATCTGAACCGCCGCCTGGCTCTGCATTACGGTGTGAGTGGTGGTGGCACAAATGACTCGTCCTTTGTAAAGACTTCGATCGCGAACACGGAGAGACGCGGATTGCTCGGACAGGGTCGTGTGCTCACACTGACATCGATGTCGAATCGCACCAGTGTGGTTCGCCGTGGCAAATGGATCTTGGATAATATCTTGTGTGAACCGCCGGCTCCTCCTCCACCCGATGTATCGGATGGTTTGGCTGGCGACCCCGGCGCGAGCCTAAAGGAGCGCATGGCCCGCCACCGCAGCCAAACCACCTGCGCCTCTTGCCACAACTCAATTGATCCGCTCGGATTTTCACTGGAGGCGTTTGATGCCAACGGGATCTGGCGCACGCGCTATCGCGACGGTTCCGCCGTGGATACGGCGGGCACCCTTCCGGACGGACGCCCAGTGGGCGGAGCTTTGGATCTATCCAAGATTCTTGAGGCCGACCCCCGCTATCGTTCGTGCGTGACTAAGAAACTGATGACTTACGCCTTGGGGCGGGGACTGGAAGACAAAGACAGCTGCACGGTCAACCGGTTGGCGCGAGATCATGTGGGCGATTCGATTCCCATGAGCTCACTTATCAAAGCCATTGTCGTCAGTGATCCATTTAGAAAGCAGGCGGGGAGCTAAGTATGTCCTGGAAGAAACTAGATCGTCGCAAGTTCTTATATGGTTCCGGCGCCCTAATCGGCCTGCCGCTGCTTGAAGCCATGCTGCCGTTCCGTAAGGCCCTTGCGCAGCCGGCGCCCGTCCCGTTACGCACCATCATCGTCAATTGGCAATTTGGTGCATATAAAGATCAACTTATGCCCGCCGGAAGCGGAACAAATTACACCTTTCCTTCGCAGCACTCCGCACTGGCGCCATTTAAGGCCAGTATAACACCCATCAAGCGTGTGTTTAACTATTGGGGAAATGTGGATGGAGCGGGCGACCATGCGCGTGGACAAGGCACCTATCTGACGCAAGTCCGTTTGAATAAGTCGGAGACCACCATTCGCGCCGGGATTTCCATGGATCAGGTGATTGCCAATGCTTTAACGGGAAAGACGCGAGTCAAGAGCGCCTACTTTTCCGGTGACCGCGGCTTTTATGGGGATAGTGGATACTCAGGTACGTATAAGAATATTTCCTGGCAGAGTGCCACCACCCCAAATACCCGCTTGGGTGACCCGCACCAGGTCTTTGATGCCCTGCTAGCGGGTGTGGCAACCACCCCTGGAAATAACGCCGCCACCTTGGCGCGACTGAAAAAGCGCAAGAGCATTTTAGATGGCGCCGTGACCGATGCCAATCGTTTGATGGCGTCGCTTGGTACCACTGACCGGGAAAAGCTGGATCAATTCCTGACATCAGCACGGGAAGTGGAAACACGAATCGCGGCGGATATTCAGGATCAAAATATGCAAGCAGCGGTTTGCAGCCCGGGCACACGACCGCCAACGAATCAAAACTTCCAGACACGGACACGATTGTTTTTTGATTTGATTGTGCTGGCCGCGCAATGTGACTCCACCCGGGTGTTCGCCTACCACATGGGTTCACCGGGAGATTTCGGCCCGATCATCGGGGTGGCGGGCGATCATCATAACGATTACTCTCATCATCAGGAGTCCCCGACGGCGATTGACGGCCTCATGAAAATCGCCAAGTGGTATGCGGATCAGTTCGCTTACTTTATTGGAAAAATGAATTCGATCCTGGATGCAAATGGCAAGTCGCTGCTCTACAATAGCATTATCACTTATGGAGCGGAGATGCGCGACACCAATGCTCATGACGACTACAATATTCCCCTGCTGGTGGCGGGCCATGCCGGCGGGCTATATTCTCCTGGTCGGTTGATTGATCCGGGCGCGAACCTACCCATGGCCAATGTTTGGTTGACGATCATGAAGACCATGGGTGTGAATATCAATTCGTTCGGTGAAGGCGGCGCCCAGAGTACAGGGACGATTCAGCTCTAGCTAAGGGCTGATCTCTCCTATTTGCGGACGCGCTTAGGCCTCTGTCAGGGCGTGAATATACTCAAGAAGCTCGGCGCGCGTGCAGGGCACACAGCCCACCTTGCCGACGACCACTCCGGCCGCCACATTGCCAAAGACGCACGCCTCCGGCAGGGAAAAACCCGCAACGTGGGCCAATGTGAGCGCCGCGATCACCGTGTCTCCGGCGCCGGTGACATCAAACACCTGGCGCGCGAACGTGGCCATGTGCACCGATTCCTCACGTCCGATCAAGCTCATTCCCTCTTTTCCGCGAGTGATAACGATATTCTCGGTCTTCATCCGTTCACGCAGCGAAGCGGCCACTTCCATAATGAAATTGGGGCTCATGCGCAAATCATCATAATCGAGCCCTGAGAGTTCAACAGCTTCATCACGGTTAGGGGTGACCACGTCCGCGCCATTGTAAAACCGGGCCGGCGTGGAACGGTGAGGATCGACAAAAACCAGCTTCCCCTTACGATGGCTCTCGCCAATGATGGCCTGAATCGAAGTTTGCGAAAGGACACCCTTGGCATAATCTTCGATAATCACCCCATCGCAGCTGGGCAGAAGAGAGATCACCTTGTCCACCAACCGTTGTTCGACTTCGGCCGAAAGATACTGCTTCTGCTCGTAGTCGACGCGCACGATATGATGCGGGCCGGACATGATCCGGAGCTTGCGCGTGGTCGGGCGTGAGGCGTCTTCGATCAGGGCATCGGAGGCGACGCCGGCGGCCCGCAGTCGACGGCGGAGATCCTCAGCTGCACTATCCGCACCGACGACGGATACAAGGTGAGCCACCCCACCAAGGCTGGCGACGTTTTGAGCCACATTGGCGGCAAGGCCCAGACGCGAATCCTGGCTTTGGACCTCGAGCACGGGGACCGGAGCCTCAGGACTGATCCGGCGAACCTCTCCCAGCACATATTCATCAAGGCCGATATCACCCACCACGATCAAACGGACCCCAGCCAAAGACTCAAGGCGAGCCGGGAAAGACTTGAGCCAGGACTTGAGCACCTCACCTTCAATTCGCGATTCCTTCATCATCAGTCTCCGATCTAACACACCCGTTCTGAACATCCAGTCTGTTATCCAGCAGCTTACAAGCTGCGTCGACAGTCGACGACCAAAGGGTGAAGGACTAGATTGAAAATCTCAGTTTTTACTTACCCTTAGGAGTATCGCATGGAAGCTCTAACTGGTGGAGCTTTATACCAGAACACGATGAAGATTGTGGAAGACGCGGGCAAGATCGTCAACCTGAGCCCGAACGTTATGGAACGACTCAAATACCCGCGGCGGACTCTTGTGGTGTCCGTTCCCGTGAGAATGGATGATGGGCGCGTTAAGGTTTTCACAGGGTACCGCGTGCAACACAACCAGGCTCTGGGCCCCTTCAAAGGTGGAATTCGGTATCACCACCAAGTGGATCTCAGTGAAGTCGCAGCGCTGGCGGCTTTGATGACATTTAAGAATTCCCTAATGAACCTTCCGCTGGGAGGAGCTAAGGGCGGGGTACAAGTGGATCCCAACAAGCTTTCCAAGGCGGAGCTCGAGAATCTCACTCGTCGTTTCACCTCCGAGATTTCTCCTTTCATCGGTCCGGACCGCGACATTCCGGCGCCCGATGTGGGAACCGACTCCCAGACAATGGCATGGATGCTGGATACGTTTTCCTTGGAGTCCGGATTCAGTCAAACCGGAGTCGTCACGGGCAAGCCGATTGAAATCGGGGGCTCCGCAGGTCGGGAAGCCGCGACCGGATTAGGAGTCGTATACGCGATTGAAAAGGCGCTTGAAAAGCTTCAGAAACGCATCTCCGACGCCAGGATCGCCATTCAGGGCTTTGGAAAAGTGGGCATGTACGCGGCCATTGAGGGCTATGCTAAGGGTGCCCGCATTGTCGCCGTGAGTGATGTTTCCGGAGCGCTTTACAATGAACGCGGCATCAACATTGCGGAACTCGTCCGCTACGTGAAGGAAAACAAAGTCGTTAAGGATTTTCCTGATGCCGAGCGGATTACGAATGAAGAACTTCTCTACCTTCCCGTGGATGTGCTCGCGCCCTGCGCGCTTGAAGGCGTGATTCACAAAGAGAATGCGCACAATGTCCGCGCGCGCATCATAGTCGAAGGCGCAAATGGTCCCACGACCCGGGACGCCGATGAAGTTCTCGACGCCAAGGATATTATGGTCGTACCGGACATTCTGGCGAATGGAGGCGGCGTCGTGGTGAGTTACTTTGAATGGGTTCAAGATATTTCCTGGTTGTTTTGGACTGAGGATGAAGTTCGCAACAAACTGCGTGAGATTGTATACAAATCGTTCGACAAAGTCTGGACATTCGCCGACCAGAACAAGGTCAATATGAGAACCGCGGCCATGGCCACTTCCCTTCTGCGCCTAGAGCGCGCCCTCAAGCTGAGGGGACAGGCTTGGTGAGGAGCTTAAGGCCGTGGCTGTGGCTGCCGCCGGCGCTCGCCCATAAACTGAGCCCTGTCGTTCTGTCGGGGTTGGATCGGGTGGCACGGGCCTCCCCGCCGGAATGGGAACCGCTCGCCTGGCGCGATCTCCATTTTCCGAACCGCCTGGGCATCGCCGGAGGCGTCGACAAGGACGCACGTAATGTGCGCGCGTGGTGGACACTGGGCGCGGGCTTTGTCGAAGTGGGAACAGTCACGCCACAGCCCCAACCGGGCAACACCCCTCCCGTTGTGGACCGCGATCAGTCCCAGGCTGCCCTTTGGAATCGCCTGGGATTTCCCTCGCAAGGCCTTCCCCGTGTGCGCGCCCGGCTGGAGACCTTACGCCGTCCGTTTCTGACCCCCGTTTTCGCCAACATCGGAAAAAACGCTTCGACTCCCCTGGAGCGCGCCCAGGATGACTATGTCGAGCTCTTGCGCGGATTGCGTGGCCTCGTGGATGGATTTGTAATCAATATCTCGAGTCCCAACACAAAGGGATTACGCGAGTTGCTTCAACCAGATCGATTGCGTGGATTTTTGGAGCCGATCGTTTCCTCGCTGCCACAACAGCATGAGCCCATTCTCCTCAAGCTGAGTCCGGATATGAACACGGAAGAGCTTGGTCGTGTGCTGGAGATCTCCGAGGAACTCGGCTTGGACGGATGGATTCTCACCAACACGTCACAAGGGCTTCGGGAGGGATTGTCCTTTCCTAAAGAGGGAGGTGTCTCGGGACGTCCCCTCGCCCCACTCGCCAAGGAGATGTTGCGTACGACCCTGGGGCTCCTCGGATCGCGCCGTCAGAGAAAGCTTGTGATCTCCGTCGGCGGCGTCATGAGTGGAGCCGATGTCCGCGAGCGGCTTGCGCTGGGCGCGGATCTTGTGCAGGCTTATTCGGCCCTGATCTTTGAGGGGCCTTACTTCTTCCGGAAGGTGGCGCGGTGGCAGCGGGAAAACCCAAGAGCGTAAATAAGCTTATAAAAAAGCGCGCGGCTTGGGTTCCTGTCGTGGCGGCCTTGATCCGACGCCAAAGCAAGGTGCTCGTGGGCCAGCGGCCGGAAGGCTCCTCGCTCGCCAAAACTTGGGAGTTCCCGGGCGGAAAAATCGAGCTGGGCGAAAGTCCCGAGGTCGCTTTGGCCCGTGAACTTAAGGAAGAGCTCGGAGTGGAGGCGGAAATTGGACCTCTTAAATTCGCGGCCACCCACACCTATGGTAAAACGGGGATTGTCTTTCTCTTTTATGAGGTGAAATTTTGGAAGGGGTTGATTAAAACCCAGCAACACCTCGATCTGCGCTGGGTGACGGCAAAAGAACTGGCGCAATTGGACCTTCCGGAGGCCAATAGTAAATTCCTCCATGAACTTCTGGGAGTTCTGTGATGGCGCGGGTTGCGGTCCTGACCGACCGATCGCCCCACGACGCCGACTGGAAGGGTCCCTTTGTGTGGCAAACAGTCCTGGCCTTGGCCGAAAGCCAACACGAAGTATTGGTCCTTACGACACAGAATCCGGACAACATACCTATTGTGCATCCGCGCCTGAGAGTCGCCCGTCCGACGCCGAGCTGGCGCGCCGATCAGGCCCTCAAACTGGCTCAGGCGCTGATTCCATTCCGGCCGGAGATCCTTCACACCTTTGCCCTGCATCCGAATCAATTATGGAGTGCTTTCACCGTATGGCCCTACCTGAATAGCGTCTGCCAAATCCTTCCCGGACTGCGCCGCTTTTCAACCCTTTTCGACAGCGCGGATGTGACTGAAAAAGAGCCGAGTCTGATTTGGCATCAGGGATCCGAATGCTGGAGTGTTTTTTCACCAGCTCAGGAAGCTTGGGCGCGTGCCATTTTCCACGGCCGGATCGACGTTGTGCCCCTGGAGATCCAGACTCACGGAAGCGAATCGAGCTGCGAAGACTTCGCACCTGCGTCTGATGACTTCATTCTCGTTCCGGGTCCAATATCGGAATGGCGACGAGCCGAGGAGAGCCTCCAGGCGCTTGGCGAACTCTTACAGTCCCATCCCGAACTGCGAGCCCGTATTGCGGGAGGGTGGGGAGAGTGGCCCTCTTTCCGCAAACGACGGGGGTGGGAAACCCTCAATTCGGTGGCTCATCAGGTTGATATGCTTACAGACATTCCGTTTGCGGACTTCGTGGATATGGCCCGCCGGTGCCGGTTTCTGTGGACCGAACCGTTGTCTGCGGATTCTTGGCGCAGCCTGATCGCGGCGCGGCTGGCAGATGAACTGAGCCTCTCGCTCCGTGGCCCGCAGCCACCCGTGGTCATGGGCTCAACCGCGAATTTCCTATCGCGCCTTTACTCCACTTAGAGACGTGGTAGCTTGGAAAAATGTCCGAGAGTCTGAATATCTGTATCGCCTCCAGGCACTTCCCGCTCCTGAATACCTCAGGTGAGATCGGATTTCTTTGGCCCATCGCCCGGGGTTTGGTCAAGAGAGGACATAAGGTCACCGTGCTCTCCTGGCGCAATAAGAATCGCCTGGATTTTGTCGAGGTGGACGGGGTGCAGGCGTTCTTTTTGGGTGAAAGCCGATCGGCCAACACGGCAGATCAGTTCCCCGAGTTAGTGATCCAAAAGTTCAAGCAGCTGCACGGCCAAAACCCGTTTCATCTTCTCCATAGCCTGGACGATTCCGGCTTCGAAGTGGGACGCAGCCGGAACGGTCTCGGAGTGGCCGTGGTATATGATGTCGATGCCACCCGCATGTCGCAGGTGTTTTCAATTCTCGGCATGTCCCAGGAGACGCTCTCGAGTCTGATCAAAACGAGCCTGCGGGTCGCGTTCACCTTCCTCAAAAGTTATTACAAACATGACCGCAAGCTCTTGAAAACGGCCGATGCCGTTTTTGTACATAGTCCCCAACAGCGGCAGATTTTAGAGCGCTATTACCTTTATCCGGACCAACGGATCTTTATGGTTCCCTTCGGCATCCAAGTCGAGGACCTCTCCCCACGTGAAAAATCCCAGGAACTGATGAAAAAACTGGGGCTTCCCCGTAACGCCCAGACTGTGGTCACCGTGACGGATATGACGGAATTCGGGGAGATGCGAAACTTGCTCTGGGCTTTTGAACGGGTGGCGGTTAAGAAGCCGACGGCGCGGCTGATCGTGGTGGGGCACGGCCCGCTCAAGAAGGACATCGAATTCGAAATGTTACGTTTGGCCTTGGGGAGTCGAGTGATCTTCGTTGGCGACCTTCCGGCGGCCCAACTCTCCGAGCACATTGCGCTCGCAGATGTCTTCGTCAATCTCAGCGCCCGCTCGAGCGGGATCGAGCAGAGCTTGCTCGAGGCCATGGCACAAAAAAAAGTGATTATTGGATCGGAAGTGAGTCCTTTGGCCAACGTGGTAGAGGATGGCGTCGACGGGTTCTTGATTCGGCCGGCAGACACCTACACCCTGGCCGAACTTCTCCTTCAGATCTTTAATGGACAGATTCAGGTCGAGGAAATGGGGGAGCACGCTCGCCAAAAGATTTTAAACCTGTTCGATGCACAAAAGATGCTCGACCAGATCTTTTTGGCCTATCGGAAGGCACGCAAGCGGTTTGTCACGGCGCACAGGCCCTTTTTTCGCTGGTAAGGGATTCAAGTCCTAAATAGAATGAATGCAATGACCAAAGCAGATCTGATCAATCTCATTGCAGAAAAAGCGAATATTACCCGCGTTAAGGCCGAGACTGTGGTCAACACCATCTTTGACTCCATGGTTGAAGCCCTGATGCGCAATGACCGCATTGAAATTCGCGGCTTTGGGTCCTTTGTCAATCGCGATTACGGAGCTTATAAAGGCCGCAATCCCCGCACCGGCGAGGTGATTGAAGTGGACGAGAAAAAGCTGCCGTTCTTCAAGGTTGGCAAAGAACTCAAGGAACAAATCAACCGCGGCAAGTCCGAGTAAAATCCTTCTCTTTCACCTCAACGGGAGGTGAAAAGATCACCGGTCGTGAACGGCTTCAGATCTTGAATATGGGTCAATTCCGCACAGGCCATATAGAGTCGCTCCAATCCAAGTGCAATCCCTCCGGCAGGGGGCATACTTCGTCGCATGCGTTGAATGAGGTCCTGGTCATCCGGGACAAACAGGGTTCCCAGGCGCTCACGTTCCGCCATTTCCTCAAGCCATCGCCGCTGCTGCTCCTCAGCCTCATTCACCTCGTTAAAGGCGTTTGCGATTTCAAGTCCGCGCCAGTAAAGCTCCATACGGTCGGCCCACCCTTGCTCATCGAGCTTGGCTAAGGCCGCCAATGAGGGTGGAAAGCGATACACAAGGGTGGGGCCCCGCGATTTCAGTTCAGGTTCAATGCGTTCGATTACCAGCCGATGAAAAAGATCGTTGAAGGTATCGTCTTGCGCATAATGGATTCCTGTACTGCCACAGAGCCGGGAGAGCTCCTCGGTGGATGAATCCGGGCGTAGGGAGAAGCCGAAAAGTTCGGCAAACAGCGTTTCCCAATCGGTGGTTTCCAGCCGTGGGACCCCACCTTGAATCCATCCTTCCGTACCGAGGACGGCTATTAGGTCACGCACATCCTGCTCGATCCAACTCAAATCAGCGAAGGCACGATACCACTCGAGCATAAAGAACTCGCTCTCATGGTGAGGGGACCTCTCCCCATTCCGAAAACAGGGTCTAATTTCAAAAATATCGGTCCACCCTCCAGTCAGAGCTTTTTTCAGATGGATCTCAGGGCTTGTCGGCAAGTACACGGTTTGTGACTGGCGGCCAAAGCTCACCACACAAGCGATAGGTTCCAGGGTGGGTTCTAACCCAGGACACGGCACCAGGGTAGGCGTGAAGACCTCACTGAGACCCCGTTCCAGAAAAAACGTGCGCACGCGGTTTATAAACAAAGCAAAGCGGGCCGCGTGGGGCTTGGGAGGTGCTTCGGAGCCGGTTCCCACGGCTAATATGCGATGAGCGCTTAGAACCCGAACCTTGAACTCCTCGGCAGTGACAACCTCCACTGCGATCAAATCGCCAGAGTTGAAACTCCGAAAACATCCATCTTGACCCTCCAACTCAATCAGCCCAGTGGCATCCTTCAAGAAGTGCCTGTTTTCTCCACGAAGGTATTCCCCTCCCAGAGCGAACGGGGGTATCGGTTTGGCCCAGCGGAAGCGGGCGAGCGAGTACATCATCTGACGCAATCTCCTTGCTTGACATCCATATATGGGGAATCGCAAATTGTGTCCAATCATCGAAAGGATGGTCCCATGAACACGCAAGTGAACTGGCAAAAAATTCGTACCGAATTCCAACGCCTGACCGATATCGACCAGCTGAAGCAGGAAGTCCAGCGCATCGGCACGGAAATTCGCAATTTCGATTACCAGTCGGTTCTCAGTCCCGGCGCGAAGACGAAGGTTAAAATGTTTGAAAAACGGTACTCGGACCTGATGCGGACAATTTATCAGGCCCAGCGTCAGATGGATCGCGAGTTCAATCGCATTTTGCGCCAGCTGAAGGGGCAAAAAAAGGATATGAGCCGAACGGTGGCGGAACAAAAGGAAAAGCTCGAGAGGGTGACGGCCGATTTCAAAAAGCGCTTTACGAACAGTGCCGATAAAGCCCAAGCCAAAGCGAGGACCACTTCAGGCCGGACACGCACGGTTAGAACCAAAACAGCCTCACCTGGCCGAACAACATCAAAGAAAACCACAGTGGCCCGCGCCCGCCGGAAGGCTTAAATCCCTTGAACACAGAATTTCAATCGTACACGGACGGCTCCTGGAACCGTAACCAAGGTTCTGAGGGGCCGCTTGAATTTTTAAGGACTCCCATGCAATTGGACCATGTCCACTCATTCCTCCATCGCCATATCGGACCCGACTCCGCGAGTATCCGGAATATGCTGGCGGCGCTGAATCTCAAGTCGCTGGATGAACTCATCAAACAAGCCGTACCTGAGAACATTCGCTGGAAGAAACCTCTGGACCTGCCTGAGGGCATGGGCGAACAGCGTCTCCTGGAGACGGCGTGGGCATTGGCCACGAAAAACAAGGTTTATCGCTCGTTTATCGGCCATGGTTACTACGACTGTCTTACGCCCTCCGTGATCTTGCGTAATATCCTGGAAAACCCAGGCTGGTACACGGCCTATACACCCTATCAGGCGGAGATCTCACAGGGTCGCATGGAGGCTCTGTTGAATTTTCAGACAATGGTGATGGACCTCACCGGTCTGCCCATGGCGAACGCCTCTCTGCTGGATGAAGGCACAGCCGCCGCGGAAGCCATGCATCTGGCGCTTGCCGCAAGTAAGAACAAATCGGCACGGAAGCTCTTCGTCAGCCAGCACGTTTGGACCCAGACCCTGGATGTGATACGGACCCGCGCCCGTCCTCTGGGAGTTGAGGTCGTCGTCGGAGATGAGGAGACAGCGGAACTCGGCCCCGAGTTTTTTGCAAGCCTTGTCCAGTACCCGGACTCGCGTGGGGAAGTGAAGGATCTCCGTGCTTGGATTGACAGGTGCAAAGACAGTCAGACGCTCTCGATCGTGGCGTCGGATCTCCTCGCTCTTTGTTTACTCACTCCTCCCGGAGAAATGGGAGCTGACGCGGTTGTCGGCACAAGCCAGCGTTTTGGTGTGCCCTTTGGATTTGGCGGACCCCATGCCGGTTTTATGGCCACACGAGAGGAATTCAAACGCCTTATGCCCGGTCGGATCATTGGGGTCTCAGTCGATCGCCATGGGCACAAAGCGTTGCGGCTCGCACTTCAGACGCGTGAGCAACACATCCGCCGTGAAAAGGCCACAAGCAATATATGTACGGCCCAGGTCCTTTTGGCGGTGATGGCATCAATGTATGCTGTTTATCACGGAGCCCAAGGCCTGCGTGCGATTGCGGAACGGGTGCACGGATTGACCCGTGCTTTGGGTGCCGGACTGAAAAAGCTGGGTTTCCAGCTGGTGAGCGAATCCGTCTTTGATTCCCTTCAGGTCCGTGTGAGCGAGGAGCAGAAGTCTCAACTCCTGGAGCGTGCACGCGCCGCCCGAGTGAATCTCTGGGACAAATCGCCCGGCGTGATTGGCCTCTCCCTGGATGAAGTCACGACCCCCGAAGAGATTGAAATTTTGCTATCGATTTTTGCGGGCACGCAAGTCGCGTCATTGGACGTGGAAGAAATGGCGGCAACGAGCAGTCTCGTGCTGTCGGAAGGTTTGAGACGCAAAAGCCCGTACCTCACCCATCCGGTGTTCAATCAGTACCACTCGGAAACGGAGATGCTTCGCTATATCCATCGTCTGCAAGCGAAGGATTTGTCTCTGACTCATTCTATGATTCCCCTGGGATCTTGCACGATGAAGCTCAATGCCACGAGTGAAATGATTCCGATCACCTGGCCTGAGTTCTGCCGTATTCATCCGTTCGCACCGCTGGATCAGGCACAGGGCTATCTTGAGCTGATTCATCAGCTTGAGCAATGGCTGGCAGAAATCACGGGTTTTGCGAGTGTGAGCGTGCAACCCAACGCGGGCTCTCAGGGCGAGTACGCCGGCCTGCTCGTCATTCGCGAGTACCTGCGGTCCCAGAATCAGGGCCAACGCAATATTTGCCTTATTCCCTCAAGCGCCCATGGCACCAATCCCGCCAGTGCGGTGATGGCCGGATTCCGCGTGGTGGTGGTGGGCTGCGATGATCAGGGCAACGTGGATATGCAGGATCTGCGCGCGAAAGTGGATACGCATAAGAACGATTTGGGCGCGCTCATGGTCACCTATCCCTCCACACACGGCGTGTTCGAGGAAACCTTCGGCGAAATCTGCCGGCTTGTTCATGAACATGGCGGACAGGTTTACATGGACGGCGCGAATATGAACGCCCTCGTCGGTATCGCCAAGCCCGGCGAGCTTGGGGCGGATGTGAGCCATCTCAATCTGCATAAAACCTTCTGTATTCCCCATGGCGGCGGCGGACCCGGTGTCGGTCCGATTGGTGTGGCCGAACATCTGAGGCCGTTTTTGCCTAAGCACTCACTGGTTCCGGAGGCGGGTCCCGACAGTGGAATATCTGCAACCACCAGTGCCCCCTGGGGCAGTGCCGGAATTCTGCCGATCTCCTGGGCGTACATCGCCATGATGGGCCGCGAGGGCCTAAAGAAGGCCACTGAAGTCGCGATTCTCAATGCCAATTACATCGCCAAGAAGCTCGAACCGCATTACAAAACTCTCTACAAAGGGAAAAACGGGTTTGTCGCCCACGAATGTATTTTGGATGTGCGACCATTCAAGGAAAGTGCGGGCATCACGGTTGATGATATTGCGAAGCGCCTAATGGATTACGGCTTCCACGCGCCCACCATGTCCTGGCCGGTGGCCGGTACGTTGATGATAGAGCCCACTGAGAGTGAGAGCCAAGAGGAGCTGGATCGGTTTATCGACGCCATGATTTCCATTCGCCAAGAGATCGCCGCCATTGAAAAAGGTCAGGCGGATCCAGAAGACAACGTACTTAAAAATGCCCCACACTCGTACACGCACCTGCTCGCCGACAACTGGAGCCACCCTTACTCTCGCGAGGCGGCCGCTTTTCCGCGGCCGTGGATTCGTGAACGCAAATTCTGGGTGAGCGTGGGCCGTGTGGACAACGCCTATGGTGATAAGAATCTAATGTGTAGCTGTCCCCCGGTCGGGGACTACCAGGATCCTTAGCGCATAAGAACTTCGAGCCAAGCCCTTTGCTCAGAGCTCAGAGACTCGCGTGAGGTCATAAGGCCCGCTTTCAAACCTTGCTCAGAGCAGTCACAGTCTTTAAGCAGATCGGACGATGACGTGAGAATGCGGCCCAAAACCCGAAACGCTTTTCCGTTATTCTGACGCATAATCGTGATGACCTCTTCCAAGGTCACATGCGGACGCGAGGTGTCCCAGCAGTCGTAGTCCGTCACGAACGAGCACGGCAAGTAACTCAAACCCGCCTCGCGCGCGAGCGCATATTCGGGAAAGTTTGTCATACCAATGATGTCGGCCTTGAGTTCACGGTAGGACAGACTTTCTGAGAGCGTGGAGAAATTGGGTCCTTCGATGCAGACATAGGTTCCACCGAAATGGCACTTTACCCCTTCCTCCTTGGCCAGGATGGCGACTGCGCGCGCGAGGGATTGGCAGACGGGATAGGCCAATGACATATGACCCACAATGCCGTCGCCGAGAAACGTGTGCTTGCGCAGGCCTTTCGTGCGATCGACATACTGTGTGGGGATGACCAAATCACCAGGGGCATAGGGTTCCTGTAGGCTCCCAACGGCGGAAAAGCTGACAATCGCTCCGGCGCCGTGAGCCTTAAGGGCGAAGATATTGGCGCGGTAGTTGATCTCCGATGGTAACACTTCATGATGTTCGCCGTGACGGGATATAAAGAGAGCTTCCTTTCCCGCCACGCGCACCTTTTTAAATCCACTAGAGGTCATCCCAAACGGGGTTTCCCGCGGGAGCATCTCCAAGGTTTCAAATCCATCAAATGATTCAAATCCGGACCCGCCGATTATGGCCCACATAAATTCCTCCTCTTCCATTTCCATTCATCAATTCGGAAATAAAACACCTTTGTTTATATCATCGCGGGAATACACCCCGTGGTCCAGTATCCAGCCGGTCACCAATTCCGCCGGAGTCACATCAAAAGCCGGATTCCAGACAGGTGAGTCCCCGACGGACCACTCCACTCTACCAAACGCCCCTGCGACCCCGCGTACCTCGTGCGCCGAACGCTCCTCAATCGGAATGTCATTTCCACTCGCGCAAGAAAGGTCCACTGTGGTTTGGGGAGCGACAACATAAAACGGAATACCGTGATGACGGCACAACACCGCGAGACTGTACGTCCCCACTTTGTTCGCGAAGTCGCCGTTTCGGGCAATGCGATCAGCACCTGTCATAACCTTGCTGACTCGACCCTTCTGCATCAGGAAGCCCGCCATGTTGTCGCATATCAACGTAAAGGGAATCTGGTTCTTTGTGCATTCCCACGTCGTCAGTCGGGCCCCCTGAAGAAGAGGACGTGTTTCATCGACGTAGGCATGCACGCTCTTCCCGTCGCGTACGGCCTGAATAATCACTCCCAATGCCGTGCCCAGTCCGACGGTCGCGAGCCCGCCCGTATTGCAGTGGGTGAGAATTCGATCCCCGTCCTGAATCAGTTTGGCGCCGTTGCGAGCCATTCCCTCACTGAGCTTCACGTCTTCGAAACAAATGCGTTCGGCCTCCGCGGGAACATGGGCGAGGCCCTTTTCGCGCGCGACACGAAGAAGTCGATCCATGGAATTCATTAGATTGACCGCGGTTGGCCGGGCTTCACGCAAAGCCCAAAGCGCCCGCTCAAACTCCTTCTCATTCGTTCCCTGTTCCACCATCAATCCCAACTGCAGAGCCGCCGCGACTCCAATGAGGGGAGCTCCGCGCGTCTTGAGCTCGCGAATGATCCCGATCATGGTCGGCACATCTGGCGAAGCGAGCCACATTTCCCTCTGCGGAAGCTGGGTTTGATCCAACACCCATAGTCCTTGGCTATCGAGTTTCAATCCCGTGGAAATAAATGGTGTCATTGCGGGTTCTCTCCTATCATTGAGCGGCGAGCCTCTGTCTCTGTCTTTGTCCGGGCTGTGTTCAAGCGTTTCATACCACTGAGGGCTTCCTCAAGGCTTTCTCCCCAGCATACTGCCCCGTGGCGGGAACGAACTATGTCCTCCAAGTGCCCGTTGGGCAACTCACGCAGATCCAGGCGCATGCGAGACCGTCCCACCGCAGGGGGCGGATGCGCGTGTACGGTCGGAAGCGCATGCGGGCGCGGATGATCTATCATCAGATGCATGCCGTGTTCAGCATAAGGCATACCGTCAACTCCGCTTCCGTCCCGGTCCGCCACTGTCCACTCGTCTGTGGAGAAAAAGGCTCTGGACCGACCCGATGGGGTAAACAGATTTCTCTTGTGACTCATCTTGGTTCTGGAGCTGACATTCCCATCTGTAGCGGGCCACACGTACCAAGCATAGACCTTCTCACACGCGCTTAAGATCTGCGCTTGAATCTCGCTTTCCGTCATTTCATTTCCTTTGAATCCCGATTCATGCCATATATAGGAGCTCATGGACAGAGGAAATCTCGATATCTTGCTTATCCGAATGGATAAGATGGGAGACTTAGTGGTGAGTTTACCCGTCGACGAGCACCCCGCGTTTAGTGGACAAAGAGTTCACTGGTTTATCACCAAAGGATTAAGTTTTGTCGCCGAACAGGCGGCGCCCAAACGACAGGCCACCGAGTTTCGAAGGCGTTTTTCGGTATTTGAATTCCTGCGCATGGTGAAGTGGCTCAAGCGCCAGAGACCACGAACGGTCGTGCTCTTGCACGCGCCCTGGTGGGTTTTCTTGGCCGCATGGATGGCCAATGTGCCTGAGCGCATCGGCCGCAAAAGTCAATGGCACTCGTTTTTGTTTTTGAACGTTGGCATCCGCCAGAAGCGCTCGCTCAGTGACCGCCATGAAAGCGATTACAATTTTGATTTGGTGGAGTATGGGTTCGCCCGCCTGGGAGTTCGTCGCACTCACAACCTGAATCTGGTGAAAAAAGCCTATCTGCGCCTTGTCGCTCCCAATCCGTTTGGAACGGTTCAAGCCCGCGGCCTCAAGTCCAAGGGCTACCGTGTCGTGCATCCGGGAATGGGCGGGTCCGCGCTCAACTGGCCTAGTGAGAACTTTATCGAACTGATCCAGAGCCTCGCCAAGGACCTGCCGGTGATTGTGACCGGCACCAGAGCCGACGCGAAGTACTTGCAATTCATCGAAAGCACCCGCGAAATCCGCGGCGTGCGCTGGCTTGTCGATGAGCTTCGTCCTTTGGAGTTGTTGGACATCCTTTCCGAAGCCCGTAGCGTGGTTGCGCCAAGCACGGGCGTGCTGCATCTGGCAGCGTCGCTGGGAACTCCATGTGTGGGAATTTACTCGCCTCGCAGGGTGGAACATCCGCTCCGATGGGGGCCCAAGGGCTTGTTCGCCACCCACCTTGTACCGCCCGCACAATGCGCGGATAATTTCACTCCGGGAATTATGAAGCAGATCACACCGGAACTGGTTTATCAATCGGTGCTGAAGCTGGAGAGGGGCCATGTCCATCCGGATGCAGAAGCTCAGTCCTCCGTTTGAAGCGCTGGTGCGGACCGCGCTTTCCAAACGCGGCTTCGACATTGGCCACGTAGGACCAGGGCCGCGGGAGACCTTCTCCGCTCTCAGCAATGCCGTGATGGAGCTTTCGGACTTTTATCTCAAGCATCCGGGAGACCCCACACCTTGGGGTCAAGACTCGGCGTTTTCCGCTTACATCGCCTACTTTATGCCGCTCAATTTCGTGCGTCTCCGCGATGCCTTTCGCGAAGTGAAACGCTTTTTACGGCCAGACGCGGTTTCGGAAATCTGGGACTTTGGAGCGGGCCTCGGCACCACCCAATGGGTGCTCGAGAGCGAACAGTGGCTCGCGCCGCGCCCGCTGTACACACTTGAAGTTTCACGGGAGGCCGAGTCTGAGCATGAAAATCTGCTTCGCATTTTCCCAGCGGCGCGGTGGTCTCCCCAGCGGGCACTTCACAAGCCGCGTCCTCCGCCTGGAGCTCTGGCCGTCTTTTCCTACTCCTTTCTTGAGATGCCCTCGTACTGGAATGAGCTCGAGCGATTTGATCATCTGCTGATCGTGGAACCCTCGACTCGCGATTGCGGGCGGCAGCTTATGTGGTGGCGCCAACGTTGGATCCAAATGGGCTTTGAACCTCTCGCCCCGTGCACGCATGCATTCGCCTGCCCCCTGCTCACCCATTCGGCGCGGGACTGGTGCCATGACCGGGTGAAGTTCGAAGCTCCGTTATGGTGGCTCGAGCTTGAAGAGCACTTGCCCATGAAAAACCGAACTCTCACTTACTCTTACTTGCTCCTGAGCCGCACGTCCGCCGACAGCCGGTGGCGCGGCCAAACGCGGGTGATCGGCGACACTCTAAATGAAAAAGGAAAGACGCGGCAGTTGATTTGCCGCGGGTCCAAACGCGAATTCCTCTCGTGGCTCCACCGTCAGGGAGAACCCCCGCAGATTCCGCATGGAGCCCTGATCTCCAATCTTGAAGGAGAGATGAAGGGGCAGGAAGTGCGTGTCGTAAACGAAATCAAGTTTACAATTTAGCACGAGCAATCTCGGTATACAGGAAGCCCCGAAAAATCCAGACATCTCCGTAGGATGTCGTCGATATTATACTAAATGGTACACGGGGCGGTTAAAAGTGAACTTACTTTTTCTATTGTAAGCCCTGGCGCCATGATAGACGCACCTCCAAGTTAACTAAAGCTTCAACCCTACACGTGTTCATTCACGAAGGAGGTTCAAAATGGCTCATAAATCCTTGTTTGGAATACTCCTATGCCTATCTCCGTAAGCGCATTGTTTATTTCTTCGGACTCATCAGCACACAGCTGGGTCACCACTTGCACTTTGACCCTGAAATCTGTCGGCCTCGAAGATCAATGGGCGTGTGAAAGGCACAATGGCGACGATGAGTGGTTATCCTGTATGGTCGACGCCGTTCCCGCCGGCCTCTCTAGTCCCCAGGGTCTTTGCGATGAGCACAGTTCCTCGTCGTCGGGCTCCTATTGGAGTCGACGCGCGCAAGCCTCTGAAGAATGGGGGAAGAAATTCTCCGGAACGTCCACGGCTTGCACATGCGAACTCAGGGAAGGTCACGAACGGGCTTACACTCTGAGGCGAGTTGTCGGATCCACCCCATTGGAGCTCTTTTCCTACCAACGGTTACTACTGGGGCGGGCCAATGCTCATCTGGGCTGGGAGGCGATGGGTTACCAGACGCAGGACAATGCTTATCAATGGTGCCGATCCAAGGGCTATAACGTTCATGGGTGCACCGTGGTTTATTGAAACGGTATCCGCCCGGCAGAGCTGACGATACTGGCGGCCGAGTGTGCCTCGAAGCCGGGTTTAGGAAGTAAATAGCTCCTGCACGTTGCCTTTTATTTCACCCAAAGTATCTGAGGTGCTGCCGACCGCCTGCATAGCGGAAATGGTCACACGTGCCGGGTGCACCCCCGTCTTCACAATATGCTTTCCGGGCTTGAGCCCTCCGGCGCGGCCGGCGAGCAACATGGCCATATTCTCGGTCGAATGGGTCCCGATCGCTTTGCTGGTATCACCCGGATTGTTCAGCAATCGTCCATGCCCGCCCTCAAACATCAAGATCAAGGCGCAATTGTCCAGCATATTGCCTGAGCCTTCTGGAGTCTTCTTAAGCTTGTCCAGAAGGTAACTAAAGTGGTCAACATGCCACGCGTGTATCAGCGAGACCAGATAGGAATTTCGATCCGAAGGCGCCAGCGCGGGATTCGAAAGGGAGGGCGCGGGCGTACCGGCAGGCGGTTGCAGTGGCCCCCCTCCGGCATTGTGACCGATTTCGTGGGGTTCACAACCGCTGGCGATATTCGCGAAAGCGGAGCCTAAGTTTTTGACCGACATATGGCATTGTGCGGTTGTGAGCATATGGGTCGCGGCTCGGGTCATGTCACACGCGAAAGCCATATGAATCAGATCCATAAATATGCGGTTGCGACGAAATTCGTTGCTATAGCGGTTCCCGATCTCAACGGTTGGATCCGCGCCCGGATCAGGCGGTTTTTGACAATTGCCTCCACCTGAGGTGGTAGAGGCTATGGATCTCTCCAACGCGCGGATCTCATCCAAGTGTTGAGTCACTCGGTTTCGATCGGCGACGCCTAATGACCGTAAGAGTTTATCGCGATCGCTGAGAATGGCATCCAGAATGCTCCGCCGCCTATTCTGCGCCGCCAGTTCCGCCGCGGTCGGGCCCGAGCTCGAGAAACTTCCGAATAAGGCCTGAAAGGCCGCCTGAGGTGACGTTTGATTCTTCACGCGCTGAACAGTCCCATCAGATCTCTTCTGAAAGGTAATCACATCGCGACCACCATAACTGTAGCCGGGGATATAGAAGTCAGCCTGGGCCGAAAAGTTCAGTGTTTGAAATTTTGTGCCTGCCCCCAGAGTTCGTCCGATAATTTGATCCGCACCTTCGCTAATCGTATTACCTTCAGTGCCGTTCAAAGTGGAAGAATTGTGCGTGCCATTTATGGTCGGCCAATGTGCGTAGGGATGGAAGTTCTGCCCGCGCTCACCCGGTCCGGTGCCGGTGGGAATGTAGAGGCCGCTGATCACACTCACTTCGGACTTGACGTTGTAGGTATCTAGAGGCTTAAGGCCGACACTCGTCGTGTACGCTGCTCCAGAATCCGGCGGCACGAAGAAATTGCGACGGTCGTGATCCGCCCCTAGAGATTGTCCGACGAAGAAGATTCCAAACCGTTGAGGGAAGGATGTGGCCGCCGCCGCTTTGTCGGAGCCGAGCGTGATCTCCAGCGCCGGCAGCGCAATACTGACGCCCCCCACTCCACGTAAAAATGTCCTTCGGTCCAGTTTTTTGATTGCCATAAGCCGTCCTCAAATCAGGGATTCATAAATTCATCCGACGTCACGATCGCCGCAACAACGTCCTGAAACTTTCCTGAGCCACGCGTGAGAGCATTCGTTATGTAATTTAAAAACTGGTCGTCCTGCCCAGCCAGATCGCGGCCAAAAGCAAAGTGTGCATACTGCTGAACAACGCAAGGCTGGATGGCACCGATGGAAAGGAGCAGGTCACTCATTGCGCCGGGGCCAATAAAATCCCCCTTACCCGCAATCCGACCCTCTCCATCCAAAGGACAGTTGGTATTTGCGGTGCCATCGGGGTTTGTGTCATAGGCTCGGAATTTCCCACGGGTGTCGTACTGCTCTAAGCCAAAGCCCACCGGATCCATAAGAGCGTGGCAGGCGGTACAACTGCCTCCCTCTTGGGCATGAGCCTGATACCGCGTCTTTTTACAGTTGGGACCCACATCAGGGGGCGGCGGCGGTTCATCGGCATTGACAGTTGGAGGCGGCGGCGGAACTTTCTGACACAGCAAACGCGTGCGCACAAACAGACCGCGCTGGGTTGGACTTGTATCTCCAAACTTAGGCGCTACCGATAAAAATGATCCCGTCGACAGCAGACCTTTCCGATCACTACCGAATGAGGTCCAGGTTGGCGTGGTCACCGTCGGTAAGCCATAAATCGCCGCCAAATTGGCGTCGATCTTGGTTTCATTTATCTTGAAAATATCCATCCAGGGACGCTGATCCGTAAAGATCACGCGTTCAATCATGGCATCCGTTTCCATCTTCATAGAGGCATTCAATGCGGCGGAGTGTCCCAGCGATTGGTAGCCAAGCCATTGCGCGTGAAACTGCTGGGCGCGCCGAACCGCACGCGCGTCTTCGAGCATTTGCAAGGCTTTTGCTTCCAACTGGTCTTTGTCTTGAAGACTTCCGTTTGCGGCCAGATCCAGCAGCTCCTGATCTGGTGTACTTCCCCATATCATGTAAGCCAATCGACTGGCGAGCTCGTAACCATCGAGCCGTCCCTGATCTGAACCCACTTCGAAACGATAAATAAACTTTGGATGCATCAGCGCCAGCCGTAGGAAAAAGTCGGCACCCTTATAAAAATCCCCCTCTAGGGTCGCTTGCGCGAGAGCCAGCTCCACCCAATGACTGATATCCTCACCGGTTTGCGGCCGGCGAAACAGCCGGGTCGAGAGCCTGGTTACCAGAGTGGTCATACAGGAGGAGTCCGAAACTCCTGTGCTCGTGCAGCCAAAGAGTTGATTGCGAAGAGCGGTATTTGCCAGCAGCCGCGTGCTCACGTCCGCGGCCAGAGTTTCGAGCCCTTCGATCAACGGCGCCGAGGGAATATGTTCAGCAATGTCATTGTCATACGGGGTCAGCGGATCCGCGGGCAGAAACTTCGCGGCCGGGCGTGAATTGTCATTAAGAATGTCCTTTAAAGAATTGTCGACTTCAAGATTGGAGAGTCGCCTCACCCCTCCACTGCCACTGACCGAAGAACTCTTGCTACTGAGACTTTCCTGATGCGCAACCTTAAATGGACTGCAGTTCTGATAAAAAAGAAGCAGGGTACCTACTGATAAGCACCAAAAGAAATACGTACATACGCGCCTTAATATTTGCGCTACTCTCATGACATCGCTCTTTGTTTGTATTACGGACTAAACCCCTAAATTACAGACTAACCCCACCTCGATTTTAACCGGGCAGGCGATTGCGTCCTAAATAATTGCTTAAACCGTCTCAAATTAGAGCTGAAATGAAACCCGCTATCTCTCTGAATTCTGACTAATTTCTGACCAGGCTGCGAGGAGAGGCTTCAGATTAAGACAAGGTCTGAGACGCTGGCGGGACCGCCATATCCCCATATAAATTTTATGTGTCTATAGAGCAGCTTTAAGCTCCTTGCACGAAGTGTGGCGAGGTTCTAACACAGGATCGTTCTAATAACGGGAGATTGAGAGAACGGGGCGCTGCGATTCCCATGGCGGCCATGCACTCAAGAAGTCGAAAAGCACGCGCAGCTAAAACATACCTGATCCACCATACTCCGCCTCTGGGGACCGTAGCCAGGATACCTGGCCCGTAATCGGCAAACGGAGCTGGTGGACAAGATCATGATGAAACGAACACAGCAGGGTCAGATTGGATGGATCATTGCTTCCGCCAGCACTGATGGGTCGAATGTGATGAATGTGCAACCACTTGTCCTCTGGACATCGCCGCCCCCGCGCATCCACATGCGTGCAACGCCCACCATCGCGAGCAAATACCTCGTGGCGTTGTGCAGCCGTCAACGGCACGCGCGCCTGCGACTTCGCAGCGGCGGGCGTCGGCTCCGATGCGCCCTGCGCCTGGTATGGCCCTGAACCTGAACGTGGCCGCTTGTCGCCGCAGGGCAACTCCCCCGCTGTGCACGTGAACAGTTCGCCACGATTCTGGAACGCGGATTCTGGTGCCACGGTGTTCGTCATCGTCATAACCTCAGTTATGGCTACAGCATTAACCACAAGTTCAGTCCTCGACTCAATCGCCGTCGCCGTTGATGACTCAGCCGCAGTGACAATGGCCTCCTCAGCTTCAGCTGCACGCACAATCGCCGCCGCAGTCTCAACTCCTTCGGTCTCCGTCTCAGACGCGGTGGCCGCCGCCCGCTCAGCCTTCCGGCGCGCCTTACGCACCGGATCTTTGCGCTCCAGGTAAAACTCCAAAGCCTGTCCCAAGGCCGCATCTAAACTTGCCGGAGCTTGCATCCGTTGCGCCTCCAGCGACTGAACTCTCAGCCACATCTCGTACGTCTTACGAGACATCGAGACGCGCACCACAACCCGCTCTTCCGAGAGATCTCGGACCTGATTCGCCGGTCCAGCTTTGGGATTCCGTCTGGCCACTTCGCGTTCAATCTCACGCGCCGAGTGAGTCGCGGCAAACTCCAACAGCTCTTTGGCATTTTCCGCAGTCAACGCGGACACCAACCGATGGGCCTTGGACACACTCAGCTTCTGCTCCTGTAAAGCCACCTTGAGCTCATTCACCTGCAGGCTCTTGCGCGCCACCGAAATAAATGCGTACGCAACAGATTCCGTAAACCCCAGACTCTGCACGCAATAGGTGAACAGACTGGAGCACCCCAGCCGCTTATACAACTTCGTGCGCTCAACCTCCTGCAAGATCTGAACGATCTCCCATTCCAAGCGGCGATGCTTGCGGCTTAAATCTAGAGCTCGGGCATGCAGACCACGCAGCCGGGGGTTCAACGCCTTCACTTCCGTCCGCACAGTCACACTTCCATTTCCATTTCCACTTCCACTTCCACTTCCATTTCCATTTCCATTTCCATTTCCACTTCCACTTCCACTCACAATCACCTCCATTGCTCATCGACCGGCAAAGCAAGCATCGCGAAAGACAAAAAGTCATGTGCGATGCACTTTGTATCTGCACCCTTCTCTACCATGGGTTTTCAAGAAGCACTTTTGAGCTCAGCCGGGACAGCAACGAGAGAGGTCCTTTAAACCTTCACCAGACACGTGGGCGCGCCACCGATACGATCGATCCTTTTCTCAAGGACCACGCCCTCGCTCTCCATCACACCGCAACCTGAGGGCCTCAAAATGTCGTCAACTATTTTTCGACGCCAGCGCATTGCACACTTCAACGCCGCAGGATGTGCTTCAGCATGGAATCCCTTCACCTCCCACGTCCCACCTCGGAAACTCGGATCGAGAATCAGGCAACAATCGAGTTCCCGATCGTGTCTTCTTATTGCTTGCAGCTCTCTTGCCGGACATTGTAAATGCATTGTCACTATTGGCCCACTCAACAAAGCTCTGTGCACATGAAATTCGTCCCGAGGTCTTCAAGCCTCTCAGTTCTCTCAAGCCTCTCAATTCTCTTGGGTGCATGCAGCACGGAACCAATCGTGCCCGGCAATCCCAATCCTGGCACTCCCGGCACGCCCAACACTCCCAGCGCTCCATGCACACTAAACGCCAATCAACGGGAATGGATTTCACAGTTATTTGCCTCTTGGCAGCTTGCGGTGCCACACATCCTCAAGGTAGCGAATGAGGAGCCGCCCGAAATGCTCTTCTACAACTCCCGATGTGTTTGGACGGCATCTCAAATAGGCTCTTCTCATGCCTCCGATTTCAAAGGTCCACAACTCGGAACTCACCGACTTTACTGGAAAGCCTTTGAGCATAAGGGGCGAATCCCTTTGCCTGACGGAACTCAGCGGGATGTCCGGTTGATGACCTTTGCAGCTCCGAGTCCGAAAGGAAGAAGCTTTTTTGTCATGCCTACGCCCGACTTTTGGGAAGCACAAGGTGTGGACAGCGAGGAACTAGGGAGAGAAAAGCTTCTCATAGGTGTGTTTCTTCATGAAATGACTCACACCCGACAATTTTACGCATTTAACTCCAGAATTAACGAGCTAACAAAGAAATGGAACCTCCCGGACAGTCTGACCGACGATTGTGTGCAGGATCAGTTCGGAAACGACCCAGTTTACGCCCATGCCTACCGAGAGGAACGTGACCTCTTTTTCGCAGCGGCGAATTCCGCCACAGAAGCCGAAGCCTACAAGCTCGCAAGAGAGGGACTATCCCGAGTTCGTGCACGTCATAAGAGATGGTTTTCAGGAAAGAATAAAAAATATGTCCAACTGGATGAAGTGTTTCTAACACTTGAAGGTCTCGGCAACTGGACCGCCTATGCCTGGTTGGTTCATCCCAAGGGAGGCCGGATGACGAAAGAAACCGCCCTCAAAGGTTTCCGGCGCGACGGAAAGCAATGGTCGCAAGACGAAGGGCTCGCCTTATTCCTGGTCATTGATCGTCTGATGCCTGGATGGCAATCCCTTGCATTTGCGGACAAGCCAAAGGAAGTTTTCAGTTTGCTTGAGCAGGCGCTTGGACACGCCCGTGGCTCATTGAATTCAGGTGAATAATGCCAGGGTTCGGAAAAGGCGTCCTCCATTCGCTCTGGACATTTTTCAAAGACTCCAAGTGAGCGTGCCGACACATCCGCCTCCGCATATACCTCACCATATACCTCGCCTACACCACACCTAGGGGGACATACCCATGAAAAACGGTCTTGTACTTGTAGCTCTGTTACTCCTTACGGCAACGCCAGCTTTTGGCTTGAACCATAAACCAACCTTCGTGCTTGTGCACGGCGCCCTTTTCACCAGCGATGGATGGGCTCGGGTGGAGTCCGAACTCCAAAACGCGGATGAAGACGTTGTCAGTCTAAATGTACCGGGTCGGGCGGGAGATGGTCTGGCTCCAAAAGACGTGGATCTGAACGTGGCCGTCACGAAAGTGTGTAAAGTGGCGCGAACCCAATACGGGCCCGTCATTCTCGTTGGACATAGCCAAGGAGGAGCCCTTATCACCCAGGCGACGGCGGTTTGTCCTGAAAACATCAAAGCGCTTGTGTATGTGGCCGCCGTGGTGCCACGCAACCGTGAGACCGCCTTCGCAGGCTTGACTGAGGTGACCCGGAATAATTTTGGAAAATGCGCCATACCCGATCCGGAAAACCATCTGTTCCGCCTGGTGGATGACAAATCCGTACTTGAAGCCGCCTTTCTACAAGATGTACGCGCGCAAGATCCGAAACTCGCCGATCTGGCGGTGGCGTCCATGGTGGATGAACCTCTTCTCATTGGGGACTCGCCCCTGGACTTTCCACAAGCCGTTTTTGATTCGCTTCCCAAGTTTTACGTCAAGACCACTCGCGATCAGGTTGTAGATCCCGCAAATCAAGAAAGGTACATCTCGCAGGTGCACATGACAGACGTGTACACGCTTGATGCCTCCCACTCCCCCTTCCTGTCACAACCCAAGGAGCTGGCCAAAATTTTCAGAGAGATCTCAAAGGCGGTCATAACTCAGCCATCATCCGATTCTCGTATGAAGGTCGCGCACTAGACCCCCAGGCCCAGCTCACACACTCCTGCCTTGGCATGTGCCGCATGGCTTCGGGGGACGTCCGTCCGCCATTAGGCAGACCCTCTTCTCGTCTTAGGGCCGATCGGGATTGGTCTCCTAGCCTCAGAAATGTTCCGCCGTATACCGATAAGTTCCCCATGAGACAGATAATGTTTGTGTTCGTCGCTGCGCTCTTCTTCTCGCTGGAATCTGCTTATTCCGCGTCCGCGCCATCTGGAATGCCACGGCTGCCTTCGGGGGGGAGTCTTGGTCTGCAAGGTAGCGCCGGGGTCGGTTTCGTGGATTATACGGTGGAATCTCCAGAAAGTGATATCGAAATGGATCGCGGAATTTTCGCCACCGTCGGAATCGAACGGGCTTTTAATTTCATGCACCTTTACCTCACCCTAGGGCTGAGCCATATGACGGCCGAAGGCACGGCGAACTATTCCTATACGAATCTCTCTTCAAGCGCCAGCTACGCGGCTTCCGACGTCAAGTTCAAATCTGCGGTGACCGACTTGAGTTTGGGAATAAAGCTAAAGCTGATCGATGACTATTGGTTCCGGCCTTATATCGAAGGCGGAGGCCTTGGCGGCTACCATCAGGTGACCTACACCTCAAAGCAAGACCTTCTCACCGCCCAGGGTTCTGATTACAAGTCCAAGGATGTGGTCATGGGATCGGGCTATTACGGTGAAGCTGGACTAGAAACGATGTTCTCGGAAAAGTTCGGCGTAAAGCTCTCCGCCCGCAAAAGCTGGTACCGCACCAAGAACTTAGAGACTCTCGGAGATCGGCCATTGCGCTTTTCATCGGAGTCCTATTATTTTGCCCTGCTGTTCGGCTTCTGAGCTTTTTGCTTCTTACCCAGATTGTATGTGAATCGCATCTGGAGAAGCTCCACGCCCAGCGCAAATCCCATCGGAAGATAAATATAGCTTTTAGGGACATGTCCGTGAAAGCCCTCTACGCACAATGTAACTCCAATGGTCACGAGGAAGGAAAGCGCGAGAATTTTCAGTGCGGGGTGAGCGTTGATAAATCCAGCGATTCTCCCGGCGAATATCAGCACGGCAATAAACGAGACGAGAACCGCAGCGTAAATGACGGGAAGACTGTCGGTCAATCCCACTGCCGTGATCACCGAATCTATGGAAAACACCATATCCAAAAGTAAGATCTGAATAATCGCCCCTGACATCGTGGAATACACGGGCGCGGTGCTCCCATCGTCCGCATGTCCCTCAACAACATGATGAATCTCGCGCACCGCTTTAAACAGCAGAAAGCCGCCGCCCGCAATCAGGATCCAGTCCTTCCATGAAAATCCGAGAGCGACCGGGGTGCTGAGGCGTAAAAGATAAGAAGCCCCCAACAGAAAGAGACAGCGCGTGAGGAGCGCAAGGCCAAGCCCCAGATACCGCGCCCGATTGCGCTGCTCGGGAGGAAGGCGATCCGTCAAAATGGAAAGCACAAGGATATTATCGATACCGAGTACCAGCTCAAGCCCGATTAAAAGAAGGAAAGTCGCAACTAAGTTAATATCCATAGCTTCAATGCCTCCAAACCTCAGAAAATACCAGCGGCCCCGGCCTAGGTCCAGAAGATCAGCACCCTGAAGTGGGGAGCACGTATCGTGGCTGGTTTACGTACTGCCCTTGATAGGCTCCGCGTGCCCTCATGTAGTCGAGCATGGCTTGGTAAGTTTCCATTTTGTAGCTGGACCATGCCGGAGCCAGCAGTTCGTCCCAGCGAGAGGATAGAGCTGAGAGTCGGTGGACCGCGATATCCGAGCGCAAATGCTGCAAGAACAAGCAGCACCGGTGGAAATAGGCCTCGCGTTCAAGCGGCGTAAAATTCCCTCGGGCCCATTCCTCCGCCAATGCCGTGCCCTTCAGGACGTGCATGTGGTGCAGTTTCACATTGTGGATGGGGAGTGAGTTCACCGTGCGCGCCGCCCTTATCACGGTCTCATCCGTTTCACTTGGATTGCCGAAAATCAGGTGGACTCCAAGATTCAGATCCGGGCATCTTTTCGCCAGCAAATCAATTGCCCGCAGCGACTGTTCGGCCGTGTGACCTCTTCTCATCCATGCAAGAGCTTCATTATCAAAACTCTGAACCCCAATCTCCACTGCCATAAAAGTGCGTTCCGCCATCGCATTACAAACATCGGTAAAAGCCCGCGAGATGCAGTCAGGTCTTGTGCCCACCACCAAACCCACGACATCGGGAAAATGCAGCGCGAGTTCAAACTGCTCACGTAACCGGCTCACACGTGAAAACGTGGTTGTATAGGCCTGAAAATAAACCAAAAATTTATCCGCCGCGCGTTTGATCCGGAGAACCTCTCGAACCTCTTCAATCTGCTCTTTCAGGGGCTTTTGCAGATTGTGTTTATAGGCCGCCGATCCCCATTGATCGCAAAAGTTACAGGTCTTCATGCCCTTAAGGCCTTCGCGGTTTGGACACGTTTCCGCCACGGACACTGAAATCTTATAAACCTTGGACTGAAACCTCTCTTTATAGAACCGGCTGATCGGATTATAGGGAAGGTCGGGATTGGGCATAGACACATCGATTAAAATGATCTAAGCGAATTGACAAGAGTAGATATGCGTTCGTTACCGTCCCACCTCGAAATCTTTCACACCGAGGACGGCAGCCCCACACTGGTGCACCGTCGTCCGGATGGATACGTGGAGAAGATGCACCACGCCCGCGGCGCTCTGAGTGAAAGCCTCTACATTTACCAGCAAGCCCTTTTAAAGGTGCTTGAATGCCGTTGGCCGCCTCGGATCCTCTCACTCGGTCTTGGCCTTGGATACAACGAGCTCCTTTCCCTGGCCACCTTGAAGGCCCAAGGTATCCAGAGTTTCAAGATCTGGAGTTTGGAATCCGAGGAAATTCTGCGCGAGGAATTCAGGGGCTGGGCGATGAATGCGATGCCGGAATCCGAACTCCAGCAGATTCTAAGTCAGATCGTGGGCCGGGTCAGCGCGCACGCGAAAACCACGCCCGCGGCTCTCCAGCAACAGGTACGCATGGCTCTGGAAACACGTGCCTTGGAACTTCGAGGAGCCTTTCCCGAGAGCCTCAAGGGAATCGATGGATGCAGCCTTGTCTATTTCGACGCTTTCAGCAACAAAATGAATCCCGAACTCTGGGAAGAAGAACTCCTTGTGCATAGACTGGGACCTCATTTGGCAAAAAATTGCGTGCTTGCAACCTACGCCGCGACAGGCGCACTCAACCGGGCGCTTCGCGCCCTCGGATTTCGTTTACTTTCCAAGCCGGGTTTCGCGGGCAAGCGCGAGAGCACGTTGGCTGTGCGTACAGACGAGCGCCCCTGAGCAATCCAGCTCGAAGCTCCAAGGATCACAAAGCGAGTGTCAATCATGGAAACAGATTGCCACCGACGCGATCCTTTGTCAGCCTGAGGCTCTTCCCACGAGCGATGAACTCTCTTAAGTCAGGATGGATCCCATGCAATTACTCAAGCCTCACCTGGCCGCAAAATCCCATGTGATCTGGGACTGGAACGGCACCCTTCTCAGCGATGTTCAGCTCGCCGTCGACTCTGTGAATCGGCTGCTCGCTGAAGAGCGCCTGGGCCAGCTCGATGTCGAAAGCTACAAAAAAGTGTTTGGATTTCCGGTGATTGAATACTATCGCAGACTGGGATTCGACACTTCGCCCGGCAAGTTTACCGAGCTGTGCGAGCGCTTCAACGAACACTTTCATGCGGGACTGCATACCTGCGATCTGTGGCCCGGCGCCCGCGATATCCTAGGGGAAGTCAAAGCTCAAGGCAAAACCCAATCCCTTCTAAGCGCCTCGGAGCATAACCTCCTTCTCAGATCGATCGGAATGTTTGATCTCGCCCATCTGTTTGACGAGATCGTGGGGATTTCCGACAAAACGGCGGGCTCAAAGGTCGATCAGGGTCGAAACCTTTTGGAGAGAACGGCCAGTCCGCGCGATCAAACCATACTTATTGGGGACACGGACCACGACCTCGAAGTGGCCCAGGCGCTCGGGATTGATGTGATTTTGGTTGAGCATGGTCATCAGTGTCCGACACGACTTCGGGACATCCACCACTGTGTTCTTAAAGTTCTTTAAGTAACTACCCCCCATACGCCTCGGCTCGTCTTTCGTCCGAGAATATGAAAGTGTGAATTAGCCAACCCTAAGGAACTTGGCTAACCTAAAATTATGGGCGTCGTCCAAATCGTGTTTTTTGCCATCAACCTCGCGATCCCGGCATGGCTTTGGATGGGAAGCTCCAGTTCCGATCTGCCGACGGTGGAATGGAATCAGTGGAAGATCAACTTGGAGCGCCTTATCGCGGCCCAAGGCGGCTTCGCGGCATGCTCTCGCCGCGATGTCGTCGATGCCTTCCTCTCTCTCTGTAGGAGTTCGCGTGACTTGTGGAACAAGGAGAAAAGCACAGAAGTCGAACGTGCCGGCACGGGCGTGGTCTACACCTGCGAGGTGCGCACGAGTTCATTGGTCGTGAGCTGGTTCACACAAGAAAATCCGAAGGCGGACTTGGCGTGCAAAGCCCCCCTGCGCTCCCTCGGTCTCGAAACAGATCCCAGCTTCCATTTCAATTTACAGGGAGATCTGCAGTGGATCGAGTTTTCCTCTCGCGCGGGAGATCGGCAGGCCCTTTCGGTGACCACATGCCGTCGAAAACTAAAAAAAGCAGACACGATCTTTCCGCGTCCGCGGGATCCCGAGGTGTTCGTCAAGGCTCTGGGTACCGAATCAGGAGATCCCAGTGACGCACTGACCGCCAATCGCTTATGTCTCGCCTATGGCTTATCGTCGAGGTGGGCGGCGTGGAGAAAACGGCTGCTTCACTAAAACGTAAAATGCGACGCTCTTCACGCCGCGAGCCCTTGAAAGATCTGGGTGAGATGGTGTTTGAGCCAATGAATGGACTTCTCCAGCATCTGTTCGAGCTCGGCGCGGTTGCGAATCTCCGTCTCGGGTTGATCCGAGAGCTGCGACAAGGCGTGATGGAGTTTTACAAGGCCTAAGTTGATTGAGGTACCCGACAGGCGGTGAGCGAGGGTTCCGACTTGGGTCGCATCTCGGCTCATGTTGAAACGGAAGATCTGCTCCAGCTCGATGCGCGCATGAGTTTCGTATTCCTCTACAATGCGCAACAGATCCTCTCGCGGCAGAGCAATTGAAAGTTCACGCACCACACCCACATTCAACAGATCAGGCTCCGGTTGCGTCTCCTCAAACTTGGGAAATCGTCGCCGAGCAATGGACAGATGGCCATACTCAATCGCCAAACGAATGGTCTGGTTCAGGCGGTCCCCAAACACGGGCTTTTGGAAAAAGTCGAAGGCCCCGTACTCCCACGCTTCGCGTATGACTTTGAGGTTGGAATACGCCGTCACTAGAATGTAAGGAACAGTTGGGAATTCTGATTTCGCCTGTTTCAGCAAATCTAACCCATTCAAGTTTGGCATATCGTAGTCCGCAATAACCAAAGTCATCGGATGTTGGCGTAAGATGTCTAGGGCTTCCATCCCATCAGAGGCCTGAAGCACAACACAGCCGAGTTGCCCGACCAATTTGCTGAGTAACGTCAGAGAGACGGCGTCGTCGTCAACGATGAGAATGGAAGGCTTGTTTTCCATAACTCTCTATCGACAATCCTACAACGCGCCTTAAACCAAAGCTCACAAATTCTCAGCGGAAGGCGGGAGTTCCGGTGATGGCTTGTCCCACGACCAGACGGTGAATGTCCTCAGTACCTTCGTAGGTATTTACAGTCTCCAGATTCAACATGTGACGAATTACCGGATATTCGTCAATGATCCCATTCCCACCGAGCATATCCCGGGCCTCACGCGCGATATCCAAAGCGGCGCGGCAGTTGTTCATCTTGATTAAAGACACATGATGGGGCTCCAGCTTCCCCGCTTCCTTCAGGCGTCCGGCCTGAAGGACCAGCAGTTTGCCCTTCGTGATTTCCTGGACCATTTTCACCAGCTTCGCCTGTGCCAGCTGGTAATGAGAAAGAGGCTTACCCTCAAAGATCGTGCGCTCATTCGCATACGTTAGAGCCGTGTGATAACAGGCATTGGCCGCGCCCAGGACACCCCACGCTATGCCGTAACGGGCTTGGGTCAAACAACTCAACGGACCCTTGAGGCCTTTTGCTCCAGGAAGCATATTTTCTTCGGGAACCACACAGTCTTCCAGGTGCAGTTCCGAGGTCACGCTCACCCGTAACGAGAACTTTCCCTTCATCGTGCTCGTGCTAAAGCCCTTTGTTCCCTTTTCCACGATAAAGCCGCGCACCTCACCATCCAGCTTGGCCCAAACCACCGCCACGTCGGCAATACAGCCGTTGGTGATCCACATCTTGTTGCCATTGAGGCGGTAACCACCGGGAACCTTTTCCGCCTTTGTGCGCATGGCCCCTGGGTTGGAGCCCGCGTCGGGCTCGGTGAGACCGAAGCATCCAATAATTTCCGCTTTGGCCAGCTTGGGGAGGTATTTTTCCTTTTGTGCCTCAGATCCGTAGGCGTGGATCGGATACATGACCAGGGCGCCCTGCACCGAGCAGAATGAGCGGATACCGGAATCTCCGCGCTCAAGTTCCTGCATCACCAAGCCGTAAGCGACGTGACCAAGCCCGGCGCAGCCATACCCTTCAATCGTGGACCCCAGAAGTCCCATCTCTCCAAAACGCGGGATCAGCTGCATCGGGAACCGCTCGTCGCGATTGGCCTGCTGAAGCACGGGAATGATCTCATCGCTCACGAATTCCCGGACGGAGTCGCGAATCAGGATTTCGTCGCGCGTGAGAAGATTGTCTTCTTCCATGTAGTTTAAAGACTCAAACGGTGCCATCGGACTCCCTTAGGTTCGTGTGCGGATCTTTTATTCGTAACAGAGGGAGGCGGGCCAGGCAATCCCGCTCGTCGGTCACACCCCGGATCGGCAGCCGCCGATCTGGCGCCCCGTCTTCAGTTCCTGGGCTCGGCCCCCAAATTTATTTGCTGGCGAATGGGCTCGAGGAGTAGGCTCAGTTTCCATGTACAATCGCGCTGAAGCCGTTGATCAAAATTTTTTAAAATTTGTGCGGGAAGGCCAACTTCCTGAACCTCGCAGCTCGACCGGACTGGAGGAGGCTGGACTCTCGCCGGAAGAGTTTTTAGACCTTTTCGAAACTCAAATCATGAGTCGCCAGTTGGATTTGCGCGCACGCATTCTCAAGAGCCAAAACGAGTGTTTCTACACAATCGGCAGTGCCGGTCATGAGGCCAACGCGGTTTGGGGTAAGGTGTTTCGGCTCACGGACATGGCCTTTGTGCATTATCGGAGCTGTGCCTTTATGATTCAGCGGGCCAAACAGCTTCCAGGATCAACTCCGCTTTACGACACCATGCTTTCATTTGTCGCCTCGAGTGAGGACCCCATTGCGGGAGGGCGCCACAAGGTCTTTGGCAGCTATCCACTTATGGTTCCCCCGCAGACCAGCACCATCGCATCCCATCTCCCTAAAGCCATGGGGGCCGCCCTGTCGGTCGGGCGAGCGAAAGACCTGCGCCTTGAGAGCGCAGTCATGCCGCCCGATGCGGTCGTGCTGTGTTCCTTCGGTGACGCCTCGATCAACCACTCCACAGCCTTAGGCGCAGTAAATGCGGCGCTTTGGGTGGCCCATCAGAACGTGGCCATGCCCCTCATCCTTATTTGTGAAGACAACGGACTGGGGATTTCCGTGCCGACTCCCGAGCAGTGGCTCGAGCAGCAGTATGGTCAACGCGCGGGACTAAGCTACCTGAGCTGCGATGGACGGAATCTGTGTGATGTGTACGCGAAGGCCAGGCAAGCCGAACGCTTCGCCCGCGTCCGCCGCAAGCCCGTGTTCCTGCACATGAAGACCGTGCGCCTCCTTGGACATGCCGGGTCCGATGTTGAAACCTCCTACCGCCCCCTCTCCACAATCGAAGCGCTCGAATTCGATGATCCTCTCTTGCACTCAGCGCGCTTTGCGCTGGAGAACGATTTGGCCACCGCGGCAGACGTGGTCCGCATATACACGACCGTCGCGGAACAAGTGGCTGCGATTGGCGAGTATGTCAAGACACGACCCAAGTTTCTCAAGCGTGAGGAGGTTCGAGCGAGCCTGACGACATGTGCCCATCCCAAGTCCTCTCCACCGCCATCCGCTCCGGAGCAGCTGCGCGATCTTTTCGGTTCGGATACGGATAAACCGTTCCACCTCGCCAAACTGATCAATATGGGCTTGCACGAAGTTTTGCAGCGATATCCAGGGGCCGTGGTATTCGGGGAAGATGTGGCGCAAAAAGGCGGCGTTTATAATGTGACCGACGGTCTGTTTAAAAAATTCGGTCCTCGCCGTGTTTTCAACTCCCCGCTGGACGAGCAGACGATCTTAGGGACGGCGATCGGATTTGCGCACAATGGTTTCCTTCCGATCCCTGAAATTCAGTTTCTGGCGTACATTCACAATGCCGAGGATCAGATCCGGGGTGAAGCCGCCACACTGGCCTTTTTTTCCCAAGGGCAGTTCACTAACGGAATGGTGGTGCGCATTGCCGGCCTTCCCTATCAAAAGGGTTTTGGAGGTCACTTTCATAATGACAACTCCCTAGCGGTGTTTCGTGACATCCCGGGAGTGATCGTGGCAGTCCCGTCCAACGGCGAAGATGCGGTCAAAATGCTCCGCACCTGTGTTCGCCACGCTTGGGAAAACGGGCGTGTGGTGATTTTTGTCGAGCCCATCGCTTTATATATGACCCGCGATTTGCATGCTCCCGGCGATAAAAAATGGAGCCATATCTACCCGTCCGTGGGTGAGATCCCATTAGGTGAATTTGCGGTGTATGGAGAGAGCAAGGAGCTCACCATTATCTCTTATGGCAATGGTTATTACTACTCCCGTCAAGCGGCAGAGGCTCTGGAGCACAGGCACGGGATCAAAAGCAAACTCATCGATCTGCGTTGGATCGCGCCACTGGATGGCGAGGCGTTGCTAGAGGAGATTGGCGATTGCCCGCATGTATTGATCGTGGACGAATGCCGAAAGACCGGCTCCTGGAGTGAATGGATGTGTGCGCTTTTAATCGAACATGCTGTTAAAGTACCGCGCGTGAAAGTTGTCGCGGCCGATGATTGTTTTATCCCCTTAGGGCAGGCGGCGGCCTCCGGGCTCCCCAGCTCCGCTGAGATTATCCACACGGCTCTGCGTTTGATGAATCGGGTATAAGAATGAAAAAAAGAATTGTGGTCATTTGCCCCGGTCGGGGGAGTTACACCAAGGAAACCCTCGGCTACCTCCGTCAGTACGGGGCCGCGGTGCGCGACTTTCTGGACGATATGGATCGACGTCGGATCCAGCGAAATGAGCCGGCGATCACAGCGCTGGATTCCGCCGACACCTTTCAACCTCAAATGCATACGCGGGGAGAACATGCCTCAGCCTTGATTTACGCCTGCGCTTACGCCGATTTTAAAGCCATCGACAGAGATCGTTATGAGATCGTCGCGATGACCGGCAATTCTATGGGATGGTATCTCGCCTTGGCCTTCAGTGAAAGTCTGGACTGGGCTGGAGGATTTGAAGTGGTCAACACCATGGGCTCGATGATGAAAGACGAGATTATCGGCGGCCAGGTGATTTACCCAATAAGTGACAAAGACTGGGTCAAATCGCCCGAGCGGATTGCTGCCGTTGAGACGGCGGTGACCCGCGCCCGCGGGACCACGGGGGTCGAGATCTTCGCGTCCATTTACTTGGGAGGCTTCCTCGTCCTTGGTGCGAACAAGGCCGGTGTCGCAGCCCTCCTTAAGGAACTTCCCCCGGTTGAAAACTATCCCTTTCAGCTGATCCATCATGCCGCTTTCCATACGCCATTGTTGCGAGACGTCTCCGCGCGGGCCTTTCGCACTTTGCCGCTCACCCTGTTTCGTAAACCCCAGATCCCTTTGATCGACGGCCGCGGAGGCATTTGGCAACCCTATTCGACCTCTCTTAGCGATCTGTACACCTACACCTTTGGGCACCAAGTCGTTGAGCCCTACGACTTCACGCGGGCCGTTTCTGTTGCGCTGAAGGAGTTTGCTCCGGATCACCTGGTGCTGCTGGGGCCCGGCTCCAGTCTTGGGGGCGCTATTGGACAAATTCTCATAGAGAATCGCTGGAAGAACTTAAGTTCGAAATCCGACTTTATGCAGGTCCAGGTCGAGTCACCCCTTCTTCTCTCCATGGGACGTGCGGACCAACGCTCAGCCTTGGTGAGAGGATAATCCTGGCCCAAACGTCCCATTTGGAGATGTTCCATTGAACCGCAATGGAGACCTGCTGCATTCTATCTAGAGTGGGCAAGGTGGCGCGGAACCCTAAAGGTATGACAATGGTCGAAGCCCTGGTTATAGCCGGGATCATGGGTATTCTTGCGGCCATCGCCGTCCCTCTCTACCGAGATACGATTATCCGATCCCGCGTAAATGAAGCCAAGAGCATGCTGTCCAAGATCTACAGTGCGGAGAAGATGTTCCAGGCTGAGCATCTCAGTTTTACCGCGTGCATTCGGCAAATTGGCGTTCAGCCCTACGACACTTTAACTGATTCGACTGCGGGCAAGCGCTGGTATTTCGTCGGCTTCCGCGGCCCAGTTGCAGGCAACAATTGCGGACCAGGCGCCAGTCAAAGCTGTTTCAAATTTAGCTTCGCATCACCCGATCCAATGGCCGACCGGTGCAGCTGTCTACCTGGGGTCTACACCCATCCGGCTGGGAATGACTGCACCTACGAGCATACGGAGGACGCCACGGGGGGAGCGGGCCCTCCCGTCTCAGTAGGTCCACCTTGGGTTGTGCCGAACAGTGCCAACTTCGTCGCCGGAGCGGACGGCCGTATCTCGAGTGGAGTCCCTGGAAATCCAAAGGATTCATGGACAATAGATCACGACAAGAACTTGCAGCATGTAAACACTGGCTATTGAGTATCATGACGGAAACATTAAGATTATGAGTCCGGAGACGGCAAAGGATCCGCTGGCGATCCACCGAACATAGCGCATCGGAATTCGTTCTAGCAATTTATCCCCCAGAAAAATAGCCATTGCGTTTGCTGCCAACATTCCCAATGTTGTTCCCAGCGTCACCAAAGCCACATTAGGGAAACGCGCTCCCAAGGCCACCGTGGTCAGCTGGGTTTTGTCGCCAATTTCCGCTAGGAAAAAAACAATGATCGTGGTGAGCAAGGGGCCAAAACGCGTCCTTTCGGATTGAAGTTCCTCGTTTTTATCAGGAACGAGGATCCAGGCCGCGAATATAAAGAAGGTTGCCGCGAGCAACCACCGCAGAATGGTAGGGTCGACCACCGCGGCCATACGTTCACCGGCCCAGGCGGAAAGCGCGTGATTAAGCAAAGTGGCAACCAAGATGCCGAACAGGATGGTCCACGGACGCCGGAATCGCGCCGCTAGGAGCAGAGCCAGGAGCTGGGTCTTGTCTCCCATCTCGCCAACGAATACCAGTACAAAAGAATTTGCAAATGTCGTCAAAGTTCCGCTCCGAATTCCACTTTATTCCCTCGGGAATGTCACAGCTCGCAGCATTTGTCATTCACATTGGCCTTGCCAAACTCGGGCATTCACGGTTTGTTGAGTTTTATGCGGATGAGCGACAAGGGCTTCGATTGGGAACGCGCGGTCATCATGGAGTTGAACCGGGAACACGGGGCCATCGCCCGCGCTCGAAAGGTCTCCCTTCGCCCCATTGCGATCACCCTGTTTGACTCGGAGACAAAATGGGGTCAGTTCGATGAACTGACCCGCACGATCTCAATCTCGCGGAAGCTGGTGAATGAACATCCATGGGATCATGTCCTCGGAGTTCTGCTCCACGAAATGGCCCATCAATACGTGGCCGAGCAGGAGGGCACGGCAAGAGCACATCCGCAACATCACGAACGGCCGCACGGCGAGGCCTTCCAGACCGCCTGCACGCGCCTCGGGGTGCCCGCACAGTTCGCCAAGGCCGGACTCGATCTGCAATCATGCGATCTGGACTGGAGATCCGAGGCCCGAGACGACGCCTCCGAGAAGATTCTGGACAAAGTCAGAAAGCTTCTCGCCCTCGCCAATTCCACGAATGAAAATGAAGCCCTGCTTGCGATGGAGAAAGTCCGTGAACTCTACGCACGCTACAATCTCGAGGCCATGCATCAGTCCTCTCAACGGAACTTCGTTCACCTTGTGATCACACATGGTAAAAAGAGGATGGAATCTTGGGAGCAAAGGACGATCAGCATACTCACTGAACACTTCTTTGTTGAAGTGCTGACATTTCGACAATTTGAACCGCGGACAGGAAGTCGAGTGCACGCAGTGGAAATCGTCGGAACCAGAGAAAACGTCCTGATGGCGGAATACGTGTATCACTTTCTGCTTAATCAGACGGAATTCCTGATGAGAAAGGCGGTACAGGGAGGCACGCGCCTGGTCCGCTCGGAGAAGGGCTCATTTCGGCTCGGTGTGCTCGACGGCTTTGCAAAAAAGCTCCAAGCGACCCACACACGTCCCTTAACACCGAGGCCCTCTTCACCCTCCGCCTCCACCTCCGCTTCTGCTACCACGGCCTCCAACTCTCTGACTGTGATTGGCGAGGCGCTAACCATGTTCCGCGACCACTCTGGAATCCAAGAGTATCTTAAGGAAATCTATCCGCGCCTTGGGCGCCGGCGAGGCTCAACGGTGACAGTTAACCGCACGGCCTTCGCCGCTGGCCACGCCGCCGGCCAAACCCTCACTCTCAACAAGCCCCTTTCGACTCACATGGGAAACCAAGGGCACCGCCTCTCCAGCCGGTCCTAAAACCCAGTCCTAGAACCCGGGAAGACAGGTCCGGGAAGAGAGACACCGGGAAGAGAGATCCCCACAGTAGCAACAAAATAGCCACTGCCTGAAACGTATGCACACATTCTGAGTGTTTTACGTTGAGAACGGAAATTATTGAGTACTTCAGGGGACCTGCGCCGCAGCCTCATTTTAAGGTCATTAGATCTCCTCAGTGGCTCCGTGAGCGCACATCGTGACGATGTCATCGGCTCTGAACTGCTTCCCCAGTGGAGAGAAGAGCTCCTCCGTATCCCCGCTCGATGTGGCACGGCCGTTGAATACGACTTGTCCTTTAGAACCCGCGTTCCTGGAACCTTTGAAGCCGGGAGTTTAGTTCGGGCACGCCGGTCGCGATGGAAGTTGGAGGTTCAAATCATATCTGACCTGATTCCCGAAGGTGTCGATTAGCGGTTGAACGGGGATCATTGCGCCTGAATAAAAGATTGCCTGGTTCATGTATGTGAGCCGGTTTAGCAACATGCGCTCGTACTGAGCAATGTAATCCGACTGGTTTCTCGCAGACTGGAATATGAAATCCATTCTCGAAGCCCACTGGTTGCAGTCAACTCGTAGACCTGTTCCATCGAAGAATTTGGGCGGGCGGAGAGCGAGATCCAATATCTCACGATTCATGTTGGCAATGACTTGGGACCGCTTTAGAGAGGTGTCGAATTGTCGAATCAGATTACTCAGCTCATTTACGGTTCTAGATTCAATTGATAGAACCTGGTCACAGGTCAAGGCAGCGGCCGAGTGTGATGGCAATATTGTCATTGCGCCCAATCCCAGTACCGTAACAAATACAGTAGATCCTATTTTTTGTGAGAATTGCATACGTCCTCCTTTTAAGATTTGTTCAATCGGTGCCAGGATACCCCCGATTCCAAGGTACCCTTCCGCCCTTCCTATTCACTACAATCTCTGTTAGCTGAATACTTGGGATTGCAATTGGGAGCCCAGCATCGAATCGGATCAGAGCGAGCTGGAATTTAGTTCTAACTTACTGACGATTCAATCGACAGGTGACTAGATGATTCATACTCGATCGTCTAACTTGTGAAAGTAGTCAAAAAAATCGACAGACAAAGAACGCCGACCCGCGGGCGCCGCAGGCGCTGCGCGGACCTTCAGCAACATAAGCTACCAAAATTTAACAATTTAGGGTAACCAACCGGCGATCTCCGGAAACTAAAAAGGCCGAAGTACGTCTG
>JBFWQY010000009.1:0-161371 GCA_050249195.1 Bdellovibrionales bacterium
TGTGAGTAAGGCCGAATTTTGGGCACACCTCGGCCCCATCAGAATTTCCACTGGGAATTCTGCACAAAAAATCATGAAAAATATGAATTTAGTGAATAACGCCAACCTTAATTTCGGATTCGGGTTTTTAAGTCCTCATGTTCCCAGCGGCGCTCCGGCCGTCCATGGCTACGTTCGGCTGCGGGGCTAAGTCGCGCGTCGTGCGCGACTTGCCACGCCACGAGCGCCACTGGCGCTCGCGTCGCGGCCGCTCCTCGCTTCGAGTCCTGCCGCCCGCAAGGCGCACGTGTTCCCTCGGGGTTTTTACCGATTTTCGATTTTTGATTTTCTATTTTCGAAAATTGGATGGGGCGGCAGGACTCGAACCTGCGAATGACAGAATCAAAATCTGTAGGCTTACCAACTTGCCGACGCCCCAGCAGGATGTTTGGAAGGAGTAGAATTCTAATAACTTTCACCTAAAGGCAAGGAAAAGTAGGTGATATTCATCTGTTGAGAATACAAATCGGAGCGTGATGTTGCTGTGCGGCGGGTGCGGACATGCACGCAGTTGACGGCGAGTTCGGATATATCTCCGCCCGCGCGGCTGGGGACGTGCGGGCGGGTGAAAAGCAACGGGTGTCTTAACCTAATATTAGGTCGGCTGACGCCTGCGGGCCTTGAGACGAGCTCGTCGGCGTCAATCGCTTCGGCTGCTTCAGTCGTCGGAGCCTTCGCGGCGGATCTCGTTCAGATTGGCGCCCATGGCCTGGATTTCCTTTTCATAGGCATCGAAAATGGCCTGTTCAATCTCGTCGCGGGTTTCTTGATTTAATGGATGGGCGACATCCTTGAATTGGCCATCCTTACGTTTCTTGGATGGCATCGCGACGAAAAGGCCCTCATTTCCTTTGATGATCTTGAGATCGCGGACGACGAAGACGTCGTCGATTGTGATGGTGACATACGCCTTCAGTCTTTCCTCATTTACAGGAAAGACCTTCACTTCGGTGATCTTCATGGCCGTTAACCTCCGGCTGCGTTGCCCGACGACGTCCATCTGTATGTGCAACTTGGTGATATTACACTTACCCTTCAGTCTAACGGCAAAAATAGACCTGGACTAAAGGCCATATAAAATTTTTTAAGATCTCCAATTCAGTGACGAGCAATCGATAGGCTTGTGTTGGCCGCCGTCTCATTCTGAGACAGCAGTCCGTTACCTTGTGGTTACTCCAATCGGCAATCGCGTGAGAACCGGCTCTTTTTTAGAACCCCGAGAGTCCGAGTCCGAGCCTGACCCCGAGCCCTATGGGGTAAGGTATCGCCTCAGGGAATCACCCTCCACGCAGCGAAATCAAAACCACGCGGCCTTGTTTTGAGACGCGAAGGATGTTGACTTTGCCTTCGCGGAGGCGCTTGACCACGTCCTTGGCGGTTGAGACCTCATTGCGATTGATATCCAGAATCACATCTCCGGGCGCGAGTCCCGAACGCGAGGCTTCGCTCCCCGGGACTACACCCGTGACGACGGGATGGGGTTTGCGTAGCGGCGGGATATTGAACTCCTCGCGGAGCGCCATGCTGAAGTTGGCGACGGCGAATCCAAACTTCTGAAGAGCGATGGAGCTGTCCTCTCCGCGATCGGACTTCTCTTTTGGGGTCGCCTCCGTGGCTTCGAAGTCCGAACTCCTGCCGATGGTGATGGACATGGTCTTGGGCTTGCCATCGCGAATGGCCTTGAGTTCGACCTTCTTACCTACCGGCGTGATAATCACGGCGCGCGAGAGATCTTCGGTGGATTTGATTTTCTTGCCCGCAAACTCCACGACAAGGTCAAAGGGTTTCAAGCCCGCCTTGCTTGCGGGCGATCCGGGCCGAACGTGGGTGATCAAGGCCCCATCTGATTGCTTGAGGCCCAGTGCCTGGGCGCGCTCGTCATTCAGATCCGCCATAGCGACGCCTATAAATCCACGTTCGATCGAGCCTTTCTTCTCGAGCTCGGGCAGGATACTCTTCACATTATCAATAGGGATGACGAATCCAATCCCCTGCGCGCGTGCGTCGATTGCCGTGTTGACGCCGATCACGAGTCCTTGGGTGTTCACCAGGGGACCGCCAGAGTTGCCGGGGTTGATGCTTGCGTCAGTCTGCATAAAAGGGAACAGATTGAGTTCGTTGATCTCCCGATTCACCGCCGAGATAATTCCTTTTGTCATGGTGTGGCCGTAGCCATAGGGATTGCCGAACGCGGCGACCCATTCTCCCACTTCCACGTCCGCGCTGTTACCCAACTTGACGAAGGGCAATTTGCGTTTGGCTTCAATTTTGATCAACGCGATATCCGTGCGCGCATCTTTGCCGATCACCTTGGCATCAAAGCTTTCCTTGGTTTTCTCATCGAGTTGCACCTTGATGATATCCGCACGATCGATCACGTGGTTGTTGGTGACGATCAAGCCGTCTTCACGAATCACAAATCCCGTCCCTAAAGACTCCTGTGGCATGGGACGGCCGAAACCCTGCGGACCCATGAATTGTTCGAAGAGTTCAAAGAAAGGGTCTCGACCTTGGGGAAATCCAGGGCCTAACCGCCTTTGTCGCGGAAGGTAGGTTGTGAAGATATTCACCACGGCAGGATTGATGCTCTTCGCAAGCTTAACGAAAAGATTCGCAGGCAGGGGATCATCTTCCTTGATTTTGGGTGCGACGGAAGTTTGGTCCTGCGCGAGGGCGACCGGCGAAAGCGGGGACAAAGACAACGAGGACGATAAGGACTGTGTGGCGATGTAAACACTGACGCTTGCAAGCCCGCACGCGATGAACGTCCAAACCGGTTTGCCAATCATGTGGTCTTGTCCTCCTTCTGACTGCCGTCACCGGCAGGGCTGCCACCGCTCGCGTAGACAAATTTCATCTTGAGATCGTTTATCACGGTGTCAAGGAACTGCTGCTCCTCCGTGGTCAAGTTGCCTTCAGTTTTCTCCTTCAGGAGGCCCAACATATCGATATTGAAGCGTGCGAGGTCGAGGTCTTTTTCGTACTGATCTGTATTGGGGTTTTTTTCAAGACCCAGGGCAAGCACGGCACTTGAGGCTAGCGAAAGCACAAGCGTGGAAAAAGTCACAGGTAGCGACTGGATGGACATATCCTATTACCTCCTCGTGAAAGGCCCGATCGGGCGGACCGAATTTGAATTCTCGAGCACGGAAAAGGCAAGGTTTTTCTGGAACCCATCTGAGTCAGCGGCGTAGCAGCCTAAAGCGGATAGCGCCCGGTCAGAGCCTGAATGCGGTTTCTTACGGGCGGCTGAATGCGCAGGACCTTTAAGACGTGTTTCCAGCTGAGTGGGCTGACCATGCACATATGTGCGAAGGCCCAGGATTCACTCCAAGGTTGGGTTTGCGCGTAAGCCTCCATTTTCCACAGAGCGCGTGCCAGATCCTCGGGGTTTTGGATACGGGAGGCGGTCGCGCGATCCAGATGCTGGAAGTCCCGCGGGCTCAACAGCAGCTTGTGCAGCAGCCAGGCCCATGGGCTGACGAACCACGCGGCCAATGGTGGGGACCAGCCGAAGACAAACGCAAAGGCCCGTTCGATGGCGCGCCCGAGCCGATAAAAGAGGTCAATGATCGCGCCCAACCAATAATTGAGAATGCTGAATGAGGACTGCATGACCATCATCTGAAACATCAGAACGGCCCTGAGTTCACCGGGACTGAGCAAATCCAATGCGCCCACGGTCACAAAGAGTCGCGCCCGACGGCCTGTTCGTCCATAGGAGAAGAGATGAGCCGAAGGATGTTCGACCAGAAACACCTGGGGCACGGGGCGCTCAAGCGCGACGCTGAGCTCATGAACGGATCTTAATAAGCCCCATGGATCGTGACCGAGCAGGGGTTGGATCTTAAGGCGATTGAAGCTGAAGACCTGGTCATAAGTCAGAAGCAGGAAATTAATGCTGAGCGCAACAGGTGTGATCCACAGCCAGGATTCCCTCTCGAGAAACAGCCAGGCTGCCGCGATCCAGCTCGCGTTCACAACCGTCAGAAAAATCATTATCCTCAATTTCGGATTCACCCAGGATTTCAATAATCGGACCTCGCCATGTCCATCAAACCTGATTAAACTTGAAAGTTGGAAAAAGGACAAGGAGTCAAACACGTGGATTTCAACCTCATGGCCTTGAACGAAACAATCAAAAAGGAAAGTCAATTCGTCGACCGCATGCTGAAAGAGGTTAGCAAGGTCGTCGTGGGTCAGCGGGAGATGCTCGAAGGGATCATGATGGGTCTGCTGACTGGCGGCCACGTCCTTTTGGAAGGGGTACCCGGGTTGGCGAAGACGCTGACGATTTCGTCCGTAGCAAAGGCGATTTCACTCGGATTTCAGCGTGTTCAGTTCACGCCCGACCTACTGCCGACAGACCTGATCGGGACTATGATCTTCAACCCCAAAACAGGTGAATTCGCGCCGAAACAAGGCCCTATCTTCACGAATATTGTGCTTGCCGACGAGATCAATCGCGCTCCGGCCAAGGTGCAAAGCGCGTTACTCGAAGCCATGGCGGAAAAGCAGGTCACGATCGGAGACGTCACCTATCCGCTTGAAAGGCCTTTTCTGGTCCTGGCCACGCAAAACCCGTTGGAGCAGGAGGGGACGTATCCCCTTCCGGAAGCTCAAATGGACCGCTTCATGTTTAAAATCGTGGTGACTTATCCGAAGCGCGCCGAGGAACTCGAGATTCTGAACCGCATGGCGACCGACGAGCAGCCGCAGATTGAGACCCTCATCGGCAGGGAGGATCTGATGCGAGCCAAGAAGACGGCCGACATGATTTATGTTGATGAGAAGATTAAGAATTACATCGTCGAAATCGTGATGAGCACGCGCGAACCAAAGGAGCATGGACTTTCGCAGCTGATTCCGCTGATTCAAGTCGGTGCGTCCCCGCGGGCCACGATTAGTCTCACTCGCGCGGCCAAGGCGCATGCGTTTATTCGCGGACGCGGATATGTTACCGCTGACGATGTGAAAGGGATTGCGTATCATGTCCTTCGACATCGATTGATCCTGACCTATGAGGCGGAAGCGGAGAGCATGACCACGGATCACGTGATCAAGGAAATTCTAAGTCATATTGAGGTGCCCTAGCCTTGAGCTTACCTCCAGAGCTGGTTAAGAAAATCAAGCTCCTCGAAATCCAGACGCGTAAGCGAGTGAACAACTTGTTTATCGGGGAGTATCATTCCGCCTTTAAAGGGCAGGGGATGACCTTCTCCGAGTTCCGCGAGTATGTTCCCGGGGATGACGTGCGTACGATTGCCTGGCCGCTCACCGCGCGCACCGGCAAGGTGTACATCAAGAAGCACGACGAAGAACGTGAGATGACGGTGATTTTGGCCGTGGATGTGAGTGGTTCGCAAGATTTCGGCAGCGACAAGTATTTCAAAGGAGAGGTTGCCGCCCACGTGTCCGCGCTATTGAGTTTTGCCGCCGCTGCCAATAAAGATGCCGTAGGCCTGCTCCTGTTTTCGGATCAAATCGAACTTTACGTGCCGCCGAAGAAGGGGAGAGGGCAGGCGATGCGCTTGCTGCGCGACCTCTATTACTTCAAGCCCGCGTCCCGGCAGACCCGGATTGCTCAGGCGCTGGACCATTTGCAGGCCGTTCTTAAGAAGAAAGCGCATATTTTCGTGATCAGTGACTTTATCGATCAGGGATTCGAAGGCAGTCTGCGCCGCCTGAGCAAGAAGCATGATGTGGTGGCTGTAACCCTTGAAGACAAGCTTGAGGCCGAAATTCCCGCCATGGGACTTGTGGATTTTGAAGATCCCGAAACCGGAGAGGTCGTAGCGGTGGATACGAGCTCGCCACTCTTCCAGCGCGAGTATAAGACTTATCTCGAAGGGTTGAAAAACGAGCGCCGCAACGAACTGCGGCGGGCCCAAGTCGAGACCATCTTCATTCGCACGGATGAGGATTTGGTGAATCCCCTCCTTGCCTTTTTCCAGCGTCGGAGCCGCCGATGAGCGAGGTAGCCGTTTGGACGTGCGGGTTCGAAACCGGTGCGGCCCGTGAGCTGACAGTAGGGACCAAGTTTAGCTTCAATTGCAGTGGAGAAATTCCCATTGAGTGGAAACCCAAGACGCCGCTCGAACTGGTTTTCCCGAAGCCGGAGCACCAGTTTTCATTGGCGATCTTGAAAGTCGATCGCCTGGAACCCACTCGCGTTCAGTTGACGGTCACCAGTTACAAAGCGGGGGCGCACGCTCCTGAATATATTCGCGTCATGCAAGGAGATCAGGGATTTGAGTCCCTGAATCCCAAGTGGGAGATCAAGTCGGTTCTCCAGCCGAACCAGCCCCCGCAACCTTATCCTCCCTTTGGTCCCTGGTCTTTGCCAGTGCCCTGGTGGCTTCTGGGGGTGGTGGGCGTTGTCTTCGTTTTAATCGTGTTTGCGCTTGTACGCCGAGTGCGTCGGCATCTGCAGCGCAAGCGCATGCTGGAAGATCTCAACCGGCATCGGACATCCATACCTCCGCTCCATCAATTCTATCGCGACGCCCGTGTGTTGCGGCGGCAGCTGAATCATGCCAAGACGCCCGAGGATTTGAAAGCGCTCAGCACGGAGCTGGATCGCGAGGTTCGGCTCTATGTTCTCCGCCAATTCCTGATTCCGACTCTGGAATGGTCGGATCGCGCCATCATCGAGGATCTGCGCCGCCGCCACTATCGGACTTACAAAAACGCCGCTGATCCGCTGAAAAAAACGTTGCGTGAGTTGGGGCGTCTGAAGGAGCGCGAGAAGGTGAGTCTGAGCGACGCGGAACAGATGCTCCGTATGAGCATGGATACCGTGGAACGTTTGGAACAGGCGCGGGAGGAATCCCGATGACCGTCTGGGCTTCGCCGTGGGCCTTTTTGCTGCTGATTCCACTGGCTGCCGTGGGTGTTTGGATTTGGTACGCGCGTCGGCGTCGCACACCCACCTTGCAGTTCTCTCATCTCTCCGGATTCTTGAGAGTTCATCGCGGTTATCGCTCCTACGTCAGCTGGCTTCCCACAGGGCTCAAGCTGGGAGCTCTGGCGCTCGCTGTCGTCGCTCTGGCCCGCCCGCAAAAAGCGGATACAAAGATCAAACGCAGTGTGGAAGGTATCGATATCATGATCGTGTTTGATATCTCCGACTCCATGCTGATTGAGGACATGGAACCTGAAAATCGATTGGAGTCCGCCAAGCAGACGGTCACCAATTTTATCAAAGGCCGGGTATCCGACCGCATCGGTCTTGTCGTCTTTGCCGGAGAAAGCTACACGCGCGTCCCCATGACTTTGGATTATCCGTTGCTTCTTCAGAGTGTGAAGGAAATTGAACCCGCTCGCAATATAAAGATGGGAACCGCGATCGGGGTGGCCTTGGCGAACGGCGTTGCGCGGATCAAAGATTCCGCGGCCAAGAGCCGGGTGTTGATCCTGATGACGGACGGGGAGAACAACTCGGGAACCATCGATCCAGAAACCGCGCTTGAGATCGCCAAAGGATACGGGATCAAGATTTATTCGATCGGTGTGGGACGGGATGGTGACGCTCAACTCCCGGTCACGGTGGAAGATGTTTTTGGCCGCAAGGTTAAGCGCTACCGGCCCATACATTCGGCGGTGAACGAGGAACTCCTCACCAAGATGGCGCAGGAGACCGGAGGAAAATTTTGGCGTGCCACAACCGGTGATGCCTTGCAGAGAGTTTTCCGTGAAATCGATCGCCTGGAGAAAAGCAATATCGAGACGTCGCAGTACACGCGCTACGCGGAGCTCTTTCCACCTTATCTGCGAGCCTCAGTACTTTTGTATATGATCGCAGTCTTCCTGGGAACCACGATGTTGCGAAAGGGACCCTAGGTGTTTGAGTACCGATTCGAGGATCAGGCCGCCTTACAATTTCTGATGTTGATCCCAGTTGTGGTCTTGATGGTGTGGTGGACCTCTCGCCGCACGCGTCAGCTGATTCAATCCCGAATTTCACCACGAATCTCGGGTTTTTTGCTCCGGTCCGTATCCCCGCGCAAACGTCGGATCAAGCTGATCTTACAGTGTTTGACCCTGGCTCTGTTTGTGATCGCCTTGGCGCGCCCGCAGTCGGGCGAAGGACGGCAAAAGGCCAAGAGTGAAGGGCTCGAAATCATGCTCGTGGTGGATATCTCCAATAGCATGCTGGCGGAAGACGCCCGCCCCTCACGTCTGGAACTCGCCAAGCGCGAGTTGACGCGCTTTTTGGATTCCTTGAGCGGAGATAAGGTCGGCCTGGTTGCTTTCGCCGGGTCGGCCGTGTTGCTATCGCCACTTACAAATGACAAGAACGCCCTGAGTATGTTCCTCGAGTCTCTCACACCCGAGGCGGTGATGACGCAGGGGACATCCTTCACCAAAGCTTTGAATGAGTCCTACCAGGCGCTGCATCGCGGTGGACTCGGAAACGATGAGGAGCATAAGGCCACGAAGATCATCGTGGTGGCTTCCGATGGAGAAGAAACTGAAAAAGGGGGCCTGGAGACCGCGCGCAAGATTGCGGGCGAAGGGGTGCGTATCTTCACGTTGGGATTTGGAACAGAGCAAGGCGGGCGAATTCCTGTTCGCGACGACCGGGGCAACTTGGTTGGATACAAGAAGGACCAGAGTGGCAAGATCGTGATCTCGCGCTCGACTGGTACCGCATTAAAGGAGCTGGCTGAGGCGGGCCGGGGCATTTATCAACATGTCACGTTTGGCGGGGATGCGATTCGATCCCTGCGCACCGCCATTGATCGTCTCCAAAAGGCACAGTTCGACACAATGGAAGTGAGTCATTACAATGAGCACTACCAGACTTTCCTCCTTTGCGGATTGATTTTGGCCTTGATGGAATTGGCATTAGGGGAACGGCGGCCCGAGGGGCGACTGTGGCGTGGCCGCTTCGAGGTGCCCGTTGAATAAAACACGCGGTGCGAGATGGGCGACTGAGAGGTTTGCGACGCTTGCGCTCCTTTTACTTTTGACTTTCGGATTCACGGCGCGGGCTGCGAGCCTGCGCGGCTTCGCGCATAATTATCAAGGATTGGAGCAGTTTAAAAGCAAGGCCTACTATCCCGCTTACCAGGAATTTCTACGCGCGCTCGAGCACGATCCTCTGAATCCAATGATTCACTTAAATCTCGCTCGCACATTTGAAGCCAATGAGGAATACGAAAAGGCCGAACAGGCTTACAAAGCCGCGCTCAAGCTTTTGTCGGCGAACTCACGCACGCGGTTTGAAACGATCTTCAATCTTGCAGGAGTCCAGGCTAAACAAAGTCGGATCGCCGATGCGTTGAACTCCTACCAGCAGGCCCTCGAATTGGAGCCGGACTCACTGGAGGTCAAAACCAATATTGAACTGTTGTGGCAGCAAGGCGGCCAAGGCGGCAAAGGGAACCAACAACAGCAACAACAGAATCAAGACCAAAACCAGCAAGGTCGCAATCAGCAGCCGCCGCAAAACCAAGACAACCCAAAATCCGAGCCGCAACAGAAAAAACAGCCCAAGCCGTTTGAGAGTCAGGAGCTAACCCCTCAAGACGTGAAGCGAATCCTGGACGAAATCAAGAACCAGGAACAAAATATTCGCGCACAGGAATATGAAAAGGGGGCAAAAGAGGCTCCCCGCGGCAAGGACTGGTAACACCACGCACTGATGAAGAGGTAGGGAAATGACACGCATCCCTGATCTGAGTCTCACTTCTTTTTTCGCGCTTCTCTTCGCGCTTTCAGCTCCGCTCACTTGGGCTGCCGAAGGCGTGGAGGTGACGGGCACCGTCGATCGCAACAGGGTCGGGGTCGGCGACGTCATCAGCTTCACCATCACGGTGAATGCCAAAACAAGCGTGCAAGTGGAGCAGCCCTCGCTTCCGCCAATTGACGGAATGGAATTGATCAACACGTCAACAGGCGTGGAGACGCGAAGCACGTTTGCCGGCGGAAAGTTTCTAACCGAGCAGGCGCGCACGTTCAGTTACATGTTGGCCGCCTCCAAAAAAGGGACACTGACCATTCCCGCCGTGCCGGTCACAGTTGAAGGGCAAACATTGCGAACGAAGCCCATCGAGATTGCGGTGAGCGAGGCCCGCGCGATTCCACCCCAGGCACAACCCCGTGGAGGAATGCCACCGGATCCCTTCGCGCAGATGGATGAAATGGAGGAGCTCTTCCAACAAATGCTTCAGCGCCGTTTCGGTCAACAAGGCCACGGCCAAGGACAGGCGCAGGATCTCGGCCAGCAACCGATCAATCCCGATGAAGCGTTTTTTATCCAAGCCGAAGTCGACAAGAAAAGCGCGTATGTGGGCGAGCAGGTTACGGCCACATTTTACCTCTACACGCGCGGACAGATTCGCGATATCGACACTCTCAAGTATCCAGACCTCAAAGGCTTTTGGAAAGAGGATCTGGAAATGGCCACGCGTTTGAACTTTGAACAAGTGGTTATCAACGGATTGGCCTATCAACGCGCACTTCTTGTATCGTACGCGCTTTTTCCGATCAAAGCGGGCAAGGCAACTGTCGATTCGTATAAGGCAAAGTGCACGGTGCTCACGCCGTCTTCATTTGGCTTCGGTCAGCCGTACCGATTCACCAAAGCGAGCAAACCGATCCCGGTTGAGGTCAAGGAAATTCCTACGGAGAACAGACCGTCCAATTTTACAGGCGCGGTGGGCACCTTTCGGGTCACGGCCAAATTCGAACCTCCGACGGGCGTGGTGAATCAGCCCGTCACCTTGCGCGTGCGCTTCGAGGGCCGTGGGAATGCCAAACTCATTGAGTTGCCGAAGCTGGAGTTGCCACCGAGCTTTGAAATCTACGACCAAAAATCGCAGGCCAAATTCTTGCGAGATGGCACCAGTTTCAAAGAGTTTGAAGTCTTGATCATCCCGCGTGAGCCTGGAGTATTTGATGTGCCCGCGGTGGCGATCTCCGTGTTTGACCCCGAAACCCGAGCCTTTAACACGGCGGCCTCGCAACCGCTTAATATTTCCGTAACAGGGACGGCGGTGCCGTCACCGACGCCGCAGATTCCGGGCGTGAGCTCCGTCGAGAACGAGGACGACAAAACGCCGAAACTGCCGCTTCTCGCGACGGAGATGGGGCGTGCGCGCTGGCCGTCGTCGGTATGGATCGCGCTCACCGTGGCGATCTATGTCCTCGTGCTGCTGTTCCTTGGCTATTTGGCTTGGCATCGGTGGCGCCGCAAACCCAAGAGGGTGAGTTTGGGCTTGGTCTTGAATCGGCGGTTGCAGAAGGTGCGTGAGTTGGTCTCGCAAAAAGATTTCCGCCGTGTGGGCGTGGAGATGACGAACACTGCGTATTTTATTCTCGGGCAGCTATCCGAAGAGGGGGGCGCCAACCAGGAAGTTTCTCGCCTGCTCGAGTCCACGCCTCCCAGCGTGCGAAATGAATTGGCCCAACCGATTGCAAAGCTTTTAAGTCAGTGTGAAGCTCTCAGTTTTGCTCCCGAGAACCTGATTGGGGACATGACTGAAAAAAAGAAACTTGAAACCCTGATCGTTGAGTTTGAGAAGATCATGAAACGAGCGATCGAATTGGCGGAGATCTAAAGCGTGCGCAAGGCCCAACTTTTCTTGTCTGTATTCTGCTGCCTGTACTTAATCTGCGCGGGTCCGGCCGGTTTCGCTGCCGGGGTCAGTGTGATCACGGTGAATCTGGAACACGATTTCGCGGCGCCCCGATGGCTGTTTGATCCCAAGGCTAAGATCCGGGGTGGCCCGCCGGTCACCACTCTTGTGGAGCTGAAGAAGTCTCTGAATGAGGAGAAATCGGCGTCTTGCCTGTCCGCCGCACAAAAGGCTTACAAGCAAGGGAAGAGTCTTGGGCCATGGATCGCGTGGAATCACCTCGCCTGTGCCCAGATCAAGGACAAGAAAGGGCGTGTTTCCGTTTCCGGACTCAAGTCAGCGGTGGCCAAGGTGGATGCAAACCCCAGCTGGCTCGTCTACGGCCCCGCCGCCGGAGCTTTGCGGACATCGTATGTAGGAGCTTTGATGGCTTTGGCCGAACAGCAGGCCCGGTCGGATCGAAGAGCGGCTTGGCAGACTTTGGACAAGCTTCAGCAAGTGGCGTCGTGGCTGAGTGTGGATGATCGCGCGGACATGTACCGCTGGGCGGGCGAGCTGGCGTTTATTGAGCAAAATCTCGGCGGTGCGCAGAGTTTTCTCCAGCGGAGTCTGCGCGAGCGGGAAAATTCAGAGCTTCGCGCGCGCGTGGAATCGATCCGATCCACTTTATTGGGAAAGAAAAAAGAGGAAGATAAGGCGCAGGTCGAAGAGAAGCTGGCCGGCGATCTGGGGATCAGTGAAGAGGAAAAGAAAATCTTTGAACGCATGAACCGGGCCTTTGAATCATTGGATTATGTGTCGGCGGTTGAGGATGCCATGAATCTTCTTCAGCAGTTTCCCGGAAGCACGAACGCCTCGGAAGCCGCCGATAAAGTGCAGAATGTTTACCTGAGCCTCGCCACCAAGACGGACGAAAGGTTTCGCCACGTTCGTGAACGTGTGGTCAAGGAAATGAGCAAAGGCGATGCCGGCCGCCTCAGCCGCTGGGCCACCAGTGCTTATGCACGTGGCCTCTATATAGACGCCTTGAATTTGGCCGAGCGCGCGCATGAGAAATATGCCGGGCACCCCGATAGCACACGCATTCTCCTGCTCGCGGGGAAGGCGGCTGTGGCCGCGGGGGAGTACAAGTCGGCGCAGTCACATTTTGAGAGTCTGGTGAAGCAACATGGAGGCACGGAAGAAGCTGCGGAGGCCACATTTCGTCTCGGCCTGATTGCGTACCGGCTCAAACAGTTTCCGCAGGCGGCGGCTTTTTTTGAACGTCTGCTGGCGATGTCACACGGGGACGATTTTGAATATCGTGCGCTGTATTGGCAGTGGCGCGCGCGCCAAAAGATCGATGCGGAGAAATCTTCCGCATATGCTTTGCCCCTGATCACCAAATATCCATTGTCTTATTATGGGCTGCGCGCCCAGGCCGAAACCAACGGCAATCAGCTTCAACTGAGTGACAAACCGTTGAAAGTGAAAGTGGAGCTGCGTTTGCTGGAAAGCGAACGTTTGGCGTGGGAGCGATTAACCATGCTTCTCAAAGCCGGCTGGTTTAAAGAGGCGGAGAATGAAATTCAGGCTCTGCCGCAGCCGCAGTCGCCGGAAGAGCATCTTGTGCGCGCTAAGGTTTGGGCCGCGGCCTTCCGTTATGACAATGCGATCATCAATATGAATAAGGCCTTTGATACCAATCCTGAGCTGCTGCAACTCTCCGTTCTGCGCATAGTTTTCCCCCACGAGTACTCAACGTGGACGGCGAAGGAAGCAAAGGCTGTCGGCCTTTCTGAGGACCTGCTACGCGCCCTGATCCGCCAGGAGAGCTCCTTCCGCGCGGAGGCGCAAAGTTCCGCGAATGCTTTGGGCGTGATGCAGCTCTTGCCTTCAACAGCGGCGGAAATCGCGCGTGACTTGCGCATGCGCAATGTGGAGTTTCCGCAGGCGTTGTTGAAGCCTGACGTGAATATTCGTTTAGGAGCCAATTACCTTTATCGGATGGTGAAAGCTTTCAGCGGACATGTACCATTGGGCCTTGCCGCCTACAACGCGGGTATCGGGCGCATGCGCCGCTGGTTGTCCTCCCGGCCGGAAATTGGGGCGCTTGAAGGCAGCCCCTCGTCGAGCCCTGAGGCGGAAGTCTGGCTCGACGAATTGCCCTGGGAAGAAACCAGTTTTTACGTTAAAGCCATCCTACGCAACTGGATGATTTACCGTCTACTCGATGGGTCCAAACTGTCTCTTTCTGATCCAATCTGGCTGGACGCCAAAGCAGGCTCACGTTAAGCTATTTAAAAGGGAGAATATGATGCGCGCAACAGTCCGTGGACTGCTGATCCTAAGTCTTTTGTTTCTTTCCGCGTGCTCCACCTTGAGGAACAAATCTTCCGACGGAGCGGATCTCGATCGTACGGGCCCCGGTCTTCGCGAAAGCGAAGCGTCTTCCGAGGACGTGGAACGCAATGTGGAACGGCCTTACCAGAGCTCTTATGGCGAAATCGCCTTGGATTACAATCCCTACGTGGAAAAGTGGCTGAATTACTTCCAGGGGAAGGGCCGCGATTACATGCAGACCTATCTGGAGCGGTCTGGCCGCTATCTGCCCATGATGAAGAATGTGTTGCGCGAAAACGGGCTTCCCGAGGATCTCGTCTACATTGCTTTGATTGAGTCTGGATTCAGTCCACGCGCTCACTCGCATGCCAACGCGGTGGGGTACTGGCAGTTTATCCGAGGTACGGGGAAGCGCTTTGGCCTCAACATTGATACGTTTATTGATGAACGTCGGGATCCGGTGCTCTCCACCCGGGCCGCGGCCCAATACTTCAAAGCACTGTATGACCTTTTAGGTTCCTGGCATCTGGCTCTCGCGGCCTACAACGTCGGAGAGTACCGTGTGAAGCGGGCCGTGACTCGTCACTACACTAAGGATTACTGGGAATTGATTAAGAAGCGCCGCTCGCTTCCTGTGGAAACCAAGAACTATGTTCCCAAGTTTATCGCGGCCACATTGATTGCCAAAGACCCGGCCAAGTATGGGTTTTCCGAGGTCCAGTACGCCGATCCCTTGTCATACGATACGGTGTCCTTGCAACAGCCCATCAGCCTGACCAAACTCGCCGCGCACTTGAATGTGGAGACCGAAGAATTACAATTGTTGAACCCCAAGTTCCGCACCGACTTTGTTCCGATTACGCGTGGGGATGAGACCATTGTCCGCATTCCCGTGGGCCGAGCCAACGATGCACTCGCGGCCCTCAGTTTGAGCGTAAGCTCCCAACCACCGATCGTGCGGGCGGAATACTTTTTTTATCGCATTCGGCGCGGTGACAATTTATCGACAATTGCCCGACGTCACCGGACGACGGTTTCGCAGTTGCGCCGCCTGAACAATTTATCGAATCGGTCGGTCTTGCGGGTCGGTCGCAAGTTAAAGGTTCCCGATAATGGTGGGGACGGCATTCGGTATGTGACGGAAGATGCCGGAGCGTCGGCCAGTCACGTGGTTCCCGCGGTCGAAAAACGAGAGTCCCTATTTCATACGGTTCGTCGCGGCGAGAACCTGAGTACAATCGCCGATCGGTACAACGTGAGCATGGAGGAGCTCCTCCGTCTTAATAATCTCACCAGCCGGAGCGTGATTCGCAAGGGACAAAAAATCCGCGTTCGCCCTGAGCCGGAGTCGACAAGCAACGCCAAGACTCAGGGCAAAGTGAAGATGCGGCCCGTGGCGCTGGCGAGCTTTAAATCTCGCTCCCGCACACAGAAGATGACGCAAGAGTTGAAGCGGTCGCATGTTGCTGCCGCGAGCTCCGGTGTTCGTCCTGTTGGCCGCTCCGGTGCGCACAAACACACGGTCCGTCGCGGTGAAACTCTATATGATCTTTCCAAGAAATACGGCATTTCCTTGAGTGCTCTGGCCCAGGCCAACGATGTGAAGGTTAACTATCGCGTTATGGCCGGAGAGAAGCTCGTGATTCCGCACTAAGGGACCGTCCAGGTCCCTTAGTGAGACCATTTTTCTAAGCTGCCAAAATGTAGCGAACCGCGCGTCCCTTTCCCGACCGCTTGATTTTGCCCCGGGATAGCGCCCATTTGGCAAGACGATGAAAGCTTGAGCGCGAGAGGCCGGTGAGCTGGCAGGCGTCCTCACTTGAGAACGTTTGGCCCGCGCGAAGCTGGCGTTTCAAATCCTCCCATTTGGTCGCCTCGGCGTCGACCTGGCTGTGGTCGCGCGTGATCACGATTCCAAAACCGGCTCGCGCGATGAGCCGGTAAAACCCGCTGTCGTGGACGATTGAAAGAGGAATTCTATGGGAACGCATCCATCGGCGCGCGCGGCTCATCAACTGACGGATTCGGAGCGGCGAGGTGTAGGCGTCAAAATAGGCGTCAGGATAAAGTTCTGAAAACAAGGCGCCTAGATTGGAGGGCGCATAAAAATCCTTCACGAGGGCGGAGATCAGGCGGTGAATCATCTTGCCCGAGTTGAGCTCTGCCGACGTGTTGAGTCGCCCAGTGGCCAGATCGAGAATCATACCGGAATCATCCCCCCAGAGATAGGAGGGGGCCGCTTGTCCGGAGAGTTGGCGCAAGATGCGGTCGCGGTACGAGGTCATGGGCGTCCCGAAATAAAGATGATCAAATCGGCTCTGATCGGTTCTGATTTTAAGAGCGAGAAAGTCGGCTTCGCGCACGGTTTCCCAATGGCGGTGGCGTTCCGCTTTCCGGCGAAAGATCATCAGAGGGGCAACGGAGTTGTGTTCACAGGCTTCAATCCAGGCGTACCACTTTTCGACCAGCAACCGATCGTAAATCTGGTTCTCCCTGAAAATGGACATGGCGCGATCGAGATCAGCGCGCGCGTCCGCGATCTCGCCGCGAAACAAGCGAGCCTGACCTCGGATTTCCAGACAGTTTCCCGTGAGCCGGTCGGCCCCGAGCGCCGCGGCCTTGGAAATCGTTTCGTCCAGAAGAGCGATGGCGTCGCAGCTCCGTTCGAGTGCGAGATAGCTGGCGGCCAGATTCACCCGGGCGACGAGCTTTGAATATTCGTCCGCCGGGGAGTTGAGATAGGTCTCAAAGCGCCCAGCCGCGCGCACGTAATCCCAAGTGGAAACAAAGCAGAAGCCCTGATAAAGAGAGACTTCGTTCACCTCCTCAGGGGGCACGCGGCTCAAGAGCTCCAATGCTTCCGTGATGGATCCATTTCTGGACAGCAGAACGGAATACTCGCAGATCTCAGCCGCCGTGGGCGCGCCGTTGAGTTCCTTCTCATTTCGGACCAGAGGTTGAAGGAGCCGCAGACCTTTTTCTATTTGACCGCTTCGACGGCAGATTTTGGCCAAAGATTGCCGGAGCGGTCGCGGTACGCGCGCGAGATGAATCCGCGATAGAAGAGAGATCACACTGCTTGTTCTGCCGGCCTTGAGCAGAGAATCACATTGCGCGACGAGCGCGGTGTAGTCTGAGATCGTCTCATTGTGGGAAATGTGGTCCTCCCGTGCTCACCCATTGATACCTATCGGAAGGTGCGAGCCAGGCCTCAAATGCGCACCAGAAATGTCACTCACGATTGCTTTAAACTCATCGCAGACTGGATGAGGGATGCACAGAATTCATTTGTGCAAATGAGGGGGAAAGATGAAATCCACTATACTTCGTGGGTGGTTTGTCCTGGGAATGCTGCCTTACGCCTGGCCCTTGGCTCAGGCGACAGAGTCGCCCGCGATCAATATGTCCGTGAGAACGGGGACGTACAGTGGCCGCGAAGCTGGCCTCGCGCGGGCTAACGAAGGCGCGGTCATTCATTTTTATTCCAACCACAGCGGGAATCTTTCGGTGACCTTTTCGGCTCCCACATCAAAACTTCTCTCACCGATTGTGTTGAAAGCGCGCTTTAAACAAAACACGGCTGGAGACGCCTTCCGGTTCCAGGCGCGCAACTCCTCGGGAACTTGGGAAACACTGGGATCCGCGACAGCGGCCACGACCTTTCAGGACCTTCGGTTTTCCATACCTGCACGAATGCTTGCGAATCAAGTCGTTCGGCTCCGGTTGCTTGCCACCAATTCCAATGATTGTACTCTGGACTATCTCGTGTTGAGCGACGAGCGGGTGGAGTCACCGTCACCATCGCCGTCTCCCACTCCCACTCCTAATCCAACGCCAGCACCATCCCCGTCGCCCGCACCTGCACCCACACCCACATCCGGGATTAAGCCTCCGCCCGCCGGCAAAGTGGCGTGGGATTGGCAAATAGGAGCGAACACCGACTCGCAAATCATTCCGCCGGCGGGTACAAAGTTAATTGATGTGGACGGATTCAATACGTCCGCGACGAAAGTGGCCCAGCTGAAATCACAGGGATTGTATACGGTTTGCTATATCAACGCGGGTAGCTGGGAGTCTTACCGGCCCGACTCTGATGAGTACCCGGACCACTTGAAGATTCACTACGATTCCGACTGGGATGAGTGGTTCCTCGATGTTCGCGATGTCTTCCGGCCGGATTCCGCTCTAGCGAGAATTTTGAGAGCGCGGATAAAGATGTGTAAGGATAAGGGCTTTGACGCTCTTGAACCCGACAACCTTCAGAATGATGAGAATGCCGGCGGTAAAATCACGCTTCAGGAGCAGATTGATTTCAACGGGTGGATCGCGGATGTTGCCCATGAATATGGGCTTGCCGTCTTTCAAAAGAACGGGCCGGACAAGATTCTGAAGGTGGACCGAACGGGAAAGCGGATGGTCGATAAGTTCGATGGGATCCTGAACGAGGAGTGCCAGCAATACAATGAGTGTGCGCCTTTGGCCGAATATTCCAAGCGCGGGAAGCTCGTGCTGAATGTCGAGTACCGGAGGGGATTGACCCTTAATTGCAACCTTGCCAATTCAATTCAAATGAACACGATGAAGCGTGATTTGAATCTCGCCGGTCCCAATATGAGGGGTTACCTTCGTGAAACGTGCCCCTGAGGTTCTTGAGTTTGCACTGGTCTCACCCCCAGTGATCCTGGTTCACTTTGAAACGCTGAGGGCGAAGCCAAGCTCAACCAGGCCGGGACCTGGACCGATAAGCTCAAAGGAGCGAGTATGCGAACGAAACCGATAATCCTGGTTCTGCTGTCGACGGTCATTCTTTGTTTTCAAAACTGCTCGCCTTTAACTCCGACCGCAGAAAGCCGGAAATCAAGCCGGCCGCCGGTCTATAACGGCGGCCAACCCTATGATGGAAAGACCTACGTTCTCAATCGGAAGTGTCCCGACGGAACCCTCGTGGAATCGCGAATCATGTACAGAAACGGGAAGGGAATTTTGTATCGAGAGAACTGCACGACGATCCCACCACGCGAAATAACGCCTTCTGAACTCGCATTGGACATGTCAAATCCCGATCAGATCATTTATGCCGCCCGCACCTACGCGATTGAAGAACCCGCGATTCCGCTTCCGGGCGTGATCTCATGGTTTCTGCAGCTGACCGGGGCGCTGCAATCCCGACCGGCTTCGATTTATATTGTGGATATGTATGGCACCGATGCGGATACAATCGCCGCGCTAAAGACCGCGGGTCACACCGTGATTTGCAATATATCCGCGGGCACTGTCGAGGATTGGAATCCGGACTCCGATCAGTTTCCGGCCGCCGCGATTGGAAACCGCGTTGCGGGCGGCCCAGGCGAGCATTGGATCGATATCCGGTCGACGGAAATCCGCTCCATTATGCTAAATCGGATCCGCCTCGCCAGTGACAAAGGATGCCACGGGATCAACTTGGATGCGGCCGAAAGTTATTCCAATAATACGGGATTTCCCCTTACCGACGCCAATCAACTGGACTACAACCAGTTTCTCGCGTTCGGAGCTCACGACCGCGGTTTAATTCTTTCATTGAATAATGCCGCAGAACTGGCCGCCGAGACGTCACAGGTCTTTGACTTTGTGATCGCCGAGCAGTGCTTCCAATATCATGAGTGTGAAAGCTATCTGCCATTCATCTACAAGAACAAGCCCGTTCTCGTCGCCGAGTACGGCCCGGTTTCCGCCACTCAGTGCGCGGAAGCCGAGAGCCTGAAACTCTCACTGTCGTATTTGAGTTCCCATCTGGATGGTTCTCGATATGAAACCTGCCAATGAGCCAACAATGAGGAGAGAGCACTTGCGAAGCGCCTTCTCGATTTGAGCTGTTGATCTTTCAGATAGAGTCAATGTTTTCGACACCTGACCACATTCCGGACGCAATTGAGGCTCAGCTGGTTGCGCATGACAGTTGCAGAACCCTACTGCGGGGGAGAAAAACGTCGGGGGATGTATGCAAAGAATTCTGATACTGCTCAGTTCACTCTGTCTCATTTTGTTATTTCAAAACTGCCAGAAGGCTGTAACCCATGGTTCGGCTGACGGCAGCGAAAAGGCATTAGAAGGCGAGTTGAGCCCGATTGACATGTCCGAACAAGATGATGATGTCGAAGACGGGATCACGCAGGGCCGAGATCCAGATGACTCAGAGAATGACGACGACATTGGCAATGACAATGAGACGCCCACCGGTAACCCCGACGACAATTCAGGAGAGAACGCAAATAACGGACATCAGGGGAACGATGGGAATGAAAGCAACACTGGTCACCCGGGTAAGGGTAATCATTCCGGGAACTACGTCTGTATTCTTGAGGGACCTGGCAACTCCATTCGGCTCGGGCTCGTGAGTGAGGGGCTCTCGGGTAAACATGGAACTCCTTCGGTGCTCTGTATGTCTAAATCGGCGTGTCTTGAGATCGCATCTCAGGCGTTTCCCGTGAAGTCGGCTAAGGTGTCGAATGGGTACTGCAAAGATGAGGGTGGAAACCCTCACGTCATCCATATTACAGATGCTGAGCTGCAGGCCAAGATCGACGGACTGCGCGCCGCTCGCTAACCGTCCCTGACAGCCCCTGCCCATGCCTATGTGATTGTTCCCGCAAACTTTGTGGTTTGTGGGAGCAATCGAGAATGCATCAATATGACATAAGTCTGGGTTAGTGGCTCGTCTTGCAACGGCGTCGCCCGTCAAAATTCTCAATTCGCGAGAACCTTTCAAAAAAATTTAGACGGTCAGCTCATTTTCCGAAGAGTAATTTAGATAAATTCAGCGCGGCTTGAAGCTCCGTTTAAGAGGCGACCTACGGAACGTGAGTGGGATCAGGTTTATGTTGTTCGGTAAGCGCAATCAGTGCCTGGCTGTCCGATTTATTCTGACTCTCGCGATCACCTTCGCGCCTGTTCTTGTTCTGGCCCAGACCGGCCCGACTTCGCTGAGTATCAGCGGCGTCATGCTCAAGTCTGATGGCACACCCGTGCTGAACTCTAGTGTGAGCTTCCGTTTTGAACTTTACGATAAGAACGCCACCTGCGTGCTCTATTCCGAAGAGCATTTAGGCGTCGACCTGTCGGCCAGCAAGGGCCGCTTCTCCCTGACCTTCGGGAAGGGCACGAACCCTCAGAACTTTCTTGAGAACTCGGCGGCCTTCAGCGCGCGGCTGTTTCAAAACGATGGGTCTCCTCAGGTGTTCACGGGCTGTGCGGGGGTGACACTGAACTCGGGTGATGAGCGCGTGATTCGTGTCCATTACAACCTAGGCAGCGGCTATCTGACGATGACGCCGGATGTGGGCGTGGAGTCCTCTGGGTTTGCACTGGTTGCGGACACTTTGCGGGGCAAGACGCCGTCCGACTTTGTTCAGCTGCGCGATGATGCCACTTATGACCTCACTCAGGCCAATGTGCAGAATGTGTTCTCCGCCACCAACTATGCGCGACTGAATACACTTTTAAGCAGCTCGGGAAGCTTTAGCTTTGGCAGCCAGCGGATCACGAGTGTGGCCGATCCCACGAGCGCGCAAGATGCGGCGACCAAGAACTACACGGACACCTATGTGGCCGGAAAGCAAATTGATCTACAGGACGTGGGCGCCGGCACTGGAGATGGAAAAGTTCTGACCTGGGATGCGGCTCAAGGCAAGTGGGTGGCGGAAGTGGCCAGTGCCACCGATAGCTCCAAGCTGCCGTTGGCGGGTGGCACTATGAGCGGTGCGATCAACATGGGTAGTCACAACCTGCTGGCCACAGGCCATATCACCATGTCGGCACAAACAACCCTGAACTTGGGCACCTACACGGATGCGCAAGAGACCACATTGGTGGGAACTCTGGCCGCGGTGGATAAAGGCAAGTCCTGGTACAACTCGGATGATAATGTGCTCAAGGTTTGGGATGGCAGCCGTGCTGTTACACAGGCTTACTTGTCCAACACGGATAAAATTCAAGCCAGCTGGTTGCCGGACACGGCCGTGACGGGTGGAAGTTATGGTTCGGCCACACAGGTGGCGACGTTTACAGTGGGAGCGGATGGTCGATTGACGGCGGCCGGGAACACCACGATTTCAGGGGTGAGTCCGGGCGGATCGGCCGGTGGGGATCTCACCGGTTCTTATCCGAGTCCCACGATCGCGAGTGATGTGATCACATCGGCAAAAGTGAATAGCACAGGCGTGGCGGTGAATCGTCTGCTGATTACCAATGCATCTGATGGATCTACGATTGGATACGCCACATGCTCTGTGGGCGAAGTCATGAAATGGACCGCCAGTGGGTGGGCGTGTGCGGCTGATGATGGTTCTGGAGGAAGTGGCGATATCACCGAAGTGACCGCCGGAACGGGCCTCACGGGTGGGAGTATAACAGGGGCTGTGACTCTAGGTGTGGATGTGGGAACCACGGCTGGCCAGATTGTGCAAATGGCGGCGGGTGATAAGCTTCCGGCGGTGGATGGCTCGGATCTGACAAATCTGAATGCGGTGAAGTTACAGACACGATCGGTGGCGTCCACCGCTCCCAACAACAGTGAAGTGTTGAAGTGGAATAGCACCACATCGGTGTGGGAGCCTTCTGCGGTTGGATCACTGATCTCTGGATCCTATTTCGCCCAGAATGGAAACAGTTTTGGCGCTGAATCGATTCTGGGAACTAATGATGCTTTCCCGCTGCACCTTGAGACGAGCGGATCCACGCGGATAACCGTGACCGCGAGCGGAAACGTCGGCGTAGGAACGACAGATCCGTCGAGGCCTCTTCAGATCAACGGAGTTTCCGATGGAACAGCTCTGTTCCGTTTACAAACAAATTCCACCGGAATTGGAGTTTACCGCGGCATTGACTTCGCCAACAATAATGGGACGCAATATGCAATTATTGAACCGTCAGTTACTTCGGGTGGACCAGCAAAGTTCGACTTCAAAGTAAAAGATGCGACAGCGGTTACAAGCTATTTGCAAATCGACGGCTCAAACAAAACCGTCAATGTTTTGAACTCTGGAACCCTTACGGTTTCAGGAAGCGTCGGGATTGGGACTACGTCACTCAGCGCAAGATTATCGGTGGTGGGCTCTAATCCGGGAACGTCGACCAGCTCCAACCTCAGTGTGTATGATAGCGGCAACACATTGCGCACTACCATTAGAGGTACTGGCGCGCAGGTTTGGTATCTTAACGATGGCACGGCTGAGGCTGGAAACATCACGTACGCCACCCCGGGCAATTTGCCTGGCTTAGCGTTCTTCAACACGAGTGGCACGGGCCGGTCTCAGATCCGCCAATTGGGAACGAGCGGGGGGCTTGGGTTCGGAGCGACCACCGGCTCTTCCAATCCGGGAGATCAGTTTGTACTCACGACCACAGGCAATGTCGGTATCGGGACGTCAGCGCCCAACGACAAGCTGGATGTTGCGGGTAAGATCCGTGCAACTCATGTTTGTGCTTCCGATGGATCCAACTGTAAGGATCTCACGACCTCTTGGGGCTCAGGCGGTGCCGTGACTGCAGTGACCGCGGGTTCCGGCCTGAGCGGCGGTACGATCACGACATCGGGAACGTTGTCTGTGGATGTGGGAACAACCGCAGGCCAGATCGTGCAAATGGCGGCGGGCGATAAGTTGCCTGCGGTGGATGGATCGGATCTGACGAATGTGAACGCGGTGAAGTTACAAACACGGTCAGTGGCGAGTACCGCTCCCAGCAATGGCCAAGTGCTGAAGTGGAATAACACAACCTCGCTGTGGGAACCGTCGGCGGACGCAGATACGGATACGGGAATCACGGCTCTGACGGGAGACGTCTCAGCGTCTGGGGCTGGCAGTGTGACCGCCACCTTGGCAAATTCCGTAGTCACCTCGGCCAAGATTGTTGATGGAACGATCGCGACTGCTGATATCGCAAACAACGCTGTGACTTCGGCCAAGTTGAATACTCTTGGGGTGGCGGTGAACCGTCTTTTGATCACGGATTCCAGCACAGGCGCAAATGTTCGATATGCCACCTGTTCGACCGACGAAGTCTTGAAATGGACAGCGTCCGGATGGGCGTGTTCCGCGGCAGGGTCACTGATTTCAGGTTCCTACTTTGCTCAGGGAGGAAACAGTTTTGGTGCAGCTGCGGTCCTTGGAACTGACGATTCCTATGCCCTACATCTGGAATCTGGAGGGACAACTCGGATGACGGTAGCGACAGATGGCAATGTGGGCATCGGGCAGTCGGCCCCTCAGGCGCTGTTGCACCTCCAGGACACGGCTCTTGGTGAAGCGGACCTCCAGTTTTCATTAGGCGCCACTTCCACCACGGCGACTTCTTACGCTCTACCCACAACAGCCGCGAGTTCGGGTACCGGAACGGGCTGGAGTGGAATCAATAATATCAAGCTGCGTGATGGCACCGTGACGGTCGTTACAGGGCAAATTCCCGACAACGGCGATAGCGCGGAAATTACAGTGACAGGGTTTGGGATCGCGATCCCTGCCAGTGCCGAAATCAGGGGAGTTGAGGTTCGCATTCGAGCACAGAACAGCGGTTTGGATGATTCGGCCTTGAAATTCCGCAATATTCGGCTTGTGAATGCCGGCACTCCAGTCGGTACAGCCAAAGCCGACTCCGCATACTGGGACCACAGTTCGCTCCAAGATCGTACTTATGGCAGCAGCACGGATGTTTGGGGTACCACGCTGACCGGTGCGGACGTAAACGCCGCGAATTTTGGCGTGGTCTTCGAGGCATGGGATGCAAACACAAGCTCCGGTGAAGACGCTGAGCCAGAGATAGACTCAGTGGAGCTTCGAGTTTACTACGTTGAGGACCAGGTTCATTGGAAAATTGGCTCCGATGGCGCGGATTCATCGAAGTTTAAGATTGTGAGTGGATCTTCCTTCGCAAGCCATAACCGGTTGGTGATCGATACGAGCGGTAATATTGGCATTGGCACGACGGCTCCGGGCGACCTTCTGGATGTGGCGGGCAAGATCCGTGCGACTCACATCTGCGCAACAGATGGGTCCAACTGTAAGGACCTGACGACCTCTTGGGGTTCAAGCGGCTCCGTAACGGAAGTGACTGCGGGTTCGGGTCTGAGCGGAGGCACGATCACGACGTCGGGAACGTTGTCTGTGGATGTGGGAACAACCGCAGGCCAGATCGTGCAAATGGCGGCTGGTGATAAGCTGCCGGCGGTGGATGGCTCGGACCTCACCAATGTCAATGCGGTGAAGTTACAGACCCGGTCGGTGGCCAGCACAGCTCCAAACAATGGCGAAGTGCTGAAGTGGAACAGCACGACGTCTGTGTGGGAGCCCTCTGCGGATACTGATACGGACACAGGAATTACCGCTCTCACAGGGGACGTGTCAGCCTCAGGTACGGGCTCGGTCGCGGCGACTCTGGCGGACTCTGTCGTGACCTCAGCCAAGATTGTGGATGGAACTGTTGCCACAGCCGATATCGCGGATAATGCCGTTACTTCAGCCAAGTTGAATAGCGCGGGGGTGGCGGTGAACCGTCTTCTGATCACTGACGCCAGTTCGGGAACACAGGTCCGGTATGCAACATGCTCGACCGATGAAGTTCTGAAGTGGACCGCTTCAGGATGGGCCTGTTCGACGGTGAGTTCCTTGATCTCTGGTTCGTATTTCGTCCAAAACGGGAGTAGTTTTGGTGCGGAGGCTGTGCTGGGAACAAACGATGCTTATCCGCTTCATTTTGAAGCCGGCGGCGCGACGCGAATGACTGTGGCCGTGGGTGGAAACGTGGGTATCGGAACGACCGCTCCCAGCGAGAAACTCTCTGTGGCAGGTGTGGTCGAATCCACGAGCGGCGGATTCAAGTTCCCTGACGGCACTACACAAGTCTCGGCGAACGCAGCCGTAGCCACCTCTATGATTACAAGTTGGCCGGATGCAATTCGTTGTAACTACTCCGCAACCGAGTGGATAATTCTCTACTTCAACGGGACCTCGGGTGCGTTAACCGCCTACAATGGGGTCGGAAATACTGGCGCTCAGCTCGCCTTTACGACCTCTACTGGCGCTTATTCTTCTAGCACCGGTCTCTACGCTGGGGGTACTTATAACTGCGTGAATAGCTCGATTTCCGCAGACGTTACAGCGGGCCGAACGTTTATGCTGGCGGGTGGTGGCGCGGGGATCTGGACCAAGTCCGGGGTCGACGGCTACTTTACCGGAGGCAACGTCGGTATCGGGACAAGCTTGCCTCGCGGCGGACTCGACGTATCGAACGGTTCGCTTGTTTTGAAAGCCGCGGTTTCCAATACGGCTGGTCCAATTGATTTTGGCACGGGTAATCTGCAGTACACCACAAATGCGTGCGGCTCCTTCTCGCTTTACAATATGAAAGATGGTGGCACATACACTCTGGCCGTCCAAGGTGCTGCGGGTGGGACTTGCGCATTTACCGCCTACTCGGATAACGGGTCGGAGGCTTTGACGGTAAAAAACGAACCCATCAATCTGATCCAAACGGCAAATAAACATGCACTATTCACGTTTGTGGTTCTCGGCTCGTATGTTTATGTCGCATCTGTGGATGGATACTGAGTTCGCGCTTGATGAACTCAACGGAGGCTCTTAAGATCTCATTATGAAACGAACGTCAAGCTGTGCAAAACAACCTTGCGGTCGCCGCCGATTCCTCACGAGGATAGGGGCTTACCTAGGGGTGTTCGCAGGATCGCGTGGCGTCGGGTTATTAAATGCGAGTGCCTCTTTCTTTTACTCGGCTCGGTCAGCGGCTTTGCCTTCCCTGGGTCATATGAATCAGTCGGACAACGCTGCCTTTTTCCCGGGCGGCTTGGGAAGTAACGGGGCCACCAGTCTCAATGCAGTGGAGCGCTATCACTTCGTTTCGAACATCGTCTCGAACGGAACAAATCTTGGAACGGCTCGGAAGTTTCCGGTTGGCGTGGGCAATTCACTCATTGGTATTATCAGTGGAGGCTGGGTAAATGCGGCCAGCGCTCTGACGGATAAATACCACTACGGTGGCAACGCCGTTATCCCGGGCACCAACCTGGCCGCAGCTCGCGAGTGTCACGCTGCTACTGGAAATGCAACAGTCGGAGTGTTTGGCGGTGGAGACACGAATGCCAGCGGGACGGAGCTTCAATCGACTGAGAAGTACACCTATTCCACCAACACGGTTGCAGCAGGAACCAACCTGTCTGCCAAAAGGAGACGCCTCGCTGCAGCTGGCAATGCGACAGTCGGTGTTTTCGGAGGAGGTCTCCTCTCCTCCACCAGGCAGGTTTCCACCTACAAATACACGTATTCTAACGACGGAGTTGCGGCAGGGACGAACTTATCGACTGCAACATCGAATCTGGCAGCATGTGGGTCAAGCGCGGTGGGAATATTTGGCGGCGGCCAGACCTCGGCCGCTATTGTTGCGGACACAATGAAGTACACTTATTCGGGTGATACGATGGGCGCCGGCACGAATCTCACACTCGCTCGATCCCTAATGGGTGCGGCATCAAACCCGACTCTAGGTATTTTTGGCGCTGGTTCTACGTCGGGCAGTTATCCCTTGAATAGTGACCGTTACACATTTGCCGGGGATACAGTCGTGGCAGGCACCAATTTTGGAATTCAGAGAAATGATTTATCGGCCACTTCGTCCCGGCCGGGGGGATTTTGATGCATTACAAGACAAACCGGTTGAATCACGACTTTCAAATCGCCTACTTCATTGCCGGAAGCTGCCATACGCCGGATGCGGCCTACGGGATCTTGTGCGACCTGCGCGAGGATCGGAATAATGCTCTGAAGATGTTTGAAGGAGCCAAACTGCGCGAGGAGGCCAGACGTGTGCGCGCCCGCAAAAAGCTAGAAAGCCAGGATGAAGCCGACCGTTTGGAGGCGCGTGCGGATCTTGCGGATATTGAAGCAATGAAAGAAAGTACCCGCATGAACTATGAGGCGGCGGTTGCTGAGCTGGCTTTTATCGAAAAATGCATGGCCGTCATTCAGCCCCATCGCAAGTTCAAGCATCTCCCGGATCCGGAAGCCCACGAGGCCGCCCAACGAGAGGAGTGGAAGTACGAGCTTATCCATCGTGCCGAGAACTTCCTGTTGACCTCTGGGACTATACCACCGGACCATTTCACGACCATGCGGCAGCACCCCGATTTCCAGTCGGAGATCTGGCCGGCCATCCAAGAGATCCGCGAACTTGTCACGCGACCCGGCGGGCAGGAGACTCTGATGAAACGGCTTGGCAGTCGGGCATTCGATCTTCCGAAGCTGCTCACAAGGACTCGCGCCACATAAACGCCAACTGCCACGCCCAAACCTCGATGTTTTCAAGGAGCGAACCGCTTGCTCCGTGTCCGGCGTGGTGCTGCAGCTGAAACAAGATGGGATTGGAACTCGACTGTGCCGCTTGGAGCCGGGCAGTGAGTTTACGAGCATGGAAGGGATCGACGCGATCATCAAAATCCGCTGTTTGTATCAGGAGCGGCGGGAGTGCAATGGAATCGGGCACATTCTGGTAAGGAGAGTACTTGGCGATAAAGTCATAGTCCTCTTTGAGATCAGGATCGCCGTACTCGCTGATCCAGAATTTGCCGGCGCCCGAGAGGTGATAACGAAGCATATCGGCCAGAGGAACCGCGGCGACCGAGGCGCCAAACAGGTCCGGCCGCTGGAGAATGGTTGCGCTCACCGTGAGGCCGCCATTACTGCCTCCCCATAAGCTGACTTTTCCCTTGGAGCTGTATCCCGCGGCAATCAAAGACTCAGCCGCTGCCATTACATCATTAAAGGTGTTTTGCTTTTTCTCGCGCAAGGCGGCCTGGTGCCAGGGCGTCCCGTACTCGTTTCCTCCACGAATAAAGGGATAGGCCACCACCATCCCTTGCTCCAGAAGAGGAACCAAGAATCCCTGAAAACCCGTGGATTGGCCATCATTGAATCCACCGTACACACTCATCACGGCTTTCGCTCTACCATCGAGCCGGAGATCCTGCCGGCGGAGGACGACAATATCTGCGTGCGCACCGTCTTTAGAAGTGAAGCCGACGCGATCCACACGGAAGCGGGTGGAATCAAAACCGATCGAGGACCGTTTGACCGTTCGCCTCTCTCCCGTGTTCAGATTCACCTGATAATGCGTGCCTGGATCCAAGGGAGTGGTTGAAGAGAGAACTGCGAGCTCGTGTTCTTCATCCTCATCTGTGAGCTGGGTCTCGCCAAACTCGGCGTCGCGGAAAGTGTTAAGTCGCGTCCCTTGAAGGTCGTAATGAAACACAAACTCGGAACCCGCGGATTTGGCGGAGACAAGAATGTGACGCCCGATGACGGCGATGGACGTATGAATGTATTTATCGGAAGCCGGGATCAAGATTTTCCATTTTTCAGGATCCGGTTCTGCGACAGACCAGATGTAAACGTTCTGGTCGTTCTCACGATCAGGCCGCCCCACCGAAACAGCGAAATCCGAACCATAGGCCTCGCGAAAGTTCGAGTTCTTGTAATCAAACGTATAAAGCTCGTGGAGTCCATGGCGGTCCAATCTCTCCGTGTCCAACTCCGCCGCAGGGGGCTGGGCCGGATCGTAGCGCTTTACAAACACCGTGCGCACCGAGCTGGAGAAGGAACTCAGTCCCACAAAGAAAAGTGAGGATTCATGATCCAGCCAACCATCCGCCATTCGTGACGGATTCCCGGAGTTGCGGATCACCATCTGTCCGCGTTCCATCGGAACAGCTGCGGCTCGGAGGGATTCGATCACATCATTGGGCCGAACAAAGAAGGTCCGCGAATGGGCCGCAGCCTCTTGAGCCTCGGCGAAGCGATCAATGGGATCACTTTTGACATAAAAACCGGATTCTTCTCTCAACCAGCTCACCTCGGCCTGGCGAACACCACCGATCACGGCATGGTGCCGGCCGGTCTCAAGTTCAATCAAATATAGATCTCCGTAATCTCCGTTTGTGGTGGAAACCACGTAAGTCACATAGTTCCCATGCGGAGACACATCAAAGCCCTTCAGGCTCTGTTTTCTTCGAGAATAATCTGTGGAGTTAAGAAGAACCGTTTCGACAGTGGATCCTTCCGGCCGCATTACGACATCGTAACCATCGCGATCCTTATAGCGGCGATGAAAGAACAAACGCGAACCGTAACGGGCGGGGACCCCGTCCTCGTCGCGCAGAAAGAGTTCGCGCAGTCGAGCCGAAATCCGGGTCTGGGCCTCCGGGTAATGACTCAGCAGGTATTGCATGGAAAATTCATGTTCCCGCTCGGACCAGTCTTGAACCTCGGAATTGGCGCCATTCTCGAGCCATCGAAACGGATCGATGACGGTGTAGCCGTGAACAACCTCCGTGACGGGGCGCTGAGGAGTCGCCGGGTAGGTCCCCGGTGAAACTCCTTGGGCTTGGACCGAAGCGAGCCAAAACAGCAAAGACCATAGGAACATATGGATCCCCCCCTCGAATTTGCGTTGAATAGCACGGGCGGAATTGGACCTCAAGGCACGTCTATTTGCGCTTCTCCCATCCTGGGCGCATCGGACGGTGGTCGACCAAGGAAAAGTCCATGCTTTCTTGATGCTCAGTCAAGAATGACTTCAAAGTCGAAGCGGGGAAGTTGTGATTGTGGAGCCATTCGCCACTAGCGGACTCCTCGAGGAACAATGGGCAACGGTCGTGCCCTGTGGCCCGAATAAAGGGTGGCGGGTCATGTGTGATAATTGCAAACGAGGCAATCACTTCGCCAGTTTGTTTATTCACCCACTGGTCCCACACTCCGGCCGCATAGATAAGAGATCCCTCTTTTTGGAAGAAGGCCACCATAAAGCCCGCGTGCTCTCCTTTATAAATCGGCTCGATAAAATGGGTCATCGGAACGAGGCAGTGCCGTCGCACGAACACGGTTCGCCACGTGGGTTTCTCATCAATCGACTCGAGGCGCGCATTATGGGTGGCAAGTTTAACTCGTGGTTCTTTGGACCAGCTGGGTAAAAGGGAAAATCTCATAGGCGTGATCTCCACATCACCGCCGTTTGCTCTTAGGACGGGGGCCGTGGCCTGCGGGACGATCAACGTGTCGTAATATTCCTCGAGGTCAAATTGTTCGAGATCAACTCGCGATTCGACAGAGAGTCTGAATCTGAACTCGCCGTCTGTTTTCTGCTTGATCATATAAGACGCACACATGGTCGGAGTCTAGTCCAAGCCGAGCGCGAAGGAAACTTTTGATTTTGGTGGCGCGCCGACCTTCGCGCGCGTCACTCGCTCACCTGTCTTGTGGACCCGTTCGGCGACCCATTCTGAGGCCACGGTTCTGAGACCGCTGCTTTCAAAGAAATAATAAGACGCGACCTAGGGGCGGCGGACCGGGTGCCATTTAAAGATGTAAAGAAGGTAAAATAGGGCCGGGAAAATCAATATCGATCCGACAACAAGAGCCATAAGCAACGCGCGGAGCGTGGCCCGAGGAGCCGCTGCATCGTGGAATGTCAAAGCCAGTCCCCCAGTCATACGTATCGCGGCGGGATACTGAACAGCGACCCATCCGCACAACACAAGAGCCGCGATCAAAATACCCACGGCTCGGGTCCAAAAGACCTGTTTGTTTAAAAGAAGGGCCCGCCAAAATGGAAAAAGGAGGAGACTTGCCAGAGCGAAAGAGCCCACGCTTACAGGATTTGAGAAAAAGAGTCTAAAGAGAGGAAGCCCGTCCCCTTCCGCAGTTAAGAAGACTACTCCTCCCAGTAGGACGAGAAGGCCGTTGGACCAGGCCGCGCGTCGCCGAAATCGGCTGGCGAGCTTGGGATCCTCGGTTTCGCCGACGAGATAAACGGCGGCCAAGAGCGCAAACAGGCAGATGGCAAACAGGCCCGTCGAGACGCAAAATCGATTTATCCACGGGGCCAAATAAAGGGCGGCAAAGGTGTTTGCTTTCGGATTGATTTCGCCCAGGGTCACACTCCCAATCACGACGCCAAGGAAAAATGTCGTCCACAGGCTCGAGAGCGCAAACAAAGAGGTATAGATGCGGTACGCCCGGGGCGCGGGCGGATCGTAGTGGCGAAACGTGAACGCGCATCCTCGCGCCACGATTCCCATAAGGATCAACGTGAGGGGAATAAAGAGGTGAACCGACATCAGCGCGTACACGGCCGGAAAGGCAACAAACAAAATCGTGATCACAAGAACGAGCCAGACGTGATTGGCCTCCCACACAGGTGCCATGGCCCGCGTGATGACCTGGCGCTGATCTTCGGCGCGACGGCGACCCACGAAAAGTTCGAGAATGCCAGCGCCAAAATCCGCGCCGGCCGTGAGCAGATAAAGCAGAAGAGCGGCGGCGAGAAAGATCAAGACTCCCGCAAGCGGCCATTCCACTATTGCACCTCGCGGTGCAGAGCGCGCACCTGTCGGGTCATGAGAATGCCGACGACAATCGAGAGAAAGAGATAGAGCCCAGCGTAAACAAGAAATGTAAATTCGATCCCCGGTCGCGGAGTCAGCGCCTCCGAGGTCCTCACCAGACCATAGATGATCCAGGGCTGTCGACCGACTTCAGTGACGGTCCAGCCGGCTTCTATCGCGACAAATCCCAACGGCGTGATAAGAGCTAAGGGCCAAAGAAATTTCGGGTGCGAAATCCAGGAGGGTCGAAAACGCAAAGCCCACAGAATGATCGCGCCGACGGTTGCCAGAAACGATCCGACACCGACCATGATCTGAAACGCGAGGTGTACGATAAGCACAGGGGGCCAAAGATCGCGTGAGAATTCAGAGAGTCCTTTCACCTCAGCATTTAGGTCCGAATAAGCAAGAAAGCTCAGCAGTCCCGGGATCTCAATGGCGTAGTCAACCCGGCCGGCGGACTCATCCGGTATTCCTCCAATCAGAAGGGGTGCTCGACGTTGCGTCTCAAAGAGCGCCTCCATAGCAGCTAGCTTCACTGGCTGGCGCTGAGCGACAAGCTTTGCAATCAGGTCACCTGATAACGGCTGAATGAGCGCGGCTGCCGCGGCAAATACCGACGCAATTTTGAGCGCCCGCAAATGAATGGCGAGCCGGGTGCGTAAATAAAGGAACGCATGGATTCCAGCGACGGCAAACCCAACCGCTTCAAAGGATGCAATTACCATGTGAATTCCTTGCGTGAACCATCCGGGATTGAACATGGCGGACCAGGGATCAATATGGATTGGCTGACCGTTGTTCCAGTCAAAGCCGGTCGGTCCATTCATCCAGGAATTGGCGCAGATCACAAACATCGCCGAGGCCACCCCGGCCAGTCCGACAACCACGCCGCTCCCCCAATGGGCCCATCGGGGCATTCGGTCCCATCCATACAAAAAAAGCCCGAGCGCAATGGCTTCCAGAAAAAAGGCCGTCCCCTCCCAGGAGAACGGCATCCCGATAAGAGGCCCCGCATGGCGCATAAATTCGGGCCAGAGCAGGCCAAGCTCAAAAGACAGCGCCGTCCCTGACACGGCTCCAACCGCAAAAAAAATCGCAACCCCCTTCGACCAGGCCTTCGTCAGCTGACGATCCTCCTCCGAACCGTGACGAAGCCAAAACCAGTGCGACGTCGCCATAAAAAAAGGCATGGCCACACCTATGGACGCAAAGATGATATGAAAGCCAAGGCTCACAGCCATTTGGAGGCGCGCGGCCAGAAGATCATCCAACAGAAAATAATCGGTCTCAGTCATGGATTACGCAGACCTCGCCTGAACTCATAGTCATAGAAGTAGCGCGCTTCTGTTTCCGCCGTCATCCCTATTCGAGGACTGTTTTTTTTGCAAATCCTGTTGTTCTCTTGGCCGGCAATGGGGTTCCGTGCGAGGCCAGCCCAGATCCTCCCTTCGATCGCGCCGGCATGGAATTCGCGTCCCTTAGCCACCATGTCCATGCGAAGCCTAAAATCATTTTTTCGGGTTCTCTTTCTTTTCTTTCTGGTTTGGAGTTGGAGAAGTGAAGCGATAGACGTGGGTTTCGCAGCTGAAAAGCAATGGAAGACCTGGGTGCAGGAACTCAATCGAGAGGTCAAAGAGGATCCGATTTCGTACTTGAGTGTTGTGGATGCTGTATATATTTCCGCGGGCACAACTGTTTATCTCGAAGGCACACTCAGGGATCCACTATCTTTGAAGTGGCTGAAATCAAAACCTAATCGCTTTCTTCTCCAGGTGAAATTTCGAGACGGAAAGGCCATCGTTTCTCAACCGAACCAGAACGACTTTGATCTGATAACGCAAAAGCGCCATCCGCTGGGCGGCGGGACTATATTGGAGGGTGGAAAACTCCTCGATGGAGATCTTCGCCTGATGGTTCATCATCCTCAGCATCCGAAGCTCAAGAACTTCTTGGGTTTTCGATTTTATCCATACAATCCCGACAATCCCGCCATGGTCCGCACGGGCACATTTTTGCGAAACAAGGCGATTGAGCAAGTGAAGTTTTCGACTCAGCGCCGTCGTGTCACTCCGCTTTTCCTTTTAGGAAGAATTCAGTTTGAAGTGGACGGAAAAATTCTCTTTCTCAATGCCTATGGCGGCACTGAAAAGCCTGAAGATGTCGAGTATCTGTTTGTATGGTTTAGAGATCAATCCAGCGGGAAGGGCTCCTACGGCGGCGGGCGCAAGATGGAGGTGGAAGGGCTAAAGGGCCTTCCGAAGGACGGCGAAAAAATCACACTCGATTTCAATCGCTTGACCAATCCCTATTGTGCCCGCACGAGCTTTTTCAATTGCCTCATTCCGCGCGATCCTACTCTTGAGGTCGCAATCCTCGCCGGCGAAATGAAGCCTTAGGACTTCGCCATAAATGAAATTCAATTTTTCTGCGGCGATCCGTCGCTTTTGGACTGCCAAATTGGTATTCATGCTGCATAAATAGGTGGAATGAACATCAAAGATCTCTCCAGGGCTATTATTCTAGCGCTCGCGGTGACCAATATTGGCGCTCGTGCCGAAGATTGCGGCGCGAGATTGATCTCTCTCCCGTCAATTGAAGAGGTGAGAGCGAATTGGATGCAATTCTATGGTTTCGGGACCTTGTTCTGGGTGACAGGCAGAATCCCGCAATGGGAGGGGGTACCCAGACTTTATTTCCCACCGGAATCTGCGATCTCGTCGATTGCGTACGTTTCGTCTGGGGATCGTGATAGCCGTGTGCTTGTGGTCCATTTGAAGAGTGGGACCCACTTCAAAAATCAACGAATGAAGTGGATCCGATTGGCCCGACGCACAGGAATGACTGTGCACACCAACTTCTCACTTTCGAGTTCCGACCCTCAGATTGCCAACCAATTCCTCGCACGCGTGCAGGCATTAGTTCTTGATGGCACTGAGCCTCTCGATTAGACGCTCTTTCAATCGTTTTCCCTCGTCACCGCCAAACGTTTCATTATGTTTTCCCCTCTCCTTGGTCCACATTTCCTTAGGTCCACGCGCAGAATCAAAGACCTCTTTTCCGAGGCGGTAAGGTATGACTTCATCTTCGCGCGAGTGAATCACGACAATAGGAAGACCTTCGAGATCCTCCAGCCGCGCTCCCGGAGCCCATTTGTCACTCAAAGTGATCCACGCCAACGGTTGCAACAGCCAGGTCCATGCCGATTTGCCCAGAACAGCGCGCGCGGTTCGAGTGTACCAGAGGAACGACGAATCAATGACCATCAGGTTTGGCCGGAACTCTTCGCGCAGCTCCCACACGGCGCGCATGGCGATGGCGCCGCCAAGACTCTGTCCATACACGACGAGCGGGAGAGGGGATGTCTCGCGATGGAGGGCACGAAGAACCTGCGCAGCAGCATGGACTGTGGACGCGGGTGTTGGGGTTCCGGCGGTCTGTCCATATCCAGGATAATCAAAAACTGCAAGGTCGTAGCCTTTCTCAACGATCCAGTAAAGCGCCAGAAAGTGTGAGGATCGGTTTTGGGCATTGCCGTGGAAGAACACGATCACGGCTCGCGCCGGCTGTTTGGGCGAGCGAAAATACCAGCCATGAACTTTCAATCCCGTGCTCAGTTCGACGACCCGGTCCTCGGGTGCAGGGTGTAATTTGCTCACATTCACATAGTGAGTTCGCGTTGGGTGGTAAAGCAGGCTCGAACAGCCCCAAAGAAGAAAAAGAATAGGGAAAAGAATGGGAAAAAGAAACAGGGGGGCAAGCCTCCGCGGGGTGCGGTGTTTTCGTGCTTCCATTTGCCACTACAATTCATTACTTTTATAAATCTCGCAAGAGGTACCCAATATGACAGTGCTTAGAGTGTGTGCTTTGGCTTTGTTGCTTTCTGGATGTGGAACCATACGGATGGCCTACGAAGCCCAAGTGAATGATCAACATGTGAGAGTCGAGAAGAGCTATCCCGTGGGCGGGGCCTATAAGGAGCTTTGCTATATCACGGCCATCGGTCTGGGCGGGAGCTGCTGGTTTTATACGGTGATGCCGACGGTGGAACAGAAGAACCAAATGCGTGAAGACGCTCTCCGTATGGTGGCCCAAAAATTGGGCAATACCAATATAGAACCCAAGCGAGAGTCCGTCTACCGAGTCAGTTGGGATAAAGCCGAAACAGCGGTGACGGTCGAGCGCCTTCAAGAGTGAAGCTCGGGATCCTTATTGCTGCGGGCCTGATGGCGATGACGGGCGTGCCCTCCGGAGCTCAGGTTCCGGCCTCGTCCTTGCCCTCGCTCTCCCCTTCCAACTCGGCGGCCGCGAGGGCTCAGCTCCCGCCGGCGCGGGCGGTGGACTATACCCGGCTGGCCTTTTCCAAGCCCTGGCTGCGGCTGCTGCACTATATTCCGAATGGCCGTGGCTATAAGAGTGAATTGGATGGACGGGAGTTCTTCTTCTCTCCGACCGGCAAGGTTGATCCGGAAGCAGAGCTGCGCGCCTCCGCGGCTGCCTTTGCGCAAAATCTCAAGGTGGGTCGCCTGCAGTTGCATCCCCAGTGCGCGTTTCCGGAGCGGTTCCGGTTTCTCCGCGAGGCGTTGAAACTCAACTATGCTCTCGTGCCGTGCCCGAAGTACGAGGAATTTCTGCAGATGTATCATGGACCCAAAGCGGTCACGTTGGTTTTTTCCAGCGCCTATCCCAACAATCCGGCGAGCATGTTTGGTCACACGTTTTTGAAGATCCGATCGCGACGCAAAAACGATCTCCTCAATATGGGGATCAACTTTGCCGCCTTCACAGGACCGAATATGAACATGCTTCTGTTTATCTATCAGGGTGTATTCGGTGGCTACCGGGGCATCTGGTCCATGGAACCTTACTTCACGAAGGTGAACGAGTACGTCAACGCGGAAAGCCGGGATCTATGGGAGTACGATTTGACCCTCAGCGAGCAGGAAACCTTGCGGCTGCTGGGTCATCTCTGGGAACTCGAGACCACATCCTTTTTCGAGTACTTCTTTTTCGATGAGAATTGCTCGTATCAGATCATGCGCGCGTTGGAGGCGATCAAGTGGGATTGGGATCTGGCCTCTCACCGGATCTATGTGATTCCGGGCGAAACCACCAAGCGCGTGGTTGAGACCCCGGGCGCGGTCGAAGACGTCAAGTTCCGACCATCACTGTACCATCAACTTCAGATTCGCTACCAGTCTCTCCGGCCACAAGAGCGTAAAGCCTATCATGAGGTTGTGGAAGGGCCGTCTTCGTCCAAGATTCCTCCGAGCCCCGAGGCTCTTGATGCGGCCGCCTTGTATGCGCTCTATTCGAAAGCCAAAAAGAAAAGAAAGTGGTCAGCGCAGGATCAAGCTCAGGAAAACCGGATTTTGGCACTACGGGCCCAGGCGCCTCCGCCGACCCTGGCTCCCATTCCCGACCGGTATTACCTCACACGCCCGGATATCGGTCACCACCCGTACTCGTTTTATTTTGGTGGGGGCTACCTGGAAACGAGGGATGCGAGCGCGCGTGCGTTTGGCCGGCTGAAGTTACGGACGGCTTATCATGATCTGCTCAGCCCGGATCCAGGGTATGCGCCCTTTACCGAGATCGAATTTCCTTGGTTAGAAGCCCAGGTCTTTGGCAATGAACTGCGCGTTCATGAGTTTGGCCTACTCAATATCACCTCTCTCTTTCCCTTAAACGCGTTCAGCCGGCAAGCCTCGTGGCGCGTGAAGATGGCCCTTGAGACTGAGCGGGGCGCGGAGTGCCTGAACTGCCTGGTGCCAGGAGTGGAGGTGGGTGGGGGCGGAAGCGTCGGCAATAGCGGCTACCGGTTTTACGCACTGGCCATCGCCCGCGCCGAGTCGCATTCTCACCTGGCATGGGGGCATAGGCTGCGCGTCGGATTGGAGTCGGGTACGATTTGGAGCCCATCCTCCCACTATAAGACGCGGCTCGTAGGGCGTCTGCTATGGGATGCTCCCTACCGCAACAGAAATGAACGAACTTACGATTTTACATGGGACCATTCTTTGGCTCTGAACAAAAACAACGAAATTCGACAGAGTAGCACCCTCACCTACGGGAACTCTCTCGGTGAGCGAACATGGAGTGAATTCCAGTTGCAGTGGGTTAAATATTTCCGTTGAATGTAAACGTGATAGGATAAACGCTCTAAAGATTAAACAACATCTCACTTTAAGGAGAGATCTATGCGTAAGCTTGTTCTTTTGGCTGTACTGATCGGATTGCCCGCAATCAGCCACGCCCGTGATCAAATGGACGGGTGCGGCCTGGGCTGGGAGGTCACTGACGATGAAACCATGATCGCGACTACGACCCGCGGCACCACCAATGCCTTTGTGCCTCCCACGTTCGGGATGACCAGCGGAACTCTCGGCTGTAAACAACTCGAGTTCGCTTCCAATGAAAAAGAGGCGGTGAATTATGTGGTCAACAATTTCTCCAACCTCAAGCAAGAGCTTGCAATCGGTCAAGGTGAGTATGTTGAGGGTCTCAGCGAGGTGATGAACTGCAACGGAGCTACTATTCAGAAGCAGTATGAAGATGTGGTCGCTCCCGCTCAAAATGGGGTCGAGCTCTACAAGAATCTGAAAAATGTTTGCGGTTAACTCCGCTTACTAAGAGTCTTAAGTTAGAAGAAGGGTCATTCGCATATGGAATGGCCCTTCTTCATTTGAACGTTGTGCTGTATCACGATCCCGTGCATGCAGAGAACAATCTACAATCTCATGCCTCGACTTTGACGGAAACTTCTTCGCCCAGTTACTTCCACGGCCACAGACGTCTCAATTCCGAGTTGCGTCTGTTAAAGTGAGGGGGAAATCATGCGTACAAACACTTTCTTAAAAGCTGCACTTGTGATCTGCGCGCTGAGCACGGGCTCGGCGTTTGGAGCGGTCGAGTGTCGCCAGCCCGGTCAGGACGGCGTTCTTGCGGCCACGTTTACCGGACTACAGCCGGGATCTATCACAATGGTTCAGCTCCTCGTCCCTACAGGTGAAAGCTCGTACAATCCGTATGCGGGTTCCTGCACACCAGATGCGGGCGCCGATGAATTCGCGGTGACGTGTGAAGTGATGACCAGCACGGATTCTGGTTACACGGTAAGACTTTATTCTGAGGGAAGTCCCGAACTCGTCGCAACGGCTCAGGCGTGGTCAATGGCTGGCAAAAGAGATCCAATCGCGATGAAATGCGAAGGGTCGGCCTGGTAAACCCAAAATTTTATACTTAGTTTATCGGAATGAATTTGGGTCCGGGGTCTGGTTCGGGGTGCTTCCGCTCCAAACTAAGTTCGTCGCTCAGAAGGCGGAAGTAAGAAAATAAAAAAACCCGCGTCGTCCTGCACGCGGGCCCATCAGTCGTTTGCTTCCCGTACACTGCTAGGCCCATTTCCTCTGGCAACCCGGCCGGCATAATCTCCTTCAAAATGTTAGCCCCGTCGGTTTTGCGTCCCACCCTTTCGGATGGTTTGCCCTGAGCAAAGGAAGAAACAACCGTTTTAACTCTCTCGATCTCTCCCTGAGAGATACATACGGTCTTTTACGTCTCGCATCCGCACACCTACTTCGGAGGCGGATCAAGACGCCACTCCTTAGGCACCTTTGTCATCGGGATCCTCCTTGAGTTCACCCGGAGATCCTCGGTCTCATACTTTTATAATAAGGGACGGTTTTGTGCAGTGCGAGAAAATTGCCCAACTTTCTCACATCATATCACTGCACCCGCGCTCCGTGTTTCAACGCGAGAAGGAACCTCGACGCCCGCGCGACTATGTGCCTCTGGTCAGCATATTTTTGGCCTTGTTCCCGGCCCAAAGTGCCGCAACCAGTGTAATCCCAAAAAGGACCAGGAAGGCATAAAACAGGAATTTTGCCACATCGGCTAATCCTTCAGCGAGCCCTCCAAAGCCAAAAAACGCGGCAATGAGTGACAGGACAAAAAACACAATTGACCAGTAGATCATGTGAACCTCCCTCACGTTCGGATCTTTAGCCCATTGCAAGCACCGGACCACGAGCCCAAAAAGGTGCGGGTGAACACGCGCAGAGACCTGGCCGCGCGAGATGCTCAGCCCCCGGCGCGCCGTCCTGCTTTCTCGCGTTGTTCCTCTCGTACGCGCCGCAAAACTTGCAAGCTCTGGCTCAGCTCATCGGCGCGGAGTTTGGTTTTAACGGCGGGGCAAATCATGTCCAGGGCGTCCTCGCCGGAACCCGTTTGTACCTTGCGTTGGGCTTCACAATCGCTGTCCCGATAGGCTTCCCATTGCTTCTGGGATTCGCGAACTTCCGCCGCGATCTCGGCGGGAAGGACCTTGAGTAGAACTTTGAGTGTGTCTTGCAGGCGCTTCGTTTCCTGATCTCTCAGGTCAGTGTAACAGGCGACGCGCATATTGCCATCAAACCCGTCGCAATAGACCTCGTCGACAGTATTGGCGCCCGCTGTGGGGCTGAGTGTGAAAGTGACTGAAATTAGAATGAGAATTGGAATTAGAATTGGAATTGGAACTATGATTGCGGCCGTGAAACTGCTCCATCGGTTTAATCGCATTTTAATTTTCCCCCATCAATTCCTTGCTGTGCGGATTCAATCCCGCTCGCATTTTAAGTCCTCCGCCACAGCGGACGCGAGCGAATCGAAGGTCCTTCCTTCTTCACCATCGCTGTGACTTTCTGTCAACGGGATCCCCGCTTCGGAGCTAAGGCCCACATCGGGGTAAAAAGGAATTTGAGCCAGTTTGCGGATCTGCTTCACATCCAAATAGGCATCCAATTCCCCGCGCGGGAAGAGCTGAACGGTTTCGCCACCGGGTGTTTTCAGATAGGCCATATTTTCCACGACTCCCCATAGCGGCACGTTCGTGCGCGCAAACATATCGATCGCTTTTTTCGCGTCCGCGAGCGCCAAGTTCTGGGGCGTGACCACAACAATGGCGCCATTCACAGGAACTTTCTGGGCCATGGTCAAGGCCACGTCACCTGTGCCGGGAGGGAGGTCAATGATCAGAACGTCGAGTTCCCCCCAAGCCACATCTCGAAAGAACTGGTCCATGGCCTTGAATAACATCGGTCCCCGCCAGACTGCCGCTTGATTTTCGGCGACCAAATATCCGAGACTCATGGTTTTCACCCCATAACGAAGAACGGGGAGGATTTTGTTCTCCGATGTCACCTCGGGCTTGGAGGTCAGAGCTCCCAACAGGCGCGGGAGACTGGGGCCGTAAATATCCGCGTCCAGAAGTCCAACTCGAAGTCCTTGCTTTCGGAGTGCCATCGACAGGTTCACCGCCACCGTGCTCTTGCCAACTCCGCCTTTACCTGAGCCGACGGCAATAATGTTCTTTACGCCTTCGATCGGGGCCTGTTGTTGGAACGGGTTCATCGCCTCTCCCTTTTTGCGACTCGGATGTCCAAAACTCAACGTTGGTCATAAGAGGAGAGTCCGGTCCTGTCATTCCTTTTTTAAATTCAGCCTGTTAGGCTTGTACGCAGGGGGGTCCGTGTTCCCACTCCAACCCAAGGAATTTTGGATTTACTATGCGGCCGCGACGGCGTTGGCGTTATTGTTCTTTCTACGCCGCGGACGCCGTCGCGGAATGCGTTTGCGCCTACGTGTGGGGAATCCCCCTCCACGCCAAGCCTCCGGACGCACCTCGACGCCGCCGACGGCGCAAGGGACGTCGGCCGGCGCGGCTTCAGGGGAGGTGGCGTCGGCCACATCCGCAAGACCGGTCGAACGCCCTCTCAACGTGGTCTTCAACTACAACGGCCACTCATGGGATGCCTACGAGGTTCTTGGGCTGCCCGCCGGATCCTCTTTGGCCCATGTGCGTGCGGCGTTCGCGGAGGCCAGTGCCAGGGTGGATGAGGGCTCGCGACCCTTCCTACAGGCCGCCTTAAGCGCCATCGAAGAACAATTGAAGTCTATAGCTTAGAGCGTTTCCTCGTTTTGACATCCGCTGGTAACGGGCCCTAAATTGACAGTTTTCCTGCGAAGTTGTACCCCTCAGTGAACCCTCTTGGTGGATTGGCGGAGTTTGTGATGCAGGTGAAGTATCTGGACGACTTGGCGACCCTGGTTTCCCTTTGTAAGCGCCGCGGCTTCGTTTTTCAAAGCAGTGAGGTGTACGGCGGATTGAATTCCTGCTGGGATTACGGACCGCTCGGGGCCAATTTCAAACTCAAGGTCAAGCTGGCGTGGTATCGGGCCATGACCCGCCGGCAAGATATCGTGGGGCTGGATGCGGCCATCCTTATGCATCCTATGGTGTGGAAGGCATCTGGCCACGTGGACGGGTTTTCCGATCCATTGGTGGACTGCAAGAAATGTAAGAACCGGTTCCGGCAAGATACAGCCTTGGTGGAAGGTGTGGTGACCTGTCCCAACTGTGGTTCCACCGAGGTCACCGAGCCACGCAATTTCAATCTGATGTTCAAAACCCATATGGGCCCCGTCGAAGATGAAGGCGCGGTGGTGTACCTGCGTCCAGAGACGGCGCAGGGAATTTTTGTGAACTTTGAAAACGTCGCCACAAGTATGCGCAAGAAGATCCCGTTTGGAATCGCACAGATTGGCAAGTCGTTCCGCAACGAGATCACGCCCGGTAATTTTATTTTCCGTACGCGTGAGTTCGAGCAAATGGAGATGCAGTATTTCGTCAAGCCCGGAACCGATATGGAGTGGTTTGAGATCTGGAAAGCCACACGCTGGCAGTTTTATAAAGACGTCGGAATCCGTGAGGGCAAGCTCCGGTTCAAGGAGCATGGCCCAGGCGAACTCGCCCATTACGCCAAGGCGGCCTTTGACGTGCAATACGAATTTCCGTTTGGCTGGAACGAACTGGAGGGCATCCATAACCGCTCCGATTTCGACCTCACCCAGCACTCCCGGTTTTCGGGCAAGAAACTCGAGTACTTTGATGAAGCCAGCAAAGAAAAGTTCGTCCCCTATGTGATCGAGACTGCGGTGGGCTGCGACCGTTTGGCTCTCGCTCTGCTTTGCGATGCCTATCGCGAGGAGGAGGTGGAAGGGGATACCCGCGTCGTGATGGGCTTAAGACCAGAGTTCGCGCCGATGGAAGTGGCCTGCCTGCCACTTTCCAAAAAGGCTCCTCTTCAGGAGCTGGGAATGAAGATTCGCGATGACCTCGCCAAAACCTATGATGTCGACTACGACGAGACGGGCAGTATCGGGAAACGCTACCGGCGGCAAGATGAAGTGGGCACACCTCTTTGCGTGACCGTGGATTTTGAGACCCTCGAAGATCGCCGCGTGACCGTGCGCCACCGTGACAAGATGACCCAAGACCGTGTGTATATTGACCAGCTTCGATCCTACATCTCAGATAAGCTTGCAAACTTTTAAAAACCCGTATGCGTCCATGTCCATTCCATTGGGGGAAAGATGAAAGAGATGGGAACAATGACTTCGTCGGCCTCAAACGATAAGCTCGCGCTTCCAGATAAATTCGTTTACTTCTTCTCCGCTGGTCACACCGAAGGGAACGCGGGAATGAAGAATATCCTGGGCGGTAAAGGCGCCAATTTGGCGGAAATGACCGCGCTCGGATTGCCCGTTCCTCCTGGATTCACCATCTCCACGGAAATGTGCCAGGTCTTTCACGACAATGGTGAACGGCTGCCCGAGGCGCTGAAAAGCAAAGTTTTGGAGGCGATGGCCCGGGTCGAGGGCTTGCTGGGAAAAAAATTTGGCGACACTGGAAGTCCATTGCTGGTGAGTGTGCGCTCTGGAGCTCGCGCATCCATGCCTGGGATGATGGATACGATTTTAAATTTGGGCCTGAATGATCAGACCGTCGAGGGATTGGCGAAGCAGTCGAACAACCCCCGCTTTGCGTGGGATTCTTATCGCCGCTTTCTGAACATGTACTCCAACGTGGTCATGGGCATGAACACCTCTGTCCTTGAGGTGGTGATGGAGGATCTGAAGGCCTCCAAGGGGTATCACCTGGATACGGACATGAACGCTGAGGATCTCAAGGAACTTGTCGGCAAGTACAAGAAGCAGATTCTGGAGCACACGGGCAAAACCTTTCCCATGGACCCGCTTGAGCAGCTTTGGGGGGCGATTGCGGCCGTGTTTCGCAGTTGGAACACGCCACGCGCGCTGACCTATCGCCAGCTGCATGGCTATCCGAGCAGCTGGGGAACGGCCGTGAATGTGCAGTCCATGGTTTTTGGAAACAGGGGCGATGACTGTGCCACTGGAGTGGCGTTTACGCGCAATCCCTCGACGGGAGAGAAGGTGTTCTTCGGTGAGTTTCTGGTCAACGCCCAGGGCGAGGACGTGGTGGCGGGAATTCGTACGCCCCACCCATTAAGGAAGCCCGCGGCAGGGAATGAGCCCGACGGTAAAAAATCACTCGAGGAACTTATGCCTCAAGCCTATAAACAGCTTGTTGAGGTTTATCAAAATCTCGAGTCGCACTATCGCGATATGCAGGACATCGAGTTCACAATTGAGAAGGGCAAGCTGTGGATGTTGCAGACGCGCAATGGGAAACGCACGGCGAAGGCCGCCCTTCGGATTGCGTGTGACATGATCGATGAAGGTTTGATCACCCCTGATGAGGCCTTATTGCGGATCCCACCCCAGAGTTTGGATCAACTTCTCCATCCCACGCTGGATGCATCGGCGGAAAAGACCAGCTTATGCAAGGGGCTCCCGGCCAGTCCGGGCGGCGCCACCGGACAGATTGTGTTCTCGAGTGAGGAGGCCGTGGAGTGGGCGGAAAAGGGGCGTAAGGTGATCTTGGTCCGGATTGAAACCAGCCCCGAAGATATTGAAGGCATGGTGAAGGCCCAGGGAGTTCTCACCACGCGCGGAGGAATGACTTCGCATGCGGCCGTCGTCGCGCGCGGAATGGGCAAGTGCTGTGTCGCCGGATGCGGAGACATCGATGTGAGCTACGCCAAGAAGGAGCTGCGCGTGAAGGGCTATGTGCTCAAAGAGGGTGATCAGATCACCCTGGATGGCTCCACGGGCGAAGTCTACTTAGGTGAAGTGAAGACAATCGCCCCGGTCTTGGATGAGTACTTCCAGCGTTTGATGAAGCTGGCGGACCAAAAGCGAAAGTTGCGAGTGCGCACCAACGCGGATACGCCCCAGGACGCCGAAGTGGCCCGCCGTTTTGGCGCCGAGGGGATTGGCTTGTGCCGAACCGAGCATATGTTTTTCGGCGCCGAGCGCATCGATGTGATGAGACGGATGATTCTGGCTGAATCCCAAGAGGAGCGGGTGGCGGCTCTGGATGAGTTATTACCCATGCAGCGCTCGGATTTTATAGGTCTGTTTGAGACCATGCGCGGACTGCCCGTGACGATCCGTCTGCTGGATCCTCCGCTGCACGAATTCCTGCCCCACACGGATGCGGAAACCGAGGAGCTTGCGAAGCGCCTGCAAATGAGCGCGGATAAACTGCGCGTGAAGGTGCGCACCTTGCATGAATTCAATCCGATGCTGGGTCATCGTGGGTGTCGCTTGGCCATCACGTTCCCGGAGATCTACCAGATGCAAGTGCGCGCGATTGCCGAAGCGGCGGTGGAGGTGATTCAAAAAGGCGACCGCCTGGTGCCGGAGATTATGATCCCATTGATCGCAACTGAAGGCGAGCTGAGGCGGCTTCGCGTCCTTGTCGATGAGGAGATGGCGGCTGTACAGGCCGCAAAAAATGTGACGTTCGAGTATCTTGTTGGGACGATGATTGAGCTTCCGCGGGCCGCACTTGAAGCCGCTCGCATTGCCGAACACGCGCAGTTTTTCAGCTTTGGAACCAACGATCTTACCCAAACCACATTGGGAATTTCGCGTGATGATGCGGGCCGCTTTCTCGCCACTTACGTGAGTGAGGGGCTGCTGCCGTCGGATCCCTTCTGCTCCATTGATCAGGAGGGGGTGGGCCGCCTCGTGGAAATGGGCGTGCAGCTGGGCCAAAAGACACGCCCCGATCTCAAGCTGGGCGTGTGTGGCGAACACGGTGGAGATCCCGCTTCAATTCAATTCTTTCATCGCACGGGCTTGCACTATGTGAGTTGCTCACCCTACCGTGTGCCGATCGCACGTCTGGCGGCGGCGCAAGCGGCTATTCAAGAGCGCGGCTTGGCTCACTAGGGCTTTTGCTCATTTGAGGCCCTGGCCCTGGGCACTGCTCTCAAAAATCTTGGCTCTTGTTGCCTCTTCCGGAGGGGAAGGGCAACTCTGTAGGACCGACCGCGTTTTTCGAAACCGACTTTATAGTGCGTTGCATTGACGGCGAAAAACATCTAACCCCCCGTCGTGTTCTTGCCAAGGTGGACAAAAGTCGGTTGAATTGAATTTAAGACGCATCCGGGCAAGTTCGAGGTAACAACATTGAGAATTAAAAAGCTGGAATTGATTGGGTTCAAATCTTTCAAAGATCGGACAGTGATCCACTTTGACAAAGGCATTACCGGCATCGTGGGTCCAAATGGTTGTGGCAAATCCAATATTGTGGATGCGCTCGTCTGGGTGATGGGTGAAATGTCCGCCAAGCACCTGCGCGGCGCGAATATGTCCGATGTGATCTTTGCTGGTGCTGAGGGCTATGCCCCCGTCGGTCTGGCGGAAGTCTCTCTCACGTTGGAGAACGACGGCGGCCCCTTTCCGGTAAAATACTTGAAACATTCCGAGGTCATGATAACGCGACGCCTTCATCGTGATGGCGAATCGGAATACCTGATCAACAAAGAGCTGGCGCGTCTCAAAGACATCCAAGAGATCTTTATGGATACGGGCGCTGGGTCTAAAGGATTTTCGATTATCGAACAGGGCGCGATCGGAAAGATCATTACCGCCAAGCCCGAAGATCGGCGGACTCTGATTGAAGAGGCCGCAGGCATCACGAAGTTCAAAGTCCGCAAACGTGAGTCCCAGCGCAAGCTGGTGTCGACAGAGCAAAACCTGGTCCGACTGCAGGATATCTTGGGCGAGCAGAAGCGCCAGCTTGATTCCCTCGAACGCCAAGCTCAGCGCGCCGAGCGCTATCGCAATCTCAAGCGCGAACTTCAGGAGAAGGAAATTTTCGTTTCCTCCAAAAGCTATCTGAGTTTGCATAGGGAAGCCGAGCAGTTGCGCGTCGAGGTCGACAGCGCCAGTGAGCAGGAGGCGGGGTGGAGCGGCAAGGTGGCCGCCATGGAAAGTGAGCTCGAAACCCTCCGCTTTCAGGCCGTGGAACAGGAAAAGCAGGTTGAGCATTTGGTGATTGAGCACCAAAAAGCGCAGAGCGAAACACAGATCCTGGAATACTCCATTCGTGAGCTGAACTTCGAGATTGAGCAGGCCCGTCGCAACAAGGAAATGACGGGATCCCTGCTCGAGCAGTCCCAAGCGCGTAAGATCGCGCTGGAGACGGAACTCAAACAAGTAGAAGAGAATCTCAGCGTGGCCACCGCCAAGGCGGAAGAGATCGGGCAGCAGTATCAGGAAAAGGCGGCCGAGCTCTCGCGCATTCAGGCGCGCATTTCCCAGGTTGACAACGAGCTCACAGCCCAGCGACGTGAAATGCACACGGTTTCACAGTCGGAAACCACTCTGGATGTTCGCCATCAAACCCTGAACGAAAAGTCGCGCGATCTGAATGAGCGTCTCGAACAGCTGTGCCAAGTCGAAATGGAGCTGCAAACACAGCGGGGCGATTTTGAAAAACGCCGGAATCAGACGTTCAATAAACTGGAAGGCGAACGTCAGATGCAACTCGACATCATGAAGGATGTCGAAAACTTCCAGGAAAATTTTGAAATCTTGCGCGGCCAAGTGGCCACTAAAGAAGAAGATGTCACACTCTTTAAAGACAAACTCAACGAGGTCGCCAGCCGCCTCTACGGCCTCGAAAACCTTCAAGCCAATTTTGAAGGCTTCGCGGAAGGCGTCAAACAGGTGATGCTGTGGCAGCGTTCCCGAATCCCGTCTGGGCGGACGAGCGTGGAGGTGGGGCCTGATGGAGCGGTGGGTGCGAGTCTCAGCGCGAGCGCTGGCCCCAGCCCCAGCGCCAGCGGAGGTGCTCCAGCGGAAGCTGCCCTGCTCAAACCCGTGGCTGAGATTGTCGAAGTTCCGGAACGTTTTGAGCTGGCCATGGAAGCGGCCCTCGGCAGTCGGCTTCAACTTCTGGTTTCCGACTCCGGCGAGACCGCGCTGAGCGCCCTCGATTACTTGAAATCCCAAACCAAAGGCCGCTCCAGCTTCGCCGCGACGGATTGGGTCCAGAGTGGACCCGCCGGCGAAACCACGGACCTTTTATCCCAGCCGGGCGTGGAGACGGTGCTGAGCGAAGTGGTCACCATGCCGGAAGAGTCGCGGGCGGTGGTGGCTCCGTTCTTCGAAAGTGTGGTGGTGGTGGATTCCGTTCGCACCGCCCTGGGTTTACGTCCGCGTTTTCCTCATCGCACATATGTCACTCTCGAAGGCGATTGCTTGAGCGCGGATGGAGTTCTCACGGGCGGCACCGCCGAGAGCGCGGACTCCGGACTCCTTAAGCGCCGCCGTGAAATCAAAGAACTCTCCCAGCAGCGCGAAGAGTGGGCGGGCAAGCTGTCCCTTGCTAAGCTCTCGTTGGAGAAGCTGCAAGCCAAAGTCAAGCAGGTCGGTGAGGAGCTGGAAAATGCCCGTAAACGCCAAAGTGAGAAAGAAATCGAGATCACGTCGCTGCGCAAGGATCTGGAGCGCGCCGAGAATGAATTGCAGAACGCCCAAACCGCCGTCCAACGGCAACAAAATGAGGTTAATCGGGAGCAAGCGACGCTGGTGAAACTTCAGGGCGAGCTCGAGGATATCGGGGAACGCCTGACCGAGATGCGTGAACGGCGTGTGGAACTTGAAATCAGTGTGAAGTCCCTGGATGAGGAGTATCAGCAGTCGCGGGTAGGGGTCGAAGATCTGCAAAGATGCGTGACCGAGCTCCAGGTGGATGCCGCCGGCACACGCAAGGATGTGGAGAACTTGAGGCAACGCTTTGACCTTCTCACGCGCTCCTTAAATGAAACTCAAAGCCAAGTGCAACAGATGGCGAACGAGTCCGATCGCAGTCACGAAACCTTGACGGTGAGTCAGATTCAGGTGGAGCAAAAGAAGATTGAGCTGGAAAAGGCCATCGCCGCCACCCAAGGCTTGGCCCAACAGCTCGCGACAGCGCGCGACGCCTTTGAGCAAATGCAGGCGGCCGTTCGTCGGAGTGAAGCGACTATGAATGAGACTCATCATGGCTATCACACGCTCCAGTCACGGCGGAATGAATCCACTCTGAGGCTTGAACAGGTCCGCATGAAGGAGCAGTACCTCGTTGATCAGATCAACGAGCGCTACATGCTCGACCTGCGCGAAGAAGCCCCCAGATATGGGGAAGCTGAAATTGATGTGGTCGCGATGGAAGCCGAGGTCAACGATCTGAAGAGCAAACTCAATCGCATTGGCGATGTGAACCTGGCTTCCATTGAAGAGTACGAAGACCTCAGGCAGCGCCATAGCTTCCTTGATCAACAATACAAAGACCTGATCGAAGCCAAAGAGCAGCTGAAAAAGGTGATCGACCGGATCAACCGCATCTGTTCCCGCCGCTTTAAGGAAACCTTTGAGCAGGTCAATGAGCGTTTCACGAAAGTCTTCCCGGTCCTATTCGGCGGCGGCGAGGCACGCCTGATTCTAGTTGAGGATCCAGAAAATGGCGAAATGGGAATCGATATCGTCTCCCGTCCTCCGGGCAAAAAGCTTCAAAACGTCAGTCTTCTCTCCGGGGGAGAAAAGGCGCTCACAGCGGTCTCACTGATTTTCTCAATCTTCCTGGTGAAACCCTCACCTTTCTGTTTACTGGACGAGGTCGACGCGCCACTAGATGATGCCAACGTCTTCCGCTTCAACGACCTGGTAAAAGAAATGGCCAAGCGCTCACAAATCATCATCGTGACCCATAACAAACACACGATGAAGGTAAACAACACCCTTTACGGTGTGACCATGGAAGAAAAAGGAGTATCAAAAATGGTCAGCGTGTCGCTGGCGCAGGCCGAAACAGTTGTGGCCTCTGCTTAGGAAGAATCTGAAGAACCGGAAAAATCGGAAGACTCGGAAGGACCGGAAGAAATTGGCATAGTCCCTTGTAGTTACAGTGAATTGAATGAACAGTCATTGAGTTCGGCAGAGGTACGCCCGCGTCCCAGCCGGCTTGTTTGACGGCTGGCAACCCGCGAAAACAGCTGTTTCAATTCAGTGACCGACTCTCCTTTAAGCCTCAAAAGCACCTTTCAAGCTGTTACGCAAAAGTTCACAAGTCACTTGTTCTGAATCTCTGCTTGCGCACCATAGGTCAATGGAGATGGAACTATCCTCAAGTCGAATATTCCTGACAGTCTTATCCAAGGTGCAACCCAGCTTCTTTATTTTTAACTTAGTCCCTTGGGAATTGTCGAAAGCAGCGTTTTTAGTTCGAGCCAAATGACCGTCCTACGCTAATAATCGGCATTGCACCTGATTGCCAGGAGGACTCTAGAATTAACATCTTGGTGATTTTGCCCTTTTCAAATATGCCCCAGTTCAGCCGAGTATGCCCATAATCGGCGAGATTGTAACAACCATTGTTATCAAAATCGTGCCCGAATGCCTCGAAGATCATATTGCTGCTATAGCCAGGAACATTTCGCGCGACGCTTTTCTGGGCATAGATAGATGCACCATCATTCACATAGTAAGTTCGACCTCGCACGTCCGGATCAGATTGTGCACTGAGACTGAACCAGTCTAACGACGGACTTAAAACGTAAGTCACATACTGTGCGAGCGGATTGTTTGTGGCGTTTTGCTGAATGCTGCCGGGGTAGGAACGCATCAGTTGGACGTCTCTAAGTGGCACAAGACTTAAAGGATTTTCCGACGAAATGAATGCGTAGCCATGAACATTCTGATATCCGGGAACATCAATCAATATCAACGAGCCCTTGGAGCTATTTTCTACCTTCCAAACATGCGAAGTTGCTCCCGCACCAAGGATTACCTGAAGTGTAGAACCGCTTTCCCTCCAGGTTCCAGTGATCGATGTGGCGGTGCCCATGAAATATGGCAAGAGAATTGAACCGGGCCGACAATATGGATCACCAAAGCCCAACGGCACATTCATAGCATTGTGAAGTTTTGCGGAAGGCACAATTTGGGTATAACGGGCATCCTCGAAGTAGGAGGTGCCATAGATTGTATGATTGGCTGTTAAGTAATAAACTCCGGCGGCTAAAATTGTTGTCTCAGCAGTCGAATACGCAACCACGAACGATACATAGCGATTCGCGTAGAGATTTAGTATCTTCACCGTTTTCGTGTCAGTGGATCCGCCTGCGCCTTTGCAGCTGATTGTGTATGAAAGAGAATTCACACCAAAATTGCCGACATAAATCCCACTATCGTTAGGTGCGATCAACCATGGTGAGGTAGAGCCGTTGACACTGAATGTTGAGGCCGTACATGAGGTGGCATTGGACGAACTCCAGCGCAGGGTAAAGGTGCTGGTTTTAGGCAACAATAACTCGCCTGATTGATTGTTAACCGTCAGAGAAACTCTAACCGGACTGGCAGCGATCGAGAGAGAAGGGAGGGTCAATGGAAAAACAACCGAAATAAAGATCAAAATTTTGTTCATGGACAGATAGAATGCACAGTCTGCGCCAATAAGAAGTCAGACTCAGGTGCATGAAATCCATTGAATTTTAATATCTTAGGAGTCTTAAACTGAGTCGTTTCAATTTAGTTTGTCGAATTGCCGAAGATTGAATACGAGATCGACATTCAGTTTAGTCATGCCATTACTGTCATGCCATTATGAAATTAGGTACATCGGCGCGTGATTCTGGAGTTGTTTTGGTGCTCAGAATTTATAGCGTGCTCACAACCACCACCGAATCACAGGACCTTGGGTGCCGGAGAAGTTCCTACATGGAACCAAGGCCGATTTGAAAAAAATGGAAACAGACTGTGGGCGGGGTTTTGTTTTTCTTAATTCTCAGTACTTGAAAACCAAGTTCTGACAGCGCTCAGCCTTCGCCGTCTTGAACTGGCTGAGTTTCACACGTGCTCCCTGAAGCGATCAAATTCAGAGATGAGATCAGGCGAATCTGAGCTCCGTCCGCAAGTGGGCGGTTGATACCGCCTCCAGTACGGCGGATTTGCAAGTTCGGGCGTCGGCAAACGAAAAGAGCTTCGAATCGTGTCCGCAATTCAAGTACGATCAGGAGGTATGTGCGCCTGTTCTTCTGCCTGGAAAATGATTGTCAGATTCACTCTGAGCGTCTGTGCTTTGCTCGCGTTGACAGATTGTGCAGCCTCCCGCATCGGGTCGTCAGGCCGTAAGGAAGTGGGTGTCGCCTCCTGGTACTCAAATCGGCTGCATGGACGTCGGACAGCCAGCGGCGAGCCTTATGACAAGAACAAGATGACAGCGGCTCATCGGAGTCTGCCCTTTGGCACGCGGGTGCGCGTGAGAAATACGGCAACCGGGAGTTCCGTCCTCGTTCGCATAAACGATCGTGGCCCCTTCGTGCGTGGTCGGATTATTGATTTATCCTATGCCGCGGCAGCAAAGCTTGATCTGATTGTCAAAGGTGAGGGCCGTGTTGAGTTGATCGTGGAGCCTTGATGAGGTCCGATCAGGGGCCGGAGTTCTCAGCTCAGGACTTGTGGCCGGCCACTTAATGCGGTGTACTATCGTGCTCCAATCTTTTCACTCGGTCATGTTCAAGGTAGGGTCGCGTGCATGAATACACCCGCTTGGAATATTGAATCTGAATATCCTTCTATCGGATCAAAGGCATTCGTTCTCGACTTTCAGACCGCAGCCGCCCACTTGCGTCTGCTCGAGCAGACGGGGCGCCAGCTCGTCCTCGACCTCGCGCGCGCGGACACGGACGCCAAGACACTGGAGAGCGTTCAGGACATGCTGATTCTAAATGAACAGGTGTCCATCTTGATCTCAAATCTGCACACGTACCTGCATTGCCGGCTTTCCGTAGACGCCAGTGACAATGAGGCGCGGTCGAAGTTTTCCGAGGTGGAGGCGCTCGCTTCGCAGCTGGCTCAGATCATGGCTCCGCTAAGTCTCTTCGTTCAGCAATGCACGGAAGACCAGTTTGAAAGTCTGATCTCCCATCCGGAGTTAAAAGGATACGAATTTCTACTGCGTCGGCAGCGCACGCAGGCCCCTTATTTGCTTTCTCCACAAGAGGAAGTCTTGCTGAGTGCTTTGAACGTGACGGGCCATTCGGCCTGGGGTCATTTGTACGAGGCTCTCACTGGAAACGGAAAATGTGAATTGCGTTTTCCTGATGGAAGCCGTTCCGTGGTGGGGCTTTCGGAGGCGCATGCGATGCTCTACGGTGCGGACGCGATCGTCCGGCAGGCGGCCTGGGATGCCATCCAGGAGTTTTGGACTTTCCACCGTCAGACAGGAGCCGCGATCCTCAATGCGTTATCCGGATGGCGCCTCGAGGTGAACCGCAAGAGGTCGCACACGCGTCCACGCGATTTTTTGGATCAGCCTCTTTATGAAAATCGCATCACCCGCGATACATTGGATGCGATGATCGAGGCCTGCCGGCGCAATCTTCCTAAGCTGCGCCGAGCCCCTAAGCTTATGGCTCGAACGATGAAGAAGGACCGCCTTGATCCATGGGATCTGGTCGCACCCAGCCCGGTTGCGGCAAATTCCGCCCCTCGCTCCTTCGATATGGGGATTGATCTTGTGAAGAAAGCCTTTGGCACGGTGGCGCCCGAGTTTAGCGCATTCGTCGACATGATGGTGAAACAGCAGTGGATCGAAGCGCGTGTCTTGAGTACGAAGGTGGGAGGCGCATACTGCACCGAATTCGCCAAGAGTCTCGAGCCCCGCGTTTTCCAGAGTTATATGGGTTCTCTTCCCGATATCACCACGCTCGCGCACGAGCTAGGTCATGCCTTTCACTCGTGGGTCATCCGGGATCTGCCGCGCGGTGAGCAGAATTATCCGATGACCCTGGCCGAGACCGCGAGTGTGTTTGCCGAGATGACCCTGAGGGACGTTCTTTTTAAGAGCGCAACGAGCCTGGAAGAAAAACTTGAGTTTGCATGGAATGACCTGGAATCGGCCGTGGGCTACTTGATCAATGTGCCAGCGCGCTTTGAGTTTGAAAAAGCCTTTTACGAGCGGCGCCAGGAACGCGTGGTCAGTGCGGACGAGCTCATGGAACTCAACGACCAGGTTTGGTCCACGTGGTATGGAGACACTCTAACGAGCAATGACAAGATGTTTTGGGCGCATAAGGCTCATTTCTCCTTTGCGGAGTTGAGTTTCTATAATTTTCCGTACACCTTTGGCTATTTGTTTTCGCTTAGTATCTACGCCCGTCGGGACGAACTTGGGGATGGATTTATGAGCCTATATCGCGCGGTTCTGCGCGACACCGGTCGCATGACAGCTGAAGATCTGGTTGAGAAACATCTGGGCGAAGATATTCGCCAGCCACAGTTTTGGCAGAAAGCCATTGATGCTGTGGTCACAAAAATCGACCGGTTCGAATCGCTTCTTCACTCAGAAGGTTAGGGGCCTCTCAAAGCCAGCGATCTCAGAGCCGGGCTTTGTCGTGGAACAATCGAAGCTGCAATGCCTTTGCATATTGTTTGCAACGTTGCTGGGGTGAACCTGAGACCATTTTTAAGCTTTGTGATCGCGCCTACCCTTGCATTTTCTGCCCAGCTGGACAGAGACTTTGCGCTCCGGTTTTACAATAAAATTCGTTCGTGTCAGCCCCTGACCTTGCCATGCCTGATAGATCAAGATTTAGTTGAAGAAATAAGACCGTACCTCTACGTATTTAAAGGACAGGTAACAAGGCCAAGTGGTGCGGAACGGTTCTCGGCCCTAAGAATTTCAAATGTTTTTAAGTTACCAATTCTTCTTGCTCCTCATCTCCCAGGCATGGACGGTGTCCCCACTGTGGACGCCATCCTCTTCTCTAGCAACGGCACCCCTCTTTCCAACATCAGCATTAAGTCATATGGCGGGCGGACGATAAACGGTGGGAACATCTTGAGGCGGAGTCTATCGTCAGCAAGAGGATCGTATGGGAGAGTGTATAATTCGGAGTATTTTCAGCAGAGATTCCAGCATATTCGGAACGCCGATCTTCGCGCACAATTTCTATCCGCGGTTTGATTGATCGGCGGCAGGTTCATGCACCCGCCAATCTAAATGTCCTCAATATGAGCCGACTGTCTGAACTCTCTCGTAAGCCGGGAGAAATCGCCAGATACGTTATCTTGATCCGGAATGTGGTCGTGGATATCGGAAAAACGGGCCACTACATTTCGGACGGCTGTGTCGGTTTGCTGTCACAATCTCCAGCGGGAAATCTTGAGTCCGTCTCCAACAAAGATCTGAATGGACGCAATCACGTCGAGTGATCGGCCGGAATCCCGTCCTCGTCTAAAAATCTCAGTGTCTCCTGCACATGGCGCATCCCGATCTGAATGGAGGAGGCAAAGTCGGCACGAGCGCGGGCATCCGCAAAATCAGTCACGGCGCGGAGTTCTAAAAAAGGCACTTTGTAGAAGCGGCAGGCACGAGCGCCGCCGGCTCCCTCCCAGGCCACGCCCAACGCCCCTGTGGTTCGGGCTATCTCCGCGGCCCGGAGGCCCGTTGCCACGTCTTCGTCACCGCTAGCGATCTCACCCAGATGAAGGCGGAAACCGGCGCTGTCCGAGACACGAAGGCGAAGCGTCTGCAAGGACATGGAATCGCCTGGAAAACGGGGAAGAGGCTTCCGTGGCTCTCTCTTGAAGTCGTGCTCAACAGTGGCAGTGGCGGCAATCACATCGCCAGGGCGCACGCGTTCGGCCAGGGCTCCGCAGCCGCCGGCGCACACCACCAGCCGAGGGTTCAGCTCTTGAATTAAAAACTGTGCGGTCAATGCGAACTGAACCTTACCCCGGCCTCCAAGGGCGAGAGCCAATTGATTTCCGAAGTGGTCCACGTGGATTCGGCCCCGGGCCTGCGAAGGTGCGGAAGACCCGCATGTGTTCCGAAGAGCTTTGCACAAGGCCTGATGTTCCAAACCAAAGGGTGTGAGAATGAGAATCATCGAGGCCTGGTCTTAGCGGGAAGATCCGGATACGGCAAGCTCCCTTGACGGCACCTCCACGAGTGGTTACATCAGCCCCATGGAATTAAGTCAGGATCTCCTCGTACTTCTTGGTGGACTTGCGATCGGGGCGGGCACATTGGCATCCGCCGCCTATTACTTTGCCCGTTACATGATCAATACGGAGCATGAGGTGGAGGCTTCGGCGGAGGAACTCGGCGCGCCGCCCGCGCCGACGGAAGCGGCTCCCCGCCGTCCGGAATTGGAGCTTGTGCCGCCACTGGGGACGGCGCCGCCACCATCAATCGGCCCTGAACCTTCAGTACCGGTGTTGGAGCCTGAGGCGGAGGCAGAGACTGAGGCAGAAGCCGAAGCGGAAGGCGAAGTCACACCGGTAATCACACCGGCCGCACCGAGTGCGCCGGCCCCTGTTCTCGCTCCTGTGCCGGAGCTTGCGCCTGCGCCGCTCATCGAAAAGCCGTCCCTTAATAAAGCCCTGCGTAGCACTCGCGAAAGTTTCTGGGGACGCATTCAGCGCGGATTGATCGGGGGCGGGGAGATGAGCCCTGATCACATCGAGGTCATCGAAGAGATTCTGTACACCAGTGACCTCGGTCCGACGACCGTGACCCGCCTTATGGATTCCGTTGAGGACCAGCTTTCACGCAAGGAGAAGCGGTCTTTGGACACGGTGAAGTCGTCCCTCAAGTCGGAAGTCGAGAGTATTTTGACGTCCGTACCCCGCATGGGTCACTCGCCCTTTGAGGATTTTGAAGTCCGGCCCAAGCCTCAGATCTGGATGATTGTGGGGGTAAATGGTGTAGGAAAAACCACGACCATCGGTAAACTTGCGTATTTGGCCGTACAGCGAGGCGCGCGGGTCCTGGTGGCTGCAGGCGATACCTTTCGGGCGGCGGCTCAGTCTCAGCTCCGTGTGTGGACGGAGCGGGCTCAAGTCGAGATCTTTGCGCCCGAGGCGGTCAAGGATCCGGGGGCGGTGGCCTTTGATGCCGTACAAATGGCGCGTTCCCGGGGCTATGATTTGGTCCTAATCGATACGGCCGGGCGGTTGCACACTCAGGCCAACCTCATGGAAGAGCTGCGCAAGGTGAAACGCGTGATTCAAAAACTCGATCCCGAGGCGCCGCATGAAACCTTAATTGTTTTGGACGCCAATTCGGGCCAGAACGCTTTGGTTCAGGCACAGAAATTCCACGAAACTCTTCAACTCACGGGCGCTGTTTTCACCAAAATGGACGGAACCGCCAAGGGAGGAGTGGTCCTTGGACTAGCGTCGCAGCTCCAGATTCCCACCGTATTTCTGGGTATCGGGGAATCCATGGACGCTCTTACGGGTTTTCGTCCGGATGAGTACACCGAAGCGCTATTTGAGAGCCGTGGTTAGGCGCTAGTACACAGTCAAGTCAAGGGCGTGCTTTCACTTGCCGCCTGTCATGATCCATTGTGCAATATAAGGGTTATGACGGGGACGCATTCAGCGATCATTTTCACATTTGGCGGCGTTGCGGTTTTTATGCTGGGAATGAGCTTGGCCAGCGAGAATCTGCAAAAGCTAGCCTCCGACCGAATCCGCGATATTGTCACCACGTTGGCGAAGAAGCCCTTCTGGGGGCTCTTCCTCGGAGTTGGTCTGACAATGATCCTGCAAAGCTCTGGGGCGGTGACATCCCTTCTCGTCGGCTTGGGGTCGGCGGGCGTGATCACGCTCCCGCAGGTGATGAGTGTGATCTTGGGCACGGCCGTGGGTTCCACCCTTGTTGTGCAGGCCCTGAGCTTCGACATCGCGCGATTCGGTCTTCCCGTATTCGCGGTGTTTTTTTTCATTCACTTTCTCAGCCGCAAGCGTGTGGTGCGCAACTTCTCTGCCGCTGTCATGGGTTTTGGCCTGATCTTCTTCGGCCTGGAACTGATCCGCTGGGGCACAGCTGATCTCCGCAATATGGATCATTTCCGTGATTTCGTGCAGGCATTGAATGAGAATCCGCTGTATGCGGTCGGGATCACGGCCCTATTTACGGGCATCGTGCACTCGAGCGCGGTGACGATTTCCATTGCGATGACCTTCACTGCGGCTGGAATGATTTCGCTGACAGACAGTATGTACTGGATCTTCGGCGCCAATGTGGGCACGACCGCGACCGCGTTGATCGCGGCGACCGGAGGAAACTACGTCGGGAGACAGGTGGCATGGGCGCACGCGCTCTATAAGATCGCGTCAGTGGTGCTCGTGCTTCCCTTCATTGGTTTATTGGTGGACTGGTTCGGGACCTCAACGGCCGAGCGCGATGTCGCCAACCTTAATACCATCTACAATCTTTTTGCCGTCGTCGCATTCTATCCATTTATTGGCGCGGGCGTGCGTGTGGTTGAAAATCTGTTTCCGCCACGTGAGGATGAGAAGGAGTTTTCGGTTCAGTACCTGAACAAGCGCGATTGGGAGTCGCCCTCGGTAGTAATGGCCCATGCCGAACGTGAGGCTCTGCGCATGGCCGATATTGTTACCGGTATGATTGAAGATTCGTTAAAGGTGTTTCGCAGTGAAGATCCGGACCTGGTGGAATCTTTGCGTCGCCGCGATGATCAGGCGGATCTGCTCGCACGCGAGCTGAATCTTTATTTAGCGGGTCAAATTGATAAGGCGCCCGAGGGCTTACGTAAACAGATGCTTCGGCTAATGTACTTCGTGACCGACCTCGAGGCCGCCGCCGACGTCGTCGACAACCAGCTCCTGGAACTTGCGAGCAAGAAACACAATCTTAAAGTCGACTTTTCGGACGAGGGTTGGAGGGATCTGCAGGAGCTATCTAATGCGGTACATCAAATCGCCCAGATGTCGATTGCATGCTATCAGACCCAAGACAAAGACTTGGCGGCCAAGGTCGTGTTCCATAAACGCAATATCCGGCGGCTGGAACAAAAAATGCGCGAGTCCCATATGACTCGGTTGGTGAAGGGCACTCCAGAATCCATCCGCACGTCGAGTATTCATCTGGACGTGTTGGGCGAGTACCGTCGTATTGTGGGACTGCTTTCCAACCATGTTTACACACTGCTTAAAGACACTGATCCCTATGGTCTGCTCCCGCGCCGGGAGTAGCAGAAAAGCAGGGACTGACTTTTTGCGAGCAAAAAGTCAGTCCCTGCTTTTCTGCGCTGCCTTTCTGTTCCCGCTTTTCCGACCTCCCCGCCTTCTAAGGATCTGCAAAAGAGTCGACTCGCCCCCCCGGGATAAGATATGCTTGGGCAGTAATTAAATTGAAATCTTTTACGGATCCTTGAGGGATCCAATAAAGGATCAATGTGAAGGAATCCAGACAGATGCACCCGGACAAGAGCCCGAGCAGTGAGACCTATGAGGTGCAAGTGGCGGGAGTATCGCTTCGGCTCAAGTCCTCCCATAGTGAACAGACCGTTCAAGAGTTGATTGACCTTGTCGACAGCAAAATCAAAGAGGCTCTCTCCGCAAATAACAACGTTTCGTTTCAAAAGGCCCTGATGCTCGCTTCGCTCCATATGGCCGAAGATCTCATTTTCCTGAAACGCGCGGTGAACAGCCATCTCGATAAGCTCGAAAGCAAAGCCAAAGGTATTCTCAACGAACTGGATTCCACGCCCCTGAACCGGCTCACAATTGATCAGTAGCAGGCACCAGGTTGTATGTGGAAGCTTTGAGTCTTCAATCGCAGAAAGCGTCGCTACGACGTGAATTTCGCGAACGCCGGATTCGATATCAGGCGCGCCAAGGCGGTCGTGCGGCCGCAGCCGCGCGGACCTCTCTGACCTTCAATCTGCGACGCTGGCTGCGAGACTATGATAATCCCCAGACCCTTGTTTGTGCCTATCAGCCCCTAGCCGAAGAGGCTAGCTTTGATCTCGACGGGATCTCTTGTTTTTATCCTCGCTTGCGTGGGGAACAGCTGGATTTCTACCGCCCTCTGGCTCGCGATGCGTTCCATCTCAACCACTTGGGAATCGCCGAACCCCTTCCTGAGCGCTCTGTTGCGCTGTCCAAGGAAATAGTCGCGGGACGGTCTCTGGTCGTCGTGCTCTGTCCGGCCGTCGCTGTGGATACCATGGGCCATCGTTTGGGAATGGGCAAAGGCTATTACGACCGTTTTTTTGCGGACCACCCCGTGGCCGTTCGGGTCGGCGTGGTCTATCAGATTCAGGTTTGTGACCACCCGCTCCCCGCAGAGAGTTGGGACCAGGTCCTGGACTGGATCGTGACGGACAAGATGATTCTGCGCACATCCACATCAAAGAGGAGTTCTTAAAAATGGATATGATTGCCGTCGTGAGCCTGCTAGCGGGGATCAGCGTGGGGGCTATGGGTCTTTACGCGGCCCTGAAGCTAACGGGCCAAAAGGCATTGCTTTCGGCCGAAAAAGAGGCGGAAAAGGTGATTCAGCGAGCCAAGAGTCAGGTGTCGAAGATCGAGCGCGAGGCTGCCCAGCGCGCCAAAGATTTCGAGGCTCGCGCACGCAAAAATGTCGAGGTGGAGATTCGCAAGGAGAAGCAGCGGATCCAGCAGACGGAAAATCAACTCAAGGAACGCGAGTCCAAGTTGGAGCGGGATATTCGCCGTAAGGAAGAGCAACTGAACCAAAAGTCGCGAGAACTCGATGAGTCCGGCGAACGCCTGCAAGTGAGTGAGAAACGACTTTTGGATATGGAACAAAAGACGCTCCAACAGATCAACGAGTTGGAACTCAAACTTCAGTCCGTGGCCGCGATGACGGCCGAGCAGGCCAAAGCCGAACTTCTCAATGCGATGACCGAAGACGCGCAAAAAGAATGCGCCAGCCGTATTGCTCAGATTGAAGAAGAAACTCTGGCGGAAGCGAACAAGCGCGCCCGCCGTATTCTGGCGACGGCGGTGGCCCGTTTCGCCTCCGAGGTGGCGACCGAGCGCACGGTGAGTTCCATCCCGCTCGCGGGTGAGGAAATGAAAGGCAAGATTATCGGCCGGGAGGGCCGCAATATCCGGGCCCTGGAAGCTGCCTGCGGTGTGGATTTGATTATCGATGAGACTCCGGAGACCGTGATTATCTCCAGTTTCGATCCTGTTCGACGTGAGATTGCGCGCAAGTCGCTGGCCAAACTGATGGAAGATGGTCGCGTCCACCCCGCCCGTATTGAGGAGGTCGTGGAGAAGGTCAAATCTGAAATTTTCACCAGTATGCGCGAAGATGGTGAAAAGGTTTGCTTCGAACTCGGGGTGCACAACGTGCACGCCAATATCATCAAAGTGTTGGGCGGCCTCAAGTACCGCCAAGGCGAAGGCCAAAACCTCCTGGCCTATAGCCAAGAGGTGGCCACACTCGCGGGCCTGATTGCGGAAGAGATCGGCGCCGATGATAAGGCCGCGCGGCGAGCGGCGCTCCTTCACGCCATCGGTCGGGGGCTGGATCACACCTTTGAGGGCAGCTACGCCCAGGCGGGCGCGGAATTTTGCAAACGCAATGGGGAGAAGGATGAGATTGTGCACGCGATCCGCACGCACAATGATGAAGCCAAACCCGAGACGACCCTGGCTCACATTGTGCAGTCCGCCCACAACCTGGCGCGCTCGCGGCCGGGTGCGCGACGCTCCAATCTCGACACATTTATTCGTCGCTTGAGTGACTTGGAATCCATGGCGAACAGCTTTGATGGCGTGGCTCGCAGCTATGCGATTCAAAGTGGCAAAGAAATTCGCGTGATTGTCGATAGCGGCCGCGTAACGGATGACCAGGCCCTTATGTTAAGCCGGGATATCGCACGCAAGATTGAACGGGAGCTGAACTACTCCGGTCAGGTCAAGGTCGCCGTTGTGCGTGAAACACGCGTTGTCGAACACGCGAGGTAAATCATGTTTGCAGATCCCGAAGAGCAGCTGAAGGAGATCCGGCGGGGTGCGGCTGAGATCGTGAGTGAAGCGGAACTCCTCGCCAAACTTCGTAAGAGTCAGAAGGAAAATCGCCCGCTTCGGATCAAGTTTGGAGCCGATCCCTCGCGCCCGGATCTCCATATTGGCCACACCGTCGTGATCAACAAGCTTCGCCAGTTCCAAAAATTGGGTCACCATGTGATCTTTCTGATAGGGGATTTCACCGCCATGATCGGAGATCCCAGCGGCCGCAATGAGGCGCGCCCGCCGCTGTCCGAGGCCGCGATCCAAGCCAACGCCAAGACCTACGCCTCACAGATCTTTAAAATCCTTGATCCCGAGCGAACCGAACTCGCATACAACAGCACTTGGATCGGGAAGTTCACGCCGGCGGATTTTATTCGGCTGGCCAGTCAATATACAGTGGCGCGCATGTTGGAGCGCGACGATTTCACGAAGCGTTTTCAAAGCCACACTCCAATTTATATCCACGAGTTCCTCTACCCTCTGGTGCAGGGCTATGACTCGGTGGCGCTGAAAGCCGACGTCGAGCTTGGGGGCACGGATCAAAAGTTTAATCTGCTCGTTGGGCGCGAATTGCAGAAGGATGCTGGCCAGGAACCCCAGTGCATTTTAACCATGCCTATTCTCGAAGGCCTGGACGGCGTTCAAAAAATGTCCAAGAGCCTTGATAACTATATTGCCGTTGAGGACTCGCCCAAAGATATTTTCGGCAAGACGATGCGAATTTCCGATGAACTTATGCTTCGTTACTATGAACTTCTCACTGATATCTCCGTCGATGAACTGAATCAGCTCAAGGCGGACCTCGCCAGCGGCGCCCAACATCCGCGCGCCGTGAAGGCCCGCCTTGGCCATATCTTGGTCGGCCGTTTTCACGGGCGGGAAGCCGCGGATAATGCCGTGGCCGAATTTGACCGCATCTTTGTGAGCAAGGGTTTGCCGGACGAAATTCCAGTCCGACCTGTTCCGGCTCAACAGAATTTATGGATTTGCAAGCTGATGGTGGATGTGGGCCTGGCGGGTTCCACCAGCGAAGGCCGCCGCCTGATCGAGGGACGAGCGGTTGAGCGCGATGGCGAGAAGATCGTGGATCCCAAGTTGAAGATGGATCTGCACGAAGGGGAGTCCTTCGTACTCAAGGCGGGAAAAAAGAAATTTGTACGCGTGCAGGTGAATGCATGAAAGTGAAATTCCTCCCACAGGATGTGGAGCACGAGATTCAGCCGGGCCAAACGGTCATGGAACTGGCCCATGCGAAAGGGATTGTGATCCGCTCGACATGCAACGGAATCCCTTCCTGCGCGGAGTGCCGTATCCGTGTGACCGACGGTGATTGGAACGTGAACCCTCCATCGCGCAAAGAGCTCAATCTGATCGGCACCGGATACTATATTGATCAGCGCCGCCTCAGCTGCCAGCTTCTGTGCTTTGGTGATATCACGGTCGACACTTCGGAACAGATTGAAAAATCCAGCGAAGGACCTGTGACGAAGAAGTTTCTCACCAAGGTTCATAAGTCCAGCGCCGATGAGAGCCACTCGGTGGGCGGCGTTTTGATTGAACAAGACGAACAGCTCCTCCACGAATTGAAAAAGGATGTCCCCGACACGCCGCAACCAGCAGCTTCGGCAGGGATCACGATCGGGAGCGCCAATGGACGTGGGAACGAGCGCGCGAATGAACGCGAACGTCCGCGTGATCGAATCCGCAGCGGCGGTGAACGAGGAGACCGTGCCGAGCGGGGCGAACGTGGTGAACGCCCGGATCGCTCCGCACGCTCGGAGCATCGAGGTGCCAGCGGGAGTGGAGGCGGTCATGGTCACGGAGGCCGTGGGCGCCGCCGGCGCGGCGGGCGCGGTCGCGGCGGCGGAGCGCGATAAGGCGACGGTTTGACTCGGCCGCGTGCGGAGAGTCATGCTTGGGCATCTATAGCCCTTTGACCCTCAATGAATCGGCGTTGTGAACAAGTAGGCCATCTGCTAGGAAGTTATGAGGCCCCTCCTCAAGTACAAGATCATACACTCTTGATTTCTCTTTTAGTATTCGGAAATGGACCGACTCCACTTTCGCCAATTCGAGTAATTTCCTTTTTGAGTCAAAAACTATGACAAGCTTGCCACTGATCGATTGTTGCCTGTTAAAATCATAGACGCTAATAAAACTCTTGGCCTCGTTCACATACACACGATGATTGCCAGTGAGCTGAATGGTTCTCTCTCCATCCATAGTTTTCACATTCATCTCAGCGATCATGTCAACTTCATACTCTAAGACGGCTTTTACTCTGGCAGCGGACGGCATAGGCAAATGACCTTGAAAATTCAATGAAGTAACACGATCTCCAGGAGATATGTTCTCTATCTCCACTTGGATCCGTCGGCCATTTGAACGAGGGATCCTTCACGAATGCATCCGCCGACGGCTCTCGGTGAGTTGACTAGGCCGTGCTGTCCCTGGGAGTCGGCAATCCCGCACTGAATACCACTTGTTTGAAACGCAATCGCCTCTTTAGGAGTCCCATCAGGAAAGTAGGAGACAGGATGCAAGTTGGCACAGAATACTCTTGCCGTGGATTCATCCACGACTTTGACCTGTGCCGAAGCACTACAAATCCATACGGACACAAGAAAGATCGACAAACCTGAGGATCGTTTGATTCTAGGTATGTTCGAAGTCATGACAAACCCTTCCTTTCGAATAGCAAAGTTTTTGAACGGCCCTCAATCCTAATAGTGCAGCGCCCAAACAACGAGGACATTTAACTTAAAAGTCCCATTGGATTTTAGTTTTAATAAAAACTGCACGATAAGAATCTGGGGAGAGGACCTTCGTGCAGCCCATCTATGAATTCGAGGATTACAAGGTTTATTTGCGGAAAGCTCTTAAGGCTCGGGAATCGCAAGTCAAAGGGATCCGTTCCCGATTTGCTGAGGCCATTCGATGTCGTCCGGGGTATGTCAGCCAGATCCTAGCAAGCACATCCGATCTCAGTTTGGAACAGGCGGAACTGGCCAATGCTTTTCTGGGCCATTCGGAGCGAGAGGGGGATTTCTTCATACTGCTGGTTATGTATGCGAGAGCGGGGAACAACACTCTTAAGGCCAGGATTTTGAAACAAATACGACGGCAAAGTGATTCGGCTATCAATTTAAAGAGTAACCTTCGCGCTACAGAGCTCAGTCAGGAAGAAAAAGCCTTAGTTCTCAGTGACTGGCTCTACCAGTCAATTATTCTGCTTGTTAATATTCCGGGCTTTCAGTCTCCAGTTGCAGTTGCGAAGTACTGCGGCGTACCTCTCTCCACAGTGACAACAGCACTAGAAGTCCTCGCGAAGCTAGGTCTTGTCGGCCAGAAGAAAGATGGGAAGTTGTTTTCAGGAATAAATCACTCCTCAGTCGACCGGAACTCCCGCCTGATTGTAAACATGAACACGTGCTGGCGATTGCAAGCCATTCAGTCGATTGAACGCAACTGGCCAAAGCTGGGGCACGCGACTACACTTTTCAGCATTTCCAAGCAGGACCGTGAAGTCATTCACCACAAACTTCGAAAATGTCTCGACGAAATTGATGAGATCATACGACTGTCCAGCCGCGAGGAGCTGTATTGTCTAAATATTGATTTTTTTAACGTTGGGAGAGATCGAGTTAATTAGAGTGGCGAGTCGCGATCACTGAAAATATCTATCCCCGAAAGTCTCGTATGAACAGAAGCGCGCTCGCAAACTTGGCCTGACCGGGCTCTCCATTGAGCTTGCATCTCAGCAGAGTCGGATCCAAGAAGGACCCAGGCTTCGGCAATATCACGGTCGATATCTTGGAACAGATCGAAAAGTCCGTCGAAGGACCGGCCACAAAGAAATTTCTCACCAAGGTTCATAAGTCCAGCGCCGATGAGAGCCACTCGGTGGATAGCGTTTTGATTGAACAAGGCGGTCGCGATAACGTTCTGATCGACAAAGTGAAGTAAAGCAGGAAAAGGGCCATGAATGCTCCCAACTTGCGGACTGAATTCTTTACACGGTATGAACCTTAGGATATATGGCCTGAACTATAGGGGGAGCTGCTTATGAAATTCATGATCGCCTTACTAGGGACACTTTCGTTTTCAAACCTGGCCTTGGCGGCGCATGTTATCGAAATCACGGAGCCAAATTTTACGGCGGAAAAGATCGAACTCAATCCGGTAACGAACAGCTATGTTGTCGTAAAACCAAAGTACTTTATCAACGCACGCGACGCCTACAAAGTCGCGTGGGACGGCCATCTTGGTTCGGGGCCCAATACCGCAACTCATCTATGTACGTTTCTCGGCATGTTGGGGGGCAAAGTCATATCCTATACCTCCCAAGGCTGTACGACGCCGGATAGAGGGGCGACTCACGTGTGGTATTGTCGTGGTTGAGCTGAGACTTCGAACCGGCCAATGCGTTCGTTTGTTGAAAACGATCACTGTTTTAGAACCGGCGTTGCTGCTGCGCAAAGGGGCCGAGTGCCGATTGAATCGATTCCAAGGCAGGCTCTGTTCTGCTTTTAGGGAGTCAATCATCAACTTGGATTTTTACCAGTGTTAAAAGCGTTCTCTACTGCAAAAACGGGTTACCTCGCGAAGTGGGATTTCTATACATCGAATCGATGCAGGCTCGCGAGTAAATCGCCAGCAAACGATTCCATGTCGTCGAGTTGCGTAGCAATTATAATTGAACTTGCGGCGCCCTCACACATGAGGCTTACAGGGTGGTCAACATCAGTCAAAACGATCACTGGTTTTTTTAGGCAGAAAGCAGGGCCAATTTCAAATCCCCAGTTTGCAGTCTGAGTTTGAACCCCAATCGCGATCAATACTTTGGACGATTGAATACCTGCCACATTCTCTTGAAAAGTTCTTTTCCGGTCGCCACTTTGATCGGTATCACGTTGAGGTAAATAACAGGAAATGCCATTCTTACTCAAAAGCCCAGCAATTTTGAGATTAAACTGCCTGTTCCAGTCGTTCCGGAATGTACTTGTGATAAACACATCCGCCATAACCTGAAATAGAGCCATTTTGGCCTAAACGCAACGTAATGTTTTAGGCGGGCCGGGCTTGCGGACACCGGGCCGGACTGAACCGCAAAGAGATCCACCGCGCTCTCCTTCAACGTTGCTCAGTTCGTGCCTGAGCCGCATACGGGAAGGGACAGGATCTTCTGAATCTCGGCTTGCGTTGCGACTGGAAAGGAGAATGTTTCGCTGTCTTGTGAAAGCATTAGCTCATTCGGAGTGCGCCTGAAGTTCGCCGTGAACTCTCCCTCATCGGAATTCAAAACATTGGGACAAATCGCTTTGTATGTTCCTTTTTTGAAAGTCACCCGGCTCCCATCCACTTGATAGGTCCCCACATAAATTTCCTGCGCGCCATTATGTATGGTTCGGACCTCGTACGAACCATCTTCGTTGATCATCCGAAGCGATTCAGGGCGAAATTCATCTGAATTTGGAATCTGAGTAAATGGTGTATAGTAGTTTCCTGCGATTCCTTGAGCGTAGGAGCTCTGGGATCCGATTACCGTGATCAAAGCCAACAGTCCTAATGCAAGAGCTTTCATCTCTTAACTCCAGTGTTTGATGATGAGGTCAAAAAGCGAATTCAGAACTGCAAGAATTTCGCCTGCCTCAGGAGAGCTAAAAGATGGGCCTTGGGCGAAAGAGTGCCACAAAATGGCAGTGACTATGTCTTTTGCTGGAACCCGCTAGGCAAAGTTGACCATAGGCAAGGTTGACCGGGGGAGGGTTTGAGCCGCTTGACCGGCTGCGCTGGTCAGAGCTGGGGTGCAAGCGGTGGATGTTGTGGTTGCCGCGAGCGAAAGTTAACGGGAAATGAGCGGCGAGCGTGATACTTACCCGCCGCGCCCTTATTAGCCACGGACGCCTAAGATCGCCGGACAGTTTCCGCAGCCACTGCCGCCACGCTGAACGGCGCTGGAGACTAGCCTAAATAATCCCTTGAGTGTGTTGCCAACCGAGGTTCCAATTTTTTGGGCCAGGGTCGGATCTTGAACCTGTGAGCGCACCTGCTCTAAGGCTGTGTTCAGGGCTGAGAGGCACGTCAGAACTTCATTTTGATCCGTAATACTCCGCCGTAACTTCGTTTTGATCTGAAATTCAGCGACATATTGGTACTGTGCCTCTTTGATGGAATCCACCATCGCCGAGATGTCCGCCGAGCAGGATGCATCGGCTCGCCTTTCGATTTCACTCAATGCGGTTTGCTCATCTAAAATCGGCGCGTCGCCATCTGAAGCTGAAGCTGGCACGCTTGAAACAGCCAGAAGACCTAATAAAACCCAAACCATTTGTCCTCCCCGAATACACCTGTAAGAAGTGAGTGCAAGTGTAAGACCATTTCAGATCAAGCCATAAACCCATCTGTCTGTGCAGGATCCGATCACTTGACGTTTTCTTTGACTGTCTCAAAGTGGGACGGTCATCTTTCGCAACCGCAACCGCAACCGCAACCGCAACCGCAACCGCAACCGCAACCGCAACCGCAACCGCAACCGCAACCGCAACCGCAATCCTGTACGTATGGGTTCTAAAGCCCGGTGCGTCACAAATTCCATCAGTATTATTCGGCGCTTCTCTGGCTATTATTTTTAGATTAGTACCTTGCATGACACAGTACTGTGGGGTATTTCTATGCCTCGGGTGGAAAAGGAGAGCAGTCCCATGAATTCCCAATTCAAAAAAGGCGTCATTGAACTCTGCGTGCTGTCGCTCGTAAAGAATCGGGACTACTACGGCTATGAGTTGGTCGAAGAGATTTCGAAGAAGGTGGACATTGCCGAAGGTACAATCTACCCCATTCTCCGTCGGCTGACGCAGGACAAACTTTTTGAAACCTATCTTCGTGAATCAAACGAGGGCCCTCCGCGTAAATACTATCGCATCACCAAATTAGGTCGGCAGGTCCAATCCGAGCAAATTGTGCAGTGGAAAGAGTTTAACAAAAACATCAATGCTTTATTACGTACGGGAGAGAGTCATGACCAAGGCGGAGTATCTCAGAGAATTGGAAGGCAGGATCAGAGGCCTGCCGGCAGCTGAACGGCGAGAGGTATTGGCGGATTACGAGGAACACTTCCGCCAAGGCCTCGCCGATGGAAAGAGCGAACCTGAAATTTGCGCGACCCTGGGCGCTCCCAAGACGGTCGCGCAAGAGATTTTGGTCCACACATGGGTGAATGAAGCCGAGCAGTCACAAACTCTTGCGAGCCGATCGGGAGCGTTACTGCAAATTCTGCTCCTGGTTTTGATTCTAGCACCCTTCAACTTCTTCATGCTGATTTGTCCTTTCCTCGTGATGTTCGCATTGGTTTGTGCCGGCTGGACGGTGCCGGTGGCGCTTGCGATCAGCGCGGTCGTGGTGATGATCGCGGTGATCCCGGTCGCTCTTGTGCTGGGTCCGTTCACCAGCCTCTCATTGATGTTTGCGGGCATTGGGACCGTGGGTTTAGCCGTGCTCAGTGGGTTTCTCATGGTGGCTGTGACTCGCGGATTGCTGTGGATGTTGGTCTCATACTGCAAATGGAACGTGAACTTCATTAAGGCCCGTCAAGGTTAGAAAGGAATACGTCATGTTGAACAACCGAACTGGAAAAATCGTTGCCGTAACAGCCGCCATCACTTTGGTGTCCTGGTCACTTGCATTTGTTTTTGCCGCTATGGCTGGTGAGAGTGTCCGATCTGCTTTACAGAAAGCGCAAGAAGCCACCGATAAATCGCGTCTGGTCGAAGAGCAGCAAGATGTGGAGGTCGCCGGCCTCAAAATGATCGAGGTAGAATCTTCCAGTTATGATGTGGATGTCCTCACATCTGATTCTCCTCAGGTTCGGGTGGAGTTTCGGGGGCGGGTGCGAACCGAGGGCCCGGCTTTGGAGCTTCGCCGCGACGGCGGAAAAATTCGAATTGGCCTCCGCCGTGATCTGGACTCCGGATTTCGTTTTGGCTTCTTCAACTTTAATACCGATGGCGGCGGTCCTGATGAGGGGCGCACTTGGGGATTTAAGATCACCGTACCGAAGAGCTATGCGAAAGCGCTCATTGTCAAAGCCGCCTCTGGAGATGTCCATCTGAAAGATTTGCGACTCGCGGATTTGGAGGTGCGCTCGGCTTCTGGAGATATCCGCGCGCAGACTTGTGAAGCGGGCTCGAGCCGCCTTCACGCCGCCAGCGGGGACGTCAAACTGGAACACGTGCGCGGGGACATGGAGGTTGAGGTGGCCTCTGGAGACATCTCGATGGCGAATTTCCACGGCAAGAACCTCAAGGTTCACACAAGCTCGGGCGATATCAATCTTACATATCCGGAGGCGCAGAAAATTTCGGGATCGGCCAGCTCCGGAGATATTCGTGTCCAACTCAAGACGGGCGATAAATGGAAGTTTAACCTTAAATCGTTAAGTGGCGACGTTCATAACGAATGGGGCCAGCCGCTTGCCGGCGTCAAGACGTTGGAGCTGAGGACAAGCTCGGGAGATATATCGGTCGTGCGGTAAAAAGCTGGTCCTGCCGGAACCTTCTCTCTATTTCAGATTGGAAAGCCCTACTTCACAACATTTGAAGCGGGGCCTTGCCCAGAGGAGGCAGTTGGAAAGCGCGATCAAAAACTTTGTCTTGGAATTCAACGCTCCAGGAGCGTAGACAAACTCTCTTAATTTTTCTAACTGGTCTGCGGTTTCATTGAGAAAATCCATACACCATCCCGATTCACTATTCTCAATTTGCCGTTAACGCCGAGAATTGCGCGAGAGGCGAATGTGTCCTCTCGCGAACGTGGCCCAGCAATGCACTTCCACATCAGAGGGAAGCGAGACAGCTCCCTATAATTAGCGGGTGCAAGTCGACTGAAAATCCGTGAGACTTTCAACCTGGCCGGCGCCGTTCAAACGAACAGCGATGTCAACTGTCCCTACATATTTGGTATTTCTAAACAGGAGCCATGAGGGATCAGCTTCGTTGCGGTACATTTCCGTATAAAACGGAACGATCTGAAAGGATCTTGGCCCCATCTGGCCCGAGATCCCGCCTTCCGGCTGGACACGGCAGGAATCCGTGTATTCAACACAAGCTATCGCGGGTCGAACCTGGCAGCCGTTGAAGCGCGGATTCGTGGCCACAGAGGTGGCGATATGAGAAACCATCTGGACCATTTCGGCGGCACCCACACCCCGCCATCCCGGAAGGTTCGCCGGGACCGTGTTATTGACCCACGCCTCGGCCCACCCAACAATAGCCGAGGAGTCCGAAGGCAGTTGGCCGGTGAGGGTTCCTCGCCAAGAACTCCAGGGATTATCAGCAAAGGCAAGCGACGAAAGAACTGCGACACACATTAAAAAAATTTTTTTCATTTTCTCCTCTTTTCAAGAATGAGTCCGCGTGAATTGGAAATTCAAAAGACGGGAAGGTAGCACCCAAGATCAGACAATTCATCGGTAATGAATTTAACAGCCGTGTACAAAGTCCAGTCTTGTGCCTGCGGCCCCGCACCCTTACAGAAGTGAGGCTCAGGATGGGGCCCCTCCTCAGTTTCGGGTTACCCTCCCTACTGCGAACTCGGGCTGCGTACGATGGCGGAGTCCAACCGCGCCAATTCCTCCAGCGTGGCGTATTCGCCTTCGAGAAGCCGCTGGAGCGTGTAGCGGAGCACATCGGGCTGCACCTCTTTCCCCTGGTGGTAGAGAAGAACCGGTGTCAATTGGGGGTGTTCGAGAGCGGCGCGGGCCACATGATCGGGACTAATGGTTGCGCGCCCCATTGTACGCTGCGTGGGCCAGGTGAAGTGCTTGAAGAACGTCACGTAAATCAGCTCCGAACAGACGATGCGCTTGTCGGTCTCAACGTCAAAGTTGAAGTCATAGGCTTTGCCGAGTTGCTGGAAAGCTTTAACAAGGAAGGCGCGCTGATCGTCGCCGCTCAGGGATTGCGGGCGCAGAACCAGAAGGTCGTCCACATTGAGGAAATGTTCCAGAGAATTGACTTCAACGCCCGAACGCAAAGCTTCGATCACCTGCCGCCCGGATTCGATGTGTTTGTGCCAGGGCCGCACCGTCTCGTGATCCCATAGCCCGAGAGCCTCAAGTTCCGCACGTCCTCCGACCCAGACCGCCACGTGGCCCCAGTGCCCCGGGATCAAAGCATCTGTCAGGCGAAAGGGAGTTTTCTCCAACAAGATGTCGAGCGGGCGAAGGGTTCGCTCCACATTTTTCAAAACGTTCTTGGAGTCGAAAAGGAGACCTTTTCGAGTTTCCACCAACCCCAATGTATTCCCAAACGCTCCGCTGAGAGTCCCAACTAAATCCGACTGGATTTGCTCAACTCGGTCAGAGAGCGCCACGATAAACCAACTCAAGCTCCGGGTGGCGAAGTGGAGGTCGTCTCCCGTGAGTCGTTTCAAACGCGCCAGCGAGGGGCTTACGGCGATGAGATGATCCAGATAATCGGAGGCGAAATTGATCGTCTCCGGATTTTCGGCTTCCCAGCGTCGGACCTGTTCATGGAATTTCAGCGCCCGTCCCACCATCTGTGCATTCGCGCGGCTTTGGTAACTCAAGGTGACTTTGTCGATGGCGCGATTGACCTTGCTGTTGTCGGAATTGATCAAACGACGCAGAAAGTGGTCCGTTTGATAAGGCTGAATCCCAAGCAAAAAATTGTCGTAGAGCGTAAGCGCCGCGGCCAAGGCCAATTTGGCGTGCAGGGAAAAGAGGCGCCCATCGGGAGTGGTGGGATCGACAAGTCGGCGCCGATCCGACCAGCTCCCCTCCGCCCAAACGCCGCGGCCCTGATCGGCGCGTCCGGGCGCCAATTCAAAAAGATGCTCGCCCACCTTGCGGTGAGTATAGGCCAAAGCCATGATACGTTGACGCAGATCCAAGTAATCCCTAACGCCCTGGTGCAGGAGATCCAGTTCGCGGGAGGTCAAGGGTTGAGCGTCCTTCCGGCGGGCGCGCACTTCACTCAGAAAGGATTGTGCCTGCACGCGCCAAACCAAAGCCTCTTCCGCCAGTTTCTGGAAGGCAAGGACTTCACATTTGAAATCCGCGTCCCCGCCGCCACAGTCTCGGGCGGGGGACTGTTCACGAACTAGGACTTCCACAGCGCGAAATTGCTGGTGGCGGTACCACCAGGACAAAAGTCCCACGCCGGCCAGCGCGACGATCACGAAAGCGATGACTTTGCCAGCCCCCCGTCTCATAATTCCCAACAGGTTCATAATCATAATAATTTCAGTTTATAGGAGCCACCTTGTTCCTCAACACTATTTTCAAGGACCGGCAGTTCACTTCGCTATTCTGGACCCAGTTCTTAGGGGCCCTTAACGACAATTTCTTCAAGAATGCACTCGTGGTGATGATCACCTTTCGTGGCGTGCAGATTGGAGGAATCGGCACAAGCTCACTGGTCGCGCTCGCGGGAGCGATTTTCATATTTCCCTTCTTTCTTTTCTCACCTCTGGCGGGTCAGCTCTCGGATAAGTTCGAAAAAAGTAAAATTGTTCGGTACACAAAGATCTGGGAAGTTCTGATTATGTTATTGGGCGTCGCGGGTTTTTTATGGGAAAGCTTCCCCCTGCTGCTCGCGGTTTTATTCCTAATGGGAGTGCATTCGACCTTTTTTGGACCCGTGAAATACAGCATCCTTCCCCAAATCGTGCCGGCCGGTAAGCTCATGCTGGCGAATGCCTATGTGGAGTTGGGAACATTTTTGGCCATTCTCATTGGGACGATTGCGGGCGGGCTTGCGGCCAGCAGCGTTCACGCGACCACGATCAACTCCGTAGGTATTATTTTATTCGCGCTGTTGGGGTTGATTGCAGCCTGGCGTCTGGGCCCGGTGACACGCGGGAATCCGGATCTGTACGTGCGCTACAACCCGATCCCCACCTTTCGCGAGATGTGGAGTCTGCTCCGGGAAAAGACGGCCATCTTTAACTCCGTCCTCGGAATTTCCTGGTTTTGGTTTTTTGGCGCCGGCATTTTGTCGGTGCTCCCCATCTACTGTAAGGACTATCTCGGCGCCGATGAGTCCGTCGTGACCGCTTTTTTGACGATGTTCACCCTCGGGATTGGCGCCGGCTCCATCTTGTGTGAGCGCCTTTCCCATGGCCGTGTCGAGATCGGGTTGGTGCCGTTTGGATCGCTGGGCATGACCGTGTTCATGGTGGACTTGTTCTTTGTCATTCCGAGTTGGTTGGGCACGCTGGAGGCTCCTATGACATTCTCCCAGTTCGTGCAGACGCCCGAGGGCCTTCGTCTATTGGGAGATTTTCTGCTGACCTCCCTCTTTGGCGGCTTCTTTATTGTCCCACTCTATGCCTTGATTCAGGAGCGCAGCCACAGCGCAAGCCGTTCTCGAGTGATCGCGGCCAACAACGTGATGAACGCGTTTTTTATGGTGGTCTCGAGCGCGCTTGTCATGACGTTTTATCAGGCAGGGCTGACTTTGCCCCAGATGTTCCTCGTCTTTGCGGCGCTCAACGCGATTGTCGCCGTTTACATTTACACGGTGGTGCCCGAATTCACTTTGAGATTCCTGAGCTGGATCCTTGCGAATCTGCTCTATCGCACGCGTGTCCGCGGGTTAGACCGTGTCCCCGCCGAGGGCGGCGTGGTGCTGACCTGCAATCACGTGAGCTACATAGATTGGATGATCATTATGGCGGGGATCAAGCGCCCCGCACGGTTTATCATGTACTATAAGTTCTTTGAAATTCCGATTCTGCGTTATCTCATGCGCCATGCAGGAGTGATTCCCATTGCGGGGAGAAATGAAAACGAGGCGATTTTCCAAAGTGCTTTCGATCAGGTTTCCCATGACCTCCGTGAGGGTCAGGTGGTGTGCATTTTTCCCGAAGGTCGCATCACCTCGGACGGCGAATTGGCCGCGCTGAAACCCGGGATCCTTCGAATTGTGGAGCGGGACCCGGTTCCCGTTGTGCCAATGGCCATCAACAATCTGTGGGGAAGTCTTTTTAGCCGCAAGGACGGCTCGGCGTTTTTCAAGCTCCCCCGGAAATTCTGGCGTACGATTGAGCTTCATATTGGAACTCCCATTCCGGCCCCGGAACTGACGCTGGAGCGCCTGCACGAGGAGATTCAGCGCTTGCGCCGTCCCGGGACTGAAATCAAAATTTCTGAGCCTCATCAAAACGGCTCATAATCTCTTGGTACCGAACCCGCAGTGAACGAGCATGGGATTCCATCCAGGAGGCCACAAGGAGAATTCCAAAGCCGGTCAGCGCGAGTGATAGCCACGGCCAGGTATTCAGAAGTTTAAAGCCCATCCAGCATTGACCCAGCACGCCGCCCATGGTGATCATCACACCCAACAAAAAGGACTCGCGATCGCGCGCATCACAGGCCACGGCGATAACGAAAAAGCCAGTCACCATCACCGCGATCATTGGTGCGAGCTGAAAATGCGCGATCGACAAAATCAAGTCTGACAGGACAATCAGTGCGATTCCTGTATAGCGAAAGCCTCGCACATAGCTTGCGCGGCGCTCGAGCAGGATCATCAACACCGCAAAGGGCAGGAGAACCAGTGCGGTGTGAACCCATTCCGGGAAAAGCTTCCAAGCGGTCACATCGCTTTGCCATTCCAGGGCAACAGCGAGAAAGAGAACGGCGCTTCCCATTTGCGCCAAAGCTTTAAGCGGACGGGAAAGGTTCATGGCCGCGTTACAATAAACCAATGCCGAACCCATGAGCACGCCGAGGACAGAAAGGAGGTATTGATCGGCATCGTAAAATAGGCCGCGAGCCGCCATGATCCACAACGGCGCGCTCATAATCGCAAGTGCGATACGTGCCTCAGGCGTGGTGCCGTAAATACGATCGCGCCGCAGACGGAAAAAGGCAAAACCCCAGAAAATCGTCTGAATCATCACAAGACCGGAGACGGCGATGGAGGAGCGCGCGGGGATGATGAGAAGTGCGCACAGTCCGGTGAAATTCAACGCCAGGGCGCGTGCATGCGGTCCCGAAAGAGTGCGTAGTCCCACCTGGACGGCCGGAGGGAGCACGAGAAGAACCAGGAGCGCTGCGATCAGGATTTGCGCAGCGGATAACCCCTTAAAGATCAGAATCTCGGGTAAAGAAGTCGACACCTTGGAGGTGGTATCGAAATGCCCATAGAGCATCGCCCCCACCTGGGTGTACGGAACGGCTATGCCCGCCGTCATGAGACCTAAAAATGTACGCGCTCCCTTGGGCTCATTCCATACACGAATGCAAAACACCCCAGCCGCGGCCAGACCCATAAGCAGGGCGAAAAATGCGCCAAAGCGGTAAAATGACGTCAGATCAGAATAACCCTGTACGAGAAAGACGGCGGCGGAGGCTGTGAGCGCGATTCCGCCTGTCACTCGTAAAATCTGGGTGAGATCGGGTTTTTTCATGGTCTTATCTCCTGTTTTATTCATTCTTACGGGTGAGTTCGTTCAAAGCCTCTTCCAGTTCCGCTTCTTGCTCCTTAGAGCGAAATTCATCATCCAAGCTGTCGGTCGGTGTTCCCGGCGGAATACCGCAGACTTCCGCCCGCATCACACTGCTTTCCCATCGTTCGAAGATGTCAGCAGTGGGCGCGTTCCCATCCGTCGTGCACGCGCGTAATCCCTTGAACACTTCGGCACGGGTTTGTCGGGACGCGAGAATCTTATGCTTGCACTTGAGCTCCTGATATTGCGTTTCCACGGATCTCAGATCACGCTGAACTTCGGCTTGGGTCGAGATCATTTCCTTGAGCTGAGTCTCTAAAGCCTGAAGCTCAGTGGCGCGGATTTTCATCCGGCGGACACACTCAAGAGCCTTCTCGCGATCGTCCGACTGCGACTTCACCGCGCGCTGACCCCAAGTTTCGTGCTCCACCTTCAAAGCCGCGATTTTCTCCCGAGTCCGGGAGATCTCCTTTTCCAAAATTTTGAGTCGGTACGTCGCCTGATGAATATTGTCACGAAACTCGGCAAGAACGGCTTCCGCCACGGCCTCATGGTTCTCCACGCGCATAACCAATTCATTGAATTGAGCCGAGATGGACAGGGTCAGTCGCTTGAGCGGATTCATGATCACCTCCTTAGGGAATTTGGACCTCGCAATCAGGATATCAGTGCTTTTTAAGAACCCTCTCTACAAAATGTTACATTGTAACTTACCGGTGGCCCGATTCATCTTTCTCTCTAATAATCGCTTGGATCGTCTCACTTTGGGCATTACAATGTAACACTGTGACACCTCTGCATGATCTTCTGTTCTCGGCGGCGACCCTGGGGTCTCATTCTAACCTTAATCCTCAGGGATTTCGGCAGAAGGATATGCGCTTCCTGGTGGATCTCTTTTGCAATTGGTTGGACGCGATCATTAAGCCGGCGCACTTCAGGGTCCACAATACACAGGTCTTGCGCTACGTGCAGGATCTCAGGAATCGAGGATGGGTACGCGCCACCGGTTCGGGACAGAAGTCACGCTATACTCTAACCCGATTAGGACTGCTCGAGCTGATTCAGGAGTTGAGTAATCCTTCGGCGCGGGTCCACCTCGAGGAGTTCATTTTTGCTTATTACTTTCTGAGTGCTTACGGCGCGCGCATCGTGGAATTGATCCGTCGCGAAGGGAGCGGATTTTCACGCGCCCTTCAACTTGAGGTGAGTGAGCGGTTGGAACCGAAGCGCTTTATTCGCGCTCGCTTGGAGACGCTTGAGTATGAGATCAAACGCCTCAAACTGCGAATGCGCGAAACGGATGAGACGGTTGAACTCGCGACCAAGCTCGCGCGCCAGGGTGAGAGCATTGACATCATTGTCGCGCAAACGGCCGCGCGTTATCCTTATGAACTTCATGCGCAAAAACCTATGACAGACCTGATGCGTGAGATCCCCGCGGAACTCCGTTTTTGGGAGCTGACGGAAGGCAATCGGTTCCGCGTGAAGCTGATGTGGGCCGGGGTTCTCCGCGACCTTGAACGGCAGATCCAGATCTTGCGTGAATTGACCCCTTAACGATCTGGAACTGGCCTACTCCAGTCCTGGGGACGCAGGGGAGGCAGCCCATGCGCGCGTCGAGCTTCGTCGCAGCGGGGATTGGGGCGCCCATCCTCGAACGAAGCTTTAAATTCGCGACAGGGGGTGGGGCGATGTGGGTAAATGGAGCAATGACCAGTGGCTCCAATGCGCCCTCTGAGGGCAATGCATTTAGGCCGGTGCTTCAGATTCGTGCCCTTCATACAGCGAAACTGAGGCGTGAGATCCTCAACCAGGTCAAATGGAACGACGTGTTCCGATTCGCCCACATTCGACTCTCGCCAATAAAACTGCACCCGGAAGTGGGCGCAGCAAGCGCCGCATCCCACACAGGGATTAATGAACGTCGTGCTCGCGCCCAATCATCTGGAGCCCTCCAATGGCTCAGCTATTAAGGACATCATTGCGCATAGACGGTGTCCAGGGCGTTCCCTCAAACGCCCTAGATTTTTCCTCGTGGCGGATCGTGGACAGGGTTCAGATTTCTTGGCACTCTAAAGCCTTTTAGGGTTGAAACGTTATGGACAATCCCAAAGTCTCCTTACGCCGAACGAAGAGGTATGGACGAGCGGTGTTTGCCAACAAACCTATCCGTAAGGGTGAGGTGATCGCCGTCTATGATGGCGAAATCTACGATAACGATTTTGATGACTGGACCGATGACCTTTATGACCACACCATCCAGTTCGACAAGGACAAATGGCGCGATTCAAAAGGGCTCGCCCGGTATATCAACCATTCCTGTGATCCCAACTGCGGCATCCGTGATCTCTTTAAGGTGGTTGCCATGCGATCGATTGCGGCCGGAGAGGAAATCACTTGGGACTACGAAATGACCGAGAAGAATCCCGACTGGAAGATGAAGTGCCGCTGCGGATCGCCTCTCTGCCGACGTATTATCGGGAACTACACCAATATGCCCCGAAAGATCAGGAAGAAGTATGAGGGTTATATCTCAAGCTGGCTTCTGCGCGGAAAAAAGAAGCGACCGCGTGTCCGGACAGGCCAAGCCAAGGCCTAGGGCGCTCCTCATTTTGCCATCCCGCTGATTTCCGCGCCGGTGTCGAGTCATAGATCAATCTATTCAACGTATTTGGAGGAAGGTCCATGAAGTTCATGTTGATGGTTATAATGGTTTCGACAGTGGGACTTTCCCGAGTTCTCCACGCGGAATTTGTGGATACCCCTTACGAGCTCACTTACTTTTCCGACAAGAAAGACATCGAAACGCATAACCGCGAGATCGCTCAGGTTCAGGATTTTATAAAAAAGGCGTTCGCGAAAGGTTGGAATGTGACGTATTCAGACCAGATTTCCACAACCTTTGCAATGGTACACAAGAAGGCTGGGCAGACCATTGAGTCGATGGCTGCTGAGAGCGAAGGCTGCAGCCTCGCGGAAGAACCACAGTGTTGGATCTGGATTAGGAATGTCAACCGTCGTGAAGAGGTACTGGCTCCCGAATACGAGGGCGAGGTGTCTCTCCCCATTCAAAGGGTTGAGTACAAAATCAAGATCGAAGCCGGTTCACATTACCGCGAGGAGGTCATTGGGAGGACCACCAATGCTGTGATTTCGCTGGAGCTCCTGGGCCTTTTGCGGACAGTCGCCTCCAATACATGGGGTCGCGCCTCCGTCTTTTGCGCCGTTACCGATAATCCGGATACCTGTTTTCACTATAACCTCCGTGTTGACAAGCGGGGCGGGTAGAAGCGCGCCTTGCCCTACGTCTCCCTGCGTCCCTGCGCGCAAGCGGGCCGGCTTGCGTGCGTGGAATTAAGAGCGGTCGTCGTTTTTACTTCACAAGATCCAGAGGAATATGGGGCACGACCCCGGGACCTATATGCCGGTCGCTGATCCAGAGCCGGTTTTGTGACCGAGAGACATTGTCGCCGGTGACGTAATATCCATTGGGAATATCAAAACGGTATTCCAGTTCGTAGATCCCGCCGGAAAGGTCGGCCTTGTAACGGAATTTTCCTTTGCGCTCGAGCTCCGACACTTTGTTTTGACAAGCGCGATCGGCGTATTTGGCTTCCCGCCGGAGCACATCTTGACTGTCGAACGTGATGGTGAATATGACATGTCCATCGCCCCAGGCGTCGCGCTCGCAACCGGAAGTCCATTTGCCGGTGAGGTCCGGTCCTGAAACTTTATGTGTAAACGGTTCGGGAGGCGCGGGCGCGAATGGGCTCTCAGGTTCGGCGTCTTTCCCCTTTCCACACGCAACGAACGCGAGTGCAACTGCAAACAGGGCCGCGAAGCGAATGAATCCCCTCATGTAATTTCTCCTTGGATAGGTGGAATGTCGACACACTATCTTTGAGCTCGGGCGCACCTCAACTCGGACGCTCTAAAAGTATTCGGCTTTGTCCGGAACTTATTGTGTAAGCCATTGATATCCGTTAGGTTGCGCGCATGGTTAGCTTGCATATGGATTCAGTCGCTGACGTGCTCAATGCGGAATTTGCCCGTCGGAAGAAGCGCAATCGGGCGTACTCACTACGCGCCTATGCGCGGGATCTGAAGATCAGTGTTTCCAGTCTTTGCGACATCCTGAAGGGAAAGCAAGGTCTCTCCGAAGCGAAGACCGAGGAGGTGGCCCGGTCCTTGGCGCGTCGGCCGCTCGAACGTCAATTTTTTAGGGATTTGGTGCTGGCGGAGTTCGCGCGCAATTCTTTGGTGCGCGCGTCGGCGCGGAAACGGGTCCAAGAAATGCGCAAGGCCGAATCGTTTCGGCGGGTGCGAGAGGATCAGTTTCGTGTGATCTCCGAATGGTACCACAGCGCCATTCTGGAACTGATTCAACTGAAAGACTTTGATCCCCATCCGGCGTGGATCGGAAGGCGCTTGGGAATTCCCGCCACGACCGCTAGCCATGCACTCAAGCGTTTGGAGGGGTTAGGCCTCATATCACAAACTGCAGACGGTCTCTGGCGGGCACGACCCGAAGCTTATTACACATTCAGTGAAGTTCCATCCAAATCCATTCGCCGTTTTCATATGCAGATCCTTTCAATGCATGCCGATTCGTTACGCGAGGACCCGTTGGTTGACCGGGAGTTCCTGTCGATGATTTTTGCGATTCCGCGCTCGCGCTTGCCTGAGTTTAAAGAAGCAATGAAGACGTTTGCGACTCGATTCTGGCAGCAGATGGAAGATAAAGAGAGAAACGAAGTCAAAGACGATCTTTACTCCCTCAGCTTGCAGCTTTGTCCTGTTCGCAACCGCCGTCCTGGAGGCCCGAGTTGATACGAAAGAGAATTCTTCTTATTCTACTGGTCATTCTATCAGGGACAGGTGCGGCCGGTCCTATTTTGGTCGGCAATGGCGCGGGTGAGTCGGAGTTTTCACTTCTCTTCGCACGCCTTCGATTACCATCTCTGCTTGCCATGTGCGACGGAATTTGCGAGCTGAACCCGGGCGAACAGGTTCTCCTCTCCGAGCTCAAGGCGCGGGGAGACTCTCCACCCGAGGCCGTCTTCCAAGGGCAGCCCCAACTGGGCGGGCGGATGTACGTGCTCCGGTTCGGTAAAAAGACGGAAGTCTGGTTTAACTCGGATGAATTGTGGCTGGACCAGGCCAAAACAAAACCTATTGAGATTCCCCAAGCCGTGAGTCTCTGGATGGAAATCCTGGCCGCAACCGCCCATCCGGATTCCTCGACTCCGCCTTTGCCGAGTTCTGATTTCAGATCCCTCCAGGCCAAGCTCGAGCTCGCATTGGGCCAATCTCTGCGACGAGTGCCGGCCGTATTTGAAAAGGAGCTTGTATTTGAAGCCTTGCTATGGGCAGCCACTCCCTCCGGGGGCCGGCTTTTCTTACGGAACTCGGAGTATGTGGCTGATGAGCTCACGTCACACGTCCGTGAGGCTCTCGCGTGCCCGGTCGCGCCTGAGGGCCTGCGGTTTCATTCCCTGCGGTGGACGGAAGTGTCACGTCATGAGAGTGGCGAGTTGAGTCTCCAGATGGATCTCACGCAGACCTGGCTCTGTGACGGTCGTGCCCAGCGCGGACGAGTTAAGCTTGTATTTCGAACTACCTCTCGGCCACCGTACGGGGTGGAGTGGAGAACCGTTCGTGTTTTTCTCGAGGGAGAGTAAAAAATGTGGCCGCGAATTTTCATCGTTCTTTTTGTGTTCTGGCTTCCTCTCTTGGGGGCGAACGCGGATCCAGTGGAATTCCTGGAAGGGAGCTCTCGTGAGGAGCGCGAGCTCCGCTGGCTCTGGAAGTACCTTCCTGAGTTCGTTCGCTCCTGTTTGGATACAGCCCCCGAGTGCGCGGATCCCGAACTTCGCCCCATAATTGAGCGGGTCCAAGCGGCCCTCCCGGCCAAACCCGAGTCCTCGCAATCGGCGTGGGGCCAGCGTCTGAAGTTTGTCAGCGAGTCGGCTCATCCGGATTTGTTCCAAACATCCGAGAGTGAAGCTCATCGCTTGGCGGTAACGGACACCAAGCCCGGAGTTCCTATATTTATCAATGCGGATCGGATGAGCCTGGACCACATTCAATGGGTAGGAATACTGGCCCACGAAGCTGTTCACAATCTGGGCATTAAGGATGGACGTTCGCGCTTGCCGGACCGGGTAGGGGCGGCGATATCCGCTCACGTCGAGCGCGCGATCGTCCGGGCGGACCTGTCGGAGTTCGGCCACCCACAGGCGGGTCTGGTGTTCTTCAGTGCTCCGGGCGGGGATCTGCCCGCACGTATCCTGACTTACTTTCTTCATGTGAGCACGGATAACAGCGCCGGACCCAATAACCGCGTCCCCATTTGCGCGCGCGGAGAAAAATTCGTCGGGCAGAGAATGCAACCTCCATTGTGGCGAGTTTTGGATTTGCGGGGCGATATCGGAGAAGCGAAGATTCAAGGCTCGGCCTTGCTCTGGAACCGGTGTGCCAGTGCCGCGCGCGGAGAAGTGCGAAAGGTGAGATCTCAGTTTGCAATCCGGGTGGATCTTCAATTCAAGGAAAAATTTGATGAACGCTCAGCCTGGTGGGAGCGGCCATCCCTGATCCGGCCCGACAGTCTCGCGGCGGGTGTGAACGATGAAGGAAATCAGGAGATGGATTTGGACCGCGGCTTTATCGTGGAGTCGATCCGCTTTGACGAGAAAAGTTTGAAACCTGAGCAAAGTTGGAATGCGGCTATCACCGTGAAGGCTCTTGATGATTACGTGCCTCGCTCCTGTCTGGCGGCGTTTTCGGGTACCCGGTGGCACTTCAATCGCACGGCCAATCTCAAGATGTTTCAGTTTTTTAACTCCTGCACCTTAACCGCGTTGGATTCAGATCGCTGGCAGGTGGATACGCGTTTTCTATTTCCTCCCGCTACGCGTCCCGATCTCTTCGCGCTGGCATTTATCCGATTCGAGGATGAACACTCAAATGTGCGCTACGCCCTGCCAGCGCGCCCGGAATACGTCGAAATTCAGAACCCAAGAGCCGCGACCCCTCTCAAGGTGTTGTCCTGGAACGTGGTGGGTCTTGAACCGCGCACATCCCTCTATGGCGTCTCTCTTGTGAACTCGTTCCAAGTCCGGCGCGGGCAACCGTTTTGGCTCGAAATCTATTTGCAAGGCCAGCAGGAGGTTAAGAATCCCATCTTCGACTTTGATTTTGTCGTGCCGGCGAGCGACGGATTTGTCCTTATGGCATGGAACCCGCCTATGGAGCGGATTGACGGAAGGATCGTACTCAAGACCGAGCAGCGAAAGATTCCCGGCGGATTCATCCTACGCTACCAGTTGACTCTTCCCGACACCGTGTCCGGGCTCAGGCCGGAAGGCTTCAGGCTCAGGCGAGTCAGCGTGGAGACGAGCGACTTCAGCTGGACTGAATTGAATATCTGGCAGCCGACGGAGGGATATTTCCTCACTGATAAACTCTAGAGCTCAGAGCGGTGCCTGCATCGCCGAGGCCTGTTTTTCAGCGACGGGATGGAGAAGAGCTCCGAGAGGGTCGAGCCATTAGGCTCCGCCTCACGGTGCGGCCATCCGGGATCAGTTGCTGACACGGTAGTGTCAAATTGTTTTTGAAAGGTTGCTTAATACAGTACCCCGATGCTGATGATCGGTACTCCGCTTGATTGATAGCTGTACTGAAAAGTTACGAATTTATTTACGCCCTTCAAGTTATTCCAGGCCCCGAACATTACCGTTTTGTGTCCTCCCTTACTGTTTGCTTCTGAATAGCAGTCGGTCTGATCATAAATGTGCCCGCCATGCGCCCAAACCATGGTTTTGAAGGTTCCGGCGCCAACTACGAGTGACGATTGCCCCCATATGGAGTGTCCGTCATTAAGCGGGTAAAGATAACCGTAAATGCCGCCGCTACCGCGAAAAATCGAGGGAGTAAAACCTGTCTGAAGTACAAGGTAGGGGAAAGCGGTCGGGTCGCTGAGAGACCCCGCATTTCCGTTGTTTTGAATAATGTAGCCGTTGAAACTGCTCTTGAATTGAGTGATCGAAGTCTCCTGCGTTCGAATTTGATCGGAAAAAACCCCAACTCCTACAAATTGAGATACCCCGCCTCCGCTTAACCGCACGAGACTATAGACACCGTTGACACTATCACTAACTTGCCACTTATGTGTCACAGTTCCAAACTTTACAATAAAATTTCCGTCGCTGGCGCTCACAATACTGCCTTCAATCGAACTGAATTTGTTGTATTGAGGGAATCGAAACTGCCCAGGCGTACATACGCCCGCGCCAAGATACAAGTGACGGGTTCCGTTCGTAAACCCTGCGGAATTGTTCGAAGGCGTATAATTAAAATAGTTGTAAATGACCTTTCCTGGTTTTGTCTTGAAATCAAAGTAACCTATATCGCCATACATGGATGTGGTACTGGCGGAAGATCGAAAAATCTCAGTCAAGATGAAATAGGACTTCGGAAGAGCCATGCCCCAGGCCGAGTTTGATCCTAGTCCGGCAGTCATAAAAATCGCGAAATGAATGGCAATAATGATAGACTTCCCCATTCCTGTGCCCCCGTATGCGTCGTTTTGAAAACAACCTCTGTGCAATTGTGCAATTGTGCAATTGTGCAATTTGGTGGCCGAGCCACCCCGCATATCTTCGTTCAGGCGCGGAAGCGGCTGTCCAGTTGAGAAATTTCGTCGATTTAATCTACATTTCGAATTCAAACGTCTAATTTTGGCGCGCTTATTTCGGCGTGCGCTCAGACCATTCGATTTGGAGAAGAAGATAGCAGTGGTTTATTGGCGACCATTGGTGCGAGGAATCCTGAGAACCATTTCCGTATCATTGATGGACTGACCAAAAACGCGGAACATATCTCGAGTCGTGCCTCCGCGCTCAAATCCGAACTTCTTGTAAAGAGCTTTGGCCGGCAGGTTATTCTCGAACACATGCAAGGTGATCCAATCCAGGGAGGATTGCTGCCTGGCCCACGCCAATGATTCCTGCATAAGCTTGGATCCCCAGCCCTGGCCCCGTACCGATCGCTCCAGTCCCATCATCAAGAGGCAACGATGAAGAGCGGCGGCCAACCGGGGCCGGTGTGTCAGCGTGATCTCCCCAAAGACTTCGCTATCATTGGTTATGATCCAAATTCTCATCCACCCCACCGCTGTGACGGGAGTTCGCAGGGCTTCGGCCTCTTTTTCGAAATCCTCCTCACAAACATGATGGTCCTCTTCATTAGGTGCGAAGATAAAGTCCCCATCCCGTCCATTCTCTTTGGAGTGCCGGATCCTGTGGTGGGCGAGCATGTGAAGATCAATAGGCTGCAAGGGCCGGATGTACATGATTGGATGGTTCTAAGCCAGCTCAGCCGACGAGTCATGTGGATTGTGGTCAAGACTCAGGCTCGGACGGCAAGGGCGAGGCCTCGCAACGAACGTCCACCCAAAAAGATCCAGTGACAAAGGGGTCAGTGCGAATGCCAAAATATAGATGTCTTCGGGAATGGGCTCAGGACTTCCAGTTTGGGCTTGAGTGCAGTGCAAAAGGTCGCGGTGCTAGACGCCGAAGGAGCTTCCGCAGCCGCAAGTCTTTGCGGCGTTGGGATTGGAGAATACAAAGCCCTTACCATTGAGTCCACCTTCGTAGTCTAGAGTCATGCCGATCAGGTAAAGCAGACTCTGACCATCAATGACAACCTTGGCACCATTGGATTCAAAGACTTTGTCGCCATCTTTGGTTTGAGTATCAAAATCCATCTTATAAGAAAATCCTGAGCATCCTCCGCGTTTAACAAATACGCGGAGGAAGGCGTCCGGAGAGGCACCATCCTCAGATTTTAGAGAGTTGATCCTTTTAGCAGCAGCAGGCGATACATTAATCATATGCTTCTAGATATAACACAGTCGAGCCGCGCTGGAAAGGGCAAGGGCCTCTCCCAGTCTTCTCAGTGATAGTTTTTTTCAAGCATTTTCAATATCTTAGCGATTGTTGTGTCGACTTCGGATGCGGTGGTGAAACGTCCTGTTCCCAGCCGCAATGTGGCCCGCGCCAGGGCTTCATCACGGCCCATAGCTGTCAAGACATGGCTGGGCTTCGGATTTGCCGAATTGCACGCGGATCCAGAACTATAAGCAATACCGGCGAGATCTAGTGCCATCGCGTCGGGATGCAGGTCTGGAAACGACAGGCTGATATTGTTGCACAAGCGGTCCTCCATTGGACCATTCACCTGGACCTTTGGAAAACGTGTGCGCACCTCACTCAAGATTTTCTTTTGAAATCCTCGCAAGCGCTGACACTCATCGTCCATCACCTCTCGAGCCACGGCGCAGGCCGCGCCCAATCCCACGATGCCAGGCATGTTCAAGGTCCCGGGACGAAGCTTGCGTTCTTGTTCGCCACCAAATAGAATCGGTTTGAGTGTGAACTCCCGATTCATACACCGCTGAACCAGCGCTCCTATTCCTTTGGGGCCATAGAGCTTGTGCCCCGAGATCGACAATAAATCCACGGGCAGGCGTTTAAGATCAAAGGCATACTTGCCGGCGCTTTGAGCCGCATCCGTGTGGAGAATAACTCCACGTTCCTTGCAGATAGCAGCAATTTGCTCGATCGGTTGGATCGTGCCGACTTCATTATTGGCCATCATCACGGAAACCATTACCGTGTCGGGACGGATCGCGCGCCGGATGTCGTCCGGGTCCACCCGTCCCTCACGGTCCACACCCACAACCGTGGCCGTCGCGCCCCATTCTTGCGCGGCCTCAAGCACTTCCAGAACAGCCTTGTGTTCCGTGGCTTGTGTGATCACGTGAGGACGATCCTTGCAGTAGGCGCGCACCACGCCAAGTAGAGCGAGATTGTTGCTTTCCGTCGCACCCGAAGTCCAGATCACGTCCGAGGACCGGCACCCGATCAGAGCCGCGACCTGCTCGCGCGCTTTCTTCACCGCCGTTTGCGCCTGCCATCCATATGCATGTGAGGCGGAGGAGGGATTTCCAAACTGCTCCGCGAGGAAAGGATCCATAGCGGCGCGGACGCGTGGATCCAGTGGAGTGGTGGCGTTGTGATCCATGTAAATGGGCATCGTGAGTGGTTTGGATTCCATTGGTCTTTATTTTTAGGTTTGTGCAGGCATTGGTGCTATCCCTTTTGCGTAGCATTATGGAACAATGTTTTCATGGCAGAAACGCTTCGGTTGGAACGGCACTTTACGAAAGAAAATGAATCTCCTTTCGCGAGCGTGAATTGGAGACCATTTGCAATTCCAGGATGGGACCGGACCGTGGAAGGACCCGCCCACTGGTCACCGACAGCCGTCGAGATTGCGGCAACCCGGTACTTACGGCCGCGTTTCGAAAGCAGCGTGCGCGCCCTCTTGACCCGCGTCGTTCGCGCGCTCAGGGCGGCCGGCGAGTGGCAGGGGTATTTTGCCGGTGCGCAGGCTCAGGTTTTCGAAGATGAGTTGATGCACATTCTTGTGCATCAGCTGGCCGCCTTTAACTCACCTGTGTATTTCAATGTGGGTGTGTTTCCGCAGTACGGGATCCTGGGTCGCGCCAACGCGTTTGCCTGCGATCCCAATACGGGAGAGGTGGGGGCGCTCGCGTCCGCCTATGTGCGACCGCAGGCTTCCGCTTGCTTTATCCAAGATGTCCAAGATGACCTTATCAGCATCTATGAACTGCTCATGAGCGAAGCGAAGCTATTTAAGTACGGTTCAGGTTCGGGGACGAACTTCTCGCGACTGCGCGCGCGCGGTGAGGCGCTGGACTTGGGCGGCGAATCCACGGGTTTACTTTCCTATCTCGAAGTGTTTGACAAATCCGCGCAGGCGATCCGCTCGGGAGGGGCCACGCGGCGCGCCGCTAAGATGGTGGTTGTGGATGCAGACCACCCCGAGATTCTTGAATTTATTCGGTGGAAGAAAGAGGAGGAACGCAAAGCCCGCGTACTTCTTTCCAGTGGCTATTCCGGAGGCATGGATGGTGAAGCCTTTCGAACTGTGTCTGGGCAGAATTCCAACAACTCTGTGCGCGTGACGGATGATTTTCTGCGCAGAGCTCAGCACGGGGAGCTCTGGGCTTTGCGGTCTCGCCGCTCAGGCGAAATTGTGAGCGAAGTTCGAGCGGATGAAATCGTGCGCGAGATTGCCCGTGCGGCTTGGGAGTGCGCCGATCCTGGAATCCAGTATCACGATACGATTCAGAAATGGCATGTTTGCCCCAAAGCCGGCCCGATTCGCGCGAGCAATCCCTGTAGCGAGTATATGTTTCTTGATAACTCGGCTTGCAATTTGGCTTCGCTGAACCTGGCGAGGTTTCTGCGCGATCCCGGTACGAAAAGTCTCGGCGCCGAACCCGCGACCGCCGTGGATTGGAATGCATTCACGCAGACGGCCCGGATTCTTTTGCTTACGCAAGAAATTCTAGTGAACTATGCCTCGTATCCGACTCGCGAGATCGCAGAGAACAGCTACCGCTTTCGTCCTCTGGGGCTCGGGTATGCCAATCTCGGCGGCGCCTTGATGCAGCTGGGAGTAGGCTACGAGAGTGAGGCGGCCGTGATGTGGACCAGGCGCTTCACCGGAGCCCTCCATGCGGTTGCCCTTCGGATGTCCTGTGAGCTAGCGAAGTTCAAGGGACCCTTCTCGGATTGGGTCATTCATAAACCAGACGCGCTCAATGTTCTCAATCGTCACCGCCAGGCGTGGGGCGAACAGCGCCTGAATCAAGGTCTGGAGTGGGTGGATCGAATTTATGAGGACGTATCGCGGGAAGCGGAACGCTCAGGGCTGCGCCACGCCCAACTGACTCTGCTGGCTCCCACTGGGACCATTGGACTCCTCATGGACTGTGACACTCTCGGTATTGAGCCGGATTTCGCCCTTGTGAAGCGCAAACATCTTGCGGTTGGAGGAGATCTGTTATTGGTAAACCAATCCGTCACGCCAGCCCTGCGTCGCTTGGGATACACGAACTCGGAATCCGCTGATATCATAAGCTTTGTGCTTAAGAAGGGCACGATTGTTGGAGCCCCTGGATTTAAGGCTGAACATGAACCTGTCTTTGATTGTGCCTTAGCGCCACCCGCTCACCCTCACCGTCGGATTTCATGGCAAGGGCATTTGGAAATCATGTCGGCGGCGCAGCCGTTTCTCAGTGGTGCGATTTCAAAAACGATTAATTTGCCCAACGCCGCTCGAATTGAAGATGTAGAGAAGATCTTTCTTGAGGGATGGCACCGAGGTTTAAAATCCATTTCAATCTACCGCGACGGGAGTAAGACTCTGCAGCCTTTGTGTGCGGAGTGTTAAGTGGTTTTCTAAACGTGTTCGACATTGGGGCATGCAGACAGATTGCCCCTGAGATTTGGGGAATTTTAGTACGGTCGGCAGGGTTCTCTCGACCAACGGCGCAGGACACCGCCTTCCATTTGGAACAGGTTTTGAAGATTTGAGCCAGATGCGGGGCGAAAACCCCGAGTCAAAAGGAGAGAGTTGATGAATGCGGTTCAATCGGTCTCCACCCTCGCTCTCGCACTCACGTTGAGCCTTCAAGCGTCGGGGCGAGACGAAGCGTCAGGCCCCGCGGCTCCAAAAAAAGCCTATTCGAAAGCGGCTCGCGTCTCCAACGCTGATGTCATGACAGAACTCGTATTTGAACCTAAAACCTCAAATCTAACGGCGAGCGCGGAGCGGCATTTGCACGATTTCTTGCGCCGCGCTCAGGGGTCAGGACGTCCTGTGGATGAGGTTAAGATTCTGGCCTGGGCGGATCAGAATTATCCATCGAATTCGAAGAAAGATCTTGGTAAGGAAGACCGGACGTTGGCGGATAACCGTGCGTTAGAGGTGCGCGGGTTTGTCCAGACCCAGATGCCGGGAGTGGACGTGGACGTCGTCAATATGGCGGAACGTCCCCATGAGCTGGAGAAGGTCTTCAATACGGATGATGCGCGCCTAAAGCTCGCTTTAGAGAGGGCGGGACTGTTGCGCCCTGAAAAGGGACCCATGCCAACCCGTGCCGGCCGGGTGATGGTCTTGTTCCTTATGAAGGAATGAACGCCGGCAGAGCAGAGCAGGGGAGGGAGAATGAAAGAAAAGGAAGGTCAACCAGGTAAGGTTCTGAAGTTACGGCGCCGCCGGAAGAAACTTCCGGATCTCGAGACCCAAGGGTTTCCCACAGCACGTGATCAAATGATCAGTCGCCGTGCTGTGGTGATTCTCAGCGAAATGCTATTGAGTTGGCGCTTACGACCCAAAGGCACTTCATGAGGCGAAACGGTGGTTCCGCCAGTTCACGATCTGACTGAGAAGTTGGGTCCGAATGTGGTCCATAACATCGTTTAAGGCTGAAGCCTGATCTTTGGCTTGCATAAGGACTGACTCAGATGCCACTCGGATTTCAGCTAGGAACCGGTTATGAATTTTGCGAATACGGCAACGGACCGCCGCGTCTGAGGGGCACAACTGAGTGAGATCCTCAATCAGGCTCTTCACCTGACTTCGTAGCTTCGGGCAATCTACATCCTGAAACTGGATTTGAGGGTCTGTCATGGCTGTCACCTCCGTGTATGGCGGGGAAAACTCCCACCAAGTTTGAAGCCCTCGGTTTTTCCTTAGGTCTTATTAACAGAAGTGTTGCAAGGGTCTTGCCAAGCGATTCCACGATGGCACCACCCAGGAAGCGGCGCACGAAAAGTCACCGCCAAAAATAGGTTACTCCACCCGTCGCTAGATAGCTAGCGGACGTATCTTGAGCATCTCCCACGGGCTTATAGGATGTGACCGATGTGTTTGCGGAGAAATTCCGAGTGAATTCATAAGCTCCGTTAAGTTCCACATACAGGGTTTTGACTTGGTCGAGTGCGGAGATTCCATGGCCAAGCTCGGCGCCGACTTGAAACCGCTTGAAAAAGTAAGCGGCGCCAAGGGCCATCTCACTGTCGTTTATTGCGGAAAGAGTCGACAAAACGGAATTCGGAAGGGGTTGGGACGAAGTGGTGAAGGCCTCCGCGTAAGGTACAAGATCTTTGTCATATGAGTGTGAGCCGGTTAGGAAATAAAAGTTCCAGGGACTCACGGCAAAGGTGCTGACACGAAAGACAAGACCGCGATCCAGGACATCGGCCTGTCCGCTCGGAGCTTCCGTTTCAGGAAGTCCGGAAATCCGAATGGTTTGATGAATGTATTCCAAGGTAAACAGCCACGATAAAGGTGAGTAGGTTCCGCTAACCCGAAGGCCATGAGCTCGAACGTGAGAGGGAATGCGCCAGGTCTCATAAGACAGGCGTCCGCTGTAAATGCCAAGCGGGTCGGTACCGCCCCCGAGGCGAAATCCCGTAGCGGTTATGACATCTCCATCGATCTGCGTGCGGCTCTGGTCAGCTCCCAGGTCCACCTGCCAATTGTCGCGAAGGCTGAAAACCGCATTGGCCAATGCCGTTTGCAAGCGGTCCTCGCCGACACCGTATTCCAAGGTTAACATTGAGGGGAGCCGAAAGAACGTTTCGGCCGAGGCTCCTGCCGTCGCAAACAGCAGGAACCCAAGGAGTCCCCGCATTCGTCTTTTCATCGATTTTTATGTCCCCGTCCGCGCTTCTTTTGTTCGGGCGTCATGTTCTTGAACTCGACCGCTTTCTTACGTAGCTTTTGTTGTTGATGCGGACTCATGCTTTTCCAACGCTGATACATGTCGCGCACTTTGACCTTCTGTTGGGTACTGAGCTGGCGCCACCGGTGGGCGTTCTGTCGGATCTTCAGCTGTGTTGCGCGTGGAAGGCGTCGAAAGCGATTATAGGCTTGGATCAAGCGCGTCCGTTGTTCCGGAGACAAGCGCTTAAAACGATCCCAGCGCTCCCGAATTACCTGTTGTTGTTCTGGCATTAGCTTTTTCCATCGCTGCAGCTGCGCTTCCGTTTGGCTGTGCGCCCGAGGCGGGAGAGCCAGGCCCGCTACTAGTGTAAAGAGGAAATTACGCCGATTCATTGACGCTCTCCTTCTTTGACGAGTCTTGCGGTTGACTATCGCCTTCGCGATCGGGCTCCATCTCCTCCATAAGATCCCATTCCGACTCTTGCTCGAGGACATCCAGATGCATCAGAAGGTCCAAGAATTTTAGCATCTCGGCATCTAGCTGTTCGGCCATTTTTCCAACTCCTCAAGCTGTTCAATAATTTCCAGGTCCGCCAGCAGCTCCAAGTCCACACTGTCTTCACCCACTGAGTCCACAAGCATCAAAAGGTCCGTGGAAGGCTTGGCTTCCGCCCGATTTTCCTCGGGAGAAGGCGACTGTTGGCGCTGTTGAATGGTCTTAAAGCCAATCACGAACGCCACTGCGCCCAAACTCAAAGTTGCAAACTGAAGGAGCCATTCCCGACGCCGGCAGAACGGTGCCGGTGCGTGCTCCTTTAGCTCCTCGGCCACTCGAAGCGCGATGCGCTGACTCAGTTCGCGCGAGGGCGATTCCGGATAGATATCGTCCCACCGACTCATCCGACACCCCGTAAATCCTGTTCGAGAGTTGCGCGCGCCCGGTGAATGAGAGATTTCACGGCGGACTCTGTCAAGTCCATCTCTTGGGCGATCTCCTGATAACTCAGATCTTCAGTCAGCCAAAGAGTGAGTGCCAGGCGCTGATTGGCCGGCAGCTCATCTATGCGTCGACGGATTTCCTCTACGGCCGCGCGCGCGAAGATGCGGTCTTCGAAGTCAGTGCGGCGCAGTTCTTCGCGGCCGGAGGTCGAGTCCTCCACATCCTCCGTCGCCACTTCCATTCCCGCGCGGGAATCTCGTAAATAATTTAAAGCTGTACGTCGGGTGACGGTGAGGAGCCAGGATTTGAGTGTACCCTCACTTCGATACGAAGCCGCGGCACGAACCACCTTGATCCAAACTTCTTGAGAAATCTCATCGGAAACGCTGTGGTCATGCAAAATCCGCCGGCAGTAACCCAGGACGTGGGCGGAATAGCGGCGGTAGATTTCGTGAAAGGCCTCCTGATGGCCTTCCGCAAGCCGCTTCATAAGTTCACCATCCGTGGTGTTGCGCATACATCAAGAGTATTCATCCTGTTCGCGCCCGTCATGCACTAACTGCTCCTCGTCCATTATCCCCCACGTTCTGTATGACCCCAAAATCGCCGCGGAGTTGCGCTGTTCCGAAATGAGACGTCGCTGGCCTTGCCCGCGACCCAGGCATAGGTTAACGTCTTTTGGCTTCACGGAAGACCTTCCAGGAGACGTTATGAGCAGTGATCAGGTGATTAAAGATTCCTGGCGGACCTTTGATCTTTTCAACCCGACCGAAGAGCATCGGATGCTGCGTCAGATGGTGCGTGAATTTGTAGAGGCCGAAGTCGAGCCCCAGGCGGCCGAATACGACCGGAAGGAACGTTTCAATCTGGAACTCTTTCGCAGCCTAGGGGAGTTGGGTCTTCTCGGGATTACGGTACATGAAGACTATGGTGGGTCCGGAATGGATGCGGTGGCAGCTGTCATTGCGCATGAGGAGATCGCGACCAGCGACCCGGGTTTCGCGCTGGCGTATCTCGCACATGCTATGTTGTGTGTGAATAACCTTGCGGTGAATTGCGACGAGTCCCAGAAGAAAAAATGGTTGCCTGCGCTATGCTCAGGAGCCGAGGTCGGCGCCATGGCAATGTCGGAACCGGGGGTTGGGACTGATGTCTTGGGAATGCGGACCACGGCCACGCGCCAGGGAGATCGCTTTATTCTCAATGGCCGCAAGATGTGGATCACCAACGGCACGCTGGATGAGCAGGGGACTGCCTGTGATGGTGTGCTTGTCTATGCCCGCACCGGTGAACGTGACGGCAAACCTCTGCTTTCTACATTTTTTGTTGAGAAGAAGAATCCGGGCTACAGCGTGGGTCAAAAGATCAAAGACAAGCTGGGCATGCGCGCCTCAAACACGGCGGAGTTGGTGTTCCAAGACTGCCAGGTTCCCGCAGCAAATCTGATCGGAAAAGAGGGCGAGTCGCTTGTTCATATGATGCGCAACCTGGAGATTGAGCGCCTCACTCTGGCGGCGATGAGTTTAGGAATCGCACGGCGTTCCCTGCAGATCATGTCTAAATATGCAAAGGAGCGGGAGGCCTTTGGGCAACCCCTAAACGCCTTTGGCCAGATTCAAAAGATGATCGCAGAAAGCTACGCGGAATACCGCGCGGCGCGGACCTATGTCTACGATACCGCTCGCCGTATGCATTTGGTGTCCCATGGCCAGCGCTTGGACTCCGATGGGGTCAAGCTTTTTGCCTCTACGGCTGGCAAGAACATTGCTGACCGGGCCATTCAGGTCCTGGGTGGTTACGGCTACGTCGGAGAGTATGTGGTGGAGCGGCTTTGGCGCGATGCTAAGCTGTTGGAAATTGGGGGCGGAACTGTTGAAGCTCACCAAAAAAATATCACGCGTGACCTGGCGAAGGCAGATATCAACTCCTGCCTTTGAGGCCGTCCCGAACGACACGAACTCGTAACGTCTAAAGTGGCGTGACAAGGAAGCCTGGTCTTGTTACGCTCCGCAAAATGTTTTTGAAGCACAAAATCTTTTTGAAGAACCTGAAGAACCTGAAAAGAAGCTTGAGCTGATCCTCATGGTCGACGATCTCGATTTTTCCCGCTCTCAATTGACGTGGTCGGATAGGATTCAGGTTGGCAATCAAATGGCTTCGGTGGAGCAGATCCTTTCGACTCTGCCCCGCCATATGACGGAAGAACGCATCCGGCGCCTGCGGGAGGTGGTGGCGCAGCGCTCGCTGCACATGGTTCCGGTGCTGGAAAACATTTATGACCGTGGCAACGTGAGCGCGGTCATGCGGTCCTGTGAGGCGTTTGGCTTTTTGCGAATGTACCTCGTGGACGCGCCGGGAGCGCGTTTCAAGGCGGCCAATCGTGTAACGCGCGGAGCGGAGAAGTGGCTCGATGTGAAACGGTTCGGCAGTCCGTGTGCGGCGGCCGAGGACCTGAAGCGTTTGGGTTACCAGATTTGCGTGACCGACCTCGAGGCTACGGCATCGATCGGGGATCTCGACTGGTCGCGGCCCACAGCCGTCGTGCTAGGCAATGAAAAGGACGGCGTTTCACCTGAGATGAAGGCCTTGTCAGACCGAGGTTTTCGGATTCCGATGCTGGGATTTTCTCAAAGCTTTAATATCTCTGTGGCGGCAGCCCTGATCTTTTATCACGCGCGGTTGGAAATTCGAGCTCTCGGAGACCGTGCCGATCTCACTCCGTCACAGCAGTCACAGGTTCTGGCAAATTACATCCTGCGCGGATTTGACAATCCTGAGTCTTTGCTGCGGGCGCATTCACTTCATTCACTTTGAAACGCGAGTGAGTTCGCGCTCATTGCGGGCGCGAAGGCGTTGCAGCTGATTTAACTCATCTGCAAGGCGAGTGCGTTCAAACCGGGTGCTGGCTTTGTCGAGCTGATCGGTCAGCGAATCGATGCGGGCATCCAGCTCTTTCTGCTTCAACTCAAGTTGACGCGCCTCTTGGCCCCGGCGGTAGCTATTGAGAAATGTGGGTTCGATCGTGCTCGGGCAGACGTAGAGATAGGCGATTCCGCTTCGTCCCAGCTCGTAACCGTTCTCTGGGGCGCAGTAATCAACCAGGCCGGCGTTACGTCCATTCACATAAACGGTTTCCCAATCCGAACTGAACGAACCGCCGCACTCTTGCTTCAGTGCCGCCATACGGTCCATGGAAGCGCCTTGCGCGCCATCCCGTCGACCCAGCTCATACCAGTCACGCTGAGTGCACGCGACATTTTCCGATTGCGACGCACATGCGACCACAGTCACAAGCGCGGCGAGGACCCCACACAAACGCACAAACTGACCCCAACACATGCCTCCACGCTACCAAATAACGCATTGCAGATCAAGGCCAGCTGCATTGCTCGGTGATTTTTGAAATGCTACTCCTTACCTGGACTTACCATTATTTCAAAGGTGTCAAACATGTCGACAGATTCGGCCGTTCCAGCCGAGGCTCGGACCGAAGGCGAGGAACTTTACGGGGAGCATGCGATCCGCACGAACCAACTGGAACGATTCGAAAATCGGACCCTTGTTCGCCGCTACACCATTGAATTCACTTGTCCGGAATTTACCTGCTTGTGCCCGCGTTCGGGATTTCCCGATTTTGCCACCATTCGAATCAAATATGTCCCGCATAAATACTGCGTCGAGCTGAAATCGTTGAAGCTCTACATCAATGGATTTCGTGATGAAAAGATCTTCCATGAGGATGTTACGAACCGCATCCTCGATGATCTTATTAAACTCCTGGATCCCTGGGACATTGAGGTGATTGGCGATTTCAATGTTCGCGGCAACATCCATACTGTTGTCACGTCGAGACATTCGAAGAAATAAAGTGCACGGACTTACATTCTGTAGGAACTCCCCATTCGGGAACAAGAAAGTAAGGGCCTGCATTCCTGTCATTCTGTAGGGACTAATCGTCCGGGAACAGGAAGTAAGGGCCTCCACTCATGAGAAAAGAAACGGGCCCGTGTGGACAAGAACTGACCACAAAGGCCCGTTTGGGTCGGCAAGGCCCAGGTCGACAATTACTTGGAGGATAATTGGCGAGCACCCTTTAGCTATTCGAAAGCCATGCCGCCGGACCTCCTCTTAAACTCACCGGAACTTGAGAAATCCGTCAGAATTACGTCATCGCACAGGACAGTGACAGCATTTACCCTTTTCCTCATCCGGGGTACCTGATACGTTTTCGATATGAACCAACAAGACCCCTCTTCTAAGAAGTCCCGTCCGGCGAACGCCAAACCAAAGAATCTTCTTTTTCAAAAAGTTGCTATTTTCGTGGACGCCGAAAACATAGAAATGTCGAGTTTGAAACACCACGAAGCTCGAACGGACTACAAAAAAGTGTTGGACCGTGTGGGCGATCGCGAGATCATTCGCATCCTCTATTACAAACCCGTTCACAAAGAGATCTCACCCGAATTTGAATCATTCTGGCACAGCCTGGGCGGAGAAATTCGCCGTCCTAGCAAGAACGCTGACACCTTCTTGGTCATCGACGCGGTGACTATGGCGGAAAAGATCGACGTGGCCATCATTTTAGGAGGCGACAAAGACTTCCTCCCTTTGATTTGGTATTTGCGCTCCCGCGGCTGTCGCACGGAGATCTGGTCCTGGCCTGAAACAACATCCCCCGAAATGCAATCGGCTGCCGATTTTTACCAGCCTTTAACCGAAGAGTTTGTGATCCAAAAGACTCGCGGCGGTCGTGGCAGCTCCACCTCTTCGCGAGGTCGCTCCTCCTCACCGGCCAGCGAGAGTTGAGCGGCGTATTTTGAGGGTGAACGGTCCGGAAGCCGGGAAACTGGCGCGCCCTGAGAGATTCGAACTCCCGACCAACCGGTTCGAAGCCGGTTACTCTATCCAGCTGAGCTAAGGGCGCGAACGACTATGAGCGTGAATAGAACAGGTTTGCTGCTAAAATGTCAACCTAGGGCCAGAATTTCATAAAGTGAAGTTTTGCGCGAAAAAATAAAGTCCGTCCGTTGCCAAACTCGCTAAAGTCGTGCGAATTCAGCAGCGGACGGTAACGAAGAAATCTAGCGTGCCGTGTTTTTCTTACGGGTTTTGCCCGTGCCACTCGATGGCGATGCTGGGGTGTTGTTCAGCGAAGCAATCTTAGCGCCTGTGCCTTCGACTGATATGCAGTTGCCTTCCCGCCAAAAGCTGGCGTTCAGAATATAGTCGACAGAATGCTGGGTTTGAGCCGCTTTAACGGACTCATCCAACAGGCCAATAGAACCTTTGTCGCCAAAAGTATCGGGACAAAACGTACCTGTGACGGGGCCGGTTTCCTGGAGCTTATCTCCTTGTTTAAGGTTTGTGTGGGTCATCGAAATTGCAGGTGTATCCAGGATTTTCGTCTTCATGGCACATCCGCCGAAAATCAGGGCAGCCGAGACAACTAGAGCTGTGTTTTTCATCTGTATCCCACTCCCGTTACGACGATGCAGGATTTACCGAATAGTCCCGCGTTGAAGCCATCATTTTTCGTGCTCACATTGTTAATATATCGAAGTCCGGTGCCTGTATTGGTGTTCCCGCTGGTCATTGAGCCGGCAAAGGAACTTCCATCTTTACCATATTGGGCATTTGAAAAGGCACGGTCAACAGTGGGCATGCCGCCCATCTGATATCCCAACACCTGCCAAGTACAATCCTCGCCACGGATATTCCCTACGGATTGACCTTTTTCCAGATTGTCTGAAAACGCGATGGTTTTTACGTTCTGCGCGTAATTGTATGTCGCGCAGCCACCGCTCATGAGCGCGAAGAGCGCGCACGAAAGAACAGTGAATCGATTCACTCGCACCTCCTCAAATGTATTTAAGATGCTCAATCATCTTCATGAATCTTAATTCTGTCCACAGATATTCATGTACGATCGGACTCGAGGCGCACCGCGGCCTTGACCTTGTGCGGGGCCGGTTGGAACTGGTCTCCTAGGCTGGGCGAATCCGGATAGACTGAAGAGGATATGGGTGCCTGGTTCCTGAGAATTTGGCTCTTTCTGACCGCAGTGAATGCGTCCGCCACCCCGGTGGTGTTTGACGCCAATGTCTTTTATTTCACAGACGACTTTACCTACAACAACGCATCGAGCGCGTACAAACGAACGTTCTGGGATGTCATGATTGGACTGGGATTAAATAAAAAAGCGAGTTGGGTTGTAGGATGGAACTACGGTTCCATGACCTTCACTGAAAACCCTGGGACCGAGACGTCTCTGACTGTGACGGACATGGGGCCGAAGCTCCTGGTCTACCTGGACCGAAATCGAACATGGGCTTTAGGATTCACGTACAACCTGATTACCACCGCCGACTACAGCACCAGTGGCGTCAGCACCGAACTTCGTGGAACCAGCCTGCGTGGTGAATTTGGATACCTGCCCGAGATGTGGGAGGGAATCTATATGGGTGCGAAGCTGAACTATTATCAGGCCTCTTTCAAGGAGGAGGTTTCGTCATCCACGTTGACCGAAGTGACTCATTCACGCACAACGATTTATCCTTCTTTTGCATTTACTTGGCGCTGGGATTGAACGCGAGTGAGCTGAATACATACGTCCCAAAATTCGGCCGGATGCATGTCGACCTGATACGTCCCAATGAAGCTCAGGGAATTGACGTCCTGCATTAGTTTGAATAAACTAGTAAAGTTGATCGACCTGAGAAGGTTCAGTCAGTTTTAGGCAGATCTCGATTCGCGAGCCTAGCTATCGAGAATGACTGGACCAGGGTCCTGGTACGTTGGGGGAGGGTGCAATGAGTCCTGGTCTGCTGTCAAAACGTTGATCGAGAAAACGCGGGTTTCCCGCGCTGAATCGAAATTAGATTCCATAAAGAGTTAACAAACTTACGAAAGACGTGTGGCGCGGCCCTGTCGTTGCAATGGCCAACCGTGTCCCCACACAATTTTTTGGAGGTCAATCCATGTCCAAAATTATAATGTTCTTGCTTTTGTTTACTGGAGCCCAGGCTTTTGCTCAAACCGAGATAGATAAGAAGGCTTGCCAGCAGGAGTATAAGGACTCGATCACCACCTGCGCTCACTCGCTGAACGAATTGCCGAAAGGCATGCGCGCTGGCGCACAGAAAGCCTGTGTGGAGGATGCGAAAATTCAGAAGAAGCTCTGTCAATCCGGCGTGAACTTGTGCCTGGACAACTGCCAAGCGGTATATAACTCAGCCGTATCAACGTGTAATCTCAGCTTCGATCCTGCAACGTGTGGTGGCAGCCCGGCATGTGAGCTTATCGTGAATGAACTGAGAGCCAGCTGTATTTCGGACGCAGTCAATGCTCTAAATGCATGCACAGCGGCATGTCCCCAGTAGGGATTGCGGCGTAGAGTGAATCAAGAATTGATAAGGGGTGCTCCCGCACCCCTTTTTTTATATTAAATATTTATTCATACGGGAAAAATAAATTATTTATATTTTATAACTTTCCTACCATCTGACGACACGCACAAAGACCGCAATTTCTTAAACTGGAAAAAGTCAGGCAGAAAGGTAAATTTTTTGTCCCGGTAACCTAGCTCTTGAAAATCATTGGACGAGCTCAAGAATTTCCGCCAAAAACGCTTCGCGCAATAGACTCATGTCAAAAGCTTGAACGATAAAACAGCGCTTCCAAAGAGTGACTTAAAATGAGAATTCGCAATGGAACTAAGGCTTTGCAACTTGTAAGAAAAACGGCCCTGTCGTTGCAATGGACAACGGTGTTCCCATACAACTACTCGGAGGAAATCTATGTACAGGGTCGCTCTCTTACTCATCATGTTTATGTTTACCGGAATCCAAACTTTCGCTAAACCCAACGCTGATAAAAAACTGTGCCGACGTCAATTCAGGCAAATGGTTGTTCAGTGTGTGCAGTCGTCGGAGGGGTTGACCCGATGCGATCGTGCCGATGCACAGAAGGAGTGTATCCGTGAGGCGAGACGTCAGAAGAAGCTCTGCCGTTCGGGAGTCAATGTGTGCGAGGACAATTGCGAAGCGATTTATGATCTGGCGGTCTCGACCTGCAATCTTGATTATGACCCGGCAACTTGCGGCGGAAGCCCGGCTTGTGAGGTCATCGTGAGTGAGCTCAGAGCCAACTGTATCTCGGTGGCTGTCAGTGATCTAAATGCATGCACAGCCCTCTGCCCACAATAGTGTCCGGATCGTGCGGTTCAGAGGTTTTTGCTTTGGACCGCGTCCATCCCAAGTAGATCCCTCTTAATTTTATTCAATTCGCTACCAGGCACGTCCATGTCACATTTGAATAGCTCAGTGCCGCGCTGAATTTCACAATCACACTTCCAGACGAAACATATGAGCTCCATGTTCCACTGATACTGCCGTCCGGAGAGCAGGCCACCGCGAACTTGGTACCGGTGATGCTGCAGGAAATGGTTATACTTGACGCTGAACTTACGCTCGCTGGACCAGCCCTACAGATTCGCAAATTGCGCAATCCTTCGCCACTCGCAACTGCAGTTCCAGCTGCTAGCAGAGGCGGATCTCCTCCTTCATTATCTTGAATCTCAAGCTTTGCGTTGGCGGGAGTGGTCCCAATACCGACCTTACCTGCGAAGTAGTTACGCGGGGCGGTTCCCTTCTGGTAGATTCCAAAGTCGCTTGAGGGTGTTCCGGAACCCACGGTTTCAAGATACATTCCGTACCGATTAGTTACGGTGCCCGTATAAAAACCCGAGGTGACTTTGAGTCCGTAGAGATTTGTGATGGACCCGCCCCCGGCCGTAACAGAGGAACGAATACCTATGACATTTGTGGCTGAAGCACTTGATCCGGATTGAGCGGCTTCGCCATCAATGCCTATAAGCTGCTTTTCACTCGAAGAAAACGTCCCGTAGTTTGCGGCCAAGCTGTAGAGGCTCGTCAGGTTTGTTGATGAACTTACAGGGTTGCTCGCTGCGAATGAGCCAGCAGAGTTCGCGCCGGAGGTAACACTGAGTTGGGCGGTCGGACTTGTCGTTCCAATTCCCACATATCCGCTCTCGTTTATGGTCATTCTGGTCGAACCATTCGACTCGAAATGTAATGAAGCGGCGTCATTAGTTCCAAGTACCGCATCCGTTCCAAAGCTGTTTCCACTCTGCGCGAAGTAAGATCCGGAAATCAGAGAACTCGCTGTTGTACAGGTCCAGCCTCCGGCTGTCCATTTGAGTACCTCATTGACTGCGCACGATACAAAATGAACTTTGTTTCCCGTGGTCGCATCCGTGACCAACAGTCGACCGACAGCCACTCCCAAACTGTTCAACTTAGCAGAAGAGATCGCATTATCTGCGATGTCGGCACTCGCAATCGTTCCGTCCACGATTTTTGCAGAGGTGACGGAAGAGTTTGACAAAGTTGTGGTCACAGACCCCGTACCTGAAGCTGAAATGTCTCCAGTCAGGGCGGTGATGCCCGAACCTCCGGCCGCCGCGGGCACCCACATGGAAGTGCCGCTATCCCAAGTGAGCACTTCACCATCATTGGGAACGGTGCTGGCCACATCCCGCGTCTGAAGTTTCACAGCGTTTATATTGGAGAGATTTGAGCCGTCCACTGCAGGCAATTTATCCCCAGAGGCCATCTGGACGATCTGTCCAGCCGTGGTGCCAACATCGACCGCGAGCGTCCCTGTGGAGGTGATGGTGCCGCCAGTTAGACCCGCTCCTGCACTGATTTGGGTCACTGTTCCACTGCCGCTGGCACCCCCAGCGGTTTGCCAGCTCGACCCATCGTACCACTTCAGCTTGTTGCTGTCATTGGAGTCAATGGCAATGAGCCCTGATACGGGGGAGGCGGGTAGTGCCGAGGTTTGGATGCGCGCGGGTCCCGCCACATCAAGAAGGGCCTCGGGGACGGTCGTGCCGATACCGACGTTGCCGCCGGCCGCGTAGATATAAGGCAATGTGCCGGCCGCGTTTGTAATCAGGAAGTTATCTCTTTTCACATGAAGACTGTAAACCGGGTTTTCGGTGCCAATTCCAACCTTTCCATCATCAGTTAAAGTCATCAGCTTTGTTCCGGCGGCCTCGAGATGGAGTGGCTGAGCATCGTTGGTCCCAAGGACTGCGGCCGCGCCGAAGCTGTTTCCGTTCTGGCTGAAGTAGGAACTCGTGACCAATGAGTTCACGTCGGAGCACGTCCATCCGGAGGCCGACCATTTCAGGACTTCGTCTGTCGAACAGCTGGCATAGCCCACCGTCGTTCCCGAACCGTTGTCCGTGATCAAGAGGCGGTTAGCGGCAACTCCTGTATTATTGATTTTTGCGGATGTGATGGCTCCGTTGTTAATATCGGCGGAGGCGATTGTGCCATCCGCAATTTTCGACGATGTCACAGCGGAGTCTGCCAATGTGGCTGTAACCGATCCGGTTCCGGAGGCGGATACGTCTCCCGTTAGAGCTGATATCCCGGATGAACCTCCCCCGGAAGCACACGCCCACCCACTAGCCGTCCATTCCAGGACTTGGCCCACGTTACAAGTGGCGTATCCGATCTGAGTTCCTGCAGTTCCGTCCGTGATCAAAAGTCGGTTCACGGCGATGCCAGTACTATTCACTTTGGCCGAGGTTACCACATTATTAGCTAAGGTTGGATTGGGATAAGACCCGGTCAAATCTCCACTTGCGGATCCACCCGGGCTCACTCCCGAAATGGTGGTGTTACCGGCTGCAGACAGACGGCCATCTGCGCTCACGGTGAACGTTGCCACCTGCGTGGCGGATCCGTAGCTTCCGGCGGTGACGGCCGTATCGGGTAACCAGCTGGACTGAATTTTGTCCGAGCTGGAGAGATAAGCTTGGGACACGGCTCGGCTGCCATTCCAAACCCTCAGAATATTGTCGTCCGAGTTGTACCAGGATTTGCCCTTATCCACCGCCCCCAATGTACCGACCAGCGTTGACTCTTGGGCGTCCGTGTAGGTTCCCAAATTCAATGTCGTTTGGGAGGACATCGTGATGTGACCCGCAGCCAGAATATTGTGGCCACCCATACTGATCGCGCCGGTCATCGTTCCGCCGGCCAAAGGGAGTTTGGTACTGTCCGTGGCGCTCACGGCCTGAGCCACCCACTTGCCCTGGGCCGCATCCCAGGTCAGAACCTTTCCATTTCCAGTTCCGGCCCCCACATCTTGCAGATCAATATCCTGGCCGGCGACATAGCTGTCCGCATAGTTCTTGGTCGCCGCATCTTGCGCGCTCGTCGGATCTGCGAGCGAAGTGATTCGCCTGCTTCCAAGGCTAAAGTCACCAGAGCTGCTCAAGAGCGTGTTGAGGCGCGCATAGTTGGTCGCCGAAAAAATATTCTCAACATTGGCCTGAGTGAGATCGTAAGTCGCATCGTCTTTGACCTGGACAAAATCGGTTGGAATTTTCCCACGAAGTGTGTCGGCAACCATGGATGTAGGTGCGGTCGTGACGCGAGTATCGGGACTCAGGGTCTCCCATGCACCCGCACTGGCGAGAGAGACTTTCATTCTCACCAGCCGGTGTTCACCAGCTGCGGGAGTGATGGAGCAGCTGCCTTCACCCGTCAGAGTGTTACCAGCGGCAAAGAGTGTGCTGAAGGAAGGCAAGGTTCCCGGATATTCCAAAGTCCCCGACCCAAAACGAAGCGAAAACACGCCCTGCGAATTGGTGTTCGCCGAGGAGAGGCTCACTCCACTGTGGATCTCACGATAGAGCACACATGATGTATCGGATTCGCTGACGAGTTCCAGTTTGATATCGACCGCGGAGTTCAGCGGGTTGCCACTGCTATCGTAAAGCCGTCCCTCAACGGTAAAATTGGCCGGCAGTGTTTGTGCCTGAGCGGGCCGGACACTGATCGCGCCCACCGTGAGAGCGAGAAAAAGAGCTAAGACGTTCATCACCGATGAATTTCCCTTGGAACCTTTACAAAGAAAGTCGTGCCAGAAGCAACGTCCCACAGTTCATTGTTTCGGCACTCTCGATGCCGGTCTAAAGTCGGTTCTCAAGCTGAAGCGGTGGTCCAATTTAAGCCGCAGTGATGCCGTCGGGGTTTTAGTTTTCCACGATATCAACCGAGACTTTGGTCATGAAAATCGCTGTCATTGCCCGTCGATGGGGTCTCATATTGATTTTCTCATTATGGGCATTGGGATGCACTCAGGCGGAGACCGAGTTCGAGCTCCTGGGAGGGGACTCTCTTCCGCGGCCCTTATTTTCTGGATCAACGGTCAAGAACTTAACCACCTCAAGTGATAGCTCCACTTTCAATATCAACGGAGAATGCGATTCTAAAATCAAAGCCATCACAGGACTGGCGACGGGCACGACCGCGATGTTTTCCACCCTCAATGCCTTAACCTCGTCGGCTGCAAGTATCACCTGTCGGACCGACGGTAAGTTTTCCTTCACGCTCAAGAGTCTCGTCGATCTGGGCTATGTGGCTGAAGAAGGAAAAGTCTATGAAATCCAGCTGCGTGGAGTTACAAGCGCGGGCCTCTCTCAACCCAGCTATATTCGAATTACGTACGCTTCTCCTAATAGCAATGCTCCTAAACGATTTCTGATCACCTCGGGAGGAACGGAGAGCGGGTCCGGCGCGCGTGAAGCCGTATCGTCGAGCTTCAAAGCTCAAATCCGGCTCAGCAATGTCTCTGACGCCACTCAAATCAAGTCCGGCACGAGTTTTACCGCTAAGATCGGTGCCGCCGCCGCACACGATTAGGGTTTTCCTCGAAATGAGGAAACGCCCTAGCTTGCGACGAAATTAAAACTCTCTTTTCAGCGCTAAACGCAGCTCGGACTCGATCTGATAAGGATTGCGGGTGTTGTACGCATTAAGGATCCGCAATTGAGTGGGGAAGCGGTGAAGCACTAGGAGTTCCATATCCACGCCATAACCCCATTCGAAGATATTCGCGGGTGTGGGTTCGCGCCCGAATCCGTGTTCGCCATCCTCGAGCGCGACACCTTGTGCGACAACGAAGGGCGCCACACGATTGAGACCGACTGGAATTCGTGCCGAGTACACGGGAGTGGTGAAAACTTTATGGGCTTCAAAGCGAGCGAAGCTTGCCGACTTCACAACATAAGAATTGTGCGAGGTGAGCAGGGGGACGCGGATTTCATCGCTTATTGAGTAGGGATTGTAATCCACCTCGACATCGCGGGTTTCCGCCCAGGCCACCTCGCCCGAGAGCGCGCCATAGAACTCACGCGCAAATCCCTGGCGAAAGAGACCCTGCACCATCGAGGTATTGTGATTTTTCGTCCAGGTGTTCGCGAGGGTATCTATGTCATGGAAGAAGGAGAGTTCAAAATGGCGCCAAGGAAAGAAACCGAGGGTTGTTGGAACCATGTAGCTGATATGGACCTGCGATTCCAATCCATAGGTTTCTTCTGGATCAGGCCTGATCCGTCCTCCTGTCTCTGGTCCCGTTCCAGAGCGCCACCAGTACCGTCTTCGTCCTTCAGATTCGTAGGTGAGGGCTGTGGCAACACGCGCATCCCAGCGTCGCCAGCGGAGTAGGGGAAGGCTTACACCGAGTGCAATCTCATGGTCATAACTGAATTCTTCTGGCACACCCAGGCTTTCATCGTGCTCCCCGTACTCCCGTTCATAATAGTAGCGAACGAAGACGTCCGGCAGGTATTTAAGAAATGTGTACTCGACAAGGGCCTCTTGATCGCGGCTGATGGATCCCGCAAATCCCAAGCCGACGGCGTGGTACTGCAAGGGGTCCACGAAGAGGGCTTCGGCCCCAAGAGAGAAACCATTTGAGCTGGACCAGCCAGTCCATAGATTCGTGGCGCTATGGCGGGTTTCGAGCAGCGCATTGTACTCCTTGGTGTCGGCACGCACCTGCTCGGGATCCGCCGCCGCTTCCGGAACCACATTTTCGTTAGGCAAGGCATAGGAGTACACCGCCGGGAGTTGCGGTCTGCGTTCCGCCTTGGCCTTCCGAATCGCATGCCCGTCGGCGCCCACTTCGGCCACTAAGAACTCGCCATCACTGATCCATCGAGCGTCCACAACGGTATCTGAGGCCAACACCCGCGTGATCTCCTGATCCTTATACGCGTACAGGGAGGAGCCATAATCCGTGTTCCCAATAAAATAGAATGTCCCGTCGGGACTCACCTCAAGCGGTTTTGAGTAAAACCCGGAAAACCGAAAGACGGGTTGCCGATCCCGATACAAGATCCGCTCGGCGCCGTTCTGGCGAAAATAAAAAACATGTCCCTCGCGATCCAGGATCGCGCCGGAATGGGAAATGTCGTAGGGCTCACCATCCACAAGCACTGTCGCGTGAAGCCACCCGTTGCGCGCGCTCAATCCAGCCGTCCGACCGGCTCTAATATCTGTTATGATGTCTGAGCGGAAGTTGGGCAGAAGACGCCCTCCTTCGCCGTAGAGGGAGTACTCGACATGGTGAAGGTCGTGCGCGAATGTCGCCGCTGTCACCGGCTTGTCCTCCATCCAGAATACTTTCCCATTAAGCAGGTCCAACTGGGTTTCATGCCATGTACTCTGGGTTTTAAAATAGACATGGAGGGTAGGAGGAGACGTTCCGTCATCCGTGAGGAACCAGACTCGGGCTTCATCGTGATTCATGGGACCCACGAACGGCGCGCGCAAAATAGGTTCGCCGGGGGTGCGTTTCTGCTCTCGCGCAAGAGCTTCCATCGTCCGTACGTAGTCGCGAATTTCCTGCGGATAGCTGGCACCAAAATGCTCGCGGAAGGTTTTATTCAGGATCAGCGGCCAAATATAATGCCCGCCTTGGGCAACAAAGAAGCGGTTGGTTCGGTCAATTCCGTATTTGGATGCCAAATGCGCCTGAAAGTAGCCTCCCTGCAGATAAGGAGTTTCGCCGTAGGGAAAAAGGAAGGTGTCGTTGATCAGTCGAGTGGGATTGATGTCGCCCGCCTGGATTTGGGCCAAGACCAAGGCTCGTTTTTCTCCACTATGCAGTCGGCCCCCTATATTCAGGCGGGACTCAAGCATTACAGAGTTGCCCTCGAGCAAAAACGATGGCGTGAACAGATTGGGATGAATGAAAAAGGGAATCCCAAACGGGGCGACGGCGCTTCCGAAAACCGGGGCGAGAGCCGCATTGAGCCGACCTTTAGCATTTAGCTGATAAAGATGAGCGGTCTCATGCGCGGCCAGAAGGAACATCCAAGACGGCACTGCGAATTTTTCCAAGTGCTCGGCGCCGGACGGATACCAGGCCGTTTTGATGTCGGGAACCACTGTGGCGTAGGCATTGGGAATCTGTTGCGCGGGCGAGAGAAGAATGAGGTCTTGCTCTTCATCCAGCTTCCAGGCGAAGCTGCGATCATAGACGGCACGTAAGGCCTCGTTGTAGGCTGCAAGCTGAGGAATCACGTCGCGCGCGGATTCGTCAAAGATGTAAAGAGTCCGTCCTTTGCGGTAACGCAAATACGGCCTGTCGTCTGGAAGAGTGAGGCTGGCCACGGCCACAGATGCTGTTACGGCTGCGGTTGTGCACACGCACACATACACGCACATGAGTCCCGCGGTAAGCTCTAACGCCCGTCTCCAGAAAAGGCTGTTTTGTCGCAGCGGCATCTGATACTTCTCACCCATGTTTTTATTGATGTCCATGATCATTGTGGCAGCGGCGGCGGGCTCCCTGATTCGCTGGCAAGTGGGAATGTCGTTGTGGGGTGTCCTGCTCGTGAACAGCGCGGGAAGTTTTCTTGCGGGCGTGATCGCAGGAATGAATAAGCCCGAGAATCCATGGCAAACGGCGCTCCTGGTGGGCTTTTGCGGTAGCCTGACAACATTTTCCGGCTACGCATTGTGGAGCGTGCGTCTCTGGGAACAAGGTGAAATTTTCAAAATGCTGTGGAGTTTTTGTTTGAATAATGCGATGTGTCTGCTTTTGTGCTATGGAGGATGGCAACTCGCACATAGAATCTAAATCCGTTGTATGACTGTGCTCACATTGAAGAATTTCAAAAACTGAAGTATATACAATGAATAGTTTAGATTCCTTGGCTTGTAATTCGAAGTGCCCAATCCCAGGGAAAGGGCGGGCGCTGCAACAGGCGAAATCCTACATGACGGAAAGTCCGGAGGTCCAATAATGTTAAATAATGTCGATTTACTCAGAAAACCCCAGCAGGACGTGAGCGTGAAGCCGGTCGTCCAAACCGCCGATGTGGACGAGGACTTTAGCCTGTTGGATCGGATCGACAATATTCTGGATCTCGCCGAGGAACAGTATCCCCGGTTCACTCTCGCCAAAAATAAAGCTCGATTTTTGCGCATGTTGAGCTGGTACAAAAACAAGGAAGAGTGGCTGGATGTAGCCCCTTTGAGTGGAGTGAATAAGCTCTTTAAGCAGCAAACCAAAGAGCTCGAAGGCATTCGCTCTAGTAAATTGGATTATGAAATGGAGCTTGAAACAGGGACTTTGACCCCTTCGCAACGCTCCTACCGTCGCGACGAATTGAAGATGTGCAAGGTTCAGGAGAAGATGGCCGTGCATCTTATTTCTAAAATGCAGGTCAAAATCAAATCGGGCCGCCGCTAAAAACATGAGTGGCCAGTAACGCCACAATCGCAAGTGCGATGAGGAGCGCGATAATCAGGCGCTCCGTTCCCGAAATGACGGGAGGTGGTGATTCTCCGGCTTCCGGTATCAAGCTGAGATGAGTGGAACGTTGAGCCGAGGCCAATGCCTCGCGCGCAGCCTGAACATCTCTTGCGGGAACTAGAAGTCGCATTCCCGAGCTCCGTCCCAATTGGACAGGGAGCCAACCCTGCATATGGGTGTCGAGGAGACGAACGTCGAAGCCGTGCGCCCGGAGGAAAGATTCCACGACCCGAGCTTCCGTCTGGGACTCGAATTCGGCAAGCAGTGTCCATTCCATATGTCTGTGATACTGGTCGTGGGTTTCGGTGTCCACTGTCCTCTTTTGCCGGGTCTGGCTCATTTAGAAACATGTGGAGTTTCAGAGGGTTACACTGGTTCTTGTGGGGACCGGCAATTTTTTCCTAATTTTCTCGTTGTGAGCCGCCGATAGGATATCAGTGAGCCGAGTGTGGCTTGCGATGATCCAATTAGCGGAGGTTTAACAATGGCACGTACAATGCTGATATTGGTCGGAGACGATCGCGAACAGTGCGAAAAGCTCAAGACCATTGGCCAGGGAATGGGTTGCACGGTGCAATCATTCACCCCACCCGAGTGGGCGAACTGGCTGAACGACCCCAGCTCGCGCGCTCGCCTGATGGGCGAAGTTCCGGCTCTGAGTGTGGGTTCGAATCCTGTAACCGAAGGGGCAAAGATTCTTCACTTTCCCCAGCCCTCGACTGGTGGAGCTTACGAGGACAAGAAAGTCCGCACCATCAATGAACTCGAGAGCATCGCGATTGAAAATGCGATTCATGAATTCGGCGGCAATCTGACGGAAGCCGCAAAGGCCCTTGGCATCGGCCGCGCCACTTTGTACCGGAAAGTTAAGCAGTACAATATCGACCCCTCCAGCGCTCGCAAGAAGCGCGCAGCGTAGGCGAGGCGATTGGATATTGACCAAATTCAGGGGCCGACGCCTTAATAGAGACATGCGTCGGCTTTTGATTTTTGCGCTTTTCCCAATCGGATTTGGCGTTGGCTTTTTTGTTAGTCAGGCGGGGACCTATCGGGAGGTCTATCGCTATGTTTGTGACTTAGCTGCCGAGAATTTCTACAAAGAGGACCCGCGCCTGCGACGCTGGGTTCAGGAGTGTCGTCTCCGAGCGGCGCGGCTTCCCCTGCGCGTGGGGCGCGAGGACCTTCTCGCTGATTTGCAGGATCACATGAATGCCCTCGAGGTGTCCCACTTTCAAGTCTACTCGCCAAATGAAGACCGCAAACTTTGGAAGGGCGAAGCCGTTGATACCGGAATTCGCGCCCGTTATGTTGAGGAATTTCTGGTTGTTTATAGAGTGCTCCCCGGTAGCGCCGCCGAACGATCAGGGATTCGGCCGGGCGACGAAATAGTCGCACTTCCGGGTACAGAGCAGGTGACACCCTGGGGAGCTCAACATCGCGCAGGCCTGTTTCAGATTCATCGCGGAACCCGGTCCATGGAGATCTCGATCGAACCAACGCCATTGGCAATTGATTCCCTCCCGCGACTTGAGCCGCTCGCAAGTGACACCGCCCGGCTCGAGATCTCCAGTTTCCGCGCGGAATACTTCCCCGCTAACACATGGAAAGACATGGCTCATCGATTAAGCCAATACGCTCATATCGTGATCGATTTACGTGAGAATGCGGGCGGAAACTTTGTGGCCATGTTACGCGCACTCTCCACGTTCCATTGCGCCGACACTTCGGTGGGCACTTTGGTTCAACCACGCAAACCGGGACTTGAGGTGCAGGCCTTTGAAGATGACATTTCGGACGCACGGCAGCTGGATGAGCTCGCCCATTTTCGCAGTCTGGAATTGCGCACCTTTCCCGGGTATGGCTGTTATAGCGGTCGAGTGACTGTTCTCATTGGACCGGATACATCTTCCGTCGCTGAGATCTTCGCCCATAGCTTCTTCAGCCGGCCCCATTCGCGCGTGTGGGGGCATCCCACCGCGGGAGATGTGATTCTCGCGGTCTGGTACAATTTGCCGGGATTGGGTCCCGGGTACAGCGTGTCTATTCCCGAAGCCGTGTATTTGACTCCGAGTAATCAGGAGCTGGAAGGGCAAGGCGTTTATCCTCAGCGGGAACTTCATTACGATCTCGAGTTGGCGTTGAAGGGGGTGGATAGCTGGCTCGTGGAGGCCCAGCGGGCGCTCTAGCCAGATGATCCGCCGCCAGCGCCTGCGGGGACGGCATTCGAGGTCCAGATCATCTGGGGAGGTAATTATGGGATTGATAGGACCTTTGGTCGCTTCATTGCTGGTGGCTCAGTTTTCGTTGGCGACCCAGTCAAAACGTGAAGCAGCTAAGACCAGTGCGAGCAAACTTTCGCGTTCGTTAGACATGTACTTTATTGACTGTAACGAGTTTCCGGAGAAGCTTCAGCACCTCCTCAAGAAACCCCCAAGTTGATTTCAGAGGAAATCTTTTCTACTGACTAAACATAATTTCTTTCCAGGCGGCTGTCTCCCGCGTCGCGCTGCCGTTCCACCGAAGGGGCCGTGAGCGGACCCCCGGATCGTTGGAAAATGCCGAACCTTAGAGTTTGCGCCAGGCGACGCGCTGAGGTAAACATTTGAACCATACGCATGCCGGAAACTTTATCAGGTCCTCAGCCAGGCTCCAATGGGAGTCCGCCGTTCCAAATGCTTGTCGAAAAGACAGGCATCATAGCATGGGAAGCGGACATGAAGACGTGGCAATTCACCTACGTCAGCCCGCAGGCGGAACGCATCCTCGGGTATCCGGTGGGTTCCTGGTACACGAAGGACTTTTGGCCGCAGCATATTCACGAAGAGGACCGGGAATGGGCGCTGGCGTACTGCCTCGAGCGTTCGCAGCGGGACACAAACTACGAATTCCAGTATCGCATGATTCACGCCAATGGCAGCATTGTATGGGTCGAAGATTTGGTTACGGTCATCACGAAAGACAACGGCCAGCGGGTGCTTGCCGGCTACATGATTGACATCACGGCACGCAGACATGCTGAACAGAAGCTCGCCGCCAGCCGCGAGAACCTGGAACTCGCGCTAGAAGCCGGCAAAATGGGAGTGTGGAGCTGGGACGTCGGCACGAACACGATCACCTGGTCAGCCGAACTCGAGCGGCTTTTTGGTCTGGAACCCGGAACGTTCCGCGGTACTTATGAACAGTATCTTGAGCTACTTCATCCTGAAGACCGGGAACATGTTCAAGCAACCGTGCGAAAAGCCACGGAAACACGACAACCCTATGACGTCGTTCACCGGCGGGTGGCCGCGGACGGGGAGGTCCGCTGGATCCTTGGCAAGGGAAGGCCGTTTTATGATGAGCAAGGCAAACTTGTGCGCATGGCTGGGGTGTCCGTGGATATTACGGACAAACGGCGCTCGGAACTCGAGCACCAGCAAGCGCTGAGCGAAGCCGTACGCGTGCGCGACGAGTTTATCTCCGTCGCAAGTCACGAACTTAAAACCCCGCTTACGTCCATGCAGCTGCAGGTGCAGATCGCGGAGCGCGCGTTTAAACAAGGCTTGAATCCCTTCGCTGATGAAAAGAAGACGAGGCAATTTGTCGGACTTCTGCAGCGACAAATCTCGCAGCTTAACCGACTTGTCGAAGATATGTTGGATGTTTCACGAGTCTCGCTCAAGGCCGTACGTCTCGAGAAGTCGCGATTCGACCTCGCCGACCTCGCGCGCGAGGTGCTCGATCGGTTGGGGCCGCAGCTGTATACGCAAGGTTGTAAGATCAGCATCGAAGCCGAGCCCGTCAAAGGGGAGTGGGACCGCTTCCGGGTGGAGCAGGTACTTGTGAATTTACTGACAAACGCCGTGAAGTACGCGCGAGGCAAGCCCGTCCGCGTGCGGGTCGGGCTTGATGAAACCTATGCCATCCTGCGAGTTAAAGATCTTGGTGCCGGAATCGCCAAGGCCGACCAGAAGCGCATCTTTGAGCGATTTGAACGGGTCGGCGTCGACAGAGGCGTGAGCGGACTGGGAGTCGGGCTCTATATAAGCCGACACATCGTCGAAGCCCACGGCGGCCGGATTGAGGTGGACAGTGAGTTGGGTCAGGGCGCCGAGTTCACCGTGCGTCTCCCGCTCGCCGGCAACACGACGGCGGATTGAAATCGGTTTCGCCTAGACCCTAAAGAAATCGCAGAGGAAACAAACGAGTTCTTCTTCCTTGGACGGGCGTGCGATTTTAGCATAGTCGTCGATCATTTTAAGGACCAACTGACGAATTTTCTCAAAATCAGAGCGGCTTATAGATTGCACAACCGTGTAATGTACTCCTGTGTCGTCTGGATTCTGTGTTGCTTGAACAGCGCGTGCTCGCCAATTGGAATGTTGAATGGAGTTGAGGGGGGAGTCTTTGGGCAAATGGATACTACCCGAATCGATAAACCATTTTCCTCTCTCATGACGGACGAGGTTGAATTTCTCAAGGTCCCGTAAAATAGATTCGACAAGAGCCAATGGCAGTTTCAGCCGATCAGCAAGTGCAGATGCCTTTTGCAATTCAGGGATGCTAACGGCAATGTGAACGGCGCTCCAAAACCACTGGGAATAGTAAGTCGTCTGGAGTTTATATTCCTGAAGGGATGGGTCTTTTATTCGTTTGGCCAGATTTTCGTGTTCTTTCTTGAGCCGACTTAGTTCTCTAGCCAGACTCTGGCGGTACTCGAGATCCCCGCAACGGGCATATTCCACGAGCTTCATAAAGTAATGTGACTCTTCATCGCCCAAGCCCAGGTATCGGCTGATTCGGAACGCTTGATCCATGGTGAAATGGAGTTTGCCGCTCAATACACGTGAAACATGCGAGCGCTGGCATTGGGCCTGATCCGCCAATCGGGTCAACAAGCCCCTTTCTCCGCGGCCCCCAATCTCTCGTCTTAAAAAGTCACGGTAATCCACGGTCGAATAAAGATTAGACATATTTGCTATTTTATCACATATTTGATGTTTTTTTGACAAATTTTATCTCGAAGTTGATGGGGGAAGGGGTTATAAATGCGCTTCATGGAGCGGCATGATGCCGCCTCAATACCTGAGGGCAGGAAGCTCTTTAAGGAGAAAATATGAAAAGCTATTTCTTTATAACCTCGCTGTTTTGCTTTTTTGGCAGTCTCAGTGTTCAGGCTGCGGAAAGGCTCTCGAATGAGCAATGGTACCGCTTCTGGTTTATTTCGAGCTTCGCTACACAGACGAGTGCTCGAGCCGTTTATGCTGAAGCTTTTCTCGAAAGTAAAAAGGTCCAAGAGGCTTGCCTGGTGATGGCATCTATGGTCGCTGAGGCTGATCGTGCCGACGAAAGCGCTCAGTTTGTGATTGAGCATTACCGGAAAGATAACGCTGCTTTCTCCTTGAAAGATAGGACTCGTGAGCTTTTCTCGCTGACGAACAAGGCGGTGAGCTTTTGTGGTTCAGGCTATCGTTATGGTCACGTGGACCAGAAGCCTAAGAACGCCGACGAGGTTCGTCGGTTGCTGAAACAGATCTCGCCGCTCGCTAAGGAAGTTGCGACAGTCGCCGACAATTTCCGGCGCTGATGGCATCGCGATTGCTAAATTCGTCTTATTAGGAGATCAAGGTGCGCTTCCTATGTTTGAGCCTTATCGCAGCTCTTATAGTGCCGATTTTTGTCGCCTGCGCGCGGAAAGAAGGCCGGGCCTCGGGTCCGCCTTCTGGCTCTAAACAGCCGTCTGCACCTCCTGACAACATGGTTATGACTGACGGACCTGGCTCTGGAAACGGCGGCAAAGGTGTCCTGATAGACGGCAAGCCCTTTCTCCTGGATTTGGTCGAGGGGGGAGTCGAGAAGTCTCCTTACTTCAGTCCTGATGTGGAAGTACCGAAAGACATTCGCGATCGACTGGTAAAGGTCTTTGGCCATGATTCCCGCTTTCCCATAGATCTTATTGGCCGTAAGCTGATTGAAGTTCAGAATACTTTCTTTCAACCCGGATTCTTATTGTTGAAGTCGATGGAGCTCTTCCGTTGGCGCTTCGTCAATTTACCGCCAGCATCGGTAAACGATCAACGGGAGGGCCTCAAGGCTAATCCGCGGCAGTATGTTCAGCTCGGTAAGCGATTGCAGAAAACCATCATTATTGACACTAACTATTGGGAGCAGCTTAATGAAGGAAACCGCGTGGCACTGATCTTTCATGAGGCCGCCTATGCCATGGCACGGCCGATCAAGATGCGTGAGGGATTTTTTAAGCAAGACACGGGAGCGGTTCAAGAGTTTGTCGCATTTCTCTTTATGCCCCCTCGTGATGGTTCACCGCGTGACCGGGTCACGACTCTACAAGCGATGATGGATCGGATTAAACCCGAAAACTTTGATTTCACGGCCGGTTTAATTAGAAATGAATCCATTGATACTGTGTTTGTCACACCCACCGTCCATTTCTATTTCACACAAGAGAAATCAGCGAAAAGAATCAAGGAAATTGATGACATTTCTGGTGTGATCATCGCTCACAGTTTCCACGAAGGCTCGGATTTTTTTGTGAATTGGCTTGAGCAGGCTGTATGCCACGATATTCCCCAGGGCGCGGCTCTGGCCTATGAAATCAAAAAGCCATACAAAGATTTCGTCATCGATCTCTATGAAGGCGCCGGCAATCAGTTTTATTCCTACATGAAAATTTCCGACCGCGAAGGCAACGAGTTAGAAGCCCCTCGGTCAATCACCAGTGAGTCCTGTAAGCAGGTAGTAGTGAGTCAAGCCCAGAGCATTATGGTGCGCTTAAAGTCTTATACTTGGATTAAGTAAGCCGAGATTGCACTTCAATATGCTGAACCGATCTTAATCCCGACACGTGTTGGCGCTGCTGACGAAGCGGCCGCCGAGGTTCATATCTCCCTTGAGCTTTAGCTTTGAACCCGCTTGAAGGAAGGTCTCGACCGTCGCGGGATCTTTCTTGCACGCGCGAATGAAGTGATCGAGAGAGGCTTCAATGGAGCCGGATTCATACAGAGCCTGCGCGAGACCATACTGTGAACGGGCCGAGGATTCATCCGCTTTCACGGCCGAGCGGAAGTAGCGTGCCGCGACCGACCAATTCTTTCTTTTCAGGAACAGCGTTCCGGCGGCCCATTGCACAAACTCGGAACCGGGAAACTTCTTCGCGGCAGCCACAATGTATCGCTCAGCGGCCTGGTCCTCTTTTTGGTCATGGAGGGTTTGAACCAGATAGACATAATGATCCGGGTAAGAAGGGGAGAGACGGATGCTTTCCCGACAGGTTTCCACCGCCTGCGGCAGGTATCCGTCCATGGCGTTCAGTCGGCAGAGTTCGCGAAAGAACTCCGGCCGATCTCCGAACTGACTCAGGCCCTCGTGCAAGAGCTCGCGGGCTTCCATATGATTCTTATTTTTTAACAAGGTCGTCAGCAGCGTATCAAAGGCGGGCTTGAATTTTGGGGACAGTTTCAAGACCTTGCGGAAGGTCTGAATGCCGGAGGTTAGAAGTTCTTCCTTGGCCTGCGGATCTTTCGTTGCCTCCGCTTGTTTGATAAAGGCTTGAGCCAGGAGCATATGCCACCGGAAGTTCGTTTCTTCTTTCTCAACCAGCATATTTAAAATGCGCACCTCATTGCGATGATCTTTTTGCTCGGAGTAGGCGAGGGCGAGAGCGAGGAAGCCTTGGCTGTCCAACTGGTCGGTGAAGGGATTCAAGAGCTCAATGACTTTGGTGTAGTTCTTTTCATTCGCATAAAGATTAGCAACTTGAAGCCGCAGGCGCGGATCATCGGGTGATTTGGAGAGGCGAGCCTCCAGCTGTGCTCCGGACGGAGTCGCCCAAGCGCCGGTCGAACTCAACAGGATTAGAACCGTAAGGGCAAACCACATACCTTTCATGGTAAGAATGGCCTCCTTTCCACGCAAGGCTTGATCTCGATCAGGGATTGCCGGACGACGAGGGGGATTGAGCCGCTGGAGTTTCCCCCTGGCTGGTGCCAGGACGATCGGCGGTGGCGTCGCTATTCACCGCCCGCCGTACGGGCTCGACAAACGCCTGCTGCCGGTCCTTCAGCTTGGTTGTGAGGGCCGGATGATTGGCGTTGGCTCTCATGTAATCGGAAAAACCGATTCGACGAATGCGCAGGACGCGGGCGGGGTGTGAGGCTGGAGCGCGGCCGCCGGTGGGGGCGGCTTTCGCCCCTATGGCGGCCTTCGCCGTTACCTGGGAACAAAGGGGCAAGTCCACATCCGACAGCACAAAGGGAGCGTCGGCGCGACGGCATTTCCGCGCGGACTTGGCGGCACTTTCACTGGCATGGGCCGTCCACGGTATCAATATCAATAGAGTTAATGTGGGAATAACCAAATAGACCACTCTTCCACCCCGCTGATTTCTGCTGCAAAACCTGTACTTCTCCCAGCGCATGCATGTGCTCCGAAGTGGAGTGGTGGTGACGACAGACTCGACAACTGCCTGAAGAGCTGACGGTTCGTAAACTTCTTCTTCTCAAAATCCGATGCGGATATAGAACGAGGACCGTTCCCCGCTGCCCCTGTCCCAATCTGAGACGGGTGACGTTTTCGGCAGCCAGGTGATTAAAGCTTTGCACTCCACTCGCGCGGATTGGGTGCTTGCATGGCATGGCCCTCGCTCAATGGGTTGAGTAGGAGGAAGGCCATGAGCACCAAGAAAGTACCGGATAACGTGATTCCATTTCCGGGTCCGCGCCCGCCACCCCCGCCGGAGCGAAAAGGACAGGGAAAGAAAAAAACATCGGCAAAGAATGGCGCCGCCGTCGTGCTTGCGATCATTCTCGCCACATTCGCTGTGAATCGCGAGGTCTTCGAATCGCGTCCACAATCCGTAAGCCTGTCGTCACGCGCTCCAGAAGGGGTGGACCGAGCCATTGCGAGCGTGGACCCATCGGTGCCGGTTCGAAACCCCGAGTGGGAAATGAAGCTGGCTGAAGAGCTCGCCTCGGTGAAAACCCGCGGTCCTGCCTCGGCCCAGATTGGTCGACCGGCGACTGTTCAGGAGCGCTTGCGCTGGGGCACTCTTGAGGAGCAATATACGATTAACTATAAACCCGCAGACCGTAGCATTTCGAGCGTGCAACTTCAGGATTCTTCGGCGCGGCCGACCTACGTCTTGGACCGCGGGGAATTTCTTGAGTCTTATGGCGCTTTACTGGATGCGGCCTACGATTCCGCCAAATTGAAGTCGGTACAGAAGATTGATGGCCGTATCTTTGAGTCCTATACGATCTTCGACAAGAATAACCAGCCCAAGGGCGAGGTCCGCTTCGAACTCGATCGCCATAAGCGGTTGCTCTCACTGAAAGTCGGAGCCGTCGAGACTTAATTCGGCTTATCTCCGAGCCAGCGGGCGCCGATAAGTTCGTGTATGGTCATTCCGGATTGGGGCGTGGGACCGCGTCCTCCCAAAATTGAACTTTCGTATGCGCGAACTCTCGCGCCTGAAATGCTCGCGCGGCCGACGGACAGACTGGCCGCGGCCATCGTCGACGTCTTCGTCCTTTTGACTCCCATCTACATTCTCCTAAGTGCGCCACTTAAGCGTTGGCTGACCACAAGCTTTATTCTGGGAGCGGAACCTGACTTTGTGGTCACGCTCGGGGCTATGGGGTTTCTGGGCGGAGCCATAGTTGTTTTGTACCAGACGCTCATGCTTTATTTTTTTGGTACTACCGTAGGCAAACGGCTCTTTGACCTGGAAGTGGTTTCCATGTTTGAAGGGGAAACTCTTTCGTTCTGGGACTTTTTCATTCGGTCGATGACGTGGGTTCTCGAAGTATTCATGCTTGGCCTGCCTTGGCTTGCCGTCTTTGCCAACAACAAGCGACGCCCTCTTCACGACCGAGTGAGCGATTCGGTCGTCGTCACGCACGCCTCCAGTGGCGTGCGCGCCCCCGCGCGGTGGGAGCGGAGCCTTGTGCGGAGTCTTTTCGCCGGTTTCGTGGCGGTGATCACGCTGGCGATGATGATTCAGATTCATCGTACGGTGGAGCAGTTGAGGATGGAGCAGGCATTTGCTTCTCTTATGGAACGCGACACGGGCTACTGTGAGGTGGTGAGCGATGCTGCCGGAGAAGAGACGGCGGATCACGCCCGTTTGAAAACGGCGATGGCCTTGTATGCGGCAGGCCTCGCGGACCGCTCGTGCCTGGAATCGGAGGTGGAGCGAGAGTCGGCTTTACAGATTCCAGTCGCACCGGTCACCTACCTGGCGCAAGCCTTTGTACATGCGGATGATGCCGAGGTCTCCAACTCCTATTTGGATGAGGTTTGCGAAGTTGACGCGGGAACGGTGGAGTGCGCCATGAGCCGTCTGGTGACGAGTTGGTCAGACGAGGACTGGGAGCGGGTGGAAGAGATTTTGGAGAATGCGCCCCGAGGAAGCGGTTACCTGGAAGTCTGGGGTGTTCGTCACTACATGAAACAGGCGCGCTATATCAAAGCGCTTTCCATGCTGGATACCCTGACGGGACGTCGCGAGCTGTCTCAGTTCAGCCTTATGCAACGGGTGAAGGCGCTTTACAATGCCTACTCGGACGATGAAGCACGTGTGGCGTTTCAACAGGCGTTTGTGGCTCTTCCTGAACCCGACGCACTGGACCTGAGTGCCTGGCTGTGTGCGCAGGAACTGCAAAGCGGTCCGAAGAACGGTTGTCAGGCGGCTGAGGGCGTGGCCTGCCGCCAATTGCGCCAGAAAGATCCGGGTTTGGAGATTCACTTCGACCAACCCCATTTGGCCATGGCCCAATTTCTTACTCTCGAGTGCAAGGGCCGCGATGCAGTGGATTATTTGGGGTTCAGCGAAACCGTACGTGATGAAGGCTGGGCCACATTCTTCCGCGCGAACCTCAAGCGTCAGCGTGAGGACAAATCCGCTTCGGCCGCCCTGTTCGCCAAAGTCATTGCCTCAACTTCCGCGCCCGATCTGTTGAAGGTTGAGTCTGCGCGCCGTTGGATCCAGTTTGCGACTCCCCGGCAGATGGAGCGGCTCGTGGAACTATGGCGCGATTTGGAATCCAAGGAAGCTTGGGTCAAGACGGGTAATCTTTTGTTCGCACGTCTCGCGGAGCAAAACAATTCCAAGCTCGCGTTGATCGTGGCCCGCCATCTTCTCACGCGGGAGTCGCTTTCCCCTCGCGCCCTGGAGACTCTCACGGCCCTCGTCGAGACGCGATCGATGGAACGCAAACCCGCCGCACAGCTCATGGAATCCAAAGAGCAGGTGAAGCGTCTGCTTGATGCGTTTGAGGAGGTCAATTGATCTTCCCCATACTCAATGGGCTGATCGGTTGGCGCAAAGCACCCGTGACCTGGGCCTTGGTTCTGTTGAATTTAACTGTCTTAGTCTATACGACCTACACCGGTGTGGAAGCTCAAACCGGTCTTAGCGAGGCCATGAATTCAAAGTACTTTGTGACCACGCAGGGAAGGATCTATGCGCAGTATTTGGCCGAGCGTTCGCGCGCCGAGTATCCCGACTTTCTCCTCGACCTCGGACGGCAGGTCGAGTCGGGCGAATCCGATCGTGGAGAAATGTTGGGGCAGCTGGCCTTCCGCGACACGGCTTTTATCCGTGCCGCAAAAGAGATGGACTTTCGCGGAGATCAGGTGGCTTTTAAACTCTGGCGTAAAAAGATCGCGCAGGTGGAGGGTTATCAGGATCAACATCCCAGCTTCACACTGGGATTGAATTCTGCGGACACGGGAATGGGACGATGGGTTTCGTACATCTTTGTGCACAGCGGATGGCTCCATTTTGCGGGTAATATGCTGTTTCTGGTGATCTTTGGTGCGGCGCTGGAACGCCAGATTGGCGGACTCGGTTTCCTGACGGTTTTTTTACTCTCCGGTATTTTTGCTGCGGGTGTGTTCGCTCTGATGACGGGCGTGACAAGCTCACCGCTGGTCGGAGCGAGCGGGTCGGTGAGTGGAATCATGGCTCTGTATTGCATTTTGAACTGGTCTCGACCGGAACGTTATTTCTACTGGCTGTTTCTTCCGTTTCGCGGCTTTATGGGTTGGGTCTACCTGCCCGCGTGGGTGGCCCTCGCGCTCTGGATGGTGAACGATCTCGCGGGTTACCTCGGCACCTTGCCGGAATTGGGAGGCGTTGCTCATACGGCTCACCTGGGCGGTGAAGTCGCGGGCCTGATCGTCGGCGCAACACTCTTTGGGTTGCGCCGGTATGGCCCGGAGTCGGTGCGCCGGGACGCTTTGGGAGCGGACAGGGAACGGCGAACGCCTGTTCCCATGATGGTCCTGATTCCCTTTCTGCCGCCTCTGCGCCGCTTGCCGCGGCTGAAAACCATTGAGCAATCAGAAGACACGGGAAAGATCGCGAGCTAAGCAACGGGCTGCGCGGTCTTGCATAGACACCGGCAGCCCTCGACGTCGTCAGTTCCTGGCTCTATCGATAGGAATCGAGCACGGTTCGGGGGCACGTGGACCCGGAGATGTATTCAATCGCTCCCAAGTCAGGAATCGTGTCGCGCGACTGGCCGCACATGTCCTGGGGAACAGTTGTTCTCAGATTCGAACCCTTGCTCTGGATCAATGTTCCACTCCGCAGATGATAATCGCCAAGCCTTGGATTGACAAAGATACCTTGGAGTTGGGTGTTGGTCCCAATGAAGTTCGTTCGCGAGGTGAAGGTTCCTCCGTCCCGTTTTGCGATCCGAGTCGTGACATTATTGGCAATATCAGCTGTGCTGGCGGTAAAGCGGACTTCGATTCCCGTCGTGGCGTAGAGAGTGTTGTGATAGATCTTCGTGGCTTTTGCCTGGTTCAAATAGATGCCGGCATCATTGCAGTTCATGATGATATTGTTGCGAAGCGTGCCGTTAATATGCTCATAGTCACAAAAGCCGCCCGGACAGAAGGCATGGCCTGTACCGCCGCCGCCAAATGAAAGTCCGAGACGGGCCGTTCCCGCGGGTGCTGGTTGTTCAGGCGAACGGAAAGCTTCGACTCTTTGAAGTGCACAGGCCGAAGCCGAGGATTTAAACGCCCGGCTATAAGCCGAGCGCTTTTACTCAAATCCCCTCCGTTGGCTCTTCGGCGGGCACAAATCCCCGGCGCATCGTATTTTCCGTCACCACTCGCGGTTCCATAAACTGCAACAGGTAATCAGGGCCGCCGGTCTTGCTCCCTACACCCGACAGCTTAAAGCCCCCGAACGGATGGCGTTCGACGAGGGCGCCTGTGTTGCCGCGATTGATATACAGATTGCCGACTTCGAACTCGCGCTTCACGCGTTCGATGGTTGCGGGACTGCGCGAGTAGAGTCCGCCCGTCAGGGCATACTCGGTGCTGTTCGCGATGGTCAGCGCATGGTCCATGTCACGTGCTTTAATCACGGCGAGCACGGGGCCGAAGACCTCTTTCTGGGCCAGATCACTGCCGGGATCCACATCCGCGAAAATCGTTGGCGGGATAAAGTAACCCCCCGCGGGAACCTGACCCTGGAACACAAGGCGTGCCGAGCTCTTCGCCGTCTCTATGGTGCCGAGTATCCGTTGATAAGCCTCCTCATCCACAACAGGCCCCATATAGGAGCGCGGATCCTCGGAGGGGCCGACGTGAAGACTGCTAGCGGCTGCATGCAGGCGCTCCAAAAAGCGATCGTACAGGGGCTCCAAAACAATCGCACGACTGCAGGCCGAGCACTTCTGGCCTTGAAAGCCAAAAGCGGAATAAAGGACTCCCGACACGGCTTCATCAAGATCGGCATCGGAGTCAATGATGATGGCGTTTTTGCCGCCTAATTCCGCAAGCACGCGCTTGATGTGATTTTGGCCTGGGTGAACGATGGCGGCCTGCCGAAGAATATGGAGTCCAACCGGTTTTGATCCCGTAAAGGCGATCATGGCCACATCTTTGTGGTTCACCATGTACTCGCCGATCTCCTCGCCGTAGCCCGGGAGGAAGTGCACAACATCATTGGGGAAGCCCACCTCCTGAATCATCCGCATCAGCTCATAAGCCGTGATGGAACTTTGTTCCGCAGGTTTCATCAGCACGGTGTTTCCGGTGACGAGCGCCGCCGACACCATCCCGGTGAGAATGGCGAGGGGGAAATTCCAAGGTGCAATCACGAGAGTCACGCCGCGCGGCTGATAGTGATACATCGACACCTCACCGGGGGCCTGACCCACGCGGCGCGGGCGCGCGAGACGCCGCATCTCGAGAGCGTAGTAGCGACAGAAATCAATGGCTTCATCCACATCGCCGTCGGCCTCGCGCCAACCTTTCCCCACTTCGAGCACCTGGAGGGCCGCGAGATGAAACTTGCGCTCGTGCATGCGATCCGCGAGGGCTTCAATTAGGCGGGCACGCTCTTCCGGAGCGGTTTTAGCCCAGGATGTGGAAGCCTTTTTGGCCGCTTGAACCGCAGCTTCGGCCTCCTGGTTTGTGGCGGCATGCACATGCCCGATCACCTGTGACGTCTGCGACGGATTCACTCGGGTCAAGGTCTTGGCGGTACGAATCTCCTGGCCGTTCACGATCACCGGATAGCTGTGCCCGAGACGGGACTTCCATTCAGCCAAGGCCTGATGCATGCGCTCGCGCTCCGTGCGCAGGGCGAAGTCCGTGGGAGGGGTATTGTGGAAGCGCTGGGGGTCATGCACGGGCTGACCCGCACTGGTCACTAGATTTTCTTGCGGATCTTTCAGTAACACATCAGGCGACACATTGTCTGCGAACTTCGAGCGCAGGAACGACTCGTTGGATGTGTTCTCGAGAAGACGGCGGACAAGATAAGCCATACCCGGGATCAGCTCCCCGATAGTGGTGTATTCCCGGACGCGATATCCCTCGCGTACCAAAGCCTTCTTGATACTGTCGGCCATTCCATAAAGCATCTGGATTTCCAGGGCGCGAGGATCGAGACCTTTGGCTCTGGCATAGGCGATCGCCGCCGATACGGAACGCACGTTGTGAGAACCCACCGCCACGCGCAGGGCGGGGTAGGCATCGACCAATTTTTTCGCGCACACTTCGAAGTTGGCGTCGGACTCGCGCTTATTCAAGTACACCGGAACGCGCCAGCCTTTTTGCCGCGCCAAAACAGTTTCGTAGTCCCAGTACGCACCTTTGACGAGACGAACCGTGAAGGGCACGGCGCGCCGCCGGGCCAACGCAATCAGGCGGTCCACATCCGCGGCCGAGTCGCGCAAATAGGCTTGAATCACAATCCCCCAATTGGGCGAGGCGCGGAACTCCTCTTCCACGATCAGGTCTTCAAATGCCTGGAGAAGGAAATCTTTGTGCGCGTACTGCTCCATATCCAGATTGATAAACACGTTGTGTGCGAGGGCTTTGCGAAAAACAAGGCGTAGCCGCTCCTTCACGGCGTCGAGAGACGGCTGCCAAGCCGCCTCATCAATCTGCGAGTAAAGCGCGGTCACCTTCACGGAAACATTGACCTTTGGAATCGTGCCTCTTTCATCCTCGTCAATCTGGGGGATGGTTTCCCAGCTCTGGGCATCGCGGGCCAGCCATTCAATAAGCTCCAGATAACGGTTGAGATACTCCTCCGCTTCCTTTTCCGAGAGGGTGGCTTCGCCCAGAAGATCCACGGTGAACGTGATCTTGTTCTTGCGTGCCTTCTTCAGCGCGGGAAGGGCGTCCTGCGGGCTTTCGCCGGTGATAAACATCTTCGCCATTTGCGTGACATTTTTCTTTACGGCTCCCGCCAATAAGCCGGGGGCGAGGGACCCCAGCCCCAAGCCGAAGTTAAAGACCGAAGGCAGGTCGTCTCCGCTTTCGGCGAAATACTCCTTGAGGTGCTTTGCGACTTCGGTACTGGAGCCGAGATAAGGGAGCACGTCCACGAAGCGAAACATCTGCACTTTGAAGTGTTCATTCTTCATCGACCAGTCCATGATCTTTCGGTACCAGGTGTCTTTGCTGAATAAAGGGGATGATTCATTGTCCATGGATTTAAAAATCCGCTCTCCCGTCTGACGGACGGAAAGCTCGAGCTCATTCGATTTCATTACGGCTCCTTATACGACTCATTCGTGCGTGTGCGGCGAGTATACATAGACGGCGCCTGTTCGTGAACTCTTTCCCAAGGCGAGAGGTGGGGAGGATCTCCTCCCCCCTGGCGATGGTGGGTTGGTGTGGTAGGAAAATAGCTCGTTAGGACTCCACGACTGTGGTCGAGCCGGATGGTTGCCTGTTCCTATACGCAAAGAGAGTACCAACGTATTTGGGGTCACTTTGTCCATAGGTCGCGGGTTATTTTCATTCCCGAGCCTGACGCGGGAGAGATACCGTCCCGTTCGCAGGTGCGAAATGTCACTACCGATAACATGGGTTTATGTCTCTGACTTCTTGAGCTGATGTCGAGCTTTCCGCGCGCGCCGGGATAAGAATTGTTGATGCACCCAAGCACGAGGCCGCGTGAATCGTCGGTTTGGCGGAGTTTACTGTCTCACAATTGAACACTTGATTGTGCGGAGATTCCAGCAAGTTAACTGGATCAGGGCGCTGTCTTCCTCGCGGCTGTCGAGCCCTTCCACACCGCGATCGCCATGAATTTTTAAATGGCTCTAGAAAACCCTGTGATTTCAATTAGATTCGTTGCGCTCAACGGGCCTGGGGATTGCGATAGCTGAGGCTGAAGGAGCGCCCCGGGTGAAATCATGGCCCCCTATTTTATTTCTGGTCACAGCCACACTGTTTATGTTGTTGCAGGCCTGTAGCCGCCCTCTCGATCCAGAGAACGCGTGCGGATTCGTCCAAGATCCGAGACAGCGGAGAGTGTCGTGGCCGAAGTCTGCGCTTCCGGTCCGCTTCTATATTCATGAATCGGTGCCCAAGGACCGCATCCCCGCAATCGAGCGGGCCGCGCGCGAATACAATACAAAAATCGGAAACGGACGCGACGTGATCACAATCGTCGCACGCGAGGTCAGTGGCGGTACGGACTCGAAAGCGGATGGATACTCCATGATCTATTGGGTTAAGGAATGGACACCGGCCTCGCGGGCTCGAGATGAACAGGCGCGGACCTCCATCTATTGGGTGGGCACAAACATATATGAGGCCGATCTGCGCGTGAATGCCGGTTTTCGTCACAACTTCGGGGAAAATTCGGACTTTACTGAGCTCGATTTAACCAGCCTTATGGTGCATGAATTTGGCCATGCTTTAGGCCTCACCCATACTGCAACCCCTGGAAGTGTCATGAATTTTTCACTTGATGAAGGGCAGAACCGGCGCGAGCTCGGGGAGTCGGACCTTGCGAACCTGCGCTGTGAGTACTGATTTTGCTTACTCAAGAAAGTGTGGTCTATTGTGCCGTGAGGGTTCACGTGTGGGAAGACGTGCACTTTTAAGGTAATTTAAGTTTGTGAACAGAATAGGGGTGGCTACCATGGATGTGGTTAAGCCGGAAAGACGGAAGAATAACACCGAGGAGAAGGAATTGAACACGCTCCATCTGCAGCATCCACAAGCGACTGATATCACGGTGCAAGACTCCGCCCGGGTCGAGCACTGTTACCATCAGCTCCCAGCTCTCAGACATGAAACCAGAGATGTTCTGAAGCAGCTTCAATCGAAAATCAGTACGCTGGAAGATATGAGTGGCCGCTTAGGATTTGTGCTCGGGGAACTGCGCTCACTCATCCGTCGCTAGATCCAGCGAACGAACTCCATTACGCCTTCAATACTTTTAACGTCAGAACACCATCCTGGTACGTTCTTTCCACAAACTGGTCGCGGACCGGGCGTTCAAGTGGGATTTCCTCGCGGAAGGTCTGATAATTATTTGTGGAAACTCGGCCCTTCGGATCTTCGATCTGGTCCTCAAACTTGCGGTGGCCTTGCACGATCACTTTATCGTCTTTCACCCGAATGTTCACATTTTCTTTCTCGTGCTCCGGAACTTTCGCTCGGATCAGGTAATGGGTGTCGGTCTCCTCAATCCGAGTGGACGTCTCTTTCAGCCGGTAAAACGGATCGGAGTGGAAATCGTTGTATTTCCCGATATCCTCAAGGACCTCGAGTTTTTCCCGTTCCAAACTATTCGCGTAGTGTTGTTTCTGTAAGCGTACGGTCTCCGCGAAGGCCTTAAGGTTTTTAACATGAGCGTCTTCGAATTCCTTGCGCTGCTGGACAAGCGCCTCTTTAAAAAAGACCTCGTTCTTCTGCGCCTGGAGCTTGTAGCGGGCGTGGGCGTCCTTGAGCGCCTCTTCATGCAAACGGTTCAACTCCGCGATTTCGGCTTCCTGTTGTTTCTCGAGTTTACTCATCTTGGCGGCGTGTACGTTCTGCTGTTCATGAATCCCTTGGTCCCCCTTTTGGTGGACGCGCGCGACCTCGTCTGCATAGTATTTACGAGTTTCCTCCATATGGGCGATGCCTTTGTGGCGCTCCTTTTCGACGGCTTGGCCGCTCGTCTCGTTCAATTCCTGCAGGCGCTGCTCGCTGGCCGCTTTTTCTTCGGCCAAGGCTCTTTGAGCCGTGTTCTTAAGTTCATTTTGTCGGCGAACAAATTCGTTACGCTCGTTTTCAATTCGTTTTTGATTCTCCGTATGTTGAGTCTTCAAAATCTCTTCGCTCCACTCCGACTGCGTATGGTAGGACTCCTGATGCTGCTCCTGAAGCTTCTTCATTTTTTCGCGGTGCTGATCGACAGCATTTTTGGTCTCTTGCACGGTCTGCTGGTTGATCTTGCTTTTTTCCTGTTGCGCCTCGTTTTGGATCCGACCGAGTTCTTCTTGCGCTTTTTTGGCGATTTGGTTGCGTCTGTCGAGTTGTTCGCGTTGGACCCGGTTGGTTTCCGCAGCCTCGACTTTTGATAGCTCCGACTCGCGGCGGATCATATCGCGTAAGTCTTCTTTGAAACGGGCTTGCTTGGCCGCCACGGATTCTTTGAGCCCGGTGATCTCCTGCTCACCTGTTTGTTTCGTGGTCTGATAACGTTGAGCCGCGTTTTTGCGCTCGTAGGTGAGACGTTGTTCTTGCTCCCGTTTGAATTGCTCCAGGCGATCCTTGCTTTCCTGACGGACATGATTGATCACGGCTTCATTGTTTAACTTTTCCTTTCGCAACTCCGCTTGGTTCTCTTCCCGAGTATTCCGCAGTTCCTGTTCTCCTTGCTCCTCCAAGGCTTGCCGGCGCTTTCGGTAGCTTTCCTGAAGCTCCCGCAGTTCTTGAGCGTTTCTGGCTTTATCGGACTGGATTTCCGACATCGGTGTGGTCCTCCTGGCCAGCTTTCATGCTAGCACGGGTCGAACGCGCCATGCGGTCCAGCCCTGAGGAGCTCGGACTATGGGCTAACAGGTTTGGGGCAAATCGGCCAACGATATCCCGTGTGACCGGGGCAGCGCCACGTGGCTGTGTAAGTGACTGTTTCTGTGGGTTTGACGTGATAATAACGGCGATACTGGCGCGGATCGAGGTTGGAAACGACGACGCGCTCCTGGCCCGTGGTCGAGTCCGTAATCAGGAGCTCGAACGCGCGATACTCCGCGTGAGCTAACGCCATGATAAAAAAATACATCAGGGACATATTTCTTTTTTCGGCGGGCATTTTCAGTAAGTTGAGGGGCGCCCTAGCCTAGTGTCGACGGGCCGCGGTCGCAAAGAGCGAGTTATCCACAATCTGAAAATACGTGCGTAAAAGCATTTCAAAGGAATCCGGATCCAGTGATTGAAGATAGATCTGTTTTTCCTGCAGACTCTCCCGTACGAGAAAGGCGGTAAACAATTCTTCAATGCGTTCCAGATTCTTGTTGTGAAAGAGATCGAGCTGTTCGGTCGGAGTCTTAAGGATGCGTGCGATTGTTTCGTTGTCGAACAGCAAGTGAATGCCGTTCATACTTTGTGCCAGAAGGTGCTCAATTTGGTCCAGGTGAGAGTCACTTATTCTGAGATCTTCCACACCTCAAGATTCAAGTTAAATGCAGGCCCGGGCAAGGGATTTAGCTTAAAATTTGACGAACCAGACTACGGTCGATATCCTGTTTTTGGAGGCTCGACGTTGGTCTGACTCAACATGAGACAGGCGATTTCATGTATACTATGGGTATGCCGATCCGGAGTTCTAAAAAGAAGTCCCGCGATTCGATCATCATTGATGAGTCGAATGGTCTCGTATTCGAGTCTGAGGATGATCTTTACTCTCATTTCCAAGACGAAATTCACACTTTGGAAAGGGAGTTTTTTGATTTGCGCCGGGAGAGCGATATTCCGGAGGAGGGCTTCAAGGACTTCGACGTGCACCTGGATCGCCTTTTGGATGATCCGGATGAAGTCTGGGAGGACACCGAAACCCTGACTGAGAGTCGGATGTTTATTTATATCCGGAGTTTTGAAAACGGTGTCAATCATGTGGCGTGCTGTTATCTGACGGAGGCCACACCCAGTTTTGTTTATCTTCATTTCCCAACCTCTGATGAGAATCTTGTGGAGCGCTATCGTCGCGGTCAATTGGTCTTTCAGCGCTCGGCCACGGACCTTCTTCCCGGTGCTCTTGAGGGCGACGCGCTTCATGAGGGAGATCAGCTCGCGGAAGGCCTTTATAAGGCCATGCTTCTCTTGCGCAGTGATAAGGATATTCCCGAGCACGAGTTCCACCTCCATGCCGGCCGTCGGGAGGAGACTCTTGAAGAGGCGGATGAAATTTGGCGGAGCGCCGATTCGCTTGGGAATGTTCTGGTGAGCTTTATCAAAGAATGTAGCGATGAAGATGAAGAGCTCTATTACATTGTCGTTACCGTAGAGGATGCTCCTTCAGGCAGCCATGCCTTACTCTTCTCCTTTCCCACTCGCGATAAGAGTCTGGTGGGCCGGTATCGTCACGGTGAGAACCTGCAGGCAGAAGAGGTCGTGCAGGAGTCCTCGCACTAATGGCGCCCGTGGGGAGGATTCTAGCCGCGATCGCCGGATGTTTGAGCCTGGTCCACTGTTCGAGCTTAAAAAAGGTGGGCTCCGCGCCGGATCTGCCGCCGGAAGTGACCATCGCATTTCGTGCGCAAAACGGCGCGGTCACCGACACGCGCTATTACTCCAGTTCATGGACCCGGGGTTTTACTCAGGATCAGATCGTCAGGGATCGCACCGAAGTCGTTGAGTTTGCCGTGCGCTCGCGCGTGCTGGCTGTTGATACCAGCGCGAACACGTATCGCGTGAACGTGAGGACCATACAAAAAGATGGCACAGTCGATCTCCATGCTCTGGCGTTTCCGGAGCTGAATGAAGAGCTGGAGTATGTAATTCGGGGCGATGGTGCGGTTCTTAAGGCAGGAAATTATCCTTCTCAAAGTATTTTTTTCGTCCCCGCGATGCCTGTCCCTCATCACCCTGTCCGAGTGGGCGACACCTGGACCATGAAACACTCCTGGTTGTCCGCGCAAGGCGGAATCCCTTTGACCCTGGACGTGGTAGGCATTCTCAAGGACATTGTCTCATGTGATGGCCGCTCTGTGTGCGCCGATGTGGAGGTGAGTGGTCATGTCCGTATCGAAGGCCTTCAAACCAAACCCGGGGGTCAGTTCGAAAATCGCGTGTGGGGACGAATGCTATTCGGTCTTTCCCGTGGCGATGTGATTTGGTCCGAAATGCGCAGCGCCGAAGAGATCCGTTCAGAGGGGGATCGGGTAGTGGTGAATTCCTGCATGGTCTCGGAAGTCGCGATCGCAAACTCCCGCCGGACGGCCCCGTCCTGCGATCCCAAGGAGCAGCCGGTGGAGAAGGTCCCTCAAATCTAGGCGTCTGCAAAAAAGAGTCGCCGCCGAGCGGCTCGCCTTAATCCGTGAGCTCCACCCAGGTCACACCATCGCCGCCGGTTTCCGAGGTTCCCGCTTTCCATTTCTTCACATACACGGAGCGCGAGAGGTAGCTGCGCAGACTTTTCTTTAGTGCATCGGTTCCATGACCATGGATGATCTTGATGCGAGCCTCTTGCTTCAAAACCGCCGCGTCCAGGATCTCCTCTAGCTCACTTAAGGCCTTCTCGACGGTGTGGCCACGCAAGTCCAGCGTTCGGTCCTGTTCCAGGGGAGAAGAAACCTCGCCGGCCCGCCGGACGATCTCCGTTGTGGGATTCGTCGCCTGTTGGGGCGGACGCAGCCGATCCCAGGGCACAGTCAGGCGCATGGAGCCCGACAAGATGGCGACATCACCCTTACCTGTGGGGGTGCTCTGGATAACCGCGTCCCGACCGATCGACGGGGCGAACACCTTTGATCCGGGTGGGAAGGCGCGGGCAAAATCCTCCGCCGTTTCGATGCGAGTGACTCCAGCACGCGGAGCGGTCGAGGCTTTTACAATTTCAGGCAGATCGCGGCGCACCTGTTCCAGTCGTTCATGGCGGCGGAAAACATCCTCCACTTTCGTGTGCTCAATAAGTGTTTCGATCTTCTTTTCAGCGCTGCGAACGGCTTGCTCCAGTTTTTTCTCGCGCTCGCGCTCAAACTTTTGCATCAGGTCGTGATAGCGGCTCTTTTCTTGACGTGCCTCCTTCTCCGCCTGCTGTGTGCGTTCTCGCAACCCCCGGAGTTCCTCTTTCATCTTTTCCACTTCGGCTAGGCCCGTGTGATAGCGTGTCACTTCCGGGCTCAGGAACTTCATCGCCTCCTCAATCACACGGGTGTCCACTCCGACCCGGCGTGCGGTTTGAAGCGCAAGAGATTGTCCCGGAACTCCCATCAGGAAAATATAGGTCGGCTTTCCGGAGCGCGAGTCGTACTCCAGACTGCCGTTAACGACGCCTGAGTTTTCCGACCATCCCAGTTTGAGTGGACCCAAATGGGAGGTGATCACTCCAAAGCTTCCGTTGCGGGCATACGTCTCGATAAAGGCGCGCGCGAGCGCGGTGCCTTCCTCAGGATCCGTGGATCCGCAGATCTCATCGATCAATAGGAGCGTGTCGGGACCGCGGGAATGGGCGGCCTCATTGAGAACCCGCAAGTGCGCGGCAAACGTGGAAAGATGCTGATCCACACTCTGCGAGTCCCCGACTGCGACATGAATCTGAGTGAAAAACGGCAACCGCGAGCCTTCCGCGGCGGCGATAAGGAGTCCACAGCGAGCCATCTGTGCTGCCAGCCCGACAGATTTCAACAGGACAGTCTTTCCGCCCGCATTGGGCCCCGAAAGAAGAAGAATGCGACGTTCGCGGCTTAATTCCACCGTGTTCGAGATCACGTCCACATTGGCAAGAAGCAGCAGCGGGTGCTTGAGATCGACGAGATGGATCTCCTCCTCACTGAATTCACAGGCCGACGCCTGCATCTGTGAAGCCAGCTGCGCTTGCGCGAAACGAATATCGCAGTCGAGCATCAGTTTGTGCGCGTTCTCAAAATCGAGCATACGACGCAGGAGATATTCGCTCAGCTGCCGCAGGAGCCGCTCAATTTCTTCTTCAATATCCACCTCGATCTGGCGCAGGCGATTGTTGAGAGGGATGATTTCTTTCGGCTCCATGAAGACGGTTTGCTTGCTTTGGCTCGAGGCGTGGATGATCCCCTCAAAAGCGTGTTGTTTGCCGCTGCGGACGGGTAAGACCCAGCGTCCTTCCCGGTTTGTGACATAACGATCCTGAAGCACGGGCTCCATTTCATGTTGGCGGATCAGCTTATCCAGAATGTTCTGCGTTTGCCGCACGACCTGCGTCTTTTCTTGATAGAGCTGGTACAGGGTTTCACTCGCATCGGCGCGGATTTCCCCCTCGGGAGTCATAATCTGATCAATCGCCGACAGCGGCTCGGTTGCGTCCATCAGGCCTGATGAAATGCCTTTGGCCCATTCGGTAAGGTGAGGCTTTAGAATTTCTTTAAGGGCCAAGATTTCCAAGCAGAAGTGTCGCAGGTCCTTAAGTTCCAAGGTCTTGAGCGTCGCCCCCTTGGTCAGACGCTGTTGCCAGAGAGGGTAGAGATCCAAGCTTTCCATGAAAGGACGGCGTCCGAGAGCCAGAATTTGAACCGCGTCTCTGATTTCGATGAAACTCTCCCGCGCGGCGTTCGGATCTTTGAGCGGCTCCAGGCGGCGCAAGCGTTCGCGGGCGACCTGGCTGGTCGCGAGGTCGGAGAGCCGTTTAAGGATGTCATCCCAGTCCAGATTGGTCATTATGTTCGCGCCCTTTCCATACCACCAGCACCAATCCGAGAAGGATCAATGCGGGAAAAAACCAGAATCCCCACCCCATGAACACAGTGCGTGGAGGATTCGAGGCATACGGGACTTCGTATAAATGGAACCACTCCTCGTGTAAAGGCGACAGCTCGAGAATTTGGCCGCTCGCGAGAATCACGGTGGAAATTCCGGTGTTTGTTGAACGCACGAGCGGCCTTCGCACCTCCACGGCACGGGCCAGGGTCATGTAAAGGTGCTGGTAGGGTTGCATCCATGTACCGTACCAGGAGTCATTGGTGAGGTTTACCACCACCTCGGCGCCGTTATTAGCCAAGTCGCGAGTGAACCAGTCAAACAGGCCTTCGTAGCAGATCTGTGCGCCCAGGCGGACCCGATCCGTTTGTAAAACAGAGGGGCCGGGACCGCGTCCAAAATCACCGACCTCGGGGAACTTGGAGCGCAGGATGGGAAAGTACGTGGCGCCAGGAAAGTATTCACCAAACGCTAACAGGACCGTCTTGTGATAGGGCGGCGCCAGCCAGGTTCCGTCCTTGCCCAGCACAAAGAAAGAGTTGGTGATCTGTCCCGTGGCTTCATGTCGACCATAGCCTCCCGTGATCAGAGGTGTTTGCAGACCGGTGATCATTTGCCGGAGGCGAAAGGAATATCCGGTGAGCATGTCGCGATGGGGAAGAATCTCGGGGAAAGCCGTTTCCGGCCAAACAATAAAATCCGTGTTCTGGTTCTGGACCACTCCACGCTCGGAGAGCTGTTGAAACCGTTGGATCACGGTCGTGCGAAAATCGCCGCCGCCCTCGGCAAGCAGTTTCTCCTGGTTTCCAATATTCGCCTGAACGATAAGGAAATTCAGCGACTGGTCGCTTACCGGCGTATGCTGACCGTGGCGGTATCCCCAGAGATTCAAAAAACCAAAGACAAGAGGCACGGAAAGGGCCCAGCCAATCCAGGATCGGCCTTCGCGATAAAGATAAAGAAGGAGTGCTTGAAACAAGATTCCGTTAAAGAGCCAGCCGACATCACTCAATCCCACAAAGCCGACCATGTCGGCAAGGTGGAACGCGGGAAACCCCGCCCACAACCAGGTGTAGCCCGTGTGCCAATCAAAAATCATGGGGAACAGGCGCTGGCCCGCCATCATCAAGGGCACGAGCGCCCAGGCCCGTCCCCAGTACGAGAGATGAAGTTTACGTTGAAGCGTCCACCAGGCTAGACCCACGAGTGGGACGTAAAGGTTAGCGAAACCGCAATATAAGATAAGAACGACAATCGCCACGGGCCACGGCAAGTGTCCAAACTCGTGAACCGTGTACGCGATCCAGTTAAAGCCGATGAGGTTGAACACAAATTGCGCGAGCCACCCCGTCCACAAAACCTGTTTCCAAGAGTTCGCCCGCATCCAGGCCATCCACAGCGGAAGAAATCCAAAAAAAATCGCCCATGGTGGAAAGGGAATATAACTTGTCCCAATAAGTATTCCTGTTAGAATAGCTAAGAGAGTCGGAGCTTTGACACACGGATGTAGTGAGAGGCTTCGCATACCGATAGGCTAAGATATCCGCGATTGGGAGTCACGATGCCTGTGGACACACGAGAGATGGAACGGACGCCAACTTCTTCTCCAGAGTTCGCAACAACAGAATCCGCTGGTGCCGAATCACTGAAGGTGCGTTGCCCTCAGTGCCGGAAGCTCTATTTGGTGGCTTTCACCGATATTCATGAAGCTAAACCCCGCTTTGAATGCGTTCAATGTCGATCCCGGTTCTGGCTTTCGCTGGCCGATGTGGATTTAAGCGCGGAAGTCGAAGGCCTTCCTTTGCCGATAAAGGCGCCGCCGCTCAAGCTCAGAGAGCAGCGGAGGGAGCCGGCCGTACCGGGGCCTGCGGCGAAGGAATTGGAGCCCTGCCCGAAGTGCTTTCGCCCCAGCCCTGTGGGGGCTCATGAATGTCCGCATTGCGGAGTGATGATTGATAAGTTGAAGAGCGGCTTGAGCTTTACAGACTCCGTGCCCGCGCATTCGAACCACTTGAACGCGCTCTGGAAAAAAGTGGTCGCGGATTATGCCAACGAAGACGCGCATGCCGAATTCCTGCGGGCCAGTCAGCGCGAGCGCAATTTGGCTTACGCGGCCGCGCAGTACGGTCAAATGGAAAAGCTGATGCCGGCGGATGAGACAACACGAAGGCGTGTGCGTGAAATTCAAGCTCTTGGGACCGCAATGCTTCCTCCGCCCGTCGCCAAGCGCAAGCGGCCGCTTCCCATCTACCGTATTCGAGCGTGGCAAATCCCCATGATCATCGCGGTTTTCCTGATGGCAATGGGCGTGGTCTCACAGGTCTTTCGCAATATGGTAGGTGTTGGGGCGGCATTTCTCTTTCTCGCCCTTGCGCTGAAGATTCACCTGCGTCGCCGTGATTAACGGAGCCGCACTACTGAATTTCAAGTGCAGTGAACGCCTCATTCACAACTTGATTCGGATCCTTACGGACCATGGTGTCTTGGAGGGAGTCGGCGCGGCCTTCGCGCAGCCAAGCACGGCCCTCTCGAATCAGAGTTTGCACGATTTGATTCAGCGGAATTTCATTGCCAGACCAAGGGTGTTGCAGTTTTCCGCATTTTAGACTCTTGTAAGCCGCAATAAACGATTTAATTTCCTGTCCACAGGCTCCTTTGAGCTCCTCTCGGACTAGGCGAGAATTGTTGGAAACACATCGGCGCACATCATCCTGCGCGGTCTGGCAATCATCGGCGGACACCGACAGTCCTGTCCCCATCATCGCAACCAGTAGCAATTTTAAGTAGGTTTTCATCTTCATCCTCCATGAAAGATTATGTGTTTGTAGGCCCCGAAGGATTGAACGATGGCTCAAGATAGGCGGCCCCACCAGCTCTATCTCGTAGAGATCTCCCGTTGCCTTAGGTGGAAGAATCGTGCCAATCCACCGGTGTGCCGGGCCGGCCCCCGTTGGTTATAGCGGCGATTTTTCGGCCCCGACGGGATGTGCGTACGCTCAGTTTTGGCACCCCCGACGGCGAAAACCGGCATTTTCGGTGAATGTGTGAATGACGAGAGTCAGATGACATGCTCATAATTGAGCCAATTGACATTTATCGAATAGGGAGATTGGCGATGAAGGGTATTAAAGGGCAGGTGAGTCTCAATCGGCAGCTTTGCACGCTTGTTGTGGTCGCGGGCCTTGCGGGGGCGATCACCGCTCTGAGTTCATGCGAGTCCATATCCAAAGCTCGCCACCCGAGTGCGGCGCAAACGGCTCGGGGCCAAGAACTGGTGATCAAAGCGGGTGAGCAGGTGCTGAGATTTTCGCTTGAAGAGTTAAGCCGGTCGCCCCACCTGCGCACAGTTGAAGTGACCCAGGATCCGGCGTATGGCGGCCGAAAGATGACTTATAAAGCCGTCCCAGTGGCCGAGCTTTTCCGGGGGCTGAAGTTCAATGCCGCGGGCACCGCCCTTTTCTCTTGCCTGGACGGATTCTCAGGCCCCCTCTCCATTTCCCGCTTAATCGATCAAGGACCAAAAAGTTCCATTGCCTATATTGCAGTCGAGAGCAAAGAGTCGCCATGGCCGGCGCTCAAACCAGGATCGTCGGTCACAGCCGGCCCTTTTTATTTGATTTGGGAGCATCCGGAACGATCGCGGATTCAGAGGGAGGAGTGGCCGTTTCAACTCGCAAGCCTGGAGGTGAAGAAGGAGTCCGTCGAGGCCCAGTTCCCCAAAACAGCGCCTGCCTCGAATATTTCGGCCAACAGTCCCGTGCGCAAAGGCTATTTGGTGTTTCAGCGCAATTGCTTTTTTTGCCATAAGATCAATGGCGAAGGACAGTCCGAGATCGGACCGGACCTCAATCTTCCTTATGGTCCGACAGAATACATGAAGCTGTCTCACTTGGAGCGTCTGATACGGGATCCGCAGACTCTCCGCAAGTGGCCGCAGGCGCGCATGCCGGGATTCAATTCCAAAGAAATCTCAGACGCGGAGATGGAGCATTTGATTGCCTATCTTCAGCATATGTCCAAAGGAAAACGTTGAACTCGATCAGGCCTTTGTTCTGTACGGCATTCAAGCGTAGGTGTTCGGGGTGATATTTTAATCTGGAATCGGGACTTCCGCGTCCGCTCTGGGGAGCAGCGAGATCCGTTTGAGTCCCAAATGCTCACCGATCTTCTTGCCAAAGGAGGTGATAGTCGTTTCTGGCGGAGACGTTCCCGAAAGCGTTCGGGCGCTGGGATCAGAGATAAACGCGTTTTTATCAAAACTGGCGGCATTTTCCACACGAACTCCATTGAAGGCCAAGTCCGAATCCTGAATGGCCAGGGCTTTGTACGAATTGAGACGCTTGCGATATTGAGTTTTCCCGATCAGGCGTTCATCCGTATCGCCCGTGTGAGTCAGGTATTTGATAATATGTTGTGCCTGGCGGAGCTGAGAGTTGTTGGCCATCACGAGGGCTGCGACTCCGGTGGCGAAAGCGGTCGCTTGAGAGGTTCCGGTCATGTATCCGTATTCGCCCTTGGGAAGAGTCGAGATGATATCGTTCCCGGGGGCCGCGACATGAACCGTAGCTTCGCCATAATTAGATGACGGAAGGACATTCTTGAAGCGATCAATGGCCGTCACGGAGAGAATATTCGGAAGGCCATAATCCGCGGGGTAGTATTTTTTAATATCTGAGTTGGACCGCTCGTTACCGGCCGCAGCCACGAAGAGAATGCCCTTCTTATTGGCGCGTTCGATGGCGGCCCGTTCTTCCGTACTGGGAGCCAGGCCTCCTCCGGAGTAATTGATAATGTTACAATCTTTATTTACGGCATAGTCGATGGCTTTGACGGTATTTGCCAGGTTATTCATTTCCGAGGCTTTGGTGTCGTAGTATTTGAGAATCATTAGGCTGACTTTTGGAGCCACGCCACTGATTCCGATTCCGTTACCGCCCTCGGCGCCGATGATCCCCGCGATATGAGTTCCGTGGCCATGGCTGTCGCGAAGATCATTGTTGCCGCCCACGAAATTCCATCCATGCACGTCATCAGCATATCCGTTTCCGTCGTCGTCCAGCTTGTTGGTCGCTTTGTCCTTGCCCTTCTTGTCCGTTCCCACTTCACCTTTGTTGACCCAGAGGTTTTTGGTCAGATCCGGGTGGTGAATATCGGCGCCCGTATCAATGACACACACGACAATATCGCGGCTTCCCTGAGAGATGCGCCAGGCCTTTTGTGCCTCTGTCATCTTAAGGCCCCAACCCGCGGAGATGGCGGGATCATTGAGAAGGACCTCGACTTCCTTCTCCGGCTTGGATTTCGCGCGCACGGGCTTGCCAAGTTCCGTGCTTCGTCCTTTGCTGGAGACTTTATTTTTTGAAGAGAATTGAGTCGCGCCCAGTTCCTCAAAGTTGACCTGAGCCAGCCATTGCAGGACACAAAGCAGGAGCAAGCTCATGGCAAGTCGTTTTTGGGTGTACGTTTTCATTGGACTCTCCTCGACAGTCTCAAGATAGAGCAAGCCCAATGCCGAACGCTAAGTTCCCGAAAATTCACGGAACCAGCTCTAAATGCCTGGTTTCCGTAAGCTTTTTAGTGATGATCTGTTAGGGAGTTGTCCATACTCTAGACAGGTCAGTGACCAGGAATTTCACAGCATCGATGGAGTTCTGAAGACCAGTTCGGTCAACAGCTTTTGGCGCAATTTCCGGAGGGGATTTCACAACTTATGTTTATGAAGGCGCTCATAGATGCTCCCGCCTTAGAAATGATGGGATTGGGCAACTTGATGTTAACACCGGAAGCCGTCGAAGACAGGCGTTCTTTAGACGAACAACTCAATTCGATTTTGACCAATCAATCAATCGTGTCCGGCCTTCATTGGCCTAACCTCCGGTTGGGCCCGCGCGATATACTTCTGGGCCTGCCTCTCGATGGCCTGAAGTTCCAGGGACTTTTTCACAGCTTCGCGGGATCGTAGGATTACTTTTTCCAGAAGATTTCGTATTCTCGCACAACCGAGAGCCCGGCTGGTTCGAATACCCTAAAGCTTCCCTCCTCCGCCGGAGTTGAACGCGCGGGAGCGCCTAAAGTTTCAGACCGGAGATAAAATATTTTCAGTTTGATCGGTACGCCGGGCCTGCGCTCGTATTGACGGCAACCCGCACCTGTGTTTCTTATGCCCCTTCAGGAGGTTATTTATGAGAGTCCTTATTGTTACCATGATTCTCGTTTTCTCTGGCCACGCGTTTGCGGAGTCAACGGCCAGTATCGTGAACCAAGAGCGAGCGGTCCTTATGACCCAGATCTTGCAATCGAAAGCCGTGGAGGCTCTATTACAGGAATATGGACGCGACACTTTTCTATTTGGCGGGATGAGCTGGGTGCACACTCCTTATCCCGATCTTAGATATTACAATCTTTTTTTCAGAAAGTCGGATGTGGAAGTGTCCGGTGAAAGCTACGGCCGAACCTTCACGGAGACCGTCACCTCATGTACTCACCAGGTTGTGGTGAAAAACGGCGAGGTGATCGGGGGCGAACGGATCGGATGCTCAAATCGGAAGTTTTCAGTTTCGGAGCAAGAGCTGCGTGGCCGGTAGGTCATCTTGATGGTGGGAGGGAGCGCCGAAGAGTAAAGAACCCGCCATAGACACGGGCGGGTTCTTCAGACGACCATCAGGGCACTAGTCACCCATGGTGTTTTTGTTGATATTGTCCCAGTCACATTTGCCTTCGGCGGCATTCATGTAAGCCGAAACATGGAAGGTAAGAGCCCGTTCTGTCCCGGCTTCATATTTGATTTCCCAAACGGTTCCATCCTCACTGAGGCTGACCGCTCTTTGATTAACTATATAATTGGACATGTTGTCATTGGGATAAGTAGTTCGGAATAACCCGTCTGCGATCCTTTTTGCAAACGCTCCGCAAATCGCATCATTTCCGCTCGCGAACGCCGACGCCGAAAATAAAAAACATCCGAGAAACAACGAAGATTTCATAGGCAGACACTCCCTTCAATTGAGTTTCACTAACCTAGCAAAGCGAGCTTCGCGGTCAATTGAGTATTGAGCAGGTGTAAGAATTCCGCGGAATTCGTCAGCGCTTGTGGCCTACGACGCATCGAGCTTAAGCACCCAGGACGGGAACTCGATGGACGCGGATTTGGATTGCAGCAGACTGTAAAAAATCAGATTGCGCATGACGAGACGGACATAGGTACGGGTTTCCTCATAGGGAATTTCCTCAATAAATTCCAGTGTGTCACCGCGGTAGCGGGTTTCCATCCAGTTTCGGATGGCGCGCTCATTCGCGTTGTACGCTGCAACCGCAAGAACAAAGCGTCCCCCATAGCGATCCAGAAGATCCTTGAGGTGCGCGGCGCCCACCAGAACATTGGTTTGCGGAATGTAAAGATCTTCCATTTGTGAGTAAGGAATGGCGGCCTTGGAACTGATACTGGAGGCAACCTCAGGCAGAATTTGCATCAGGCCAAACGCATCGGCTCCGCTGCGCGCGCGATGATCGAACGCGGATTCCTGTCGCATAATCGCGTAGATCAAATCCTCCCCCACACCGAATTGGAGCGAGGCTGTTTTCACTTCGTCGCTCCACGGCTGGGGAAAGAGGAGCTCGGGATGATTGTCCAGCACGCTCCGCCGGCGCTCGGGAGCGAGGCCTCCCAGGCTTTGGTACAGCTTTAGGTAAAGGCCCGAGCGGGCGTAATACTTGAACAGCCGGACCCAGCCTTCATCATTCTGTTCGGGGACCTTGCGGTAGACCACCGCTGCCGCGTCGACGAGCGCCGCGAGCACGTCTCTTTCACCCACCATGTAGAGCCAGTCTGCGGTTGAGGTGTCGAGAGGAATCTCCACGCCGTGTCCGACAGGTGCCGCGTTGGGCGCACTTATGGCGAAGGAAATACTTTTTCCCAGCTGGCGATGAGCCAGCAATCCATAATAGCCCAGCGGATCCAACGAGATCAGCTTCTCAAAGACCTCACGCGCGCGCCCCTCGAGCTTAAGATCCGAAAGCGTCTTTCCCAGCCAGAACAGCGCACGACTGCGGGTGAATTCCTCTTGAGTTTCTTCATCGATTCGAGTCAGCAGCGTGACCGCGCGATCGAGATTTCCACGCTCGCGTTCATTCCATGCCGTATCCCACAGAATGCGGTCGCGCAGGAGCGGGTTTGAAATGGGCTCATTCAACGCCGCCTCCATAAACCGCGCCACATCCTCATGTTGGCCGGCCTCTTCGGCCAGCCGTCCTTGCAGCCAATACAACTCGGCCAAAGACATTTTTCCCTTCATGGTCTTTTCTAACCGCGAAAAAATCTTTCGTGCGTCGGCGGCCTGGCCCTGTGTCCACAGCGCGCGTGCGTGGTAGGTTTCCGCATCGTAAAGTTCCTCACGAAGAGTGCGGGAGCGCGGATGAGATTTGACCGCGGCCCGCAAATAACGGACGAGATGTGAGCAAGATTGGAGGTGAAGATCCATCCGACGGGAATTTTTGTACGCCAGCCGTAATCCCTTATGTGCCTGAATCTTATCGGCACGGCCAAATGTCTTCGCCTTTAGCACTTTCAAATAGTACTGGCGGGCCTTGCTAAACTGGCGCGCATTTCGGAAATCTCGGGCGACAGACAAATAGTCTTTGGGCCGCGGATCCGGATCCAGACGGGGAGCCACAAGGTAAAGGCGGCGGAGGAGATCCTCTTCCTTATCGCTTTGTTTGAGTTTACGGGCTTCTTTGCGCGCGATTTGAATCCACTTCACCTTTTCTTTTTGTGAGAGATTCTGCTTGCTCTTCGCTGTGGCCAGCTCGAGTAGCGCGGGTTGATCGTGGCGGGCTTGTGCTAACTGCAATCCCACATCAAGAGCCAGCTCTTGTAACCATTCCGGATAGGCTTCACGATGGAGGGCCGGAAGCGATTGCGGCGCACAGGTCTCATAACGACGCAATTCCGCAAGTTGGCGCAACGGAAACTCAGTATCGAGCGAAAGGGCTGTGAAGATGGGACAAGCCTGTCCCGGAGCGTCCTCGCGTAGCTCGAGGGCCTTCCTGTATTCCTGCGCTCGGTGATCCTCCTGCGGCTTGGGATTCCGAGCGACGTCAGCGGACTTGGGGGCATGCGAGCATCCGGGTGTGAACGCAAAAAACAATCCGTTGCCGGTCACGCACACACAGATGAAGAGCAGCCCCGCGAGCCTTGTGATTTTTGAGGACATCCTTAAATTGTAGAAGAGGTCTTCAGGCGCGACAAGCGGGCCGGGGCCGCAAGCGTAAGAATCACGCCTCCGACCACAAAAAGGGCGCCGAGAAATCCACGCCAATGGATTGGCTCACCTTGGATCCACTCGACTTGTATCTGGGTGAGATAGGTCATAATCGCCAAAGTTAAGAGTGGGTTCATCGCGATGATCATGCTGACATGGCTGGCGGGAATTCGAGATAGAGCCTCGCTAAAGGCTCCATAGGCGACCACCGTGTTCAGTCCCAAAAAAAGAATCAAGGCACCGCTGCTCCAACTGAGACGGCTTAGTTCACCAAGGTCGGCAATGGGTAAAAGCGCGAAGGCCGAGACCCCATAGACCAGCAAATTGAAATCAACCGCCTTATGGTCTTTCAGCGTGAATTTCTGAATCAGGGCGAAGACCGCCCAGGTGGCGGACCCTATGCCGAGCCATAAATTTCCCTCCTGGAAGCTTTCAATATGCTCCCAGGAGACCAGAATCTGATCCCAATAAAAGAATCCAAATCCACTAAGGGCCAGGAGCATGCCACCCACCTGGACGAGGGTGGGGACCTCTTTGAAAATAAAGATACTCAGGAAGGCGAAGCTCAGGGGCGCCAGCTGAATCATGATTTGGGCGTTACTGGCTGTGGTGAGCTCAATACCTTTCATGAAGCCATAATAGTTTGCGGCCAGGAGGAGGGCCGCCAGAACCCAACCGAGAGGCGGTCTTTTCAGGACCTTCAGTGCGGGCCGGCCTCGAAAAAGAAAGTAGCTCAGGAGTAGGACGAAGGCCAAAGCCATACGTAACCAGACAATGGTTCCCGAAGAAAAGGTCTGCAGAGCGTATTTGAGCGCAATGGCCAACACCGCCCAGCTGAGGGCGGTGGTCGTGGCCATCCATAATCCCGTACTGTGTGCGGAGCTCACAGGGCGGCGGACTCGAGCCGGCGGATACGTTCCTCAAGGGGAGGATGGGTGGCGAACAACGCCGTCAGCGTTCGCGCGGGGTGGCCTGAAATCTTCAATGTGGCCAGTGCCTGATGTTCCTCATCCACGTGGCCATACACATGGCGAAGGGATTTCAGCCCCGACAGCATTCGATCTCGTCCCGCCAGTCGAGCGCCCCCGGCATCGGCCCGGTACTCACGGGCACGCGAGAAGTAACAAACCACGATACTGCCCAGGATACTGAGCACGATCTGAAGCGCATAGAAAACGAGCAATTGAACGCCTGGACGCGCGCGTTCGTCGACCTGGTTGGCAACAAGGCTTGAGACCAAACGGGCGACAATAAGAACGAGGGTGTTGATTACGCCCTGGATGAGCGTCATCGTGACCATGTCGCCATTGGCGATATGCGCGATCTCATGGCCCAGTACGCCCTCGACGGCCTCGCGATCCATTCTCTCCAGCAGGCCCGTGCTCACGGCCACGAGCGCGCGTGCCTTCGTGGGACCCGTGGCGAACGCGTTCACTTCCGGGCTGTCATAAATTCCGACCTCCGGCATCGCGGGGAGTCGTGCCTTGCGAGCCAGATCATGCACGGTCTCAAGAAGCTTCCGTTCGACCGGGCTGGTTGTGTGCGGATCAATCACCCGTACACCCATGCTCCATTTTGCGATCACGCGCGAGAGCGCCAAACTGATGAAAGCTCCACCAAAGCCCAGGAGGACATAAAAGAACAGAATTGAGCCCTCGGCCCCGAACTGAATCCCGAACAGGCTTGTAATCACGTTAAACGTAATCGTCACCGTCAATAGGATCAGGACGTTGACTGCAATAAACAAAAGGATGCGTTTACCTATTGCCCACATGACTCGCGGACCTCCATTGGTCGATACTCAGGATCGACAGAAATAATCAACACTCATGAAATCTGGGTGCGGGGTCTGGTTCTGTCAAGTCTTAGTCGTGTTTGGGCAGGCACTGGCTCTAAAATAAAATCAATCAGATCAATTAGATCGATCAGGGAAATTAAAAGAAATTGGAAAAGGGTCCCGATTTGAGAGAGTTACCACGGGAGTTCGAATATGCGTCGTGAATTTTTCTTAATCTCTTTTGTGCTCTTTGCCGCCGTTGGCTTTGCGGGTCTTGTCTGGACACCGGCACATTGGGCCTTCGTCGTTTTGATGCCTCTGTTCCTTATTGGTGTAAATGACAGCATCCAAACCCGGCATTCCATACGTCGTAACTTTCCGGTCATTGGGAACCTCCGCTATGTCTTTGAGCTGATCCGGCCGGAATTGCAGCAATATTTTGTGGAGTCCAATCAAAGCGGGCGGCCCATACCTCGCGAATTGAGATCCGTCGTCTATCAGCGCGCGAAAGGGGAATTGCAAACCCAGCCGTTTGGAACCCAGTTGGATGTGCACGAGGAAAGTTATGAATGGATCAATCATTCTTTGGCACCCAAGCCGCTTCCGCGGCCGGACGTGCGTGTGCGCGTGGGAGGGCCACAGTGTCAGATCCCGTATCTGGCAAGCCTATTCAACATTTCAGCGATGAGCTATGGCGCGCTTTCAAAAGCAGCGGTTTCAGCACTGAATCTGGGAGCCAAAAAGGGTGGATTTACCCACAACACGGGAGAAGGAGGGATCAGCCCCTATCACTTACTCGGCGGCGACTTGGTCTGGCAGATTGGCACGGGGTATTTTGGTTGTCGTCATCCCGACGGCCACTTTAGTGAAGAGGCCTTTGCGGAACGGGCGCGACTCCCCAATGTGAGAATGATCGAGGTGAAGCTCTCTCAGGGTGCCAAGCCGGGCAAAGGGGGGCTTCTTCCTAAAGAAAAGGTAAGTGAAGAGGTGGCCCGCATCCGTCTTGTTCCGCGTGGCCAGGATGTGATCTCCCCATCGGCCCACACGGCGTTTACCACACCCATTGAAATGCTTCGCTTTCTTTCACGTTTGCGTGAGTTGAGCGGCGGAAAGCCCGTGGGTTTCAAACTGTGCGTGGGCAACCGGCATGAATTTATCGCCATCTGCAAAGCCATGTTGGAGACGCAGATTTTCCCCGACTTTATTACAGTGGACGGAGCTGAAGGAGGCACGGGTGCGGCTCCGCTTGAGTTCACAAATCATGTGGGGACGCCTCTGGAAGAGGGATTGGTCTTCGTGGTGGACGCGTTAAGAGGATTTGGATTGCGCGAGAAGATCCGCGTGATTGCGGCCGGCAAGGTCTTCACCTCTTTTGACATCTTCACCAAGCTGGCGTTAGGGGCGGATCTCGTCAATTCCGCGCGTGGGATGATGTTGGCGATGGGTTGCATCCAAGCTTTACGCTGCCATACCAATGACTGTCCAACTGGCGTGGCGACCAGTAATCCACGTCTGGGCCGCGGTCTGCACGTTCCGTCAAAGGCCGAGCGGGTGTTCCGATACCATCACGAAACCGTTCACTATTTCTTCGAACTTCTGGCGGCGCTCGGTCGGTCTCACCCACATGAGATCTCGCGCACGGATGTCAATCGGCGACTTGGGAATGGGGTTGTGAAAACCTATGAGGAGCTTCATCCAACAATGCCTGAAAACTTACTACTCGATAGTCAAAACTGGGTGCTCCTTTCCGCAAGCTGGCAACAGGCGCTGACCTATGCTCAAAGCACCACTTTTGAACGTCAGCTAGAAACGGATAAAGCTATGCAGAACGAATTGCGTGTTCTGGGCTAGGAATCTTCCCAGTTCCTCGGGATTCTCATCGCGGTCGACCACATCTTCATAGGCCAAGATGAAGTTGGCCCACGACGCCAGTGGAAAGCGCAGCTGAGGGCCGACCGAGAGAGTGCGCTTGCCCGGCCTTGAGCGATGATAGGTTTCGGATTTATTGTAGTAGGTCTCCTCGCTTCCCACACCGAGTCCGACCCCTGTTTGTGGCGTGATTTTCGCCCAAAGACGCAGGTCGTGCTCAAATTCCATTCTCTTGGTCAGGCCCACGACGTCCACCAGCTCAAACCCATCCTCATCTTGGTCGTGAATCGGATAAGAGCTTCGGGATTGGAGGTAATAGCTGACCTTCTGATCGTATTCCATTTCAAAGTGCTGGCTAAAGACCTTGCTGAGGATGAAGTTGTTGCGGAGGCGAGTGATCAATCCGCTGTCTTTGCTCTGCCTGCTGGTGGGAAGATAAAAACGCCCTTCCCAGTAGAGCCCAAGGTCCCATGGAAGAAATAAGAGATTATAATTCTGGAACGCGACAATCAGATCACTGAGGCTCAGTTCTTGCTCATTATTCTTGTCCTTGTTGAACCGGTCCGTGCCAGCCGTGCTGAATAGAAACGGAACTCGAAGCGCGAAGCGGTAATCGTGTGGAAGGTAAGTGCGGAAAGTGAAGTAATTGTAGGTGGAAATCCGCCCCCCCTCGTTGTTCATCTTCTCTGTCTCTGTGCTCGCCAAACTATAAAAGCTGGTATTCCAGGAGGAGTTGAGAAAGCGGAAACGGTTGGAACTGTCAGCCTCTTGAACCGAAAATTGCGCAGACGCGGACAGAGGAAACACAAGAACGGCCAAAGTTAGGAGGAACAAAAAAGATGATTTCATTGGGTGTCTTTCGCGGGTTCGCGTGAGGGGTGTAAACGAATTTCGGCGTACATAGGCCAATGGTCAGAGACTCCCACCGGGCCTCGGCCGCCATCGAAGCGGGCGGGCGTACCAAACCGACTCATTTGGTACACGCTGGAATTTACAACCCGGATCGAATTTCTGTCCACTTCCCAGCCTCCGGATCCCGGCGCCAGATCTTTCGAAAACAGCAGGACGTCGAAGAACGACCAGCTGTTGTTATCCTTGTAGTATGTGGTTCCCGCACACTTTGCACAGCCCACGAGGTGTGAGACTTCAAAATGCCGGGAGATAAGGTCGCGAAAGTACTTTTGCGTCCATTCCTCGCGCGCGGTGATATTGAAATCCCCACCCGTTACCACATGGGTGCCCGGAGGCATCTGACGTGTGACATTCAACAGCGTTTCGACAGCGACCTTGCGCAGCTCAGTCGGTGCGCCTTGAGACGGAAAGTGCACGGCGAATACAGCTAAACGATCTCCGCCCGGTAGTTGAAGGTGCGTTTCAAGAATTCCGCGCGTCGGGCGAATCGTTTTCGGATCAATTCCATGGACGTTACTGAAGTCAACTGGGTGTAGAACCGGGCCTTTCACCAGCGGCAATCGAGAAATCACGGCCACATCAATTCCGCGTTCATCGGGGCCCTCAGCATGGGAGATCGTGTGGTAACCCATGCGTGAGAGATGGATCTTCCTCCAGTCTTCGAGAACCTCGCGGTTTTCGACCTCCTGTAAGATCAAAATATCCGGTCCCCACCCCTCATTCACCTGAGCCACGACATCCGTGATACGGCTCAGTTTGCGATTGTAGGCGGCCCGACTCCAGTCATACTCCAGGCATTCGCTCTGACGGTAACTCGAATCGTTCTGAACACGACATTTGTTCTGAAGAGCCGGCGAGGCGTTTTTAAGCGCCAGCGGCAGAAACGTTTCATCGTTTTTTTCAGGATCGTCCTTAAGGTCAAACAGATTTTCCACATTGAAGGTGAGAAGACTCACCTTGTTGGCCGCCCGCGTGCCCCACGGCGTGAGCGACGATATGTCAAGCCGACGTCGAGGACTGACACAGGCGGAGAGAGCTCCGCACAGGACAAAAGCCAACAGGGAGGGGAGAGCTCGGGTGACAAGTTTCATGGAACCTTACCTGCAAGCAGTTGCTGTTCATCGATCGCGGAGCCCGTAACATACTGAAACTCGACAATCGTAACGATGCCCTCATGTTCCGGCCACATCTGCGATTTGAATTCCTCCCGGTATCGTTCAAACTCTGTGCTGGATGCGAAGACTTTCCCTTTTAGATTTCCTTTGTGCAGGAACTCCAGTTTCACCAAGGCCAATTTTGTGATTCGCACGGAGCCAGGTTCCTGTCGGGTGCCATCACGTGGGTCCAAGATCACCGCGGATCCCACCCGGAAGCAGGAGTGACGGCCTGGATTTAAAGCTGACTCCTGGGTCCGAATCACGATGCGTTGGCGTTCGCCCTCATTGGCAATGCGAAGCTCTTCCCAGTCCGGTTTCCATTCAGAACAACTCGGACGGCGGTAACCCGGTTCCGTGAACTCAACGACCTTTCCTGAATCGAGACGTTCTTTGACGGATTGAGTGTGAACATCATTTGGCTGGCAAGCACTCAAGCCCAGCGCCATCACACTTGTGGTAAGAACGGCCATCGCCCATGACATCGTTGTCCCCCTCCGAAACCACTGCGAGTCCTTGATTTTTCCCTGTCCCAAATGGGTATCCCAGAGCTGAGGAATTGTCCATCAGCCTGACGGAAATCAAACTTAAACACGGGGCTCGAACCCGACGTGTTACAGCGTCGATAAAGGAAGCGATACGGGAGCTAAGGTCGATGGCCGGAAACTAGGCCCTAAACTTTTTCCGATTTTCCCGGGAGCGCATGTGGAGTTTTGCGACTCGGAATGCTCCGCGGCTTTTGCATTTCGTCGAAACTGAAGCATTCGATTTTGAGTTCGTCACCACTTCTATTGACCGTCACGCGTCCTCCCTCTTGGAGTTTCCCAAAGAGAATGTCATCGACCAGAGGACGTTTGATATTTTCGTCAATCACGCGCGCAAAAGGTCGGGCGCCGTAGGCTGGGTCGTATCCCTTTTCGAACAGCCACTCGATGGCTTCTGGATAGACTTCCATGGAAATCTTCTTTTTTAGCAGTTGGGCCTCGAGTTCAGAGATAAACTTACGGATCACTTGTAGCAGTAGCGGCTTATCAAGCGATTGGAACTCCGCGATGGCGTCCAACCGGTTCAGGAATTCAGGCCGGAATGTCTTTTTGATGGCGTCCAACGACAGCGTTGAGCTGCGGTCAGGCACTAAGCCCATGGTTCCTTTGGCGGCTTCAAACGCGCCCGCATTAGAGGTCATGATCAAAATCACATTCTGGAAGTCCGCCGTGCGTCCGTTAGAATCGGTCAGGCGGCCGGAATCCATAACTTGAAGAAGGATGTTGATCAGATCGGGATGAGCCTTTTCCACTTCGTCGATCAAAAGAACGCAATGGGGATTCTTGGTAATCGAATCGGTCAGCAATCCGCCCTCTTCGTATCCCACATATCCCGGAGGAGCGCCGACCAAACGTGAGACGGCATGCTTTTCCATGTATTCGCTCATGTCAAAGCGCAGAAATGAAATGCCCATCAGCTCAGCCAACTGTTTGGAGACTTCCGTTTTACCGACCCCGGTGGGACCGGCGAAAAGATAGCTGCCAATTGGTTTTTGTTCGCGGCCCAGACCCGTGCGCGACATTTTGATCGATGCGACCACTTTGTTGATCGCTTTGTCTTGGCCGAAGATCACGGCTTTGAGTTGCCGGTCCAGATCTTTGAGCTTCTGGCGATCGGAGGCGGTGACCGATTTGACAGGCACACCTGCCATACGCGCGACGGTGGCTTCGATCTCTTCCACTCCCAGATGTACGATATCGGGAGCTTCGGCGAAGGTCCGCGCGCGGGCCCCCGCTTCATCAAGAACATCGATGGCCTTATCGGGAAGGTGGCGGGCCTGGATATGCTTCGCAGAGAGTTCGGCCGCCGCCTTGAGGGCGTCGTCCGTAAAGGTCACATGATGGAACTCCTCATACCGCGTCTTTAAACCTCGGAGAATTTCCACCGTTTGTTCAACCGTAGGTTCGCCCACGTCTATCTTTTGAAATCGCCGCGCGAGCGCGCGATCCTTCTCAAAATGAGTGCGGTATTCCTTAAAAGTGGTGGAGCCGATACAGCTCAAGCTTCCGTCGGCCAAGGCCGGCTTAAGCAGGTTGGAGGCGTCCATGGCTCCGCCAGACGTTCCGCCCGCCCCCACTAAGGTGTGAATCTCATCGATAAAGAGTACGGATCCTGGTTTCGATTTGACTTCTTTCACCACGGCTTTCAGACGTTCTTCAAAATCACCGCGGTATTTGGTTCCCGCGAGTAGGGAACCCATATCCAAGGAATAGATCACCCGGTCCAGGAGCTTGGGCGGGACTTGACCCTGAACGACTCGAAGCGCCAGGCCGTCCGCCAACGCGGTTTTGCCGACGCCCGATTCTCCAATCAACAAGGGATTGTTTTTGGTGCGACGGGCAAGAACTTGCATCATGCGCTCGAGGATCTCTTCACGACCGATCAAGGGGTCGACCTTACCTGCCCGCGCCTTATCGTTCAGATTCGTGCAATAGGTCGCCAAGGCGGAGGCCCCACTGCCGGACTTGTCTTTAGGTAGACCATCGGCAGCGATTTCACTGGCGCTGGGAACTTTTGTTCCGCCATGGGAGATGTATTCGATAATATCAAACTGTGAAACCCCCTGTTCCTCAAGAAAGTAGCGGGCGTAGGAATCGGTTTCGTGAAACAGGGCGACGAGCAGGTTCCCACTTTTGACAACTTTCTTGCCTGCGCTTTGAACTTGGATGGCCGCGCGCTGCAAGAGGCGGTGGAAAGCCATAGTCAGTTCCGGTCTCCATTCCGGATCACCCGCCGAAAATTCCTCGCTGACCTGGGGACAATGGTCTTTCAAAAATTCCTCGAGCTTCTTCTTCAGGAGCTTCAAATCAGCGCCGCAAGCCTCTAAAATTTCCTGGGTTTCCTCATCCTTCGAAGTCAACGCTAACAGCACGTGCTCCAGAGATATGAACTCATAGCGCTTGAGCCGCGCCGATTCGAGTAATTGGTTGAGGATCCTTTCGAGCTTTGGGTCAAGCATCCGAGGACCTCCGTGTGAGTTGGGCGAATCGCCATTCATACCGCATGTTCTGTACCGCGTATGTTTGGGCGGCCCCGCCGTTGGTGAAGGATCACCCTCCGGGTGATCTCTACTCTTTCTCCATAGTACACTTAAGAGGGTGCTTGTGTCTTCGGGAAAACTCGTTCACGGAATAGACCTTTGTTTCGGCGACCTCGAAGGTGTAGACTCCCGCAAGGCCGGCCCCTTGAGTATGCACCTGCATCATGATACGCGTGGCTTCCGCCTCACTCTTCATAAAAAATCGTTTGAGCACCAATATCACAAAGTCCATGGGCGTGAAGTCGTCGTTCAGAAGTAAGACGCGATATAGCGGCGGCCTGGCCGTTTTTGGCTTGTACTTGGTAATGACGGCCTCATCACCTTCAGGCCCTTCTTGCGGACGATCTTTGCTCATGCTCTCCTTATATCTTGGCCCTACTGCCAGGCCAAGATGCAAAGTGAGACAGGGCGGGGCGAACATCCTAACGGACATCCCTTGAGTCCAAAAAAATTTAGCCAAACCTTGGTCAAGTGCCCAGACCCGTATCAAGTTTGCGTTCACATTCACCGATACTTTGATCAGACTGAATTCTGAATTGGTCAGAAGATTTAAAAAAAACAATAACCGTACGTCATTGGAGGTATACCGATGCGTGTATCAGTACGTAACAATAAGGGCTTTTCGCTCGTGGAACTCATGGTGGTTGTGGCCATCATCGGAATTCTTGCGGCGATCGCCATTCCTAACTTCCAGCGCTTTACCGCAAAGGCGAAGCAGTCGGAAGCCAAGTCGAATCTGTCCGCACTGTATTCCGCCGAACGGGCTTTCCATGCTGAGTGGCAGGTGTTTGTTTCCGCGTTCCAGATGATCGGTTATTCGCCCGTGGGGACTCTCAAGTATGAACATGGATTCAACAACTTGTTGACCACTGTACCCGCTGGATATGGTGGCCCGACAACTGGTAACCAAAACACAGCTGGCTTTTGCGGCGTTCCCGCAAACGGCTGCGTTGTGAACCAGATACCGGTGCCTACTGGTGCCGTAACGACTGCCTGTGCGTCACAAACATTTATCGCGCAGGCCCGCGGCGATATCGACGGGGATCCCAGGGTTGATGTGTGGCAGATCAACCAACTCAAGAACTTGCGCCAGAACAACCCGGCTACCGACGATGATCTAGCCGGATAATCGGTATTTCCATAATCTGACGAATTTAAAAGGGCAGCATCGGGCTGCCCTTTTTCTTTAACGCTTGTTCCTTGCCTATGAGCCTGGTTTCCACGCAAACTTATATACGTGAAACCTCTTACAGCTCCGTGGCCGTATTGGCTGGCATTAATGGGACTTCTCGGCTTGACCGTGATCTTTACCAAATGGCACGGCAAGGCCATCACCAAGGCCGACAGCTATTTGAATCCGCCTCCTGAGATGATTGAACACTTTACGTTTGGGTTTGACGAATCCGTCGCCGACTCCTTCTGGCTGCGCTGGATTCAGGATAGCGACACCTGCCAGACGTACAAAGGTGCGAGCCATTCTGAATCGAGGGTTACGCCACCCATCTCCAAAGGCGATGTTTTCTATAATCCCCGTCATCGAGTGTGCGACAATTCATGGGCCTTCAAGATGCTCGATGCCGTCACCAAGACCGCGCCAAAGTTTGAGATGCCCTATATGGCCGGGGCGATGGCTTTATCCGTGTTGGTTGAAGATTACGCGGGAGCCTCGGTGATCTTCAATCGAGGTGTCGAACAGCATCCGGAAAACTGGATGATCCTGTATCGAGCCGCCTACCACTTTCTCTTCGACACGCAGGATCTTCCGCGCGCGGCTGAGCTTCTGAATCGGGCCGCGGAGCACGGGGCTCCCTATTGGGTTCGATTTCTTTCTGCCCGCGTTTACTCCCGCGCCGGTCAGTTGGAGCTGGCCCTCTCAAACTTAGAAGCCTACCGCAAGACTTTGGATGACCCCAAGGCTATTGAAGGGGTGGACATGAAAATCGCCTCCATCAAGCGGGAGGCGGAAAAGAAGAATCAGAGACAAGATCCTTGACGGATTCCCTGCCGACCACATACTGGAATTGGCGGAGTCAGATTTCATGAAACGTGATTACTACGAGATTCTTGGCGTATCCCGTGACGCCGATGGGGAAACCATCAAGCGGGCCTATCGCAAAATGGCCATGCAGTACCATCCGGATAAAAATCCCGGGAACAAGGAAGCGGAAGAGAAATTTAAAGAAGCCGCGCGCGCCTATGAGGTCTTAAGTGACTCCAACAAGCGGGCCCGCTACGACCGGTTTGGCCACCAGGGTGTAGAGGGGCCGGCGGGCGGCGGCGGTGGCCCTCACTTTCAGGATGTGGGCGATATTTTTGAGGCTTTCGGCGATATCTTCGGAGATTTTTTTGGTGGCGCCCGCGGTTCAGGACAGCGGCGCGGAGGACCCAGGCGCGGTGCGGATCTTCGCTATGTCCTTGAGATCGATTTGAAGGATGTTCTCGAGGGGGTGCAAAAGCCAATCACATTTCAGTGTGAAGAGGATTGTAAATCCTGTCAGGGGAGCGGGGCCGAGCCGGGCACGGCCCCTGAGGTTTGTCCGACGTGTGGTGGCCGCGGCCAGGTGGTCCGCACCCAAGGATTTTTTTCCATGGCCACAACTTGCGGCCAGTGTCGCGGGACAGGAACTGTCATCAAGACTCCGTGCCGGACCTGCCATGGTCAGGCCCGTGTGGCGGTGGAACGTAAGCTTCTGATCACGGTACCTGCGGGCGTGGACACCGGAACGCAGCTGCGTCTGGCCGGCGAGGGCGAGAGTGGGAACCGGGGCGCGACCCCAGGTGATCTCTATGTCGAGATTCGGGTGAAATCCGACCCCCGTTTTGAACGCCAGGGCCCAAACCTCTACGGCGAACTGGAAATCAGTTATCTGCAGGCGATCCTGGGCGGTGAGGTCGAGGTCGAGACCCTGCGCGGTAAAAAGACCCTTAAAATTCCACGTGGGTGCGAATTTGGCCAAGAGCTCAAGCTTTCCGGTGAAGGTCTGCCGTCCTTGCGTGGTCCTCGCGTGGGAGATCTGATCTACTTGGCCAAGATCCGGATTCCTAAAAAAATTTCTAAGGAAGAGGAAAAGCTACTGCGCCAAATCGCAGACTCCAGGGGCGACGGCGTATCCAAAGAAAAGTCAAGCTTCTTCAGCTTTTAGCTCCTTGTCCCACATTGATAATTTTCAGGGCCGCACCTTGACGGGTCGTCGGGTCGCCCCAGATTGAGTGATGTATAAGGAGACAGCAATGGGTAAAATTATCGGAATTGACTTAGGCACGACCAATTCAGTGGTCGCCGTGATGGAAGGCGGCGTTCCCAAAGTGTTGGTGAACGAAGAAGGTTCACGGACCACTCCGTCCGTCGTGGCATTCACAAAGGATGGCGAAAAGCTTGTCGGTCAAATCGCCAAACGTCAGGCGGTTACCAATCCTGAAAATACAATCTACTCCGCCAAGCGCTTTATTGGCCGCCGGTTGGAGGAAGTAAATAATGAGTTGAAGTATGTGCCCTACAAGGTTGTGCAGAAGGGAAATGACACCGCCTTTGAGGTGCGTGGCAAAACCGTGTCTCCAGAGGAGATTTCGGCCTCGGTTCTCGGCAAGTTGAAAAAGGTTGCAGAAGATTATCTGGGATCGGAAGTGAAGGAAGCCGTGATTACCGTTCCGGCATATTTCAACGATGCTCAGCGCCAGGCGACCAAAGATGCAGGTCGCATTGCCGGTTTGGAAGTGAAGCGCATTATCAATGAACCCACAGCCGCGGCGCTGGCCTACGGTTTGGATAAAAAGAAAGATGAAAAGATCGCCATCTATGACTTCGGGGGCGGCACATTCGATATTTCTGTTCTGGAGGTCGGTGACAATGTCGTGGAAGTGAAGGCCACGAACGGCGATACCCACCTGGGCGGTGACAATTTTGACGAACGTATTCTGAAATGGATGGTTGATGAGTTTAAACGCGATCAGGCCATTGATCTCACCAATGATAAAATGGCCCTGCAGCGTCTGAAAGAAGCTGCCGAAAAGGCCAAAATCGAGTTGAGTACGGCGCAAGAAACAGAGATCAATCTCCCCTTTATCACGGCCGATCAGACAGGCCCTAAACACCTCTCAATGAAGCTGACTCGGGCCAAATTCGAGCAGTTGGTGGAGGATTTGGTTCAGCGTTCCATCGAACCCTGCCGCAAGTGTCTGGCCGATGCCGGCCTGAAACCTTCGGATATCGATGAGGTCGTGCTGGTCGGGGGATCCACTCGCATTCCGATGATCCAGCGTTCGGTGAAGGAGTTCTTTGGTAAGGAACCTAACAAGTCCGTGAACCCCGACGAAGTTGTCGCCATCGGAGCTGCCGTTCAAGGTGGTGTGCTGGGTGGTGAAGTCAAAGACGTGTTGCTCCTCGATGTGACGCCCCTCTCTCTGGGTATTGAGACTTTGGGTGGTGTGATGACCAAGTTGATTGAGCGCAACACCACGATCCCGACGAAGAAATCGCAGGTGTTCTCAACGGCCGCCGACAATCAGAGCAGCGTGGATATCCATGTTCTCCAGGGAGAACGGGAAATGGCCGCCGACAACAAATCGCTCGGCCGCTTCGAGCTGATGGGATTGCCTCCGGCGCCACGTGGTATTCCACAGATTGAAGTGACGTTTGATATTGACGCCAACGGTATTTTGAATGTCTCCGCGAAGGATTTGGGCTCGGGCAAAGAGCAGGCGATCAAGATCACCGCCAAATCCGGTTTGAGTGAGGACGACATCAAGCGCATGGTATCCGAAGCGGAATCACATGCGGAAGAAGACAAGAAGAAGCGTGAGATGATCTCGCAGAAGAATAATTTGGACAACCTTGTTTATCAGACAGAAAAGCTGATCAAGGAGAACAAGGAGAAGCTCTCCGAGGGCGATATCAAGCCGCTTCAGGAGGCGGTCGATGCGGGCAAGAGCGTGTTGCAGAATGCGTCGGCAACGATCGAGGAGGTCAAGTCCGCTCTCGATAAGGTCACCGCAGCTTCGCATGCCGTTAGCTCCAAGCTCTATGATCAGAGCAAAGGTGCCGCGGGTGGCGCGGCGGGCGGAGCCTCTGGATCCGGCGGCCAGAGCGGTCAAAGCTCGTCGCAAGCTGGAGGCGGAGGCACGGATGAAAAGTCCTCAGGTGAGGACGTGATCGATGCGGACTATAAGGACGTTCAGTAGGTCTTATAAACGTCGGGTCCAGGGCGCCTTTGAAAAATGGAGGCGCGCCGTTTTGATTGTACTGGCTTGTCCTATTCGATCTTGATGATCAATTTAACCCGGCGCTGCTTAAACATGGCGCCGGGTTTTTAATTTCCGGCGCCGCTCTTTGGGTCTTTATTCATTTTTGATTCATTCCTGCCGTTTTATTCGCGGAGGACCTACTCAATCACGATTCCATTTTCTTCGTCAAAATAGAGGATAGCGCCCGCGGAGACATGAGAGGGCGCATTGTCGAGATCCACGCCGACTTCGGCGATGAACTGGAGGTTTTTCCACCGCTCCACCTGGAGCTGGCTTCCAACGACGAGTTGGAGAGCGAGCTCGTTATCGTCGCGCTTGATATCATCGGAGTTGCGCATACGAAAGCTGACGGGGAGTGAGGCATAGGGAGTGAAGATCGTCGTGTCGAGCTGGATCTTCTTGCTTACGAGCGGTTCGATGCGAAAGCTTAACTCTCTTTCATCTCCGTCTTTGCCATAGAGAACGCCAGCGTTGAAGCCCATGGCCGGCTGACCTTCCACATCTGGAACGGGCATCCACTTCACAAGTCCGCCAACAAAGACATCGGTCGCGCCGGCACCGAGAAGAGCGCGCACTCCGTATTCATCCTGGATTCCCATATCCATGGCCGCTCCAACATTCACGCCACCGTCTTTAGTGAGAACCTGAAAGTCTCCCGTGAGCTTATATCGGCCTGACGGTAGGACTTCGCCCGTATCGAGGACGCTGTAGTAGGACGCCCAGGCTGGTGCCGCAGTGAAGGTGAAAAGGATTAAGGCAAGAACGGGATTTCTCATAGGTGTCCTCCTTCGGCGGGTTGGCGAAGGCAGACAATAGTGGAGGGGAAAGGGTTTGACAAGCCACCTTGGTTCTTCAATGCTGAGTCTGCATGGTTCCTGTCTCGCTGGTCGTGATCACCCGCAATGCCGAACAACATATCGCCCGTTGTTTGCGATCGGTTCCCTTTGCCTCGGATATTGTCGTACTCGATAGCGGAAGTACGGATGACACTGTCGCCATCGCCAAGAATTTGGGTGCACGCGTGATCGTCGAGGAGTGGCGGGGCTTCGGTCCGCAAAAGCGACGCGCCACTGAGCTTGCCAAAACGGATTGGATTTTGAACTTGGATGCGGATGAAGCATTAAGTGATGAGGCCCAACGTGAGTTGCAGGATGTCTTGAGGGCGGAACCGCAGGCGGAAGCTTTTGCTTTTCCGCGGTTGAGTTTTCACCTTGGACGTTGGATTCGTCACGGCGGATGGTATCCGGACTGGCAGATCCGTTTGTATGATCGCCGTCGAGTCAATTGGAGCGAAGATGTGTTGCACGAAAAGGTTCAGGTCACACGGCCGACCTCCGTTCAAAAACTCTCCCAGCCAATTCTGCATTGGGTATTTACAAGCCTCGCCGATCAAGTGAACACGAACAACCGCTACTCGACTTTGGGCTGTGAGCATTTGCTCCGGTCGGGACGACGCTTCTCTTTGATCCATCTCATAGTGAAACCCAAAATCAAATTTCTAGAGACCTATATCTGGAAAAGAGGGTTCCTGGACGGGTTGCCGGGGTTTATTATTGCGGTCGGCGCGGCTTACTCGGTTTTTCTTCGATGGGCCAAGCTGTGGGAACACGAACGGCTCGTAGCGAAGCGCTGATCTTTTTTTGAGTCAAACTCCTGCACATGATTGTGAGCCCGAAATAGACATGCATATACTCGAGGTATGAGGTACGTTCCTGCTGCTACCCTGAGTGTCTTTGTTTGCCTTTTTTCCCTTCCTCCTGCCCCAGCCGCTGCCGCTGAAGTCAGCTGCGAATGCGACAAGCTCACCTGTGACCCTTGCAGCGTGGAAGACGGAGTCACATTTTATACTGAGAAATGCGGACCCAACGACTCCCGGGTAAAGAGTTGCGCGCGCCCCACGTGCTTGCCCATCACTCAGGCGTCTATGGAGTGTCCTATTCCGCCGCAGGCCGACTCCGGACCGCGTGAACCGGTAGTTGAGCGATCGGTGGCCAGTGAACCAACGGATGCACCGGCGGCCGCGGAGGTCATAGGACGCGTCAAGGTCATGCAAGCGCCAGTAGCCGTGATCAGTGCCTCGGGCAAGAGGACACCTGTAGACGTACAGGAAGAAGCCGAGGTCCATGAGACGGACACTGTGGAGGCGGGAACTGGCGGTACCGCATTGATCACGTTTGTCGGCGGTAACCAGGTACACGTGCATCCGGATACAAGTCTTGAGGTTAAGGAATACAAAAATCCGGAGTCCGCACCCTCACGCAAAGCTTTGCTCAATTTAATCAAGGGAAAGATCCGCAACCAGGTGAAGCAAAAATACAATAGCGAAACCAGCAGTTACCGCGTGATGACCAAGGCCGCCGTGGCCGGAGTGCGCGGCACCGACTTTGTAGTTACGCATTCCGAAAGTACGTCCGCCATCGAAACGCGAGTGGAGACTCTCAGCGGAATGGTGGTTCTTGCCGATCGCAATGAGTCCGAGTCGCGGCAGGTCGGTCGAGGATTGGGAGCGGCGTACGTCATAGCGGCCGCAAAAGATAAATCCGTGAGCCCGTTTGTGAAGCGGGGCAAGTTCACCCCCGTATACAAGATCTCGTCCTTAGCTCTCGGGGCGCTAGATGAAAATTCTCGGGTTGACGTTGCCAAGCGGTCAACCGCCCCTGTCGAAGAGGACATCTGCGATAATCCCAAGGGCCTCTTCAACCAATGCGCCTGGACCTGCAAGAACAATCCCAAGGGCGAAAAAACCTGCCGCACCGACCTACCTCAGGTGCAATGCGTGCGGGTGCGCTGCAACGGAAACGGCAAATGGTCTGACGAGTCCCGCTTACCAGCAGCCACCAGCACCACCATGTGCCCAGCCCGCGGATGGACCGTAAAGGCTTGTGATTACTAATATTATTAAATCGTTGCCCTTTGCGGCCGTGTTCTTTATAAACTAGGACCTTCACCCGAAGATCCTTGCTGCGTCTATGGCGGCCGTAGCTCAGTTGGTAGAGCATCGGATTGTGAGCCGGATGGGTTGGTTTCGTCGGAGAGGTGGAGTTGAATTTTATGGTGGCCGTAGCTCAGTTGGTAGAGCATTAGATTGTGATTCTAAGGGTCGCGGGTTCAAGCCCCGTCGGTCACCCCAATTTATTTCTTGGTAGAGCGGAAAATCGAAAGTAAGTATCGAAAAACAAAGGCGAAAGATTCTAATCACTTGGCAATTTGGGTTGTGACAGCTCGTCACTGCAAGAACCCCAAAAACACTCCATAAAACACGATTTTGTCTGATTTTGGTCTGCTGCGAGAGCTTTGCAATCGAAAGGTTGCGAAACCTCGCGGTCAATTTAGCTCAGTACTGAGTGGGAGCTCCCGTTCGCGTCCCTGACCGAACGGGATTTTCTCCACGAAAAATCTGAGCGTCTACCTACTGAGCTAACGGAACTGCACGCGGATTCGATTGGCTCAGTTTTTCTTTACCACTGTCACATTCTCCCCAGCGAAAGTGCGACAAACTCCATCGAAAAAAACAACAGCAAGAAAAGTGAGGTGAACTATGAGGCTGAAAAGAAGTCAGCAAAAGATTGTCACGCGGGATGCCCTGATATTGAGGCACATGCGCGTTTCAAAACAGTTGTCCCTTAACCAAGCCGGTAAACTGGTGAACATCTCTGGTTCTGCCATTGCTCACATTGAGCAAGGCAGAATGGACATTTCGCGAGCGCGGCTTGAAACCCGAATCCGAAATTAAGGTTGGCGTTATTCACTAAATTCATATTTTTCATGATTTTTTGTGCAGAATTCCCAGTGGAAATTCTGATGGGGCCGAGGTGTGCCCAAAATTCGGCCTTACTCACA
>JBFWQY010000010.1:0-150020 GCA_050249195.1 Bdellovibrionales bacterium
TGCTCAAGATCCTGCAGAGATGCGGCGTGCTCGGTAGTCTCTGGAAACCGGCGTCCTCGACATGACTTTTTATGACACGCTGTCGAAAGTGACAATTATCGCCCACTTGGCGTCATAAAGAACCCTTCGTGCCCCCTTCTGTTTATGGCGCTTCCTTTTTCGGAGGCGCAACGAACTCTGGTTGCGGGCTCCGCAGGTGGAGCCCCGTGCATCTCTCACAATATGTTGCACGATCAGGCCATCAGACACGCTATTGGAGACGGCTCTGAGCCACGCCTACAGGGGCTCCCCCGCCTTTTCCCTTCGTGCCGCGGGAAGGCTCGCGGGCTCGCGCATGGACACCAGGTTTTCCCAGTCCGGAAGTGAGCGCAGCAGAGAACGGGCATCTTCTTTGAACTGGGCCATGTCTTGCGCGGGAACGGGGTCCGCCGACGGGAACTTATGACCCAAGGGATCGACAACGCGTCCATTCTGCTTGAACTCAAAATGCAGATGCGGTCCCGTGGAAAGACCGGTCGTTCCAACAAAACCGATCACCTGCCCTTGCTCCACCCGCGACCCGGGCCGGACTCCGGCCGCAAATCGACTGAGATGCAAATACGCCGTGTTGTAGACGGAATTATGACGGATCTTCACCGTGCGCCCGCCGCCGCCCAGCCAACCCGCATGCGTGATCGTACCGCTGCCGACGGCGCGCACGGGCGTTCCGATCGGAGCGGCGTAATCCACGCCGAGATGGGGCCGATTCACCTTCAACACGGGATGAAACCGGCGACGCGTGAAACGGGAAGAAATGCGACCATAGCGAATCGGGCTTTTCAAGAACATGCGACGAAGACTGGTCCCATCCATCGCAAAGTAACCCTTGCTCTCACCATTGGGTCGAAACAAAACCGCATTGTGAAGCTCGCCCGCGTTTTCGTACTCGGCCGCGAGTATGGCTCCCCATCCGATGGGCTGACCTTTCACCCACTTCTGCTCGACGGAAAGTCGCCATCGGTCTTGTGGCCGCACTTCGCGCGCGAAGTCGACTTGCCAGGCGAAGATCTCCGCCAGTTCCACAATGAGATTGGGGTCCATTTGGACCTTTTCGGCGGACTCCCAGAGAGTGGTTTCAACCAGTCCGCGGAAGGTCACCACCCGCGTCTCTACGGGCTCGATGATTTTCTCCGCCACCCAAGTCTCATCCACTTTTCGAATTTCAACCTTCTCGATCGGAGAGATCCAAAATCGAATTCCACCAAGCTCCTGGTGAGTTTCTCTCGCTTTCGGATCTGCGAGAACCCTAGGGATACCTGAGATTTTAGAAGTTCCGGGTGTTCCAAATTTTCCGAACGTTCCCAGCGTTCCAGGAGCCCCTCCTGAACCTTCAGACACTCCCAGCGCGCGCGCGTGCGGAATAAGGCGAAAGCGCGTTCCCGGGCGCAGGCGACCCAAATCAATCACGGGCTTGGCCGCTGTCACGATCGCGTGGATCGTCGGCGCCGCAATGTTCAATTCACGCAAGACCGAATAGAGTGTGGATTGCGGTTCAATCTGATGCGGATAAGATTCCTCAAGTGAGACGGGCGCCAACAGCGCGGACGGGCCCGCGTGATCTTGTGAGACATCGCGACCTGCCTCGGATCGAGACTCGGAGTCGGTTGTCGCTTTGAACCAGAGGCCACAAAGAAAGAGAATCAGGGCTGCCGCTGAAACAGCACGGCGAGATGTAAAACGTGTGGTCATCATTCAAGTATAGACATGCCCGGATCCGCCTGTGAAGCTGGAACTGCACCGGAAAAGATGAATTTCTTTCGTCTCCGAACTCGTCTCCGTCGCGCCGTCGTCCCTCGACACAAATTGAGACTCAAGACGCGCGGGCGAGCACACTCATAGTCCCCACTTTTCAATCAAAGAGCGCACACTCATCGAAGACTCACGCGCCCATGAGGCGCTTCCGCGCCCGGCCACCGGCCGCCCTTGATTCTCCGTGAGCGTCGGTGAGTTCGAGTCCGGCGGAAGCTCTTCTAGCTTCACCACCCCGCGCGCGGGTTGCCACTCGGCAATCACCGCGTACTGCGCCCGCGACTGATGGATATGTGAGTGCAGGAAGCGTTCGCCTCCACGTTCAATAACAAATTGATAACTGATCAATGTCTGATGATTCAGATGAATTCTTCCTTCGTAGCCGCGCTCATCGAGCGGCTTCATTTGAATACGGCGGGCCATATTCTGATGGTTCGTCACATGCACGAAAAGGGTTTCATCGTCGTAAATCACAACATTGCGCAGCTCAATGGAAGTCGTGATCACGTCGCCATGGAACTTTGTCGAATCTATGAAAAGAGGATTCATTTTGGTCATTTGATGATCTCCTTAATTCCTCGTGACCCCACGCGATTACCAGAGTTCACGCGAGAGCTGCATGTAAGCGCGCGCCGCCGCACTGCCCGGTGCGTGCTTGTGTACGGGGCAATGATGATGGTGAGCCTCTTCGACCGCGATGTTGTCCGGAATATAACTCGAGTAGACGTGAAGATCGTACTTCTCGCGCACCTGCCGAATGACGTCCTTGACCACCTTGCGATCTCGGTAACGCGTGATTACGACGCCGCGAACACCCACTTTGTAACCCAAGCCGCTGCGGATATTGCGCAGAGTCTCGAGTATCAACTCAATTCCCTTCAGCGAGAAGTACTCGGGGCAGATCGGAATAATGATATCCTTGGAGGCTAAGAGCGCGTTGACCGTCATCAGGCCCAAAGATGGCGAACAATCAATGATGATGGAGTCATAGCGCCGGACAACGGGCTCGATTTTCCGCCGGAGAATCTGCTCGCGCCCAAAGTGGGCCGCCAGTTGCATATCAATTCCACTCAGCATGATTTCGGCCGGAATCACGTCAATTCCAAACTCCGGCGAACTGACAATCACCTCCTCGGCCTGCGCCTGGCCCATAATGACGTCATAGATGGTCTTTTCAAAATCGCGATCAGCGAAAACAGAACGGGTGGCTGACGATTGCGGGTCCAGATCAATCAAAAGAATTTTTTTTCCTTGTTTGGCCCAACTGGCAGCCACATTGAGCGCGGTGGTGGTTTTGGCCACACCGCCCTTTTGGTTAATTACGGAGACAATGGACATCGAGGCCCTCATTTCAGTTGGAGTCGGTCTTCTTAGATCATAAGAATCCATTAGCCCTACGAACAGCGAGAACTGCTCGTCGTGATGCTGGGCCAGACCAAAGTCGGATAAAGACCATCATGAGGCCGCCCGCCAGCGGGCCCTCGGACGAATCATTCAGCTCGGGGTAGATCTCCGTCCGAAGTTGATTTATAAAGGACCCACACCGACTGTTGACACAGGACAACACATGGCCAAACCAATTGTACTCAGCGGATCCACGACTTCCGGAAGTCTCACTCTCGGCAACTACATTGGGGCCCTCAATCAGTGGGTTCAGATGATGGCCGACTATGAATCCTATTTCATGGTCGCAAATCTCCACTCGCTAACGTCTTACCAAGACCCTAAAGATCTGCGCGAACGCACGGAAAGCTTCTTCGCGCAATACATTGCGCTCGGTCTCGACCCGGCAAAATGCACTCTTTTCGTACAGTCGCAGGTGCCCGAACATGCGGAACTCCAGTGGGTGCTCAGTTGCATCACGCCGCTGGGTCAGCTGCATCGCATGACCCAATTCAAGGACAAAGCCGATTCGCGCAAACATATCCCGGCCGGGTTATTGATGTACCCGGTGCTGATGGCCTCCGACATTCTGCTCTATCAGGCCGACTTCGTACCCGTGGGCGAAGATCAAAAGCAACACCTTGAACTGGCCCGGGATATCGTTGAGTATTTCCACTCTCGATATGGCGATAACGTCTTTCGCTTTCCCAATCCCTTGATCCCGGCCAAGGGCGCACGCATCATGTCCTTGGCGGACCCTGAAAAAAAGATGTCGAAATCTGACTCCGACCCGTTTGGAGCGATTTCGATTCTGGATGAGCCCAAAATGATCGAGAAGAAAATCAAGAAGGCGGTCACCGATTCCGGAACACGTGTGGCGTATCGTCCTGAAAGCAAAGGCTTGGCCAACCTTATGACTATCTACTCGATCCTGACGGGCAAGGAAATGGATGCAATTGAAGTGGAGTTTGAGGGCAAGATGTACGGACACTTCAAGCTGGCTCTCATCGAGGTGGTGGAATCCGTGTTGGCGCCCGTTCGTCAGCGTCACGCCGACCTCATGGCAGATCGCACGCACCTCCATCAATTAATGGCGACGGGAGCCGAGCGGGCCCGGGCAAAGGCCTCGCAAACACTGAAAACGGTTTACGAACGTATCGGCCTGCCGCGTTCGTAATCACCGGAGAGGGATGGTCCCGGATTCAGCTGTGGGCCCTGGCTTAGACCGTACTAGACGCGAGCGACGGATCAGAGACCGCGGCCGCATCTCGACAAAGGTTTCCGGCTCATGAGCCCCGAAGTGCCAGTACAACGCGGGTTCCTTCAGGCCGGAATTTATGATATTTGATCCGGCAATGCGCCCCTTTCCCGGTCATTTTTCTTTTGTCTCAGCGATCCTTCTGACGCTCGTCGGATGTCAGCAGGCCGTGCAGAAGGCCGCCCGTGACACCGTGTATTCGGCCTATGAGATGGTGGGAGTTGAGAAGCGCGATCTCCTCAAACGGCGGATTGCCGACGCCAAGGACGAACAAAAGGAAGCGAGTGAATCCTTCGGCGATGCCTTAGAAAGATTACGCCAGATGTATGGCTTAAAAGGCGGAGCGCTGGAAAAACAGTACCGCCGCCTGCAGTCCGCCTACGAGCACTCCCGTGGAGAAGCCGAAGAGGTAAGGCAAAGTATTCAAAGGATGGACACTGTGGCTTCCGATCTCTTTGCCGAGTGGGAGCGGGAGATAGAGGAAATTCAGTCAGCCGAGTTCCGCTCCCGGAGCAAAGTGAAGCTCCACGAAACAAAGCGGCGATACACGGATTTGCAAACCAAGTTGAAACAATCAGAGGCGCGCATGGAGCCAGTGCTGACAAAGATGAAGGATCATGTCCTGTTCCTCAAGCACAACCTAAATGCTCAATCAGTCGCGTCGTTGAAGAGCGAAACCCAACGTATCGAAGCCGATATTCAGAATTTATTGAAAGAGATGGATCGCTCCATTCAGGAAGCAGATCAGTTTATTAAATCGATCGAGTAACCTTGTAGACAGATCACGGCCCCTTCCCTAGAATGCCGGCATGGCTATTGAACTCAATCACACGATTGTTCATGTCCGAGACCAGGCGCAATCAGCACAGTTTTTTGCAGAAACTCTCGGGCTTGGAGCTCCTGAGCGGTTCGCGAGCTTTACTGTGGTCCGGACCCACAATAGCGTCAGCCTCGACTTTATAAGCACTCCCGATGAATTCGACCGCCAACACTATGCCTTCTCGGTAAATGAAGTCGAGTTCGACCAGATCTTGGCTCGCATCAAGAATCGGGGGCTCACCTTTTGGGCCGATCCCGCGAAGTCGAAGGTCAACGAGACTTACACATACCGCAACGGGCGTGGCGTCTATTTCGAAGATCCATCGGGACATTTTCTGGAAATCCTGACCTGGCGATAAAATTAGGATTCACCGGCTGGCCCTGCACTCGGTGGCCCGAATGGCCCGGGAGTTCCGATAAATTCCGAGAAAAACACGGTTCGAGAAAAGATGGTTCGAGAGAAGGAAAGTGTGAGTCCCGGGTCCAGATCACGATGACTCACACCCCTAAGAAGACCTAGTTACGATCGTCTTCGCGCGCCGCAGTGACGCACATATAGCCCACGAAACACGACGGTGTGTCTGCCGTCTGAACCCATGCGGCTTTCGGGTAATCCCCGGGGGCACACGATGGGTTGTTATAGAACAGGACCGTGTTGTCTTGAGCCCCAATTAGGGCCGGATAGTCCACATAGAGCGGAACCGGAGAATAATAATAGACCGTGGAGTACGCTTGCTCACACGTCATATTATTCAAAGAGCCCACAGCCACCAGAGCCGAGGCCGCTTGCACTCCGAATGCGGCGATCATCATTGCTGCTACCTTCAACATAACCTCCTCCTTTCGAGGGAATTCATTGGCCCCACTCAGAACACGGGCCCAGGAGATCATGCAATAAATTCGCGATCTCGATTGCAAATTGAACGAAATTCACAAGACCGCCGCAGCTGGAAGCTGCGCGGCCTACCAGCGTTTGCGGAACTGAAGCTCCGTTTGTTCTTCTTCCGTCGCGCCCGGCTGTAGACGTTGCGGTGTGTCTGACTCCACCATTGCCAACGAGAATGGAAACCGAAGTGCCAAACCGGAAACGATTTCAGCTAGAGCCAGAGGAAGCTTGGGAGAGGGCCGCAGGAGCGACTCCCCGGGCTTGGGTGCATACATCACCTCAGTTAATTTGGCGGAGCCCGGCAGGCCCGAACGTCCCAGCAGAAGTTGTTGCTCCTCCGTCAAGCGCACGTACATTTCCGCGCGCTCCACGCGCCGCCGAACGCCCACCACCTCAAGCGGAAAGGCGTTCACCGCCACATGACCTTGCAGTAAAGGTTCACTGCTGGAGGCCCGCAGCGCGACTTCAATGGGAATCGTTTGCGGCGTGAAATCCGTCAGCAAGTGAATCGGTCGTGTCGGGGGCGTGGTTACATTCACCGCATAGGTGAAGGGAAACGCGGGTTCCTTGTCTTCCGCCACTGTTTCTCGCTTCAGCTCTGTGAGCGAGGCCTGACGAATTCGGGGATCGGGTAAGATCGCGCCAGGGACCTCAAGACCCATCGGCGGCAAAGCCAGTTTGATGTTCTCGAGGTTCACCTCGGCGCGACTGTCGACGCCCAAAATTTTGAGGTGCTGTCCAAGATCCAGGCTTGTGGTCACCCGCCCGAGACCACGCACATCCAGCTTCTGATACTTTGATCCTAGGTGAGTGAGAAAAGCCAACCGAATGGGACCGCCATCCTTGTCCAAACGACCGGTCGCCGAAAAGGCCACCCGTCCTTGCAGCACGTGAAGGGGCGCTGGAATCGCAAACGGGGTGCCGCGCAGCCGGTCCACCAACTTCTGAAATCGCGGTATGCTCATTCCGATATCGATCTTGGATTGAAAGTCCTCAAACCCGGGAAACTGAGCCGGAATTAGAGCGAGCTGGGTTTCTATTCCACCGGAAAAGCGAAGCGCGTCGCTCAAAAGTCCCGTCGGCCGCACACTCACGGTCCCCGAAACCAGGGATTCCGCCGAGGGCGGGAACGAGGTGGTGAATCGGGCCGCAATCAACATCGTCAGCTTACGGGCCGGATCCAATTTCTGCAGAGCCTGGCCGAGCTCACCTGAGAGGAGACTGTCTAAAGATAGGGCCAATGGGCAATGCGTACCGAATTCCAAGCCAGCCGCATCCGAACCCGGATCCCGCTTTAATGAGTAGGCGCACTCATTGATATCAACGGCCATAGGTTTTTGGATTTTTCCCCGCAATCGGCCGGCAATGAGCTCGCCGGCCTCATCGAAATGAGTGGAAACGTCTCCTTGCATGCGGAGATGCGTCCGCAAGGAGGGGTTCGAGAACCTGATCTGAACCGTGTAGGGATAGCGGTCCTCCGTGGTCGGTGCGAGTTTCATTTCAAATCGACTCACAAGCCGGGATTTGGACGGGAGACTTAAGTTTGCGCTTCCTTGAATTTGCCACGGTCCCTTCACCTGATGACTCAAGCTTGTCGCGCCGACCTCTATCCGGCCATGGGTAACCTCATTAAATGTGACGGTGTAGCTTTGGGTTTGTCCGCTGGCTGTTTGATTCTCACGCGAGCTCACACGCAGGTTGCCCGAAACCGTCGTTTCTCCGGATCGCGCGGCCAAGCGATCCACCCGGATATAAACGGGCATAAGCTCCGCCGAGGCCAGCCAGAATGGAAGCTCCGGGATCTGAGTCGGCTCCGAAGACGATCGCGTCTCCTCCACTGCGGTATACCTTATGTCCCCGCCTCTCGCACGCACTGGTCCGACCTCCGTGATACCGGGCCTCCAAGAGGAGAGGTCATAAGCAAATCCAACGCTCAACTCAGGAAAGCAAACGTGAGCACTCGGTGGTGAGGTGTAACATAGATCGGAAAAACTCAAGCGCAATCGATTTTCAAAAAGGCCTCCAGCCTCCGCTCCCACGTCCACTCCCTTCCACTGCAAGGTGGAATCTCCCGGCCGCTCATTCCACTGGGTCTTTGCCCAATTCAGCGTCTTCGGGTTTAAGGCCAGTGTGGGCCACTGCAAAACAACTCCTGTCGCGAGAACCACAATCGCAATCAACACCAGGAGAGTGGCCGCCAAGATCTTCAGTAGGTGTTTGACTCGTTTAAGCATCAGAACGTTTCTCCCAGGCTCAAGTAAAATTGCCAGTGCTCATCCGCGTTCCAAGTCGCGGACTCCTCTCCCGCGACAAACCCGTGCGCCAGGTAGGATTTGACCGGGCCGAGGGGGGAGCGCCAGGTTATACCGAGGCCAGGCGACCAATACACCGGGCTCGCGAAAGAGAACGCATCACGACCGAGAAGGCCGGCATCAACAAAAAATATGGGGTGGATGGTCTCCGTAATCCAATCCGGCCGGAGCTCCACACCCGCGTACGCCGCGCTCAGTGCCCCCTCCCCCTCCACGGGAAGTTCCATACGACTAAAGCCCCGTACGGTCTCATGGCCCCCGAGATAGGCCCGGTATGTGGGAGGAAGATGGGACTCAAATTCCTCAGGCACAATCGTGGAACGCAAGCCTCCACGTAGGGCGATCATCAGCAAAGGAGGAGAATAAGATTTATAATTCCAGATTTGCACCCCCTCTAACGCGAAAGTTTGCGCCGTAAAGTCCGCCAGGAGGTCATCTGAAGCCGCGGTCGCCAGGACTCGGGCGCGGGTGCCACGCGGAAGCGTTTTTTCGTAGAGTTCATAATCCAAACTGTGAATCTCATATTCAGCGCGCAGCGAGGCCGCTTCGCTGTCCCACTCGCCCACGCGGCTGCGCTTCACCTGCCACATTTCGAATTGCGGTCCAATAGAAAATTCGTGCGCGAAGCGAGAATGGGTGTCCCAACGGGTCCGGTAGAGCAGCATTCCCCGTTCGGTCCACAGGCGGTAAGGATCCTCCATATGTTGAGCCGCAATGATTCGCGGAACCAGGGCGTGCGAATCCGCAGGCTTAGCAAAATACCACTCGTAACGGAGGTCGGCTTCCTGGCGGCGTGCCGAAGCCGAGAGGCCCACCGCCGCCTGCGAGGCATTGTGCCCGATATGAGTGTACATCCATTGCGCGCGCCCCTGGAGAATGTGCTCCGTATCCGCCGAGAGGGACGCCGTCAAGAGTCGACTCCCACCCACCTCATGAAATTGCCGAACCGGGATCTCGTGTGTGTTGGTGCTGCAATCGGGAACCAGCTTGGCGTGCTCAAGCAGACCTGTCGAAACAAGACGGTTCTCTGTGACTCGCACCAGCCGGAGATCATATTTCTGACCAGGCCTAAAGGCGTAACCACGCAGGGCGGCCTCGGGAGCAAATTTCGAAAGCGGTTCCATCGTGATCGCTCCGAAGTCATAGCGTTCGCCCGGCTCCACTCTCAGCAAGATTTGGCCGGAATCCGCAGCCGCCAAGGCGGTCGCTGTCGCGCAGGCATAGCCTTGATTCTGGAGCTCTCGGGCCGACCAATCTTCAACTTCGGAAAGGAGTTCGGGCGTGAGCGTGCGACCGGCGACATCGCGCTTCTTGGTCACATCAAAATCCTCCGGCGCCTTCTCCGGATTCTCAAGAGCGAGGTCTTTCACTTCCACCTTCGCTCCGGGCTGTACGTGGAGTCGATCATCTCTCGTATCAAACCGGGGATTCAAGTAACCTCGGGTTTGTAAAAAGGCCTTCAAATGCAAGGTGGCCTGAGATAAAGGCACACGGGTCCAAGCCTGAAACTCGGTGTTCGCGGCGCCGGGATTGCCGCAAATCAATTGCTTTTCTGTGTCCGTCAATGGTGGAGAAATGTCCTCCTTAAGGACGAGCTTGGGGCAGATCTCTACGTCCGCATGGCTCAAGCTCGCGCCTGCAAAAAGGAGAAACTTAGCGAACTCAGCGAGGAATTTTGTGGCAACCGCTCTCATAAGGGTGAATGAAAGCAAAATGCGCACCGAAATTACGGGCGTTTTCCCCTCTTTGCTTGACCGTGCCCTCCAACCGGACGCTGAGTTTAGGGACGGTCCTTCGATTGCACGCCCATTCTTACCATGCGCACGAACCCGACTCACACCTAAGGAGGCAACTATGAGACGAGACCAGTCACAGCGCGGCCGTCGCGAACGCATGCCGGTCAGCCGTTCCAGTGGATTTGTATCCCCGTTTGAAGATCTCTTTGATCCATTCCGCATGTTCGAAGAGGCCTTTGGCGGCCGCTTTCCCCGACTCTCTTCTGAACTTGAGAGGCGCTTTTCGCCCGCGATGGACGTGGAGGAAAGTGACAGCGAGTACTGCATCATCGCCGATCTGCCCGGCGTGAAGAAGGAAGACCTCTCCATCGACTGCTCTGAAAATCAGATCACCATTTCAGCAGAGCGACGGGAAGAAGAACAAAGCGAGCAGCGCCGCTCAACTCGCCGCTTTTACGGCTCCTTCCGGCGCAGCTTTCTCCTTCCTAATGGAGTCAATGCCGACGAGATCCGCGCCGACTACGAAAACGGTGAGCTTGTCATCCATATTCCTAAAAGCGAAAAGTCACGGCCGCGTCGGATTGAAATTGGCGAACGTCACAGCACCGCTGCATCAAACAGCACCGCTGCCTCACACGACGCCGCGACTCCGCATAGCGCCCCGAATCCGCGCGAAGGTCAGGAACAGCAAAAGCCCTCGTCCGCCGTGCACTGAACGCCGCTTGGGCCCCGCCTGATGTCGGCGCCGGCCCATCTGACATCCAATCTGAACACGTGTTTGAAAGGAGAATCCATGCGTGCTCAACAATTCATAATTGGCGCCGCGAGTTTCGGAACTTGGAGCCTGTTTCTTTTTCTCTTTCGCCATGATCTGCGCGTGAGGCGCCACAGCCGTCCCCACCGCCACAAGGACCAGAAACTCAACACGCGCGTCCGTCAAGAGATTGAGAGGAGTGGAGTGGTTTCAAATCCGGGCGCCGTTGTTGTTCGCTCCTCCAACGGTTATGTTACGCTTAGTGGGGATGTGTTTTGGCCTGAGGTCAATCCCCTGATGTCCCGGGTGCGCGCGATGCCGGGCGTGAAGGGGGTTCGTAACAGCCTTAGTGTTCACCAAAGTGCGGACGGGGTTGCGGCACTCCAGGGCCGGCCGTTTCCAGCCAGCCCGAATACGCCAGGGGTCTTGTTTTGATTTTCAGTCGTTTTACTTTTTAGCGGTGAACATGAATTCGCGGTTGAGTGTGGCCGGACGCTGAGTATCAGGAACCTCGGAATCTGAAATCACGCCCAGGTAAAGAGTTTTGCCATCATTTTCGAGGCGGTAGACATTCGCCACGTGTCTCGGGACGGGAGCACCCAGACATGTCGCTTGCTTCGCATTGATGGTGACATCCTTCTCTTCCTCTGCGGTCCAGTCCTGGATACCACAGAGATCAATATCCTCCGCGAGTTTCTCTCCCGCCTGACCAACCGCTTTAGCCGTTGCTTTTGAATAATCCAAATTGATATCGCGGCCACCATCGTTGGTGTTTCCATCTTGAATCGCGAACGTCCCGGTTTCATTCATAGTGAATGCGGGATCTCCCTCACAACCTGTTGACGTGTACATGTAGGTTGTCCGTGTCAGGTTATTACCTTTGAATTGGTACTGAAGTTTAGCACTCTTGACCGCGCCGTCTCCTTCAGAAAACAAGCCGGTTAGGAACGCGTTGAGTGGCTTCAGCTGGCACTCACCTTCGAATAAGGTGCCTTGAAGCTGGCGATCCTCGATCGCTTGCCGGACGTCGCGAACGGGATTGTCGTCTTTATCATCCTTATCACAAGCGGCCAGCATCAAAGCCGCAGGAATTGTTAAGCTAAGACATTGTGTCTTTGTAAACATGGTTTCAGACCTCCTCTACTCTATATGACCATTCCGGAGAACCTCCAGCCTAATGTGTCAGCAATAAGCACGCCCGCACAAATCGGGATCCGACCATGCCCTATCGTGATCTAAATAGGTCTAAATAGGGTTCTGAAACGGTCAGGAGGAGCCTTGTGGGGCGTTTTTCCCCCGAATCTATGGCGCGCTCCTCCAAGACGCGGCACCTGGCGCCCGCCGTCTGGCGCCCTTCCCTTATCCTGAGTTATAGTTACTGTTTTTCAGCGAGATCCAATGAACGAATGGTTGAAGAGTTTGAATCCCGAACAGCGAGAAGCTGTGTCTCATAGTCACGGTCCCCTGTTGATTTTAGCAGGCGCCGGATCTGGGAAAACGACAGTGCTTGTCTCGCGAACGGGACGTTTAATCGACGAACGGCTGACCAGTCCCGAGCGCATCTGTGTTTTGACTTTTACAAACAAGGCCGCGCACGAGCTAAAATCCCGTGTCACGCGTAAAATCGGCGCACGCGCGGCCCAAGTCTGGGCCGGGACGTTTCATGGCTTCGGACTGCAGTTTCTCAAAGAACATTGGAAAGAAGCCGGCCTTCCCAAAAAATTCGGCGTTATTGATGGAAGTGATGCCCTCGCCATTCTCAAAGACATCATGCGCGATCACAAGGCTTATGAGAAGGAACGCTTCGCCATGGAGCGGGTCATGGCCAAGATCATGATTCTGCGGCAACACGGAAGAGCGGAATCTTTGGACGACAGCATCGAAAGCGCCATTGCGATAAGCGTGCTGCCGAAATTCATTCAGCGCCTGCGCCACCTGGGAGTTGTCGACTTCGAGGAACTCTTGCTTCGCCCGCAGCGGATGATGCGTGAAAATTCGTCGCTCCGTGAAAAGATGCAATCGCGTTTCGATTTTGTGATGGTGGACGAGTTCCAGGACACAAACGCCACGCAAATGTTGTTGATCGATGAACTCACGGCTTCCCGCCGCAATATCGCGGTCGTTGGAGATGACGATCAGTCCATCTACGGCTGGCGCGGCGCCGAGATTCGCAATATTTTGGACTTTCCGAAGCGCTACAAGAGCTGCCATGTCATTCGCCTGGAGCGCAATTACCGATCCTCATCCCGAATCCTGGACCTAGCGAACGCGATCATTGCAACCAACAAAGATCGTCACAGCAAGATCTTGCGACCAGGCCTGGATCACACAGGCGAAACGCCTGAACTCTTCGTTTACGAAAATGAGGCCATGGAAGTCGAACAACTGATTACGGAACTCACCCACTTCCACAAGCAGGGTTACCGCTGGCGCGACATCGCCGTTTTATACCGTTCCAATACTCATGGCGGTCTGGTCGAAGGGGGGCTGCGCCGCTCAGGAATTCCATATAAGCTGACCGGAGGGACGGCCCTTTTTGATCGCAAGGAGGTTAAGGACGCTTTGAGTTTTATCCGCTCGGCCCTGCATCCCACCGAGGTTTCCTTCAGGCGCGTTATCAATCTGCCGGCGCGAGGGATCGGCGAGAAGACCCTTGAGGCCATTGAGGCCATCAGCTCGCCACTGGAATTTTATCAAAAAGCCCGCGTGTGGGCGAAATCTCAGTCTGAAGAAAAGGCGGCCCAGGCCATTCAAGATCTCTTCGCGTTTCTGGAAGATCTTAAGACCCAACTCGTGCACTCATCGCGCACGGCCGAGGAGACTCTGACAGCGGAATTGATTCGCTTGGGATATCGGGACTCCGTCACCCAGAATTACCGCGATCCCCAGGTGGCCGAGAAACGGTGGACAGGGGTGATGATTCTGGGCCGCATTCTCGACGGGATGTTCGAACGCCATGGCCGCACCCTGCCCACGCTTGAGAAATTTATCGATGCCATGGAGCTGCGCGATCCGGCTCACGACGGCAAAGATGACCATGCCGATGAGGTGCAGATGATGACCCTGCATGGCTGCAAGGGATTGGAATTCCCTTTGGTCTTCTTGCTCGGCCTCGAGGAGGATCTCCTTCCGCATGCCAAGCTCGGCCAAGATGTGGACGAGGAGCGCCGTCTTTTTTACGTCGGCGTCACCCGCGCTCAGAAGCATCTGATCATGACCCGGGTACGCCAGCGCCAGCGGTACGGGCGACTGCAGCCCGTCGCTCCCTCGCGCTTCCTTCTTGAGGTCAACCCCGCTCTATACGTGGAACATCAGGAGGCGCGGCCGCTCAAAGCCGGCGAGCGCGAAGCTCTGGTCGCCGGTTTTCTTAAGCAACTGGAAAAAAAGATCGCCGCACGCGAGCCCCTTTAGGAGATGAGAAAAAGATGAGCAAACGCGCCCGGCAGGAGGCCGACGCTCACCGCGAGTTGGGGTCACAAAGACTAGCGGTCGTTGGGAGCGGAGTTTTCTAGAATCGTATAAAGAGCGGCCCGCATATTGGGAAAGTCCGCAATGGCGCGATTGATGACCGCCTCCGCCAGTGTGACTTTGCCCTCTTCCGCCATCAGCTTCACGACGATTTCATAGATTTCTGGATTACCCTCTCCCGTCATGATGAGTTTGCGTCCCTTCTCGATCAGTTGATCTTTTCTAAGAACAAACATGTCCACGCGGAAGCCCAACCGGTTGTACTCCGGAGTGCCCCGATCGGATTGAAGCGCCTTGCCCAAAACGATCTGAGCTTCCTTGTAAGCTTTTGCCTTTAACAATTCGTCGACCACCTTTTGAAGGAACGCGAGGCTTCGCCCCGCCACTGTGGCCCCGCGATCAAACATCTGCATGGCCTCATCCATGGCGTTTTTCTCTACAAAATACTTTCCGGCCGTAAACAAAGCCATGGAAACCACCTTGACCAGGTCCGAAGGCCGGTGCTCCAGGCGGCAAAAGAGATCAAAATAGACGGCCAGGTCGGAAAATTTGTATGTGAATACGGCACAAATGAAGATTTGGCTCAGTCGTCGCGGCGTGAGCGGATAATTGTCTTTGATCGTCGGTACTAGGGCATAGGCCTCCGCGTACCTCTTCTCGCCGACCAGGATATCAAACTCGCTCGTTAAACACTTATAGTGCAAAGGTTGGTGCTTGCGCCCTTCCTGAAATTCCTTGAGAGCCCCCGCCCGGTCACCCTGTTGCAGGAGAGCGGAACCCGTATAGTAACAGGCCAGGGACGGTTTATCAGATAGCGACTTCGCGCTGGCAAAGATCTCGGCTGCCTTGCGGAACTCCTTGCCTTCGAAGAGCTTTTTCCCTTCGCTGATCCGGGTCGCGTAAGGTGAGGGATTGGCTTTTCGCTCCAACACCTGAAGCAACTTTTCACGAAAGGTCTCGACGGAGAACGGCTTCAATAAAAATGCGTCCACCTGTTCCTCTGCAGCCTCGGCAACCACGGAATCCGACGAGTTTCGAGTCACAATCATGGACGCTCGGACCGGCCCTTTAAACACCTGCTCCTGCAGCTCGACAAGAGATAATCCAAAATGCTTTTCAACTTCGTACTCCGTCACGAGGAGGCAGGGCTTATGAGCCTCGATCATTCGCCGCGCATCTTCATACCGACGCGCGATCAGAATCCGGGTCGGGGCCACGCCCACGGACTTTAAGCAAGCCTGAATATTTGAGGAAAAGGCGGCCGACGGTTCAACGATAAGGCAGAACTGATTGCCGAGAAAGGTTTCAATCGAGGCTTTGGCTGGATTACTCATCTTCACCACGTATGGAATTAAAAATTTTGTCCACACGCCCCTGCCGCGCCTTCGATTGCGCTAAGAACCGATTCCATTGGAATTGATCAAACTGATTGAGGTGAATTTCGAATCGGTTCAATTTGTGCTCGCCAACGGTTATGCCGACCACTTTGCCCGTGGCGTGGAAGGTCACCGTCTCGCCGCCTATGGTCAGCCGTCCTTCAAGATTCAGCAATTGACCTAGAATCGCCTTCTCATGGCTTTGAAACACCAATGTCGAGGGACCATACTCAACGACCTCCAGGGCCTTTTGCTTTTTTGTATGTATGTCAACTTGAGACGTTAAATTGTGGATGCGATGTAACTCGAAGGTCGAGGTCATTTGAACTCCTGTTTCCATCTTTCCCTTCGGAGCCGCGGATCGCTTTCTTGAGGACTCATTTTCCAGTAATTTCACCCTGATATACATTGTTAGTGGAGTCTCATTAGAATCTACAGAGAATTTGGTAGAACTTTAGGAAGGTCTTAGCAAAGTCTTGGCCGAGTCTTGTGAACTGGCAAGATTCACAGCTCATGAATCTCCCGATGATCCACTCCTAATTTTTCAAACGATTTCAGCAATGCGTCCCAGATGATTGGTGAAGACCCAATCTACCCTCTTATTCCACTCTCTGTTAAAGAGGTTTCGATTTGGAACAAAGCCCACGCCCGCGCGCTGACCCGCGCGGTGGAGACGTTTCACTCGTGATTCTGTCATCAAGAGATAATGTCCTGCCACGCCGCCGAGACCCCGTTGCAGTGAGATCTCGATCAAGATTCCAAGGTTGAATTCACCGACCAGGATCCAGGCGTCAGCCGGCGTTTTGGGGCTTAACCGGACCAGCTCAGGATCCAGTGTGAGAAGATGGTAATCCTCTTTAGGACGAAATCCGCGAAGCGCATCATGCAAGGCTCCGAGATGATGATCCTTCAATCTCGATTTCACTTCGATCATAAAATGGAGACGGTCAAGGGAGAGGACCTCATGAAGATGCGGAAGATTAGATGCGGTTTTTTGGAGGTCCGACCAGTTCGATTCCGCAATCCGCATGCGCGATGAAAAGACACGGAGGAGATCTGGATCGTGGCAAACCACAGGCTCGTCATCTTTTGTGAAATGAAGGTCAAATTCAATTCCCCAGGCGCCCAAAGCGCGCGCCCTCCTAAACGCCGAAAGAGTGTTCTCGAGGTCCGCCTTACCATCGCAAGCCCCTCTATGGGCCACGAGTCGCGGTGCGGGGCACGACACCGCATCCAGAGGCGTTTGATACTGCCGCAAATTCAGACCGCGATCACAAAGATTCTGGGCCAGGTCTTTGAGTAGGTCCATCATGACGGAATTAAACACGCAGGCTTTCGCGCCGGTCAAAGGATTAGACCGGAGCTATGCACGTGCGTGCTTAATTGAGGGGCTCACCACCGGTGAATGCAGCCGGCAGGGCTGCCAAAAAACGGTGAAACGACGATCTTCGGCCTTATCGCTGCTCTTTCCCGCGATGGTGCCCGCTGGCATGTTCTTGCATAGACGGCGGGGGGTATTCGTGGGTGGACTTCTGGGCCTTTGCGTTTAACCCCTAAACACCCCTGAATAGGTTACACATTGCGGCACAATCGCGCACCGTGGTATGAGTGCCGGGTTTTTAAACTGATTGCAGTTGCTTAATCGCTTGCGAGGCGAAAACTTTTTTGGAGGACATTTTATGTTGCGGTACCTGGTTCTTACGATGTGTTTAGTCAGCTCCGGTGCAGTGTGGGCTTCGTCGGATCTCGAAGCGCTCCAGTGGCCTTCGGGCAAAGGCGTTTGCACCGGTCCCTACGTGTTTAAAATGTACAAAGCCTGTTCCGGTGCTGTGCTCGCAAAAGGCCAGAGCCCTGGCGAAATGGGTCACTGTGGAAATGTCCGAAAGGAAGATATCTCAGATGTAACGTGTCCTTTGGTAGACAGCACAAAGCGCTGCCACAAACTGGAAGGCCATAACCCTGAGGTCTCTATTAAGTTCGCAATCACGCCTTGCGACGGCAAGTGCAACGATGATCTTTGTAGAGAGAAAGAAGGCGAGTTTAGAAGTGCCAAGAGCCTACCCGCAGATTCAATTGTTACTTTCGTACGCGGGTCTTTAGGAGAGCGCGGTGATCTCGGCGATGAAGTGGCTTCTGTCATAAGGAGCGGACGAGGCGGAAGAAAGACTCAAATTTGTGAGTACAAAGTTCAGACCCCAAAATACGTGGAGGGCACCTGTCCCACCAAAATCCATAGCACGTGCAAAATTAATTATAGCTTCTCCCAGGAGTGCCGCCAACAGGTGTGTGGCGTGGAAGATATCCGAAAGAGTAGTTCTTACGGATGGTCCGTGGATCAGATCAAAGAACAATACAAGGGCCAAATCGCTCTTTCTTCACTTGAGTGTTCCACCTGCGATGGAGCTCCCGAACTGAATATTTCCGACGCTCGTGACCTCAGTCCAAAGTGGGTGGCGGATAAGGTTTATTGTCTTGTCACTCAGATCAACAAGTTTAGAAAAATAGAAGACAGCCAGCGACGCACGGGCAGCCAAGCCAGTGTCGGGAGGGTTCAAGGCGCACTTCAAAAGATGATGGACGTTCTCGAAGAGATTCAGAGAATACAGGATCAGCACCCACAGCTCCAGATCCCGCGCGATCTGCAAGTGCAGGTGGATGGCATCCTCAATCCCGCACCGCTGTAATCACTGGATTAATCAAACAGCAGGCCAGCATAAGCTGGCCTGCCCTACCACGCTCTCTTCACTCACATGGCAAAAATAAAATAAGTCAAAACAACAAAAGCCATGCACGTCCGTGCACCTCGGCCCCGCTACTGCAATGTGCGGCTTCCTCCCTTACCCACGTTTTCGCTGGTCGCGGTCGTCGTGGATGTCGTTTTCTCTTCCTTGCCACTCGTTGATAGCATGGCGCTTGAGGAGCGCACGCGCATGTGGTTGACCACATCCTTTACACCGTAGATATCTTCAACGGCGTCCTCGGCCATCCGCTTCGTGTATCGGCTGTCCACGGTGCCACTCAAAGTGACGACTCCTTCTTCCACCTTAACCTCGATATCCGAGGCGTCGATCTGCGGGTGGCGTTCCAGGGCGTCGGAGACATCTTCACGAATCCGATCATCGCTGCGCTTGTAGTTTTTCGGTCCAACGCCAAAGAAGTTCTTTACCTTGTCCCACGTGGACTCCTCATGGCGGCCAAAACGCCGGCCCTCGTTGCTGCGTTCCCACCGGTCGCGATCATAAAAGCCTGATGATCCACGCTGGAAGCCGCTGGCTCCTTGAGCTCCAATATCATAGGTCCCGTACCCCGATCCGAAACCTGTGCCATAATTCATAGCATAGCCACGTCCGAAACCGCGGTCGCGATCTCCGCTGCGCCAATCATCACTGGAACTCGAATAAGAGGAGTCCCAGTCCCCGCCATAACGGCCATAACCTTGCGACCCCTGGCTCCCCGAACCTTGCGTGCCGCGCTCCTGCCCATAATAGGATTTGCCTTCGCGAGCATCATTCCATCCGCTGCCCCAAACCGAACCTCGGCTGCCCGACTGGTAGTCGCGATCGAAGGCATTATCTCTTCCATACGCGCCGTAACTTCCATAACCGCCGCTTCCATAACCACCCTGCGAAGCGAAATCGCTCCGGCTCCCGGAGAGTCGGCTGGAACCATAAGCGCCTTCAGCGCCTCGTCCGCCTTCGTAGCCGTAGCCGCCCTGCCGGCCGTACCCCGTGACCTCACCATAGTTGGCATAGGAACCATAAGCGTCCCGGTTGTAATCCTGGCTTCCGTACCCTGTGCGTCCATCATCGCGTTCCACCGCACGGTCGTAGACTTCGTTTGAACCAAAGTCATTTCGGTAGTGATGGTCCCGATTTCGATTTTGCTCTCGGCCGGAATCCCGGTTCTGATCCCGATCTTGACCCTGGTCGCGGTCCCAATCCCGACCGCCGCTGCGGTCCTCATTTCCGCGTCCATACATCTGTGATGCAAATTCACGAGTTCCGTAGTCATAATCGCCGGACATGCCTCGGCCGTAGCGATCGCTGCGATCCGTATTATAACGCCCGCGGCCGCGATCCCTGTCCTCGTACTGATTACGCATGTTGCCTCCTTCTTTGAATGGCATTCGATCTCAGCATCGGCCCTCTCGCGGACCGAGCCACTGCCAGAGGGGCAAAGCCTATGCCATCATGAACAAAAACAAGATGCGTCCTCTCGCGCTGGGCAATGATTTGCGCCCCATCGCACGTCCCTCCTTTCCGGGAAGCTGATCTCCGGCGGCAAAGCGAAGTTAAATTTTAGATGCCGATCGACAGACCGATGAAGGTGCCGGAGCGCCCATCATCCAGATCAGGATTCGAGAGACCCAGGACAAATCGGTAGCCTGCGGAAAGCCCCATATTGGGGGTGAAAAAAAGATGGAGTCCAACCGTCGTGACCGAAGCCAGCCCATCTTCTTCGTTGTGGGTGTAGCTTGTCGACCCATCTGCCTCAGTGACTTTCACGGGATCACGTAAATTGACGTGGTTGAGCTCTTGACGGACAGCCGCGAGCAGAAAAGATGTGAGTGGCTGAACATACGACAAAAAAGGTCCCACTCCATACTCACGGTCATGTTGCGGGCGCTCTCCGGCCGAGTAGTATCCGCCGACTCCTGCGGCCAGAGTTTCGCTTAGACCCAGTCCGACATCCAGGCCGGCTATAAAATGCGTGCCTTGCGAAGTGTTGAAACCCACGGCAACGCGAGGATCTAAAAAGAATCCTCCCGGCTCGTAGGCCCACGCCGCACCTGAAGACGCACCGAAAACAAGGATGACCGCTGTCGCTATCAAAACTAAAGGTCGTCGCATTGAAATCTCTCCTTACTGCTTTAACTGGCTTTAGCCCATCGTAAGCTCATCGTAATCGTAGACGCATCCATCCTGGATTTCCACCCGTGGCGTCACTCGATGACGCTACGGGTGGAAATTCGGGAGGTCTCGCGCTAGTGTACGGATGATGAATCTTCTCCAGCTTCAGCGCGGATACAAACATTTTGGAATGAAATCGCTTTTTGAAGATGCCAGCTTCGCCATCAATGAGGGGGAGCATGTCGGCGTGATCGGCCCCAACGGCGCCGGCAAGACAACGCTCTTCAAGATCCTCGTCGGCCAGGAGAGTCTGGACCACGGGCAATTGACCATGGCCACGGGGCTGCGCCTCGGCTATTTGGAACAGGAGTCCGAATGGGATCTCGGGTCCACGGCGGAGTCCTATTTGGAACGGCACTGTCTGAGGCCGATTTGGGAACTCAAGCGTTTGGGACATGATCTGGGTCTCGAGGCTCAGCATTTCGCGAGTCCACTCTCAGCTTTGAGCGGCGGCTATCGCATGCGCATGAAGCTTCTGTATCTGATCGGGCGGGAACCCCAGCTCATGCTCTTAGACGAGCCCACCAACTTTCTCGACCTGGAGAGTGTTCTCGCTCTGGAGCGCTTTCTACAAAGTTATTCGGGCGCCTTCCTCTTGATCTCGCATGACCGCGAGTTTCTGCGCCGGACCACCGAGTCCACACTCGAGGTCGAGGCCGGCGCGATCACAAAATTTCCCGGTCATATTGATGATTACTTCGAACAAAAGCTTCAACTGCGTGAAATCCTCACGGCTCAGGCCGCCAATCAGGATGCCAAGCGCAAGAAAATCCAGGAATTCGTCGATCGCTTTCGCGCCAAAGCGACCAAAGCCCGACAGGCCCAGAGTCGAATGAAGCAGCTGGAAAAGATGGAGTGTATCGAGCTCAAGAAGTTGCCGGTGCGGGCGCGCATTCAGATTCCGCCGCCAGTCTCAACGGGTAAGGAGGTGCTTGTCCTCAGCCAAGCCCAACTCGGCTATGGGAAAGCGCGTGCGGTCTTAAACGATGTTGATTTGCGCTTGGAAAGGGGGGCTCATGTCGGGGTGGTCGGACCGAACGGAGCTGGAAAATCCACGCTGCTAAAAGCCCTGGCCGGACGCTTGCCTCTGCTCGAAGGAACGCGCGAGCTCGGCTATCAGGTCACACTGTCTTATTTCTCCCAGCATGTGACGGATCAACTGGATCTGAACGACACGGTTTTGGGAGCATTGCAAAGCGCCGCCCACCGCGAGATCGGGGCGCAAGACATCTTAAATCTGGCGGGATCGCTCCTCTTTTCGGGAGACGATATTCACAAGCCGATTCGGATCCTCTCTGGAGGGGAGAAGTCGCGCGTCGCCCTGGGGCAGATTTTGCTCAAACGAAGTCCGCTGTTGCTCTTCGACGAGCCGACCAACCACTTGGATTTTGAAACTGTCGAGGCTCTGACCGAAGCTCTTTGCGAGTACGCCGGGACCGTGGTGGTCGTGAGTCATGATCGTGGTTTTATTGGACGGGTGGCCAATCGCATTTTGGAAATCCACGACGGGCGAGTCGATCTCTATCCCGGGACTTACGATGAGTATGTGTGGAGCTTACAAAAGGGGGCTCTCAGCCAACGCACCCAATCGCATGTCATGCGCACTCCGGATAGTCCAGGCTCATTGGTCGATACGGTTCCTCCCACGAAGGTGAATTTCAAAGAGGCCAGTAAACAGCTCCAGGCGCGGATTAAGGAACACCAGCGCCAGATCCGCACGCACGAGGAACGCCTGGAGGAGTTGCAAGACCGTCAAGAGGCGCTGAATAGGGACCTCCTTGCCGCTCAGGGCACTCAGGCCGAAACACTGGCGCGGGAACTCGGAGCCTGCGCGCAAGACATTGTGCAAGTGGAAGAAGCCTTGCTCGTCGCAATGGAAGCGAGCGAGTGCGCGGAAAAGGAACTCGCCGAACTCCGGACGAAATCCATCTGAACCTTTATCCGCAGCGCCGCAAGACGTTCAATTTTGGCTCGTCCGTTGCAAGCGAACACATCCATGAATTCCAAAGGATTTCTCCTCGCCCTACTCGACACGGCTTCGAACACTGTGGTGGCAATTCCGGCTCTTCACGGTCATTAGTTTTCGGCGACCGCTAATCCGCCCCCTCATCGATCATCGCGCATGTAATCCACATGTTCAGGGACCCAAGGCTCAGTCACCCCCTCCAACTCGAAAATGCGCGTTCCCACGCTCGAGACTACAGACCGCGGCGAAATCGCGGGCGTGTAACCTTGAGGAAGTAACCGGTACTCGCTCAACACAGGGACAATAGACTCCAGCGTCTTATCGGCAAGAACCGGCCTGCGTATCAGCTCTTCCAAGCTGTGTTCGAGCTCATCGACTCCGAAACCAAAATTCTGCACGAGATCGCGCGCCACATTCACCACCTGCGCAGAACTGAGTCGCCGATCTTGGTACAAATCCAAGGCCAGTTGGAAGGTGTTGTAAGTCGGCAAGATGCGACGGCCAAACTTGAGATAATAATCCGCGTCCGTATCCGCCGCGAGATTGATGTAAATCTTCTCCACGGGATCCTGCTTGGGCACATCCTCCAGCAGCATCAAGATCGCGTCCACCTGCTGGCCAATCACTTTGAAGTGCTTCAGGATCTGACGGGCGTCACGCTCCTCCAACCGGCGTGCGCACAGGTCGGAATAGAGGGAGTAGATCACCGCATCCATCTCCGAGTCATCGCCCCAGAGAATCTGGCGCACGTCGGGAGCAAGATGCAATCGCAACTGAAGCAGGGCCTGGAGCTTATAACCCACTTGTTGAGTGAGCCGCCACAAGCGCCCGGGTCTCAGATTCTGAAGATTGTCTTTGCAGAACAGACCAAAGGGATAAATCCCGTCATAGGCCAATTTGTCGTGGATCTTACTCTCGAGCTGCGGAGGCGAGCCCGTAATAAAATAAATCGGAAAATCCTTACGGCCGAGATGGGTCTCCTGCCAGTAGTCCCGCAGGGCGCGCACCAAGGTCGCCGTACCCGGCACGTTTCTCTTCTGAAAAGCCTTCTCGCGGACGGTGCGTACCAAGCCGCGAAAGGTTTCAAACGTGGTGTCTAAATACGTTTTGTCCAGATCCCAAACATAGACCTCCGGACTTTCCCTTTCTTCCGGGTCCGTCACATAATGAAAGAGGACGACGTCCGAAGTGATTTCCGCGCGTGTTCGCCATTCCGACATAGGTTCCCGCAAAGATAAAGATTCATTCGGTATAAACGCCCCGGCCTCAGGAGCCAATCGAATTTCAGAATAGTCAGTGTTCGCGGCTTAGGGTAGCCCACCCTGATTCATTCGCTGAATAATGCTGCGCAAGAATGTGCGCACTCGCGCTCGCCCCCTCACGCTCGCTCGGGTGACCGACGCTTGGCGCCGCCAAACGGCCGGTTCTCACTACGACCAGCCCCACCTGCAATATTGAACTTACGCGAAAGTTTGGACCACTGCCGTTGATCTTCGGGCGTGAGGAGACTGAGGGCTTCTCCTTTTGCACCCGCGCGAGCGGTGCGGCCAATCCTGTGGACATAGTCCTCATCGAACATGGGAAGGTCGTAATTCACCACGTGGGCCACCTCGGGCACGTCAATCCCCCGTGAGGCCACATCCGTGGCGACAAGAATGCGATAGCGTCCGTCCCGAAATCCACTCAGGGCCTGATTGCGCTGACCTTGAGTCCTGCCACCATGAATACGAGAGCCTTTATAACCAAAGTCCTCGAGGAATTCGGCGAGTCGGTCGGTGCGCCGCTGTGTCCGCGCAAAAATAATAACCGATCCCGTGCGCGCGTTAAGTTCATCCATTAAGACATCATTTTTCATCTTATGTGTGGTTTGAACTGCGGTTTGGGTAATCAACTCCACCGGTTGGGAGACTTCACCCACGGTGATGTGCTGAGGCTGGTTCAGATACTTTTCTGCCAGTTTGCGGATCTTCGGCGGCAAAGTCGCGCTGAATAATAGAGTTTGGCGCTGTTTTGGCACAAACTTCAGAATTTGATCCAGTTGAGGGGCAAACCCCATGTCGAGCATGCGGTCTCCTTCATCCAGGACTAAAAAATGTGTCGCGGCTAGCGATAAACTCTTCTGGCGCAGGTGATCCAACACCCGTCCAGGGGTTCCGACACAAACGCGGGGCTTACGCTTCAGGACTTGGATCTGTCTGCGCATATCCATCCCACCAATAAGAACCGCGGTATGGAGGCCTGGTGTGTGCCGGGTCAATTTGTGAAGGACGTCGGCGATCTGGGTGGCCAATTCCCGTGTCGGCACCAAAACCAATGCGTTCGTGTTCGGATGCTTCAACAACGTCGTGATCATTGGTAGACAGTAGGCTGCGGTTTTGCCGGAGCCTGTCTGCGCGCACGCCATCACATCCTTTTCGTCAAGGACGACAGGTAGGGATCGAGCCTGAATCTCCGTAGGCGTTGCGAAACTAAGATCCTTTAAGGCCTGCTGAACTGCGGGCGGCAGTGCAAAATCATGAAACTGCATGGCTTTGGACATATACGAGGTTCCTCCATTTGCGTTCGCAAAAGAGGATTCCGGTAAAATCGACCAAACACTCTGTAGCGAAAGATAAAAAGATAGTGAGGCTTCGTATAACCCACGTTGGAGATTTTTGATACCTCCAAATTGCTGTGAGAGCCCTCAGAAGGCATTTGGGCTTATGGGCTCACGCTCCCGAAGAGATTCTCCCCTGTAACCAATGGGAACATCTTGTTAAAGGCGGTACCTGCCAGGCCGAGATACGCCTCGCGGGTGTCTAGAACATAGTCGACCCCCATCCCCAGCCTCGAGGCCGGCTCTCCCTCTTGCTGGCACCTCTCCTGCACTCTTTGGAATTGAGCCGGGAGGGCTTATGTTCCGATATTTTTGGATTGCGACGTTTCTTCTGCACTTGGATGTTCCTGTTCCGGCTCTTGCTGTGGAACCGGAAGCGGGCCGATGGTGCTCGGTTGGGAATGTCGTCAAGAACCCTTACCGACCTGCCATGCCAAGACCGAGCCGTATTCCCAACTCCTTGAGTGTGCAATGTGATGGCTACTCCGTGTCCGGTGACCTGGATGACAAATCCCGCGTGTTCAAGATTGCGATTGAACTCCCGCGCGCGCCGTCAGCTTCTGGTCCAGAACGGGCTGAGACGGTTGTTCTGAACTTCAAAGGCATAAACGCGGGTCTGGTCGCGGATCATATAGGGGGAGCCAATCCGGACCTGAAAAGTCTGGTTGTCCATGCCTTAAAACAGTTGAATCCGCCGATCACCGGTCGCCCCGAGTTCAGAATCCTCTCCATAGAGGTTGAGCCCAACGCCAAACTTCGAGGGCCAAAGGGATCCCTTCTTTCACCCGTCCATGCGGTCGAAATGCCCCCTTCACAGGTCGCAGAGAGCCTCCACGTTGAGGGTCGTCCTCTTGAAGCCGAAATGGTTTGCCTCTATCAGATGCAGAAGGTGCCGGCTTCAATTCCGGTCTTGCATGTTCCCCCAGTTGAAAATGGAACAAACGCCGGCGCTGTTGTGACGGTGGAGCGAGGTACCGGGATAAATTTTGATCTTATCGTTCTTCCGGATGGAATTTATGCGTATCCGTACCAACATGTGCCCGGGAAGGAATCCGAACACGCCATTGAGGTTCCCATTAGGGGCGTCAAGCCGAACTCTTTTGCCTACTCTCACTGGTTAGGTCGAAATGCTCAATCGAGCGTATCGTTTCTGGTGCCGCCGTATGAAAGCCGGCGGGTTCCCGTGGTCGCGTTGGATCCGACCTCTTTGACGTCAAATCCGAACAGTTCGGAGTACCAGCACCTGATGGGTGCACTGATGGACTCCATGCGGCGTTATCGATCAGAGTTTGATCGAGATCCCCGATACCGTTCGCCGATAAACTTGACCCTTTTTGAAAACGCCCTCAATGCTTGCATTGGAGTCCCCGCCCTCCAACAGACTCATCGGGCTGAGTTGGAAGACATCAGAAAATATGTTTTACGAAATCATCGCGCTACTGTAGGCAGCATACCCGCGCGTGGATTTGCATTCCGCTAGCCGACTTGCTACGGCTCGGGATTGTGAGTTCCGATAGCCAGAGCCCAGCCCGCCAGGATTTCCACGGTCCCAAAGCATGGACAGCCTCCCGCGCCTATGGTACTTCGCCCTATGCGCCTTCGTCCCCTCGACTCGTGCCAAAAATCCTTGGATTTCCGCCCCCGAACGCCCTGGCCTGCGGCGCTCCCTCCCATTGCCTGGCACGGTTATCTCCTCTGTGGATTCGATCGTAAGCACGGGATGGCGCTGGACATTGGCGATGACGAACCCGCCACGCCGCTTGCACAAGCTGTCGGGTCTTGTCACCCGAAGCTGGGGCTCGGGGAGCAGGCCCGCCTGTACGCGCGGCTTGAACGCGCGTTTCCGAATGGCCGCGACGTTCAATCCGAGCTGTTGACCCACTATGGTCTACGATTCAGTGATCGCCTTTTCCAATCACTGGCCCGGCTGAACGAGTCGCCTCCTGACTTCCAAAATCTTGTCGACGAAAAGAGTTGGGGCGTACGGGACCTCTCCCCCTTGTTGGCGGTTCCGAGCGTGGCTGAGATTCACCCGCTTCTCAGTGCAATCTCGGAGCTGGCTCTTTCCAAATCGGAAGGCACGAAAGCTGTTGAGCTGGCGGTCGAGTTGCATTTAATGGGCCACCCGGTGCAGGAATTACTGCCTGCCGCTGGAGAAGAGGCTACAATTTACCTGCGCCAGTTGGAGCGCTGGCGCCGTCCCCGCGCGAGCGCGAACGATGAGAATTCCCGGCGAAACGTGGCGGAATGGCCGTGGCCTGCGCATGTGCACGGACAGTGGCACCGCTTCGGCGACCAAACCGGGCTTGAGATCCGAATTCGTGCCACATCTCCACACGACCTCGAGAAAAAACTGGAGCGGTTGCGGTCCATCCGCGATACCTGGCTGGGCAAGGATTGAACATGCGGGCTTTGATTCAACATTTTGAGCAGATATATATCCACTCCTCCGTCATGATGTCGGAAGTCGCTCAGCGCGTGCGCGAGTTGTTTCCGGAAGAAAAGATCCAAATTGTCGATTCCGATCCGATGCCTGAAGTCGCCGGCGACCTTTCAGCGCGCGAGTTTGATCGCTCGAAACGGCGGCTTTATCTGACGTCGTTCAAAGGACAGTTTTTTAAGCGCTGTCCGGGTTCGCGCCCCGGCCTCGCCTGCTGCAACTACTTCGTGCTGAACTGGGGGTTCCAGTGCGATATGAATTGCTCTTACTGCTACCTTCAAAGCTTTATCAATTCGCCGCTCCTGACCGTTTACACAAATCTGGATGACGCGTTGGCAGAGTTGGCGCAAATGGGCTCCGCAGGGCTTAAGGATCATGCCCTGCGCGTCGGCACTGGTGAGACCGTGGACTCATTGAGCCTCGATCCGGTGACTCTCTATTCCCACCGCCTGATCCGATTTTTCCGCGACTATCCGAAATGGACACTCGAGTTCAAGACGAAATCCGCGTCTGTTGACCAGTTTCTCAAGGTCCCCCACGGGGGCAATGTTATCGTGAGTTGGTCGATCAACCCTCAAAACGTGATCACCCGCGAGGAGCACGGAACGGCCAGTTTGGAAGCACGATTGGATGCGGCGACACGCGCGCTCGGATGCGGGTTCCCGGTTGCATTTCATATTGATCCGATGATCTGGCATCCCGAGTGGAAAGAGTCCTATGGTGGCCTGGTTGATGAAATCAGCGCGCAATTTCAGCCACACCAAGTGCCCTACCTGTCGGTGGGGGCACTGCGCTTCCAACCGGAGCAGCGGGCGATTATGCGTGAGCGTTTTGGAATGAACTCTTATGTTACGCGGGCGGAGGTTTTCCCAAGCTCCGACGGAAAACTCCGCTACGATGCCCACCTCCGTCAGGAAATGTTTCAGTTTGTGCTGGATCGGTTCCGCGCGAAAAGCCCGCAATGGCGGGTGTTTCTATGCATGGAGACTCCGGAAACGTGGCTGCAATCAGCGGGAGGATCTCCCTTTCGTAATGCGGGTCTGTCCGATTTGTTTAAAAGGCCGACCGCCCCAGCATTGCGGGAGGAGTGCTGAACCTCGACCGGGGGCGATCTTGAGTTCCGTACCACAGGCTCATCGGCAGTCCGGTTGCGAGCAGCAAAGCGGAGGCTCGAGACTCGCTTACAGGGGAAAGCCGCGAGCTGTTCACGTGAACAGCAGATGAGTTGTAGAACATCGAGTCGTCCTCCGATGGTCGGGGAAGCAGGCGCGCATCGCGGATGGTGGTAAAATCTAATACGTGAACCAGTCGAGATTCAGACACCCCACCCTTTCCGAAGGCGACGGGCGGACGATCTTCAGCACCCGTTCTATAAAGGAGGGCAGAAGCCGGCGGATCTCGGCGGCGGCTTCCTCTGAAAGGGACATAGGACAGGTGTAAAACAAGTCCGATTCACTTTTTAACTCCATATGACTCAGCCCCCGCAGTCGCCAGTTGCGGTGGTGACTGAGCACGAAAGGCGAATCCGCGCCGACATGAGTATTGGCGGCTCCGAACGTGAAGCGGCCATTGCGAACGCGGATCAGTCCATGCGCGCGCAGGAAGGCGAGGGCCTGCGCCACCTGGCTCTCGGGGAGGCGTAGGTAAGCTGCCATGGCCGCCGGCGTTTCCAATCCCGACACAGCAACCAGATTCATTATGGCCGTATATATAAAGTTAGAGTAGTATACGGCCTTTACGTCCTCAGATAATTCGACATCCTTCTGAATACGCGCGCTGAGCTTCTGTGCCTTTTGCTGCAAATAATGAATTTTCGTGGCGAGTTTGCTTCGCAATTTGGATGAGCCCGCACGCCCGAATTCCACGAGGCAAAAGAAATAATCCGATTCGCGATCATTAAAGGCAAAAAAATCACAAAGCTCCCCCGCCTGTTCCATCGTGAGGTGCTTTTCCTCCTTCAAAATCAAACTCATCATCGTGGAGCTGATTCCAGCGGCTTTAGCCAAACGGGCCTGGTGGCCTCGACCGGAGCCCTGCGCTCGTATCCAGTGCCGCAAGTATTCGCGATAATCCTTAAACTCATATAGTGAGCGAGCAGCCGACATAATTTACTATCGGTAAACTTTAAACGTTACTGTTTACTTCTAAGATCTAGTCCCGGGCGCACTCCCCGATTTATATTATCCCCGGTTTGAATGATTCAGACCTTTGGCAAGGAGAAGGATATGTTTCCTCATTTCTATGCACCGCTGAGTGTGTGTTTGGCAGCTGCACTCATGGCGACGGCAAACCTGGGCTGTCAAAAGTCTAAACGCAACGACGGGGCCCGGGCGGCGAAAGAACGCGTCGAAGAAACAAGGCGGGACATGGAAGCACGAGTCGACAAGATTCAGAAAACCGCTTCAGATGCGGCCCGCAATGCGAATGAAATTGTAAGCACGGTCACCGAGAAGCACTATGATTCGATTCGCAGTGGCGGCCAACCCGGCTTCATAAGCCTTATGGGAGCGCCAGCTGTGGATACGAAAACTCCGGATTCACGGATCCAGCTCGAGGTAAGTGCCGGAAAGAGTTGGCGCGGGAAATATCCAGCGCCGATTCCGGCCCATCTGGCTCCCCAACGCCCAGAGAACTCCCGCAAAGAGCTGGATCAGCTCATTGAAATCCAGTCTTGGGTCCGAATTGGCTGCCCGGAGGAATATTCGGATCCCCAGAGCGGCGGCCTCGACGAAGAAAGATTGAATCCCGTTTCCGAAGTCATGTACGCGCATACAGTGTTTATTTGTGATCTGCGGGTGTGGAAATCGAAACGCAAATCCATCATCGCACGCCGAGTGAAACTCGTCAGTCTTTCGTATCAAGACATCGGCGATTTAAGCCATCAGCTCGCAATCAATACCGATGAACTTGAAATCATAGGGCATAACCGTTTGATCTTGAGGGGGAGCGAGCAGCCTCCGGCGCTCTTCGGCCCCGGCCTCTCGATCTCAGCCGCCCAGGTGACGGGCCAAGGCCGCTTGGAAATTGAGGCCATTGGCGCCGACCATAGTCTGAAGCCAGGCGAGCGTAAGCCCTAACGGCGGCCACTCGCACAGCGCCCGCGCGCGCTTATTGAAGTGGCATATCTCTGGCAAGGTTTGATTCGGGATGCATTTATGAGCTCTAGACACCTATTCAGATGGGCCTCAATCGCGTTTTGCTCTCAATTTTTGATGGGGTGCCCAAAATCGGCCCACTCACCTTCCCAGGACAACGACAGACCCGTATTGGAGGGGACCACGCACGGAGGCGGAGGCAACGCATTGGACAAGGAGGTTTACGAGCGGTTTATCGAGGATCCAACCCTCCTCCCAGCCTACCAAAAGTATGTCCGTCCTCGTATCCAGCATGTTTTAGGCCCGAACGGTGAAGACAATGCTCGGCTGCATTCCGTAGAAGCTCTGATGAAAAGCAAAACCTGGTATATCGCACCCGTGGAACTGAAGGCGATCGAGAGAGAAGCGCTTGGGATTGTGTGGGATGAGTCTGGGGGAAAACAACTCGGCCTACAATTTGGCAATGAAATCTGGATCGACAAGAAACCCTTTCCCACCATGACTCTTGAGCAACAAGGCGATCTTCTCTTACACGAGTTCGTGATGCTGGTTTACTTCCTCAAGTTCGAGCGCATCTCAGACGTTTGCGCACGATTCTATAAAGGAGCTGGAATCGCCATTCCGGAGAATGCCTGCGCTCCAGAGGCCGACAACTACTTTCCTACCGAAAAGCTGCGTCCACTGAACAAGACGGACTACCAAAATATCCGGCGCGTGACGGGTCTTTTGAAGCTTGAGGGCGAGCACGCCAGTCCGGAGCGAATCAAAGCCTTTTTTACATCCAATGGCTTCGCGGACATTCCCCTGTTCAGTCAGGCGTTCCATCCTGTCAAGAGAGACCCTTTGGTCCTTCCAGCAGCGGAGATCATAAACCAGATTCGGAAAGCCTCCCTCAGCCGGGCGTTTCTCTCCCCGTGCAGCCTGGCGAATTTATCCAAAAGTTTCGACTGCCAGCTGGACCTGAAAGAGCCCGTTATGTTTCCCGCATCGAATGTCGAAGCGAAACTGGAGACTTTGCTTTTCCGCGCGGGTGAGGTGAACGGACAAACTCAGCTTTTGATTGTGGATAAGGGAATGGACATCACTCTTCCCGCGCTCTTCGATCATATTCACCGTAAGGTTTTTTTCTTGACCTATTTGGTCCAAAACCAAATCCCAAAAAAGATTGGTCACCGATTTTACAACCTTGGCGTGTTGATTGAAAGATCAAGACCGCCCGAGGATCGCATTTCCTTGGGAGCGCTGGTGTTCGCCCCGTATGTGGTGACTTCGGCGGAAGGCAATCACTGTCTTGCCACTCGCATGGGGGGCAAGACACCAAGCGACGACGCGATCATCTTTGCCACCTCAATTGAGTTCAAATCCATCGCGCGGCTTTACGGGAATTCCCAATCCGAGTTTCCATGCAGCCCTTAAATACTAAAACGCGAGCAGCAGAAATACAGCGATATTCGCTATAAACGCGAGCGAGGCCACAAGGGGACGCGTTTCATTCTCTTTCTGTTTGGCGCTGGTCATTCCGGGCGAGAAGAATTCCGGATCGATTTTGTTCTTGAGGGAATCTTGAATCGCGTAGAGCTGTTGCAGACGTTTGAGCTCGCGCGGGAGGCGCACGAGAGTCCCTTCGGTAATGGTGGTGGCGCGATTCATTCGGTCGAGTTCAAACACGATCTTTTCTCGGCTCACCTCCACGACACGGCCTTCGGCGAAGACTTCAATGTTCGTTCCATGTGTGAAGAGCGGCTTCACGTGATCACTGTAGATACGGATAAGTTGCACGGAATCGCCTACGTCCACTTCCGCTTCCGTTCCCACATCGGCCTTGGCAAGGAGCCGACGTCCTTCCTGATAAATGGGACGGCCTTTGAGCGGATCCAGCACCACAAAGCCATGATAGGGGATGGACGCGATAAAGTCTTGGGCCAGCTTGATGACGGCAGGTTTCAGCTGAGTCGCGACCGGCAGGGACGGCTGAAGCACGAGTTCATGCTCCCAAAGAGGTCTGCCGTATTCACCTTCGTACACTTGCATGCGCACCACCCGATCCTCCACGAATGTGGTGATGAGTGCATTCGCGTCCAGCAGCGTTCCGAGGATAATAGCATCGGCGGGAGAAAGCTTCGCACGTGATTGATACACATCCTTTTGCATAAGAAAGTTCTTGCTGGCCACCAAGAAACGTTTGTCGCGGGTGAGCGTCTCACGCAGATCCCACCACACCTCTTCCGCGATGGTATTCAATTCCTGCGGGGTTTTGATCGGGAACACGGAGATTCGTCGCACGAGTAAATGTTCGGTTTGCGCCTGCGCCGACGCCGGCTCATGCATCTGCGCCCGTGTGGGAGCGACAAATCCGAAAATCAACGAACCGAGTATGAGAACCATCACAGCTGTCATCTTCATTCATCGTAACAGAGAAGTGCGCGGGGCGGACCCGCCTTAAGGCCAGGGAAAGATCTTTTTTGGAATCTCGATCCAGCTTTCCTTGCGCGGAAAACCTTTGGGGCGAGACTCACAGTGTCCCAAGAAGGACAATAGACCAGTCAGCGCGCACACGAAGGCGTCGAACGCCTGCGGTGATTCCGTAAGGACTTTAACATCCTGGTCGTAAATAAAGGCCAGGTTTTTATCCATCATTTTGTTCAGAATCGTCTGGCGACTCGATTGTCCGCCTTCCCAATGACGATGAAAGCGGAGGTGGGATTTCGCCAAGCCCAGCGTATTGCCGATGCGCCAAAGGCTCAGCTTGGGGAACACCTCGACCACGGGCAGGTCAAGGCGTCGAATCAGATACTGAGCCCGCGCGGTCAGCGGAGCCAAGTTTGCGCCCAAAGCATGGGAGAGATGAAACGGCTCTTCCAGTTCCGTTTGCAGATACTGCTCCACACAGCGTTCTGTGTAGGGAGTGAAGAGCCGTGGCGGCGATTTCTTCTTCACCTGCGCCCGGTAGTGCTTCCACATCCATAGAATCTCAGGCTCTTGACACTCTTCATAGCCGGGACAACGCGTGGGACAGCGATGGGGGCATGTTAAACAGATCGGAAGCTGGAGTGGCACATCAAACGCGACGCTTTCCACGGGCGGCGGGCACTGTGTGATCAGCCGGATAACCTGCGCATCGGCTGAATTTTCACCTTCGGTTTTGATCTTGTCGAACAGGCGGCTTAGGAAAATCTTCCGCTGCACGGGATAGTAATCGATCACGGAAATGCAGGTTTTGTCGGTCTTACCGCCGCCGAGCGCAACTCCGATAAAACGGTGAAACCTGGGACTCTTGCCCGTTGCCGACACGGTCTCGATCGGAATGTCCGCAGTTTGGCGCTTGGATTTTGCGCGGGCTACTCGACGTTCTTGTCCCTGATGACGGCTTTTGCGTTGAGGACTTGAAACCCTTCGGCGCGACATCCGGATTCGACCCCTTCCTTGCGATCGGGGTGCGACCAAACGAAAACGCATCCTCCTCCGCCAGCTCCGCATATCTTAACAGCTTGCGCACCGGACTTCAAAGCGACCATGCGCAGGCGCTCGATCTCCGGGCTGGAGAACGAGGACGACAAACGCACGCGCGCATCAAACTCACGGGCAAAAAGATCGGGCAGGGCGTTCCACTCCCCATCGCGAATGGCGCCATAAAGGTCCCAGGCGATGGTACGAATCTCAGCCAAAGCTCTCAAAGTTCCGCTATCCCCATCTAGCGCCGCTTTAATGACCTGCCAATTGTTCAGACCCGAATGATGCGGTTGCCCGGTGTACACAAGGGTTAGATGCCCATCCCAGAATTCAGATTGGGTGGGCAAAGTCTCGAGCCGCACACCGTTTGGGGTGTAGTGAATGGCATTCAAACCCGTCGCGAGAGCGGGAAAGTAATCCTGAGTTCCCGTCATCTTATGTAAGACCTGGGCCTCGAGGTTCGCTGACAGGGTGACCGCCTCGTAAAGGCCGAGCTTCACGCCCTGCCATTCGGAAAAAGCTTTAATCAAACTGATTGATAAGGAGGAGCTTCCCCCTAAGCCGCCGCCCACGGGGCTGTCAGAATGGGTTTCCAACCGGAATCCTTTGGCCGGCTTCCAATGCCCCAGCTGTTTCTGAACCAGTTTCAGCTCAGGATCCGAACACTCAAGAACTGCGCTCAAATCTGAGAAGCTCTTGTTGTAGCCCAAGTCGCGCATATGGATTTCGACACGCCTGTCCGCGCGCTCTTCAATAGAGGCCTCGGTAAAGATGTTGATAGAGAGATTAACCGTGACGCAGCCGTCGACAAGCAGATACAGGGGCCAGCAATCCAGGGTTCCTCCCGCAAGGTCCACCCTGGTTGCCGATCTTTTTTTAATTTTCACTTTGGCTCCGGATTTTTCTTAACGATACCTTCGTCGATCAGCCTGTCGAGCTTTTCTTTTGGAACACCCATGACGTCTGGACTCAGGTTCGTCTTAACGTAGCGGAAGGACCGACCTTGATTGTACGCCTGTTTGGGCTTGTACTCGTCTCCCCAACTCAAAGTTAAAAGCGCGGAGCCCTCCTTGTCCTTTATGACCACCTGTGGCGTGGAGGGGAAACCTTTGCCCGCATTCTTGCCTACAAATTCCTGCGCCTCCAGCGCGCGAAGATCTTGTACCAGCTGAACCAGTTTGTCCTGCTGGAGATCCACACCGTCCGTCGCCGCTTTCCAGGTGTCGCCCTCTTTAACAAAGGTCTGCTTCAACTTGGGGGTTTGGATTTCCAAACGCCGCCCCTGTTCCACCGGGAAGTCGAAGGGCTTTGTGCCGGAACGGAAATACTCTTTGGGAACCCGGATTGAATTCAAGGAACTCGCGGAAGTTTTATAGATGGTAGGTCTCTGATCGGTGTGGAGAAAAACATCCTCAGCCTTATCTTGGCCGAGGGTTAGCTTCCACTCGCCTGCGGTCCCGTCCTTCTTCTTGAAATTCAAGGTGACCACCAAGCTCGGTTTTTTAAAAATGTATTCGGTGCGTTCCTCATTGCCGATCCCCTCCTTTACAAACTCATTCGGCATCAGGTCCGTAACTCGCGTCACCCAAGACTGCACCTTGGCGGAATCCAGCTCAAACGAGGGCGAGGGTTCCATCGTCCATTGGCCCTCTTTTTTGCTTAAGGTAAACGTCTCGCGAGTCTTATCGAAATCGCTGACAGCTTGGATGCGCTCGATATCGGCACCTTCCTCGCGCCAGATCTTGCGCGAGCGAAAGGATCCGGCCTCGCGCTCCACCATGGAAGCTAACCCACTGTCGCCCAGCAGAATTTTTCCATTCTGCCGCACATAATAGCTTCCATCGAAGGCCTTCTTGCTTCCGACCTCAAAGGAAAGCTCACGGCCCTCGCCGGAAACTCGCACCGTCGCCAGCGGTTGATCCAGACCAAATTTCTGCGCGTCATTGGCGTCCGCTTCCAGCTCCCGGAACTTTTGATTGCCGAGACTGAATAGAAATCCGTCGACCGTCGCAGGTTCCGCCAAGTCCTGAACCGGTTCAATTAAACTCCACACTCCGTTATCTTTACGCAGATGGACCATGCCGCCCTTATGGGTGAGTTTGATCTCAGTGATTTTGTCTTTGGCGATTTCCACCGCGGGACGCTGACCACTGGACTCCTGCGCGTCCCGCTCCGCGTTTTTGAACTCATAATAGGTGTAGGCGGCAAGACCTGCGACCAACACCATAAGAATCCATGTGGAGCGAAATCCCTTCATGCGCTTCTCCTCCGGAACCACATCACACCGGCCGCCATCAGCAGCAATACCGGAATGGATAAGCCACCGATCAAAACTCCCCAACGCGCGGCCTGAGTCAACGTCACCATTGTCCCCTTAGGCATCTTGGGTCGGATACTTAAGAGATCTTTCTGCGCGGTCAATTCCGCAATGGCATTCAGCGCCAGATCCCGGTTCACTCCCAGCATCAAGGCGCGATTGGAAACAAAGTCGCTGTCCCCGAACACCACTGCTTCAAACTCTTTTGCGCTATCGGCTTTCTCTGCCGTTTCGGCCGTCGATTTTTCTTCGGCGCCCTCTTTTTTCGGCTGTTTCTCCTTCGCGGCTCCGCCCTCCGCCTCTGTGTCCGCGGAAGATTCCAAACCTTGAACCTTGCCCTTCGTCAGCACGCCGACGGTCACGGCCTTGGTATCGGGCTTCTGGCGGACGGGTGTGGATAAATCCGTCATTGTAAAGGCGTACTGATCCGAACGTACGAGTTCCTTCACCTCAATTGAGGGTGGCCGATCCGACGCCGGTGATACCTGACTCACGAGCGGAAAGACCGCGAAGCTAGATCCACTGGGAAAGTTTTTGGTGATATCCGAGCCCGGTTCAAATGTGCGTCCCAGGATCGTCGCGGGACCACCTCCAACAATCGGAGCCATCGTAATCACAAAATTGTTTTCAAACTGCACGCCCAAGGTTTTTGTCAGATTGGCCAAGTTGTGCCTTTGTCCTGGATCCAAAGCCACAAACAGGCGCCCGCCCCGCTGAACATAGCCGCGAAGCCAGTCCAACTCCGCATCGAGATAAGGCACCGAGGGGCCGATAATGGCCACTACCGAAGCGTCCTGGGGAATTTCTTTACGATCAATTAAGTTGAGGGATTCCACCACATAGGAAGCCTCCTTCAGAGCACTGACAAATTCCTTCAGCCCCTGGTCTTCGGAGGATTCCATATCTTTTTCTCCGTGCCCGGTCAGGAAGTACACTTTGGACTGGCCCTCGCGGGTGGCCTTGATCATGGCCGACGTAATGGACGCCTCATCAAAGGGCTGTTCCGCCCGAATGCGCTTGCCGTCATGCTCAACAAACACAAACAAGGCCGCATTATCGCGATCCGGCAGATCATTTAGATACTGCAACGCCAGCTGCTGATCGACATAGGCATTGATAAAATGAATCTTCACCTTGCTCGAAGCATCCTGGTACATATCCAGGCTTTGCTTCACCCGCTGCCGCTCCTCCTGAGCTTCCGCGCCTTTGTAAAACACCTTCACCTCAAGATCGCTCTTGAGCTGATCGAGAACCTTGGTGGTTTGATCCGAGAGCGAATTCAACCGCTCCTGCGTGAGATCCCACGTCTTGTTGTGTTTGTTCGCCAGGTAGTTCACACACACAAGAAGGGCGATCACGAGCAGGATCAGGGCGCCCATATTCATTCCATGCTTGGTCGTGCGCATGGTGAGAAATTCCCAGTAGAGCTTCCAATCCAGGACAATGGCGAGAACCACCAGCCCGGCGGAAAGACCCAGGAGTACGGAGTTCAAGTTGATCCACACGCCGGTCATGAATTGAATCACAACTGCAGCAACAGCCAGTAGGAAGGCCCCGAGAAAGCAGATTTTTGCCATTTTGCTCATATTTTACCTCCAGCGCGAGGACTCAACCACTCGCTGAGTCAGGAAGACAAACAGACCGATCAAACTCACAAAAAACACCAGTGAATTCAGTTTCACCGCGCCCAGCAGGAAGTTCAGGAAATGCTGGCCCAGTGACATGTACTCCAGAGCCGCGGACCACCATGTGGAACTGTCAGGACCCGCGCCTTGGGCCAAAAACCAGAGCAGAATATTGAAGATCAAACCCATCACAACGCTGAGCATAATAGACTCGGTCAGCGCGGACGCGAAAAGACCAACCGCCACATACGCACCCGACACCAAGATCACACCCATATAGGCGGAAAGGAGCGGAGCTATCGGATAAGCGGCCACGGCCCGTGTACCCAGAGGATACAGAAACGAAATCACGGTGAGCACCGTCACGGCCGCCCACCCCGCCAGCCATTTGCCAAGCGCGATGTGCGTTGCCGAAATCGGTGACGTCAGCAGAAGATCATAGGTGCGCAGACGCTTTTCCTCGGCCAACAGTCGCATCGTGAGCGCCGGAACCACAAATACATATAGAAGGTTGACTTGGGAAATATGGGCGAGAAAAACATCCCGTTGCAGATTCATCCCGGCATCCATTCCCGGCTGCATGTAGAGGCGCGAACGTTCCGCAAAAAGGAAAAGGTTTCGCATGTACGAATAGCTCCACAAAACCGTACAAAGACCAGAAATGATAAAGAACAAGGGACTCGTAATCAAATTGCGCAAATCCTTGCCGGCAATTACAAATAGGGCTCGCACCGTTGTCCTCCTCTAGTAAACCGTTAGTGAACCGTTTCGCTCGATGTGAGCTTAATAAAGATATCTTCAAGCGCCAGGGCCTGGGCCTTCAGCTCCAGCAGACCCGCACCTTTTTCGACAACAAATCCCGCGATTCGCTCGATCGTATCCTCGTTGCCGTCGGTTTCAATATCGATGCGATTGCCCGAGTTCACCGCGCGCCGTACACCCTCAACGCCTGAGATTCCATGGGTCACCACATCGTGGAGCCGGCGCACCCGCAACTGCACGGAGTGTCCCCCGCCCGACATGCGGCGCGAAAGACCTTCGAGCGAGTCCTCGGCGACAATGCTTCCCCGATTGATAATAATGACCTTTTCACAGCTGGCTTGCACTTCCGGAAGAATATGCGTGGACAGAATGATTGTGTGCTGCCCTTTGAGGCGACGAATCAGCTGTCGCATCTCCGCCACTTGCTTGGGATCAAGACCCACACTGGGCTCGTCGAGAATCAGGATTTCAGGATCTGAAACCAGGGCCTGGGCCAAGCCCACACGCTGTTTGTAACCTTTTGAGAGATTATTGATTAAACGTCCCCGCACGTCCTGAAGGCTTGTCTTTTCCAAAGCGCCTTCCACCATGCTCTTCACACGGGAACTGTCAACCCCCTTGAGCTTTGCAACAAACTTTAGATATTCTTGGACATACATATCGTAATAGACAGGAGGCGTTTCGGGCAGGTAACCGATGCGTCGTTTGACCTCGATCGGATCCTCGAACACATCAAAGCCCGCGATTCGAACTTCGCCGGATGTGGGCGCCATGTAGCCGGTGATGATCTTCATGGTCGTCGATTTTCCCGCGCCGTTCGGGCCCAAAAAGCCCACCACCTCACCCTTGCGCACAGTGAAGTTCAGGGAACGAATCGCGGGACGCTCTCCATAGCTCTTGGAGAGGTTGCACACTTCGATCATGGGTCCTCCCAACTTAAATTGGTTCAATGAGGTCAAATTGTGATGTTAATAACTCTAATTCTCTGAGGCCATCTGTCAAGAACAGGTCCAGCGAATCGAGTGAGAAAACATTACGTGGGAACCCTGTAGGTTAAAACTCTTTCATCTCGGTAAGTGACCCGACCGAGCTTATCCCCTTTTATCGGGCGGACGTGCCGACATTCCGCGATCAAAACATCCACACGCTCCCCTTTCTGCTGGTCCCACTTCGCTCCAAATTGTTGACGCACGTACCAGCCCACCACCTCCAGCAGGGCCCGCTCACTCACGGCCGCTCCTTTGTTCCGGAAGAGAATGCAGTGACTGCTGGGATGGTCACGCAAATGGAGCCACAGGTCCCAAGCGCGGGCCTGACGCAAAAGTTTGAGATTGTCCGCCGCGCTTTTGCCCATGATGGCCATCATGTCGCCCGGCAGGCGAAGCGTTCGTCCTTGGGCCTCCACGCGCGCCAACGGACTGGGTTTGGAAGGCGCGAAATCCTTCAACATTGAAGCCGAAGTTGAAGCCAACGTCGAGGCGGACGTCGAAGCAGATGCAGCGGCTGGAGCCACAAGGCCCAGACTTTCGAGCTGGGCCTTGAGATTCGCAACCTCCTTTTCAAGAGTTCGCAAGCGAGTTTCGGTTCCCTTAATTTTGCCGTCCATCTCCCGCGCCTTGGTATAACACTGCTCGATGTTCCACGAGAGTTTGCGCCGCCGATCCACAAACGGCTCCCACGATGTGGGAATCTCGAGGCTCTGCGTGCGCTTGAGGAAATCACCGACTTCTCGCCACGGCAGCTCTTGCTTTCGTGCCAGTTCCTCCCTCACTTTGGTCAGGGCCTTTTGCCGCCGCTCCAACTCGCTCTGCAAGCGCAGCTTAGGATCCGCCTCCGCGCGCACGCGTCGGGCCTTCATGCGGGCCGGGGACTTTCGACTCGCCAGCCACTCCTCACGCAACTGATCGAGGCCGCGTGAGGACGGGTTGCGGAGTTGAGAGGAGCGCTCGCCAAACTCGGCGTGATCGTGGTCCTCCGGCACCTCCGGAAGATCGCGCGGCTTTTGCCAAGACACCTGCTTTCCGTAGGCTCGAGCAATGACATTACGTCCATGGGGAAAGAGCCGAATTTCGAGGCTGGGTTCTTCCCAGTGAGAGACCGCCGGGAAGACTGCCTCCGAAACCGCCTCGGGCTCGGCTTCAGAATCTAATACCCCCCTCGGTTTTCCAAACTCAAGCCGGACAACCCTTCCAGAGGCCGCGTCCTGACTGACACCCCTAAGGACGCGTCCGACAAAGTGCGCTTTGAGAAAGAGAAGAAGGGGTGATTTACGGGCCGTGAGGGCCAACGGAACTTCCATCCACGGGAGGAGCGAAGGGCGGACGGCATTCAAATCGATCCACAACCAGACGAGTCCTGCGGAGGTATAAAATCCAAGGACGACATCGGACTCCGAGAGCCGCACCTCCTGAAGGCGCGTATCAACCAATGGCTTTAAGGTGAGAATAACCGTGTTCAATTCTGAGACAGTCCAGGCTTTCACTTTTCGCCTCTCCAATCCGAAAAGAAGATAGTAGGAAAGGGCAGCAAAAGGAAGCGCATGTCTATCCCCACACCCCCAATCCAGTCGGATGATCCCTTGTACCAGATCTTTGAGGAGCATCTTCACTCTGGAATCTACGATGATCAGCCCATGGAGATTTTTGTGCGGGATGTGGTCGATTTTTACTGGGTGGTACTCTGTCGCACGGGGCATGTGCCCCACCGGCTGCACGACATAATTAAGGTCGACCTGATTCAGGACGTGCAGGACATGCTCCGGGCCAAGATCTATGGTCATTACGGCATCGGCGAGTACAACCGCCTGCGCAAGGCGAAGACCTCCTGATCGGAATTCCGATCAGGAATTCCGTCAGGTCGGAGCCCGGTCCAGCCACTCATCTTTTTTGGGCGCCGAGGGCGGCGATTTAGGGGATTTCATCGGTGGTGGATACAAACCTGGATCTGTTAACTCCTCTTGCGAGGTTCCCAGAGTCGATCTCGTCGGTGTCTTCGGAGCGCCAGGTGCAACTCCTGCGGCGGGAGGTGCCGCCGCACCCGTACCTTGCGACGAGCGCTGTCTCATCGGTGGTGGATACAAACCTGGATCCGTTAACTCCTCTTGCGAGGTTCCCAGAGTCGATCTCGTCGGTGTCTTCGGAGCGCCAGGTGCAACTCCTGCGGCGGGAGGTGCCGCCGCACCCGTACCTTGCGACGAGCGCTGTCTCATCGGTGGTGGATACAAACCTGGATCCGTTAACTCCTCTTGCGAGGTTCCCAGAGTCGATCTCGTCGATGGTGTCGCGGCTCCAGGTCTCTCCGTACCTTGCCGCGCTTGATCTGCCGGCCCGCCGCTCGGACCTCCTGCTAACGGAGTTTCGCGGCCCGTTCCGACGGGTCCTTGTGCTCCCGGTAAAGCCGCGCCACCAGTGCCTGCTTGCGGCCCTGCAGCACCCGCCCCTGGCGTTTGCGCCGGCCCAGCCGGGGTCTTATCTCCTTCTTGCGCTTCCTTAAAGGATTTTAAAGGGACCAGGTTGGAGCTCACGCTTTCAGATGCGAGGGCTCCGACTTTTACTGATTTCAGCACAAAGCTCGCGGGCCGGTAACCGCCGTCAACCTTAAACAAAATACTGAGATACACATCGGCACACGAAGCCTCTTTGCACGTGCCTTTCACACTGAACGGAATCTGTTGCCCGCTCGGCTCTAGAGGTACCGCATCCATAGTCAACACCTTTAAGCTCGCATCGGGGAAGGTGTGGACCTCCTTGCTTTCAGGACTGAACTTCAGTTCTGAACTCACAAGAGATAAAATATGCTCCTTGCCATCTAATATGATCACCGCATTAAAGCTCAGCTTTAGAGAAGGCGTTACCGTGTGAATTTCGAAGGTGATTCCCTTCACCAAATCGTCTGCTTGATAATTCTTGTTGGTACGAGCACCACTAATGGCCTCTTCAACATCGTGGATAAACTGATCCCGATCCGTCTCGGTGGGGAGTTTTTCAATTATAAACTTGCTTCCGGCTGCCCGCCCCGGCTGGCGCGTCTCAGCCCCACCGCCTCCGGCACCAGGGCCTCCGCCCCCGCCGGTACGATCACTCGAACCCGCACCTGGGATTGGGATCGGGCTGACTGTGCCTCCCGGAGACGCCACGATTTGATCTGGAGTGCCTCCGGTCGGCGTCGTAACCGTAGTCTGCTGGCGCTCTGGACCCAGGTGAGAGTCGCCACCCCCGCCTTGGAGTCGCGGGCCGTCTTTGCCATTCTGCTGAATCTGCCAGGCGATTTCGTCCGCGGTATAGCGGCGCGCTTTAAATGCGCCCTGCCGGTCTCCGCACGCGGCCAAAAGACCCATGCAGATCCCGCCGGTGATTCCGGCCCAGATTACGCTCCGCGATTTTTTCATAAAACCACTCCCTTGTATTGGAGACCCGTAAGGACTCCAATCCGTAAAGCTGTTGAGCAAGTGAAATGCCACGACTGACGAAGGCCAGGATCAATAGGTTGGGATCCACACTCCGGATTCTGACGGAAAGTGACGATCTCCGTCACATCGTGACGGTTCAGGCGAACCATCAGGCGAACTAAAGTCCAACGGAGAAGCCAAAGAAAGAGGAGCTCCTTGACCTGAGCGCCCGTGCGGACTACCAGAGCCCATGGCTTTTCATGATAGCAAGATCCATAGACCTTCCGGAGACGATGCCGAGGATACAAAACGCTTCCAGCGCATCCAAGCACTGGCCCAAGTCATGGACGAATTGATCCCTATCCCCGGAACCCGGTATCGCGTGGGATTGGACGGATTGATCGGACTTATCCCGGGGGTTGGCGACATCTTTGGCTTTATTGTCTCGACTTATTTTATTCTGCTGGCCGCTCAGATGAAGGTTAGCAAAGTTGTTATCATAAGAATGTTCGTTAATCTTGCGATTGACGTCGCCGTTGGTTTGATTCCTTTCGTCGGCGATCTTACCGATTTTGTATGGAAGGCCAATCGGAAGAACCTGAAACTGCTCGAGGTAAGCCTCGCCGACCCCAGGCGTGCGAAAAGAAGTTCTGCAGGCTTCCTCATCCTCCTGATCTTGGCGTGCCTGACCTTTGCGGGCCTACTAGGCTGGGGACTGATCCTCCTCGTGCGGAATCTTATTGAGATGATCGCGACACTGTAAGGCCTACGGAACACGCGACGCCCCTTGAACGGCTCTCAGCCTGAAGGTACAACTCACCGGGGAGGGGAAATCATATGAACAGCCCGGACACTCGATCCACCGCAGTCCTTGCCGCGGAGCTCTCGCGCCGTGAGTTCTTAAACTTTATGGGCCGTTCCGCGCTGGCGGCCGGGGCTCTCGCTGTTCTTCCGGGGTGCACAACCCTTACGGGTTCGGCTTCCCGAGAGGTAGATCTGCCTTTTTCCCCGCTCCAGCCCTCCCCCGCCGACGCTCTGATTTTCGCGCCCGGATTCCACTACGAAATTCTTTTGCGTTGGGGACAATCGCTTAATGCCCATGGCGACAAATTCGGATTCAATAATGACTATTTGGCCTATGTTCCGCTCACACCGGGTCAACCGTTGGAAGGCCTGCTCTGGGTGAACCATGAATACCACGATCCCTTTCATAATAGCGGGTGGAAGCCGGGCGAGGGGCGCACGCTGGAACAAGTGAATGGAGAACGCAAGGAGGTTGGAGGCAGTATCGTCCACCTCCGTTGCACGGATGGGCGTTGGCAGATGGTTGAAAACTCTCGCTACAACACACGTCTTGACGCCTTCACTCCGATTCCGTTGATCGCCGATCGGCCCATTCAGGGTCGAAGAATGGCGGTGGGAACATTTGCCAATTGTGCCGGAGGGATGACTCCGTGGGGAACTGTCCTCACATGCGAGGAAAACTATCACTACTTCGTAGGCGAAGTGGAGTACTCAGATGGTCGACGCCGACATAAGGAAGTTCCGAACTATCTCTCGTGGGGAAATTTGGTCGATCTCCCACCTGAGCATTACGGTTGGGTCGTGGAGGTTGATCTCCGCACGGCCAAAGCCAAGAAGCTCACGGCGCTGGGACGATTCAGTCACGAATGCGCCACCACGATTCTGGCGTCCGATGGACGTGTGGTTGTTTATTCCGGTGATGACGCTGAACAGGAGCATCTCTACAAGTTCATCTCCGCGAAACCAGGTTCTCTCGAACGGGGATCTCTTTACGTGGCGGACCTGGCAAAGGGGCGTTGGCTCCCCTTGAATCAGGCGAAAGATCCGCGTCTGAAAAAGGTATTTAAAGATCAAACCGATCTTTTGATTCGAACACGTGAGGCTGCGAAAATCGTCGGGGCCACACCGCTCGACCGTCCAGAGGACATTGAGATTGATAAAGCCACGGGCGCCGTTATTGTATCCCTGACCAACAGCAAGAAAACCGGTAATAAATTTGGTTCTCTGCTCCGCTTGGACGAAGAAAATCGGGATCCCTTAAGTCTGCGCTTTGAAAGCCGTCAGTTCCTGGCGGGCGGGCCGGTAACCGGATTTGCCTGCCCCGATAACTTGGCTTTCGATGCGCGCGGAAACCTCTGGATGACAACGGATATGTCGGGAAAAGTGATGAATTCGCCGCCCTATGAGTCGTTCGCTAACAACGGACTCTTCTTTATTCCCATGGCGGGAAAAGACGCCGGACGGGCCTTCCAGGTGGCCTCAGCCCCGATAGGCGCCGAACTCACCGGCCCGTGCTTCGCTCCGGACGGACGAACCTTATTTCTTTCCGTGCAACATCCGGGTGAACACGCCTTCGAGGATGAAAGTAAGAGCAGCCATTGGCCGGACGGGGGCACCGCGCGGCCCGCCCCTTGCGTGGTTGCGGTGCAGGGGCCGGCGCTTGAAAGACTTTTGATGGGTGTTTAAGAAACTCAATCTCTAAGCCAATTCTCAACGACTCAGTTGCGCCTCGGCTTCGCTCCGGGTGTTGGCGGGCCTGAGGCACTGTCCCTCTTCACAAATGTAAATGGACGGCGTTGCCGTAGACTTGTCGCGGGTTACGGGCCAGCCCGTTCCTGCTCCCGCCCAGAACACATAGGGATGAAATCGGGCGGCGTGATCCCGGTAGAACTCCCGCACCCATCCCTCCTCTCCGCTGCACACGACCACCTTCGGGTCACTGAGACTCCAGTCCATGGCCTGCGCCAGAAAGGGAAGGCCTGAGGGAGATTCCTTCAATTTAGGGAAGAGAAGAGAAAAAATACGGCGCGATCTATGAAGGTATTGCGGTTCGCCTGTGAGAAGATAAAGCCGATTCAAATTTAAGGCGCCCATCGAGTTCGCACAGGGCGAAACACCGTCGTATTCATCCCGCACACGCGCGGGCAGGAGCGGATCGCGTCCATTATTGGTGAAGTACCCGCCGTTTTCCACGTCCCAGAAATCACGATCCAAAACGGATTGAAGTTCAATGGCCCATTCCCCCCATGCGGGATCGAAATCGGCCTGATACACTTCGAGGCAGGCGTGAATAACACTGTTGTAGTCTTCAGAAGTTCCTGGTGCCTTGGCTTCGCCGTCGCGCCAGAATCGCGCCAGGCCCGTTGCGGTCCCGAGATTCTCACGCACAAAGCGGAGAGCGGCTTGCGCTGAGGCCAAGTAACGGGGCTCACCCAGCACACGTGCGCCTCGTGCGAGCGCCCAAATCATCCATCCATTCCAAGACGCGATAATTTTATCATCCAAATGGGGCGCGGGTCGTGCCGCGCGCCAGCGCCTGAGTTTTTCGAAAGCGGATTGCAACTCTGGCTCATCTTTCGCGCGACCATCGTAATCTCCCTGCAGGTGGAGAATATTGCGACCCTCGAACTGACCATCGGGACGCACGCCAAACACACGATTTAACGCCTCAAGTTCGGTGGCGCTCACCTGCGACTGAATCTCTTCAAAGGTGTAGGTAGCAAAATAGCCCTCTTCGTTCCGGCCCGTGTGTGGGTTCAAGGAGTCCGCATCCTGGGCGGAATAAAAACCTCCTCCCGGATATGTCATTTCACGGAGCACATAATCCAAAGTTTCGCGGGCCCCACGCGCAAACTCGGGCTGCCCGTAGAGAGTGGCCGCATCGAGGAGGGTCACCGTGATCAGGGCTTGATCGTAGAGCATCTTCTCAAAGTGAGGTACGAGCCATCGCTCATCGACCGAATAACGATGAAAACCACCTTGCAGGTGATCATAAATTCCGCCGCGTAACATATGGCGGAGCGTGGAGGTCACGATCTCTTCCGCCGCGTTCAGTCCCAGTTTAAAATCCTGGCGCATCATCAACATCAGATTCATGGTTTGCGGAAATTTCGGCGCCCCTCCAAACCCGCCGTAACGTTCGTCGAAGTGATACTGGAAGTGATTGGTATAGGTTTTTAAAAATTCCTCCATATCCGCGTCGGCGTCCTCCTCGGGAGCTGCGGGCTCGTGTGCGGACAAAACGGCGGCCAATAGCCGTTCACTATCGGCACGAAGCTGCGAGGAATCACTGGACCAGAGTTCATGAATCCGCCGTACGATCTGAAGGAAGCGGTATTTGGGAAAATAAGTCCCGGCGAAGAAGGGTTTGCCTTCCGGTGTGAGCCACACGGACATGGGCCACCCTCCGCCTCCGGTCAGCGCTTGCAGCGCCCGCATGTAGATATCGTCGACGTCGGGACGCTCCTCCCGATCCACCTTGATCGATACAAAGCAAGTGTTTAATGCATCGGCCACTTCCTGATCTTCAAAACACTCGTGCGCCATCACATGGCACCAGTGGCAAGTGGAATACCCGATGGAAAGGAAGATCGGCTTGTTCGCGGTCCGCGCCAAGCGAAAGGCCTCTTCGCCCCACGGATACCATTTCACAGGATTGTTCCTGTGCTGAAGAAGATAAGGGGATTTTTCATTTTTCAGCGGATTTGTACTGGGGGAATTCAACGCTTCACTCATGCGCGCGTTATAAAATCGCGCCAGGCAGACTGTCCACTCTTTTAACACCTGATAAATTCGACTGTCTCAAAACGAACCTTTTGCGCCCGCAGCTGACAAGGCGGGGCACTTAGCTTGCAAATTGCCATAGTAACTGAACTGGAAAGCCGTAAACCTGAGAGGAATCCCATACCTGTCTTTCTGTTTGTCGTCTTAATTCTTTTTAGCCTCCGAGTCAGCGGCGAGGAGAACCCGACGATAAGGTGGGGCCTTTTCGAAAGGAAAAATCCTGTCGCAAGCGATGAGAAAACTCCAACGATGCGATGGGGCCTTTTCCAGAAAAAGGAGCAGCGTGAGGGCGCAAAATCCGAGCCCCAGCCGCGGCCTAATCCCGAAACAAGGTTGGAGCCGAGCGCGCGCCAGGAGGAACCAGGCCAGGCTCCGAAAATAGATCCTAGATCACATCCTAAACCTTCTGATCCAGAGGCGCTGCGCCCGCCGGCGGCTCCTCCTCCGAGGACAAAAGCCCCAGCCCTACGCACGGACTCGACGCCCGCGGCCCGCCCCCCTAAGAGACAAGAACCAGAACCACAGCCAGAAGAAAGAGAAGAAGGAACCGGTGAGCCCGCTCCCCGTCCAGCACGAAGGCGGTCTCAAGAGCCCACTCACCCCGCAGCACCGCCACCGGTAGCGGCCCCAGCCCCCAGATATCCACAGTGCGATGCCGGCCAGGTTACAGACTCTGCGGATAAGGCAAGTGAGATGTTTCAAAACATCCTGGGTTTTGACCGCGCCTTCTACAAAGTTTTGTCGGAAACTCCGCCCAGTCCTGGCGAGAACCCGGTTAAACTTGTGCTGTATGCGAGCACGAATCAAGGATTGCTGTACATTAACCTTTCTAAGGTCAAGTTCGGATTTAATTTGTCTTATGACCGCCCGGCCACCATCTGCCAAAAAGGGCGCACCATCGTAGCCAAGGTCGATGGCCGAGGAGTTCCCGGGTACAATGCGATTTTCGAAATCGAGATTAAACCCGTCGATTACAATACCGTGAACCTCACGCTTATGGGCGGAGATCCAAAAGAGCCGCCCAAGTCAAAGAATTACACCGGCAGCTGGCGCTAGAAGGAAAATATGAGTTCAAGAGTGCTCCTTTTGTTTGGTTTGTTTGGTCGATGCCTACCCCTGCTTGTCTTTTTGAACTTCATCCCGGCTCATGGCAGACCTCTCCGTGTTTTCGGCAATACCGGTAAGTGGACTTATCTGCGGCTTGAGCCCGGAAGCCTTGAAGCCAAATTCATGGGGGGAGCTGAAGCCATCCTTGTTCAGGAAGTAAAGGACACGGCTCAGCAAAATCCACCTATTCGTATTCTCAGGACCGCTTTCGCGAACGCACCGTCGTTACTCCCGGCTCCGATTGAAGCCTGGCGATCTGCCGTATTCGAAGCGTCAGACGAAAAGGGACCTGCACCCAAATTCATTCGGGAACACGACCCCGAGATTCCGGATGAGCTTCTGAAAAGAGAGGGCTATCCGCGATTCTTGAGCCAGTTCAAGACCAAACGTGAAGGCGCGGCGGTGATGCATACTGCACTCATGGCCACAGTTGCCGACGGTCACCTTTACGTTTTTATATTCGAAGATCGGGAGGATGTGTTCAAACGGCACATCGGATCTGTGCGCAAGCTTTACAAGAGTCTCACAATCCTCAATTAACCAGAGCCGTACGCGCGAGCGCGGCGTAATCCCCCTTGTGTCATCCCTGCGGAAGTTTTCCCGTCGCGATCGATTCGTGATAGAGACCGTCGCGAACAACTCTCGAGGCGCACGGGTCGCGCTCAGAGAGGGAAGGATGGTTATGTCGCTTAATCTTATCAAAGATACGGGAACTCCTCTTGAAAAGCAGGGCTTCACATGGCGGGAGCTGGTGCAAACGCCAACGAGCAAACTAGACTGCGACGCGTTCACTCGCGTGCGTATCATCTTGATGAATGGAATTGAACATGAGGCCTTGCGGTTTTCACACGCCTGTGCCCGCATGAATCAGGACCTCCGCGTGCCGCTGGCGATGGTTCGGCGTGTGGAACAGCACCAAGCGACGATGGTCAACTGGCTTCTTCCTCCGGACATGTCCCCACTCGAGATCACAATTGCCTATGAGCAGGTCGCAATCGAAGTGACTGCTTCTGTGGCTCAGTCAGAGCCGGATCCCTACCTGGCCCAGGTTTATAGGTTTGGTCTTCTCGAAGATTTCGATCACCTCTACCGCTACTCCGCCCTTCTCGATCGCCTTGAGGGAAAAGACGCCAATAACATTCTTCAAAGCTATACGGATATCGTGCCCGGCCGGCCCACATCGCAGGAGCACCGACACCCAGCCGACGATTTGCGTGCCCCATTCGATAAAAATCGCGCCGACCTGATTTCAAAGCTGCACGCGTTGACGATCCTGTCCGGAGAACAGCAGACTCACAACTTCTACATGAATGTAGGCCCTTCTTACGCCGATCCCATGGCCCGATTGCTCTATGCGGAGATCGCCTCGATTGAAGAGCAGCATATGACACAGTACGAGTCGATTATCGATCCCAACCAGACGTGGCTGGAACAATGGCTTATGCACGAAGCTAATGAAGTCTACAATTACTACAGCTGCCTGGAGAGTGAAACCGAGCCGCGGGTTCGCGCCATTTGGGAGAGGTTTTTGGATTACGAACTGGGACACCTGGCGACAGTGCGCGAAATTTTCAAAAATGTGGAGAAACGCGATCCAGAAGAGGTCCTCACGGCTAAGCTTCCCAAACCCATTGCTTATGTCAGCCACCGTGAGTTTGTGCGGGAAACTCTCCTTCAGGAGGTCGGCCTGCGCGCGAATGGCGCGGATTTTGTTCCAGAGATGGAAGAACCTGAACGCAGTCTTCACTACCGCGACCATTTGAATTCGGAACTGATGCCGACGGAAATCGTGGCCCGTGGATATCGCTGGTCGCCGGGTGGAGAACTCACGCGAACGGATATCCGCCAGGGATTTATGCAATAGGAGAACCTCACAATGGACAAAAACAAAGACAATGAAACCCAAATTGGAATGAACCGGACAGGGGCGCAAACCTCACCGTTCGATACAGGTGAAATGCTCGAAGACGCGCGCCAGCTGACGGACGAGGAAATTCGAACAAAAACAAACATGGATCTCTCCGCGGTCCGCAAGCAGTACTTCAAGCTGGCGGAGCCCGTCGGCAGCGTCCCGATTCCCGCATCGCTCACGGGCCTAGTCAAGACGGCTGCGGACACGATTAAGGGCCTGAGCCCGGAGATATTTATCGATAAGCTCAGCGAGCGGCTCGCGTTTGAACGCACGGGCGTCCGCCTTTACGATGCGTTGATCACGAAGTGTGAAGCCGCGAAGGCGGAGCTGCCGCTTCAAACCCTCGTCCGCTTTCGCGCCGAAGAGCACCAGCACTTCGATCTTCTCACACGCGTGATCCGGGACCTCGGCGCCGATCCGACGGCGCAAACGCCGGGCGCTGATGTGACCGCCGTCTCCGCGATGGGTCTGATCCAGGTCGTGTCGGATCCACGCACCACCGTTGCGCATTGTCTTCAGGCGATTCTCACGGCGGAGTTGGCGGATCACGAAGGTTGGGAGCTTCTGATCCAACTTGCGGAGCAAATGAATCAGCCGGAAGCGGCTTCGGATTTCCGTAAGGCCCTAGCCGAGGAGGAGAATCACCTGACCCAGATTCGGGATCTGTATCAGGAGATCACCTTCTGGGAGTTGGGCGGGTCCCCCTCCCAGAGACACTAACCGGCGGCGGCTGGTTTTTTGGCTTTTGTTGAGAGGAATGAAAAATAGCGCTGGGGCATGACATCGAGGTCCATGCAGCCGGAGCACGAGGGGCAGGACCGGTGTTCTGCCACATGGGTGATCCCGGAATCATCAAAGTGCTCACCCCGGACGAAAAGGTCCAACTCGTTATGACCGCATTCGGCGCACAGATAGGGCGCGAAAAAGGATTCTACGATCACGCCTTTCGGGAGAAACCCCGCAAGTATATTCATTTGATTCACCACGGGCGGGCTGCAACGCTGAAGAATCAGTCCCGCCCGTGCGCGCACCCTCCGCATCCAGTCCACCCATTTACGACATCCCAATGAATTGATCATCGAAAGCATTTCCAAATCGACGAGCATCCGGCCCGGAATCTCTTCTTCAAAGTCGGGTAACTGGCAGTTCTCGTCGACCACGCCTTCGAGGGCCATACGCACATCGGGACCGTCTTGCCAAATACTGGTCTTGAGACTCATTCCCACCTCATAGCTGGAATTCCTCACCCTCACGGGCGAAGTGCCACCGCAAATCCGGGGCGCTCATACCCGACTTTTTACGCATTCTGAGGATTTCTTCGTAGTACTGCTGGGTCTGTTCCTCGGCTCGTCGGATCATCTCATCCGTCGCTCCCGGATCGTGGTGCACGAATACGGCTTGCTTCACCTCTTCGCGAATCGCCACGTCAATCCCGGTCGGTCCACTCGAGTGGCCCCAATTGATCTTTTCGAGAGCTTCGCCAAAAGTGTATTGTGCATCAAAAACCATCAGGTCGGCACCATAGTAGAGCTTGGCGTCTTCTGCCATTTCTTCACGCGAGGAACGGGTGCATTCTGTATCCACCGACCACGCCAAGATCTTGCCCCCCGCCTCAACTCGAATCCCCCAACACGGATCTGGATGATCGAGTTCGTAGGGCGTCACATTGATTTCACCGACCCGAAAAGGTTTACGAGGAGCCACGCGGTGCACCTTCACCTGGCTCTGAATGGATTCATAAGGGACGGGAAAGAACGGCTTCCTAAAGAGCGTGCGCAAGGCCTCTTCCATCTCTTCCTGAACACTGTAGAAGTGCACAGTTTTGCCCTTGATGTACATAGGCACAAAAAATGGCAGCCCAATCAGGTGATCCCAGTGAAAATGTGTCAGATAAATATGGAACTCTTGGGTAGCGGGAACCGTCCGCATGATGTGATCCGAAAACCCCCGAATTCCCGAACCCGCATCGATCAGCAGGCGCGCCCCCCCGTGGTTCACCTCGGCGCAGGACGTGTTTCCCCCGTACCCCCCAATCAAATGAGGAGGAAGCGTTTCCACAAACGCCCGCGCCGATATGGAGACGCCAGCTTCTTTCAAGCGTTCAAACTGGGTCAATACATCCTCAAGTCGGAAACGGAAACTGTCCGGCAGGCCCGGCGAGGGCAAAGAGCCTCTCACTCCCCATAGCTTCACACGCATGCGTAACCTCTATTCTCAGTGTAGAGACTCGCGGCGCGGCGACAACCTTATCGGGGTCCAGTCCGGATCGAGGTCCAGTCCGGACTGCATCTTGACCCCGGCAACAGGTCCTCCTACTGTCGAAGACGGACAATGCGAAAGATCATGGTCTTCCAACACGTCGGCCACGAGCCACTCGGCACCCTCAACCCCCTGTTGAAATCCGCGGGTTTCCGCATTCGCTACGTCAATTTCGGCCGCGATCCTCAGAGTACGCCCTCTCTTGAGGGCTACAATGGTCTGGTCGTGCTGGGGGGGCCCATGGGTGTTTACGAAGCCCATACGCGGCCACACCTCAAAGTGGAAATGCAGGCGATCGAAAGCGCGCTGAAAAAGCAAATCCCCGTGCTCGGCATCTGTTTAGGAGCGCAGCTTCTGGCGCATGTTCTTGGAGCCGCAGTTCACAAGGCCGACCAACCCGAAATGGGATGGCACCACATCCATCTCACGGACGCAGGTCAAAAAGATCCCTTGTTCCGCCTCTACGGTTCCAACGAATGGCTGTTCCAATTGCACCAAGATGGGTTCGAGGTGCCCAAAGCCGCCACCCATCTGGCGTTCTCGGATCTGTTCGCGGGACAGGCGTTTCGATACGGCGAAAGAGCTTACGGTTTCCAGTTCCACCTCGAGGCGGATCAGCCCATGATCCATCGCTGGCTCAGTATTTCCGAAAACCTCAGGCTCCTCCAGAGGGCCCAGCGCAGCGGTCTGACGGCGGAACAGATCAAGCGTGAAACTGAGACTTATATCCAGCGATCCTTGGTCCTAAGTCGCGAAACATTCAGCCGGTTTATCGACCTGTTCCAGCTGCCCGAGCGGCCTGAGATTCTACGCTCTGAACATGGCAAGCCGACAGGGCGTGGCGGGCGGTAGCGCGCGACCGGTCCAGCAAAAAAAAAGAGGCAAGATCCGTAATGAGAAATGAGAGCTGAACACGCGCCTATTTTCCTCGGTTAGGCTTAGGTTATTCATTGCGTTAAGAACGTGAAGAAGGATTGAGTGCCACAATACGATCTTTCATAAACTGCAGCCGATGAAATCCTTGCCACGTAAAGGCACGCAACCTAAAAAGAAATCTCAGCTCGACCACGTAGCTCAGTCGGATAGAGCAACAGTTTCCTAAATTGATCGACGACTTTTTTACAAAATGAATATTGATTAGTGATCCCTGCAACTTGACTACTGCAGTCGATCAGAAGAGTCGGCCTCATCCCAGAGTCCTCCCAGTGCCAAAGCCTTAGATTCGAGTATTTTCTGAAGTCCTTCGACGCCTTTTTCCGTGTGCAGCATTGCTGCCTCAAGGCCTCGCAATTCTTCGGCGTAAAACTCAGTGAGGTAGGTCGAATCCTGAACTTCCACACTTGAGCCAAACATTTTTTCCCTCTCTGTCCTCGTGAACGTGGTGAGCTTCGCTGCGTATTTTTCGCCAGTGGCCCTCAGATCATGAGGAGTGATATCTTGCGGTTCGCCTTTTTCATCCACTAGGCCAGCATTTTTAAGCGCGCGAGTCCAGCTTTTACGATACCAGCCAGGGCTTGCGTGTTTCCCTCGGTTCTTGGCGTTCGGAAAGATGTAGCGACTCTTGGCGGATTTCATATCGCGCTGTAGGAGCTGAAGGGTGAAGTTCAAGAGCGGCACACCCCGGGGGATGTTCGTCTTTGAGTCGGGGATCAGAAGCGCCCCCTTCTCCCAACTGATGTCGGTGTATTGCCGTGGCGTTGCCTCACTCCCGCCTCGCAGCCCATGAAATAGGCAAAGGTGAACATAGATCTCAAGCTTTCCATGGACGTGTTGGATCAGCGCCGTGATCTCATCTGGACGGAGAATTCGCCTGGGCCGGCGCCTACGCCTTGGGAGTCTGAAGTTGAGTGGCATGACCGGGAGCCAATTCTTTTCCATGCACCAGGTGAGAAAGTTTCTCAGCACATAGCGGTGATTCATGTAGTCGCCCACAACCTTTTTCTTCACATACTCAGTCCAGGCGTTATGGTCGATGTCGGTCAACTTCATCTTGCCAAAGTGCACTTTCAAATAATTCTCGGCGATCTTTGAATTCTCGGCGTAGGTTCTTGGCTTCCAGTCCGGCTTGCGATCACTCAAATAGTCGTCGATGGACTGCGCGAGGGTGAGCTTTGATCCCGTATAGAGGGAGCGCTGGACTTTGAGTTCGGCAAGTTTCAGTGCATCTGGAACTTGCATCGCCTTTTTTGTTCGAAGCGATACCTCTTTGGCAGGGCCGCCATGCATGGGCTTGATGAATGCATAATAGGTCCCGTCCGGGTACCTAAAGACATTCGGCCATCTTGTTTTGGCGCGCTTCCCTGATGCCATTGCTATGCAGGTCTCCCCAAGTATTCCATGAATTCGTAATAATCGATCTCGATCTGCTTGGGCGGACCATAGCGGTGCAGCTTTCCCTTGCAAACTAGATTGCGAAGCGATCTTACAGTGCTGAAATATCCGTTGGAAATTTCAACCGCTTCTCTGAGCGTAATGAGTTTCACGGGCTTGCCACCCTTCTGTTTCTTCACTGTCATATCCCCCCTCAAAAACACCCCGCGCTGCCCGACTCGTCCAACTCAAACCCACCGGGATTTAAAGTCTCGAGCAGGCGGGGACCAAACTACCTAACTCACTTTCAAATCAGCGCCCTCAGTCCAAACCTGGACGCCGTGACCAAGGAACTCCTTGATTTGCTTCTCCATTGTTTGATTGATGAAACCCGTCTCCTTGTAAATCGACGGCAGACGCTTGAGATCATCAATGGTCATGCGTCCCTTGTTGGTCTTGAACGTTGTGAGATAACTACCGCGGTCAGTGAAGGAGATCATCTTGCACTGGTTTCTCTTGCGGTTTACAAAGAGAACAAAGCTTGAATCTTTCAAGGCCCTGATTGCAATTCGTTTTTGCTTCAGGGTCTCCCTCAACCCATCAATCCCTAATCTTAAATCTGCGTCGAAAAATACCTGTGCTATTGCCATACTTGCCTCAACGTGTTTGCGATTTGCTCCGGAGTTCCTTGGATACATACCAACGTCATGCGTCCTGTGGACGCGCTGCTGGGAACTTCAAAGGTCATACTCTCGACGGGCTGTCGCCTCCCTGTGTCCTCATTTCGGATCTTTCGAAATGAGGCATCTGACATGCCGACCTTTTTGCACGCCTCTACCATGGGCTTTCCGCTCTCGATCAGAGCTAGGGCCTTCTCATATTTTTTCCGCGTCTCTTCTCTTACCATTTACGCTCTTCTCCCTCTGTAATTAGGCCTCGCTCCATAAGGCAGTTCATCCACAGCATCAAGCCCCGGGCTTTTCCAATACCATTTTGAATTTGCCCGTGTTCCAAGCCTCCTCGATGAGCGCCTTTTTAATCCGCCTCAACTCAGCGTCATCAAGGAGCGGCATGCAATCGAGTATTTGATCTGGTCCATACACATGATGCTCAAAGCGGTAGGCAGATGGGAATGTCGCCTTCACGTCTACAACCTCGGCCACGAACTCGCCGAGCAGGTTTTTTTCCACATATCCCCTAATGTAGGGCCTCGTGATTCCGGTACCCCCGCCAAGCGCTCCCACTGCCATGTTGTAGGTTTTTAACTCCACCTCTACCTTCATGTTGCTCCCCCCATGTTGAAATCTGCACTATCGCCCAGGCCATAAGGCCCAAGCAGATACAAAGTCCCATGCCCAGTCCGATGAAAAACCTTAAAACCCAGATGCAATCCTCTCGCGGAAGCTTTGGCTCGTAGTTCATCATGTCGATTTCCGCCCTCTCGCAAACACGGCCAGCGTGAGCTGACACACCTTGCACTTAACGTAGAGCACGCCGCCCAGTGAATAAGAATGGCGCGCGACCTTCACGGTGTCTGCGGTCGAAAGCGTGCGGTGACATTTCGGGCAATCACGTAGAGTCATTTGTCCCCTCCTTCTGCCTTTGCAATCGCGGCTCTCACGACCTCACGCAATTCGTGGACGGGTACTTCCCGATGAACCAGCGGGTCATAGAACACGACCACTTGTTTCAGCGCCTCGAGCATCGTTGGCGCGGCAGCAATAAGACGGGCATTGGCCTCTTCTTGCTCCCGATCAAAACCAAAAGATTTGCCACAATAAGTGACGCTGCCTTCGGAGGGACTCATGCCAATCCACCATTCTCTAACTGACTGTCTATAGTGAACTAGCCAAGGTCCCGGAGTATGCTTATCCATTCACAACCTCAATCTCATCAAGCTTGTACGCAATGCCCTCTTGGAGGAGGACAACCATTATGGCGTTAGCACAGCTCTCACCGCAGCACTCGAGCTGATCCGGGCTGATTTGTTCAAGGCATACCGAGCACACAGGAAACCGGTCCACTATCTCATCTTCACGAACCTTTTTCATCCTGCACCTCCATCGGCTCTGACTTATCTATATAGGCGGTCACAAATCTCTGGATCTGATCTTCATCGAATCTTACATCGTCCGCACTCGCATGATTCCAACTCCGGTATCCGTGCGCACGCGCCAATGCTTCATATGCGTCGGCGAGTTTTGCGTCAGGCTTGTATCGCTTAAGAATTGCATGTACTTCACGAGCAATGATCCTGTTGTGAGGTCGATGACTATTCATCTGACTCTCCTATTGCCTTAAGCAGGATTTCGATCTGAAAGAGCAAGCCGTCCAAAATCTTGCGCTTTGTCTCATCACCCTCAGCTAAGTCGGCATACCACTCCCGAAGAGTTCTGACCGTCACTCTGCAGATTGTGAGAAGCACTTCCTCACGCGCGGTGCCCGTTCTCACTGGCTGGCCTTTGGACTTAAGATCATCGGAGTTCACTGGGGCCTCCCGTGCATTTCCATGAGCCATAGGAGCCATGCGAGAGTGAGCCAGTTGGCCACTACGAGGATGTGCATGAGGCTCTCGATTGACGGCGTGAACAGCATTTCAAAGATCATGTGTCCACTCCTAGTGAAAGGTACTCGCTCGCTTTCTCAATAAACGTGAGCACATCCACGTGGCGGGACGGAGTTTGCTTTTGTCGTTCCAAGATCCAATCGAGATACTCACCGAGAGATTTACTATCGATCTCCTTGAGTTTTTTCCCCTTGTGCTTGTTACCGAACTTAACGACATATTCGCCGATATCATCGGCCGGTATTTCAGAATCCTCTGGATTCATGAAGTAGTCCGCAGCCTCAAACTCTGGAACGGTATCAGTCTTTTGGATCTGGGCTTCGATCTCTCTGGCTCGCACGTCGCGCACTTCGGATGGATGCATCTCCTCCTCAGCGTAAACACCGCCGAGTTCATCCGCGAAGGCCATTCGAAGGGCTGCGACCTCAGCCACTTTCTTGATCATAGTCTCCGGCATCTTGGCCCACTGAGACTTGCCTGTGTTGTACTCTGCTAGCGAAACCTCTTCACGGGCCGGATGCTGCCAGTCTGAGCGATATACCTCACACCAGCCGCCGACACACTTGCCCTTGGCATCGCGAAGCACGCCACGTTTGATACCGGCGAGTTTCCCAGTGCGTGCGGCCTTAGAACGGAAACCCTCAATGCCGACAATGATTGTACCGGGATTGCTTCCGTACTTGACGAAGTGAACCATGCCAGGTTTAAGCGGATCGAGGCCCATATTCTTACAGCGGTATAGAAACAGCTTTAACTCATTATCAGTCGCACCTTTGGCGACGGTCGCCTTAATGAGCTCCAGCTGCTCCTGCGTGAATTCGTGTTCTTGAATCTGCCCTGCTGGGCGGAGGACTACGTTCGACATTCTCATTCCTCACTTGGCCATGCCCATGACGGTATTGCTGTGGTGAGAATCTGATCGGGATAGCCCGGATATTGATTTTTGATCTTGCACTCTTTCAGGATTTTCAGAGCTTTCTTGTATAAAAACCGGCCAGCATCGATTGTCGCCTCATCTAGAAGGTGAACGCTGATGCCATACGGTGCGGACTTCTCGATTGCGATGATGATGAACTGATCAAAGCGCTGGCCTACAACTTCACTCACGCCGTCTAAGTAAAACGCGGCCTGAAGGTGATACTTGAAATTGGCGATCTGCTTAGTGAAGTCCGATGGATCTGCATTCTGCGTGGTCTTAATATCCACAAGGATATGGCCGTCTCGTAAGAAATCTGGGCGGCACTTGCAGATGATGCCGGTGTCTGGATCCTGCCAAAAATACGATTCTTCTGCTGCGCCACCAGAGAGGAGTGCACGTGCAGTCTTGTGACTCTGAACTGCCTTGAGCATGCCCAGAATGTCTGCGTGCTCATCAGCTTTGATGACTCGCTTGCCGTGGTTTTCAAGTAACCATTGCTCTTTCGCGGCCCGGGATCCAGTGCCCTCAAACTTGGGCATCACGATAGCATTGGCCTGGAACACATTCGGCTCCAGCAGCGCTTCATGACAGGCGGATCCAAATTGCATCGCCGGCGTCGGCTCACTCGGATGTTCTTTCTCATGCAGGTAGTGGGCAGGCGAGCGCAGGACGTTTTTCAAAGATGTGGAGCCCACAGGACTCATTGCATGGTACTCGGTATTCGTGAGCACCATTTTGCACGGCAGTTTGGTTTCAAGTTTAGGCGCGGCAGTCATTATCCAACCTCCTCGAGCCAGCTTGTATAAGGCTGATCAAACCGCTGCAGGTCTTGCTGGAAATCTCGAATGAGCTCTGTGATTTGGCATTGATCTGTTAGTGACAGTGTTTCGAATGAAATTGGCGTGATCCCGGCTTGGCACTCGATCCACTCAACATGGTCAGCGTGGACTTCCGCTTCGAAGCGCACGCGCAGGCAGCGTGGACCGTCGCCGAACAAGTCTGAGTCGATCCATGAGCGGAGAATCATACCGCCTCCTTGACTCGATATTTGAAAGTGAGGGAGCATTTACGGCGTTCAAAAAGATGGCCCAGCCAGAGTTGAGACCTCCGACTGAGCCCACCCATCCAACCTTTAGAGGAGGTCAAATGGATGTTCCAAGTCTTGGTATAATCAAAGTTATTTTTAACTATCTGAAGGAGTGGTTTCTTCTCCCCATGAATCTCAAGCGAGTACTTGAAAGACGAACAGGCACGAGAGAACCGTGCGACAGCTGTGGAAAGCCGATGATCATAGCCCGCATCGAATCTGACGACCCCTATTGGGAACAACTCTATTTTCAATGCGAAAGCCCCGAGTGCATCCGGAACAAGCACTTGAAGATGTGTCAGCGACAAACTAACTCGGCGCCAACCTCGGACAGATTCAAGTAATCCCTTCACACTCATCACGCACCTCTGCCCGCACGGGCGAAAATCATTGCTCCCGTTAAGAATCTCTAGTACTGGCTGATCAAGATGCCTAAATATTAAGCAGACTTCTCCTCCCCGTCGGCCAGGACAGGGAAGAGATCGCTCTCGTCGACCCCAATTGCTTTGGCCAGCCGTTCACGCTGCTTTGAGTTCTTCGGGACTCGGCCATTACGAATTTTAGCAATTGAGCTCGCAGGAACACCTGAACGCCTTGCTAGTTTGGTGATTGCGTCCGGGTAGGCCTCTGCGAGCCACTCATCTATTAGCTGTCGTCGTATAGTCCGCTGCATACACTTAAAAAGTACAGGTTTCATGTGCCAAAGTCCAGACAAAAGCACAGCTTTGTCGGGCTGAAAGCACAGATTTTATGGGCTAGGCTCTAAGTATTGGGAAAGACTAAACTTACGGATCGATCCATTTTGGCACAGAATATAGTTGCCCGCCGAAAAGTGCGCGGATGGAGCCAGTCGGATTTAGCCGACCGAGTCGGGGTTCACGTCAATACGATCAAGTCCATTGAGACAGACGAAAGCGAGGGGAGCCTATTAAACCGGCAAGCGATAGCTGGTGCCCTGGAATGCTCATTGAGTGATCTTTACAATGACAGCGCGAACGTCAAGGTTTTCGAGGGTATCCTAAATGCCGCCGAAGGCCTCGAGATTCTTTCCAAGTATCAAGGTCTATCACCTTCCCTGAAGGCACTTGCGTGCGCTGTCCTCTATGAGGATCCGAAGCGACTAAGGTCGATTCCTGTCGAAGCCTATCCACTTCTCGCAGACCTCTTAAAAGCATTCCAAAAGCAAATTCAATCTCGTGCACGCTGAGTCCCCGGATGCAATCAGTGATGCCCTCTGAATCTACAACACCCTCAAGGAAAAGAGCAAAGGCAGTCGCGAATCAGACGGTGTCCGACCCTATGCTCATATCTCTTTTGGGAGTTCAAAAACGATACCCCTTGGATTCGTGAACCTACTCGACTGCCCGTCTGTTGAGCAACGCCAAAAATTTACAACCAAACAAACTCATATAAATAAAGTTGAAAACTGGATAGTGCGTTCCATATTTTCAGAATAAGACACAGCGTCTTTCAAGGCTACGAATGTCAATACCTTTGTCTACTTAGAATACCATGTGCACCTGGTACTATGTGCAGATGGTATTCATCATCATTTCATTATGGGACGGCGGCGCTATGACATTCAAAAGGCCAAGAAATCACTCGGTCTAAAACTGCGAGAAATCAGGGAAAAGAAAGGCTGGACGCTAGAGGCAACGGAAGAACACGGGTGGGGTAACTGGCGCACGCTCCAAGCCATTGAATCTGGCCAGAATGTAAAGCTGGGCACCCTAATTAGACTGGCAAACCTCTATGGCGTGCATCCATCTGATCTGCTAAAGGATCTTTAAGATTCTCGATTTGGATTCGCAGTAGGTCTAACAGTAAATAAAGTAAAATAAGCGAGCTCCCGATAGATAGAAAGGAGGCCGTCATGCGCTTAATATTAATCTCTTCTTTCATGATTCTAGGATGCGCAACCAAAGCACCGATTACCTATCAAGAAGAGTGCGCTACAAAAGGGCTGGTTTTACAAGGCATTACCTCTGGCTCAGGACGAGCGTTCCATATGGGTTCCGGCGGGAATTGGGTTACTAGCCGTGGTACATCTGAATCAATCTCGTGTGATGTTCCAAAAACCCCGACGCAATCATGCGAGGCGGACCGCCTGTCTCAAGTCGCACAGCCCAAGATGTCATATAACCAGAGCACAAAGCTTTGGAACCTAGGAATCGGAGCCGGATATATCTTCTACATCCTTCCTGGAGTCGGATTAAAGCTACTTGCAGACAACAAGCTCGACAAAGCAGTTGCAGAATCACATGCAGTTGACCAGGCGACGAGATTGAATTGCAGTCCGCCGCCTAAGGATCCGAATCAGGGTCAGGATCAAATTAGGCAGCCTGCAGAAGAGGCTCCCGCATCTCGCTTACCCCCGCCTAAACTTCGGTCTGAATAACAGGCCCCAGCCCCCCTGCGATATGTTCGATCTGAACGCGCCAGATGCGATATAAGCGGTAGTGGTGGCGGCGTAACCCTCTGGTGCCGTTTTTCGCATCTTGATTTTTGGAGGGAAATACCGATATATAGGGGAATGAATCTCCATTGATTGCCGAAAGGAATCGATGGACCTAGGGAGCACTTCGGTGTTCCCTTTATTTTTTGGATCTACTTTGCGACGAGTTCACATTTATATCGACGGCAATAATATGCTTGGATCTCTCGCCTCATTGGGTGTTGATGGCCATCACTTTGATTACAGGCAGTACTTCTCAGACTTGATGGGCCAACAGCAAAAGATCCAAAAAATAACCTACTACGGTGCTGTCTTTCCACAGCAGATTTCCAAAGAAAAATACCAGTGCGACATGGGGTTTTACAACTTTCTCCGGAGCGCTCCTCAAGCAATCGAAGTAAAGCTTGGTCAATTCAAGATTAATGATGGTTACCCGGTCGAAAAGGGAGTGGATGTCCAGCTTGCGACCGACCTCATCTTCAATGCGTTCTACAATAATTACGATGACGCATACATCTGTTCCGCCGATTCGGACTTGTTGCCCGCTGTACGAGAGGTTAAGCGAAATTTTAAGGAAAAGAAGATCTTCGCTATAGCAGCTCACGGTCGTGGAATGGTGCAAAGGTCGTATGATCAGATCGTCCGAATCTTTCCTAACAAGGCAAAGAAATACTGGATTAGACGAGAACCAAATCTAGCGTCATTGGAAATGCTCCAGGCGAAATTTCCGCCAAGGAAGTAACCACACCATAAAACTTACGCAAGCCGCTTGATCGCCCCCACTGGCCTAAGAAAGAGCTCCTTCTCAGCCTTACGCCGGCGCACCAGGCCTCTAAGAACCTTGCCTCCGCCTCGATTCCAGCGGGCAAACTGCTCCGCCACTTCGATGCGGGGAGTGCCAGCGTTGAGAAGTCTCAAGAGTGTGCTGCGCGAGAGATTGCCCATGCCGACGTTGTAGCAAAAGCTGGTGAGCGCGCAGAATTCATTATTGTTGATCCGCACTTCCACGACACTCTTTACGTGGGCTGCATACTCCTTCACATCGTAAGCAAGATAGGCCTCTGCTTCTTCCTCAGTGCAAGTGTCGCCAGGCATGACCTTAAAACCATCAGGATAACGAGTGGTACCATGGCCGATCGTCCATACGCCCGCGGGACATAAGTACGCTTTTGATCTATATCCCTCAAACAACTTGATGAGATTAACTGCAGCTTTGAGATTCACTGGCATCTCCTCTGAGCTTCTTGCCTCAGATATGTGATGTAGGCCTGTACATTCATGTAATCAGCGGCACTCAGACACTGGGCGCCCTTCATTGCGGGATCATCAAACTGTCGAAACACGCGCTCACTCGTCTGGCTATCAACGCCGTAAAATCCCGATGGACTGATATCAGCATGGACACCGTACTGCACATACTTTGGCGGAGGATCGATGTTCAATCCGGCGCAGCTGATGAGACTACTTACTGCTATTAACAGTGCGCTCCTGAGCATCAAAAGCCTCCTCAGGCGTCTTGGCCTTTGCGGCATCTTGAACCGCCTGCTCCACCTGCTTCCTACGCTCGTCAGCCTGGCGTTTCCTTTGCTGCTCTTGCATGTCGCGAAGCATTTTGACCAGGGAGATCAGGGCCTTGATCACCTCAATCAAAGCCCAAACCCGCGCCAACATTAAGCGGCCTTTGGCTGAAGAATCTCAACCAGCTCAGGAAGGACCTCAAGCAGCTCTATCCCGTTGGCAAATGTGAAGTTCTTAACCTCGTCATCGATCTTATCTGCATCACGGTAGCCGGCCATCAGGATCTCTTTGAACTTCCCGTCCTTCATTAGCGCCTCACCAAGCGCCAAAGCATCCTCAATCTGCGCGCCATCTTTCAATCGGTCCTTGATGAATACATAAAGGGTCACGGCCGCAATCAGTGCTTCTTTGGTTTCTTTCATTCATCCCTCCTTGATTGGTTGTCACAGACTTGATCAATGCCATTACTTCACCCGTCTCGCTGAGATCTTCCCGCCAGCGTTGGCCGAGGTGCTGCCGAACCTGAATTTCAAATAATAGGTTGTTGTCGACGTCACCGTTACGTTCAGAAGGTGATAGCTCAAAGACTGGTTATGATTTGCCGGAAGAGTAGAATAAGCGAAATCTACTCCGAACCCTCCGGCTCCGGGTGCGTTGTTTCCAGAGACGGTACCGATCCCCATGTCCCAGTTGGCAGAATTTGACGAACCAATCGATGCAGTGGCGAAGATGTCCCATGTACCTGGCGTTAAGGATATCGAAGCTAGATCCCCCCATGTGCTTGCACCAGTGCCCCACCCGCCAAAGGCAGTGGTCGATATGACAGAAGGGAATTTCCCAGATGACGTCACTTTCCAATTGGAACCGTCGCATACAATCTCAACGAACTGATCTTGCCCACTTAGCGAGTAGGTGGTGTTTCCATCAATAGTTTCAGAAGAATTTCCATCAATGGTTACGATGTTAGCACTAGAGTCGATTTTTTTAATCTTGTAGATCTGACCCGAATTCGACGCTGCCGCCGGAAGCGTTAGAGTGAATGCTCCGCCACTTGCATCCGCTAGAATCACGTCATCGGCAGTCGTTAGCGTGTAAGCTGCAGTCTTAGATGCAACGGAAGGCTGCACGGCAGACAGAGCTTCTGCGGCGGAATCTGCAGCATCGCTGGCCGAACTTGCCGCAGCAGTCGCACTGTTTGCCGCATTCGTCGCACTCGTTGCAGCGTTGGTAGCCGACGTGGAGGCGGCACTTGCGCTATTGCTTGCATTGGTCGCTGCAGTTTCAGCGTTCGTCTCCGCGGTCTCGGCATTCGTTTCAGCCGTCTCCGCAGCCGTCGCAGAGGTCGCTGCGTCTTGAGCGTACTTTTTAGCGGAGTACTCGGTGTTGTCAACTGTGCCACCGGTATATGTGGCCCAGTCCTTAGCGGATCCACCGCCGGAGACCCCTCGGCGCTGAGTGCCTATCGCATACTCTTTTGAGGAGTACTCGTTTGAATCCGTGCTGGTCTCAGCATCCACAACAGTGTCAGCGGTCTCTGTGGCCCATCTCTCAGCGGTTGTTTTATGATTTTCCGCACTATCTTCTGCGGCTTCCGCCGCCGCTTGAGCGGCTTCAGCATCAGCTACAGCCTCGACCAAGTCAGTATCCTGTAGCTTGACATCGTCCACTGTCCACTGGACCACATCATTGGCGTCCGTAAGGACAACCTTCAGGCGGTGAACGCCCATCCAAATGTTAGCCTCACCGTTGGCATCCAGAATGACTGGATTAGTATTCGGTGTGCCCCCGCCCTGGTCTGTATAAGTGGCAGAGGGAGTGGAGGTGCCCGCGAGGTAAGTGTACACCTTTCCCCCGGCTAGTGGGTCACCATTGGCATCAAAGAAGCGCTGTCTGACCACAGGTAAAAGTTCAGCCATGAGCCAAGGCCCCCTTAGAGTTCATACGCCACCAGCTTGCAATTTTTGAAGTTAACGGTTTGTCTTGTGGCCGCAACCGTCTGAACCTTATAAGTGTACGTGGCGAGCAGAGTGGACGTCCCAGCCTGATAGCTATAGAGTTTTCCTCCAGCGAGGGGATCTCCGTTTGAGTCAAAGAATCTCTGGCGAATAACTGGAGCGTTGCCCATTACTTGGCCCCCTTGAGAGCTTCAAACAACCTAATGGCCTGATATCTGGTCATGTTTTCTCGCTCTGCTAGATCAAAGATGTGCATCTCCTTTCCATCAATCTGAATTCGCCGACTGTTGCGTTTGTTACGTGACTGCTCCCTAGAATTTGCCCAGTAGCAATTAGAAGGCTCGTAACTTCCGTTAACGTCAGCTCGTTCAATCATTAGCCCAGCCCTAAACCCCACCATATCTTCGATGAACGCCGGAAAACTATTCCTCCACCTCTCGCAGACCTTGATGCCTCGGCCGCCATAACGGTAATAGTCGGCACTGTTCGGGTTTTCGCAGCGTTGGATCATCTGTACCCACCGGCGATAAAGCGGATGGGCGCGGTGTCCTCTGTCTTGAATGCATCCGCACGACCGGGTTGGTCTGCGCTTTTCAGTCAGATTGCCTCCAGCGATTTCCAACTCGTTCCCGCAATCACAAACGCAACTCCAGTAGACCCTGGTCCCACCGTTTGGCTTTCGCCGGCTAACAGATCGAGCTACAACAGTGATCCGACCAAACCGCTTTCCAGCGAGATCAATCAAACGGCTCATTTGTTTCTCCCTGACTTAGCAGCTAACGCTGATATTTTTTCCAATACGGACTGCATTGCTTTACTTCTAGGCTTTAGGTCGGAGGCCTGAATGAGAAGTTGCTTTCCTTTCTCAGATTGGAAGATCTTTTCAACCGTAGCTTTGTCCAATACCGACTTGTCGTGCTCCATCAGCTTTGAAAACCCATCTACGGCCCATTTGTCTTTGCCCTTGAACTCTTCATTCTCGGCAGCGCGAGGCAGGGCTTTACTTCCATTTTTAGCAATCGCTCCGACAACCGTTTGAAACAGACCGGGATTGTTTTTAGCCAGCGTGACCATCTGAGGTGATTTGCCTAAAGCTTTTGAGATTCGGTTGAGCGCCAGGGCTGCATTCTGCGCTCCATACTTCTGAAGCATTTTCTTTCCCAGCACAACGCCGGCCGCAGTCTCCCAGTCACCCGTCGTTCCACCATAGCCAAGGGCGCCTGCACCGGTTATGGCGTCAGTTAAGCCAATGAGTTTGTTGCCCTGTTCTCTGGCCACCTTGTTTTCAAGGAGCTGCTCAGTCGTGCTGGCCTTGGAGAAGAGATCCTTGCCCTTCTTTAGGACACCTGAGAGACCAGCCTTCTCAACGGTCTCTGATCCCTTGGCTACGGCATCATCAATGTGCTCAGAGACGATCCGATAGGCCTCACGCGCCATCTTCTCTTTGTCAGTGATCTGGAGCTTGTTTTTCCAGTTAGCGACCTTGTTCAACTCTTCCTTGAGCGTCTGAGCTTCCCGCAGAGGGATGTTTTTATCTCCGCGCATGAGAATGGTCTCAAGCGTATTTTCGAGCTGAGTGGTCTCAGCCTTGTTGATCGGGCTTCGGTAAAACCCACCCAGTTGCTCATCGACTTTGGATGCGACCTCAAGCGGATTGAACGTGCTCGCACCGGCCTCATCAATGGCCTCATAGGCCTGGCCCATCATTTTGCCGCCTTTGGATTTAACGGCTTTGTTTCTCACGACCAGATCATCTGTGCTGGCTAGGGGAGAGAGCACTCCCTCATCCAGGGCTTGCCCACCTGCGGCTTTGACCTTATCGAAGCCTATGGACTTGATGGTGCCACGCTCCGCGCCTAAGGCGCGTGCCGCAAACCGTTTGGCGAGTTCTTTTGAACCCTTCGCCACCTTGTCGACGCCCTTTTGGACAATGGGACTTGCCTTCTCAGCGGCTTTGCCAAGGACAAGCCCTGTGCCCGTTCCAACGGCCGTATCGACGAGAAGATCTCTGGCATTGTCGGCGTCACTTGATCCTGCCGCGTGCAATCCTCCAAGGGCGGCGCTGCCTGTGGCCAGTGTGGCACCTTTTGCGATCTTGTTGGCGGGGGAGATCACCATCCCAGCAACTTCAGACGCCGCGGTCACTCCGGGATGAGCCTTGGCTTGAGTCTCGAGGATCTGCCGCTTTTTGTCGCGCGCATTGATGTAGGCTTCTTTCAGTAGCTCCCTATCGAGAGTAGGCCCACCCTCAGCAAGGTCCAGATCGGCAAAGGATCCGCCGACGCCCTTGACGCCGACCACTCGGCCCGCTGCCTCACCAAGACCAGAGAGCTCATCCAAGAAGCCAGCGGTCGCGCCCTGAAGACCGTGCATAACGGCTGATTCTGCACCGCCTGGCTTGACGGCATCCTCATAGGAATCCCAGTCAAAGCTCTTACCTGGACCGGGGGCCGCATCCTCGTAATTGTCCCAGTTAAACTGAGCCATCAGCGTGCTCCAACGTTGCCGGCGCTCTTTAACCGGCCCCCCGATGCCAAAGCGGCCTCAACCTGAGACTGGGGGATCAGTTTCTCTTTGCCATTGGGCGCGATCACTACAACCATTCCACCGGAAGGCGTTGTTGTACCTCCTCCCACCGTCCTTGAGGTCATACCCCCGCGGTCCTGATACTTATCGACTACTCGCGGTTCATATCCGGCTTCCACGTTCTTCATCGCAATCGTGGCGAGCCGCTTGTACTCCTTAAGAGCTGCGATCTTCTCCTGTTCCGTGTTGAACTTGCCGCTTGAGAATTCAGCCTTCAATCTTTCCAGTTCCGGCGTCGTCACCGCTGCACCGGATCGGTCCTTCAATTCGACGTTAAAGACCCTGGCCATGGAATTATCCAACGTCCGAGCCTTATCGCTGTAGAAGTTAAACCGCCCTACCCCTGGAACACTCACTCCAGGCAGATCCACTTCATTGCCCTTTGCCTTGTTTGTCTTAGGGTCATAGTCATCAAGTGCAAATCCCATCTGACTCTCCACACTCGAGAGAGAGTTTTGAATGTCCTGAAGAGGCGCGATCTTGCCCTGAAGTTTTTCGACATATTGATTGTCTCGGTCGTCCATTTTTGTCTGATAAGATTGCTTCGCCAAAAATCTTCGCTCTGCACGGGCATCTTGGCGATCCAAAGAACGTTCCTTGAGCTCACGTTCTCTGAAGTCGTTATCCAGGCGTTCCTTGTAGGTCAGGGCCATACCCTGATATCGCTTTACGAGATTAGGATCCCATTGTGATGGCCATTCGCCAGGATCCAAGATTCCATTTTTTTCAAGCGCCGCACGGGCAGAGTCATAGCTCGGTTGATCATTGATCGCTCCTGTAAACTGCGCCGTTGTGTCGAGCTTCTCTCTGAGGTGCTGGAGTTGAGCTGCATCTTGGGTGGCAAACTGACTCTTGAGTTCAAGCGCCTGTTGCCCTAGGCCGGCCTTGCCGAGATCAGAAAGGAAAGCTTGGCGGTTCACATTCCCGGTCTCATCAGTGTGTCTTTTGTATGCTTCCTTTAGTGCCTCATCATCCTTACGCTTTTGGGCGAGATCTTTGAGCTTAAGGCCCTTTTCATAGGCTCCGCCAATATCGGGAGCCTGTAACCATGAATACATGCTGGTATCGATTGGCATATGATTACCCCTCCGCCAATGTGGCCAGGAACAGAGACATTACTTTTCGAAGATCGAGCATCTTGTGTCCGTAGGCATCCTCGACGACCAATGACCGGCCAAGCTTCGATTTTTCCAGGTCCTGGGCCATTACACCGAGCCAATCGCCCTCGCCATATTTCTCATCCTTGTAATTAAATCTGTAGGCCTTCAGGTGAGATCGCATCTCCTGCAATTCACGCTTTGAAACTGGTGTAACGTTTGTCTTAAGACGCTCATCCGAGGCGGCGTAAGCTGTCGCCCCAGATTCAAAAAGGCCGCCCACTTGTCTTGCTTGAGCCATAGCTTGCGCGGCTTGGGCATTCGCCGCACCAGTTACATTGTTCCCGTATGCTGTGGCATAATTTTGCCCAGCTTGCCCGACCTGCGCGTTTGCAGTTTGGCCAAGGCCTGCGAGACTTGAGAGCCGGTTGAACCGACGGTCGCGGTCTGAATTGAAGCGGTTATACGCATTTGTAAACTCATTGCTCGCAAAATCCTGCCCATATCGTGTGAGAGCTTTGAGTGTTGCACCGGAGTTTAGATTTCCCTTAGCCGCGGCTGAATTCTGAAGCGCCTTCATACCCTCTTGCATCCGGAACTGATATCCAGGATCAGCTTGGAAGTCGGCCATAGAAAAATCACGAAGGTAATCTGAATTCCAGATGTGGCCTAAAGCCTGCTCACCTGACTGACGCCAAGGTTGTTGGTCGGCTCTAGTCTGATCGTAAATATACCTCTGCGTGGCGTTCGCATCCCTAGAGGCGTCCCGTTGAGCCTGTACCGCTCGATCGGTAGAGCTATTGGAGCCCATGTTTATGCCTGTTACATCCTCAACAAAACCGCCGATATCAGAAAAAAATCCCATTTTAAAACCTCCCCTTTAAGCTCATCACCTTGCCCCCTGACTTGAATAGATCGGATGCCTTGCCGCAAGGGTTCTGGTTCTCCATGCAATTCGAGATATGAAAGCCGTTCCAGCGACACTCGTTGTTTCATACTGGACTTGTCCGGCCGCTGTGATCGAGAACGTGATTCCGGCATCGTCGGGATTGTGTTCGCTCACGGCAAATAGTGACCACTCCTCTGAAGTGGGCTGATATGCTGCGATCAGGACTCCGGACTCAACATACTCAACTGCCGAGCCGCCCGTTGTGATCCGTTGAACGAGATATTCGATTGTGGCTTGAGACACACCCCGAGCATTAAACTTAAGGCCCACGATATCCGCTGCTTCATCCTGATCGTTCACAAGCGTGAACGTCCGTTCTTCTCCCAGCGGCCTAAGTCGCTCGTAAACATTGCGGATAAATCCAGCCCAGACAGTAGTAAGAAGGCCTCCCTTTTCAACCACAGCATCTCGATAGGGAACGTCAAATGAGCGCTCAGGGGTTGCCATCAGCTATTCCCCCGACTCAATTCAAGGTGCGCACCAATGAGAACAACTTTCACTGGATCTGTAATCTTCACTCTAAAGATGCGATCTCTAAAGCTTCCAAGCCGTCGCCAGATCACCCGCTTCTTGTAATCACCGATTTGACCAGAGCCTGCGTCGGCCAAAGCCCACGACTCGCTTGACCACGTATGTCCGCCGTCATCAGACCAATCCAACATCACAGTAGGGCTAGAGCCCTGAACTCCGCCGTCAAGTCCTATGCCTGTCTCCATATCGAGCTGAAACCTGGAGCAAAACACTCTAGCCAGGTCACTGCTCAAGTGAGGCGCTGCGCGAAGCCTGGTGATCTCATCTCCATTGTCGGAGTAGTAGTCCTCACTCATGATGTAGAGTTCATTGGTCTCGTAGTCGGCCGCCAGGTGAACGCCTCGTGTTGGATCAAAAGCACAGGTTTCAACCCGGTGTCGCTCCAAGGTGCCTTCATTAGTGTAGGCACGCTTATGCCACAAGCCAGTCGACAAATCGTAAACCCAAGTGGCCTCATCGAAGTTCAGCACGTAAAAGCTATGCCCGCCGTCTTGGTAAGTATATGCCGAAGCAGTCGAGATATCGGCATAACCCCTAATCGCCTGTTCAACAGCATGAGTGGAGACTCGCCTGTAGTTAAGCCCACTCATAGCGTAGACGATCCCTTGGCCTTCCACGCTTCGTCCCAGCCAAAGCAGCGTGCCGTCTATTTTCCCTACACTGTTTGCGGCCACAAGACCGATTTCTAAAAATCCGCCTGGTATTCGATCATAGGGGAAATCGGCGCTACCCGTATTTGCGAACACTTCAATCGTTTTCTCATTGAACGCGTATAGATAGCGGTTAGAGACGGCAAGGGCTAACAGGATATCCGGACTTCCCTCAGATGAGGTAAAGCTCAAAGTGTCGACGTTGAAACTTTGAAGATCAGAGACCCAAAACTTGTTTGTGCCGTACTCGTTTAGGATGAAAAAGCCGTCAGACCAAACTATCTGAGCCGCTGTGTCTACGGTGCCGAAGCTAAAATCAAGGCTTAATGTCGTAGCAAAGGTCCCTCTGCTGCCTCCAGAAAACACAGTCGCTATGTCTTCGGAGTCCCCACCACTTGCCGAGATCAAATTTAAGAATGGGTTATCATTTTTTCTTATCTCGACCGTCTTACCATTTATTGTATAAATAAAATTTGATGATGACGGATTCGACGGGAAGGCAAGTGCTGGTGTCTGTGTGGTATTAAATAATTCCACAAGGTCTGCCGTCGTAAAAACGAAGCCAGGCGAATAAAGAATGGTTATATCAAGAATTATGTCGCCCGGACTCAAAACCGATGGTTGACTTATGAGAAGGGCAACATCTGTGAACAGCGTAAGATCTTCCTCCGAAATGATTCTGATGTCGTAACCCACATAGTTTAGGAAACCGTCTTTGATCGTCACTACGACATCGGTTGATGTGTCAAGGGTCGCGCTGGCAGAAGATACCGATCCCATGACACCGAACTCGTCTTGTGTAGCCTGGTTTCGATAGAGATAGTTGTTAACGCCGTCGACAAAGACTGTAGAAGAGTCTGTGCCGTCGCCTAAAAAACTCATCGAGGCCGCTTTAACGACGCCGGTTGAAGTGCTTAGGATTACAGGGTCACCGCCGTACTCACCGAGCTTGCCGACTAGATTCGCCAGCCACTGGTCGCTCACGTCTTGAAGGTCAATTTCTGTCTCTGCGCTGGCATTCGTTACGCTCAATGCAAGCTTAAAGCTGTTTTCGGTTACTTCAGTGATGTAATAACTCGTCGACTCAGATAGACCAGTAGGGTAAAGTCCGCTTGCTAAAACCCTCACTTCAACACCCTCAGTGAATCCGTGAGAGGCTTTCATGATCGTGTTTGAAGTAAAGTCGATGTCTGTGAATTTTATGCCCGTAACAGTCGAGGCAATCTGGGGCCTCACTGTCATTGTGCTTCCACCGGTGTCAGTGATATTGATTTGAGTGGAGGAAACAGCATTGGCGAGCGAACTCGCAAGCTGGAAATTATCATCATCAACTCGGATCACATAATAGTCAGTGTCCACCGCAAGTGGCGCGGGAAGGGTGCCAATCGTTGTAACCCTTACCTTCAAACCCGTCACTAAACCATGCGCTGTCTTGGTTATGACGTCTGTCGATGTGTCAACGTCGTCCGCCGTCTGCGCGATCTCAACGTTTGAGAAGGCAACAGGCTTTACGATAAATTTCCAATCCTGTTTCTTACTTATGGAGTACAGCTGATTTCCACTTACGACAAGGATCCGCTTGATTGAGTCGATGTGAATCAGTCTGATGGGACCATTCCCAACTTCAAGAATTTTACTCAATCCTGGCGTTGCTCTGAGGTAAGCGACCTGTGCTTCCTTACCCCGACCACTTTCTATCACCTCAGGGTAAAGATTCACGCACGCCTGCGCATCGACATTGACCGAATCCAGTGTGTAGGCAGGCCCTATGAACCCCTCAAGTTTCACTCGCCAATCCTCCAGTCATAGGCCTTGCGCGAAGTGAGCCCGGCAGCGTCAGACGTCATGAGCACCGGCTCGGTGTTAGTGCGCGCAATTGAGGCCTTGGACTTTTTCCAGATATCCTCAGTCTTTGCGTCAACGCTCTTCCCGTATTCAGGCGCGAGCTCAATCCCAAGCTCATACTTCAAGGCCTTCTTGTAGCCCGGAGGGTAGCTCAGCGTAGTGGCGGCACTCGCAATCGCAGTCAGAGGTTTCTCTGAGTAAAGCACCAGCTTGTTTGCAGCACTCGGCACAGGCCAAAGGCTGATCTCACCGTTTGGATACTTCGGATTGTAGTAAAGGCCTTCTGGAAAAGTGCTCTCAGTGGTCTTAAGCGTAATGCCCGCCCACTCTTGAGCGTTCCAGATTTTAAGCGGCAGTTCATAGCTGTCTACCGCATCCTTGATCTTTGCCATCTCGATGAGCGTCGGGCGAACTGTGTCGAAATCAGCGCCTGATCCAATTGAGTAAACGCCATCGCTTGCATTGAGCGTAAACTCCTCGATTTTTTTCTCAAAGATCATGAAGCCGTCGTTGGACCACTCCTCAAGAATGTCGTTTAAAACATCAAGGGCGTCTGCCTGCTGAGACGCAGTCGGCGTCTCGCCGTCAGCCAAGACCCCGATCAGCCTAAGAGAGCTTTCGATGAGATCGGCAGCCGTTGCCACTTACCAACCCCTCTTCTTGCGCTTTACTTTTTCTTGCGTCGGCGCAGCCTGCGGTGGCTCAACTGCGGGCTCCTCGACAAAGGCCGCTGGTGTGTCAGCCCACTCAGGACCCAACAGATCTAGCTCCTCGGCCGAGTGAACAAGCTTAGGAGGCTCTGTTTTGTGATAGCGCCAGGTTGGAAACACTTGCATCGCTCACCTCTAAAAGAGCTCCGGCAAGCAACGCCCACCGGAGCCAATGAAATTTAGTTGCTCGCAGCAGCGTTCATGCCCTCAATGATGGCCTCAAGTTCCGCGACGCGAACCTGGAGGTTCTTGATCACAGAAAGAACCGTGTTCCCTTCATCCTTGGTCACGAATCCATAGGCTGACGAGTTGGTCAGATCCTGGATTGCGTAATCAGGAGTGCCGGGAGCGGTGTGAGTGATCGAGGTCAACTGGGCCGTCATAGCGGCGGGCTGACTCGGAGTTGTTGGAAGCTTCACGCTTAAGTTGTCAGATGCGGTGTTCATTCAAAATTCTCCTTTTAAAGTTTTAAATTGAAGTGGCCCAAGTGATCTCAGGCCACTTTAAGGGAGTGGCTATTAAGCGGGCTGACCGACCACGCGACACGCGAACTCGGGGTACACGCACTTCCAGCCGAACAGGATGTCCAGACGGGAAATGAACCTGTGGTTCACGATGTCGAATCCGCGAACGAAGCTGATCGAGAGACCGCTGTCTGGGTCTGAAGCTCTCGCCGCCATGTCCATGCCGTTGGGGAGTTCGAAGTCGGCACATGCCAGAACAAAGGCGTCCTTGTGGAAAACCATGTTCTGGGGAGCGACGATGTTCGCATAGCTGGAGGCGTGTCCAAACACAGTGATGGCAGCGCCGTCTTGAGGCAGAGCATCGACGTTTTGATACTGACCGCTTGCGTAGATTGCGCGATCAAGAGTGATAGTCAGGTTACCTGATCCATCCGAAGCGGCATCTTCAGCAACGACGAATTGGGCCAACTCACCAGTGGACTGACGCGTTTGCGGATTCACGGCGTACACGTCAGCCACGCTGATGACGTCGCCGGCCTTCAAGCGAGTGGCTGCAGCCGCAGTCCATCCATCAGTGACCAGGGTGGTCGCACCGGCCAGAGTCGCACCGTTCATCAGCGGAGTTCCACCAAGAGCTCCGATGGTGTGCTTGATCACGTTTTGGGTCATCTTGAACTTGGACCCTGCGGCCATGCCCATGACACCCTTTTCGTACTGCTCCTTGATCTGCTCAGAGGATTGGAACAGTCCTTTCAAACCCTCAACGAGGGAGGCCTCAACCAGCGGATCAACCGTGGCTGTCAGATCGGTCACGGGCGCGCCAAGCAACGCCATTTTGGCTTTAGCTTGCGTGAAACCTTTGAGAGTGGACGGCAACGCCGATGCACTCGGAACACCGACTGCGCTGTACACTTTTTTGTACATCTGCTGGTACCCGGTGTAGTCGACCGAGTTGGCAAGAGCCGTGATCGCAGGCTTGATGTAGCGCTCTTTGAAGCGATCCACCGAGAGAGTCAGGTCCTTGTTGGAAAACGCAAGGCCGACATGCTTGTGCTGATCCAGTGTCAGCGGGATGGATTGATCCTTGCTGTCTTGGATCTCAAGCGTTGCACCATCGGTCACCGTGTAACGCGAGGGCTTGCGGATGTTGATGGTGTCCCCAACCTTTGCTCCGCTTTGAGCAAACTGGTTGTCATACTGGCGGTTCACGGACTTCGTGAACACCAGTTGGTTCTTAAGCTCCCGTAGGGATTCCTTTACAATGATATCACTCGTCAGAATCGAGTTGGCCATAAGTCAAAAGCTCCTTTAAATCATGAGTGCGCCTCTTGCTCCGCTCGAAGGCGCTCATACTCGGCCTGAGAAAGGCTTGGGTCGTAGATCGACTTTTTCACTGCTTTCTGAGATTTGCCGGAGATGGGACTTGGAGGGGGCGGCGCTTTTGTGGTTTTGACTTCCCTCTTTTTGCTCTCGGTGGACTTCTCAAGGCGAGCCTCGACCTTGCCAAGCTCTCGAGCGGCGGCCAGAGGTGATAGCTTGCAAATACGAGCAAACTCCTCCGGATCTCTTGCCAGCTCATACATAAGCTCAGGCCCACGGTCTGACGCTAAAATTACCTCTTGAACGGCTATGGAAAGCGGGATGTCGTTAACTTCCTCAAGCCGCTCATCAAAGTCCTCATGCTTCGCTTTAAACGCCTCGACTCGTTTTTGGTGCTCATCGACCTGGCGCTGAAACTCAGTTTTGACTTGAGTCTCCTTTGCCTTTTCTTCATGAGCTTTTAAGCGCTGCTCAACCTTCCAGTCGGCGAGTGCTTCCACGTACTCCTCGTGCGTCTCAAACTCGTCTGCTTTGGGCTTTGAGTTGGGATCGGCTCTCAGTTGCGGTTCTGGTTTTTGAGGCGCGCCTTCAGCCTCTTTTTTCTTCAAGGCCTCGCGCTTCCAGTACTCAATCTCTTGCTCCCTTTCCGAGAGCCTACGAGTGAGCTTATCGATCCGCTTTTGAACGCCGCCCTTTTTCTTCGGGCGTTCTTCCTTGGCTTCAGTCTCGTCTGCTTCATCAGCATCCGATTCTTCAGCCTCGCCATCTGCAGCTTCAGTTTCTTCTGAGCCCTCAGTGGCTTCTTGAGTGTCCGACTCCTCAAGGGTTTCTGCAGACTCTTGAGCCTGCGCGGACTTGGTTTCATCCGCTTCCACCTCAGCAGCTGCCTTGCCCTGCGGGGGCGCAACTTGATTCAGTGAAGGTGCGGAAACGACTTCTATCGGCATGGGGGTTACTCCATGAATTGGCCTGGTGATGGCCCACCAGTAGGTTGTGGTTGGGAAAATCCGGCCTGATCAGGGCCGGCTGATTCTTTTTCAATGGGTTGATCAACGCCTAAGAGAGCTAGACGTTGATTGATTTGTTCGATCTCTGAGTGAAGGAGGGCGAGTCCTTCCTTGGAGTCGAGTTCAGCGCGCTTGAGTTCAACTTCCACCTCAAGCTTTTTCATCTCGATGCGCTCTTTGGATTCGAGCTCGAGCACTTTCGTGTTTACTTTTTCATTGGCATCGTTGAGAGATGCAGTGAGCTGCTCAATCATCTGATTCATTTGCGCCATTTGCGCCTGCACCTGAGGTGGTAGCGGCTTCTTGTCGTCATCACTGTCCGCGATGCCAGGAGGCAGAGTGCGCTTTAAGCGATCCGCAATCTCTTGTGCCTGTGGGATGTCGAGCGTTTTTATGACAAGGTCAGGTGCCGCTTGCATGATCACGGGCGCTGACTTAGTAAGTTCAAGAGTCGTCTCGGCGGCCTCTTGGCGCTTCGTCGCATAGGATGGTCCCGTCTCACAGACTACGTCGTATTTGCCGGCACCAAGGTCATAGATCCGATCCTCGCCGCCTTTTTTAAACACCTCATTGATGCGGACAATCTCTTGCTCACCGTCCTCGCCGAGGATCCTTTGAGCACGAGCGGCGTCGTAGATCTTTGGAATGAGATCCACGCAAATGCGGCCCACGTGTCGGATTGAGCGAGTGAGATTGTCGATCAGGTGGAAATTTGTCGTTTGTGACTGCTGGTTTCTGCGTTGAATGGCGATACCAGAGTTCTCATTAGATTTTGCGCCCAGGGCGGCATCATAGATTCCGGTTGTGCTCTTTAAATCGTCGGCTGCAAAAAGGCCAGCTTGTGTGATCGCCTGAACAGGCGGCTCAAAGACGTTTCTCTGAGGAGGGGGAACAAGATGACTCTCATGTGTTGTCGGCTTATAGGGAAGGTAAGCCCAAGACTTCTTGTTTGCCGTTTTCCACATCGCCTCGTACTGCTTAGGAATCTGTCCTTCAGCGACGATGTAGGGAGACTTAGGCGCAAGAGTGATAGTCTCGGTCTCAGTGGACTTCCAATAATTGTACATGCGCTGAGGGTCTTTAGCGTGGCGGACAATGCCCTCGAGCACTCGCTTGCCATCAAGGACATATTTGTCACCGTAGACTGGGACGATCGGGATCCAGCGGCCAGGCCACTCTGTCTCTTCTAGGATTTCGTGACCATTAAGCTTGCACCACTTGATAACTGGAACTTTGGAGTTGCGCGTATTGATAACGACGCCGTCTGGCACGCCACCTGGAAAGAGCTTTGTCAGAGCCTCTTCAGCTATAACTTCGCCGGTACTCAGCTGGACGAGCTTGACGTTCTTAAACTCTTTGTAGAAGTACTCGGCGATCCTGACGGTGTCTTTTTTGATCCAGTCGTTTGAGTTGCCGAGCGATTCCCAGTCATTACTTTGTGCGAGATCCGAGTCACCGTATTCGGCGTCGTAATCCTCTTTGGGCATGTCCAAAACAATAAAAGCCCAGTTGGCATCACGGCCATCGGGGCGCTTTGAGTTTGGATCAAAGTAGACAGAGAAATGATCATCAATCGGCTCAATCACGATTTGCTGATCAAAAGAGAATGGGTCGACGTACTCGGTGTTGACCCGGATGTAGCCAAAGCCGCCCGTGGAAGCACCGTCAAAGGCTGTGTCGTACGCGACGTCCGCGCCTGAGTCCTGCTCAATGTGGCGGAGCATTCCATTTAAGATCTTGGCTGTCTCAATGTCAGCCTTGTCGTCAACAGGATAGGTCTTGAGGCTCGGACGATTTTGTCTCTGATCGTTCGTGACCTGGCGAATGGCCGGAAGTACGCGGTTGATAACGAGTGTTGGTCTGTTATCAGCGTCACGCTCTTTTTTGATCTCGCTCGGCCACTGATCGCCAGCTCTGAATTTCCAATCCTCAAGAGCTAGAGCCCTGATCTCGGATTCAAACTCCTCAGCGAGCGCAAAGCGCTTCTTTGCCGTCGCGATGAGATCTTCGCTCGATTTGGACTTTTGCTTGTAGGGTGTGGCCACGCTTTAAAGCTCAAGGCCAACGGTTCTTTAACCTAGTTATAAGAAGTTTAAAGTTAGTGTAAGGTCTAGCCCATCCATCCGAGGCCGCCAGAGGCGAAATAAGTCTCTGGGGTCTCCTCTTTTGGCTGGGGTTTGGTGATCGCCTTCTCCAGGCCAGACATCACGAGATAGCGTGTGGCGTCCATCAAGTGGTCATTCGCCTTCACAATCTTTCCCTTCTCGTCCCGGCGATAGAGCCTGAATTCAGCGAGCCAATTATTCATGCTGCGAAATACCTTTAGTCGTCCAGTAGACAGGCGCTGCCACACCTCATAGATCCCCGACTCGACACCATTAAATGCGAATGAGAGGTGGAGTCCTAGGTCAACGTAATCCTGCACGAGTTGCTGACCGTCCTTCTGTGTACGTCCACGAGAAGCAGGATCAATTACACCGGGGATCCAGTCACCGCGCGCTTTGATAGCTTGGGCATGAATTGATGGCTCGGCCTGGCCACGATAGTGCTCGGAGTAGAGATAGAGTACGTCGGATTCCCTATCCCAAGCTCCCCATGGAGCAGCGGTGCGGTTCCACCCCACATCCATCCCGTAAACTCTTGGCCAGTGCTCAGGGATAGCGAAGTCATCGACGACAAAATCACTCTCGGGCACTGGATAAATCGCACCAGCTCCGAGTTGGGGGATACCTTTCGACCGAGCGTCGCGCTGAAAGAGCGGGATGGAAGCCAGCATCTTGGCCTTTGCTTCCTCACTCAAGTGAGGCACATCGTCCCAGGTCGCCATGATGACGGTCTTTGTGCCCGCTGACTTCTCGGCAATCTCCCCGCCTGGAAGGAACTGTAGAACCACTTCACTCATCCCTTGGAGCGGCGTGAAGGTGAGCATGATGATTCCATTGCCTTCATTTCTGCCGGATGTGTCTGTGGTCCTTAATAAACACTCTGTGTATATATCAAGTGATGGCTCCTCATCCAGCCAGATGACTTGCTTCTTCGTACCCTCGAAGCTTTGTCTCTTTTGGTCATAGGACTTAAATCCAAGCTCCGAAATTCCGCCAGAGATATGCTTCACCCATACTGTGTCAATCGCATCAGGGATGCCAGATCTGGGCGTGGTTTTGATGATCAGCTCTTTCGGGATAAGGCCTGAGCCCATGTCGTTCTTTGGCCCAAGGAGCTTCTTTTGCAAGATGTCTCTGACCGTCTGCCCAGTTTTACCTGCAGCCCATGCCTCAATGGGTTTGTCAAAACACCTGCCGTTCCACCATGGTGGATACCTACCCGTTAGATGACAGACCATCTCAAATCCGCCCATGGTCTCAGTCTTGCCCACACGGTTTGCAGCCAAGGCTAAGCGTTCTTCAAAGCTTAATCCCGCCTCAAAGAACGAGAGATGCTTTTTGTAAAGCTCTCGCCTCAGCGGTCCATCGTCTGGGAAGTAGGTGTCAATCAGCCTGTACTTAGATTCGATCGTAACGCCTAGTTGTTGCTGCTTGAGATAGGCGAGATAGGTCTCATGATGAAGAGGATCCACGAGCGTTTACCCTCCTCTGAACTTCAGCTACGAGTGTGTCATCTGGAATGTCCGACAGCTCCATTTTGAAATCCCGCTGGCCGAGTCGCTGCTTGCCAAGCCAAATCTGCATGGTGACGTTGCCCTTACTTGCTGACTCCCACTGCATTCGCCTTAGCGAGACATTTCCCTGTTCTCTTCCCTCTTTTATAGCTTGTGCAAAACGCCTGGTGAGAGTGCTCTCGTTACAGCCAAGAACTGCCGCCATCTCCGCATAGGAACAAGAGAGTGCTGCAAGCTTTCTCACCTGTTCAGCGTCGACTGGTTTCTTAGGCCGCGCCATGCTCGCCTTCGACTATTCGCTCGGCCGGCTTGCCTGTGTACTTCTCCCAGCGCGAGAGGATGGTGTCACAATACTTGACGTCAAGCTCAATAGCGTTACATCTGCGGCCCGATTTCTCAGCGGCAATCAACGTCGTCCCCGATCCTCCGAACGTCTCAAGCACAAGATCACCACGCTTTGAGTTATTGCCCATAAGATATTCCACAAGCTCAACTGGCTTCATGGTGGGGTGAAGGTCAGATGACTTTGGGCGAGGAAATTCTAGAACCGATGTTTGTGTCCGGTCGCCATACCAGTGATGTGTTCCTCCGCGTTTCCAGCCGTAGATGATCGGTTCGTGCTTGTAGTGATAGTCGCACCGGGCAAGTACCATTCTGTCTTTTAACCAAATGAGTTCGTGCTTGACTTGCCATCCGCCATCGCCAAGGCTCATCATCATCATCATCTGGTCGCCACCCTGACACGCAAACCAATAATAAGCTGCTTGATCTGAGCAAACCATATGGGCGTTGCTTGCGACCTGCTGCCAGAACTCCTTCATCTCTTCCAGAGGCATGGCATCGTTTGCGATTGCTCTATGCTTGTCGGTGCCCTTCGACTTGTAAGCTACTCCATAGGGTGGATCTGTAAGCCACATATCAGCCTTCTCACCGTTCATGAGCTCTTCCACATGCTGAATGTTGGTCGAATCCCCACACATCAGCCGGTGCCGTCCAAGCTGCCAAATGTCGCCAGGCTTAACCCGCGTGTCCACGTCCTCTGGCACTTCATTCTCGTCGCATCCAGGCTCAAGCTTCTCGGCAGGCTCCAGCACGAAGTCTTTAATCCCCAGGAGGTCGATGTCGAAGTCAGGCCCAAGCTCTATGACGTCTTGATTGATGCCTGAGAGATCAAGCTCGGCCCAATACTGGAGGCTATTGTCAGCGACGTGATCCGCATACTCTTGTTCGTCCGAATCGTAATCCTGATAGATCACAGGAACAATCTGCAGCTTTAGCTTCTTTGCAGCTTCGAGTCGCCCGTGCCCGCAGACAATATGACCAGAGCGATTGGAAACGATGATTGGTCGACGAAACCCCTGGTATTGGATAATGCGAGCGAGGCGTTCAATCTGCTCTTTTGGATGCTTATTGCGATTGTTTGGCCTTGGCTTCAGTTCATTGATGCCAACCATATGAATTGTCTTTAGGTCCATATGCTGATAACCCTATTGCCATGAGTGTAAGAATGCCTATATCCAAGGATCTCTTTACGATCATCGACGATGAAGACTTCGAGCGATTGAGAGCCGATGGTCTTTTGAAGTGGAATGCTCAGAAGGCTGGCCGGCGGTTTTACGTGTCCAAGAATACGTCCAGAAACGGCAAGCTGTACCTTCATCGATACATCATGAATGCGGAGCCCGGCTTTTGTATCGACCATATCAATGGTGATTCTCTTGATAATCGAAAGGAAAACCTCAGGGTTTGCAGCTATCGCGAAAATGCTCGCAATAAGAAGAAAGATGCGGGATTTAAAGGGGTGACCAAGGCCGGCAATATGTATTCGGCCCAAATCCAGCATCAGTCTACGCACATAAACCTCGGTACTTTTTCCTCGCCCTCAGACGCCGCCAGAGCGTACGATTTAGCCGCCGCATTTCTTTTTGGAGAGTTCGCCGTATTTAATTTTGAATTCTCAAAAAAATTCTTACTTCTGCGCAATTTGCAGGAGTGAGAATGTGCGCAGCGAACGCTCATTTGTTCCATACAGACAAGCCTACGGCGCCGTGATCTTTAACCTAGTTTAAAGTAACTTTTATATTTACTGCGGCTCTTCTCGCGATAGAATTGTCCTCATGGACACAATTGAAGAAGCGCTGGAAGCCCTCAGGGACATGGATTTGTCGGACGTGAGCTCGTTCTCACCAGATGAGTGGAAGCCCATCGCGATCTGGGTACCGATCGACTACAAGATGAAGTACGACCGCATTCAAGCTAGGACCAAGCGGCGCTTCTGCAAGATTTTAAAGGACATCGCGATGCAAGCGATTGACAAGGTGGACGTAAGCAAGGGTTAAGTCCAGCCCTATCAAATTCTGGTCGAACCGCGTGTGCGGTATTCTGATACAATGTTCCCAAATCGCAAGCGATGAATGGGATAAAAGTTTTCCGCGACTTTTTCCAGGCTTAAAGAGAGAGTTTTCAAGGATGAAGGCTCTCTTTTTCAAGCTTAAATGATTAACGGCGGCAGAGAGCTAAACCTTGAGGTTCTTTATTCATGCAGAAGAAAGAAGCCTTAGGCAAAATCGTCGAGCGTCTCCTCAAACTCGGAATCGATCAAGCAGAGGCGGAGTACGCCGCCGAGAGAATCTGGGCCGATGTCGTGATAACGGCGGTGGACGATGAGCGTGAAAAGTGGGAGTATATTGTTTTTCGCCGCGATTCTGATCTGGTCTCCTGAAATCTTGGCCAATGCCATTACCCTGCCAATGGGCCAAGTCGGCGACAGCGAGCTCTACCAAGCGCTCCCGAACGAAAAAGTCCTTGTTGGAATCCTCTACAGCAATGCCGTAGGCATCATCGTTTATCTGGCCAAGTTCGTGTGGGATGGCTTTACGAAAAAGTCTGATAAGACGGCCGAGCGCGTGGAGGAGCTCCACAAGATGATTCACGACATGCAAGGGCAGCTGAACGTGCTTGCCGCGCGCATGCCTAATGAGGCGGAGATCATAAGCAAAGCCGCAAAAGAGGCGGAGCTTATGTACTGGCGCGAGCGTGGAAAGGGCAGGGAAAAATGAAAGCCATATTCTTTCTCGTGGGAGCTATCATCGTGGCTCTTTTGATCAAGCCAGGGTGCGGGGAGCGAAACCTTAAGAACTGTGCCGCGGTCTGCATGCGCCGAGGTCTGGTCGTGAGAGCGATTGAAGATGGAGTCATTACCAAATGCCATTGCCGTGAAGAGAAGGAGTCAGGGCCGAGACTTCATCGAGCGCCCTGATGCACTCGCCTCGCACTGAATGTCCCATGAATGCTTGAACGCTGGCCCAGCCCTCTCTACGGCCAGTGTAGTTCCGCAGGAGTAGTGCACGGTGAAGCCTGCGCTCTTGGGCTTTGACTCGAGCTTCTCGCGAGCGGATGAGCAGTAGGGGCACGTATGAGCGGGGTATTTGAGTTCGGGATATTTGTGGTCAGGTTCCATGCGAGTCGTCCGCGTTTTCCAATTTTCGAAGCTTCTCCTCCGCAACTTCTTGGCGGTCAACCTGAACATTGCCCTCAAACCTGAGCTCCACCTGCCTCCCATAGATTCCAGCTACCGTGATCTTAACCAGCCCATACTCGATCCAAATGGCCTGGCCCACTTTCCTTGTGAGAGTTATTGCCACATCATCTCCTACTGAAACGTCCCGTCATATATTTCCCCGCTCCAAATCGTATCAGGCGGTGTATCTGGAACCGGCGGAGGGGTGTTTCCAGATCCTTGATCGCGCTGCCTTAACGCATGATCTCTCCAGTATTTGACCTGCTCTGAGAGAACTTGATTTCTTAAGTCCATGTCTTGCGCCGCTCTGTATTGCCCGAGAGCGTATCCAAAGATAAAGCAGGCAAGGCCAAAGAACACGGTCATCATTCCTGAGTCTCCGATTGGGCCAGTATGGACTGAAGTGCTTTGGTGTCGCGATCCTCAATCACCCTGTGAAGCCAGAGCAGGGATTGCTGCAAATAAGCCTCGCGTGCAGTGGATTGAGGCTTCACTCTCCAAAGCGAGTCATCACAGGCCTGAGCCTCAACGGCCGTGATCACAAGCTTGCGCCAGGTTTGAAACTTGTCATGCTCTTCATTTAAGCGCTTCACCTCTGACAGGAGTGCCAGTGTCCCTTTGGCGAGAGCATACTCGGCATGGTCATCTGGTCCGCGCCCGAATTGTAGTGCCAGTTCCGCCAATTTAGCCCGAGCTCTTTTGTCCCTCATCACTCACCTTCCTTGTAAGCCGGTCTTCGAGCTCAATTTCCATGAGCGCGTCCTCGATATATTTTAGGAAAACATGGCACATATGTCTCCCCATCTTAGCGCCATAGCCCTCAGGAGACCTGCTATCGTCCGGAAAAATGTCGGTGGGGTAAGCCTTGGCGTGCTCCTCTATTCTTGTCTTTAGGACCTTTGCAAGCTGCATCCCCTTGTCCTTCACTTATCCCTCCAGAATTTCTTACATCCACGGCAAGTCCACCCGCCTGATTTTGCAATCGGATGCTTTTCTTTGCAAAACGGACAGTGGCTCGGCCCAAACGCCGCCTCTACAATTTCTTCGAATGTTCCAAGCACGTTTGGCGGCTCAGGTGATTCCTTAAATGGCTGCGTGGGTTCAAGCTTCATTGGTCCGCGTTTTTGTGTGCCCATTATTCGTTCTCCTTCCCGAGTTCCTCGAGGCGGGCGAGGGCCTGGTCGCGCGAACTCTTTAAGCGACACACTTGAAGCTCAAGGTCTTCAATGTGAGAGAGCTTAACGCGTTCGGCTTCGCGCAATTCCCATTCGGTAAGATTTGGGCTAGAAGCTGATGCGTTTTGCTCAATGTTTACCGATCGCTCAGTTTTGGGGGCGTCGTCGGAAGTACTCATAGATCCACCTTTCTAATCCTTCAAAATCACTGCATCGATTAAGTCGAGACAGGACTGGATGATTGCTTTTCTAGTCGGAACAAGCCGTTGCGACTCGGCGGACTTGGCGGCGTACTCGGCGTACTTGGCGTACTTGGCGGCGTACTCGGCGTACTTGGCGGCGTACTCGGCGTACTCGGCGTACTTGGCGTACTTGGCGGCGTACTCGGCGGACTTGGCGGCGGACTTGGCGGCGTACTCGGCGTACTCGGCGGCCACAATCCCCTCATCAAGATTCTGTGCCGTACGCATTTTTTCTGCGTGTTCTTTAAGACCGATCAATTCAATTGCGTGGGGGGATATGCGAGTGAGGGCGTGCATCGCGAATATTTTCGGTCGCTCTAAATCCTTTCCGTCTCGTGTACCCATTACTTTAGTCAAATATGGTTTCAGTAACTGTCGCTCTTTGTTTGTCCAGTTGTCATTACATGAAATAATGAAGGAAGTGATAAGAGGCGATACACATGATGGTTTGTCACTGTGCGGCTCTCCGGCCAGATAACTGACAAACTCCATTGCACACATTCCATCTTCACGTGATGTATGTGCGCCAGATTGTAATTGGTATTCTTCAATAACTATTGGTTTCATTTAGTCATCCCTTCCTATTTCATTTGTATTATAAAAAAACTCTCCCCAAAGCCCGGCGGGCTGTGCGGCTTCTGCGAAAGGCTCCGTGCTCACACTTGCGTTACGCAGCTAAACCCACTCGGGCTCTGGAAATGAGAGAGGACCGGGCCGCTATTAATACGGCTCTGCGGGCTTAATCACCTATTCGACGCTTAGAAGTGTCTCCAGTGGCCCCTACTTACTTAACTTCAACGCCTAGCAGCTCCATTAAGCTTTCGCTACACAGTTTCCACTCGCCGGTCCTTTTATTTACTTCACAAGCTGCGCCCGAACTGCACAGTCTTTCGCTTCCAATAACTTCCGAAGAGCCACTGTACGCTCTGGATTCTGCGGGAGCGTGTCCACGATTTGCTGAGCGAGTTCGCCAAACGGTTTGCTGATCTTCTGCAAATGCTCCGGCAGATGCGCATATGTAAAAAACTGCATTAAGAATTCATGACCCATATCTGTTCTCCTCTTTGTTACAAATCCCTAACCATCCACGCGACGGCCAGGCTCAAACCAATCAAAACCAATGCCTCAGGCCAACTCATCTCTCATTCTTTCTCATATCAATTGCTCGCGCGCACTACATCAGTCCCGCTCCACCTTAAACGTACACGGGTAATTCTTCTTATTTATGATCAGCTCGCAATCCGCCTGGATCTCAAGCTCCACCTCAGACTTATCAACTTCCACTTTCGACGGCGCCAGGATCACCATGGCGAATGAGAATAAGAGGACGCAAGCGATTACTCCGAAGTAGAAAAGCCTCCAGATCACTTTGGACATGTCACACTCACCTGGCCCTTAAGCGGCTCTTGGCGCCGAGTCAGCACTGCGATGTAGTAAAGCCTATCAAACGGCGCTGGAGCGATCTCGCATATGGAATCCTTTGGGCCCTCGCACTCGCACTTCTCTCTTAAGCGTGGATCAAATGCCACGCCGTTAACGAAGAGAGTGAACACTGAGGCTGTGATCATTTACGCATTCCCTTCTCTCTCAAACAGCAGGCGACATATACGCCTAGCTTTCAGATCTATAGGCTCCATGGATACATCCGCCACAGCTTCCTTCTCAGCAAACGTCACAGCGTCGTACACCTCAACCCATGAGAGATGTCTTGTGGCATCTGGAATCCGAAGCGTGATGCTCACCTGAACTTCGGGGAGGTTTCTAGTGAGCTCATGGATCTTAACAGTCGTGTCGGTGTCGGCGTAAAACTCACCCTCTTCTGTCCTAATCAGGCGTCCCTCGACTTGCACTTTCTTCATGTTGCTTCTCTCTTGTTGGAAAAAAAGGGCCAGCCGGCGAGACATGGCGGAACACTCTTCAGGACGGGAGTCATCCAAGCATTGCTTAACACACCAGCCGGCCCAATCATTTTACTTTTGCTTCTTTGTCGGCTTAGCTTTTGGCTTTGCCTTAGTAGTCTTCTTGGACTTCATATGTGGCTCCTTTCTCGTTTGAAGTTGGTTTTCGATCGAGTTCCTTAAGTAGGGCGTCGGCGAATATTACTGATTGTTTTACAATATTTGGTTCTTCTTTGGGGCATGCAAGAAATCCTTGCATCGCCGCCATTGCGAATAGCTCACGTTTGCTTAGTCCGCCATCAAGCCATGTCGCTTCCTTGCGCTCGATGTCCCACATTTGAGTAGGGAATGCGTGCTCACTTCCGTTTGTCATTGGATCTCCTTGTGCAAGTAACACTTCACGCCGCCCTCTTCTGAGTAATCGGCAACAAGTTCCGGTTCACACCAGCAGTCCGCAGACTCTACGTGTGGCGGTCCAGCGACTGGCATCGTGTGAACGTTTCCATCAGGCTGGCTCATACGCCGCCTCAAAGATGTCAGGCTTGCACGGGTAGAACTCGCCCTTAATACCCTTGATGATCCAGTCGTCAAGCTGAGCCATCATGGTGCCTTCTTCTTCCCTCATGTGATTCAAAACGTCAGTCATGGCGTCAATGACGGCGTTTTTCGAGGCCTTAATCAAACCTTCGTCGTCTCCTGAGTGCGCCACTTGCCAATTCTTCATCGTTTTAACCTCGCTTCCCGTTTGATCTTGTTAAGCTCCTCGTCTCCAAGCCAATGCTGTAAATAAGTGTAGATGAGCGCATCGATGCTCTCATAGACGCCGCCCTCCCCGGGCGTACCTTCCATCTCGTTAAACATCATCTGCAGGTGACCCGCGCATTCCCGCTTCTTTTTGCCGCCGACAAAGCCATCAGCGTTAGGGTCCGTTTTGTGGCAGGTGTGATAAAAGTATTCGTCCTTGCGTGAGAATTCGAATACGTCCCTTAGCCAGTCAGGTGATCCGTCAAGCGGCGAGGCCTTTACGAACGGACATTCGTTACATGGTTTCACTCCCTCACCTCCTCGATTGTGTAGCTCCGCCAATGCTCTAGCTTGTCTCTGACCTCTTCCCAGCTGCGCGCGATAAAGGCGATTCCGCCGTTCTCACGCACACGATGCTGAAACAGGAGCTGGTCCTGGCTGGGCTTGCCGGAAAAGGACTTCACTTCAATGGCCAGAAATCGGCCGTTGTAGATGCCGATCAGGTCGGACACGCCCTTCATGTAGCCGGCTGTTTTGCGAAAGATCTTTTGGCGCGGATCCCAAGTGCCGACCGTCTTGGCTTTCCAGTGAAAGATGCCCTTGGCAGCGAGGAATGTCCTGATCTGCCGCTCAATCGCGTGCTCGCGTGGTCCGCGCGCCTTTCCCACCGCACTCGCGGTATATTGGCTCTGAGAGTTGACTCTAAGCGACTTTTTCACTGCAAGTACTCCTCGCGGCGCTTCGAGATGTACTTGGTTTCAGCGAGCCGTCGGTCGCGTTCCTGGATCTGAAAACTCCGGCATCTGCGGCACTGAGTTTCAGGCTCTCGGCTTGGCCACATGAAATGGCAGTCACGCTCCAGGCAGATGTACTTGTACCAAAAGGTGGCAAACTTGCTCATCATCAGTACCTCGCTGCCTTAAAGCCCGCGGCATTCTTATGCCCACCGCCTCCGAACTTTTTAGCAATCGCACTCACATCGAAGTCGCCCTTTGATCTCAGGGACCACATGGTTTGGTCGCGGAAAACCGTAAAGGATGCTGCGAACTTCACGCCGGGTTGATTGGCGTACTTTTCGAGCAGAGCCTCTCCTACTTCAGACCAGGCGAATGAGGTGTTCACCATTGCGCAAAGCTTGCCGTCGATCTCACCGAGCCATGCACTCTCGACGATGTTGTGGACCAACTGGCTGTAGAGCCGTTCACAGACTTCGCCATCTTTTTTGAGTTGTTCACAATCCAACTGATCCCAGACCTCAAAATCCATGGGTAGCGCGACAAGTGCTTTATGGATTTTAGCTGTACCGTCGAGCTTGAACTGCCAAAGATCTCGATCGGAAATGTGCTCGATGAGTGGAGGACATGGTGTGCGGTGGAGATATTCCCAGGTGATTTTCGCACCGGACCTTTCCATATCGAACACAACGCGAGGATTATAGCCGTCCGGCCGAATCAATGGTTCAAGGGCTTCCTTGGCGGTCTTGTGATGATCAAGGACCGTCAGAGGTACCCGCGCCGCAATCTCCTCGATGACATCTCGCGGATACGAGAAGTCCACAATGAACACTTCGGTCGCGCCCGGCATCTCTGGCACTGGATATCCGTACGAAACAGCGATGTATTTGGCACTGTTCCCGAACTTCTTCCAAGCCGCGTATGCAGCTCCAAAACCGTCGTAACACTTCGAGTGATAAAGAACGTACTTCATGCCGGCTCTCCATCCCCGCTGGACAAACGCCTGATGCGCGCAATCTCGAATGCGTCGGTGACTGAATCCACGCCGCCGTACTCCTGGCTCAAGATTTTTCTCATGTGCTGCTTCATCTCTTCTGGTGCCTTTCTCAAAGTCTGCGCTGCTCCGCTTGCCTCGTGCTCAAGTTTCCGCTTCTCCCGAGCCAGCCTTGCCTCTCTGAACTCACTCAGGAGCGGCGGCTTGTTGTGCGGCCTGGAACCAATCCACACGTCCACAGCCCGCTTAAACGCGTCCTCGCTCATGTCTCGCACCTCTGCGAGTGCAAGCCTGCCGAATTCATCGTCCATGGCCCGATCGCCAAAGCGGACCTTGAGGCGATCCCACTGCTGCTTGAAAAACTCCGGAGTCATTGGGGCCCCGGTGAATTGAGCGTTTCATTGATCCAGCTATCGTCCCCGGATTTGGGCGGGCCCGATGAATTTCCGCGCTTGCTCCACCCGATCTCAAGCCAGGTCTGGAGTTTCTGCATCCAGTGTCCTTTGGTGCGCGGTGTCTCAGATGGGACGGACGTGTGATGTCTGAAACACAGGTCTATCTGGCGCGTAACCCAGTTGGGATCAGGGTAGTCCTTAGCCCACCTCTCTCGATCGACGAGGGAAATTGCGGCTTGCAGCTCCTCGGAAGTTTTGAAAACCTGTTTGGCGGGCGCGAGCGGCTCTCTCCCGCCGGAGCCGGAGCCCGAGCCGGAACCGGAGTCGGAGTGGGAACCGGAGCCGGAGGCTTGGCTTTCCTTGGGCTCTGCTTGGTTTTTGCTTGGATTCTGCTTGGGTATTTTGATGAGTTGGCCCTTAGCATTGCGCGGTCTTTGAGCAGATTTTTTGCCGCCCTTTTGAGCAGCCGCTCGTTTTTCCGCATGCCAATCGAGATACTGACTCGATCCGCGCACATAGATTCCCTCTTCGCGCTCTTCTGCCAAGCCTGCTTGGATCAGCTTGGGCGCTGCTTGGAATGTGCTCCATATTTGCTTGGGCACTAGCTGGCGATTGCGTCCCCAAAACTCCTGTGCTAATCGCCATGCGCGGATCGCAGCTGCATCTGCCAGGTCCTCATCCCCCATCAGACGGATCAAGGCCGACCTGCGCACATCGCTCCACCAGCACTCCTCAATGTTGATTCTCGCCATGATGCCCCCCAGTTGCTGCCCTAAAACATGCCGAATCTCTCCCAGAGTTCTCCCAGTGGTACGGGGGTGATCTTGGGTGATAGTCGATGATGCGATGAAATTATTTTCAGTGATGATGAATGACTTACAGTTGTATTCGAATATAAGTGGTGTAGAGGTAAATGAATGTGACCACGTAGCTCAGTCGGATAGAGCAACAGTTTCCTAAACTGTAGGTCGTAGGTTCAATTCCTACCGTGGTCGCCATATATTTTTTACATGGATCCGTACCCATAATTTAGGTTATCGCGCATCTAGTCGAAATCACTAGGCATTTATCCATGATTTTGTTTGGAGCCAAATCTTTCTTGTATGCCATTGACATACAATTGTATGCTATAAACATACATATGAGCCTACTCGCGAAGATCCTTTCAAGCCAAGTCCGCGCGGAAATATTTCGCCTTCTTTTCACAAATGAACAATCATCGATTCACCTGCGAGATCTTCAGCGGCAATCTGGCCTATCCATCGGAACGATTCAAAAGGAAATTGCCCATCTTAAGAATTTGGATCTTGTAATTTCGCGACGAGATGGAAATCGCCTTTATTACAGTGCCAGTCGGAATCATCCGCTGTTTGAAGAAATCCGGGGCCTGGTAGAAAAGACTTCTGGAATCGAACCGAAGCTACAAGAGGCTCTGAGCAAAGTGAAGGGCATTCAGTGTGCTTTTATATTTGGTTCGGTTGCAAGGGGCGAGGAGAAATCTCACAGCGACGTTGATCTCATAGTCATTGGTGAAATTGGTCTCCGAGCTTTGACGCCTAAACTTAGAACGGTCACAGAACAAACTCAGCGAGAAATCAATCCCCACGTGTATTCTCGGAGATCATGGAAAGAAAAAGTCAAAAAGAAGGACCACTTCATAACCAGTGTTATTTCGGAGAAGAAAATTTTTTTGATTGGAGATGAAAGTGTCCTTAGCTGATTGGGCAAAAAATGGCTGGCTCCGTCCGCACAAGCCAAGCAAAGAAGAGATAACCAATCTTTTCGAAATCATCAATCGTGATTTGGCCGATGCCTCGACAAAAGGTCTCTCCGACGATTGGAAATTCGGCATAGCCTACAACGCAGCTTTAAAGTTGTGCACAATCCTTCTGCACAGTTCAGGCTATCGCCCTGAGAAGAATCTCGCGCATTATCGCACCCTCCAATCACTTCCGCTTATACTAGGCAACCAACACAGCTCGAACGCAGATTACTTAGACACCTGTCGCAAAAAACGAAATGAAACCGAATACAATTTCGCTGGCAACGTCAGCAAGGACGAGGTGCGCGAGCTGATCAATTTTTGTCTGGAGTTGAAGGGCGACGTCCTTGTCTGGTTGAAAGAAAATCACAAATCGTTGGTGTCCTAAGTGCGGGCTCACCAAAATTTGGCAAACGGGTTGGCAGATTTACGAAATATGGTGGCACCCTTCTCGTGGGACCTGGGTCATCAGTTCGACTATTCATGTAAGGCAAGGCCGAAATCATGGGTTTTTTTCACATCAAAGAACCGGACGGCAGGTTCTTTCGGAGTTCTCTCCGGCTAGACAGTGCGTTATTGAAGGTCGGATTTGCCAATGTTTGCGGGATCTTTTCCGCCCGCATCTCCGCCTCCGCTCCGGCAAATCGGCAGCTGCGGCTCACCTCACTTGTAAATAACCTGATGAGAACGCTCGGACGACTGACCTGGGGGCGTGTAGTACAAAGTCACGATGACCTCAGTTGCTCCAGAGGACGACACGCAGTCGGTGAGAATGGTTGTACGGCCATCACTTAGCGTACCTGTTCGCTCGGGACACACGGGAAAGCCGTTTGGATCCAAAATCGTCACGCGCCAAGGAATAGTTTGGACTTGGCCCGAACTGGGCGTGAGTGCAGCAAAGAATTTCAAATCATTGAACTTGGTGTCCGACGTGGCAGGTCTTAACAGCTGTATATTGATAAAATGGTCCTCGGCGTTCGTATAAGGGTAGGCAAAGAACTCCTCCAATACCACGGACGATGGAGCCGCTTCATGCACACTTGAGGCGCAGTTCTGAAAGATGCCGCCGAGGAACAGCAATCCGGACAGAAGCATGACCCCGACCGTCGTTTTCATGTTCATACGCTGGGTTATTCTACCTTCCATCGCCTTTGTGCCTCTGCATCTTCATCGCGCTCAATCACGCGCGTTATTTATATAATATATCAGTTTATTAAGGTCGAGCTCACCCGAGAGCAGAGCGGGTTTCGCTCCCATTTCCTCTCCCATATTCAGCTTATTCCCTTTGATGATAGTGTTCTCAACGTAATTCTTAGTGACGGAACGGATATCCGTCGGAGACAGCGCGCTCGAATGATGGCAGCCCGTGCAATAGGAGACGAACATGCCGCGCCCGATCGTGTACTTTACTGTATCCAGTTGATCCGGTTTTGGCGGGATGACCACCAACGAGTCCGAGATCTTTTTTACAGCCACGGGACCGTAGCTCACTCCGATGAGTTCATGGCCCGACACAAGCGTGGCCCGAACAAAGAGATCACTCTTTACGGAAACGCATTTCAGATGAAAAACATCACGAATATAAGGATCCACCATCACTCGACACTCATCGGGACCGGCTCCCTCTACATTCACTACGGAAATCGCAGCGCCGTCCATTGAGGAGACCTTAAAGGGGATCAGTGTACCCACCACCATAGAGTCATCGTCGAACAATGGGGTAATCGATGCGGCTCCATACACACCTGGGCTAAACACAAGACCAAAAGCAAACAGGAGGTAGAGACCAGCCGCCATTAGCTGCATCAAAGCACCTGCCAATAGGAAGACGCACAGACCATTTGGATGGCGGCTCGCCACTCATCCACAGAGGGCGCATCCGGCGTAAATAGAATCCGCAAGGAATCGATCACTCCTTGCTCAGGATCGGGTTTGTCCACATAGAAAAGACGCACCAGTCGGAGGAGATTCTCCGAGCTCGGAGCCGGAACCGAAGCCGCGCTGTCGATCCGTTTCAACGCGAAATTCATCGTCGCATTGGCCATGACCAGGTCTACACAAACCCGGTTCATGGTTGCCTGCCGCGTGACCGCCGCGCTCGCATTCTGGCTCGCGCCCAAATGATCGGCTGAGGCCGAATACGCGCAGGCCTCGCTGGCGTTCGCCCGCACAAGCTGCCGGTCTGAGGCCCGCTCGTATTTGTACTGCTCATAGATAGAACATGGCGAGCCAAAATCCGCTCGGGCCAGGCCAATATTGGCGTCCAACAAGGTCTTCGCCGAAGGTCCGAATATATTTTCCAGCAACGCCATGATATAGATTCGGTCGGCGAGAATCGGAGCACTCGAGGTGACAACCTTTTCCCTCATGGTGTCGGCAGTCCAATGATCACGGTCCGAGTGAGGATCGAATATCTGCTGAGAAAATTGAGTGGTTTCGCTCGTCACCGGCTCCCAGCGCGCACAATTCTGAAAGTAAAGTGTGGCCAATACCAGCAGTAAGAGAATGCGGGTTAAAATTCTTCGTCTAAACATTTTGGGCCTCGTTGCGCACAGCCACCCACTTTCCGCCCGAGTTGATCTTCAACAACGGATAGCCATTATTGACGACATCTCTTACCCCCAGCATGCCGGTAATTGTGCGAGTCACGTCGGTCACGACAAAGGGACGCGTCAGATTGTCATCAAATCTCCATGGCGCCGCAACTCCCCATGTCCCCGGGTAAAGCGGCAGTCCGGAATCCGCCCGTATGTTTCCAATGACGACAGGTCCTTGAATCATTCCCGAAATCAGCGAAACATTGCTTCCCGTGACACCATGATCGGAACCCGTACCGTCAGCCCTGGGGCTGCGATTCCATTCACTTGAAATATGGATGACTGTCTTATTGAACTTGTCGCCCAAGCGCTCGGTAAATTCGCAAAGGCAGGACAATAAGGCCCTGTACTGAAGTGTTGTTAACAACGTCTCGGGATACTGACCGACGAAATGATGGTCATTGCTGATCGTCACGAGAGTGGGGGAGCTGACAGTTCCACCGATGCGAAGCTTTTCCCATCCGGGGACACTGATCACGTAACTTGACGAAAGATTGTTCTTAATCATAAGTTCGGCGACCGCAAATCCCTCCGCCATGGCTTCAGGAAAGGTCGAATTTCCCAAAACGTCCCATAGGTTTGATGTCTGAATATTCGTGTTCTGGACCAGCTGAAAAGAGCGACTGGAAGCATCCACGGTGATTGTGTTGGGAAAATAGGCCGAGAGCGCGCCTGATCCAGGAAAGACAGCGTCCGAGATCAGGTCTCTGTACTTATCCTTCAGTGCCGGATAATCATCCTGCAGATTGATAATGCCTTTGCTAACCAATTCTTCGGCACTGGAGTAAGCCTCCGCGAGTGAACTGGAATGGACGCCCATTGCCAGGGCATACTCATCAAAACGCGTCTGGACTTGTTCACGGGCCGACTGCCAGTCACTCTTGGTGAATTCCGCGGCCGGGTTCAAAGGCTTAAACGCCCTGAGGAGAGTGCCCACTGGATTTGCGGTCTTGTGGTTGAAACTCAAGCCCGCCAAACCACGCGTTGATCGAAACACGTTTGACGCCGAGTCACCGATGGTGCCGTTTTGTAAGACGCCCGGTAGAGGGAGATTTGCGGCGTCCGCGGTGACCCCGGAGATCGAATACCCACCGATATTCGGCGCCACCTGGCGCCCGTTCGATATCGGATGCGAATTGATCTCCATATCCACGCCGCGGATCATGGCCATATTCGGCAGAAGGTCCGTGAACTTCTTTCCGCTCGAGTTCATAAACCAAACCGGAGCCAAGTTCACCTTCTGTGTGTTGGAGATGGTATAAGGTTTGGTCACATATTGGACGCTGTAATTTCCCGGAGATCCTTCAATCACGGTCCCGAATTTTGCGGCCCTAAAGGTGGAGTTTGAAAGCGGTTTCAAAGGAAGGTCAAATTGCCACCGCGGCAATCCGCCCGCTAGGGACACGTGCACGTAATAAATTTCTTTTGTTAGGGTCTGCGCACAAGCCTTGTTCAGGATTTGCAACACGATGCTGTCAATCAACGACGACGAGAGGCCCAACACGCCCATGCCTTTCGCAGTCGTGCTCAAAAACGATCGGCGCGTCGTCTTTACGTGTTTCATTTCAGGTCCTCCGCGCGGTAATTTCGGGTCTTGAATTCATCCGACTCGAATATCCTTTTGAAGAGCGTACGAACACTCTTATCCGTTTTCATTTTATTGGCGAGATCGACCACAACTTTCTGATGGCGCGCTCCGACGGTGTCCGTCTCCGCCGTCTCCAAGTTGACATCCACCCCCGTCAGAAACCGGTAATAGCGCTTGGCCGCGCACAGATAAAATTCGCGAGTTGCGGCCACCTTCGCACCCAAATCCTCAAGTCCGTTGACTTGGACGTCTGTCTTCTGGCCTGGCGAAAGTTTTTGGCGGTAGACAAAGCGGCCCTTGGGCCCCTGAAGCGCGTGTACGGATGAGCCGGCCTTAACGGGCAAACGAATCCACTCCTCAACCGCCTCACCCACAAGATTATTGACGGCCGCGCGATTTGCGGACTCAAACAGCTGGATATTCCTGTACGTGAATGCGGCTCCATCCATACTCAGATGACAACTCATACACGCCTTCGAATGGCGAAAGGGATGGGGAGAGGAAGTGATCACTTCCGAGTTGGGCACATCCGTGGAGTTGATGACCGGCAATTGCATACACATCAAATCTTCAAAGATTCGAGCTCCGATCCGCCGGTGGATTGTGCCCTCACCATCGGGAAGATTCAACAAAATCAGGTTTGTATTGTTGGAAATAAACGTCGGCGATCCCAGGATTCCCCCGCCGAAATGAGGATGCACCGGGATATTGTCACGAACATCCGCAAGCGCGTCACGGTAATCCAAGCATCCGGAATCCGGGCTGGCCGTCGCGGAGATCTTACAGGTGCTGAGGGGTACGCCATTATAAGTCCCCGTACGTCCCATCCTATAATTGGTGGGAACCGTGAGGTTGGTCCCAGGACCGATACCCACCAAATCGCCGACCGTCACCAGTTTCGAGTCGGGAACTTCGACAGGCGTCGCCTTATTCGCTTGCAAAGCGGAATAATAAGCGATCACCACTCGACCTTGGGGCCTGTCCCGGAATGGAGTGAAGAAGGCTTGAGCTTTGAATGGTTCGAGGTTGGGCGTTAAAGTCCGCTTCCGAAGCCCACGTAAGGCCTTCTCTCCCGATACGACTCCCGAGTACAACTCCCCTTTCCCCAGCGCCGCGCGCGTGAAGTAAAGCGCGGGCTCCTCATAATCGCGCAAGAGGCCCGTTGCGATGGAAAATTGCTGTTGGGAAACTTTGTTTTGAAACCAAGTCCGGTGTAAATCATTTAACGTCTTCAAAATGCGAATCGCGATCTTATCATTCGTATTGGACAGCATCAGCCGCCCACCCGACGCCGGCACCAGTTGTGCCCGGTCCAGCAAACTCAGACAAGCCGCGGCTCCGGCTTTGGTGCCGCTCTCCACCTGTTTTAACAGAGCGTCGTCAGGATCCGGCGGCATGCGGACAAGGCGGACATAACAGCGTTTGTAGATCTCAGGTTCCGAGAGAGTGACCCACGCGTCATTATGGCTCTGTGCTGCGAACGCAGTGTTAGAACAACACACGAAAAATAACGATATAAAGAACCTGACCATCAACCCCGCCCCCTCAACCCGGTTAAATCTGCTTTGAGCGTCTCTAAATGATCTCATCGGTAAGTTGTGTCTCGACTTTAGACCTCCGTCCAAATTCTCAGTCTGAGACGTTCGAGAACGAGACGATTCTTAGCACTCTTTTATAGTCCTCCGCCCGTCGCCGCGCATCTTCGCAATTCAGCACAGTCCAACGATCCAACTCCGTACACCAGCTCACTTTTCGGGCGGCCCACTCGGATCGGGGGTATTATTAAAGAAGCATGAAAGCCTTATCCGGACGTTTTCAGAATGAGTCGGGCTTTTGGCGGAGCTCCATCCCCACCGTCGCAACTGTCTTTCTTACAGCATGTTTAACGGGATGTTTAACCGAGGGAACGGGTTCCGAAGACGCCACAAATGTTGTGGGTGAACCAGGGACGGTGCGGCCACCGCTGACCACACCCGAGAGAACGGTATGCGATCCGTTTAGCGCCGGTACATCCGCGCAGGATCATGGGCTCGTCGGTTTGCTGGTTTACTTAACTGATGACCTTCCCCGTTACACGAACGTCAGTGACTATATCGACAACGGAACCCCGGTTCAGAGCACCCTTTACTTTGACAAGCTTTTCGTACCCACGCGAAAATTTGACTTAGGCTTCTATACTCAGGACGGGCGCTTGATTTTGAATCAACATGAAGAGCCCTTGTACGAGTACTTCGCGTTGCGACTCGAATCTGAACTTATGTTGGCGAGTGGCGAATCCCCTGGATACTACCAACTGGCTCTACTTTCTGATGACGGCGCCCGAATCAGCCGAAAAAATTCTGACGGAAGCCTCACCCTCCTTGTCGATAACGACGGCACGCACCCCACGCGCTTTGGTTGCGGAGGCCCCGCCCTCTACCTGGATGAAAACAGTCGGATCCCCGTGGTCCTCGAGTATTACCAAGGCCCCCGCTATCACATTTCATTGATTGCCATGTGGCGGCCAGTCCCTGATGGCGTTGACCCGAGCTTGGCCGTCAGCGACGCCCAGTGCGGAAGATCGGGAAACGCGATGTATTTTGATTACACGCAGGTGCCCTCCGTACCTACCGCCACTTACTACAATCTCCTGACGCGAGGCTGGAAGCCGCTCACCAATGAAAACTACTACTTCCCGGAGCAGGCGAGCAATCCGTGCGCGCAAGAAGATCCCCTATTGATCTCCAATTTTGCGCTCACGAACATCACGCGCACCTCCGTCACCCTCAGCTGGACCACCAATCTTCCGTCCACCACGAAGGTATCGACCAAAAACGTCACCACCGGACAGGTAACAGAGTCATCGGAAAACACCACACTCACGACCAGCCATAGCGTAACACTCACCGGACTTTCGGCCAATACGCTCTACGCAGTGAAAGGAATCTCCACCACGTCTGGCGGACAGACAGTCATGAGCGACGAAGGAGCGTTCCGGACTCCGCGCTGATCGTGCCCCCGGACGGACGGTCCAGCGTTAAGACTGCAGCACGCTTCTCCGATCAGTTAAATGAGGTGAACTTGGCGTGAAGTGGTCCATACGACTAAAATTTTTGATTGTCATGAGCGGACTTCTGGGACTTTGCCTCGGCTCCTATCTTTTTATGGCTGTCACCGTTTTTAAGTCAGACAAGACACAGCTTGTTTTTGACCTCAACCGCAGCCAAGTCGCCAATCTCACAAGTGAGCTGGAAACACAGTTCGGCGGAGTCTCACAAAGGCTGAAGCTCTTCACGCTTCTGCCAAACCGTCTCCAATCACGCATGGCTGACGATCTTTTCACAGAGGACTCGGACATCGTTGCCGTTTCCATATACAAAGACGGAACCACTCTTCCCGAGCGCTCGTTTCATCACGCGGGATTTCTGGAGACCTATGGCCTGAGCGAGTCTTTTTTCACGAAAGACGTCCCCTCCACGCCGATTCCATTTGAGTCCATCTTGCGCCAAGGAGAGGATATTTGGAACGCGTCGGTTCCGAGGGGGCCACCCCTCATCGGATATGGGCGCCTGGTGATTCTTCAAGACGAAAACGGCTTCCCCGTCGAGAAATGGGCCGTGGTGGGGTTTGTCAAACTCGACCGGTTTTTAAAGTCCGTTTCCGCCGTCAGCCTCAGCAAGCTCTACGTCAGCAACCGCCGCGGCGAGGTCTTGGTGCATCCCGACCCCAAAAAACTTCTGGAGCATCCCTCGGTCGCACGCGATCCCTTGTTTCAAGAAGCCGTAAAGGCCAAAACCCGCATTCAGGTGACCACGCGCGAACTGGAAAGCGACCGCGTGCTTGCGGCCGCGGCCAAGGGTTTCAACGATCAAATTTATGTTGTGGCGACAGCCTCGGAGAGCCAGGTGTTTCAGGTTGTGCGCGATCTATCGACTCAGACTCTCCTCTTTGGCTCGATTGTGTTGACGTTGGTCATTTTGGCGGCGTTCCTGCTATCGCGAACCCTTACGGAAAACATCGAGCGCCTCGTGGAAGGTATGGGCGCGGTCTCTAAGGGTGATCTCACGACTCATATTCGCCTTAAGGGACGCGATGAAACGGTTCTGCTCGCCAATAGCTTCAATCGCATGATTCATGATCTTAAGGAATCTCGCGACGCCCTCGAAGAGATGAACCGAGAGCTGGACCAGAAGGTCAAAGAACGCACGGAGCAACTTGAGATTCAAAATCAAAAAGTCAAAGACGTTCAGGAAACTCTCTTGCGAACCACGCGCCTGGCCTCTGTCGGTGAAATCGCGGGGCGCACGGCGCACGAAGTTCTCAATCCGCTGACGATTCTTCTCACGCGCACCAACCTCATGCAAAAACGTGTGACTCCCAAACCAGGTTCAAGCCTTTCACTTATGGAGGAGATTCGACAGGGCTGGATCAAGGACTTATCCGAAGGCGGTTTTGAGAAATTGATTTCCAACTGGAGATCGGAATCTCGCGTTCTACCGGGAAAGACTCTGCTCCAGGAGGACCTTGAGAACATGGAACGCGTCACGCATGATCTGGAAGCACAATACGACGCCCTTCAAAAGGATGTCCGATTTATTCGTGAGGAAGGCGAGCGCATTGGAAAGATCATCAACAATATGCGCCGGCTTGGCCGTCTGAACTCCCATGCACGTCCTTATTCCTTGCATGCGATTCTCACTGACTGTTGTGACATCATGGCCGACCTATTTGATCAGAAAGGCTTTATCATCGAACGTCGCTTTGATGCCAGCAACGACAGTTGCGTAGTTGACCGTGATGAAATCATCCAGTCGGTCACGAACCTGATGCGCAATTCCTTGCAAGCGCTCGAGGATGTGCACACCAACGTGGGAACCGACGCGCTACCGGAATCCTCATTTTCTCTTCGGATGACCGTGAGTACGTACAATGCCGGTGACGACGACCAGATCTGCATTGATTTTGAGGACAACGGCATCGGGATTCCACAAGACCACCAGGCGCGACTTTTTGAATCGACATTCACCACCAAATCACCTGATGAAGGCACCGGGCTCGGACTCGGCATCAGCCGCCGCTTTGTGCGCAGTCATGGCGGCGATATCGAGTTCGTTGTATCCAAGCCGCGCGAGAAGACGGTGTTTCGCATCAAGCTGCCGGTGCAACAGGGATCTCACAACCAAGGAGTCGCGGCATGAGCACTGCAGCCAAGTTGATTCGGGAACACCAGAGCCTCCTTCCTAAGAACGCTCCCGTGCCTAATCGACGCATTCTTGTGATCGATGATGAACCTGAAATCGGAGCCGGAATCCGTCGCATCCTGTGCCCGGGCGCCGAGACGACCGCAACCGCCACCTCGAGATCCAGTCGAAGCGCGCCGGCAAGTCCCCTCACGCGACCGCAGGAATTTGAAGTTCATGTTGTGACCCATCCTGACCAGGCGGTCGAGGTCGTCACCCATGCGCTTCGCGAGAATCGGCCATTCGCTATGGGATTCTTTGATGTGGTCTTAGGCGCTGAGATCGACGGAATTGAACTCGTCAAACAAATTCTATCTGTGGATCCACGCATGTTCGCGGTTTTTGTAACCGCTTATCATGACCGAAGCGTGGACACGATCGGAGCGTTCCTTGGCGAGGAGAATCGCGAGAAATGGGACTATATCAACAAGCCTTTCACGGAGGGTGAAATCCTGCAGAAGGCTCGTAATATGAGTAGCCTTTGGGATTTGCATCGCCTCAAGGAGTGGCAGCAAGAGCGTCTGAGCGAAGCTCATCAACTACTGCTTCAAAGTGAACGCCAAAACACGGCTGCAGCTGTCGGCCGCAGCGTGGCGCACGAGTTCGGCAATCTGTTGACCCACATTGTGGGGAACGCCGAGTTGGCACTGGAACAAAACGATCCCAGCGTTATGAAAACCGCTCTTGAGGTCATCTTGAAAGCCTCGGACACCGCCAGCGACATTTTGTACCGCTTTCGCAGGCTTCATGGCTCAGACGAAGCGGCGGGGGCCAGCATCTCCGCATTCAATGTGTGGAGTGTTCTCGACGAAGCCATTGAGCTCCTTGAGTTCCAGTTTCGCAAGCGTTACATCCATGTGCGCCTTCCGAAGGAGCGCCCGGAAGTCGTCCTCACCGGTAATCGCCATGCTTTCGCCCAAGTCTTCGTCAATTTATTCATTAATTCCATGCACGTCTTGGAGAACGGCGGGGACATTCACATTCGTGTCCAACAGAGCTCGACGGATGTGAAGATTTTCATTCGCGATACCGGGCCCGGCATTCCCGAGGATATCCTCCCGCGCGTGACAGAACCCCTGTTTACGACCAAGGGGGCCGAGGGTAGCGGCCTGGGCCTGGCGATTTGCAGGGAAATTGTCGAGATCGAACATGGAGGGAAGCTCCAGTTGCAGAATCATCCCAAGGGCGGCTTGGAAGTGATGCTTGAGATTCCGCGTGAGGAGGAGGCTGAAAATGAAAAATGAGATCACCACGGTCAGAGCCGCCCATCTCAGCGTTATGGTCGTCGACGACGATCAAATGATTCGACAAATTATCATCCAACAGCTGAAGTCAATCGGATTTCAAAAGTTCATCGAGGCGGGAGATGGTGCTGAGGCTTTCAAATACGTCCTCGACCCGCTACAACGGGTGGATTTGATCATCTGCGATTGGGATATGCCCAAGACCGACGGACTTACGCTTCTCCGTGCGGTCCGGGGAAGCCGTTATCACGCTCAAACTCCATTCATTATGGTCACCAGCCAGCAATCTCAAGAACGAACAAAGATATCGAACGCCAAGAAGCACCACGTGGATGCCTATATTGTAAAACCCTTCCGGGCCGAAACTTTGCGCCAAAAAGTGTTCCAGGTGATTTTCGATGCGATGGAAAAAAAGATTATCGGCAGTGAATCCGCGTAAAGGTTCACCAAAGCTCACGCCTGGGCTCGCGCGCTCACTTGGGACCCGTTTGGTTTACAACCCAAGGTCCACGTCCCTGCTGTGGTCCTTGCCCGGGTCCCAGGTCTGCTGCTCCCGGTTCCGGTCTCAGCGTCAGCTCCGCCTCTCCTGGTTGTGCCTTCTGCTTTGGCTCCCGTTCGCGGTCTCGGCGGCTGAGCTGGAGGTGCGCGAAGACTTTTCCACGCGCGACCGCCTGGAGTCCGCCACCGCGATATGGAATCAGGCCTTGGGCGCCATCCACCCCACATTGCAAGTGATGAATTTCATGGTCGGGTTTACTCCGCGAGCGCTCGACGTGGGCGATGGCTCCGACGGTGCCTTTGAACCTTCCAGTTACGGAACGTTTAGCCAGAATGGGGATCTGAGCGGCAATGTTATCCGCCTGGATTTAACAGAATTTCCCGAACTGAAGGTGACTCGCTTTGAGCTCGCCGCCGGCTGGCGTCTTGAGCCGATTGGAAACGCCCCGCTGGTGATTCGCTCGCTTTCCGACGTCTTGATACGGGGCGAGATCTGGTGCCAGGGCCATGACGGCGAGGACGCCTCCGGGGGAACAGCGGGCTCGGGCGGCGAAGGCCGATGCGGCGGCGCTCGCGGCGGGGATGGTGGCGAAGTCGGGCAATCGGGGACCGACGGAGCCGACTCCACAGCGCCGGTCACCGGGGGGCAAGGCGGAAACTTTACCGGCGGCGCGGCTGTTGGCGGCGGCGGTGGCGGTTCTTGGAACACCACGAGCGGCCCCGGCAACGGAGCCAACGCCACCGGAGCGGGCGGGAGCGCAGGTACGTCTGACGACGGTTCTGAATTTCTCACTATTGCCGGCGGTGCGGGAGGTGCGGGAGGTTCCGGTACGGGCGCCGCAGCCGGCGCCGGCGGAGGTGGTGGAGGGGGAACCGTCATCGTCCATGCCGTGCGAGACTTTGACTTGGGCGAGGCCCCCGTCTCTGCCACTGGCTTTATTTACGTCTATGGTGGCGTAGGCGGAAGCTCAAACACCACGGGTGGACCCGGAGGCGGAGGGGGCGGAGGCTCCGTTCAAGTTTTCGTCGGGCGCACAATCAACATCTACAACAACGATGGAGGTGGTGCTAGTCGGGCCGACGGGGGTACCGCTGGAACGAATGCCGTTCCCGCAAGCGGAGGCCTGGGCGGATTGGGTCGAAGCTGGTTTTCGAGTGTCAATTACAACGGTATAGGATTTTATACGCCCGCGGAAGATAACATCACTCCGGGAAACGTGGAATTTTCCGCGTCTACCCAAAATGTCGTCCTTAAAGGCATCGATTTGGCAAGCACCCGTCCCACGCTTCTCGCCATTGCGCCCACGCCCGCTTCGGCCGATTTTACAACCGAGTTCGCGGGAAGCTCCGATGGGTTCGTCAGTGATGACACCGGTTGGACGAGCGATCTAGGAGCGATTCAGAACAAGCGCTATGTCAAGCTCCGTCTCAGTATCACCACCTCAAATGTGAACACGCCGACAATGCTGGAAGCCGTCAGTGTGAACTACACACCTTTCGAAAGAGATCATTTCAACTTCAAGGCCGCGGGATGCGGCCGCGTGTTCCACCCCGACGACAATCCATCAGCGGGATTCTGGCTGGCTCTGTTTTTGCTGCTCTTCACGGGAGTCGCGCTTAAACGAAACGCAAGTTCAACCACGCAGACCACCGGCAAACCGTCACGCCATTGACCGAAATTAAACTTTGACCTGAGTAAAGCCCGCTGCACGGCTTTGACGGCCTGAGATCCAACGAGCCGTCACTGATGCGTCTCCGCCAAGTACTGTCCAGCATTCCCAGATCGTCTGCGTACGCGATGGAATCTACACGGCTTAACTTATGCACAATCAATTCTCTCCAACTTTCCCCTCAATCATTGTTCCATGTGACTCAAAAATGATCCCACCAGCAAGGACTTGGGCGCCGGACGCCCGAAGTCGGATGGAGGAACGAGAAGTTCAGGTTAGGAGAAAGCAGGAGCCCAAAAGAAGGAGACACAGATTCAGAAGAACGAGTCCGCAAACACTAAGGCCACATCTCACTCGGCCTCCGCCACGGAAGTCGCCGTCGCGGCCGAAAATACCGTGGCTCGAGAGGTCAACGCCACTTCCGAGAGCACCCCGGCTCCTAACCCCGCAGGCGCTACTAAGAGCGCGGCCGCATCGACTAAGTAGCGCAGCAACACGAGCCGCGTGCCGGCATCCGTTCGACGAGTGGTTATCCACCGCGCCGGAGGCAAGTACGAGTATCAAGATCTAAAACTCATATCCGGTGAGGAAGTAGCTCTCTCCAATCAAGTGATTCCCGTTGCGAGGAAAGAGTGCCTGTAGAGAAATCCCTGCACCCACGATCCACCGGCTGCCATACCATATGGGCTTACGCAATTCATGACGCGTCTCCACTCCATAACCGCCATCGGTAAAACGAGCGCCCATCTCCGCATCATATCGCCACCACCACCATACCCAGGAACTTCGCGTGAAAACAGACCCCCAGATTTTGGGAATCACACGCACAGACTCTAAGTCCTTGCGCTCCAATCCGTAGCCTTGATGCACCCCCAGGCCGTACTGCCAGCGTCGCTTGGGACGCACATCTACGAGATCCAGCCGCCACTCATTCCACTTGAGGTCGTCCTGAAACGGATATTCAGTGGCTGGCTCCGGACGATATCTGTGCTGTGCAAATTCCACCCCGATCAGAAGAGTTCGTTCTGAAGACAAAGCCACGGACCGTTCGATGCGCAGGGAGACCGGCTGACCGCCCTGAACATCGGCACGCACCCGATCCGCCAGACGGGTTCGGATGAAGCTGTACTTCGGACGCCAGATCAACCCGGCCGCGAGCGGTTCCATCTTCGGTATTCGCGTTTTTCCCAGCGCCGTCGGAGCAAGCGCCTCTGGGATAATCTGAGCGGACGGAGGCGCGCGCGGCGGTCTCGCCGCGAGCTCGGAGCGAGACTCTGCTCGCGAACCCAGCATAGTCGCTGTCGACATCTGAGATCGAGACCGAGCTTGGTCCTGAGCTTTGCCGCCCTGATCCTGACCTTGATCATCCCGGTCCTGATCCCCCCGACCCTGCAGCTGAAACCGAGACCCAGCCCGAGTTGATGTTCCCGCCTTGATCGTCACGCGCACACCATCGATGGTTTGAGGCCCTGAAAAGCGTTCATTGATAGCGCCAAGGTCCAGTCGCGCCGGTTCGCTAAAAACTCCCATTCGGCCACCTGCCCGTCCCGCGGCCACGCGCCAGTAGTACGAGCGGGCCTTGCCCCCGTACCAGCGGAATTCCAAACGCGGTGTTGTTTGAACCACCACGGGATGGCGGAAATCGCCGGTTTCGGAGATTTCAATGATGTAATGGTCCGCCCCAGGCACCTCCTCCCAGGAGAATACCGTTTCGAGTTGCGCGTCCTGCTCCGCGTCCTCTTTCGCTTCCGGTTCCGTTTTTGAAACGTCCGCATGTGCCGACGGCAAGATCATCTCAACCAGGTGACCCATCTTACTCGTGTCAGCCATGATCATCTCACCCATATAGCGCCACAAACACGCGCCGCGATCATCGGTATTCGCCGGTTGCCGCAGGACCGGAACCTTCAATTTAGGGGCCCCCAGCAGCTTCTCTCTAATAAATAAATCATATTTATACAATGGGGGAATCTCGTAGCCTTCCTCATCGATCGCCCTAACAGACCACCTGACATTCTCAGGGACGGGGAATGAAAAAGGATGAAGATTTGGCTCCACTTCCTTGCGAATCTGCGAGCGTTCACCGTCGATTTCAAGCTGGTATCCCCGAGCCTGCGGGAGCTGCATCCAGACAAATCGTATAGGTGCGGAGACCGGAGTGCGGTCTCGAGGAAGAGGCGAAAGTAAGTGAACAACTGGAGCCTTCCACACCTGCACATCGACGGTCGTCGACGCTTGTCCTCCGCGGAGGAGATAGAGGCGATGTTGACCACGTGGAAGTATCACGGTCCGCTCTTGTTCTCCTGACGACAGGTCGAAACGCTGCTCGGCCGCCCCCAAGGTTTGCAACACCAGAAGATGTGCGCGTCCCTCCCATTTCAGATCGACCGCGTGGCCAGCCTCATGCGTGTAAATCCGAGGAGGTGGCGATTCTATCCATGCCAAATCTGCCGCGACCTCCATTTTCGCGGTATTCGCGCCGGAGATTCGCAGCATCTCGCGCGCGGCAAGGTCCACAGTACCGCCATTCGCGGATTGAACCTTGGCGCCACCTTCAGTGACCCGGAACTCAAATTCCTGCTCTCCAATTCGGCGCAGGTCCACCCGACTGCCCTGCCGTACATCGAAAGTGAGAAGGTCGGTTGTTATCTGGAGCTGCTCAAATGGATTCCGCGCATGCAGATCCCCTCTTGTGAACTTGAGCCGAATTTCCCCATGCTCATGCTCGCTCGGGGGCTCAATGGTGACAAGAGTGTTCTCGGAAAGCGCAATCTGGGTTTTTGAAGTCAGTTCCAATTGGGCTGTGCTTTGGCTCAAGGTCAGGAGCGAGTCATGAAAAAAGACAATCTCACTCTCTTCCGTCGTTTCCCAAACCAAGCTGTTAAGCCCGCGCCGACGCAGGTGATTTTGAAGCTTTATAACATGACCGGCTAAAGGTTGCGCGCCGGCACCGACCCAACCCCCCCGCTGAAATGACAACACATCCAAGTGAAACAAGAGCGCGCAAATCTCCAGCGCCAGCCCTACCAGCAAAAGCAGAATAATACGGCGCTCTGACCAGGCCTTCCCCATGCCTTATCTATCGGAAACGTTTGTTCTTTATTGAAATGAGACACTTCTAAAAAAGACAAAACTAGCCCCGATCCGAGGACCAGCCTAATCGGAGGACCAGCCCCAAAAGCCGACCCACACACCAACCCGAAGCCGGTTAGGAGACCTGCCCAGAAACCGGCTCCAAGACCTCAAGCGCAGGCTAGACAACGCGCGGGAACGTAAGCGTATACAGCTGCCACCCATCCTGAGTGTCACAAGTGACCTCACCCTGGCTCTTAGCTAAGAGTTGGTTGGCCCAGTCCAGCCATTCGTCTCGACGGGGAACTTCTCCTCCCGCCAGGAACCGGACTCTGATCACAAGCCGCTCCGGGAGAGTGTGTGGTTCAAGCCACATCTCGCGCTGATCCAGAGGATACTGTCGCATGTCGTCAAGGCCTCTAAAAAAGAGACTCAGGAACACCTTGCAGAGCGTTCCGCGACGCCCGCAAAGCAGAAGCTCGTCTGGCGCTTGCCAATGAAACCGGACGGACTCCGCACGGAACCGGGGGCCGATCAGAAGATGGCAGGTATGTATGACATCCGCCAGCGCCAAGACCTTTTCAGCTTCCTTGCCAGGCGTGCGCGCCGCGACCGTACCTAGTGCAACCAAAACCTCCGCCATGCGCTCGGACGTCGATTCGATGACAGCCGCGGTCCTCGCGGCCGACGTCACATCGGCGCGTCCCGATTCGCAACTCTCTCGCAAATGGCAGGACTCGCCGAGAATCACCGTCAACAGATTATTCAGGTCATGAGTGAGTGTATAAACCAGACGTCCTAGAAGACGGAATTGCTGCTCATCCGCTTCGGCGGAGTCCGCCGACTCAGCTGGAATCATGGTGCCTTTCACATTAAGTTGTCTTTTTCAGACGAAGTGCATACCCGGCACCATATACGGTGCGCAACTCCAATTCACTTTGTGCTAATTTTTTTCGAAGCGCATTGATATGTGGGTCCAGAGCACGTGATGCCGGTTTCTTATCACCCCATACAAAAGATCCAATTTCGTCACGCGAGCGGAGTTCTCCCAAGTGGCGGGCCAAGAGACTCAAAATGCGGAATTCCACCGGACCAATCTGCAGGCGCTCGTTTCCGATTTTAGCCTCAAATCGGGCCAGATCGAGGCTGAGATTCCCGACTTCGATCTTATTGGTGATCTCGGCCTTAGAGGCAACAGCACGCATGCGTCGCAAACGAGCGCTCAGGCGGGCGCAAAGTTCATCAGGACGAAACGGCTTCGCAATATAATCATCTGCACCCGCCTCAAAGCTTTTGATTCGAGTTTCGGGCTCGTCAAGAGCGCTCAACATCACGATCGGCACCGACGGACGCGCTAGACGGGTGCGTAGCTCTTGGCAGAACGCAATGCCACTTTCACCCGGCATCAGGATATCGGTCAGAATCAAATCGGGTGACTCATTTTCCAAGAGTGCATACGCTTCAACCGCGCTCCCGGCTTGGAGCACACGGAAGCTGCACGAGAGAACCTCGGTCAGGTAGCCACGGATCTGGGCCTCATCATCGACGATTAAAATGACAGGCTTGTAGTCCATGCCGCATCCAATTTCATGCCAATATCGTGTTTCATTCTGATTTTCGTTCCAATCCCATTTAATTTAAGTCTGTTTTCAATTAACCCGTTAACCCACTAAATCTAAATGAAGAGACTCCTTGCTCTTAACGTGTCATATTAAAATCTCTCGTGCGCAAACGGCAACGAAGGAAACCGCCGATATGAAAAAGAACCTCATTTGTTAAGCACACTTAAGATCAGCACAGGTCAGACCAGTTCCTACACCGCGGGATTGTCAGAAACGCCGGCACCCGGCCAATAACCCACCGCATCCATGGGATACACTTGAATGGCCTGTAGCCGCCCGCTACTATCGGCGCCATGAGAAACGGCATCATTTGTCTTCTTTTTCCTATCTTAGCGGCGTGTTCAAGCACCACAAAAGAAGGGGCTGTCGATGCAGACCGCCGTCAGCTTCTTCTCTTGCCCGCGGGAACCATCGAAAAAATGTCGGCGCAAGCGTACGCGGAGACGCTTGAAGAGGCCCGCAAAAAAGGGGCTTTGGATCAGGATCCCGCCACCGTCAAAAGACTCACAGCCATTGCTCAACGTTTGATACCCCAAACCGGCATATTTCGCGAGGACGCCAAGGCGTGGGAATGGGACGTGCATCTCATTTCCTCACCGGAGTTAAATGCCTATGTAATGCCCGGGGGCAAAATCATTTTTTACACAGGGATCATTGAGAAGCTCAAACTAACTGATGCCGAGATCGCGGCCATTATGGGGCATGAGATTGCCCATGCCTTGCGCGAACACGGACGCGAGCGCATGTCGGAAGCTCTGATTCAGCAAATCGGGCTTGAAGTGCTCGTGGGAACAGGCAAAGTCAGTCCTAAATACGCCGGAGCCCTGAGCCTGCTGAGCAATTTGGCGATCAACTTGCCGCACAGTCGCGGCCAAGAATCGGAAGCGGATAAGATCGGACTCGATCTGATGGCACGTGCGGGTTATAACCCGGAGTCCGCAGTCGATCTCTGGCAGAAAATGAAAGCTGCGGGGGGCGGCCAACCACCCGAATTTCTGAGCACTCATCCTGCGAACGACACGCGGATCAATCAAATCAAAGCACTCCTACCCAAGGTCATGCCCTTGTATAAACAGGCCGCCAGCTAGTAGTTGGCACGCCTCAAAACTCGAACCGGCTGATTCCCGCAATGAAACAAAGGCTGCAAAAGCTGGGTTCATTTTTTGATCGAACTGTGAATGTTCTTTACGGAATTTATAATCTGACACTTTTATCCTGCTTTTTTGAGTTTTCTGATTCATGGGTTGGGATAGCAGTTGCAGCCTTTCCTGGACATGGGTCCAGTGTGGCGAAAACTCATCCTATTCGGGGTAGCAACGACCCAAATCCTGAGCCTTTCTGCCTGTTCCATGGATCAACTCGGAACAGTTGCGTCCACGCGGGAAAGCGCCGACGATATCGTGACCCGTCCACCCACAGAAACCTATAAATCCGAGCCTTTGCTCTGGGAAGGAAGTCACCCTGATGCCTCAATCTGGTCCGCATATGCTCACGTTACGATCCAATCTCAAGCCGCGGACGCCCTCCTCCCTGGCGCACTGGATGTCGCCTCTTTCTGTCCGAATTATTCTCAGTTGGATCTGCCGGAACAGGTGAATTTCTGGGCGTATTTGATTTCTGCAGTCGCTAAGTATGAGAGCGAGTTTGATCCTCATCGCCGCCGACTCAGGTCTCGAGCGGGCGTTGATCAAATTACGGGACAAGCCACTTTCGGTGAAGGTTTGCTCCAACTGTCATATGGCGAAACCCGCCGCTACAGCGCCTGCCGCTTTGACTGGGAGAAGGACAAAAAACTCAGACTTAACGATCCTCGCCGCTCCATCCTGGATCCCTTTAAGAACCTCGAATGCGGAATCCAATTCCTGGCCAAACAGGTCTCGGAGACGGGACAAATCGCTGAAAGCGCTGCGACTCTATGGACGTCCTTGTTGCCTCAAGCAGATGGCGGCCATTTGGAGGAAATTCAAAAAATGACCTCGCAGCTGGGATTCTGCGAGCCGACGGAAACAAAATAAGTCTTAACTGAAATATCCGTCTGCTCAAGACGCCACCCGCTCGAATCCCCACCTGCGGATTCTTCTGCCTGGGCCGCTCTATCCGGAGCTACGAGCTTTTTGTCAGGGGGTCATCTGAACAGATATGGAAAGAAGATTCGCCGCCGTGGCACCAGCGTTATTGACCAGCCTCCACGATAAGAGATCGCCGGCTGCCACCGAGCACGAATCCGAAGTGTTGCTGAACGTGCCGGCGGCGGAACCCGCATTCACGGAGATAACGATATTGCAGTCCACACTGTTTTTGCGCAAGGTTAAGACCATTGAGCCCGATGCGGGCTGAGCGCCTGTTGTTCTTATATAAACGTTTCGAATCGTGGCCGCATAAGGAAAAGGCGCCTGGATGTCATTTTCCACTCCCGAAACGGAACCGCCAAAGAATAAAAATTCCGTCGCACTGGCGCCAGGAGCCACATTGTAAGGCGTGATCGAAGCGGAGGACATGGTCGACCAGGAGAGCGTGCCCGATCCATTCGAGGTCAGAGCCTGGCCGCTTACGGTGGCATCGGATGCCGGTAGCGTGTATGTTGTCGAACCAGCTGCGGCTGCCGGAGCCAGCCCCACATATCCCGAGGTCGATCCCGAAAGTCGAAGTGAGCCTTTAACCTCAAGTTCCGCACCTGGCGCGCTGGTTCCAATACCGACCTTGCCGGCAAAGTAATTTGGGCTGTCACCATACGCGAAAATTCCCCACCCCGCGGCACTGTCGTTGTAAGCTCTTACTGCATATCCCGTATTGTTTGCTCCGGTAATGCTGGCATATACGCCTGTACCGGCACCCGTGGTCGCCGCCGTGAAATAGCCCCCGAAGGAGCTGCCAGTCGTCCGTGCGGCCAGACCGGTCACACCGTGGCAATTGCTTCCAGCGCAACTAAATTGTCCGCCGTGAAACAGATTCGCTCCCCCGCTGTAATGGTTCCCCACGACCCCGGCGGAGTTGCCGCCGCCCGCGCTGCTCGATCCGATAACTCCCACTCCGTATCCGCTCGTCGAGCTCGTCGTTCCTCTCACACCATAAACATACCCCGCTCCTGTGGCCACTCCATAGACGGCGGTACCTCCCGTGAAATTAGACGCCGTTGAGGCGTAGATCCCGTAGCTGGACCCACTGGTCGTGTCCGAATTGGCCGCGTAAATAGCGGCTATTCCCGCGGTACTCGTGCGCACCTCCAACTGATTTGATGGATTTGTCGTCCCAATGCCCACGGTCCCCGAAGCCATGATACGACCGACGCCGACAAGGTCGTTGCCGGCCATCTCGATCGGACCGCTCATAGTGCCACCCGCCAGAGGGAGCTTGGTGCTATCCGTGACACTTACCGCCCGTGCCACCCATTTGCTCTGAGCCGCGTCCCACGACAAGACTTTCCCGTCACCGGTCCCCGCACCCACATTCTGAAGGTCGATCTGTTTTCCCGCCATATAGGTATCGGAGTAATTCTTGGTCGCGACATCTTGTAAGCTCGAGGGATCGGCCACGCTGGTGATTCTCTGGTTGCCAAAACTGAAATTGCCTGAGCTGCTCAGAAGTGTGTTTAGGCGTGCATAGTTGGTCGCAGAGAATAGATTCTCCACGTTGGCCTGAGTCAGATCATAAGTGGCATCATCCCTGAGCTGAACAAAATCCGAAGGCGTCTTGCCGCGCAGAGTGTCGGCTACCATTGCGAACGCGGAAGACTCGACTCCCACATCCGGTGACATCGCGACATAGCCATCACCAAGGTCATAATGAACGCGGATCACACGTTCATCACCTGAACTGAGTGTAACCCCTGCGGCACAACCCGTGAAGACCTGAGACACACCATCATTATGAAACAAACGTGACGTAAAAGATGTGGTTCCCTCAAGATAATTTTGAGCATTCGAGCCGTGCCCCAATGGGAGAGAAAAGCGTCCGCTACTGACGGAGAGGTCAACACCCACGTGCTCCTCGGAGTAAAGCACGCACGTGCTGTTCTTGTCGTAGAGCTCAAAACGCAAATTGACATTGGAGTTCATGATCGCGGTGCCGTCGGGCTTATACAAACCACCGCTAATATTCAAGCTGGCAGGGCCCGTCTGGGCCTGAATGGAAAAGCCCGTCAGAGCCATCACCACTCCGATCGCGCGCCTGAGCCCATTCTGATAAAAATTCAGCCACTTTCCCACAAACGTTCCTCAAGCTATCAATCGGAATCCGAGGAGAATTCCTGAAGGCCGCGAACCTTTCTTCTCAAGACAAGCCGCCCGCGCGGTGTTTCGACAGAAGTGAGGCGTATGTTGTAATGGACTCAAAAAGGATTGAATCAAAAAGAGAATTCGCGGACGTATGGCCTAATGTTCCGTATGGACCTCGTCCATTTGGACAATGGGACGAGTCGAAATAACCGAGCGCAAAATCGCCTGCTCAGTTCGAGATACGCGGTCCAAAGGTGTTGGAAACCTCAGCGTCGCGATCAACCGTCCATCATCATATTGAAAGGTGACCCGTGGCTCCACACGCGGAAGATCAAGCCCCTCTCGTTGGGCCAAACGGGTCATCGCACGTCGGGCCGGCTCCAGGAAGGGAGCGCATTCCCGATTCGCCGCCTCCAGTAACAGCCGCTCAAGATCATTCCACTCCTCCCCCGGAAATACACGCAGGCGCAGCATCTGCAGCACATAGTCTTCCTGGAGAGATTGATTTTGGATGGCGTGGATCAGGAAAAGGCTGTTGGGAATCACCACATGCCGGCCGGAAAGCTGACTGACTTCGCGAGCTGGGCCGATTTCGAGTATGGTGGTGCACAAAAAATTATGATCGATCACCTCGCCTCGGATCCCGTTCACTTCGATTCGGTCACCGAGCTCAAATGGGCGCGCACTGGCCTTGTAGAGACCACCCATAAAGCATTGGAGAATCTCCTTTGTCGAAATCGCCAGAGCGGCAGCCACGGCCACAAGGGAAAGAGCAAAAGCGCGCAGCTCGGTAGCCCAGATTCCAAACAGTCCAGCTGCCAGAATAATCAAGCTCAGATTTTTAAACTGGATGATCCATCGCCGCTTCTCATCTCCCGAGGGCACATTCCATCGCCGGATCGCCAGAATGGTCGCCCAGCGGAAAATGAAAAACGCCAGGAAGAGGATGAGAGTGGACGTCATTTGCCGCAAGACGTTCCAGCTCTTTAGGACCATAACCGTTTCGAGCACGGAATCCGTGAAGTAGCTCATCATCCCGAAACCTTAACGGCCACCCAAGATGCCGGATCTAATCCTTCCGTTTCACACTCATTCATAAGGACGGTGTAGGGAGGTTGGCCCAAGGACCGCGCCTTGCCCGCCAGATATTGCACCAGATTCGCCAACTGCGGCGCGGATGTGCAATGGGAAACAAGGTTCGCCACCTCGCCATCGCTCATGTTTTGTGTGAGTTCTTGAAAGGCGGAACTCCACAGAACGTTTCGCCATGACTGTTCTTCTTGTCCGAGATTTTTTGCCCGCACTTGGGCCAATGCATCAAGATCCAACATAGTATCTTCAAGCGTACGGACCAACCGTCCGTCACGCAAGCGCTCAGATTCCGTTTCACACCCGGTTGTAGTCATCCTGGTAGCGAACAATGTCATCTTCACCAAAATAAGATCCCGTCTGGACCTCCACGAATATCAGCGGGGTCGAGCCCGGATTGCGAACTCGATGCTTGGAACCCGAGGGGATATGCACAAACTCACCTGGCCCAAGGTTCCGCACATGCCCATCCAGAGTGACCTCGGCCGCCCCTGAGATCACCACCCAGTGCTCCGCACGCTGACTATGGCTCTGATAAGAAAGTTGTGCCCCCGGGTCGATGGTGATTCGCTTGGCCTTGTAGGATCTATCATCGGCCAGGACTTCAAATCGCCCCCAGGGACGGGTCTCAAACGGATGCTCCGTGGCTTCCGGCTGGCGCGCCTCCTTGAGAGCCTCAACCAGTTCTTTCACCTTTTGCGAAGATCCTTTGCGGGTGACCAGAAGGGCATCGGCCGTATCCACAATGATCGTATCGGTGACGTCAATAAGGCCGACCACTTTGTTATGAACCGAGAAGACATAGTTGTTCTCAGAATCGATATTGAACACCTCGGCTCGGGACTGCGACTGCAGCTGCAGGGACTCCTCTGCCACGCGCGCCATCTCATCCCATGATCCCACATCACTCCATCCCATATCACAGGGCACGCATGCCTGGGTTTCCAGCTTTTCCATGACGCCATAATCAATGCTGAGATTCTTCACCAAAGCATACTGGTACTCAGCATTGCTCAGGTCGGGTTTGATCTGCGCAATTCGGGTCCAAATTTCAGGTTGGAACGCCTGTAAGTGGTGAATCATCTCAGAAATGCGGAAGACAAACATCCCCGCGTTCCAAAAATGATGTCCCGACTGCAAATAGGTTTGCGCGACTCCTTGGTCTGGCTTTTCGCGAAAAGCTTGAACACGCATTGCTTTGAGATCTCCCTCCTGCGCGAGACACTGGGAGGCCACCTCGATGTATCCATAGCCGGTAGCGGCGTAATTCGGCTGCACCCCTAACGTGACGACAAAACCTTGCTGAGCCGCCCGTTCGGCCAAAGCCACGGCACGATGAAAGACCTCTTCTTGCCCAACCAAGTGATCAGATGGAAAGACCCCGGCGATTTCATCATGAAAGCCGCGCGTGGCCAGGATGTGACAGAGGAGGGCCACGGCCGGCGCGGTGTTCTTACCCATTGGCTCAAAGAGCACATGCTCGGGTTTGAGGCCCTCTTGCCGAGCCGCCTTTTGGGTCAAGGCCTCCATACTCTTGGTGGTCAGAACGTGAACTTCGCCCAGAGGCTTGAGTCTCTGAATGGTGTTGCTTAAAAACGAACGATCAAAAAAGTCACAAAACTGCTTGGGATAAGCCGCGCGCGACACCGGCCATAACCGCGTTCCGCTTCCCCCTGAGAGAATCACCGGAATCATTCCATTCTCCGTTGGCTTTTTTCTAGCGTCATTCTACTTTTAAATCTTTCCGTTAACTTTCCATCGCGACCACTACTCGGTTGACGACCCGACCAACGGTCATGCAAAACTTGAAGGAAAGGCTATATCATGAAAACTATCCCATTTATTGACCTGAATGCGCAATATCAAGCTCTTCGTGAACCGATTCGAACTCGCATCGATAAGGTTTTGGATCATGGACAGTACATTATGGGCCCGGAGGTAACGGAGCTCGAGCACGAACTGGCGCGGTTTGCGGGCGTGAAACATGCGATTGCATGTGCCAGTGGAACAGATGCCGCCATTCTAGCCTTGATGGCGCTCGGGATTGGCCCTGGTGATGAGGTGATCGTTCCCGCATTTTCATTCATTGCCACGGCCGAGACTGTGATTCTCGTCGGGGCGGATCCAGTGTACGTGGATATTGATCCGCAAACCTACAATCTAGACGCGCGAACTCTCGAAAAGGCCCTGAGCCCAAAGACCAAAGCCATTCAGCCCGTCGGGCTTTACGGGCAACCGGCGGATATGGATGAGATCAATGCCTTCGCTAAGAAACAGGGACTGGCGGTGATCGAGGATGCGGCCCAAAGTTTTGGCGCTCATTACAAAGGCCATTGTAGCGGAACCTTGGGCACGATTGGGGCGACATCCTTCTTTCCGGCCAAACCCCTAGGTGCCTACGGAGACGGAGGAGCCGCATTTACGGATGATGACGCGCTCGCCGACGCTATGCGTGAGATTCGTGTGCACGGCCAGAAGAGCCGTTACTATCACACGCGCATCGGAATCAACGGACGCTTGGATACCCTTCAGTGTGCCATCCTTCTCCCCAAGCTCGAGCGATTTCCCTGGGAGTTGGAGCAGCGGTCCATGCGCGCCAAACGTTACAACGAGGCCTTCCGGGAGCTCGAAGGCCGCGGAATCATTCGACCCACACTCGTGGCAGATCGCACCAGCAGTTGGGCTCAATACACGCTGCAGGTTCCGGCGCGCGACCGCTTCCAAAAATTCTTGCAGGAGAACGGCGTCCCAACCGCTGTGCATTATCCCCGCACAATGGCCGACCAACCGGCGTACGAGGGGCGTGGACGGACGCTGCCCATTCCCATCAGTCGCAAGATGGCGGATAGGGTCGTCAGCCTTCCCCTCTATCCGGATATGACGGATGAGATCCAGGATTACGTCATTGAACAGGTTATGAAATTGAGCTGAATCGGCGCGAGGATTCCCTCGCGGTGGAGGCATAGACAATGACCGTCTTGTTAAAGCAGCTGTTCGGCTTCTTGAAGCTGCTGAACAGCGAAACTGGGCACAATCAGATCGCCGCGGGAATCGCGGCGGGATTTATTTTGGGCATGACTCCCCTGCTCAGCCTGCAGAGCTTTCTGGTGTTTATCTGCATCTTCTTTTTCCGAATTCAAGCCGGTGCGGCGTTTATGGCCGCCTTCTTCTTCGCTTTCGTTGGCTGGGCGCTTGATCCCCTCTTCCATGCGGTCGGCGTTCGGGTTCTCGAAACAGATTCCCTTCGCCCCATCTTCACCACCATGTACAACATGCCGCTGGTTCCTCTTACGCGGTTTAACAATTCGATCGTTATGGGGTCTGCCGTCGTGACGATCGCGCTGAGCCCGGTCATTTTCTTCGTCAGCCGGGCTTTGGTGCTGAGGTACCGTCAAACTGTGGTTGAGCGTTTTAAGCAAACTCAGTTCTGGAAGGCCGTTCAAGCAACCTCCCTCTACAAGTGGTACTACACGTATGACAACCTCTACGGATAAGACGGACACGTCTGCAAAGAAGAAGCCCAAGGCCAAAGGTCCCATCCGCTGGGAAGCCGTTCTTCCCGCCGCGATTCTGACCGCTCTTGTGGGAGCCTACTTCACCCTTTTCTTTAGCGGACATGTGCGACGCGCGCTAGAGTATGTGGGCACGCAAGTGAACGGGGCGGAAGTCAACATCGGCGATTTGGACATCAGCCTCTTACGCGCGAGCGTGGAATTCAAAGATATTCAAGTCACCGACAAAAACAAGCCCGCTCGCAATATCATCCAGATCGGCGGCATCAAGTTCAAAATGCTTTGGGACGCACTCTTGCGCGCCAAGATTGTGATCGATGAAGCTTCAATCTTGGATATCGAAGCCCTCGCTCCGCGCAAACACCCGGGCTATGTGGTCCCTCCGCCGCCTCCAGGAAAATCGGGCCCCTCTCTTCTCAGCCAGGTGGAATCGCGCGTGCTGGAACAAACACGCAAGAAATACAGCGACAATTTTCTGAGCGATATCGCAGCCCTCGTGGGCGGCACCGATCCCAAGGACCAGCTGAAGAACCTCCAGGCCCAATTGCAATCCGACGCCCGGGTGAAAGCGCTGGAAAAGGAGCTCAAGGAAAAGCAAGCCAAATGGGAAAAACGAATCAAGGAACTTCCCCAAGCCAAGGACCTGAAAGCGTACGAAGAGCGCATCAAAGCCCTGAAGTTCGACATGAAAAAACCTGCGGAACTCGCCCGCGACCTCAAAGAAGCGGAAAAGATCATCAAGGAGGTCGAACAAAAGGTGAAGCTGGTCGAGCAGACCTCAAAAGATGTCAAAGGTGAGACCAACGCTTACCAGCAGGCGTTTAAAGATCTGGACAAGATGGTTCAGGAAGACATCCGGTCGCTGCAACAACGATTCAAGATCCCCCAGATCGATAGCAAAGAATTTTCCCAGCAACTGTTTATGTCGATGCTGGAAAGCAAGCTCGTGGGCGTGCAGAAATATGTAGCGGTGGCGCGCAAGTATATGCCACCCAAACGTTCCGAAGAAGAAAAGAAGGAGCGCGCGGAGGAACAGCTCGTCCCCCGCGCTCGCGGAGCCGGGATCAGCTACAAATTCCCCATTACCACAGGCTATCCTCTATTCTGGCTCAAACATGCTGCGCTCAGTTCCAAGCTGGGAAGTTCCCAATACAGTGGGGATGTTATGGGCGAAATTAAGGATCTGAATTCGGATCCCATTTATTTACAGCGCCCCACACTCCTCTTGGCGAAGGGAAATTTTCCCAAAATCGGCATTTTCGATTTCGATGGCAAAGTCACGATTGATCATACCACCGCCACACCCAAAGAGTCGCTTGAACTTCGGATCGGAGCCTTTCCTGTGGACTCCACCAAGCTGTCCAACAGCCCGGATGTGAAACTCGCCATTGGCAGCGCCAAAGGCTCCACCTTTCTGAACGCCGTGCTTGTGGAACAATCCCTAAGCATGGAGATGAAAAATGTGTTTAATGACGTGAAGTACGATCTAGTTGCAAAGAACAAACACGTGCAGGAGATCCTCGGTGCCATCCTTAAAGATGTAAACCGAGTCACGCTGAACGCCGGCGTCAAAGGCTCTTTCTCGGATTTCTCGGTTCATATCAATTCCAACTTGGGCGAAGAGCTGGCTAAAGGCTTTCAAAAGCAGTTGCAAGCCAAGATCGCTGAAGCCCAAACCCAGTTGAAGGCATTTGTGGATGAGCGCATCGGCAAGGAGCGTGAAAAACTCAAAGCCGAAATGGACCGCGTGATCGGCTCACTTACCAAAGACCTCGATACGAAAAAGGCCGAAGTGGACAAATCCGTTCAAGATGCCAAGGCCCAAGTGGACGGCGGCAAAGGCAAAAGCCCAGAGAAAAAGCTTGAACAAGAGGGAAAGAAACTCCTGAAGGGCCTGTTTGGAGGCTAAGTCCGCTCCTCTCTCCATAAAGCTTCGGCCGGATGACCCAGCTGAGACGTGGAGCACTCTCGTTGCCAGCGCCGGATCAACTTCCCGCAGACTTCAATCGCCCTGGAATCGGCCTGCACGCCCAACTCACGCTGTTGGAAAGCGTTCTCCCTCTTTCCACTCCCGAGATCACTTAAATACGGAATCAAAATGGAGTTGTCCCAGGGTCGCACGGGGACCTGAGGTCTGCCACCTGAAGGTCCCTCCCTACCGGCACCAGGGCCTTCGATCTGGCAACGTTCGCTCTCAATCGCAAACGTCCTCCCCGGAACTTTTCCCGTAGGTAGCTTTCCAAGTAGAGCCGCGTAATCAGAACTCGCTTTTAGCACTTCACGTACACTCGTACAGGGCAACCGTTCGAAAATCACCCATTGGAGTTCGGGGCATTGTCTGACCACCCAAGGGAGAACATTCAAAATCGCCTCTGGCACCCGTCCATCATGGGTATCTCGTCGAAACAGCTGGGAAGCCTCATCTCCGCGAGAGCTCGACGCCGCATCTGCGCTTACCGCAACCCAATCGTCGCTACCTCCACTGGTGTGCAACTCAAGAACGCGATCCAAAGGGTAAAAGCCAATGAGTTGCTGATAATCGAATTCAAAGTTCACCGCCTGACAAAACACATTATGTAAATCGAGCAAAAGATAGGCATTGCCGCGTTCCATAAGTTCGCGGAGCGAATCCATCTGCCAATAGACATCATCCCGCGAAAGGGCCAATGCCAAATTTTCCATTCCAACAGGACAACCAAACTCATCTGACAAACGTCGAAGGCGATCTGTGGCCACGGCTAGGTCTCGGGAACTCGGCCAGCATGGGAGAAACGTATCTAATTTCCTGTTATTGAGATGGCTCAAGCCGAAGTGCACGGAGATGAACCGGAGCGGATATCCCCGCAGGTTGCGTCGAGCAGATCGAAGCCATCCCGGCACATCGAAATCCGGATCAAATAACGAAAAGGAAACGGAATGGGCCAACAACCGACCTTTAAAAGGAGCCAGGCCCTGTTCAGAAAGAGGACTATCCGGGTTGACTTCAATGCATTCCACACGCAAGCGCCTTAGCCGAGTGGCCACGAGCAGCGCTCGCGTGAAGGGATGTTCGAAATAGGATAGTCCCGAAAGAATATTAGCCTCTCCCACACGCGGGGCATTGATCCTTGGACCGTGAGCCGCTCTCACTGGAGCCGCCCCGGAACAGCAAAGACAGAACCGAACCGTCAAAGGACCACATACCTGTTACACTCGAAACCATTCGTGAACCCATGCTCATTACCTTTTTCATAGATGCTCCCATTTCCTTTTATAAGGTTCCATTTCTTGCGTTCGCAGAGCTTCTACAGATTTCGCTCGGGAGGGTCAAGCTCATGATTTTTTGCGGAGCGAGCCCAAAGGCACACCCATTGCATCTCCTCGCGCCAAGTCCGATACATCCCACTTTTGCGGAGGAATCATGAATATATTCGCTGGTGCCTTGATATTTCTGTTTACCATGACGGCACTTATGGCGCTTGCGACCGAGGGTGACGCGGGTGATGTAGAACAATCTTTTCAATGTGGAAGCGCCAGAATCCAATTAACCCGAGTTTCGCTCCCGGTCCTAGACTCCAGCGCCAGCGTAGATGCTATGTATTACGAAGCGTCTTACGGGGCAGAAACAGAGGAAGGCCTGGCCCAAAGGAGCATTGTTGCGGGAACTTTGATTCGGTATCGCACCAGCGTGGGCTGGCTCATGTTCAAAGAAGACGGGACGGTCTCTTTATCTGGCAATCATGCGGTTCCAGGAGTGAAGGTTTGCAAAAGAACATGAGGGTAAAAAGAGTGGCGGAGGTACTTGCTTCCCTACAATGGCCCGCAACCCCGCTTCTCGAAGAGGTACTGTATCCCCGGTGGCCAGTGTCCAAAACTTCAACGGTAATTCGAACTTTAAGGAGCCTCCGACTTGGTGCTTTCCTTGCACTGCTCTCAGTACATGAGTTTAGGTGGAGGTTCAGAAGCTATGTCCAACGCATCAAAATGGGTCACCATTCTCATCTTCGTAGGTCCATGGGCGGTGGCCAAAGACGTTCCCCAAAAACCTCGATCTCAAGCGGTGAAGGCGGAGATGGAAGTGGAACATGTGATCACTCAACAAAATCTGGCCACCCACCTTGGTCTTACAGAAGATGAAGCTGTCTTCGGCCGTCCTCGTGAACATGGCCTTAGGAATTATCAGGAGACGAAAATCGAGTTGCAACCCCTCTCGGTCGAAGAAGAAATCCAGAACAAGTACCAGGCCGATGATGGGGGCGCATAGTCAGTTGGCTTGAGTCCCGGCTCCAGTTACACTAACCGTGAATGTTTACTTCTGTCCCACGCCGCCATAGCCTTGCCACAGTTGTTCTTCTTACGGCCCTGACGTTCCTGATCTTTTATCCCACGCTACCTGGTGAATTCTTGCGCTGGGATGACCGCCAGAACATTCCTTTCAATCCATGGCTCCAGCATCTGGCATGGCAGAAAATATGGAGCGAACCCTACTACGGACTCTACATTCCGGTCACCTACAGTGTCTGGTCCTTAATGAATCAGATCACCTCTTCCGCATGGGTTTTCCATACGGGCAACATCCTGCTCCATAGCGCAAACGCCGGGCTGGTGCACAGACTCGCGCGGCGGCTGACGCAACAAGAATCGCTGGCCATGTGGTCCGCGCTCCTCTTCGCCGCCCATCCCGTTCAAGTGGAGGCGGTCGCCTGGATTTCCGGCGGCCGTGATCTGCTCGCGGCATTCTTCGCGTTAAGCTCCACCCTCGCACTGCTCAGCACGCCCGCCGCATTCCTTCCTCTCGCCACCCTTTTGTTTGTTCTCGGGCTACTCAGCAAACCCACAATCGCGGCACTCCCCCTCGCGCTCATGATCTTCTTGCGACAACGACGCGAGTTCTCGTCACGCCCTCGCCAGGTGACACTCGGAATCTGGTGCACGCTGGCCCTCGCCCTTTCCATTTGGACATATTGGATTCAGTCCGAGAGCGTCGCCCTAAGGCTGCAGCCCCCCGACTGGGCTGAGCGCGTGATCGTGGCCGGAGACACTCTCGGCTTTTATCTGGCGAAAATCCTCTGGCCGGCGTTCCTCTGCGCGGATTACGGCCGCACACCCGAGATGGTTTTACATTCGAGACTCTTTGTCCCCACTCTCCTGGTGCTAGCCGGCATAGTCACAGCCGTCTGGTGGCGATCCCGCCGGAAAGAGCCCGGGACCGAGTTTCTTGTTGTGAGTTTCTTGCTTCTTCTTCCCTTGCTCGGTCTCATACCCTTCCAGGCCCAAGCGGACTCCACAGTCGCAGACCGATACTTGTACCTTCCAATGACTGGAGTGGCCCTCTTTCTCGCTCTGCGGCTTCAGTCTCTACCGTGGATCGCCTGTCTCGTGGTGGGTCTCCTTGGCGCGCTTTCCTTTGCACGCAGCGAGGTGTGGAGCCGTAATGCGCGATTCTTCGCGGAGCTCTATGCGCAGAACCCGCACAGTTATCTCGCCACCACCTCATTGGGAGTGGAAGCCCTATTCCGCGGAGATTTGGATGAAGCGGAATCCCTGTTGCTGAAAGCCCGCCGTCTTCGACCGGCGGACGCCGTGGCGGTTGCGAACCTGGCTCAAGTCTACTGGTCAAAAGGTCAATTCACGCGCATCCTGTCCGAACTCGCGCCGCTCCTCAACGATTCGGAGTTCTCAAAGCGCAACCGTGAATCCACGCGCGCGCTCTCCGCGTTGCACCGTCAAGTGGCGCGCGCGCAATGGAAGACAGGCTTGTGGGAGGAAGCCAACTCCTCCTACTGCCGATACCACGCCCTGGATCCAGAGAACGACGAGGGCCACAAAGAAATCCAGGAATTCCTCAGGGCTAAATTCCAAGCGGGATTTCACGCGCCTTCCTGTCTCTCGCTCCCCGCGGATGGTCATTATGAATGATCACTTGAGGATTTTTCTGAAGAACTGGAAGGCGTAAGGATCATCCCAGGTGGTTTCTCCAGCGACCTTACGAACCAGCTTTTGATCCTGGCTAAAGATATACGTTTCCGGAAGAACATCGGTTCCAAAGAGCTTGGACGTCACGCGGTCTTTATCCCACGCCACCACAAAGTTCTCCGGAACCCCTCCAAAGGCTTTGATAAACGTTTCGATATCCGCACGGTCCTTGTCATACGAAATGGCGAGGACCGTCAGTTCGCCCTTAAACTCCCTTACCAGGTTCTGAAGCGACGGGAATTCCTTCACACAGGGCGCACACCAGGTCGCCCAAATATTGACCAACAAGATGCGGCCTTTGAAATCCTTAGGCGAGACGGATCCTCCATCCAATTTCTCGACCTGAAACTCGGGAACTCCTCGCTTCTCCAACTCATCAAGAATGCGTGTGGCTTGCGGTGGCCGCATTCCCCGCGTCAAATACTCCCAGTAGTAATAAAGAGGAATGGAAAGAATCGCACCCGTAATGAAGACAGCAAGCAGTCCTTTAAAACTCCACATCACGGAATTATATCCATGAATCGGTGTTTCAAGCCATACCATTCTCTTTCCCGCTGCCCGGCTTGGCGCTCGAACTTCAAAATGTTAAACCTCATTCGATGAAACCAAGTGCAGTGGCTACTGTTTGCTTCTCCCAAGCCTGGGGAGGACTCGAAATGTCCTCGGTGAAATTCACGCGTCTGTTCGGTCGCGCGGGTCACGCCTCCTTTGAGGCCTGCCTTCCCCATACTCCAATTCATCAAGCCCTGATCAGTGAGGGCCTTGAGGCCCTCCCCCTGCCAGCGCGAGATTATATTTCACCGCGGACGACGCGGATCTTGCGGCGTTGGATCCGTGAGCGTGACGTTAAGGCCGTGTTTCTCCATTCCCTGCGCGATGTGTGGCTCGTCGCCCCCGCACTTTGGGGTTTGGATGTGAAGCTCTTTGGCTTTGCGCGCATGTTCCTCCAGGGCGTGTCCAAGAAGGGCCCGGGCCACCGTCTGATGTACGCGCGCATGGACGCCCTGATCGCCCTCAGCCACATTCAGAAACGTTCGCTCCTAAGCTCACTGCCCGTTCCCGAAGACAAGTACCTGGTGATTCCCAACGGAGTTGATGTCACGCGCTTCCAGCCGCGGCCCCGGCGCGAGGACATCCGCGCCTCCTGGGGTATTGGTCCGGGGCAGCTGGTATTTGGCCTGATCGGGCGCCTCGACCGCCTTAAAGGATCATTGGAGTTTATCGAAGCGGCGGCAGCCATTCTCAAATCCCATTCCCACGCCCGCTTTGTTCTTGTGGGAGGCAACACCGCAGGCGCGGACTTCGATAAAGAGATCCGACAACGGCTGACGGACCTTCATCTCTCCGCAGACCATGTTCTCCTCACCGATTTCCGCAAAGACGTTCCTGAGGTCATGAACGCCCTTGACGTGTTCGTAATGCCCTCTTATGAGGAGAACTTTGCTAACGTCTTGTTGGAAGCGCTGGCCTCAGGCCTCCCCGTCATCGGCACCAACTCTGGCGGCACTCCCGAAATCCTCGACAACGGCCAGTGCGGCCTCCTCTGCGAACCCCGTTCGACCGAATCGCTCATCGCGGCCATGCAAACCCTTATCGAGAATCCGGTCCAACGGCAATCTCTCGCCCAAAAGGCCCGCCAAAAAGCCCTGCGCGAGTACGACATGAATGTGATCTTTCAACGCGTTCAGTCCCTCGTCCCGTAACACCCTAAAGCCTTTCCTTCAGCGGCGTCCCTCCCGTGCCTGCGAGAGGAATGGCACTTGCAACGGGAGGTGCTCAAAAGCCATGGTGCCGGATGCGACCGCTGAGAAGGGCCCGAATGCGAAATTTTATCTTGGTTGTACTTATTTTTTGCAGCGTTAAAAGCCATTCCCATTCCGTCCGCCTCCACTTCGAGGGAGAGCTGCAAGGGGTTGGGCGCTCGTCAACTCCGATGTCGACATCCTCATATCCGGTCGTTTGCGACCGAGTGCTCGCACGGACCACCAAAATTGGTGAGCCCTGCAAGGTCGACTCCAGTAGGGGCCAACTCTATCGGCTGGAGATGAGATGCACGGATCCCCTCCTGAGCCCCCTCGGACAAGGTCTCTTTTTGCACAATATTTTCCTGTGTGAGACCGCCAACGGCGACCCCAACGCTCATCCTCTTACCCCTGCTCTCACGCTCGCACAGAGCTCTGCAAGAGCTTATGATTGGGCCCATTTTCGGTTCCAAGAATTAACTACTGGCGTGAATACGGGTCTAAAGGGGGAACCAAGGGAGGTCAAATTCACCCTGAGTTTGTCTTATCTTTCCAAAACACTCGAAGCTGAATTCACAAAGAGAAAATAGGATTTTGAAACCGAAGCGAAACATTCTCCTTAAAACGCCGCTCAACTCGTTGCCCCTTTTCCCCCTGCTCATCTTGTCTACTCTCATTCCTGGACTCGCATTCGCTGGCAAGACTGAGAAATCAAAAATCAATCTGTTTATTGAAGCCGTCATCGCGGGGAACTATGACCCTTTTTTCATTCGATGGTCGAACCAATTAACAACCTCATCGATCAACATCGAGAAAACTGTAAAAATCCGATTCCCGACTGGAATAGCCTACGGCGCGATTGCCTCGAAAATACTCCCCCGGGCGTGTTCTTCCGTGCGATCGGCACTGCATGAACCCGACGGGCTCTTAGGTGTGATCGCAAAGGTGGAAACCCTAAGGAACCTCAAAAAGATCAGCGGCTCCGCTTCCAATTTTCTCTTGGATCTCACAATCAAAGTACCCGTGCTCTCCGATTTCAAGACCCAGGCCCGGGTTCGACTTTACCAAGACTCAAAACAAAGAGAAGTTTTAGAATGGAAGCAAGTGGGCCAACTTGGACATTTGGCGTATAATCGCGGATTCATGATCATGGAATCCCAGGGCCAAACCTGCAAGGCTTTGGTTCTTGGAATTCACGTGATCAAGGACGAACACAAAATCCCTTGGTTCGGCCGAGCCACCGCCACCAGCTTTACCAAGACACACTATGCAAACTATATAAAAGCACTGGAATCCATAGCCTTAAAATAACTTAACTTAGTCTTCTGCTCTGCCCTTGCGCCACGTCAGAAACATTTGCTCATCCAGTTTTCTAGTGGCATCACATTGAGAGTTGTCTTAGCTTCGCCCTCACTAACGGCGCCCGGCGCGCCCATCTTCTTTTTGGGGAGGTCTATAAAATGAAAAACATATTTAGAACTGCAGCTCTTTTTGTTGTGGCGGTGATGATGTCGGTCACAAGCCACGCGTCTGAGATGAGAAAGATCGTATGTGACTCAAAAGACGGCCGCCTCAAAGTCGAGACAGCCTATCTCGCCGACGGCACCGGCACGCCGGTCACGAACCAATCTTACTTCTCAATGGATGGTCGGCGGGTTGAGGGAGGAGATCTCATTAAACTCGTATTATGGATGGAAGAAGGAGCTCAAGTGGGTAACGACGTCCGTGCTGACATCAATATTTCTATGGCGACAGCCACGAGAACCAGCGTCACGTCTCTTGTCATCCGTACCATCGGTGATCCTGTCCAGTCGTCCTTCACCGGCACATATGGATACACTGAAGTGAATATCGACGCTCGGGCCGGTAACCAGGCCAAAGGCGAAATCACCTGCTACAGTCAGCCTATAAAATGACAGACCAACTCTGACACTCTGACACGTTCGAGCTGAACCACCTACATAGCTTAGTCCCGTAGGAGCTTCCCACACATCAAGAACCGGAAGCTCCTCAATAGACAGTCTAGAAGCTGTCGCTAGACAGAATAATTATAATTGGTCTTGAAAGACTATTACACCCGGGCTTCGCGACGCGACTTGGCCTGAATTCGGCGCACATTCTTACGGACGCGAGCCCGCTGCGCGGCCTTCACCCGTTTCCGGGGCGCTTCTTCCGTATCCCCCTTCACAGTCTCTTCACTGCGAGGCTGAGGCGGAACGTAATCCACAAACTCGAGGAACGCCATATCCGCCTGATCGCCAGGACGAGCACCCACCTTCACGATACGCGTGTAGCCGCCAGGACGCTGGCCAAAGCGCTTTTGAAGATCCGTAGTGATCAAGTCAACGACACCATCGTTCGGAAAACGCGAGAGCAGGAGGCGACGCGCATGGAGCGTGCCTTTCTTACCAAGTGTGATCGCCTTCTCCACATGACGTCGCACCTCTTTGGCTCGAGCCACCGTGGTCTTGATGCGACCATGTTCAACCAAAGAATAAACCATCCCGCGAATCAGAGCCACCCGGGGCCCAGGTCGGCGATGAAAATTGTGTCGTTTCGACTTATGTCTCATTTCACCTGCTCCTTATTGAGGAGTGCCATTGCCACGGCTCACGCTGCCCATACCGCCGGCCGGATTGGCGGCAGGAGGAGCAGGCGCAGCGGGCGCTTGGGGTTTAATGGGGTTATTCGGATCCCATCCCGGGGGCGGCCATCCATCAACCTTCATTCCCAACGATAACCCCATGTTGGAAAGGATCTCTTTAATTTCATTCAAAGATTTGCGACCAAAATTTTTGGTCTTCAGCATCTCGGCTTCGGTCTTGCTTACCAGCTCACCAATGTAACGGATGTTCGCATTCTTCAAGCAGTTCGCCGAACGCACTGACAATTCCAGATCATCCACGGAGCGGAACAAGTTCTCATTGAACTGCGGAGAACGGCTATCTTCTTCCTCCGGCACGGGCTCCATATTTTCATCGAAGGTCAGAAAGATCTGCAGCTGCTCCTTAAGAATCTTAGATCCCAGTGCCACACACTCTTCTGGCTTCAACGAGCCATCCGTCCAGACTTCCAGAGTCAGAGCATCGTAGTCGGTCCGTTGCGCCACTCGCGCCGCATTCACCATGTAGTTCACACGGCGAATAGGACTGTGGAGAGCATCCACCGCCACATACCCGACCGGCAGATCCTTGCCACGCCCTTCAGCCTCCACATAACCGCGACCGAACGTCACGATCAGCTCCGCCTCAAAACGCGCATCTTTACCAAGAGTCGCGATATGCTGATCCGGATTCAAAACCTCAATCCCTTCTATCAGCTGGATGTCTGCCGCAGTCACCTTGCCCGGTCCCTGTTTCGAGATCCGAAGCATCTTTGTGTCAGGATCATACTGACGGAAGCGAACCTCCTTCAGGTTGAGGATAATATCTGTGACGTCTTCAAGAACGTCCGGAATCGTGCTGAATTCATGCAACACACCCTCAAACTTCACGGCGGAGACCGCCGAACCCATCATCGAGCTCAGCAAGACTCGGCGCAAAGAATTGCCCAAGGTCACGCCAAAACCACGCTCCAACGGGCGAATGTGAAACTTCCCGTAGCGAGGGGTAAGGCTTTCCTTTTCGACCTCGAAACCTTTCGGTTTAATCAATTCACGCCAAAATTTGTAATAGTGAGGTTGCATTGCCAATTGTCCCATCAGTTCTCCCGTAAAGAATCTCAAATCAAATCCATCGTTGCGCCGATCAAATACGTCGACGCTTCGGAGGACGGCATCCGTTATGTGGAATCGGAGTGAGGTCCTTCAGAGACGTCATACGCATACCCAAAGCCGCCAAAGAACGGATCGCCGGCTCACGTCCCGCACCAGGACCACGAACCACGACGTCACATGTTTTCATACCGGCTTCGAGGGCTTTTTTGCCCGCATCCTCAGCCGCCACCTGCGCCGCAAATGGAGTGCCTTTACGGCTTCCTTTGAAACCCAACATGCCCGCGCTCGACCAACAAACGGTGTTCCCGTTCAGATCGGTGAAAGTCACAATCGTATTGCCAAAACCAGCTTGAATGAAACAACGTCCGATAGGCACATTGCGCTTGATCTTCTTCTTCGGCGCAGAAGCCACTTTGGGGTCAGCCATTTACCTTACTCTCCTTAATACCTGTGCTCATCTCTTAATTAGACTGCTTTTTTCTTATTCGCGATTGTCTTACGAGGGCCTTTGCGAATGCGTGCATTCGAGCGTGTTCGCTGTCCACGAGCGGGAAGGCCTTTCTTATGGCGCAGTCCGCGGTAACACCCCAGATCCATCAGCCGCTTAATGGACAGACCCACTTCCCGGCGTAGGTCCCCTTCCACTTTAAAGCTGCTTTCAATCGCGGACCGCAAAGAAGCGACCTGTTCATCGGTCAGAGAATCCGTACGGAGTGCGGGAGCAAATCCCACCTTGTCCATAATCTCCTGGGCGCGGGTCTGGCCAATTCCATAAATGTATTGAAGCGCAATGATGATGCGCTTGTTTCGAGGCAAGTCGACGCCGGCAATACGAGCCATACTTTATCCTTGTCTTTGTTTGTGTTTGGCGTTCTCGCAGATCACCCGTAGGACTCCACGACGACGAATCACTTTACACTTATTGCAGATGCGTTTTACTGAAGCTCTGACCTTCATAACGAACTCCATACACTCAGATGTTCTCTCGAACACCTGCATATGATTACAACCTTCCGAAATCACTCCGCTTTTCAGCAAAACCGAAGGCGCGCAGATGAATGCAAGCGGTGAGGCTAACACCCACGATAATCCAAGTCCAGCACTTTCTAGCTTCAAGGACTATCACGCTTTGACCCGCAACTCCTTTGCGATTTTGCTAAAAACTTCTTCACTCGAACCCGTTCCATCAACTTCAACATACGGACCCTTGAGCCGAAAATGTTCCTTCAAAGGCCTGGTGCTCTGCTCGTAGGCCTCCAAGCGTGTCCGAATCACATTTTCCTGATCGTCAGGCCTCTGCACCACCGGACCGCCGCAAACGTCACACACGCCGTCCACACGAGGAGGTTTCGTCTCGATATGGTAAACAGCGCCACAGTTCTTGCAGACCCGGCGACCCGTCAGGCGACTCAACAGCATATTGAGAGGCACTTCCAAAAAAAGAATCTTGTCGACCCTTAGCTTCCGCGCCGCGAGAAGCGTCTCAAGGGCTTCGGCCTGGGTAACGTTGCGAGGAAAGCCATCCAATACAAAACTCTTTCCGCCCAGGCGATCCAACTCTTCTTCAACCAGTCCAATCGTCACTTCATCAGGAACCAGTTTTCCAGCGTCTAGGTAACTCTTCGCCTCTTTGCCCAAAGGGGTCTGATTCTTGATTGCCGCTCGAAACAGATCGCCGGTGCTTATCTGCTTCATTCCTAAGCGCCCAATCAAAAACTCAGATTGTGTTCCTTTTCCCGCGCCTGGAGGACCGAAGAGAATCACGTTCAATATTGAACCCTCCGGCTTTTCAACTTCACGCCTTTAAGCAAGCCTTCATACCGAGCCGTCAAAAGGTGCGACTGAATCTGCTGGCTCGTATCCAAAGCTACCCCAACCAAAATCAAGAGGCTCGTCCCACCGAAGTAAAACGGGACCTTAAACTGATTCATCAAAAAGGTCGGGAGGACGCAAATCACACTGAGGTAAACCGCCCCCGCTACAGTGAGACGGTCCAACACTTTCTTAATGTAATCCGCAGTGCTCTTTCCCGCCCGAATACCCGGAATAAAGCCACCATATTTTTTCAGGTTATCTGCGACTTCCGTGGGATTAAACACGATCTCGGTGTAGAAGAAACAAAAGAACACGATGAGGCCGATAAATATTAGATTGTAAATGGGGTGAGTCGGATTCAATGAAGCCGAAAGCGCTTGCAACGTGGGATTCTGCACGAACTGAGACATTGTCGCCGGAAACATGAGTAGAGAGCTTGCGAAAATGGGTGGAATCACATTGGAGAAGTTAATTTTCAGCGGAAGGTGGCTAGTTTGTTGAGCCTGGGCCATCCCGTCACGTGAGGGCGCGCGCTGTGAATACTGGATGGGAATACGACGCTGGCCCACTTCGAGGAAGACGATAATGGCGATGGTCAGGACCATGCCTGCGATCAACAGCAGGGCCAAAAGGCCGTTAATATCCCCGTTCTGAACCATTTGCCATAGACTCATGGCTCCGCTGGGAATCCCAGCGGCAATCCCGGTGAAAATGATCAGGCTGGCTCCGTTGCCAATTCCACGTTCCGTAATCTGCTCTCCCAGCCACATAACAAAGCATGTGCCTGCCACGAGAGTGGCTATGGCCATAACCTTAAAACTCACAAATGGCGCAAAATAGCGCGTCACCACCAACGGCACACCTTGATGATCAGCGCCAGCCAAGAAGGACGCCATCGCATAGCCCTGAATCACGGCTAAAACAATCGTGGCATAACGAGTGTATTGATTGATTTTCTTACGGCCCGGCTCGCCCTCTTTCTTGAGCTGCTCGAGATAGGGAACCGCTGTTTGCAAAAGCTGGAAGATAATTGAAGCCGAAATATAAGGCATAATCCCCAGTGCAAATACACTGAAGCGCTCGAGAGCTCCACCAGTAAACGTGTTAAAAAGACCGAAGATCCCTCCCGACTGCGATTGGAAAAACGAAAGCATGACATTCGCATCCACCCCAGGAACCGGCACATGCACACCCAAACGATAGACGGCTAAAATTGCAAGGGTGAAAAGAATGCGTTTGCGCAGCTCTGCGGGAATGCTCACACCTGATGTTGCCACTAAATTACCTCGACTTTTCCTCCGGCCTTTTCAAGGGCCGATTTGGCGCTCTCGCTGAACTTATGAGCTCGCACTGTGAGACCCTGAGGCGCATCACCGCGTCCCAGCACCTTCACTCGCGCATTCTTGCTCACCAGTCCGGCTTTCGCCAACTCGTCGGGACCCACGGATCCCGAAAAGGCCTGAAGCTGATTCAGATTTAGAATTTCATATTCATTCCTAAAGGGGGTGTTTGTAAACCCCACTTTCGGCATTCTACGAATCAAGGGTGTTTGCCCACCTTCAAATCCACGACGAATCGGAGCGCCTTTGCGGGCCTTTTGCCCCTTACCGCCCTTGGTAGATGTTCCACCCTTACCTGAACCACGGCCTCGTCCCAATGCTTTGGAGTTATGGGTCGAGCCTTTAAACTTTTTGAGAGAGGAGAGTGCACTCATTTTATTTCTCCACCTGCACATCAACCAGGTGCTGAACTTTCATGATTTGTCCGCGATTGGCCGGATTGTCTTTTATAAGTTTGCTATCATTGATACGACGGAGGCCCAAACAGCGAACAGCATCACGCTGATCCCGTGTCGTGCCAATCAGGCCTCGTTTCAATGTCACTCGAAAACTCTTCGCCATAAGTCACCCCAGACTCTTCCAGACTGTTTTATTCTGCCTTTACCGGACGCGTGGAGATCAACTGCACCAGTCCATCCATTGTGGCGCGGACCGCATTATGTGGATTCGTCGTTCCTACACACTTCGTCAGGATGTCCTTGATTCCAACGGCCTCCAATACCGCTCGTACCGGACCACCGGCAATCACACCCGTTCCAGGAGCGGCCGGAATCAAAATGACCTTGGCGGCTCCGAATCGACCAATCACCTGGTGAGGAATCGTGCGGTTCTCCTTAAGATTCACACTTTTCAGCGTTTTCTTCGCAATCCGGCCCGCTTTTCCAATCGCCTCGGGAACCTCACCGGCTTTGCCGGTTCCAAATCCCACCTGACCCTGACCGGTACCGGCGACCACGAGTGCCGAGAAGGAAAAGCGGCGTCCGCCCTTCACCACTTTGGCTACGCGGTTGATTGCCACGACCCGCTCTTGCATTTCCTGCTGTTGGTTTTCCACACTTGCTCCTTAGAAACTTAAGCCCGCTTCACGCGCGCCATCCGCCACGGCCTTCACCCGGCCATGGAACACATACCCACTACGATCAAAAACCACGTTTTTTATGCTTTTATCCAAAGCTCGCTTTGCCAGTTCCTGTCCCACCTGTTTGGCCGCTTCAATGTTCTTGCGATTGATATTGCCTTCCAGAGTGGAGTACGCAACCAGTGTCTTGCCACTGCTGTCATCCACAATTTGGGCATAGATATGGCGGCCACTACGGTACACGGTTAAGCGTGGACGCTGACTATCCCCATCCACCTTCTTGCGAATTCGAGCCTTGTTTTTAAGGCGTTTTGTCGCTTTGTGCGAGGTCTTATTTTTTATCTTAATGCGAATCACGGCTTCACCTCACCTATTTCGACGCGGACTTGCCCGCCTTACGACGGATCACTTCATTCGCGTATTTAATTCCTTTACCCAAGTAGGGTTCTGGCGGACGGAAGCTACGAATTTTCGCCGCCACCTGACCCACCTGCTCACGGCTTGGACCTGTCACAGCCAACTTGGTTTGCTTGTCCACCGTGATCTCAATGCCAGCGGGAATGGGAAACACGACCGGGTGGCTGTACCCCAACGTCAATTCCAACTTCTTCCCAGAAACTGAGGCCCGGTAGCCCACGCCATTCAGCTCCAGCTCCCGAGTCCACCCTTTCGAGACCCCGGTCACCGCATTCTGAATGAGTGCGCGATAAAGTCCGTGATACGCTCGAGTCTGAGGCTCCTGATTGGCGGGAGTGAGAATGATCTGATTCCCTTCCACCTTGGCTTTGATCTCCGGACGCATGCGCACGGTTTGCGTGTGCTTGGCCCCTTTCACCACCACTTCATTCTGCGGTGTTAGGGTGACTTGCACCGCCTTGTCAAAAAATACAGGAGAGCGTCCTACACGTGACATAATCCACCTACCAAACGTTACAAAGCAGCTCACCACCGAGGTTGTCTTTTTTTGCGGTCTCACCATCGACCACACCCCGGTTTGTGCTCAAAATTGAAATTCCAAATCCATTTCGTACCAATGGGACATCCGTAGCTCGCACATACACGCGACGCCCCGGACGGCTGACCCGATTGACCGCCGTGATCACGGGCCGTCCCTTTTCATTGTATTTCAGGTACACACGCATCACGCCTTGCTTACCGTCGCGAACAACTTTGAAGGAGCGAATATAGCCTTGTTCCAGAAGGATTCGGGCAATGCCTATGCGCACATTGGATGAAGGGATGTCCACCTTCTCGTGCCGTGCGGCTCCTGCATTACGAATCCTGGTAAGAAATTCCCCGATTGTATCCATATCCTAAATCACTCCTTAATTAACGCTTTCTAAAAGGCATTCCCAAGGCTTCGAGCAGCGCTCGCCCCTGGTTGTCATCTGCAGCTGAAGTACAGATCGTGATGTTCATGCCACGGACTGCGTCCACCTTATCGTAATCGATCTCAGGAAAAATAATCTGCTCCTTAAGACCCATATTGTAATTCCCGCGGCCGTCAAATCCTCGCGGGGAGAGGCCTCGGAAGTCACGCACACGCGGAAGAGAAAGGTGAATCAGACGCTCTAAAAAGGCCCACATTCTCTCCTTCCGGAGCGTGACCATCGCGCCAATTGGCATTCCTTCGCGTAATTTGAAGTTCGAGATCGACTTCTTCGACTTAGTGATCACGGCTTTCTGGCCTGTGATCGCCGTCAGCTCATCCACCGCATTATTCAAGACCTTTGGATTCTTTACGGCCTCACTCGTGGAGACGTTGATCACGATTTTCTTCAAACCGGGAACCTGCATACGGCTTTTCAAACCCAGTTCCTTCATCAACGACGGAACCATGTCCTTTTCATACTTTTGCCGCAGCTCAACCTTAAAGCCATCGGACTTGGCACGGTCTGAACCACGGTTTTCTGAAGTCGGTTTTGCCATCTCTAAATCACCTCAGGAGCTAAGGACACAATCTTCACAAACTGCTTGGCCCGCAGCTCTCTCGCCACCGGTCCAAAAATACGTGTGCCGATCGGTTCTTTGGCAGCATTAATTAAAACCGCCGAGTTATCATCAAAACGGATATAGCTACCATCGGGGCGGCGCAGTTTATGAACTGTGCGCACGATGACCGCTTTCGCCACGTCGCCCTTCTTTACCTTTGAGTTCGGAAGAGCCTCTTTCACCGAAACTACGATGATGTCACCAATAGAGGCCCACCGGCGCTTGGTTCCACCCAGGACCTTAATACATTGGACTTCACGAGCACCGGAATTGTCAGCGACGCGCAGGCGAGATTGCATCTGAATCATACGTTCACTCCTCCGATATCTTGCTCCGCGCGCTCAACGATCTCAAGCAAGCGCCAGCGCTTAGTCTTACTCAATGGGCGGGTCGCAATGATACGGACCTTATCACCCCTCTTGGCCTCATTTCTTTCATCGTGGGCCTTGAACACGGACGTTTTCTTCTGAAACTTTCCGTATTTGGGGTGGCGCACACGGCGGTAGATCTGCACGGCGATGGTCTTATTCATCCCATTGCTCACGACCTCGCCCACCACTTCTTGGCGACGGACGCCTTCACGCTGCTCTGTTTGTTTACCTTCTGCTTTAGCCATGTGCCTTCCTCTACTTTTGTGCACCAAGCTTGGTCTGTAGCGCTGTCTTCAAGCGGGCCAGATCCTTGCGTTTCTTGCGGATGTCCAAAGGGCTACCGAGCTGACCCAGCGAGTGCTTCATACGAGCCTCAAAGAGCTCTTCACGCAGTTGCATCACGCGCTTGCGCATCTCTGAACTGGTTAAATCTTTAATTTCCGCGTACTTCATTTTTCTACTCCCGAACCACAAACTTGGTCTTGAACGGCAACTTGTGCGCCGCTAGGCGGAAGGCTTGTTCCGCCTGCTCGCGGGTCACACCGTTCATTTCAAACAACATCCGGCCCGGGAGGATTTTCGCTACCCAAAGCTCAGGACTTCCCTTACCGGAGCCCATACGAGTCTCAGCAGGCTTTTTGGTCAGTGGCAAATCCGGAAAAACCCGGAGCCAGAGCTTACCGCCCCGTTTTACTGACCGGCTGATCGCAATTCGACCGGCCTCCAGTTGTCGAGCCGTCAACCGACCTGCCTCAACGGAGGCCAATCCAAAATCCCCGAAAGCCAACTGGCTACCACGGTAAGCGAGTCCTTTGAAGTTCCCGCGATGCTGTCTTCTCCACTTCACTCTCTTAGGACTTAACACGGCCAGCCTCCTCAATCTCACGTGCTGAGTAGACGTCGCCTCTGTAGATCCAAACCTTCAATCCGATCAAACCATAGGTCGTCAGAGCTTCAGCCGTTCCATAATCAATATCGGCCCGCAAGGTGTGCAGCGGTACGCTCTTTTCGTTGTACCATTCAGAACGCGCAATTTCGGCCCCATCGAGTCGTCCGCTCACACGAATCTTAATTCCCCGCACGCCCCCCTTTACGGCCGCAGCCAGTGCTTTTTTAAGAGCCCGGCGCCAGGAAATCCGCTTTTCAAGTTGGAGAGCGATATTCTCGGCAACCAGTTGCGCATCCAAATCCGGTTTACGAACTTCCTGAATATTTACAAACACCTCATTGGGCGTGAGTCTCTGGATGTCCGCTTTGAGCGCATCGATCCCTGTACCTTTTTTGCCAATGACCACCCCGGGGCGGGCTGTGGAAATAATGATCTTGACCTTGTTGGCCGCACGCTCGATCTCAATCTTCGCCACACCAGCATGTTTGAGCTTGTCTTTGATGAACTTGCGCAGACGGTGGTCTTCACGGAAATTCACCTGATACTGTTTGCCCTTGGCAAACCAGCGCGAATCCCAGGTTCTGATCACCCCAACTCGTAAACCTACTGGATTAACCTTTTGTCCCACTCGCTCGATCCTTCCGACTCGAAATTAACTCGAAACCAAATTCTATCTTTCGTCCAACACCACGTTGATATGGCTCATCTTCTTCTTGACCATAAAGGCACGGCCTTGCGCCCGAGGACGAAACCGCTTGATTGAAGGACCCATATCTACATGGATTGTCTTCACATAGAGGTTGTCCACGTCGATTACCTTCCTGTCTTCCGCGTTCGCGACCGCCGACTCAATCAACTTTTTAATCAGACCCGCGCCCTTTTGCTTCATGAATGTCAAAGCACGGATGGCTTCATTAACGTCCTTGCCACGAACCACATCTGCGACCAAGCGGGCTTTCTGACATCCAATGCGCGCGAAATTCAAACTTGCCTTAACTTCCATGACCTATCCTCTCGTTCCTCTACTTCTTAACCGGAACCGCGGCGGCTTTTTTCTCCGCATGGCCGTTGAAGGTGCGGGTGGGAGCAAATTCACCCAGTTTATGACCAATCATGTTCTCAGTCGCGTACACCGGGATGAACTTTCGGCCGTTATGGACGGCGAAGGTTAAGCCCACTGCTTCCGGTAGTATTGTCGATCGGCGCGACCAAGTTTTAATCACCTTCTTATCGCCCGTCGACTTGGCGTGCTCGATCTTCTTCATGAGGTGATGGTCTACAAAAGGACCCTTTTTTACTGAACGTGCCACAGTCTAATCTCTCCTACTTCCTTGATTTGCGCTTCGCCCGGCGCTTGATAATCATGCTATTCGTCCGCTTGTTATTGCGGGTTTTAGCACCCTTACAGGGTTTTCCCCAAGGGGTCACGGGATGGTGGCCTTTACCTACACCCTCACCGCCTCCAAGGGGATGATCAATCGGGTTCATGGCCTGGCCGCGGACATGAGGTCGAATCCCTCTCCAACGCGAGCGACCGGCTTTCCCGAGACTAATGTTTTCGTTGTCCGTGTTTCCCACCTGACCGATTGAGGCGCGGCAGACCGCCAACACTTGGCGAACCTCGCCCGAAGGGAGCTTCACCTGGCAATACTTGCCCACTTTGCCCACCAGAGTGGCTTCCGATCCAGCACCACGCGCCAACTGCCCCCCCTTGCCGGGACGCAACTCCACATTGTGGATCACTGTGCCCGCGGGGATCAAAGAGAGCGGAAGACTGTTGCCTGGCTTGATATCGGCCGTCTCACTGGAGACCACCTTATCGCCTACATTGAGGCCGACGGGAGCGATAATGTAGCGCTTTTCACCATCGGCGTAATTCAACAAGGCGATACGGCAGGTGCGATTTGGATCGTATTCGATGGCGGCCACGGTCGCTGGCACGTTAAGCTTGTCTCGCTTGAAGTCAATCAAACGATACAAACGCTTATGACCTCCGCCCTTATAGCGGATAGAAACCATACCATGATTGCTTCGACCCGCACCGCGATTATTCCCAGTAGTCAGACTTTTCTCAGGGCGCTTCTTTGTCAACTCCTTGAAGTCGTAGCCTGTCATCGAGCGACGGCTGGGACTTGTAGGACGAAACGTTTTGGTACCCATTCTTATGCTCCCTCAAACAAGGTGATCTTTTCACCGGGATTCAAGCGCACCATCGCCTTCTTCCAAGTGCTCGGCTGACTGACGCCAAAACGAGTTCGACGGACGCGGCCCCGGCAGCGAGCCGTATTAACGGATGCCACCTTCACCCGAAAGTATTTTTCAACAGCCTTCTTGATGTCTTCTTTAGTGGCCTTTTTATCCACCTCGAAAACATATACGCCCTTTTCAGCCAAGATGCTGTTCTTCTCTGTTACCAGCGGACTTTTGATCACGTAATACATCACTTGCCTCCGCACCGTTCGACGATCTTGGCCAGAGAGTCCCTAGTGATCACGGCCGCATTGTATTTTAACAGGTCATACACATTCATGCCTTCAACGCTATAATAGCGAAACTTCGTAAGATTGCGTGAGGCCCGCTCAAAAGTCTGTTCGGATTTTGCATCGATCAAAACCGCCTTTTCCAGGCCGAATCCCTGAAGTCTCTTTGCCAGAGCCCCGGTTTTGCCATCAGTCGACGTCATGCTGTCCACAACAAATAATCGACCTTCCTTATTCAGCTGCGAGAGCGCTGTCCGCAGGCCGAGACGACGAACTTTCTTAGGGAGCACATAACTATAATCGCGAGGAACCGGGCCGAAGCTGATTCCACCGCCTGGCATGAGCGGAGACCGGCTGGAGCCCTGACGAGCATTACCAGTGCCTTTTTGTTTGAACGGTTTTTTCCCGCCACCGCTCACTTCCGCGCGAGTTTTGGCTTTATGCGTACCCTGGCGGCGACAGGCCAGCTGCCATCGCACCACGGTTTGAAGAATCTCTTTTTTCACCGGGACTTCAAAAACAGCCGGATCCAAATCAACGGTTCCGACCTTCTTCTTTTCCCAACTCAATACATCTACTGTTGCCATCGTTTCTACACTTTCGTTAAGCGGATCAAAGAATTACGCGCTCCGGGAACGGAACCCTTTACCAGCAGAACACTCTCCTCAGGAATCACATCGACAATTTGATAGCCACTGATCGTGCAAGTCTCATTGCCCCAATGACCGGCCATACGCTTTCCGGGCATCACACGTCCCGGCCAGGTTCGGTTACCGACGGATCCGGGCTTGCGGTGAAAGCCCGAACCGTGAGAGGCGGGACCTCCATTGAAGTTCCAGCGTCGCACCGGCCCCTGGAATCCGCGTCCACGGGAAAGCCCTGTGATCTTGACCTTATCACCCTTCTTAAGACTGTCGAGGCTGACCTTCTGACCAATGCTCACGCCTTCAGGCATTCCTTCCACACGCAACTCACGCACATATTTGGCGCCGTTTTCAAAGCCCGCTTTGGTTAAACAGCTCGTTGCCGCTTTGTTTGTCTGTGAGGCCCGCTCAGGAACAAACGCCACTTGCACGGCCTCGTACCCGTCGCTCTCTTTTGTTTTTAGTTGGGAAACAATCATGGGTTCATATTTCAGAACTGTGACCGGAACGCGCTCACCTTCGGCAAACACGGCGGACATACCCACTTTGAATGCATATAGACCAGTCAATTGAATCGCGGCCGACTGCGGAGCGGCGGCGCTGGTGGTCTCTTCCGGTTGTTGGGTTTCGTTGGCTTCACTCATCTCAAGGCTCCCTTACCGCGACTAAAGAACTAAACAACAGATAATTTGATTTCCACGTCGACGCCGGCCGATAGATCGAGCTTCATCAGCTGATCAATGGTCTGCTGGGTGGGCTCAAGTATATCGAGCAGACGCTTGTGCGTGCGCACTTCAAACTGCTCGCGTGACTTCTTATCGACGTGAGGAGAACGCAAAACGGTGTAGCGGTTAATTCGGGTCGGCAGAGGAATCGGGCCGGCCACGCGGGCGCCCGTGCGGCGTGCAGTCTCGACAATCTCTTTGGTCGATTGATCGAGCAACTTATGATCAAAAGCTCTCAAGCGGATACGAATTTTCTGACTCTGCATAAAGACCTTCTACGTTCTTCAGTGATACGTTCTAATTTCGTGTTCTTTTTATGCGAAAAAGACAAAAGCCAGCCCTTTTCTAACCGACCTTCAGCGTCCAGTCTCAACAAAATCTAACGATTTTATCGACTTGGAAACATATAGGCCGAAGAACTAGTGCCGCAAGTCGGCGATAATGCTCCAGTCTTAAGTCGATTGTCAAAAAGAAATTTTGAAATTCCCAAGCCGACCTCGTGGGACTTTGCGTTCGAAAAGTTAACGACCTAAACGGCTGAGAATCTCAGCCTCTCCCTTCGGGGGAACAGGGGCGTATTGCTGGAATTCCATACTAAAGCTGGCGCGTCCCTGGGTGAGAGAGCGTACGTCGGTCGCGTAGCCAAAAAGAGCGGCGAGCGGGGCCTCAGCCACGAGGGATTGCCCCCCCAGCTTGGGATTCATCGCGTGGATCTTCCCACGCCGCGCATTGAGATCGCCGATCACCGCGCCCGTAAAGTCGTCCGGGGTGAACACCTCAACCTTAAACACAGGCTCAAGAAGTTGGGACTTCACCCTCTTCAGAGCCTCGCGCAGCGCCAGGCTGGTCGCCACCTTAAAGGCCATCTCGGTCGACTCCTTGTCGCGAGTTTGGTAGGCCGTTAGAGTCACGTGCACCCCCATAAGCGGGTACCCGGCCAAAACCCCTACATCCGCGGCCTCTAGGGCTCCGCTGCGAACCGCGGAAATCAAATCCGGCGCCAGGCCGGCCGGAGCCTTATTCTCAAAGGTCACCCCGCCCTGCAGTCCACGCGGCTCGATGCGGAGGCGAATTTCAGCAAATTGCTTTTCACCTGCCACTTCGCGATCAAAGATCCCATGGCCTTCCGCACTGCCGATAATGGTCTCGCGGTAGGAGACCTGCGGCTTACCAATGTTGGCTTTCACTTTGTACTCGCGCAGAAGGCGATCAATCAAGATTTCCACATGCAACTCCCCCATACCTGAGAGAAGCATTTGTCCCGTTTCGCTGTCGATCCGCACACGACACGAGGGATCTTCCTGCTGGAGGCGTTCCAGCCCCGCGATCATCTTTTCCTGATCGGCGGCCGAACGGGCTTCGATTGCAACGGAAATGACAGGCTCGGGAAATGTAATCGACTCGAGAACAATCGGACGCCTTTGTTCACAGAGCGTGTCTCCCGTGCCCGTAAGCTTGAGTCCGACACACGCGCCGATATCGCCGGCTTTAAGCTCCTTAATTTCTTGGCGGGAGTTGGCGTGCATGCGCACGAGGCGCTGGACGCGCTCGCGCTTATTCACGCGCGGATTCAAAAGCGTTTCTCCAACGCGCACCACTCCTGAGTAGACCCGAATATAAGTGAGACTTCCCGCGAACGGATCGGATGCGATTTTAAATGCGAGCGCAACCGTGGGCTCCTCAAAATCTGTTTTGGCCGTGACCTGCTTGTCTTCATCACGCGGATCTTTCCCTGCGACCGGAGGCACGTTCAGGGGGCTGGGAAGAAAAGCAACCACCGCATCCAGAAGGGGCTGCACGCCTTTGTTCTTGAAAGCGCTTCCACACAATACAGGGGTGATTTGCAGGGCCAATGTGGCTTTGCGCAAGCCACTCCGAATTTCGTCGTTCGTCAGAGCTTCGCCGTTGAGGTACTTTTCCGTCAAGACATCGTCCCGTTCGCAGGCCGCTTCCACGATCTGCTCGCGCAGGCTGGCGATTCGCCTCTCCAGATCCGGGGGGACATCGAGGCGCTCAAAAGTCTCGCCTTTGTCATCTCCCCACACGAGGGCTTTGTGCTCGATGATATCCACGACCCCGCGAAAACTGTCTTCACTTCCGATGGGATACTGCAAAGGAATCGGGCGAGCCCCGAGCTTTTCTCTGATTGATTCGACGCTCATTTCAAAATCGGCACCCACGCGATCCATTTTGTTAACAAAACAAACACGGGGGACCTTGTATTTGTTGGCCTGACGCCAAACCGTCTCCGTCTGGGGTTCAACGCCGTTCACACCATCAAACACGGCGATGGCCCCGTCGAGAACACGCAGCGATCGCTCGACCTCGATGGTGAAGTCAACGTGCCCCGGAGTATCGATAAGGTTAATGCGATGATCTTTCCAGAAACAGGTGGTGGCAGCGGCCGTGATCGTAATCCCTCGTTCCTGCTCCTGCTCCATCCAGTCCATGATGGTATTCCCATCATGGACTTCACCCATGCGATGGCTCATACCCGTGTAATACAGGATACGCTCGGTGGTGGTGGTTTTACCCGCGTCAATGTGGGCCATAATTCCAATATTGCGAGTGAATTTCAGCTCTTCAATTTTTTGTGGGTCTGCGATACTCATATAGGCCTCCTCTCAAGAAGGAAAGCCGACTACCAGTTGTAGTGCGAGAAGGCCTTGTTGGCTTCCGCCATGCGATGCACGTCTTCCTTTTTCTTAATCGCGTTTCCGCGGTTTGCATATGCATCGGCAAATTCGCCGGCCAGGCGGCTGGCCATGCTCTTCTCACCACGCTCACGGGAGTAATCGATCAGCCACTTCATCGCGAGGGCCAGCCGGCGCGACGGACGAACATCCACCGGAACCTGATACGTGGCACCCCCAACACGACGAGAGCGAACTTCCAGATTTGGTTTGCAGTTTTCCAAAGCTTTCTTGAAAACGGTCAACGGCTCTTCTGCCGAGACCTTGGTGCGTAGCTCATCCAAAGCCGAATACAACGCCCGTTGCGCCAGGGTCTTTTTACCCTTCCACATCATCTTGTTAACAAACTTCGCGACGACAACATCGTTGTAAACGGGATCCGGAGCAATTTCTCTTTTTTCACTGGATTTGCGACGGGACATATTCTCTTACCTTCTCATCTTGGTCATCATGGTCATCTGGATCGGAACGTCTCAATTACTTCTTCGGTTTCTTAGCGCCGTATTTGGATCGCGAACTGAACCGGTTTGCCACGCCCTGAGTGTCCAATACACCGCGGACTATATGGTAGCGTACCCCCGGAAGATCCTTAACCCGTCCTCCCCGGATCAAAACCACGCTATGTTCCTGCAGATTATGGCCGATACCGGGAATGTACGAAATCACTTCGAAACCATTGCTTAAGCGAACTTTAGCCACTTTGCGCAGAGCCGAATTCGGCTTCTTAGGGGTGGTGGTGTAAACCCGGGTACATACGCCGCGTCTTTGGGGACATGAAGTCAATGCAGGAGATTTCGTCTTGTCTTTCGATGCCTTCCGCGAACGGCGAATCAGCTGGTTAATCGTTGGCATAAGTCCTTTCCAATTCTAGTACCAATCAGGTTTTTCGAACCGCCGAAAATATCGACAGATGACCTGATTCGTCAACTCAAACTTTAGAGCGGGAGACTTCTTAAATGAATCCCGCTCCTGGTAAGGCCGCCGGATAGCTCCGGCAGCCTCAGATGGCCGATTACATGGTGTAACCGGTGGCGGCCGCCTGACCGGGCAAGAACCCGCTAGGCTGCACCTCATCATCCTCCACAATCACTTTCCACTTCTTATAGGCCGTGAGTCCCGTACCCGCGGGTACCAGGCGACCCATAATGATGTTCTCTTTCAAGCCGCGGAGCCCATCCGTTTTCGAATGGATGGCCGCCTCAGTTAAAACCTTTGTGGTTTCCTGGAAGGAGGCAGCGGAAATCCAGCTGTCCGTGCTCAATGAGACCTTCGTGATCCCTAGGAGCAAAGGCAAGTACACGGCGGGGCGTCCACCTTCTTTGACCACCTTCTCGTTCTCATCAAAGAGATCGAACTTCTCCACCTGCTCTCCGGCCAGAAACTTGGTGTCGCCGGGATCGGAAATCTCAACCTTACGGAGCATGTTGCGTACGATCACTTCGATGTGCTTGTCGTTAATGGCCACACCTTGGAGCCGATACACTTCCTGGATTTCGTTTACCAGATACGCGGACAAGGCATTGTCGCCAAGAACACGCAGGATATCGTGCGGATTGCTCGGGCCATCCATCAAGGCTTCACCCGCGCGCACAAATTCACCTTCGCGGACCGCCACATGCTTTCCTTTGGGGATCAGGTACTCACGTTGCTCGCCCACCTCGGGCGTGACAATCACGCGCTGCTTACCCTTCACGTCCTTACCGAACGTGACATACCCGTCGACTTCGGAAATGATCGCGGCCTCCTTGGGCTTGCGTGCCTCAAAGAGCTCGGCCACGCGCGGAAGACCTCCAGTGATATCACGGGTCTTGGTGGTCTCGCGGTGAATCTTCGCAATGATATCACCCGCATGGACCTCTTGCCCGTCGCTGATCAAGAGCTGAGCGCCAACCGGAATGACATAGCGGCAAGGCACGTCGCGATTGGGAAGGTCCTGAACATTACCTTGAGCATCAGTGATATACACTGTTGGTTTGATCTCTGAACTCTTGCTTTCCGTGATCACCTTAGTGGCGAATCCCGTCACGGCGTCCACCTGCTCCGTCATGGTGACACCTTCCTCGATATCTTGGAATTGGATCACGCCCGACAAGTCGGCAACAATCGGATTGGAGTACGGATCCCACTCAGCCAGGACTTCGCCTTTCTTGACCTCCTCACCCTCTTTGTAACGCAGGATGGATCCATACACGAGCTTCATGCGGTCGCGTTCACGGCCCGTGCTATCGATAATGATCATTTCTCCGTTGCGGTTCATGACCATCAGCTTGCCATTGCGAGTTTCCACTGTTTGAGCGCCTTCAAGCTTCAGTGTTCCGTCATAGCGAGCGGTGTGAACGGATTGCTCAACCGCGCGCGATGCCATACCTCCCAGGTGGAAGGTTCTCATGGTCAGCTGCGTGCCCGGCTCACCGATCGACTGGGCGGCGATGATTCCAACCGCCTCACCCATGTTGACCGTGTTTCCGCGAGCCAAATCACGCCCATAGCACTTCACGCACACGCCCCGACGGGTTTTGCATGTGAGGGTCGAGCGGATGCGCACTGTCTCAATGCCGGCCTCGTCGATCTGACGCACCACGCGCTCGGTGATCTCGTCATTTGCTTTGCACACCGTCTCGTTAGTGTAAGGATCGGCGATATCCTCCAACGCCGTCCGTCCCAGCACGCGATCACCCAGGGGCTGGATGATCTCGCCGCCCTCAAGCAGCGGCCGAATTTCCATTCCTTCGGTGGTTCCACAATCCACTTCCGTGATGACGATATCTTGGGCCACATCCACAAGGCGTCGCGTGAGGTAACCGGAGTTCGCTGTCTTCAGAGCTGTGTCAGCCAGACCTTTGCGCGCACCGTGCGTGGAAATGAAATATTCCAGCACAGAGAGACCTTCGCGGAAGTTCGCGGTGATGGGAGTTTCAATGATCTCACCGGAGGGCTTGGCCATAAGACCGCGCATGCCTGCGAGCTGTCGGATCTGAGCTGCGGAACCCCGAGCTCCTGAATCCGCCATGATAAAGATGGGATTGAAGCTCGCGCTTTCCACGGGCTTACCATCCACGACAAAATTTTGCTTTTCCAGCTGCGCCATCATCTCCTTGGCGACCTTGTCCGCACACTGAGCCCAAATATCCACGACCTTGTTGTAGCGTTCGCCGTCCGTAATCAGACCCTCGTCGTACTGATTGCGAATCTCCTGCACCTGATCTTCGGCATCGCGAAGCAAATTGGTTTTCTGTTGTGGAATGACCAGATCATCCACACAGATCGAGATACCCGCTTGCGTGGAATATTTAAAACCAAGCTCCATTAGCTTATCCGCAAGGATCACCGTTGCCTTGGCGCCGGCTACACGGAAGGTTTTATCGATCAGGTCCGCAAGCCCTTTCTTGTTCATCACTTTGTTGATGGATTCAAAAGGAACCTCTTCTGGAACGATATCGCTCAAAATCGCGCGACCCACGCTGGTGGATTCCAGTTTGCTGTTGATGCGACATTTGATCGCGGCTTGAAGCTCGACGTGTCCGTTTTCATAGGCATATAGAATCTCTTGAATGCCTCCGAAGACACGACCCGTCCCCTTGGCGCCCGGACGCACGCGAGTCATCCAGTAAATTCCAAGCACGATATCTTGAGTCGGATTGATGATGGGCTTTCCGTTCGCCGGACTCAGGATATTGTTGGTGGACATCATCAGGACGCGGGCTTCCACCTGGGCCTCGATGGACAGCGGTACATGCACGGCCATCTGGTCGCCGTCGAAGTCGGCGTTGAACGCGGTACAAACAAGGGGATGCAATTGAATCGCTTTCCCCTCGTGAAGCACGGGCTCGAAAGCCTGAATACCCAAGCGATGCAAAGTGGGCGCTCGGTTCAGCAAAACGGGGTGCTCCTTCACCACATCGGAGAGGATATCCCAAACCTCGACACTTTCCGTTTCCACGAGCTTCTTGGCCTGCTTAATCGTGGTCGCAAAGCCTTTTTCCTCAAGCTTGTTATAAACAAAGGGCTTAAAGAGCTCGAGCGCCATTTTCTTGGGCAAGCCGCACTGGTGCAAGCGCAGATTCGGCCCCACCACAATCACGGAGCGGCCCGAGTAATCGACACGTTTTCCAAGGAGGTTCTGACGGAAGCGCCCTTGCTTTCCTTTGAGCATATCGCTCAAGGAACGCAAAGGTCGCTTGTTAGGACCCGTAAAGGTTTTCCCGCGCCGACCGTTGTCCAGCAGCGCGTCGACGGCCTCTTGCAGCATCCGCTTTTCGTTGCGGATGATGATGTCCGGCGCGTTGAGCTCCTGCAGACGCTTCAAGCGGTTGTTTCGGTTGATCACACGGCGATAGAGATCGTTCAGGTCCGATGTCGCAAAGCGACCACCATCTAAAGGAACCAACGGACGCAGGTCCGGCGGAATCACCGGTACCACTTCGAGCATCATCCATCGGGGCTTATTCACCGAACCTTTAAAGGCTTCGACCACCTTCAATCGCTTCGTGAGTTTTTTGATCTGAGCCTCAGATTTGGTTTCCTTCAGCTCCAGACGCAATTTGCGGGACAGGAACTCGGGATCCACTTTGGAGAGGATTTCACGAATGGCTTCGCCGCCCATCGCGGCCTTAAAGTTCGGACCGTACTCGCTCAGGGCGTTCTGGTAGGCCTCCTCAGGCAAGATCTGTCCCTCTTGCAGAGGTGTCTCCATTGGATCGGTGACAATATAAGCCTCGCAGTACAGCACGCGCTCCACATCCTTCAGCGACATATCGAGAAGGTTGCCGATACGACTGGGCAGCGAGCGAAGGAACCAGATATGCGCCACCGGAGTCGCGAGCTCAATGTGACCCAGGCGCTCCCGGCGCACCTTGGTCTGAGTCACTTCGACGCCACACTTTTCGCAAACGACCCCACGGTACTTCATCCGTTTATACTTCCCACACAAGCACTCGTAGTCCTTGATCGGGCCGAATATCTTGGCGCAGAACAGACCATCACGTTCGGGTTTGAACGTGCGGTAGTTAATGGTTTCGGGCTTTTTCACCTCACCAAACGACCACTCGCGGATCATCTCCGGCGAAGCCAGAGAGATTCGTACAGCGTCGAATGAGAGCGGATCCTTGGGTTTGTCGAAAAAATTAAGTAAGTCTTTCAATGTTCACCTCAACCTTGAACCTGTTCTTGAACAGGAGTTTGCGCGGGTTCCGTCAGAATATCGGACTCCATCAGTTCCACATTCAGCGCCAAGCTTTGCAGCTCCTTCACCAATACGTTGAACGATTCCGGAAGCCCCGGCTCCAACACGTTTTCGCCTTTGACAATGCTTTCGTACATACGAGTTCTTCCAGCGACGTCGTCCGACTTCACTGTTAAGAACTCCTGCAAGCTGTACGCGGCGCCATAAGCCTCGATGGCCCAGACCTCCATCTCTCCCAAGCGCTGACCGCCGAACTGGGCCTTTCCGCCCAGAGGCTGCTGCGATACGAGAGAGTAGGGCCCGATGGAACGTGCATGGATTTTCTCTTCCACCAGATGATGGAGCTTCAGCATGTACATGATTCCGACAGTGACTGGCGTCTGGAACGGCTCGCCAGTGCGCCCGTCAAAGAGCACGGTTTGACCCGAGAGCGGAAGCTTGGCCCGCTTCAGCAGGTTCTTCACATCGCTTTCCTTGGCTCCATCGAACACCGGAGTGGCGACGTGGACACCATCTTTCATTCGCCGAATCATCTTCTTTAAAGATTCATCGTCGGCCCCTTGAACCTGAGCCACGATCTCTTCATCCTCCTGGAACGTATTCACCAGAGCTTTCCGAGCGTCCTCGGCCCGAAAGTCCTCGACGTAGCGCTCAATTTGCTTGCCTAGTCCGTGCGCCGCCCATCCCAGATGCACTTCCAGGATCTGACCGATGTTCATCCGTGAGGGAACACCCAGCGGATAGAGAACCATATCCACCGAGGAACCGTCCGCGAGGTAGGGCATGTCTTCCACCGGCAACACCTTCGAAATCACACCCTTGATCCCGT
>JBFWQY010000011.1:0-145920 GCA_050249195.1 Bdellovibrionales bacterium
GGGAAAGGGCTAGACAGCGAGCGGAAGAGTTGAGAAGAAAACACTGGGAACAGGAGTTGTCACCTTTGGATACGACGTTGACTTAAACTTCAGCCCGCTTTGTGCGGGGGGTGCGCGGACAGGACATTGTGAAAGATAAAAATAGCTATCTTGGTTTTGCTTATAATCTAGCCCTACTCCCGAGTCCGGAGGAGTGGGATCGTAACACCCGAAGTAATTTTTGATTTCAACAAAGCCACTATTACAGGATTGAACCTGGCAAGCCCCCCACTTACTTCCAGATGCATTGCAAGTTTTCACTCCAGTTCCATTTGAAACTGGACAGCTGGAAGTGGAATTGGGCGAACACACGTTGGCCACACATGTGCCATTCTGCAAATTGAAACCTGAATTGCAGCTGGTCACGTTGCCACAGGCGCCCCAAGAAGAGCCCTGAGCATCACACTTTTGACTTCCTACTCCGTTTCCAATTAAGCAACTTTGCGTACTATTTGGACTGCAGACATTCGCTACACACATCCCATTTTGCAAATTGTAACCCGAGTTGCAGGCGGTTAGATTTCCGCAAGTACCCCAAGCCGATCCCACACTATTGCAGGTCTGGGTACCTGTTCCATGACCGGACGAACACGAACGTGAAGTGCCGGGAATGCATATCTGGTCTACACAGTTACCGTCTTGTAGGTAATATCCTGAGTTACACGCGGTAAAGGTTCCACAAGCATTCCACGCTGTGCCGGAGGCATTGCAAATCTGCGTACCACTACCCGCCGCACTTGCGCAACGTTGCTGAGCCCCTGGGTCGCACACCAGAGAGACTGACGAGGTAACCTCTGAAGCTGTGGATTTTAAGGATCTGAACTTACCACCACATGCTGAAATGTTGAGAACAAGAGTTAAAATAGACAGCACCTGTATGAGCAACACCTGTACTAATCTGAGATAATATTCGACCCGCGGCTTTAACAAACTAATACAATTTATTATAAAATGCATGGTGCAGATCCCCTTGCCAGACAAACCTGCAAAGGCCACACCTCCGATCTATGTGACCAGTTACTTATAGCTGTTTACGGATCGGTAGAGCGAACATAAGTTCTGCGGCCCAGATTGATTATTCAAGAATGAGACAATGCATTCAAAGGGTGATAGGCCCGGCGGGCTCTTAGCACTAAGATAGTTCACAACATCTACTCGGCGAAATGGAATATCAGGGTCAATAGCCGTGAATGCCTTCACCAGATTTGTAACCAAGGCCGTGCGTGCCCGAGAGTCAAATGTCTCGGCGACGAGATCCGTAATCAATTGACTAACCAATTTGTTTGCTCTTGAATCTGAGACCAAGGGACCGGGACAGGGGTTGCTCATTGGAAAGCAGGCTATTACGATCGACACTATGTCAAAGACGCTCATTTTTCTGCATGGCGGCCCAGGATACGGAGAATATCTCGAAGAATTTTTTTCGAAATCGCTTTCGACTTACCTTAGCTGCATCTTTTACGAGCAACTGCGCAAGCATCCAATTGCGATTGAAGATCTGATCCAACAGTTACTGGTGAAAATGGGGACCGAGGCGAGCGATATTTATTTGATAGGTCATTCATGGGGCGGAGTCTTGGCCATGGAAACGTATCGCCGAACTCTAGATCATCGCGTCAAGGGTATTGTTTTAATTGGTTCTTATCTTTGTGCCTCTGAAGTGACCGTTGAATACGAAAAAGAACTCGAGATTCTCGGTTTTAAAAATCCAACGACAGAACAAGTTTTTTTTACTTCGCAAGAGCTTGATATAAGCCCAGACTTTCCGAAGCGCCTGGCGGATTCATTTGATGAAAAGATTTGCGATCAAATCGAAAGAGATTTTTTTGGCCAATATGATGTACGTGAATTTGTAAAAACAATTTCGATTCCAGTGCTTAATATTTTTGGAGAGAAAGACATTCGTGTACCGGCACGGCGACTGCGTACCTATGCCGATTTGAGTAATGAAGTTCGGAACTTGGAAATTGAGAGCGCGGCCCACTTTCCTTTTATTTTGCCTGAACACCGCGCTCGGGTCATCTCGGCAATCAGAGATTTCGTCGGAAACTAGAGTGATGGGGCGCAAAGTTGCGAGCTCGTTACCAGGGCCTCTCGCTCATCTCTCGGAGTTTCTAATCTGTCGATTCGCGTTCGGACATTGGCGAGAATGGCGACCCCGGCATGATTCGAACATGCGACCTACTGCTTAGAAGGCAGTTGCTCTATCCAGTTCTGGAAAAATATCCAGGCCTTTCAAAGGCTTAGATTTATGGGTGGGATAAGTTGGGCAGGGTTTATAGAGCCAACGCTGCAACGGCTCGCATTCGAACCAGAAAGGCCGATAGTTCCGCGCGCGACATGTATCCACTCAGTTCCGAGTGAAAGTCGGTGTCAGCTATGGTTGAACGAATGTTCTCGACAATCGCGGATGCTTCTTCGCTGGCTAAAAACCTCGAAGCGCCTTCAATGTATTTCTCCACAATTTTGCTCGTGCGGAAGGCATCGGGCGTGTATTCGGCCCGGGAATGCTTGCAGTATTTGCAGACATAGGGATGATCTAACTCCTTTGTATAGTCGTGGTTTGGATCGTGGCATTGACAATTAGGACAGATGAAACCAATCGCAGTGAACGTTCCTGCGTGGTCGAATGACACTACTCTCGAACCGGCGATTAGCCAGTTTGAAGTCCGCGTGCGGTCTGTGTTGTGTACTAGAATGTCGAATAGGGATTGCTTATCCAGGTCTGCTTGGATCTGTGGTTCATGCACATGCCATTGGTGTTTGATTGGAGGCTTCCCGTGTATAAAGCGCTGGAGTGAACCAACCTCACCATTTAATTCACGTTGGACAGTAGGCGGAACTAGGTTAAATCCAAGTCTCCTATCCACCTTGTACGCCGCCACTTCCGCCTTGTAACGGAAAGGGTGCGGCTTCCATATGGCTTGAATACCGGACTTGAGAGTTGTGTGATAGGTCCGTTGCGAACTTCTTTCGGTATTTGGAATAATGAATACGACGGTCTCGGTACTGAGCGCCGCCTCCGTGCGTATGTCATTTTCTTTTGTGAACATGGGAGGGGGTTTAGCGCAAGAACAGTAGTTGACCTTCCTTATCCAATCGCTTGAGTTGGTTAAGAGCGACCATCAATTCACGTCGATTACGGGAATGTTTTAGATTCTTATCCAATGCGTATATAACTTGCGGAGCCATATCGACCGGATCTCCCAATTTATCCGTAAGCCGAGATTCTCCGGAGAATGTGGCTATGGGTTGACTTTTGTAGTTAATCGTTACGATCCAGTCATAGTCGCGTTGGTTATATCGATAGGACACGTCGGGATTGAAACGGGAATATTCGGTGTAGTTGAAGAATGAATCGAAATGACGCTTGTTTGGAGCCATGGTTAATTCATTTCCGAAACGTTAGTGACGAGGCTCAGTTCAATGCCGGGAATAAGCCTTCCTCTTTCATCGCGAAATTCAGATGGCATCCGCTCAGCATATGGATTTTCGACAAGACGCCAGTACACCGAAACCATGCGATCCATTTGGCTGTGAAACTCTGGGAGTAAACGGCTTAAGAGATTTTGAGCCGTTGCTTGTGTGATGAGACCGTCGTCAGAATCAAAGTCTAACGGCACAGGATTGTCTTGGATGCGCAGCTTTTTGAGGGAGGCCTTCAGTATGGTACTTGCCGCGCACATTCGCCAGAGAGGATCGTGGTCGGTTCTAGCGCGCTCCAGGCATTTATAAATGAAGTTTTTGGTATTAGGATCACACTCAATGAGACTGAAAGTGAGTTGTCGGTCGACAGTGATGTTTACGAATGGAGCCATATCAATTCTCCTTTGAAGAACGGATAGGGGTTTAGAAAATAAGGAGGGGAAGTAGGTAGGTGGGGGACAGAAAAAGAGCCGGGCACGAAGGCCCGACTCCTCGGTAGGACTAAAATTAATTTCCAGCGTTCTTTACAAGACCGCGCCAGTCGATGGGAGCGGCGTTGCAATCGTGAGCCACTTTGAATTCGAGGCAATCATTCTCGAAATTCACACGGTGTTCCGTACGAGGACCAAGCTGCGACTCTAAGTGAAAGAGTACAATGGTCGGTAATACAGCGGGAGCCGAGGCAAAGTAGTACTGGTTTCCTGTGATCTTAGAGTCAACAACAAGGCCCAGCAAGCCTGCGAATGGGTTAGCGTCGGAGACCTGCGCTGCCTGAATTGCAGTGAGGGCCTTCCTTGCTTCCGTTTCCTTATCGGGCCCACAGATCAAGAAACTCGGAGGAACATTGATAGTGTCCAGCCCGTCAACCGACGTTTGCTTTCGCATCAGCTTAATGGCTTCGCTAATGCTCGCCTCGCCGATTACACCGGCAGTTCCGAGGTTACCGTGATCTGCATGATAGAGAGCCACACCATCAGCCATGGTCTTGTTAGTGGTCAGGGCACTGTAGACAAGGTCTGTTTCCTTGCGAACAGCAGCGAGGCTTCCCTCGTTTACGACCTGCAGGAGACCTTTTAAATCGTCATTAATCATCGAGGCGCGCGTGAATTTAACGATACGTCCCCAACTTTTAAGAGAGACAAGCTCATTCTCTTCGCCGAAGGAACCATAGCTGTACTCGCCACCTTCTGGATTCATTTCTTTTAACTCAGGGAAATCCCCTGTTCTGACTTGGCTCGCTTCCTCGAAATTTCTAAGAGTGTCTGTCTTTACAAAGCCAGTCCATGACTTGGGTTGGAGGCTGTATCGCTTTTGAAGCGACTTCTCAGCTGCGTTGGCAAGGAGGAGCGGAAAGTCGCTCGAGCTCATCGCACGTTTAGCGAGTTGATAGTCCGACTCACCGATGCGTCGCCCATATAATGTTTCCGCCGAACGAATCAGCGTGAGGCCCTGAAACATTCGAGCATCATTGCTAACCTGAATTTCGGGACAAAGCCTATGGGCTAATGCCTCTTGGAAGAGTTCGCGCTTTTTGTTGTCGTTTTGGCTTCCAACTTCAATGGAAAAGGTATTGTCTACCGAAGTTGCGACCTTCTCCTGTTCATATTTCTTGAACAGTTGAACATTTGCACGTGCATCCTCAACTGAAGTGCCACTAGAAATATAGCTTTCAGCCATCTTCTCGTCAAAGCCAGCCTCTCGGACGGCTTTCCTAATCTCCGATATGCGAGTGCGTTCTGCCAGCACTTCTGCTGGTGTAGTTCCATTTTCCTTCATTTTATCATTCCTCAGCCGTATTTCGGCGACATCACCTGCGATAATTTCCACTTCGCAGGGTTCTGATTTGGGTTTAGTTCGAATCTGTGCCTGAGCATCGGCGGGGACGCCGACAAGGGACAGTTCGAAAATTTCGTAGTTCTTAATCAAATAGTGAGGATAGGCGTCGTCGTCGCGTGTGATATCGACCGCCTTAAGCGGCTTGTAACCAATGCTGACCGACCGGACGATCCCCTGGGCAACCTTCCTAAAAATCTCATCGGACTTTGGATCATCGGCGAATTTGACCGTTGCATATCCGATACCGCTTCGAATCTCCGCGTCCACAACAACACCGATCACACTGGACAAGTCGTCTGTACGGTGACTGTCGAGTAGAGGTGCGTAGCTCTTCATTCGTCTCAGGTCCACATCGCGCGGATCCATGCTGAGAGATTCTCTGTAAACAGCGCCGTCCCACGTTGTACGCATGACAGGAGCGCCCACCGAGAAAATCAGTTCAACGGTCCGGTTCTTCTCGTCGAGCGTTTTGGGCGCGAGTGAACCTTCAATCGCATTGGATTTTACGGTTAACTTTCGAATTTCCATGGAATTCCTTGAGGATTTACCTCGGGATGAAAACGCCGGACGCGGTTGAACGTTGGCCGCGCCCAGCGATTCCCCAGATTCAAAATTGTGTTAAAAGGCGCACGCGCATGGATAAGTAGAGGCATCCAGCGCGCACTTCCGACCGCGGCCCCGTCGGCTCTGTCACGCTAGGCAGGAGGTAGATTCCCGGCGGTGACAGCTTTTTTTATAAACGCCCGAAAGCCAGGAATGGACGAACCTGACTTTCGGACTTCCAACTCGGTGAGAAGTCGAGTGGCATTTTTTGTTTCAGTGAAATGTTATTGGTCCGGATTGCCTTCTTCGTTTTGCGTTTCTTTCTCATGACCGACCTTAAGTTTGTCCGCAGACAGATCAGCCAACGCTTCACATATTTCGTTATAAACCAGTTTCTGGCATCGGGAGGGTTCGGTTTCCCGTGCAAGCAATAGGGCCGCCTTGTTAGGGATCGCGAGCAACCTAGCGCGAACCGCTGTGAACTGTCGTCCGACGTCCTCAAGCGTACCTTCCGCATCCCAGTAATCTCCCCGCTTGATTGCCAACTCGAATTCCTCACGGTCAGCCTTCGCGCGAGCTAGTCTGAGGCGCTCGTGATTCATTTCCGTCGTGTTTTGTGGAAACAGCAAGGGGAGCGCGCCCTTGGTATCGTAGAATTTGGCCCGACCGTCCTCCCGTACAGGAGTTAAGGGCTTCAATCGCTTGCGTATAGTTTTGTAGTTTAGGCCTGTAAATTCAATAAGTTGGCTTATGGACATTTCCATATTTTCTGAACCCTTAATTGTAGTACTAGTAAATTATTGAATTCTCTAGCTAAATTTCGCAGAGCTCCCACCCGACCGATAAATTTCTTTAGGAAGAACCTAGAATCGTTTATATTTGATCTGACCATCACTCTCTTTCATCTTAACTCGCCTCGTCGCCCGTCAAATCAACCGTTCGACTTCGCGTCGGTACAGTGTTCAATGCGCTAGACCGGAGTATGCCGAGATTAGCCAGTTCTTTTAACCCCTCTCGGATTCTCTCAGGACCAACTCCTAACTCCCGACTTAGCATGCGAATGTTTGAGTCGCCTTCCAGTAAACACAACAGAATGGCTTTGGCTAATCCGGAGATTAGCGTGCTCTTCAACAGCTTTTGTGTGCCTTCTGACAATTTCATAAATCAACTCCCAGCGGGTTTGGTTGAAAGGAACATTGCTGCTCCCTTCATAACTATGCATATACATCCAAGCCTTGAATAAAAAGCTCGAATTGTTTAGTTAGATTAAACGGTTACAAGATTTTCGGAATTATTTCTCGTCGAGATGTCGTATTGAATAGAGCAACACATACTTGGGATCTTCGCCCTCAGCTAGCGACTGTTCAATGAACCCTTTGGCATTGAGTCCGATACGATCACCCAACCCAGCATTATCCAGCATCTGATGTATGCGCATGATGTTCCGATAGCGCTCCGATTGAACCTCCAGATGGTTCGGCTCTATCCGAAAATAATGATCGTCTTCGCTGTATGAAAGATAATCACCCAGGGCATCCATTTCGTATTGCGAACCGGGATAGATGTTCCGCTTCCATTCCGCAATGATCTTACGAATGACCTTCCCCACACCAGAGGCCGTTAAACTCTTTTTACGGCTCACTGCGAGGCGCGCGGATATCTCCTCCTCTGTTAGGCCGTTCGCACGGCACTCCAGTATAAAGCGATGCTGGGCGCGTTTAAACGGATATTCCCGTACAATCTGCTGGACCATGTCCCAATAGCCGTCGTGTACAACCACTTCATTGATCTTGCCATGGCTGTTAAACTGGCGCCCGTTATCGTCCACCTGCCCGGTACCGACGCTGGATCGATTGTGTGTGTAATAATGTGGGGACCATATGGTCTGAGGCCAACACTTTACGATAGACCTTCCCCCGAGAAGGGATATTTCCGTGTCCTTGTCGGCGACATCCACGTCTCGTTGGTCGGTGCTGCGGAGTATGCTATCCCGGATGGACTTATCCAGTTTCCTCTTCCAGTTCCTCTTAAGTCGTTGTTCTTGCTTTTTGGTTAAAGGTTTCTTAGCCATGGTTGGTTCCCTCTAACTGATACAACCAGTCGGAAAATTTCTTGGCCAGTTCAGAAGAATGGACCCCCTTGAGATTCTCACGCCCTTGAATCCAGGTCTCAAAGGAAGGATCTAGTTCCCGCTCCTTAAACCACCGAATGGTATGCAAGACAGCCTTCTGTCCGCTCTCACTGAAATCGTAAAAATTCTTACCCCTAAACAGCCGTCTAAACTCACTCATGAACCATGGTTGGTTTTGAACCTCTTCAACGGGGCTTAAGAATGTTTTGTTTTGTTTAGTCTTATTTTGTCTTGTATTATTAGTACTAGGCCCAGTACTAAACCCAGTACTCGACACTTTCGAACACTCTTCCGACCACCACGGGATGGTCGAGGTAAAAGCTGGATTACTTATAGTGCAAATTCTAGAACGGAATTCGACCGCACCTTTATTAGATGGGGGAGACACTTCTTTCAGGAAAACCTCGTCCCGACCTAGGCGGCCTAATAGCTCGTTGATAATCTCAGTGAACTCAGTTCCTTTGAGAGACCGACGTGTCTTAAAATTAGGATCAGCAGCCCAGTACTTTTTTAGCCATGTTTGTGAGATAAAAAAGAAGGGTTTACGGGAATGGACTACACCGTTCAACAACACACCCATGGTTTGAACCCAAAGGGCGGGATGTTGATAAGCGTTTTTGATAGCCAGGTAAGGCTCGTCGTCCGGCATATCCGCAACGCGTGCGAATATAGTCAACGACATGTCATTCGCGGCGACTGGCGCGACAAGAGAGTCTAAAAGGGGGGATTTGTTTGGTTTAGGAGACTTTGGATTTGTCATGGTAATTTTCCGAAGGCTGAGGAGATGTAATTTTCATCTCGATTCTGAGGTGGGCACTGGATTTCTCAGTGTTCCGAATGACTGTTCCGTCGCGAAGGGTGATTTCGCGCTCGGGTGGAATACGGACCTTCCACACGGTCGTTTTCTTAGGTTCCATTGGAATTTTCCTTGCCCGAGACGGGCGATTGGATTGTCGAGGGAGATATTCCCCCTCATAAATGCCGAATCTGTTCAAAAATCAGGGAAACGTCAGGAGTTGCAGAGAGTTCCCTCTATAGATGCCGAAACTGTGCAAAAATTCGAGATAAGTCAGTGGTTCGGTGTGTTTACTCTCACGACCTCATCATCACCTCTCATAGAATGATGAACGGCAATTTTTTAGAGTTAACGGTCTGTATTGACTCGGTTTCGTCGAATCAAAAAAAAATGTCCCTCTATAGATGCCGAAACTGTCCGGAAAGTGCGTCGAATGCGAGTGAGTTCGGGGACATACCCTCTCATAATACGCAGAGCGTTCGGATTTTGGACTTAAGAGCCCGAAATGGCTCACTTTCGCTAAATCAAAAACTTAGAACCCTCTCATAAGACGTAGAGTGAGTACTTTTTCAACTTAACCGCGCGGATCGCTTGAACTTCGGCGAAACAAAAAAACTGTCCCTCTACAATACGTAGAGCGCTGCATTTTTTGACCTAACCGCTTTAAATAACGTCGATTCGTTGAAACAAAAATCCCTCTCACCCTACGGCTGTTGGCTACTTTTTTGAGCTAAATGTCCGTTTCCCCTGCTCATTCCGTTCAACCATGCAGAGTTCTTTGGCCATTGAGAGGGTGAGGGCGTAGTGCTTCGACCTGCGGTCTCCGCCACGGCCCGTTTGGTCCGCCAAATCTGGCGAATCAAAGATTTCAAAATCAGTCCCTTGTACGAAACCAAACTCCTCAATCCGTCCTTTGATCCAGTTCGAGAAGTCCCTTCCAACCCCCAAAAACGCATGCACATCGCGCGCGTTTACTGTTTGGACCTCCTCATAAAGTGATGAGCAGGAAAAAACCGGAGCTAACACACCAAAATCATTGGATCGATAGATTGAAGTGTCTCAAACCGAGACCGTCTTAGGTGATCTCCACGGGCTGGGTTGGTATCCGCGCGCCTCTAACCATTCCCGCGCCCGGTCTCGAAGCCCAAGGTCAATCGATAGAACGTTCACGCATGGCCCGACCGCTTCAATCGCTCGATCCAGCGCAGCCTCAAGCGCTGCGTGGTCGGTGGGAGTTAGCCGTCTGCTTAGTTGAAAATCAAAAACCATATTAAGCGCCCTCTTTTGGATATATTCCCCAACGCGACTTGAATCGTTCACGTTGAGCATCGCCTTCCGGAGTACCGCGTGTATGAATTTCGATTTTTCTAAAAAGGTCTCCGATGGTTTCGCGCATCTTAAGCTGAGCCTGTGTGGGCGGTGGCTGTACGACAATCTTGATCGGTTCAGCCGGGACCAATTCCATCGACAAACTCAGGATATCGTCGACGTCCAATTCGGTGCCGAAACTTCCCTCGAAAATATAAGTGGCGAGCGCCTGGATCTGAACCGTGTCCTTGTCGGTGTCCAGTAGGAGCGCATCACCCTCGTCGGCGCAAGTCGAATAGCCATCGCATGTATTGCCGTCCATGTCGATCTGGGTTACGAATTGCTCTTCATATTTTCCGTTCTCGAACTGTTTCACTTTAAGCTTGGCTTTCATTTTGACCTCCTGGTTTGGCTTTTTACGTCTCTGACCTATCCTTTAGGCCAGCATGATTAACGTATCGGTCGGTCCTGACTAAACTTTAGTCATATTTTGAGAAAATCGACGAAGTTTCGCGTATGAATTTATTCGGACAGATGTATGAACTTTTGTCGGACAAACATCCAATATTTAGTCTTACGCTTTAGAGGATATCATATAGATGAATCTTTCTTACAGCCGCCATTCAAGATCACACGGATACACTTCATCACTCAGATAAATATCTTTAGTGATGATCTCGAATGTGTTCGTTCGGACATAGCGAAAGTCGGAGTCAGCGGTGATTAGTCCTCGAATCTTTTTATCCTTCAATCCCATGTTTAAGATCATTGCATCCGAAGAGTCTAAGGCGTACTCGCTCATCAATTCTCTAACCTGAGACCAGTTGAGGTCAGAAGGCTTTTCGTCGCTCGAGCTCTTTTGCTCTGCCAGAAAAGTCGCACCCGACCTATAAACGCAGGCAGCTGTCGCCTTGTCTACTAGTCGGCCAATTTCTCTGCCCTTTTCGCCTAACGCTTGAGCAACCAGGTTTCCATATCCACGGCGCACTAGGAATTTTGCTTTGTCCTTTTTGTCTTTGCTTGCATTTGCTAGAGCGCTGACGAGTTCAGGGCGAAACATTCCGTTATTGTTTTTGATGAAATTGTCCACCAACATACTGCGAATGCGATGATGTAACTCGTTTCGCACAGTTACGTTCATTGCGAGAGCCACCTTGTGGCGAGCAAGATTGACCCGGATCTGGTTTGCGATTTCTCGGTCTTTCCCCTCGATTGCAAGTAAAAGGAAGCATGTGTCTGCCAGATACACCGATCCCTCGGGGATCCCGCCGTTACACAATTTGTGATTGAAGTCTTCGTAGGAACATAGGGGCATTTGCCCCGTGACTTTACTCGCTAATGTGCTTAGCGGCAACCTCAGGATCAATACCTGAAGGTTCAGAGAGAAGTTTTTCGAGCTCATCGGGACGCATTAGCGGCACTCGAAAATAATCGAAGTTGCTCTCAGTAGCTTTTGAACGGATCTCATCGGCCAAGCCATTGGGCCAGCCCGAAATGCGTGGTGTTTGAATTTTCTTTACAGATCCATCGTCCATATGCTTTGTTATCGGCGAAATTGCGCATTTTTTCAACTGGTTTGTCTCTCTGTGTCTAGCTGACTCCCAATACCCCAATGATTTCAATGTCTCATCTTGAGTCAAAATTCGGGCCTGTCAGTCTAAATCGGCCTTCTCTTCGCTGAGATTCCGATCGTCCATATCATACAGCATTGTAGTGCGGACATCGGTATGGCCGGCTGCCTTCATAACATCCTTCCAATGAGCCTTGCGGAATGAATTTGTTATGAACGTCCTTCGAAAATCATGCGACGTGTGGCCGAATTTCCCCATGATTTTATTCACTCTTCTAACCAATGTGGATGGATGCATAACCTTGATTTCTTTGACTAAGTTCCATGCCTCCTGTGCAGTCATATTCCAGTAGGGGACACGGCGAGCGTGGGTCTTAACTTTCTTTCGAGCAATAGACGTGGTGCCGTCGAGATCTTCTTCAACTTTGAAGCCTTGCTCGTCCACCACGATGTTGTCCTTTAGGAACTTATCTTTAGTCAGTCCGAGGGTTTCACTGATTCGAAATCCGAATGCATAGCATAGCTTCATATTCGGGATAATCTCGGGATCTCCCGTCTTCTTATTCATCGCCGCCTTGATCATCTTTTCGAATGTCTCGGGCGTTATATACTTTGTTTTGACCTTTTCGGTCTTCGCTCGTTCGAGTTCCAGTTGATCCAGTACCGAGGTTCCGACAGGCTCTAGTTTCCTAGGCGTCGACATTTCTGGATAAACCTTCTCTATCAGGAACTTGTTAAAGCGGTTAGCGGTCCCAACAACCTTCTTTATGGTTGCTGCGCTGAGGTCCCGGTCCAGTAAGAACTCGCCCCATTCATCTTCTTTTTGATGCCAGCGGCTTGGATCTGGAATTTTATGTTGAAGAACGAAGAACTCAAATACGTATTCATTCAACATCTGGAGGACGGTACGGACATTCCCTTCGTCTGTGGTTTTCTTGCGCAGATGCTTCTCAAACTTGCCGATTGAGTGCTGATTGATATACGCATGATCGAACTTGTATCTTTCCTCGGCGTTTTTCTTATCGGTGAGGAAGGTGGCGTTGAGTTGATTGACCAGCTTGTCAATCTCGTCGGCTTTCTTACCTCGGTAGTGCCTAGCTGGATAGCGCTGCCACTTTATCTTGCCGTTGACCTTCCTATATCGCTTGATCTTAGGGATCGCCTCGCCCTTCTTATTCTTCTCCGGAACGACGTACCACTGACTCCATCCCGAGTGGGTACCGAAGTTGGCTTTTAGGACTTTCGCTACTGACATGTCCTAATTGATCGGTATTTAGTCGTTTGAACTCAAGTCTGCGCTGGATAGTCTTTATCCAGCCTTACCTTGATTTTTTATCCAGCTAGAATGATATAAGTAGTTGAAATCACTGGCGACCCCGGCATGATTCGAACATGCGACCTACTGCTTAGAAGGCAGTTGCTCTATCCAGCTGAGCTACGGGGCCGTGAACGCAGGTTGGCTCCCAATAAAACGAAAATTGCCCCGAATTGTCAACGAAACCGATCCATCATCCGATCCAGGGCCGCTTTGGGCGGTCGGGTTTCGTCGGCCAGTTGACTGAGAGGTTGATCCACCAAATTCATGGTCTCCGCCAGAGGCCGGCTCTTTTGGTCCCAGTAAAACAAACCGGTCAGAAACTCGCCGCGCGCCTTAGCCTCATGTAAACGAGCCAGGGCCATATCTTTTCGGTTCACATCGTGTTCGGAGCTGGCGAGCTTACGGAGAATCAGTCGGCTTCCGTCATGGAGTTCGATCTCTTTGGCTTCGCCCTCCCCGTAGTCCACTTTGATTTCCTGCTGCGGCTGTATAAAGCCCAATTCCTGGAGGTGAACATTTTGAGCCCGCACGGCTTCGAACGAGCGAGTGGAGCCTTCGTGGTTGGCGAAGGTGATGCACGGGGAAATCACATCAATAAAGGCTGTGCCACGGTGGCGGAAGGCAAGGTTAAGGAGCGGAACCAGCTGCCTGGCGTCGCCGGAAAAGGAGCGGGCGACGAAGCCGCATCCCATCTCAATCGCCAAGGTACAAAGGTCGATGCCTTGAAAGGGGTTGGCCACACCGGATTTGGCGCGCGAGCCCTCCTCCGCCGTTGCGGAAAACTGACCCTTGGTCAGGCCGTACACGCCATTATTCTCGACAAGATAGAGGAGGGGTACGTTCCGGCGCAACATATGTGCGAAACTTCCAAGGCCGATGCTGGCGGTGTCGCCATCACCCGAAACTCCGATCAGAAACTGACGTCGATTGGCGAGATGCACTCCCGTCGCGACCGGGGCCATGCGACCATGGATGGAGTTGAAGCCGTGCGATCGCGACAGGAAATAAGCCGGCGTTTTGCTTGAACACCCGATGCCGGACAGCTTCGTCACCGAATAGGGATCCATGCTCGATTGGTGAAGCGCGGTGATAATGTGGTTCGTGATGGAGTCATGACCGCAGCCCGTGCAAAGCGTGCTCTTGCCGCCGCTATAATCCGCTTTGCTGAGCCCCAAACGGTTGGTATCGCCTGTTTTCCTTTCCATCGTTTTTCCCACCATCGTTTCTACTGACTTTTCCGTATTCATGATGGCCTTTCCATCCTCAAGATCGGGTCGACCACCGATTCCGCGTCTAAAGGAAGGCCATCGTAGTGCAGAATCGATTGGCACTTATGCCAGTACTGCGGCATTTCGGATCGCACCACGTTGAGCAATTGGGCATCTCGGTTTTGCTCGATGATGTACACTCGATTATGGCTGTCTAAAAACTCCTCGAACTGCTGACATAATGGGAGCGCGCGCAGGCGCAGGCAATTGGTCTCAATCCCGTGTTTCTGCAGGATAAATCGTGCCTCGCCTGTCGCCTCATGCGAACTTCCATAAGTCACCAGGCCCACACGCACACCGGGCCGGAAATCAACCACGGGAAGAGGAACGAGTCTGGCCGCTGTTTGAAACTTGCGCGCAAGCCGGTCCATGTTCGCTTTATAGGTTTGCGGGTCTTCCGAATACAGGCCGGCCTCATCGTGTCCCGTTCCACGGGTGAAGTACGCAGCCGTCGGGTGCGCGGTGCCCGTGAGGGTCCGGTAGGGAATGCCATCTGAGTCGACATCCTTGTAGCGCTGAAATCCGCCCCTTTGATCCAGATCCGCGGCGGACAGGACTTTGCCGCGATCCATTCCTCGGGTCGGATAGTCAAATCGGTGGGCCGCATGGAGGTTCATTCCGACATCCAGGTCGCTCAACACAATCACTAATGTTTGCAGTCTCTCGGCTAAATCCAAAGCCAATTCGCCGAAGTCAAAACATTCATTGGGTGTCCCAGGGAGAAGCACCACATGTTTGGTGTCCCCATGCGAAAGGTAATACGCGGAGATCAAGTCTCCCTGCATGGTTCGCGTCGGCAAGCCGGTTGAGGGACCCACCCGTTGCACATCCCAAATCACCGCGGGAATCTCGGCATAGTAAGCCAGGCCTGCCGCCTCGCTCATCAGCGAAAGACCCGGTCCCGAGGTGGCCGTGACCGCCCGCGCTCCGGCCCATCCGGCTCCCACCACCATGGCCATGCTTGCCAGCTCATCCTCGGCCTGCACGACGGCAAAGTTTTTACGTCCTTCAGGATCCACACGCGAACTCTCAGCATAATCAATAAAACTCTCAACCAACGAACTCGAGGGTGTGATTGGGTACCAGGCCACAAATGTGCATCCCCCAAAAACCAAACCCATGCCGGCAGCCGAGTTTCCGTCGATAAGAATCTTGCCCTCATTTTGATTGGGGCGAATTTCAGCCCGATACGGAAGATGTAGAAAGGCCAGATGTTCCGCCGCCCAGTCGCGGCCCGCCTGGATCGCCTTTTTATTTAGATCGACGACGGAAACTTTGTCTTCGAACTGGTGTTCCACCACGCGATCCAAAACATCCTGCGGAAGCTTCAGTAATTCCGCCAGGACTCCCACGTACGCCATATTCACCAGAAGCTTTCGCAGCTTTACGGAATCGGTAACCGGAGTGATGATTTGGCGGAAGGGGATCGGAACCAGTGTGACGTCCGCTCGCCGACGCGCCTCCGGAATAGGAATGTCCTGATTGTGGAATACAAATCCCCCCTCATGCACCAGCTCCAAATCCTGGAGTAAGGTTTGGGGATTCATCGCGACCACGATGTCCGCGTATTTCTTGCGCGCGGTAAAGCCTTGCTCATTGGCGCGGATTGTGAACCAGGTGGGTAAACCTTGAATATTCGATGGAAACAGATTCTTGCCGCCAACAGGAATTCCCATCCGGAATAAAGTGCGCACAAGCACATTGTTGGATGATTGGCTCCCGCTCCCATTGACTGTCGCGACTGTGATCACGAAGTCATTTACCTTAACTTCTGTCATTGGACATTTTTACCATAGTTTTCCTCGTCTTCAAGGTCCTCTAAGGCATCTTCTTCTTCCTCGGGCATCCCATCGGGGCGGTACGCATTCGGGTTGATGTCCAAAACCCAGGATTTGTATTTGTCGTAGATTTCCTCAATTGGAGCCGGAGGGTGGACAGGACCCACGTGGACGCGTAGCTTTCCGGGCAGAGGGAGCAGGCGACCCTTGGGCCAGAGCTCATTGTTGCCCTCCAGATAGAGGAACAAAATGGGCGTTTCCGTCCGGATGGAGAAGAGGCTCACTCCGCGTTTGAACGTGTTAATGTACCCGTCTTTTGAGCGAGTGCCCTCAGGAAAGAGGATCAACCAGATATGCTCGAGATTCTCAAGCAAGGTGGTGCACAGCTTAATGGCCTCGCCCTTTCGATCCTTGCGGTCGATCGGAATCGCGCCCAAGCAGTGTTTGCTGAAGAAGGTAAAGAGGGGATTGCGGAACCAGTAGTCTTTCGCCGCGGTGATAAACAAATGCTTCCAGTACATAAATGGCACCGCCGCCGTAATTGAGACCGCGTCCAGATGGCTGGCGTGGTTGGAGATGAGGATCAGACGTTTGTGGCCCTCGTAGATGGACCGAAAGTCTCCCACCACCTGAAGACGCACATAAAACCGAAAAGCCAGACCCTTAAGGAATATCCCCCAGAGGACCCTGAATATTAGGCTTGTCAGATCAAAGTAGCGTGTGAACAGGGGCAGGTGCTTGAGATGGGGAGGAAGCTGCGTCCACTGTTCGTTCTCATAGTTCCAGTCTTTCATGATGGCAGCGATATCTGTTGGAGATAAATATAGATATAAAAATACATCGGACCCACGAATATCAATTTGTCGACCCGGGTGAGAATCCCATCACGGCCAATAATGAAAACTCCGGTGTCTTTTACGCCCAGATCTCGTCGGATCACATTGATGATCAAATCGCCCATACGGCCAAAAACCGCCGCGACGAGCCCTGCCGCAATCCAAAAGCGTTCTGAGCGATCGGGAAGAAGATGGCGCATGCCCCAGGCCAAAAGCATGGTCACAGCAAGCGCAACCACCATGCCTTCGACCGTGACCTTGGACGAGATCTTGCTGAACGGTTTCATTCGACCGAAGAGCTTGGAGCAGGCCCAGCTCGTGTTTTCGCTGACTTCGGTTAGCAGGTAAAGATAGAGCACCATCAACTCGCCACCGGGGAAACTGAGCAATCGCCCCATATGCATGTAAGACCAGCCCCAAAACAAAAACGCCATTAGCGAGAGAGCCAGGTATTGAATCATATGGCTGGCGCTATTGCGAATCAGCGGGATCAAACAGATCACGAATAGAAAGATCATGGGCGAGAGATTGTAGTACTCGAGGTCGCCATGATAGATAATATGTCCAAGCCCGAAAATGAAAAGATAGGTAATCCAAACAAACCAACTGCGGTGATACATCCCCACCATTTGAAAGAAGGATTTCGCGGTGAGAACCCCCATCCATGTAACAAACACGAGGGGCCATGGTTTCGGCAGGGCAAAGGCGGCAAACAGCATTGGCGCAACAAAGAGCCAACTCTTTAGGCTTGCCCATGCCGACGTGTAGGGTGTTCCCTTTCGTTTCAGGAAAAAGACCACGACCGTCATTAGAATCAAAAAGCCAATGACAAGGCCGGCGGTTTCCACATAGCGCGGGCTATTCCACATTCCATAGATCATGATTCACTCCGCCATTGGATGCCGTGATCCTTGATCTTCTTGTACAAACTCGAGCGCGAAATCTTAAGAGTGCGTGCGGCCTCATCGATATCCCCTTGTTGTGACAAGGCCTTTTGAATGATCTGAGCTTCGTAGGAATTGACCAGATCGCTCAATCCGCGATGGAGATCGATTTGGGCGAGAGGCGCGGCCTGAGCGGTTGGCCGTATCACTTGCAAGACGTCTTCTTTTCGCAAAACAGGCAGCGGCGCGGTCAGGATCAGTTGCTCACAGACGCGTTTGAGCTCGCGCACGTTTCCAGGCCAGGAGTACTCCTGGAGAACCAAAAGCGCATCCTCTCCCACTTCCTTTTTTCGAGCCCGGTCCAATGATAGAAAGTAGCGAGCGAGGTCCGCAATGTCCTCAGAGCGTTCGCGCAGCGGAGGTAGCAGGATTTTTTTACCGCTGAGGCGCCACAGCAGATCCTCACGGAACTTCCCCTCGTTGACGAGTTGGTTCAGATTGCGATTGGTCGCCGCAATCACCCGCGTTTGCACTTGCAGAGGCTCCTTGGCGCCCACCCGCCGCACTTCTCCCGTTTCGAGAAAGCGGAGGAGCTTCGCCTGCAAAGGAAGAGACAGAGCCTCCACCTCGTCCAGAAATAAATCTCCTCCATTAGCGGCCTCCGCTAATCCCATTTTATTTTGGTCGGCCCCTGTGAATGCACCCTTAACATGCCCGAAGAACTCCGATTCAAATAGGTTCTCGGGCACGCTCGCCACGTTGATCGGCACGAAGGGACCTGTGTTCTGCTGGGCATAGATCAACTGGGCGCAAACCTCTTTCCCGGTGCCTGATTCCCCTTCGATCAATATAGGGCCGGCTTCATTCCGAAGCTGCGCGATTTGCCGCTGAATCTGCTGGGATGCGGCTCCCGAGCCGATCCAACGCAGTCCTTGCGCGCTGGGGCGAGCTGTTGCGCCTTGGAGAAGGAAGAGAGCTTCGATCTTGTCCAGGGTTAAGGTGAGTTCATCGAGGCTCAGGGGTTTGGCGAGAAAGCGCGAAGCGCCGGCTTTCAAACACTGCTCCATAATCTGCCGGTCCAAATTGCCGGACATGGCGATGATCTCAAGGTGCGCGTGTTTCTGGCTTAACCGACGGATAACTTCAATCCCTTCTGTACGTCCAAGCTGACCCGTCAAATGGATATCCACTAAGGCCGCATGATACCCGCGCTCGGGGAGAAGAGCCGGATTCTGGCTGGCCATCATACGCCATTGGTCAGGCAGCGCCATCTTAATGGATTGAATCACAAGGTCGTCGTCATCCACGACCAGAAGAACCAGTTCTTTCACAGCGCTTCCTTTTACCCTGACGTTAGGATACCGACCCGCAGATTACATAGAGAAAGTGGATGTGACAATGTGACAATGCTGGAGATCTGAAGTAGGAAATAAGCCATGCCTATTAAAATTTTACTGCTTGAGAACATTCATCCATGTGCGCATGCGTCTTTAACGGCGGAAGGCTTTCATGTGGATTTGGAAAAAGGGGCTCTGTCTGAGGAGCCGCTTTTACGTCGCCTGGCCGATTATGAGGTGCTGGGCATCCGCTCCAAAACCCAGGTCACGGCGGCCGTTTTGGAAAAAAATCCGCACCTTCTGACTGTGGGGGCGTTTTGTATTGGAACCAATCAGCTGGAGCTGGCAACAGCCAACCATCTTGGAATTCCGGTTTTCAACGCTCCCTACAGCAATACGCGCAGTGTGGCAGAGTTGGTCATTGCGGAAATGATCGCGCTTTCGCGTCAACTCGGTGACGTGAACACATCGGCTCATCGCGGCGGATGGCAGAAGTCTGCCAAGGGCTCCCGCGAGGTCCGCGGTAAAGTCGTTGGCATCGTGGGCTACGGCCATATTGGCAGCCAAGTGAGTGTGCTCGCGGAGGCGATCGGGTTACGCGTAATTTATTACGACATTGTGAAAAAGCTGCCCTTGGGCAACGCGCGTCCCACGGATTCGTTGGAGGATCTGTTGTCCCAAGCGGACTTTGTAACCCTGCACGTCCCAGAGACCTCCTTGACTTGCAATATGATCGGAGCGGAACAGCTGCAGCGAATGAAAAAAGGTGGCTTTTTAATCAATGCTTCGCGCGGAACAGTTGTCGATATTCCCGCTCTGGCTCAAGCGCTTCAGAAAGAGCATCTCGGCGGCGCCGCCGCCGATGTTTTCCCCGAAGAACCGCAGAATAACGAGCAGGAATTCTGTAGCGAGCTGCAGGGTCTTAAAAATGTGATTCTAACGCCTCACATTGGTGGCAGCACGGAGGAAGCTCAGGAAGCCATCGGGCGCGAGGTGGCCCATAGCCTCACCATGTTCTTAAGGGATGGATTAACCTTGGGTGCCGTTAATTTTCCGCAAGTGAACATTCCGCCGAAGGAAGCGGCTTGCGTGCGCTTGATCAACGTGCACCGCAATGTCCCGGGCGTGCTGGGCGAGATCAACAGCATCGTGTCTAAAGCCGGCGTGAATATCCGAGCCCAGTATCTGTCCACGGATATCCATATTGGCTATGTGGTCATGGATATGGAAATGGGAGATTCGCGGGAGGTGTATGAGCAGGTGCAGACGCTTCCGGTCTCGATCAAAACTCGGCTGGTGTAAGTCTCGTAGAAATCCTCAGAAGCTAAATCATGGACGCTGCAGTGGTGGATCGCCATCTTCGATAAAGGTTTTCTGCAGGCGTTCGTATGGTTCGAACACGGATTGCTTTGCTTCAAAGCATTTCAAATAGTCTAACGAGACCTGCCTGAGCTTCTCAAAAAAGTGAGGGCCCCGGTGCGCGCTGCCGTAGGCGTTCCAGTAATTCGAAATTCCATTTTTTGGATTGCCGGCGTAAAATTGCTCGTAAAGTTCATGACGGACACCGAAGGTCGCAATCAGCAGATCGAATAGAACCTTCGACACCTTTTGTCGCGCCTCAAATGCATCGTGGTCGATCCCCCACTGGGCGCATAGCTCTTCGGCTAGGCCACGGTCTATGTCCTCAGGATCAAAAAGGTAAAAGAGTTCCGGCCCCATATCGGCACGAAGGCCCGCAATAATCTTTGGGTAGCTCTCCATAAAATAAAATTTGGCGGCTTCAATGGCTTCGCCGTCAGCCTGCATACAGCCATTCACCATCTTACTGTTCTCAATCGCCTGGAACTGGAGCGCCTTGAGAATTTGAAGGTCCCGCAGGGCGGCTCCTGCGGTCTGGCCAAAACCGGTGGAATGATACTTGGGATAAATCTCTTTCCATGCCAGCATCAATTCAATCAGAGACTCTAACTTTGCGATGGCTCTCGTATTCGTTTGCAGAGAAGCCGCAAGAACTGTTCCCGTGGTTTTCACGATACTTTTGTAGAGGTTAAGATCGCGGTAAATGAACACCCGCTCCCACGGGACGAACACCTTATCCAACACAACCAATGCATCTGATTCATCAAAGTAGGCCGAAAGATCCGAACCGCTATCAAAATTCTGACGGCAAATCAGATTCAAGCCCTGCGTGTGGGTAGGAATGGCGCATACAATTGCTTTGTCCAATTCTTCATCATTGATCCGAGTGGGTGCGATGAACATTTCATCCGATACGGCCGCCGAAGTCGCCATGGCTCTGGCGCCGCTCAAAACCACACCATCATCGCGTTCTGCTACAACTCTGATTCCCGTTTTAGGGCCACCCTTGAGTTCAGAAGTCGAGTGAGTCACAAAATAATCGTTGGCCGCCATCTCGCGGTGGTAATTGGCCACATTGACGGCGTAGTCACCAAATAGGCTGCTACATCCCGCCCACGTGCTAAATACCGCATTAATATAATCGGGAGGGCGTCCCACGATTCCGAGGTAGTTTTTCGCGAGCGAATAGAAGCATTCACTCTTACGTCTCAAATCATCACGATTCCGCGCAATCAAAAGCGTCACACTGTGTTTGTCGGCTTGTGAGCTCACGATGTTGACATCGGGCCGTTCGTGGTGATGCTGGAAGTAATCAGCCACCACCACCGCTTGCCTTCGCAACTTTTCGACTTGGAGAGGGGGCGTTCGTTCGCCTTTGTACCAGATCCGCAAAGGCGTGGACTTCAGCCCTTCAAGATACTCACTCGCCGTTTTGACCACTCTAACTCCTTCAAAGCATCGGGCTGTTCAGGCCGAACTCGGGGAGGGGACGGGCTGGTGCCAACTCAGTGTCCGCGACGCAGGCATTGACCATAGCGGTGTATGTATGCGCGGTCTGAATCACGTTGATCAGTATAATTTCTTGAAGCGGCTTGGAAAGCTTTGACGTCAGCTCCAGGGCTTTTTCTGTATGGTCGGGATCTTCCTCGGCGTGCAACTTGATAAAACGGCAGGCTTTGCCTCCGTAATGCGAGCTTACTTTTGCATGAAAGCTAGGCAAATGAGTGCATGCGAAATATTCAAGCGCAATGATGTATCCCATCAGCGCGAGAGGATGCTCATGCTGGATCTTGTAATACTGCGGCTCCCACAGCGCACGTGTCTCGGGTAAATGTCGAAAATCTTCGGGCGTCATTCCCAAATCGTGCAGATCCTTCTCAGCTAGGACCTCGTGCGCGGTCTCTTCGGAAATATGTTTAATAAATCTGCGAAAGTAAGATTCATCCTCGCGTTTCATCAAACCTGCCGCAAAGGCCAACATACGGGTGGAGTGGGATACATAATAAAAGGTTTGAGCCAGGTAGTTGCCATATACCTGGGGTTTACTGATGTCCATGGCATTGACGGCGTTCGCCATACGCAAAACGGGCTCAACATAAGCTTGGGCCTTCACCTGGACCTCCTGTCGTACTCGTCAAACAAACAAACCATTTATTCTCTCTAAACCAGGATAGAAATATTACACTTTTGAGTGCGAGATCCTAGATAATTCTGAATGACGCTCACGCGCCCTACGCGCTTTTTTGCTCCATGTCGTTAAGCGTTCCAAATAGTTTCAGTTCAGTGAGAGTAAAGCCAGGCCGATCCTGCGTTTCTTGCTCGGACGTGATCTTGATTTCGCCGCCATAGGCATTTATCAGTTTAGACATGATGGGAATTCCGAAACCGGTTCCGGTTTCGCCCGATGTTCCGTTTCGCGAGTAATTGGTCTCGAAATCAAAAATCTTCGGTAGCATTTCGGCAGGGATTCCGATTCCCGCGTCACGTACGGAAACAATGACATAACCGGACCCGTCTCCCCTCACCGCCACTTCAATGCGTTGGCCCGGATGGCTGAATTTGATGGAATTGCTGATGATGTTCGGCAATACGGAGTTTACGAATGAATTCAGCTCCACCCTCACGCGGCAAACACTCATGACTTCCTTATCATAAACCAGGAACAGATTCTTACTTAATAACCGGTCGGTAAAAAGGCTCTCCACGTCCTGCAGACAGTCCAGCAGGCAGACCTCTTGTGTATTGAGATCTCCGGCCAACTTGTCTATTCTATCGAACTGACGAACCTGCTGAATCAGTCTCGCCATTTTATCGGTCATGATCGATATGGTCGCAAGCAGGTCATCTTTGTTAACGCAACCTTCTCCATCGCCGTTTAAAGTGTTCTGGATGACCATTAGGGGAGTCGAGATGTCGTGGGTTAGAGTGCGAAAAAGATATTCCTTTTGACCGACAAGTTTCTGCAGGTCTTTGTTTGCACTCACCAAAACCTGGGTTTTCTGATCGATAATGTCCTGCAACCGGCTCTGTTCTTCCAAATGATTAAGATCAAGAGTTAGGGCCGGGATCAAGACGGCCAGCAGCTGATACAAACCGTACGCCACGGGCCAACCCCATAGCTGGGCCGCTGGAACCATTCTAAAGAAGGCAAAATTAAAGCTATGCACGGCCAGAAGAAACAACACAAAAGCATGTATATACATCAGGTGGGTCATCTTGGTCTTAGCTTTGAAAAGGTAGATGTACACCGTGAATAGCAGGGGCGCCGCCGCAGCGGCGGCGAAGGGCATGGCCTTCACCATGAATGAGACCGAAGCGCCCTTCAGCGCAAACGTCAGCCCAATGGACAACAAAGACAGGGAAATCAAGATTTTCTTAGGATACGGCCAGTTACAGAAGGACAACGAAGCGAGACACAATAGATTGAGGGGAACAATGGTGAACCCGTAGCCCATAATAATGGAAAACTCATCACTCTGTGATTGCGACTGTATGAGGAAGTTCGCGATCAGGAATAGCCAAAACAGACCCGTACGAATATAGAGATCTCTTTTTGACGTGAGATAGATCGTCACGCTCATCAGCATATTGATCAGCGAGAATGCGATAATGATAATAAAGGTCGTGGTCACAAAAGTTTCGATACGAGCTCCTGACTCCCACTTCTTTTCGGCGGTTGAACTGAAATCATTTAGTTCACATCTGTCCCTGTCAAGGTCCTGTACTTTCTTAAAGTTCGTTCATTTTGTCCATAAGTCCAGACTTCAATGTTCGTGTGCGAAACACCGGGGTCACCTTCGGACGACAGATCTGGCCGCGATTAACCGGGTGGTCTAATACTGGACCCCGGTTTCCGACCTTAATACCAGCTCTCATTCAAAGGCGCGCTTACCGCAAGCTCCCTATAATTGCGAGCCGCTTTTGCGGACGCATGGTCGACATTCGTGTTGTCCGTGATCGATACACTCGGTCGAAGATCAAAACGAGAACTTTTCGCAGCTGGCCGTTGCCGCATTAACACCAGGAATCTGCATCACTCGATTTCTATCGAACCTTTGTTGATATCGGCACCTATCCCAAATCTTGCGCTTGCTCGCGGCGGCCACATCGAAACACCGCGAACCTTCACGCTGTCAGCACCGAATCGCTTGGATGTCGATGGGCCAAAAGGCCTCCCGTTGCGTCCCGTGATCGTCAATGGTAGCCTTTCCCAAGGAGACCACATGAATCAGGAGATTAAACTTAAGCGAAGAGACTTTGTCAAATTGTCCGGATCGAGCGTGGTGGCGCTGAGTGCCCCGTGGCTTTGGTCGTGCGCACATTCGTCTCTCAAGGATAATCCCGCGCAAGGGATCGCGTACTTTGGCCAGTTTGGAGTCGACGAATCCATGATTCGTGAAACCCTCGTCGCCGCGATGTCGCGAGGAGGGGAGTATGCCGAAGTCTTTTTTCAACATCGGGTGGCGACGACGATGGCGCTGGAAGATCGGCAAGTGAATCAAGCCTATTCAAGCACCTCTCTCGGCGTCGGCGTCCGAGTCATTCGCGGCGACCAAACGGGCTATGGCTATACCGAAACGTTCACCCTCGACGCCTTAAAACACGCCGCCCTTACGGCAGCGGCAATTGCTAAGGGTCCAGCCCGATCGCCGCAGGCGCTACAGGCGATCGCAGGAGTTCCCAATCGTTATCCGATGAAGATTCCTTGGGCGGGCGTGAATGCTAAAGACAAGTTGGATTTGATCTCATCTCTCGACAAGGCGGCATTTAAAGCGGATTCGCGCATCGTAAAGACGAACGTCTACCTGAGTGATGAGAATTCGGTGATTCTTGTGGCGGATTCCCGAGGCCGCGTGAGCACCGATACGCAACCCATGACATCCCTTGGAATCAGCTGTACGGCCGAAATGAAAGGGCGACGCGAGAGTAATGGGGAAGGCATAGCCGCGCGATCTGGCTTTGAGTTCTATTCGGAAGATGCCCTCAAGCATTTGGTGCAGAGGGTTGTCAGCAGGACGGTCGTGCTTTTTGATTCTGTTAAGGCCCCAGTCGGAGAGATGCCGGTGGTCTTGGCCGCGGGAGGCTCGGGCATCTTGCTACATGAAGCCATCGGGCATGGAATGGAAGCGGACTTCAATCGCAAAGGCATGTCGGTCTTTTCCGACAAAATTGGCAAAAAGGTCGCCGCACCGTTCGTCAGTATTGTGGACGACGGAACGTTGCCAGCCTCCCGTGGTTCGCTCAATATTGATGATGAAGGTAATATCGCGGATCGAACCGTTCTCGTCGATCGAGGAACGCTCGCGTCTTATATGCATGATGAGATTTCTGCCAAACACTACAAAATAAAACCCACGGGTAATGGGAGACGGGAGAGTTTCGCACACTTCCCGATGCCACGAATGCGGACGACCTATATGCTGCCGGGCCCCCACCAAAAAGAGGAAGTGATTGCCTCGACTAAGAAGGGAATTTATTGCGAACACTTCACGAACGGACAGGTGAACATCGGTCCCGGCGACTTTACGTTTTATGTAAAAAACGGCTATTTGATTGAAAATGGAAAGCTGACCCAGCCTGTGACGGACATCAACTTGATAGGCAATGGGCCACAGATTTTGGGAAAGATCGATATGGTTGGAAATGATTTGGAGATTCACAGCTCCACTTGGACGTGTGGAAAGAACGGTCAGAGCGTTCCCGTTTCGTTTGGAATCCCAACCGTCCGTGTTTCTTCCATCACTGTCGGAGGACAAAAGGCATGACCTCTCTCGGCGAAACCGCCCGTTTTGTCCAAAGCTTAGCGGCCAGCAGCGGAGCTAAAGAATGCGCAGTCGAATCCACGGAACGGCGGGAATTAAACATTCAGTGGCGTAACGGGAAGTTAGAAAGCATCAGCGACGCTTCAGTCAGAAATCTGCGACTCGGTCTGTTTATCGACAACAAATATTCCAGCTTCGTGACAACGGATTTACGACCCAACTCATTAAAGGATTTCGTGAAGAATGCCGCCAACCTGACTCGGGTTCTGACCAAAGATCCTTACAGGGCCCTTCCCTCGCCCGAGTTTTACAAAAATCGCGCAGCACTGAACTTGGAGGTTTACGATCTCAAGGCGTCCCAGATTTCCATTGAGGAGTTGACGAGAAAAGTGGAAAGAATCGAGTCCGCCGCTAAGAGTGGACCTCAGGGCGGTTCGGTCGTGACCATGACCGCCTACGGCGGCATGAGCATGGCTCGGACCTATCTTCTTCAGTCCAACGGCTTCGAAGGGGAGCATCAATCGAGTTCGTTCGATCTGAGCGCCGACGTCAGTGTTAAGGATCCGAGCGGGAAGCGACCTTCGGGTGAAGAGTACGTGAGCGCGTGTCACTGGGAAGATTTACCAGATCCAGAGTCTATCGGACGTCAAGCCACGGCGAGGGCACTCCAGTCTGTCGGTGCAAAAAAAACGGCGTCGGGGAAATTCACGGTGGTGGTGGATAACCGTGCTGCTTCTCGTCTTTGGAGTCGTCTCGCCGATGCCCTTCGCGGATCCGCCCTACAGCAGAAGCGCTCCTTCTTGGACGGCAAGGTCGGACAACCTATCGCCTCAGACGTTCTTTCTGTAGGTGATGAACCCTTACTTCGGCGAGGTCTTGGGTCACGTTTTTTCGACAGTGAAGGCATGACAGCAAAGCCGTTTCCCTTGATCGAAAATGGAATTTTGCGGAATTACTATATCGACAGTTATTACAGTCGCAAACTTAGAACTCGTCCCACCACTGCCGACATGTCGAATCTCAACTGGAAGCTGGGACAGAAATCCCAAGAGCAGCTGATAAACGATGTGGGTAGCGGCTTTTTGATTCGCGATTTTTTAGGTGGCAATTCCAACAGTACGAGCGGCGATTTTTCGCTGGGTGTTTCAGGTCAGCTCATCAAGAATGGTCGCGTTGGAAAGCCGTTTGCCGAGATGAACCTTTCCGGAAATCATCTCGATTTCTGGAAACGTCTCGTGGCGATCGGAAATGATCCGTTTCCTTACAACTCACGTCGCACACCGACACTGGTGTTCGAACAAGCGCAGATGGCGGGCGCGTAGTGAGTTATGGGGCCCTTCTTCCGAGATGAGCACCAGATCATTTGGATGAGGATGGCGACACGTGCGCAGGCGGGTGTGCCAGCCAAGTGGCGTCGCTCCGTGTGAGCCACGCCACTTGCATAAGGAATCAATTCAAAGAGGGATGCTTTGAGATCTGGGCTCCGGAGAGCCAGGTCACTTCAAGTTTCGGTAAATCAACTGGGTGATTGCGAAGCACAGTGCCAACCGTGCCAACCACCGCGTCTGTTTCCTTGAGTTTGGCGCGCGGGCGCAAATACATGAGCGCTTCGATACCTGTGCAGTGGGAACCGATCATGTAGTTGACGCCGGCATCTTTTAAGCCCTGGACAACAAAGTCAAGCTCCGATGGCTTGGCTGAGAACAGGTGGACGCCGCCCATCACCGCACCTACTTTTGGCAGGCCTGCAATCACATGCTCGCGGGCGTGCTTGATGATATTGACAATCCCGGCATGTCCACAACCCGTTAGCACTACGAGTCCGGCCCGGGTGTTGATGACCAAACCATGATCTTCAGGAATATTATCGTGATATTCACCGCCCGAGTTGCTCACCAGTGGCCCGGTTTCACCGAATTGCCACCACTCCTTTTCACCTGTGGTTCGAAACACCTTTCCACTCGTCCAAACTCCAGGTGCAATCATCTGGGGCACATCGGCGTATACAAAAGTCCCGCCCAAGGCACTGTATTGTTGTTCGATAGTCCCGGCGTTAGGGTCATCCGCTGGCCCCGGACCGGCCGGGCGGAGCAGGTAATTGTTTTCTTTATGCGGGGAAACCGTGCGGTCTTGGCGGGACCATGTGGCTTCGCGTCCACCAAGTATGGCAGTCTTGAGTGCGTCGGGATACCCGGCAGCTACGCAATTCCGTCGCAGCGTCAGTAGACCTGCCACATGGTCTTGGTGGTTATGGCTCAGAATGACGGAGGTTGTTTGGCAGACCTTACTGACCATATTCGCTTTGGCATTGTCGGGATCCACCAGTTTTTGCAGATTGTACCACACTGTGCCTGTTTCTGCGCCCGTGTCGAACAGCACGGAAAAGCGGTTTCCCTGGGCATCGATGCCGTCGATGTAGGCGGCATACCCCCATTCGGCATGGGTTCGGCGGTTCACAATCATATCTGAAAGAACGATGACACGAAACTCACGCACCTTCGTCGTCGCGGTATCCGGCTTGGGCACCGGATAATTTGCAAAAACGGGATCGATATAATCAGCGAACGATTTGGTCTGCTGCGCGGGCAGGACGCGTGTCGGAGGATGTTGGTGATCATCATTTGCCGTATAGGCCGCCGCTTGCCTTCCAGCAAATTCGAATGCGAGCAGCAAAATCAATGAGATGAGAGTCCGAGAGCGAAACATTTGTCTTGTACGTAAATACAACCGACATAGATACATAAGATTTGTCTCCCTGAAGTTAATTTCTAGTGTCATACAACATGATAAGTGATTGTCAGTTCCATGAACAACAGGAACTGTTCACATGCACAGCGGATGAGCTGGACGGCTTGCCAACGATTGCGAGACTTTGTTGGTAGTTGCAGGGGCCGAATATAGATTGTGTCTGCGCCCGTCAGATTAACAAGATCGCACAGGGATGTCCCATCACGGCCGACGGCCCCCACTTTTTAGGGCAGGGGCCTTTCCGAAATTGATCTCTATTGAAGCTTTCAAAAGCCCGCAATTACCGCCGAAATCATGGTCCCGGTCTTTTCGCTATCCGATGTCGTCAATCGGATCTTATATGCTCCTTGTTTCAGAAATTTGAGGGTAATGCCCGTAGCGTCGGATGAGAGGACCTGCACTTCGCTCGCGCTTGCGACCGAGATGCCCCTGGTGATTTCCCACTTATGGGTAAGCGCGTACTTCGATGTTCCCGGTCGCAGGTCATCAGTTATCGTGGCGTCAATGCGGACTGCAGTGTTGAGCGGAGCCGACTGGCTCGGCGACAGGCGGACTTGCGGAGGAATGTTCGGCTTGAGAATCTCGACCATCGCTTGCATGGCATCGACGAAACCATGGCCCGTCCCGTAATCAAATCCGGCGTCGAATTCAGGCGTTACCGGATCATCCATATCAACCGCCGTGGATGTGAGGCTTTTCTGCAGGAACTCGAAGCGGGCGTCGGGCATTCGCTCCTTGAGCAAAGCGACCACTCCGGCGATGTGGGGAGCAGAGGCAGACGTCCCTCGGAAATTCGGGACTCCGTCGCCGTCCAGATCAGACCCAAAGAACGTTGTGTTGACTCCGTCTGGTCCTACAATATCGGGCTTCGGAAGTATCAGCGGCGTGATCGTCTGCCCATTGACATCGTACTTGATCGGCGATCCTCCCGCCGAAGAGTAAAAGGCAATCAGTGGCGGACTTGATTGGGGGCCGATGACCGTTGTTGCACCTACGGCAAGTACATGCGGGCTGTTTGCATGGTGCAGGATCCCCGGGCCGTCGATTTTCACATTGCTGGCAAGAAAAAAAGCGCCGTTGCCGACGACGAGCTGGAGCCGGTCTGGTGCCGGACCCGAGTTCAACGCAACCCCAACAAGAAGATCAATGTGAGTCGAACCGTTGTTGGTGAGAGTTATTCCCTCAAATGCGCGTCCGTTTACGATGTTGTTGGTGAAGGCGCCAGCGACAAAGCGGCCCGCGAATGTGTAAATAACGAGATCCAAATTCGACATCGGGCCTTGGGTGCTCGTTCCTATGCGCCAGGGTTGGTCCCATTGAAGGGCGAAAGTGGCCCGTGCGCCCGCATTGATTCTCACGGCCACAAGAGGCGACTGGTCCCCGGCCTCGCGGCCAAACTTGTGGAAGACTCCAATGGCGGGATTGAGTTGCTCTGTTGACGCCACAAATGGAGCTGCATAGCTGAATTCGGGACCCAAGTTTCCCGCGGACGCGACATAAGTGATGTTGTGAGATTTCGTTCGCTCCGAAATGGCTTCTGTCAGTATCGTTTGCTGAAACCAGGGTTCCGCGAGTACGGCAACGTCGTCGGCTATCACGCGGGCACCCGCGCTGATCAACTTATCAATTGCCTGAACAAAGGCGATATGTCCAAGACCAACACCCGTGTGAAAGGTGATTTTCGCATCAGGTGCGATGTCATGGACTATCTGTGCCATTGCTCGACCCTCATCTGCCCGCGCACTCGTACATGTGGCCTCGCCCACGACGTTCACGTCTGAAGGAAGGTCTCCAGTCGCGATATCCTCATCCGCTCCACCTAAACAATTGAAGGAGTCGGAAATTACCCCAACGGTCGACCCCTTTCCGGTGGCGCGGTAAACCCGCCGGACATCGTCGCTGCGCATGGCTGCGTCCCCTTCGCTAAGGACCTGGCCCGCGAATTTCAAGGTCGCAATGGCCGTGATCCCTTGGACGGCGGCGGAGTGGGATGCGGCTTCTAGGGACGCTGCTGGAAGATAACCCTCGCTGGCATCGGCGTTCTTTGCCATTGATTCATAGCCCAAGGGCAAAAGCGCATCGATTACGTCCTGGGACGTGTGCCCTTCTGCTGCGTAGATCTTGACCGCGATTTTCCCGTCCGCGCGCTGTTCGGGAGCGGACACGACCAGGTTCTCACTGTTATCAGCGTCTTCTTCGGCGTTGAAGCTGGCTGTGGCCTCACCTTCGATCACAGACTCTAAATCTTCGGATTTCGCCCGGAGTGCAAGTGCGGCAAGCGTCCCATCAAGTTTGTCATATTTCTCCAAGGCTGCAGCCTTCTCCAAAGTGACTCCAGAAGACGCTTTGATATTTTCCACGGCCAGATCCATCGGCGGACGGGAATGACAGCCTGGAAGAAAGAGCAATAGCGCAATTGGACCAAAATGCCTTTTCATCGGTAACTCCTTAAGTGGGTGCTCATGTGAAAGTTTGTGCCGCCAACGGTCCAATGTGGACTAAACATGAAGATTGTATCAGGGCTTACCAGGCACAAAACTGACATCTACGGGCCGAAGGCGGTGTCTTACTTCGAGACCAGTCGATCACAGGGGCTGTGAGGGATGAGTGGATCGCCGGTCCCAAATTCGATTGATGCCATATGGTTCCAGCGGTAGGACTCGATTTATCTCAAATCACACCGTTTGGAGGTCCAATGAAAATGCTCTTTGCGCTCCTGGTGGCGGGCTTATGCCAGGTCACCATGGCTGGTGGGCACCACCCCAATCCGTCGACCGCGCTCGACAAGCTTAAATCCCTCGCTGGGGAGTGGGAGTTTGAGAGTGAGGGGAGAACATTTATCGCCACGTTTGAAGTTGTGTCGCAAGGGCAGGCTGTGGTTGAACGCACTATGGGTATGGTCGATGTGTTCCACGTTGTGAACGGAAATCAACTTATGGATACACATTATTGCAGTCTCGGAAATCAGCCGCGAATGATCTACACCATGGACCCCTTAGGAAACAAGCTGGAGTTCCGTTTTCACGACATCACCAACTTGAGTCCTGGGCAGGAGCATATTTCCCAGCACATGATTGAGTTTGTCTCCGACAGGGAAATCATTGAAACTTGGATCTCGCGCGACGCAAGTGGGGCGGAGAGCGGTTTTTCCTTAAAGTTGACTCGCAGAAGCAAAGGAGTGAGGCAATGAAAGCCTATGTGCTGGCGGTTTATCGATTGCGGGACCCAAAGCGTGTGCCAGAACTCCGAGCCTTGCTCGCGCGTCACCGGCAGCTTCTCCTGGAGGAGGGGTTGATTAAGCTGGGCGTCCCCTTGTGGCTTCAGGCCTCGGAAACGGAATTTATCGAAGGAGTGGAGTGGACATCAGAGCAGGCCGCTCAGAATGCCCATGAGAATCCGAAGGTGCGACAGATCTGGGAGGAATTCGCGGAGATCGTCGAATTCTCGAAGCTTGGGGACCTAGAACAGGCGGCGGTGCCGTTTTCGAAGTTCACGCGCTTGGATGTGGATGTGCAAACTCCAGCTCAGTTCGCGGATACGATGATGAGCGCGCGGGACTACCAGAAATTGGCTCTCTTTTATCAAACGGTTTCCGGATTGAGAGTCGACGCGCATTCCGATGATTATACAATGCTCAAGGATCCTCAAACGGGACAGGCTTTGTGCATCACAAACGGCCCGTCGGTAGATTCAACAGGAGTCGGTTTGAGCGTGCGATCTCGGGATGAAGCTCTGCAGTCGGTCCGCGCGGCAGGCGGGATTGTGAGCCGCGAGTGGGAGTTTGCCCATATGAAAGGAGCTAATTGCCAGGATCCCGAAGGACACGAGTTTGTCGTCTGGCAGGAACTGTAGGAGAGCGATTATCTGGGCCTGCGGGTTTGCGGCCCAGAGTTCTAAGCGTTCAGGATCTCACGCATTTCACGGTCTCACGTCCTGATACTTTCTACTTTCAGGTTACAAATAGCAAAGACGTTAAGGTTTCGTTTGCGTCGATTCGCATCCATCTGGGGCAGGTCTTGGAGACAAGGGAATCGTTTGATCGCCAAGCTGCTGCAGGGTGCTGGCCTTGAACAACGTCTTGTACGTTTCATGACGGTTCCTCCGATAGAAGATATGCACCACGGTGTCAGTCGCTTGATTGCGGTAATAGAGGATATCAAATTCAGTTCCCGACGCCGTCTGCAGTCGTCCCGTCCGCGAGTAACCCTGGGTCTGCTGCCCCTCAATTGAACCATCGGCTTTCTGAACTTTGAAAATGCGTGCCTCAGACACAGGTGTGAGATTCACGATTGGATCCAAATTTATTTCCAGAACCCACTTCTGAAAGCACAGTTTGCCGGTTTCCGGATCACTAAAGCCCTCAGGGCTAACTTCCATCAGATAGAAATTGGCGCGGTCATTCCGATCATCGAAACCATGTACGAACCCGAACGACATCGGCCCCTTGGGCTGGTATCCAAGGAGATCTTGAAAGACGACCAGTTCCTCGCCGCCCGCCGGTCCGCGAAATCCCCAAATCGGAATGCCATCCGTGGGATTCATAAACAACTCTTTCGTGAAATCGATGCGCCCCAGGGCCTCAAGATAGTACTGGCCCCAATAATCCTTTTCGTCGCGTGGTCGACCTTTGTTTTTGCGCAAGAGATTGTGCAGGTGACGGGTCATGATCGTTCCGTCCACATGCTCACAACCGAGCACGTGTCCGATCTCATGCAAGAAGATTCCAAGGAGATTTCGGGGAGTGGACCAGCTTACTGGATGGGGTGCTGGATGCACCCAAATATAGCCCTTGCCGCGACCCTTGGCGCGCTCGTACCTCGTGCGCTTAGCGAATGAGTACGGATTGGTGTATTTTGCCCGTTCGGCTCGAATCTCCTGTGTTTGCGTCCCTACAAAGAGGGTCAGATCTTCAGAGCCGTCACAAACTCCGATGAACTGAAAACGCAGATCAAAACCTGGAGCTGTGGAGGCAAACGGTTTCTTCTGAGCGACATACCTTTCCCATGTCTTAAAGGCCTGCCCCGCGATCCGTGCAACCTGGCGCTCGTTCAATTCCGATGTGTACTCCTTGTAAAGGCACCAGCGCACTGGCCCGCCGTTCACAAACCACGCGCCCTCCTCAACGGAGTGATCATCAGCCCCGTTGTCGACAAAGCCGCCAACACTCGCTCCCACCGGCGCCGGGAAAAGGAAGGGAACCATCAGGCAGGAAGTAACAAGTGACATCAGGGTCGCGAGCTTCATTCATCCGCCTCTAGGGAACGCGTCAGTGGGAAAAAGGCGACTTGCAAGTGGAAAACATCGTCGCCCCTCGGGTTTTCGAGGAGCTCGCACATCTTGCGCTGAAACTCGCGAATCAGAGTTTTGGCAGTTTTAATATGACTTTTGCGGATCGCGAATGTGCATCCGGAAATGTGGCGGGCGTTGGGCTCCAACTCCCACAGGGCCTCACGAGCTTTCTCCAAGCAGCTTGTGTGAAAGCGCTTGATCCCGAGATCGGCCAGGTCCCGGGTGGTCTGAATATGGCGCGTGGTTTGGGCCAGACGGCCTTTAGGACTGCGCTCAAGGAGCCCGAGTTGGATCAAGACCTTCAAAGCCTCGGCGGCCTCGGCCGGATGGATGCGGCTTCCAAGGCGTCTTGCGATCCATTCCGGGTTCTCGCGAAAGTCTTTCAGCTGCACAAGCTCGCGAATCGCATAATAATGCCAGTGAGCGATGGACTGGAAGTGCAAGCGATCCAAGATGCGAAAAGACTTGTCAGGATGGAGAGACTCAACCGTTCGCATGGCGACCATGCTTTTGGCCACATCTCCCTGGACTCGTTGCAAACCTGCGAGGCTTTCGAAATAGGCGCATTCCTGCGGATCAAAATTGAAATGCAGTTCCATCTGCCGCAAGAGTCGAGGACCAGGATTGCGTTGACCGTTCACAATCATGATCAGGGTTGAGGGAGAACGGAGCTTTAGTGAACGGGCCCAAACCGCAAAACTCCATCCGGAGTGCTGGGATTTCCTCCATCGGTAGTACTCGCGCAAATACGAACGCAGATCGACATAATCGAAGAGGGAAGGCGCTGGGTTGGACATGCAACCCGTCATAGCGGGTGGCTGGGCCCGATCACAAGATTTTTGTGTTCCATCACAGATTTTTGACGGATTTTCATAGTCGCCGCTTCTCGCACGCGGGCCAAGTTCACTCACCTCATTTTGGCGCGACCGACCGCGACCGACCGATTCAGCGTCTGCCTGATAATGAGACGGTTGATTAAGGCCTAGTCACTGTCTCAAGATGAGAGCGTGCATCGAAGGTCATTATCTGAGTGACGAACTCGAGGCGAACTTTGCGCGTACGCTGAGGAATTCACCAACCGATTTGGATCTTGGCAGGACGTACAGCCAAGAGCGGGCCATCGCCGGATCTTTTTAAGATGCGGCATTGGGGTTGCACGATCTTCTTAGCATCCTAAGGGGGGTAGCTATGCTGGGGATGTGTGACTCGCAGCTTTCGAATTCATCAACCGGGCTCAGAAGCATCTTCATCTCGGCATGGTTTGTTGCGGCCACTTGCGGCTGCGTCCCGCAAGGGGGCTTTAAATCATTCTCGAGTGGGTCGTCGGCATCTTACCGTCTGGCACCTCCGGGTCTTGGCTCCGCACGGGCGGGCGAATTTTCTCCCATGGGCGGGCTTTCCGAATCAGCTAGGGGTGACGACACCTATACCGTGACGGATTCTTATTATGGGGGCACCCTCCGCACTTACACCTGCGCCGATGGATACTCCATCGTATCTGGATCAGAGATCACGACTTCGGGCGCTTTGGAGTGTGTTCCTGGTATCTCCGGTGCAACGATCACCTATGGCGCCTGCAGCGGGGATTATTTTCTTGTCGCGGTTTGCGCCAAAACAACGACTTCGGTCTTAAATGCGATCGATACGACCACCCTTCAGCGGCGCGCTCTTGCCAACAAAGTGGTCTCAACAACTTCCATATTGATCCCGTCCGGGCAATTCAGCTGTATACCGGCAATCTCCGGCAATGATGTGAGCACGGGCGGATGTGGGGTTCCCTCGGGCGAAACCGGCTACAGTTTGACCGCAATCTCCGCGCCGGTCGCGGATACCAAAGTTATCACGGACAGCCACGCTGGATATGACGGTGTAAACTTTCGCACGGTGACGTGTCCCTCCGGTTACCGTGTGTTTTCGGCCACCGAGATTACCGGGTCCGGGGGAATGCGGTGTATTCCGACCATCGTGGGGGATAAGGTGTACTACGGGGCTTGCTCTCCCTCCAGCGCTCACGGCAATTACAATTTGACGGCTGTGTGTGGACTGGTTGCCGGCACCCCGTCTCATGCACGGCCAGTTCTCGGCACGGTGTCTGCCAGTGTTTTTGGATCGCCGTCGTCGCCCGTGCCAACTCCCGCTCCCGCGCCTGCAGCCCTCGGTTGCCAGCCGGTCCGGAAATACACCTACACATTGGCTTCAGACCAGTCACTTTCGTGCACCCCTGGGAACAGTTATCTCAACGTATTTGATGTGTCGGTGCCGGACACAGGGCGGGTTCTTGCGCGCGCGACCTTGAATGTTGTTGGTTACGGAGATTCATCGTTGGGCGTGCATGGATGGACGGCGCAGACAAAGATTGGAGACCCTGATTTCTCCCATGCGATCAACTTCGGTGTCGGCGAAGATGTTTGCCCCGGCGAAAGTTTATCGAAGAGACTTCTCGCTTACGGCAACTTAACCTCGACATCCAGTCGCATTCAAATCTCAGCGGCGGCCTACCGCTCACAGGCCTGTCAAAACGGGACGGTGAGAATTGCGGCGGGATCCACCCTCGAGGTTTGGGTTGAAGATTCTGCAACCCACTGCATGGGCAAAGACATCGCGGCAACCAGCTATTTCCGGACAATATGGGGCCTGTATGGATCGGGAGCAAACGTTCCGACTTACCTGACCACAAATTTGACTGCGCTCGCCACGACTTCACTGACAACGACGGCGCCTTCGACTCTGCGGATCATGGCCCAAAGTGAAGTTTCACCGTCCTCCACATCGAACGCCTGCGGCAATAGGTACCAAACAGCAGGAGCGTTTATCAGTCTGAACGGAACGTACGTCGCTGACGAGACGGCGGGTTATGCGCCCTCGGAGGGCATGAGTCATGTTCTGCTCAGTCCGGAGTACGTGATCAGCACGTCCAGCGGCACCCATACGGCAACGGTATCGAGTGCCGTCAACCAAACGGTCCAGGTCGGCGCCCAGGCCGGTGCCACATTCTCTGGAGACAGTATTATCGCCATCGTGATCGAGCGCTAGCGTCCCGCCCTCTCAGCGCCTCCAGCGCGGGCGCAGAGCCTCCGCTATTTCTAGATCACCTTTCCGGGATTGATGATCCCATCGGGATCGAAGGCGCGCTTAATCTCTCTCATTAGGCGAATTTCAGCCTCAGAGCGGGTGCGGGTCAAATACGGTTTTTTTGTCAGTCCCACGCCATGCTCAGCGGAAATACTGCCTTTAAATTTCTCAATCATCTGAAATAAGATCGTGTCGACACGTTTACATTCGTTCAGAAAACTCTCGACCGGCATTTCGGTGGGCTTGAGAATGTTAATATGCAAATTGCCGTCGCCGATGTGCCCGAACCACACCGCTTCAAAATCCGGATAATGGCTCTTCAGAATACCGTCCATTTCGCGCAGGAATTCCGGAACGCGTGAGATGCGGACAGAAATATCATTCTTGTAAGGCATGTAGGGCGCCGTGGCTTCGCTGATGTCCTCACGGAGTCGCCAAAGCTCACGCGCCTGTTGAGGAGATTGGGCCTGGATGCCATCAGCGATCCAACCCTGTTCGACTCCGCTCTCGAATAGATCCATCGCCCGGTCCACGGCATCGGTCGTTCCTTCGATTTCAACCAATACGTAATAGGGCGTGCGTTCGCTCAGTGGTGTCTTCAGATCCGTATGGTGCTTCAGCACATACCTGAGTGCGATATCGGTAAACATCTCGAAGGCCAGAACGGGGAGTTCGCTTTTAAACGCATGGTAGATTTTCATTACCGCCGCGAGATCGGAAAGCCCGAACAAAAAGAGCTCGGGAGCCGTCGGGGGCCGAGTTAAATTGAGAGTGACTTTCGTAATTAAGCCCAGCACACCCTCGGACCCAATGAGGAGATGCCGCAAATCCAGACCCGTCGCATTTTTCACCAGGCCGTTGTTTAACTGCAAAACCTCTCCGCTACCCGTGACGATCTCAAGTCCGGCAACCCACTGGCGTGTAAGGCCATAACGCATGACCTTAATCCCGCCGGCGTTTGTGGCGACGTTGCCACCGATCTGACTGGAACCGCGGCTGGCGAAGTCCACGGGATAATACAATCCTTTTTCGGCCGCGAATTCTTGGATGGTTTCGGTGATCACACCCGACTCAACCGTAACCGCTTGATCATAAGGATCGTAATCCAAAATCCGGTTCATCTTTTCGAAAGAGACCACGACTTCTCCATTCAAGGCGACAGCACCGCCGCTCAACCCGGTGCGCCCTCCTGAAGGGACGAGTCCCACCTTGTTCTGGCGCGCCCACGCGACCATTGCGACCACTTCCTCGGTGGTTTTGGGGAACACCACGGCGCTCGGATGAGGCTCCAGGTACTTGGTCCAGTCACGGCCATACTCTTTGAGAGAGCCCGCATCGGTGAGGACACGTGAGGCGTCGAAAATGGAGCTGAGTGCGGCTAAGTCAAGGTTGGACATGGATGGGAACCTCCTTAGGTTCCCCAGTTTAGTTGTGGAACCGCGAGGGGACAAGCTTCAACAACTGATCAAAGCGAGGATCATTGTCGAGGACCAATACCCTCTGTCCAACTCGAGCGGAATGAATATCCCTAAGAAGGTCAATGCTGAGCGCTGCGGCGGCAATGGCATCGTGTGGGGATTCCAAGCACACACTCTCAGCCGCCTTGGCGAGTTCGCTCACTTCGGGCAGGCCATAGGTGCGTCCGGTTCCCTTGAGCTTATGAAACATTTCGCGAAGGTTAACGACCGACGCATTTTCCAATTCTTCCTGTAGGGCCAAAACCTTGCCGGGAAGGGACGCGAGATACTCGGCTTGCAGCGATTTCAGCAGATCTTCGAAACTCATGGCGTTACCTCGACGGTTTTGGGAGCACTGTATCGCCAATCGCCGAGTGTAAAATAAAACGTGCTGCCTTCGCCCGGAATGGATCGCACTCCGATTTCTCCACCATGCTCTTCCACCAGGGCCCGCGCGATGGCCAGTCCCAGGCCGGTGCCTTTCACAAGCGGGTTCTTGGGGCTGGAGGCTTGGCGGAATTTCTGAAAAATCGCCTCTTGGTCGTGGGGGTCGATGCCGCGGCCCTGATCTTTCACTTCAATGACAACCTGGCTGCCATCATTGATCCCGCAGCGGATGATGACCGATTTCTCCTTTGGTGAAAACTTAATGGCATTGGAGACAAGATTCGTCAGCACCTGTTGGATCCGATCTGCATCCATATTCACCTCCAGTGGAGGCATGGACTCGGCCACAATCTGAACGCCCGCTTGTTGAGCTAAGGCTTGGAGGCTTTGCTCGCACGCGCGAACGAGTCGATTCAGGGAACTCCATTGGCGCTGTAGCGGCAGTTTACCGGCTTCAATCTTCGCAAGATCGAGGATATCGTTGATCAGGCGAATGAGGCGATCTGTTTCAGTTTCCGCGATGGCGAGGAGGTGTTCCGCCATTTCGTTCATCTGTCCCGCGATTCCGGTGCGCATCAGTCCCAGAGATCCTTTAATCGACGTGAGCGGCGTGCGGAGCTCATGGGAGGCGATACTAAGAAACTCGGATTTCGCCTGGTCGAGGGTCATGAGTTGCTGCATATTGGAGATCACTCGCTGCGCCAGCGAATTGAATGTGGCCTGCATATGTCCGATTTCGTCCGACTTAGGCACGCTAAATTGGTAGGTGTAGCGATCGTGCAGAAAATCGACCATCTTGCGCGACAAATCGAGTATAGGCCGAATCACCTGCCGGCTGATAAATACCTGCAGGCCAAAGAAGCCCAGACTCAGGACGACCAGGGTCATCGCGGCAAAGTAAACCACCTTGCGCTCGAGATAGTCCATGTGCTCCCGGGTGTAGCGCTGGAACTCGAGTTCGTTTTGTTGAAATACTCGAAGTCTCTCCCGCAAGTTTGCGGATCTGCGGCTCGACATTGCAAATAGCAGCTCGGAGAATTCATCTTGTCGACGTTCCGGTTTCAGGGCGCTGGCAAAGCTCCTCCAGGATTTCAGCAGCTCTTTGTTCCTGGATTTGGGTGAGCCCCAGTCGCGCAGTTCGTCGCGGATTACGTAGGAGAGGTCCAGCTGGTGCTGGGCCTCCCGAAACTGAGAAAAGCTGCGATAACAGAGAAGTGCGAGGGTTAGCGATACCGCCGCAACCAAGCTCAGCAGAACGAGGAGGCGAAAGCGAATGGAACTCATGCCGGATCCCGTTGAGTTTCCCTTAAGAGTTCCCGGATTTGATCCCCAAGCCGAGTGGGATCAAAGGGTTTCGGAATGTAACCGGTGCCGTTGTCAAAAAACTCGCGAATGTCGGATTCTTGCGATTTGGCGCTGAGGAAAATGACCGGCTTGGGGTGAGGACACCGAGCTTTGTACTCCTGACACACGCGCACGCCGTTCATTTTCGGCATCATTTCATCGAGAAGGATGATGTCGTAGCTTTGCGTGAGCGCCTCCGCCAGGGCATGCGCCCCGTCGCTCACGACGGTCACCTGGTGGCCAGCAAGTTTCTCCAGCGAAAGTTTTGCAATCACGGAGATGTTCGGGTCGTCTTCGGCAAGGAGTACACGCATAAGTCCTCACATCATCATTTTGTTTATCGAGGCGTGCGAGTAAAGCCATCGGCGGATTTTCTGGAGGAACGCCTCGCGTGCCCCGAGAAAAATCAAATGGCCGCGACATTGGCCCGTATCTTTGTCTGTTTCCACGCTCAAGACCTTCATCGGGGGGGGAGGCATATCCAATTCGCGAAAGAAATCGGCCTGAATGTCGACCACGGCGCCTGGCAGGAGGGGCATGGACGTGAGCACGCGTATTCCCAGCTCCGACACGCTCTCGACCACCACCTCCCTCTGTACGACTCCCTTGGCCAGCGGCGAGTCGCGAAGGCTGATCTCCGGGTAGGTCTGAGGAGGTTTCTTGTCGAAAAGTGAATTGATTTTTTGGATGAGGATCAAGGGATCTAACGGTTTAACGATGTAATCATCCACGCCCAGCTTGACCGCATGCTCAACGTCTTTGCGCTCGCGCAGACCGGTCAGCATGGCTATTCCTAAGTTTTTAAAGCGGGTTTCCTTGCGCACGGTGCTGATCAGCTCGAATCCCGAGTACATGGGCATATTGGCATCGGAGAGCAGGAGATCGAATTCGATTTGGTTGAGAAGCTCGATTGCGCGCACTGCGTCTTCTGCCGTGATGACACTGTGGCCGGCGCTTCCCAGAATTTGCTCCGCCATTTTGAGAATGTCGGCATCATCGTCGACGACAAGAATTCGCGCCATGCCCGGGCCTCCTCTCCCCGCGTCTGCCCGCATATATCCGCATATAATAAAGGTATCGGCGCGAGGGCCTCGTCTCCCGACGGACCAACGTCCAGTCCCTTCACTGTCTTAGGGGCGCCGGAACGAAACCGATTTTGAAAATTTTTGTCGAAGATTTGGACAGGTCCCCACGGCAGAGATACGCTGCGGGAATGAAGAAGAACATCCTATGGTGGGACCGTTTGATCCGATTTTTCATCGGAGTCTTTATGGTCGCCTGGGCCGTGGCCGGAGGGCCTTTGTGGTCTTACCTCGGACTTTACGTGCTGGCGACCGGCTCGTGGGGATATGACCCCGTATACTCGCTCATGAATTACCAACCCTTTGAAGAGGACTAGAGCCTATCCACCAACCCGTGATCCTTCGTTGCTCGGTCGCTCCCTCGCGCGTCGGCTGACGGATTGGTGGATAGGCTCTAATGGTCTAAAGCAACCGTATCTGAAGGTGGGCACGGTGGCGTGGCCCATTCCTCCTCGCACTTCCTGTGTTTAAGTCCCAACTTCCCTCATAAACACGGGCCAGTCCCTCCTCAGGTATAAAAAAAAATGGCACAGCATATGCTCCTTTACTCTATTGGAATTATAGACCCACGAAGGAGCAAAGGAGTCATCATGCAACAAACAATTCTCGGGCCCGCACGTTGGTTTCGTCCGTTCGTCGTGGCCACGGCTATGGCTGTCGGGCTCGGCGGGTGTGCATCCGGCGTCAAGAAGGCGGAACTTCCACCGGACGCAAATCCGGCGGATCTTATCAGTAGGACAGAGTCCGACATTCAACAAGGTTATGCCGACCAACTGGATGTGTTAGCACCAGGACCATTCGCAGACGCTCGTGAGCGCTTTGAAGAGGCAAAAGAGGAATACCGCGAAGGCGATGATCGCGAAGACATTATGGACAACCTTGGCTATGCTCGCGCCCACTTAGACCGGGCTCGCCAGCAGGCAAATGAGCGTCGTGAACCCGTAAAAGGAATTCTGGATGCGCGTATGGCCGCCATGAGTGCGGGCGCGCGAAACTACCCGGAGTTGAATGATACATTCGGTGAGGTGGATACCGATTTCCGAGGTGATGTCGAGGACTTTGCGGAAGGAGATGTTGATCCTGAAGCGTGGGCTCGTTTGCAAAGGGATTATCTCCAGCTGGAACTGAAAGCGACCCAGGCGAATCAGCTTTCGGATGCTCGAAACAAGATTGATCGCGCCATCGATAATGGTGCGGAAGAGAGAACTCCGCGCGTACTAGCGGCCACTCGGCGCGCCTATTTGAACGCAGCCAACGTCATCGCGGCCAATACGAACAATCCCAAAGGTTTTCAGGATGAAGTCGAGCGCGCCAATGAGATGGCAGACCTCTTACATGAGGTTTTGGATGTGACCCGCACGAGCCCAGGCCAAATTGATGAGCGTGCGGCTCTCGATGTGGTAATGAAAAACCGTGAAATTGCGGACCTGAACCGTCAACTCTTGATTCAAACTGCGGCTCTTGAAAGAGCGCAGGATGCGACGCAGTTGCAACCCACAATGGGTGAAGAACCGAGCGCGCAAAAAAGCCTGGACGAGGCGACCGCAACGGCCAAGAAGCAACTCACTCCGGACCAAGCTCAGGTGTTCCAACAGGGAGACCGCCTGCTTATCCGCCTGAAGCGCATTGACGTGAAGGAAAAGGATGGAAAAACGACACTGACCCCGGAGTCTGTGACCTTATTGACCAAGGTGACAGACGTGGCGCGCACCCTCGGGCCTGAACATGTGATTGTGCAAGCACAAAAAGGAACGGCACAAAGTGGAACTGAGGATCAGGCTCAGCGTGCCCAGGCTGTCGCGGACTTTATGGCATCCAAGGGTGTGCAAAGCGATCGCGTGCAAACTCAAACCGGCGCCGCCACGGATCGTGACTTGGATGTGATTATCGTTCCCGTCATTGCCGCGGATAAAGGGGAAAATCAGAACCAAGGGGGAACACCAACATCAGACCAACCAGATCAGCCGGAACAACCTGCGGATTCCATGTGAGAAGATGTTGTCATAGGAACGCGGGAAAGGCAGCTCCACGGGAGCTGCCTTTTTTGTTGAGCCGCGATCCTGGTATTTCGCGGTATCTTACGGGTGGTTTCTCCCCTATTCGAGCTCAGTGGACACCTTTGAACCGGGATTATCCTTTGAAGATAAAGGCGACGGATGAGGGGTAAGAGAAGCGATGTAAGCCACGCCCCATAATGTCACCACAGCAAGAGCGATACGCACCACCATCGGTCGGCTCCTTACCGTTTTATTATGGGCTGGAGTTCGCCACTTTCGTACATTTCCATCATGATATCGCTTCCACCCACGAGCTTCTTGTCGACATAGAGCTGGGGAATCGTTGGCCAGTTCCCGTATTCTTTGATGCCTTGACGGATCTCGTCGTCTTCCAGTACGTCCACGGTGGAAAAGTCAGCACCACATTCACGCAAAATCGCAACCGCTCGCGCGGAGAATCCGCACTGTGGAAACGAGGGAGATCCCTTCATAAATAGCACCACTCGCTTTTGTTCCAGTAACTGATCAATCTTACTTTTAAGCTGTTCGTCCATATTCTTTGCTCCTTCCCCCTTTTTAAGCCGGCTGTGTGCGGATTGAGAGGGCGTGGACCTCACCTGTTTTCAGTTCCTCGGCAAATGCCGCCATTACTCTTTGATGTTGCTCAATACGCGACAGACCTTGGAAGGTCTGGGAGCGTACATACACTTCGTAATGATCTTGGGTGCCGGTGAGATCAGTCACGTCGATATCTGAACCCGGGAAGTTCTGTTGCAGCCGACTTTTGATTTGCTCTGGGGACATATGATCCTCATATCCTAAGATCGCCGGCAAAGAAATCCAACTTGACGGCGCTTGACTTTTCGCGTTAACGTCCGTTTTGTCAATGGTCTCTTCTTCAGATCCTCCGCATCCGAACCCGCCTGAATACTTCGAGCCTGGGGACCCGGCTCACGTCAAGCGTGAACGCCACAAAGCACGGGATCTCCGCGGCAGCGTATGGTGGAAGCAACAGATCGGCAGGGGGGTCTGCTACCATTGTGGTGGTCGATTTGTGCGTGAGAACCTGACTATGGATCACCTTATCCCGCTCTCGCGAGGTGGCCGGAGCAACAAGAAAAACATTGTGGTCTCGTGCAAACAGTGTAATTCTCACAAAAAAAATCTGACAATGGCTGAAATCCGACTTCGTGAGCTTAACCTTCCCTGAAAATGCGATTCGCAGCGAAGCCATTCACAGCTGCCACCCCCAACTTGGAAAGCAATAGGAGATTGTGGTGTCCAAGATTACATCCAGTAGTACGGCTGAGTATTTTGCTAAGAACCTGCAGCAAGTGGGCTTTTCTTCTCCGTCGAAGGCCGTATTGACCACACTTAAGGAAGCCGTAGACAACTCCCTCGATGCCTGCGAAGAGGCGGGTATTCTTCCTGATATTCAAATTGAAATTCAGAAGCTGGGGCCGGGCGCGTCCCGCAACACGGACCTGGTGCAAATCGTGATCGAAGACAACGGTCCGGGCCTGGAGCCTGAAGATTTGTCGAAGGTGTTTGGCGAATACTTGGCGTCGAGTAAATTTGGGCGTGGACGGTGTTCGCGCGGACAACAAGGCATCGGCATCTCAGCCGCGACCACTTGGGCGCAGCTCACCAACGCCTCTGGTGTTCGGGTGATGAGTAAAACAAAAAAAATGCGCAAGGCGGTTTCGGCGATTATTGACGTGGACATCAAAGGAAATCGCGGGATTATGAAAAACAAGGAAACCGTGGAATGGGACCGGGCTCATGGTCTGCGCGTGGAGTTCCGTATTGACGGCCGAATTGTTCTTAATGGGGATGGCGGCCTCTTGACGTACCTGGAAGGAACGACGCTGGTAAACCCCCATATGTCGATCCGTTACAAGCTGGTCGATAATCCGGAAGTGACGGTGGAGCGGGTTTCCGCTTTGGTGCCGGAAATTCCCGCGGCGACCTTGCCTCATCCCCATACGATGAAACTGGGCGAGTTTATGACCCACGCCGGCCTGTACGGCAAAATCACTCTTGAGAATTTCCTGAAAAAAGGCTTTTCGCGAGTGAACGAAGCAGCCATCAAAGAGATGGTTAAAAAAGGCCTGCCCAAGGATCTCCTGGGGAAACTTCTGACGTCCATTTCCGAGGCGGATTATAAGAAAGTCTATCAGGCGCTTCACGACACCGAGTTGATCGCGCCCAGCACGCGGTCCGTGCTCACCGTTGGCGAGGAAGGATTATCTAAGAGCATTCAACGTCTAGGCGAAGTCGATTTCTTCAGTGTTGTCACGCGTAAGCCCCGAATCTGCGACTTCAAACCCGTGGTGGTGGAAGTGGCAATCGCGCGTTTTCACAACCGCGGTGGAACCGACAGTGACAGTCCGGTTCAGCTCTTGCGTTTTGCCAATCGGGTACCCCTTCAGTTTGACAAGGGTGCTTGTGCAATCACCCGCTCCGTGGAGTCGGTGAACTGGCGAGCCTATGGCCTGAATCAGCCCAAGGACAGTTTGCCCCAGGGCCCGTTCGTATTTGCGGTGAGCGTGACCTCTCCTTTTATCAAGTTTAAGAACGCCTCTAAGGAGACCGTCGACGGAAGTGATGACTTGGTAGAGGAAATTCGCCGCGCTCTAATGCAAGCGGGCCAGAAACTTTCACGGCACATCCGTGCCGAGGATAAAGCCGCAGATCTGGAACGCAAAATTTCACATATTGAAAAGTTTGGTCCCATCCTCGTGGAGGGCTTGGCGCGAATTATCGGCGCGCCCAAGACCCGGGTGTCGAAAGCGGAAGAGGGCTTGCGCAAGCTACTGGGCCGCGACGCGAGCTCAGCCGAGGCGGAGCTCGAGGCTGCGACATCGAAACTTGAGGCCCTGAAGGAAAAAGAGCGCCAGAAACTCGGACTGGACGATGATGAAGACCCCGGAGAAGGCGCCGTATCGGCTTCGGCGCAGGACGACCGCGAGCCGGAGATGTCCGCCGCCCCTAAAGGAAGCAAGAAGAGCCTCTCTCGCAACAAGAAATAGGAGTTTGAACCATGGCAAAGACCATTCGCATTCGTGAACTCAAAAAAGATATCCAGAAAGAGGCCATGCTCCTGTGCGAGCAAATGCTCGGGGACCTGGAAAAAGCCAAACGGCCTGTGTTGGAAGCCGTGAAGTGCAGCCTCGACAATTCCATGTATAATCCCAAGGTTGGATTTCTCACCCCGGGTGAAAAGGTGGTGAAAACCGAGTTGAATGTTTCCTCTGTACAGAAGATGGCGCGCACGATTTTTCTTCTTGAGGTTCTGCTGCGCAATCTGAGAAGTGGCGCCGTCAACACCAAGCGTGAGCTGTATTACATTTCGAAAGGTGAAATTCGCTCCAACGCTCAGCTCAAACCGTTGGATTTCGATGATCAGCCGGAAAGTGACGCGATTATCGATTTTATATGCGATATGCTCGAGGTTTACCGTGAGGAGATGAATTGCTTTGCCAACGATCGCGGCGGGCAGACCTATTCTAAAAATCTGGTGGTCACCGAAACTCTATCCGATGGGTCCACGGCGGTTGTGGATCTCAGCACTCTCGGTACGACGCCCTTTCAACCCAAGAACAAACCGCAACAATTCCGGCTGAAGGCGAAAAAGGGCAAGATTGATTTCTGTTTGATTGTGGAATCGGAAGGCACCGCCAACACCCTTGTCGCAAACGGCATGCACACGCGCCACAACTGCATCATTATGGGTGCTCAGGGTGTGCCCTCCAACGGTGTGCGTGGCTGGTGCAAAACCATCCAGGACCAGCTGAAAGTGCCCATGTTTTTCTACGGCGATCTCGATGCCTATACTTTGCAAAACATTTTCCGCACACTCAAAGCCGGTTCCGCGGCCAGCTTGATCCGCAATTCCGATTTCAGCGCTCCTGAAGTGCGCTTTTTAGGCGTGCTGCCATCTGATGTGAAGAAGTATGATCTGCTATGCTACAACGTGAGCGAAAAGGATGCGGTAGAGGCTCGTTCCCTGAAAAAAGCCAAAGATGCCCTTGAGAATGATCCCTTCTTTCAGGACCGCAAGAACAAGCCTCTGGCGGACATCCTGCGTTGGCTGGTGAAGGAACGGAAACGCTGCGAGCAACAGGCGGTTTTCAGTATTGACCCCAAGAATCCGAAGATTCTTGAGGAGGTCATCATTGAAAAAATTAAGAAAGGCTCCTACGTCTAGGATTTGGTCTGCTGCGCGTAGGAGCCAGGATCTTGCCGTTCGGCCTTTGGCGTTCTTCCAATCAGAGATCGAATGGTAAACTGACAGTCAATCCGAGCAGCTCGGTCTCCGCTTTCGGGCTGAGGTTTCCGCTATTTGTCTTGTCAAACTCGCTCGTGATGTATTCGAGGTTGACGCTCACCATAGGCAGGCCAGTGAATCCCACCCCCAGCTTAATCGTGCGCCCTTCATAGGTCGTCTCTTGGGAGTTGGCCTCGCGTTCAAGTTCTGTATCGAACCCGTAAGCGCCGTAGACCCGGAGAAGCACAGGAAAATTATAGCCCACAAACACGGCCAAATCGGAGGGCACGTCATCACCCGCGGGACTGAGCGTATCCTCCCATTTACCCGTCATGTAGTCGATGCCAAACATGACTCCAAGCATTTGATATCCCAGGCGCGCGCCATACGAGATCCCTTTGAGATCCTCATCAAAACTTCCACTCCGTTCAAATGTCCCGGTATGATAGCCCAAGTACGGTTCAATCAAAACGCCGGCTTGCGCGGTGGGACTTATCGCCACCACGGTTGTCGCTGTGACCAGTGCGGTTGCGGCCAATACCCATCGAGTCCAAACCTGTCTCATACGGTGTCCTCCTCTGAAGGATCTCAAATTCCCCCTATAGACGTTGGTCGTCAACTGCTGGTGAGATGGAGTTAGATGCTCTGCGACAAACACGCTGCATGAAAAGAGAAGGACCCAGGGCCAGGTGTGTGGTCCACAGAAATTCAAGTCGCGGTTCGTCCTGGATAGGAGCCATCAAGATTTCGCCGAGGTAATGGAAGTCTGAGTTCTTCGATTTTGTGGTGGATCGTCTCGCGGAGGTTGTATTCCCGATCATCTCTCGATTCGATCTTCTTCAAACACTGTTCTAATACTTTTTTGACGCGGCTATTTTTTTCCGCAGGTGTTACGGGAATATGAGGAATTTCTTTTCCGATCTGGTCGGATGGGCTGGCGCCAATCGGGATTCGCTTTGAAACGCCAGCCTGTAGCGGAGGTGTCGAGAAACCATCCGGGTTGTAGGGGCCTTTGTCCAGGCCGGGCAGAGGTGCCTTCTCACCTACGATTTGCCTTAGAGACTTCACCATCGCTCTGTTTTTTCTGACTAGGGCCTCACCCACCTCTGCTTCCAGAAGAGGAGGGGAGGCCGTCCCGGGTTCATAATGGTGATTATCGAGTGGACGATCACTGATTCGGATCAGAAACGGTGGCCCTCCTGGAAGCTCGACCATGTGGTTCTTGTCTTTATCTGTAAGAGAAATGTAGAGCGTTTCTCCCCACACCGAGATCGTCACGCCACGATTTTTGGTTTCACCCATTCCAAGAAACCCTGATTTCTTGCCCGACTTTAGCTCCACGAATGTGCCCATCCCATCCCTTATCAGCCATATGCCACTCGTACCTTTGTAACTACCAGGCGCTACGGAGAATGTGGGGCCAAGGCGGGTCAATTTGAGTACGCCTGAGGGTGCGATTCTCTCCAAGGCCAGGTCACATGTCGAGTAGCGATCCAACCAGTTCTCCGCTCTCTCTGCCGCGCAAGGTGCATGAGTCGAAATTTGGATCGTAAAAAGGATTAAAAAATAAACCGGGTTCCGCATGTCTTTTGTATCGGAAGACATTCGAGAATTCTGGACGAGGTCTTGTGGCGCGACGAGGGGAGCGCCCATTGTCTGTCACGGAGAAAAAGCGGCCTCGGGGCCGGTCGTAAGTCGAATTTGAAGTTCGAATTTGAAGTTCGAAACTGAATTGGCTGGACGTCTTCGGTTTATTCAATCCCCTCCTGATTCCTGTTGCCAATTCAATCCCCCTCCTTTAGGTTTCCGGCCCGAGGGAGGGTGTCATGAAATCAATGCTACTTCTTTTATCCCTTTTTGCTGCGACTTCTTTCGTTTATGCGGGAGATTCGATAGGCCAGTCCTTACTCACTGAGTACAAGGACGTAAGGGCCAAAGTGAGTCGGATTCAGCCGGAGTTCGATGTCGGGGGTTACAATGCCAAGGATTATGGTGATTATCGACTTATCTGGCGCTTGGCTGAGACGATGGAGGAGGCAGAGATGATCCGGATCTATCGCGCCAAGGGTCTTCGAGATCATGATTTTGATGTGACTTATCACCGGAATCGCGCAATTGCGCCCGGGCGGACGGTTGTGCGGCGGTTCGTGGGTCCAATGGACAGGGGATGGCGTAACGACACCGTGGACATCGACACAGGAGAGTACCTGGGGCGCCAAGGCGCACCGTATCCCCGTATGGACGCGCGTGATCGCGAAATTTTGGAGCAGTGGGGGATGCAGATTTTTGAGGACGATCTATAAAGCCGACGTGCTGATTCGAATGTGGGACTGTCCTGGTTCGAGCAAAGTTTATGAAACGCCCCGTTTTGCCCGATTGGAGTGATTTGAAATCAGATCACCACCAGTCGGAGGGTTCACTGCCGCAGGCGCCAATGTCGGGATTCCATGCTGGGGCCAAATGTGTAGCCCACACCGATTCCTCCGGAAATATCGACTCCAGACTCGACTTGAGGGGCTGCGGCGTTTACACGCTGAATGGCTGTGTTCCAAAGGCCCGACGGGCTGGACATGGTCTTTGTGAACAGATTCAGGCTCCAGTGGTCATTCAGGAAATATCTGTAGCCGAGTTCCGAGCGGGTGGTCAGGGCTCCGCGCGAAATCTCCTCAACACCCTGGCGACTCCGCCACCGGAGCTGATGCCAGCCGAGCATGGGGATGAAGTTAAAATAGAAGTAATTGGCGCGATAGTGCCATCCCAGTTCCGGACCCAGGCCAGCCGATATGCGGAGGTATTGGAAGGTTGTTGTGCTGATTTCCTGAAAATCAGAAAACTCGATCTGACTGTAGGCAATCCGCACGGCTGGTACAAATTGAAATCGAAAGATATATCCCGATTGACGGCGCGGCGGCTGCAACCGCGTCAAATTGAGCGCGCTGAGGAACGGTTGGGCCTGTGAAAAGAAGCTGTCGTCGTAAACCGCCGTAGCTTTATGGTTTGAGTCTCCCCCTCTTCGCAGTTCTGTATCGCTCGACGACCATTCCAGCCCCGGCGTGTTGGGTACGAAGTGGAGCCAATCCTGATAGCTGGCGAACCAAGAAGACGCATCCGTATTTGCGGGGGGTGTCGCCTGCATAGGCGGCAGCTTGATCACTTCTCCCGAGTAGACATCCCGGATCGACCCGTTCAGCTCATAGGTCTTGTCTTCCTCGACGGCTTCCGATTCAAAGACCTTATTGACCTCAAGTTCTGCAAACAGCTTATTTTCTTCTTCCTTATCCGGCCTATGATCGTAGTCATAGCCATTCTTTACAAAAGTCGGCAGAGTTCTGAGGTAGGGCCGCACGGACACCTCTTGGTTCATGTGCGCCGGCAGTACATCTTGCCATAATTTTCCCACTTGATCGGAAACACTGGGAGTGTCCGCCTGTGGAGGAGCTATGGCGATATTCATCGGGCCTTCCGAGACTCCGGCGACCTGTTTGCCCTTGACTCCGGGGAAAGGGACTGGCCCGGGATCGCGAAAGGACCAGGCCGATCCGGTGGTCAGATCGGTCACCCATCCGATCGGGGCGAAATAGACAAAGATAAAATTGGAGAAGAAGCTGTCACCCCAGCGATACCTGGAGTTCAGTTTCACTGTTTTTTCCTGATGACCGTGGACCAGTTTCAACTCGCGACTTCGGCCGCGACGCACTTCCACGAAGGCTGGCGTTTTCCCTTTTTTCTCACCGTCGACGAAAATAATGGCCCCTGGTGGCTCGGACCGCACCAACACGTGTTGATTGCGCCCATGACGTGTGACCGAAGTGCAGGCATTCAGCCCGAAGAGGCTGGCGAACAGGACCAAACAGAACTGGAGCGCGTGTTTTGAGGACATGAAACTACGAAAAGAGTATTCCGTAGATCTGAATTCGTCCACCTTTCGTTGGGAACGAACGCATCTCTTCTGACGTTAAGTCATATTTGCACGGTCTTATTCCTGCGAGCTTGGAAAAAAGATGGGCTTGAGATAAAGGTCCCGTTGCTATTGTGTCCTGACAAAGAGGTCTTTAAATTCCCACGTGTGGCTGTAGTCCTGTGGTTTCTTCTCGTTACGAGACTCATCACAAAAGCCTGAGGCGGTCAGTTGGGCAAAAGCCTGGTTTAAACTTTGAAGGTCTGTTGTCCGAAAGAGTCGCTCGGGACCCGAGTGTGTGTGACTCTGGTAATTCACCTGAATGAAGTAATAATCGAAGTCATAAATCTCCAGTTCGGGGTGTGGCGAAATCACCTCTGTCCGTGCCTGAGTATCATATGTAAAGGGTTTGTGGTCTTGAGGAAAAACGAGGACCTTTCCGCTTGTTCGGATTTTAAGACAGCGACCCACCGCTCGGTCGACCCACTCATAGGTCTCCTGCCACGTGGTAGAAACGCGATCGTTGACCGCCGCATGGCTGATCCATTGTCCGCAGAGGGCCGCAATGAAAATTATGAACCTCATGAGTAACCCCAATGCAAGAACTAGATCTTTCCGATGCAAAGCCAGGACCGCCGCGCAATTCGGGAAATAGGCACCTCGACTCAACGGATATTGCCGAAATCTGTCCGTCAGCCCAAATTTGGCGTTCTCAGGTCGGCTCCGAACTCGACTCTTTCGTTTTCATTCGCGTAGATCGCCCCCTAACTCGGACGTCTGACTACAAGTTTTTTTGAGTACCCGTATGAGCTGTCGAAAGTTGATAGGCTTGGTGAGATACTCGGAAAACCCAAATAGAACGGACTTTTCTCGCGCGCTCGCAAGCGCGTGCGCCGTTAAGGCCACAATCGGGACCTTAAGGCCTCTTTTCCGCAGAATTTTTGCGGCTTCATACCCATCCATTTCGGGCATCTGAATATCCATCAATATCGTGTCGTAGTTCCCCTTGAGCGCGATGGGGATCCCAGTGATAGCGGATTCAGCCGTTTCCACGGTGGCTCCGCAATTGCGTAGAACCAGTCCGAGCAGATCACGGTTATCTTGAGAGTCCTCGACCACTAAAATTCTCTTGCCGTTCAGATCGCGGCGTCCTTTTTCGCGCTGGCGCACCGAACTGTCGCGCACGGGCGGATGGGTTTGAGTCTGATCTTTGGGTCGGAGAGGCAAGCTAAACAAAAACGTTGAGCCTTCCTGGGGAACACTCTCTAACAATTGCACATCTCCCCCCATAGCGGTCGCGAGACGCTTTGCAATTGACAACCCCAGACCCACGCCGCCAAAACGCCTGCGAGTGGAACTATCGACCTGATTGAAAGGCGCGAAAACAAAGTTCTGATACTCGGGAGCAATGCCAATCCCAGTGTCCCTTACGCGCGCTTCGAGTCGGGAACCGGTCTCATGAATCGTGAGCTTCAGCTCCACGGCGCCTTCCGTTGTGAATTTAATGGCATTGTCTATAAGGTTGAGCAAGACCTGCTTTATCAGATTGGGGTCCCCGTGCAGCTGCTGAGGGAGATTCTCTTGGACGCAGTTGAACGTTATACCTTTCTGTTGGCAGAAGAACCGCGCACCTACCTCGATATCCTCGATCATTTCGGAAAGGGAAAATACAACTGGGAATGTCTCATTGCTGCCAGCTTCGATACGTGAGATGTCCAAGACCTCGCCAATGATTCCGTTAAGGTGCCGGATGTTCCGATCGATCACGCGAACCCAGGTTTGTTGATGAGGACTCAATCCATGCGATCGCTGCAGCAATTCCACGAAGCCGAGGATGATCCCGATCGGTGTGCGAATTTCGTGGCTGATATTGGCCAGGAAGTCCGACTTCGCCAGGTTTGCAGCCTCGGCTTCCTGGCGAGCGGCCCGCTCTTGCGCAGTCAGGCGGACGCGTTCCAAAGCTTGTGCGCAAAGGTTGACCATTGTCAGGACAAAGCTTCGGTCAATGGGATGCTTGATAACCGTGTTGTAGGAAAAACCTAAAAATCCAATAGGTTTGTGATCCACAGCAAGGGGGGCATAGGCGATCGTTTTGCGACCGGACCGTTCGACCAGGTCAGACACCAGGGGCAGGACCGCCTTGAATTCGTTGGCGGAACCGCAAAACAGCATCTCTTCCGGATAAACTTCCTCCTGCATCGGCAGCAATTCCTTAGGGAAGCGTCCGTATTGAGCCTTAAATTCGTCGGTGCACCCGTACTCGGCCACGAGCTCGTAATACTGATTGCGCATCAGATACAGGCACACGGCATCCGCTCCCAGAGCCGCTCCGCATTCTCGAGCCGCCAGATCCGCCATTTCCTCCAAGGGGATGGCGCGGGCAAGAGCTGTGGCTATCCTCTGCAATTGGGCACTTTGGTGGCGGGCGCGACGTAGCTCCCCGTAGCTCGAGAAGAAGGTCAAAGCTTCGCTTAAAGTTTGTGCTATCGCCATTGCACTACCTCCGGAATAATCGCGTTATGAGCCAGCGCGACCTTCGTCAGCTCCGCATAGAGCGTGGTAAATTCCGTTCCACGCAGGTCCATGTACCCCAGAAACTCAGGGACTTCATTTTGGTCGGTTGGAAGAGGAATCAGCTCTTTAATTCCATATTCCCTCCTGAACAGCCTCATCGTTCTGCTATCCAGAGAGACCAGCATTGTCTCCATACCCCGACTTCTCGCGCGATCAAGAACTCGCAGAAGAAAGCTCGCGCTGACATCATAGGGTAAAACCTGTACGAACTTTGCAAGACGGGTGAGTTCGCAGGTCGTTTTGGGATTGAATCGGCTGTAAACATTTTTACGAATGGTGCCGGCCAAAGAGAGCGGAATTCGGTATTCAAACGGAAACCTGTCATAAGAGTCATGAATCTCTTTTCCCAGGCTGATCATCATTCCCCGAACGGTGGGTCGAAAAAAGGAGCGGTCACCAAAGTAATGGACTTGCATGGTCAGCAACAAACGATCTTGAATTTCGTTAACCGATAAGGTCCTTAAATCTGATCCGTCATCATATTTTAGGAGGCCAAAAACGTCACTGTTATCAGATATCTCATTAATCAGTTCCAGGAGACGAAGATCCGCAGTCTGGAGATACGGCTTTTTTTTCCGATACTTCTCCAGCACCGCTCGGTGAAAGGACCAGCGGTACTGGTAGAGCCGGGTCAGGAGCGAACCAAATGAAGTGCCCACGTCAACGGTTAGCGATGTATCGGGGAGGTGTACGACGTGGTCCGCTACCAGTAGGTTCATGGCCCGGGAGTATTCCCGAAGGTGCTTGAAGCCCACATCCAAGAACCGAAATCGCTCCGATGAGCCTTGCCAGATCTCGGACTTGAATATTGTGGATGGATGCGGGAGATCGATGACATGAACCACCCGCGGCCTAAACTCCTCAAAATGGCGAGTCTCAAACATGTGAGCTTTGGGACGCAGTTCAAAGCCCCGGTTATCCGTTCCATCGAAGTAGTCAAAAGCAAAAAAATTTTTAACGAGTTCAGCCGTGTCGGGCGCGAGCACGCGTCGTTTCAGCAGGGCACTGCAGGTGTCTTGTTCAAAGAGCAAAGAGGGAGTTGATGTATATGCGTATGAGAAGGAGGAGAGCGGGAACAAAATGAGCACTCCTACGCACCAGCGGCTGACTGAATTCATGAAGAACCTGAACACCTTCTTGCAAATTTTTCCCGCAAATTTCACACCGCCAGTCACCTAGCACAACACGTCACTATCCGTCACGATGAACTTCGTGGGCTGAAATAAACAATAAGATTATATATAATTGATACAAGACCACGGGGCGGGAAGCGCCAGATGTCGTGATCCTGATCCGGCTTCGCTATTTGTTACTCGATAATTACTCGATAATTACTCGATAATTAAGTGGACCGAATGGAGCTCTAACAAACATGGGCCTCTGTGGTCGTCGCGACGAGTTAATCATGTCGCGCATTTACAAGTTCTTTTATAAATAACTGTTACATGCGGGGACTTGAGTCCGCGACAGGTGGGACGGGACATTACACGCGATATGCGACAATTCTCCGCAGGGCGACCGCCATCACTGCAGCACATGGATGAACTAAAAAAATTTAGAAAACCGCACCCTTCGATTGTGATCCTGACCGGCGCCGGAATCTCCGCAGAGTCCGGCATTCGCACCTTCCGTGATCACAACGGGCTGTGGGAAAACCATCGCATTGAGGAGGTCGCAACGCCGGATGGCTTTGCCCGCAATCCACAGCTCGTGCAGGAATTCTACAACCAGCGTCGGCGTCAGCTTAAAGAGCCAAGCATCGCCCCCAATCCTGCACACTTGGCACTGGCCCGGCTCGAGCGAGAGTGGAAGGGTGAGTTTCTGCTCGTCACCCAAAACGTGGATGACCTGCATGATCGCGCTGGTAACACGCATTTGCTGCACATGCATGGTGAACTTCTATCGGCACTCTGCTTGGAATGTCGTCAAAGGGCGCGGTGGGAAGCAGATCTGAGCGAGAGAGACACCTGCTTGGCGTGTGGTCGGGCAGGCTACTTACGTCCCGACATTGTGTGGTTCGGTGAAATGCCCTACCACATGGGCCGGATTCTGGAAGCCTTATGCCGATGTGATATCTTCCTGTCGATCGGAACGTCAGGTCAGGTTTACCCGGCGGCAGGCTTTGTGCGTGAGGCGGTCAATGCCGAGCGCATCGAGGTTAATAAGGACCCTACTGATATTTCCGATGCTTTTCATGAGCATCGGATTGGGCCCGCGGGACGCGAGGTTCCACGTTTGGTGGAGGAGCTGCTTGGGAGTAGAGCGCCCGCGCCGTGAACCACGACTCAGAGTCGCGCCGTAAAAGATAGGCATTAAATTTGCTGTTGTTGGAGGCTCAATAAAGGAGTTCCCCTCTTGTTCGACATACGCATGCTCATATGCCGAAGTTTGTCAGTTCTCCTTTGTATTTACCCGATTACGTCGTTCTCGATTGAGGACGCGAAGTATTTCGCAAACCGAGAACCAATGGAAGGGTCATGCGCCCAACAGCTTTCTTATGCCGCCGGTCGTTACAATCATGAAAATGCAGAAACGAGAGCCACATTGAGGGGCATGGATTCCGGGTTGCTCGATCTGAAAGAGGCGCTCCAAGATTTTCTCAATCAAGCATCTCCCCCCTATCTCGAAGTTGGGCCCCTTTATACACCACTTCTCTTGCCTGACTCCGGTATCGACACCGTCTACTGGGACATGGACCTGACAGCCTTAAAAAGACTCGACGCGAACGGCAAGCGTGTCCATCCCATGTATATAGATTTAAACTATGCGAGCGAAACCTATGTGAAAGATTTTGTTGCGTGGAACAATCGGCTGCTCGAAGGTTTGAGAGCATCTCACGGGTATGGAGCCATCGTCATTGCACAAGTCTTTAACTATGTCGATTTCAGAAAACTGCTACGTCTCGTGCAGCAGTTCCAAAAGCCAGGCGGGTGGCTTTTCGTCACGAATCAAGTCAATCTTGGCGATCATGCCTTTTTTCACCCGACCGGACGACCACGGACAGACAGTGACTTGGAACATTATGTAAGGTCTATCGGCTATAACGTCATAAGGTACCAAGAGTATGGCTTCTCGAACGATGACCACAAGCAGGTGACAGTGATCGCGAGAAAACGATGACAAGATCCCCACAAGCGCCCATCCCGATGCCACGGAAGATGGCGAACGGCGACCTGTTCACGTGAACAGCCGAGGAACTTTATCTTTCTCAAAGGGTTTGAATCGGAAACAGATACTCCGTCAAAACCCGAGACCCGCTCACATTGTAAATCTCAATCACAGGGCCGGAGACCTTCAAGCGTTCGGCCTGCATATGGGATTCGACCTTGGGGTAGACCGTAAAGGGCCCGATCGCCGGGGAGCCTCGGAAGCGGGCGACCACGTAGGTTTTTTTCTCGCGGAGCTCATAGGCGAATGACTCGGGTACATTTGTGGGCGCGGTTCTGAGAACGCACCCCGCCCGGCTGCGCAGACGGTCTTGATCAACCGCTTCCGGATCGTCTAGGTACTCTCCGAATGTTTGCGGGCATGCGAGATTCTGGGCATGAGCCCAACTTTCCACTTCATTCAGAGTGGGGCCCATCTCGTGATAAGGTCCAATATGTTCTTTATAGAGAAGATGATAGGGCCCGAGTGTCTCCCGTGCGATGGCAACGGGCTCGGAAAAGCCCAGATACACGTATAAATAGATGCCAAGTGCGAGCAGTGAGGCAAGAACAACCAAGAAGATCTTTTTCATCGAGTGCACCTGCGTTCCGCTAGGCTTTCCATTTGATTGAACATCCCATGGAAGGGTTTTGCACCGGATTCACAGCACGAGCCCCGAGAAGCGCATCCAAGGCCTCTTTCAATTCTTGGCGTTGGACCTTCTGCGGTTCGCGCCAAGAATCATCGAGGCGCCCGCGATAGCGGAGCTTGAACTCCGAATCATAGACATAAAGATCGGGAGTGCACACGGCGCCAAAGCGGCGGGCCGTCTCTTGATCCGCATCGATGAGGTAGGGGAATCCGTAGTTCTTTTCTTTCCAGCGCTGGAGTAAGGCAGCTGGCGCGTCCTCCGGGTACTCCGTCGGGTCATTTGCGCAGATACCCACAAAGCGCACGCCCCGCATGAGATACTCACGCGCGAGAAGAAGGAGGCGATCTTCAATAGCTTGAACATAGGGGCAGTGATTGCAAATGAACATGATCACAAGAGCCTTAGTAGGGGCGAAATCATCGCGTGAAACGGTCTTTCCGTCCACGCTGGGTAATCGAAAGTCGGGGCAGGGGGCCCCGAGTTCGCCCATGGGCGTGTATGTGAGTGCCATCGTCAGACTCCTTAGAGCGTCGTACGTCGCTCTTACAAATCCAGCCAGCGAATGGTGCCGCCGGAGTGAATGATATCGCCCGCCCCTGAGATGTCTTGTACCACATAAGGACGGGCGGGATTCGCGTTGAGGGCTTGCACCAGGTCCCGCCGCGCGGACTCGCTGAGCTCGTGCAGCAAACACTCTGGAATTGCGAGATTCAACTGGATGTGCAGCTCGTCAAGAAACTGAAACCATTCCCCATCACCTGGCGATGTGTCCAAAGTATGGATGAGGTGTGTGGCCTCTGAAAAGCGGCGGGGGTGATTGAAAACATTTAATCCTAGACCAATCAAAAGTCGGTGCCGTTCTCCACTGCTCACGGTTTCCAGCAGGAGCCCGCCCACTTTGTGTCCGTCGAGGTGGAGATCGTTGGGAGCCTTGATGCCCCAAACGAGCGACGGCCAGGAGCGGCGGACAGCATGAAAAAGCGCGAGGCCCACTCGGGGCGCGGCAATGGCTTGGGGAGGCGAAGTCAGGCGGTAAGACCATGTGCTGAGAAGGGATTCGCCTCCGCCGGTGTCCAGCCACTGATGGGTGCCGCGTCCACGGCCCGCCGTTTGGTGCGAGGTCAGATAAAGAACAAAATCCGCAGCCTCCTGTAGGGCCACGGACTTCGCATCCTCATTGGTGGATCCCGTTTGAGGTTGAAACAGGATCGGAATTTGGCGCTGCCTGGCCCATTCCAGGGTGGTCTGGGTTGTGGAGATCATTGCAGCCACGTGTTTCACTCCCGGGATTGCCACTCAAACATCAAGCTAAAATCCGCACACGGAGCCGAATGAGTTAAAGCCCCCACACTGATGTCATCCACTCCCAATTCGGCGACTTCGCGCACGCGCTCAACGGTCATGTTGCCGCTGGCCTCAACCTGGATCACGGCAGGGATCCGGGCTCGCGCGGAGCGCATCATCTCCGTGCTCATGTTATCCAGCAAAATGCGCTGGACGCGTTCACTGACGGCGACCTCGACTTCCTCGAGCGTGCGGCACTCCACCTCAATGGGCCCCGCGTGAGCTTTGCGAATCGCGTGAATCGCCCGCCTGATGCCACCTATGGCCCGGATATGGTTTTCTTTGACTAAGACCGCATCCGATAAATTGAGACGATGGTTGTGTCCACCGCCACAGCGCACGGCCATTTTTTCAAGTTCACGCAGAAGGGGGGTCGTTTTGCGGGTATCGAGGATGCGACATTTCGTTCCTCGCGTTTCCTGGACAAAGCAGCGGGTCAAGGTTGCGATTCCGCTCAGGCGACCGAGAAAATTCAGCGCCACACGCTCGGCTCTCAACAGCTGCAGGAGATCCCCCCGAATCCAACACACCACCTGCTGATTTAAGATGAACTCTCCGTCTTGAAACTGCCAGTGCAGCTCCATGCTTGCTTGAATATGGCGCACGCAGGCCTCAAACACCTGCTGGCCGGCGAGGACCAGATCTTCTTTCGCAATGAGCTTAGCGTCCCCTTTGACAGGGGCGAGTCCCAGGCTGTCGGTCGTAACATCGCCACGGGGTAGATCTTCCAAATAGGCTTGCGAGATTAGATCCTTCAGACTCATCCCGCATCGTTATAAGATTAAAATGTCCGGGAGTCGCGTTCTTTCAACAGTCGATTGAGTTCCCGCTCAATTATCTGAGCCGCCAAGTCGGGAACCACTTTCCAAACCACCGATTCAATCACGGCCGCGCTTTGCTCACGAATGATTTTTTCCAGCTGGGCCTCACTCAGGGCGGGTGGAGGCGCCGCGCTCACCGCCTGCGGTGACGGTGTTGTTGCCGGTGGTGGTGGCGGTGGTGCTGCGCGTGCGGATGGTGCGGACGGTGGACGCGGCGGATGCTGGGGTTTTCGAGTCTCACGGATTGCGAACTGATCCGCATCGGCATCGTCACCACCGTCGCCGTCGATGAGTTCATCTTGATCGAGGAGGATTTCCTCTTCCTTTTCCGCCGGTACTTTATAGGCTACGGGGAGTTCCTGCGAGTCGAGGTCTTCGGCCTTGAGATTCAAGCGAAACTTTTCACCCTGACTCCCTTTCATTTTGGGAATGGGGACCTGAGTGAAATCCTCATCCGCCTTGGGGGGAGGAGGCGGCGGGGGACCCGTTTCCAGGGCCGGGGGGCCGTCTTCAATTTCAGGCATTTTAGGGAAGCTTAAAAACTGCGAGAGCCGCTGATTCTGGGTGCGCGGGACGAGTTCTGTCACCAGCTTCCGAAGCGCGGTCACATCGAAGGGCTTTTCGAGCTGGGCATTGGCGTGCGAGGCTTGGAACTTGTCTTCGTCAAGCTCCATAAACCCGCTCCACATCAGAACGACGGGAATACCTCGCAGAGTCGGATCTTGCTTCACTTCGGCCGCGACTTCGTAGCCGCTTTTCTTTTGTAGGAGCACGTCGGCAAAGATGATATCCGGCTTAAAATTTTGCGCCACGGGGACGACGTCGACCCCAACGTTGACAGGGCGCACGTCCACCGCGTAATCCTGGAGCGCCAGTTGGAAGACCTTCTTAATGGTGGAACTTTCATCGGCAAGTAAGACGCGCAAAGCCATAGAGTCAGTAAAATCGTTTTGTAATTATTCGTCAAGCAAGTAAAGTGAGGCGGTCCCACATGCAGCTCATCGACCGCTATATACTCAAACTCTTTTTACTCTTTCTTGTCGCTGGACTTCTGGTTTTCGTCACCTTTTATGTGACTGTAGATGTGATGTCCTTTGCCCTGAGGCATGCAGATGCGGGGGCGGGTCCTTTGATCCGATACTACAGTTACCATGTGCCGTGGATCATTTACCAGTTGATGCCAGTGGTTTGTCTAGCGGCAACTCTGTTCACGCTTTCTTCTCTCAACCGGACCAACGAACTGACGGCTTTGTTCAGCCTAGGCTTGAGTTTGTTCCGGGTCTCGGTTCCCATTCTCATCGTGGTCGCGGTTGTTTCCGCTGGGTCCTTTATGGTCGGGGATCAGGTGCTTCCGCGCCTTTTGCAGAAGCGCAATTACGTGGAATATGTCGAAATCAAAAAGCGACCCGGGCTCTATTCCACTGTGAAGACGAACAAGATTTGGTTTCGTTCGGAAAACATTCTTTTCAATATCAAGTCCCTCAATCCGGAGACAGGACGTGCGCAAGGGATCACGCTCTATTACTTTGATCCGGACTGGGATCTCACGCAGCTCATTGCGGCGCGCGAGGTGGAGATGACCGGCAGTCTATGGGAACTGAAGGAGGGGCTGGTCACTCTGTTCGCGGCGGAGAGCAGCTTTCCTCTCACGCGTTCGTTTCGGAAGAAAACGATCACGATGAACGAAGATCTCAACGACATCCAGTCTACGGCGAATTCTTCGGAAATCATGAGTTTACGGGAGCTGGGGCGCTTTATTGCGCGCAATAAGGAAGCGGGCTTGGACACTCTCCGCTACGAAGTGGATTACCACGCCAAATTCGGATTTGCATTTGCCGCGCTAGTCATGTCCATGGTGGCGGTCCCGTTTAGTGTCAGCCGGAGTCGCTCCGGCGGAATGTTTATCAATCTTGGAATTTGCCTCGCGCTAGCGTTCTTGTACTGGGTGGCTTACAGCTCGGCCATTACCCTGGGTGAGCACGGGGCGCTCCCGCCGGTTGCGGCGGCCTGGGGGCCCAATTTACTTATGGTGGGATTGACAGCCCTGCTTATGAAGCGCCTCAAACGCTAAGAGCCTAAAACCTGCTGGGCCTTCTGGCTCGGCCCGCCTGTGCGGCGGGTGAATTCGCCTCCGCACGAGCCTCCCGCGGGGCTGCTGGAAGGTGAAATCCGCCATGGCCAAAACAGCGAAATCGCGCTATAATCACGGGATATGGCGATATTGGATGTGCTTAAATTCCCTGATATGCGATTGCGTAAGAAGTGCGCGCCGGTGGTGGACATCACTCCCGAACTGAAGCAGTTCGCACAGGATATGCTTGAGACCATGTATTCCCTAAAAGGGATCGGTTTAGCGGCCGCCCAGGTGGATCGGCAGATTCGATTGATTGTGCTGGATACGCGTCCGCGTGAAAATGGTCGCTATAAGCTTGAGGATTTGACGGAACTGGAAAGCGCGGTCGCTCAGCCTTTAATTCTTTTTAATCCCGAAATCGTGAACCGGGAGGGGCGGACGACTTATGATGAAGGTTGTCTGAGCGTTCCTTCTTATTTTGAGACGGTGGAACGTTTTGACGTGATTGAAGTGAAAGCTTTGGATGGCGAGGGGAAGCCACTTCAATTTAGAACCGACGGACTTCTTTCGATCTGCATTCAACATGAAATTGATCATCTGGATGGGAAGCTCTTTATAGATCGTTTGAGTCCGATCAAGTCGGCACGAATCAAAAGCAAAATCAAAAAATTTGGTTATCCCGATCCCCAATCGATTCACCACGATGAGGATGAGGATGCCGCCGAAGTCACGGACGAACGAGAAGAACATAGGCTGTGAGTCGAATTCGAACCTTGTTCCTAGGCACTCCTGAGATCGCACGTTACTGCCTGGAGGCCATGATCAAGGATGCTCACTTTGAAATCGTGGGCGTTGTCACCCAGCCAGACAGGCCTGCCGGACGCAAACTTCTGCCCCAGCCCTCACCCGTCAAAGCCTTGGTTCAGCCTCTGGGAAGCATTCCTGTATTTACGCCGGAGTCGGTGAACACTCCGGAGGCGTTGGCTCAAATTGCGGAGCTTAAGGCCGAGGTTGCGGTGGTGGTGGCCTTTGGTCAAATTCTCCGCCAGGCCTTTCTGGATTTATTCCCTCAGAAAGTGGTCAATGTTCACGCCAGTTTGCTTCCTCATCTCAGAGGGGCCGCCCCGATTCAGCGGGCATTAATGAATGGCGATACGGAGTCGGGTGTTTGCTTGCAGGTGATGGTGCGAAAATTGGATGCCGGTCCTCTTCTTGGCCTTCGTCGTGTGCCCATCAATGAGAATATGAATGCCTTTGAGCTGTATCAGCAGTGTCAGGTCCTCGGGGCTCAGCTGATTGCCGTGGATCTTATGGATTACTTGCGCGGTCACCTCACGCCGATTCCCCAAGATGAAACGAAGGTCACCTATGCGCCTAAGATTGAGAAGTCGGAAGCCGAAGTGGATTGGCAGCGCTCGGCGCGAGAGATTCACAATATGGTGCGCGGACTGTGTATGGGTCCGGTGGCGCAGACCCGTCGTGGCGGAAAGCTTCTCAAACTGCACCGCACGCGGGCTGTGGAGGAAAACGACGCCTCGCCTCATCCTGGACAGGTGTGGCGCGCCACTTCGCATTCGGTGCTTGTTCAGTGTGGCGAAGGCAGTTTAGAACTCCTGGAAGTGCAGCCGGAATCACGCCCCAAAATGCCGATTGAAGCCTACGTGCGTGGTTATCCGGTGAACGCGGGAGAAATCTTTGGTCCAGAAGCCACGATCTCGATCTGAATTTCTAATTGCTCCCAGTATTCTCTCAGCCGACTTTGCCCGCCTGGGCCAGGAGATTCAGGCGGTTGAGGACGCGGGTGCGGATTGGGTGCATGTGGATGTGATGGATGGTCATTTTGTTCCCAATCTCACAATCGGGCCCCCGGTTGTGAAGTCCTTGCGACCTATCACGCGACTCCCCCTGGACGTGCACCTCATGATCACTCAGCCTGAGCGTTACATCGGAGACTTTGCCAAGGCCGGGGCTGATTACCTGACCATCCATATCGAAGCCACGGAGGACGTTGAGGGAAACCTGAGACGGATACGCGAACTGGGTGTGAAGCCGGGGGTTACGTTGCGTCCGGGCACTCCGGTCGAACAGCTGTTTCCCTATCTGCCGTTGGTGGACCTTATTCTGGTCATGACCGTTGAACCCGGATTCGGTGGCCAGTCCTTTATGGCAGATCAGGTCGTCAAAATTACGGCCCTGCGCTCGGAACTCGAGCGTCGAAGCCACACCGCTCTAATCGAGGTGGATGGTGGAATCACTGGTGAAACGGCGCAACAGGTACGCGAGGCTGACGTTCTCGTAGCCGGAAGTTACATTTTCCAGCGCGACTACCGTGAAGCCATTGCGGCTTTAAAGAGTGCGAAGAAGACTTAATGCCAGCTTAACAGATTTATTTTATTGAGGATGCCAGATGCTAAGGCTCGATGGAGAGAGTTTAAATTTAGAGAACGTGTGGGCTGTCGCTAGTGCCGGATTGCGGGTGGAATTGGCCACGGAAGGACGCGAAAAAATCCGGGCGTCGCGCCAGTATATCGAAGAGCGGGTGAACGGCGGCGAGGTCATCTACGGGGTAAACACAGGCTTTGGTGCGTTCAGCAGTGTTCGAATTTCCGATGCGGATATCGTGCAATTGCAAAAAAATCTGATCCGCTCGCATTGCAGTGGGGTGGGTGAACCGTTCACCCCGGCACAAACGCGAGCGATAATGGTCTTGCGCGCCAACGCGCTGGCGCGTGGTCACAGTGGCGTGCGCGAGCAGGTGATCGATAAAATTCTTGAATTTTTGAACGCGGAGGTCCTGCCTTTTATTCCTCAGCAGGGGAGCGTGGGCGCTTCCGGTGATCTTGCGCCGCTGGCTCACCTCGCCTTGGCGTTGATCGGCGAGGGCGAAGTGTGGCGCGAGGGTCAGCGTACTCCTACGTCTGCCGTCTTGAAAGAAAAAGGCCTCGCGCCTTTGGAGCTTCAGGCCAAAGAAGGTCTGTCGCTGATTAATGGATGCCAGGTTATGACCGCCGTGGGATTGCTGGCGGCGTATGAGGCGCGTCGCCTGCTGTGGATGATGGACCTCAGTGGAAGTTTGACCCTGGAAGCCCTGCGGGGCTCGCGCAAGGCTTTTGATCCCCTGATTTCCGCCACACGTCCTCACCCGGGCGAGGCCAAAACCGCGCGCAACATTCTGCGGCTGTTGGGACCCACCTCTGAAATTGCGGAAAGCCACTTGAACTGCGCCCGCGTGCAGGATGCCTACTCCCTGCGCTGTATTCCGGCTGTTCATGGAGCGGCGAAAGACGCTCTTCGCTACGGTTTGAATGTGTTGGAGGTTGAGGCGAATTCAAGTACGGACAATCCTTTGGTGTTTGAACAAGAGGGCAAGATTTTAAGCTGTGGCAACTTTCACGGTGAACCCGTAGCGTTTGCGCTCGACTTTATGGCCATTGCGCTTAGTGCGCTTGCCAGTATTTCCGAGTGCCGGATTGAAAAGCTGATTAACCCGGCGATGTCGGAACTGCCCGCATTCCTCGCGCCCAAGGGCGGACTCAACAGTGGGCATATGATCGTCCAAGTGGCGGCGGCCTCGCTCGTGAGCGAAAATAAGATACTCGCCCATCCGGCTTCGGTCGACAGCATTCCAACCTCGGCTGATAAAGAGGACCATGTCAGTATGGGGACCATTGCCGCTCGAAAGTTTCGGCAGGTGACTGCGAATGCGGAAAACATCGTCGCAATGGAAATGCTTTCCGCCTGCCAGGCTCTGGATTTTTTGCGTCCCTTAAAACCTGCCGGAGCCGTGCTCGCAGCCTATGAGACAATCCGTGAGAGTGTGCCTTTCGCTGAAGAAGATCGCGTGTTCGCTGATGATATTGCCCGGATTCGAGAGATGATTCGTAACGGCCGGTTGATGGGATGTATTCACAGACATGTGGGAGAATTGGAATGGTAAGACGCATACAGGCCCCAACAGGGACCAAGCTGCATTGCAAAGGATGGCTGCAGGAGGCCGCTTATCGCATGATCCAGAACAACTTGGATCCGGCCGTTGCGGAACGGCCTGAGGATCTGGTGGTTTACGGCGGGCGGGGCAAAGCCGCGCGCGACTGGCCGAGCTTTGATGCGATATTAGGGGCGCTTACAAAGCTGGATGGCGATGAGACCCTCCTTGTTCAATCTGGGAAGCCTGTGGGAGTTGTCCGCACGCACGCGGATGCCCCGCGTGTGTTGATCGCGAACTCCAACCTCGTCGGCAAATGGGCCAACTGGGAAGTTTTTGACGAGCTCGAACGCAAAGGTTTGATGATGTACGGCCAGATGACCGCGGGTTCTTGGATTTACATCGGGACCCAGGGCATCATCCAAGGCACCTATGAAACCTTCAACGAGGCCGGCCGCCGTCATTTTGGCGGGGAGCTAAAAGGTCGCTCGATTCTGACTGCGGGATTGGGGGGAATGGGAGGCGCACAACCCTTGGCGGGCGTGTTTACAGGTGCCACGGTGCTGGCGGTTGAAGTTGATCCCACCCGTATTGAGCGGCGTTTGCAAACGCGGTACGTGGATGAAGTGGCCCGTGATGTGGACGATGCTGTCCGTCGTGTGAATGACTACAAGGCCCGCGGAGTGGCGCGTTCGGTGGCCGTAGTTGGAAATATGGCTGGGGTTATCCATCAGCTGCTCGAGAAAGGATTCCAGCCCGATCTGTTAACGGATCAAACCAGCGCCCATGACCCGGTGTGCGGTTATATTCCAGAAGGCTATTCCGTGGCCGAGGCGGCGGCTTTGCGCGCGCGTGATCCGGCCGAGCACGTGCGTGTGGCGAAGACGAGCATGGCGAAACATGTTCGCGGCATGTTGGAAATGCAGCGCCGAGGCGCCATCACTTTTGACTATGGCAACAACATTCGGGCCATGGCTAAAGATGCGGGCGTCGAGGACGCCTTCGCGATTCCCGGGTTTGTTCCCGAGTACATTCGTCCTTTGTTCTGTTTAGGCAGCGGCCCCTTTCGCTGGGTGGCTCTCAGTGGAGACAGCGAAGACATCCGGGTGACCGATCGGGCGCTGCGCGAACTCTTTCCTGCCAAAGGCGCGCTTCATCGCTGGCTGAATATGGCCGAGGAGCGGATCGCCTATCAGGGGCTGCCGGCGCGCATCTGTTGGCTCGAGTACGGGGAACGCGCGCAAGCGGGACTTTTATTTAATGAATTGGTGGCAAAGGGCAAAGTCAAGGCTCCTCTCGTGATTGGACGGGATCATTTGGACTGTGGGTCTGTCGCCTCTCCCAACCGCGAGACGGAGGGAATGAAGGACGGCACCGATATGGTCGCGGACTGGCCGATTCTCAACGCGCTTGTGAACACGGCCTGTGGTGCCAGCTGGGTGAGCTTTCATCATGGTGGCGGGGTGGGCATGGGATATTCCCTTCATGCGGGGCAGGTCATTGTCGCTGATGGTACCAAGGAGGCGGCGCGAAGATTGGAACGTGTTCTCACTGCCGATCCCGCAATGGGCCTATTCCGCCATGTGGATGCCGGCTACGAGGTTGCAATGAGAGTCGCGCAGGAGCGCGGTGTGATTCGTCACGGGATTCCGCTGGAGGCCGAAGGGTTATGAGACCACTTTGCCCGCTTCTAGACATCATCCGTCAAAAAAGGATAGACTTCACAAACCGTATACGTTCAGATGGGAAAGTGAATCTTAGAACCTGGAGGGACATCACATGAAACCACAGCATCTTTTATTGGCCGTGGTTGTGCCCGCATTAGCGGCGCAGCTGGCCTGTACAAAAAAACCGAAATTGGACAATGATAAGGCCAAATTGAGCTACGCCATTGGCCAAAATATCGCCAACAACATCAAGAGCCAGAACATCGAATTGGATCCTGAAGTCGTTGCCTATGCGCTCAAGCAGGGCCTCAAAGGGGAAAAGCCCGAGGTGACGCCTGAGGAGCAACAAAAGGCAGTTCAAAACTTTCAGCAGCAGGCTCAACAAAAGGCCATGCAAGAGTCTGAGAAAAACAAAGCTTTGGGCGATGAGTTCCTAAACAAGAACAAAGCCAAAGAAAATGTGAAGACCACCGCATCGGGTCTGCAGTACGAGGTCTTGAAGGAAGGCAAGGGCAAAAAGCCCACGCTGAAAGACAAAGTGACTGTGCACTACACCGGTACTCTGATCAATGGAAACAAATTTGATTCTTCCCATGACCGTGGTCAGCCCGCCGAGTTTCCTGTGAATGGAATCATCAAAGGATGGCAGGAAGCGCTTCAGTTGATGCCCGAGGGATCTGTGTACCGCTTGTATATTCCACCGGACCTGGCGTACGGCCCCCAGTCTCAGCCTAATATTCCGGCGAATTCGGTCCTGGTGTTTGACGTCGAATTGCTTGGGGTAAACAAGACCACGAAGTGATTCGTGGTCCACTCCACCGACTTTCAGTTCCCTCCGACCTCCCGGAACTCCAGAGTCCGGGAGAGGGCTTCAAGCTTATCGCGGGCATAATCCACGTTATCTCGAACCAGAGGGTTCAAAATGCTGGCTTGTGCCGCGATCTCGGAGTTCAGAGCAGCTCCCATCTCTCCCTCTAACCTGGCCAATGTCTCCTTTAGGTTCGCAAAGGCGGGAGAGCGGCACTGAGACCGGATAGAACTGGTGTAATGTCCCGAGTGCTTGAAAAAGCTGCAAAAGTTCTGGGCCACCTGGGTGGTGGTCTGGGCTCCACGAAGAAGGTTTAGGCTCTCATCCCTGTAGTAGGTCCAAGTGTACTTGAGATCCTCCACGGTCTCAGAATCAGGCAGGGCATTCCAGTTGATCGGGTTCAAAACCAGAGCGCGGAAGAGCGCGAGACTCAGGTTCTCAGTCCATCCCAGGTTCTCCAGTTTAACCGTGATCACATCGGGATTCATCCGCGAAAAAGAGCTGTAGAGGGGACGCCCCTCGCGCCCCGCAAAGGAAATGAATCCCGAGAAGTCGTCCCGCGCCTGGCTTATTTGGTGAGACAAAAAGCGCGGCGCTTCCCGATCAATCAGGAAACCTTCAATTTCTTCCTTGGCGTTGATCAACACGTGCCGTCCCGAAACATCGGTCCAGTAAGATCTGGCTTCACGTTGGACGCGATCAATTTCTTTGAGCACCCAATCCCGCAAGCCCAGGCTCTGCGCCGTGTAAGTACCAAATGGTTGCGAGAATCGGACGTTGGCGGCGGCCAGATCCGATGCGATGGCAATCATCACGGCATGTTCGCCTGCGGATTTACGAGCTTCGTATTTCGATTGAATATCCCGGCACTCGGGACATTTCTGTAACATAATATCCATTTGCGAGTCGATTTTCCGCCTCAGCGATTCAAGCTTGGAAATATGAGCTTCCGGATTCAGAAGGTGATCGATATGCCCGCGGAAACCATGATAAGTGCAGAGGTTTTGCACATATTGACTCCATTGCTGGCGTTTTTTGTAATCATACCCGGCACGACTTTTCAGGACCTCATCCATACCTGTGAGAAAGCCGGCCACGACATGACCTCCAAGAGAAATGGGCGTTCCCCAGGGGCCGGAGAGAGAACTCACGAGCTGAGACGCTTCACTGACAAAACCGGCGAGAGCAGCCAGCTGTGTGTCGGCATCATCCTCGCGAAAGCAGTGATTGCTGTTTAAAAAAAGATCATTCAGGCTGGCCACTTTCCGCGTTACATTTTCCGCGTATTCGTGGACCTTTCTTGCCTCTTCCGCGGTCAGTGTGGCGTCCTCCTGCTGCCCGCGTGTAATGGCTAGAACTTCCTCGCGATCTTTAACGATGAGTTCCTCTAGGCTCTTGACCTTTAGAGCCACGTTGTCGCAATTCGCATCCTTCCGAATCGCCGCCTGGATCGACTCCAACTTTGCGATCATCTTTTCATACTCATCGCCCACTGCCGGACACTCCAGAACGGGAAAAAGATGGTAAGGGCTGGGCGTGGGAGCGGGCTCCCCGGGAGCTGGGGTTTGAGCCCAAGGCTGGGCTTGGCACAATCCAAGTGCGAATAGGAGAAAAAGCTTTGGCATTTGACCCCCTAACGCGCAACGTATATCGCGTCCACCCTTGAAATGGGAATGCTGCAGTGGGGGTTGGAAAATTTGCAGAATTAAGGGACATCAAACCTAAACAAGACAGACGGAGGCGAGACATGCCCATCCAGCCAGCGCGATTATTCGTAGATATTGGTGAACTCCTCACGTTGCAGGGTGTGGAGGCCAAAGAAGCCCGGCATGTGAAAGAAGAGGATCTCTCCATTATCAATGACGCTGTCATGGTTTGTGTTGATGGGCGCTTGGAATGGGTGGGATCCCGGTCGGAGTTTCGACCATCCCAGCTCAGCCCTTGGGGTGGAGAGGCCGCCTTCGAAACGGTGTCCTTTGGAGGGCGCACCGTGATCCCGGCGTTTGTTGAATGTCATACCCATTCTGTTTTCGCGGGGACCCGGGCACACGAATTTGAGTGGCGCATGCAGGGGCAAACCTATCAGGAAATCTCAGCCAAAGGCGGCGGTATTCTTTCCACCGTTCGTGAAACACGCCGGGCGTCTGCGGAGCAGCTAGCAGGATTGGTGCAGTCGCGGGTCGACCGCTTTCTCCATCAAGGCGTGACCGCTATGGAGGTGAAGAGTGGTTATGGCCTGGATTTAGAGACGGAGATGAAATGCCTGCGCGTTGCGCGTGGGCTCAAAGGGCCAAAGATTGTGACCACCTACTTGGGAGCTCACTCCCGGTCTCCGGATTTTGCGGACTTGCCCTCTTACGTGAATGAACTGGTCAGTGTGATTCTCCCCCGGATTGCGGAAGCCCAGCTCGCCGACCGCGTGGACATTTACATCGAGAAAGGCTTTTACGATTTGGAGTTGGCGCGTCGCTATCTTGATCGTGCACGCGATCTGGGATTCCCGATAACAGCGCATGTGGAGCAGTTGAGTCCTATGGGCGGAGTGGAAATGTGTTTGAACTACGCGCCACAATCCGTGGATCATGTGGTTTATATCCAAGACGAAGCCATCAAGCGGCTGAGTCGGACAGCCACAACGGCGGTCCTTCTTCCGGCCTCTGACTTTTATTTAGAAATGAACTATCCACCCGCACGAAAATTGATTGATTCAGGGGTACGGGTGGCATTGAGTACGGATTATAATCCGGGCACCAGTCCGACGTGGGACCTCAGTTTCATTGGCGTTCTCGCCCGCGTGCAAATGAAAATGACTCGCGCCGAAGTGCTTGCGGCTTACACGATGGGTGCCGCGTGGGGGCTAGGCCTGGAACGTGAAAGGGGAGCATTAACCCTAGGAAAGCAATGTGATTTCACTGTTTTGGATGGTTCTTGGGGAGAGCTCTTTTATTCTGTAGGCTACCACCCGGTTACGGCTGTTTATCGCCGTGGTGAGTGTGTTGTGGAAAGTGGTCGGTCCTAACAAAAAAAGGTTTTGATTTTTCTGCGCAATCCTTCCTACTCTGGAGCTAAGCGGGCCTGGCGCGCTTAGCAGCGGTGTGTTGTACACGGATGTAACGGCTGTGCAAGAGGCATAAAGGGGATTCCACATGGCTCAATCAGTGATCCATCTCACGCAATCGCGCTACTATAGTCCGGTCTTTAATGCGGCTGTGTTCGACGGTCCGATTCGGATCTACTTTGCCCAACATCAAGAGGCACTGGCGTTGAAAGTGTACCTCCGATTGCAACAGTGTCTGCAGGAGATTTATTCGGAGCTTCGGCGCAGCTTTCGGCAGCGGGGCCGGACCGTGTTTCTTATGCTTTATCCCACCGTGGATTCATTCCAAATCTCCTTTCCCGAGTCTGACTCAGGTAATGTTGTGAGCGAGCGTTTGAGCGAGGATCATGTGGTGGGCGTGCGCGGACCGCTTGCTGACGCCGAATACGATGAGGTGTTCGCGACGGTAAAATCTATTCTACAGGGCTTTGAGGCCATTCCGGAGCTTGTGACTCCATAAGAGCGCTCAATTGCTCTCGAGTCTCGTCGGAGTCCCAGTCGTAAGCGCCCACGGCTTCCCATACGATTTTCAGGTCTGGGTTCACCAAAAAATGAGTGGGAAAAGCCTCGACTTGAAAGGCCTTCATCAATTCTTTTTTATTGTCAAAGAAGGTCGGAAGAATCAACTCTTGTTCGCGCAACATGGACTTGGCTGCAATTCCTTCGGGTGAGCCTTCTTTATCGACGTTGACCGTGAGGATCTGGAACTCAGGCCCTTGCCAGTTTAGAGCCAGTTGATTCAGGGATGGCATTTCAGCGTGGCAGGGAGGGCAGGTCGTCGACCAGAACGTGAGCAGAGTCCATTTTCCCTGGAAATTCTGCGGTGTGATCACTTCACCCGCGCCCGAGGCCTCAAACCGGGGCAGGTCTTTCCGAAGCGACAGAGAGAGGGTCGGAGTGCTCAGGCTACTGGTCCAAGGTAGAGTGCTCAACTGCGAAAGGCTGTAGATGGCCAGGGTGATCAAGGCGGCCATAGCCAGAGCCATTCCACCCATGAGACGATAGACGCTACGGGGAGAGTCCTCAGATGTCGAGTGGCGAGCGGCCATCAGCGCACACTAGCTTGCAAGGCACTAGCGGTCAAATCATCGTGGAGTACGTCTTGCTTTTGGTGATTGGAGTGACCATTGCGATTTTGATCACATCGACCATGTTTTCGCGTCATCCGGAGCGCCCGGGATTTTTGGTGCGTAAGTGGTACGACGTGATCCGTACAATCGGCAGCGACACGGCGGACGATTTGAAGCCCGCAACGGATTGAGCCGGGCTTCTCAAAAGAGCCCGGGCTAAGCCGAAGTCGCGCTGACCGAATTCTTGACCAGACCGACGGGAGCCGGGATAGCCCTCCGGACTGTCTGGCAGTTGTCGCAATGGCCGCAGTTTGTCCACTCCACGCCTTCGGCAAAGTAGTTCTCAAGAAGCTTCCATCGGCACAGCGCCGATTGCGAGTAAACGATCACGCGCTTGAGCTTCTCTCGATCCCTTTCTTCCTGCCGATGAAAGGCGCTTCTCAGAGCGGAAAGGTCCGCGGTTGAAAGTTCACTTTTGAGCACTCTGAAGTGTCCTTTCCCATCCTCCTCCACAATGCCGGAATGCTTTAGAAATCCGAGAAGGAAGTGCAGCTTGCGCAAGGAAAGGCCGGTTTCGTCTTCGAGGGCCTTGCGTTGAAGGGCGCCGGAATCGTGGGCATGGCTGTTTAGAATCTGATAGGTGGTGGTCAGTTCCTCAAGAGAGGGGTACTTGCGTGCGAGTGAAAGCGCCTGGATGGACTTGTCGCGCCGAACATAAAGCAAAACACAGCGCGCCGGTTTTCCGTCGCCTCCTGTCTGGCTCAATTCCTGGTAATAGGTCTCGAGGGAACTGGGAAAGTTATAGTGCACGACAAAACGGATGTCGGGCTTCTCGAGGTCGGAGCCGTAACCGCTGGTTGCGATAATGAGGCGCGGACTTCGCGTCTGGAACTCCGTCCGCGCGCGCTCGCGTTCGATCGCTTTCATTTTTCCATGATAGAGGAGCGCGGGGCGGCCTCGTTTCATAAAAAGGTTATGTACATTTTCCGCTGCCTGAACCGTGGACGTGTAGATGATCCCGGATTCCTCGATCACCGGCAGAAGGGAAAGTAGAACGTCCTGCTTCTGGCTCTCGGTCTCCAGCAGCTTGGCTTCGAGGTAAATATTGTCACGTACCAAGGGGACTCGGAATTCCGGATGTGTGACTTGAGCTTGATCCAAAGCGACTCCTTTAACTCGTGTTTCAAACGAACAACAGTTTTATGAAGGTTGAGCTCCTGGGTATCGAACGTATAGGTCGGGATTGCAGTTCAGATGCCAGGCGAGATGTCGTTGTCCCACGGGTGTTCAACTTGTTTGCACACAACCCGCCGAGGCGCAATTCACCGTGAGAGGCGTTTTTCCGCGCGAGATTTGCCACATTCTGAGATTTCGATGTTTTCAGTGTGTCCGTGCGTCCCTTCGAAAGGCTCGAAGTCGGTGTTACCTCGACGGCGTTACAGAAAAACGCCTTCGCGCTTCTCGAGTTCCTCGTTAAGGCGGTCCTGCATGCGTTCCTGCAACTCTTCAGCAAGCTCTCGCACCAACTCACGATCCGCGGCGGCCTCTTTGCCATAGGGGAAACGAATCGGCTCTAGAAAGATGATTTTCCATTTAGAAGGCAACGGGATTAGATTTAACGGCAAGGGGAGGATCACACCTCGGAGGAATTTGGTCAGCTTCAGTTGACTTAAGTTTACATGCGTTTCCTCGGCGCCGAGAATCAAAGTGGGTACAACCGGAGTTCCGGTCAACAACGCCATGCGAACAAAGCCGCGCTTAAATTCCTGCAGTTGATAAGCTTTGGAAGAGGGTTTGAAGTTGCCATATTCGCCTTCGGGAAAAAGAACCACAAGCTGGTTTTTGGTGAGAGCCTTGATCCCATTTTCCATGGTGGCCTCAATAAAGCCCAAACGTTGAGCCGGGATGGCCGTGGTTTCGGTCAAAAACCAGAGGTGATGCGTGAGCACGCGCGGGTAGCGGTGCACAGCACGAGTGATTTCGTGATGCAAAACCATGGCGTCAAAGCCCGAGACACCCGAGTGATTAGGAAGGATCAGGGCACGGCCGCGCCGCGGAACGTGCTCTCCGCCCTCCACCCGCACGCGAAAATACTTTTGCATCAATTCCAGAAAAAAGTGCGGCAAAATCTTGTAGAGCACGGTCTCGCGGTTGGAGCTTAGCAGATGGCTTAGGATCTGATCGGGCGTGATCTGAAAGAGTTTCCGCTTCATCATGGGAACCGCACCATACCCCGTTTTTTTGTTTTCAAAAACCGCTGGAGTGTTTATTTTTTTCCTTTTGCCACGCAAAAGCGACGGCCTTTCGGGGAGGAGATACGGGTGGGCAGCAAAGAAACCTACATCTTGGCGCTGGATCAGGGCACCACAGGTACCACGATCAGCGTGTTAAACGCACGGGCTCAGATGGTGGCCCACGTGAACAATGAGTTTCCCCAAGTCTATCCCAAACCGGGCTGGGTGGAACATGAACCGGATGCGATCTGGCGGAGCGTAATTGAGGGCATTGCGCAAGCGCTGAGCAAGGCCCGTCTTGACGGCCATCAGATCGCGGCAATTGGGATCACCAACCAAAGGGAAACCGTGGTGATATGGGATAAAGATTCAGGAACGCCCGTCCACAACGCAATTGTGTGGCAGTGCCGGCGCACGACGGAATTCTGTACGCGGCTGAAAAAACAGCGGGCGGCCGCCTCAATTCAAAAGAAAACGGGCTTGATCATTGATCCTTATTTTTCCGCCAGTAAGATGCGTTGGTTGCTAGATCATGTGAAAGGGGCACGGGCCCAAGCGCGTCGCGGCCAGCTGCGCGCGGGCACCATAGACACGTTCCTCCTGTGGCGGCTCACGGGCGGTCAGGTGCACAAGACGGATGTATCCAATGCATCCCGTACCCAATTAATGAATATTCAAAAAGGGAATTGGGATCCGGACCTGCTGCGCCTCTTTGCGATCCCGGATTCGCTGCTGCCGGAAATCCTTCCGAGCAATGAGACATTTGGGTTCACGAGAGGTGTGCCTGGGCTTCCCGATGGGATTCCGATTGCAGGGATGGCCGGAGATCAGCAATCCGCGCTCTTTGGTCAGGCCTGCTTTGGCGTCGGCGCCAGCAAGTGCACGTTTGGCACCGGCTCCTTCATGCTGATGAACACGGGGCCTAAGATGGTGCTGTCACGATCCGGGCTCTTGACCACAATCGCGTGGCGGCTCAAGGGGGAAAAAAAGCCCACCTACGCCCTGGAAGGGGGCGCGTTCATCTGCGGGGCCGCGGTGCAGTGGCTGCGTGACCAAATGAAGTTTGTTTCCTCAAGCTCCGAGATCGAATCTTTAGCGTCCTCCGTCCCGTCTTCCGAAGGCGTGTACCTCGTTCCTGCCTTTGTCGGCCTGGGTGCTCCTTACTGGGATCCAGACGCCCGCGCCGCTATTGTGGGGATGACCCGAGGTACGGGCCGCGCCCATCTGGCCCGCGCTACGCTGGAAGCCATGGCCCTGCAAAATGCGGATATCCTTCGCGCCATGGAGAAAGACCTCGGCCGTAAAATGGGGGCACTGCGAGTGGACGGGGGCGCGGTGAACAACGGCTTGTTGATGCAGATGCAGGCGGATGTTCTGGGCACGCCAGTACAGCGCCCAAAGCAAACCGAAAGTACCGTGCTGGGCGCCGCCTTCCTCGCCGGTCTCGGGGTGGGCTATTGGTCAGATCTTAATGATCTCAAGAAGGTATGGAGCCTCGACCACGAATTCCGCCCGACCCTGTCGGCGGCCGGTCGCAAGCACAAGCTCGGTGAGTGGCACAAGGCCGTAGAACGCGTATTGACGCAAAAAGGACCCCGATAAGAGAACCTGCTGCAGTATCTCCTCGACCAGTTCAAAAACCTGAGAATCCGGACGATTCTCTTTCGCAAGCATTTATCCATGGGCTTTCTAATTTATGCGGAGAGAGGAAACGATCCCAAAACCGATCCGGTTTTATCGGCGATTTTGGTTCGGGGAAACGCCGTTTCCAAAGATTCAGCCTGAAACTCAGTGGATTCTTACCGACGGGCTATGTTATCGATCAGAGGAAACATTTCTTGGGGTATGGAGGCCATCCGGACTTTCATCTTTCACGTACCAAACGATGAACAATTCTCCAGCGACAGCCTCGGATTCCCCGTGCGTGTTCACACCACTGGACGACGTAATATTTTTGTTTGTGCTGATGGAATGGTATCATGAATCTGACACGTCCATATTATCCGACCGGGTACCCATTACATTTTGTTTATGTCTATAAAACGGCATCGTGTGCCCGGAACCGACGCGAGGGGAGAGAAGGTTTTAACCAGGCCTTCTTGGGTGCCATTACCTCCCCATCCAGGTGATTTTCGCAATGATCATCGACGCCCTCCGCTGCGGTTGCGGCGCCTCCATTTTCTCACCAGCGGAATGCTTCGAGCGCGCCCTGCACAGGTGAATCCGTTCAGTTCGAGTGATTGATGTCGCACCGCTTAGCCGCTTCGGCGGCCGTTTCTGATTGCAATCTCCGCCACACCGGCAGGCAGTGACTCGGCCGCCGATTTTGTCTTTTTTAAATCAATTACGGGGACTTTGGAGAAGCGCGCAATGATCTGCTGATCAGATGTCATTGACATCCGAGGAGTTCGCCAAGCCTACATTTCTCCTGCATCCGGACAGTGATGCGACTCCAAATATCTACAAATTTGCCGTTGATCTCAGCGGAGGCAGGACGCATGCGGTGCCCACCAAGATGCTGGCCCGGATCGCGACTTCCGCCGGGAAGATATTGACTCAAGTCCATACCCGGCCGAATGCTGGAGGGAGAGCGATCACCTTCACCAGATCCACCATAGCCACCGAAATAGCCTTCGGAGCCTAAATCACCGCTCATTCCAGCCCCAGTCCCCGCGCCTGCGAGAGCGCCTCCACCCCCGCCTCCACTACGGAAGCCCTCGTCGACATCTGTATCGTACCCAGGACTGCCTGGCGATCCCCGCGATCCGCCCCCGAGTTGAGCCGGAGAGCTGTTCCCCCCTTCGCCCGGAATTCCACCGCCGGAATTATTGGCCACGGTCTGATACTTCATTCCTTGAGGTTCAAGCTGGTTATTTGCAAACATTGAGTCCATATTCAGGGCCTCACTGGGATCTCCGACATTGAAGTCAGCTAGCTTGTCTTCTTGTTCCTCGCGCGTGTCCTTAAAGCCCGCTTGGCCTTTGCTTTCTGTTGTTGCGAGAGCCACGCAGGCGGGATGGCTTGGATTATTGGAACAAATCACGCAAGCGGCGGAATTGGGGTCTTGCGCACACGGATCATTTGTGGTGGCCGCAGTACTGTCGGAGTAGGGCTCCAGTCCTCCGCCGGCAGCTCCTGTGCCCAGACCTTGTCCAGGTGATTGCGACTGGGATTGCGCCTGTGCTTGCGTGAGCTGCTGACAACGGGCCGAGTAAACCGCTGCCGCACCAGAGTCTAAACCCTGCTCGCCCAAGGTCACCATGTACTCAGAAAGCCGCGAGCACTCCGATCCCAGCGAGCGCAATTCATCGGCAATAGCTGCGTACTGACCCCCGATCTGATAAGCTCCGTTGTTACACGTCGTCTGGCACGATGAGTATTTCGTATAGCAGATGTTGCCAGCCGTCTGTGCACTATTCCGCCCCACCTCTCCGGTGAGTTGATACTGCCGGCAGAATTCCTTAAGGCCCGCCTCGTCTCCTTCAGCAGGTGGGGGCGGCAGGTATCTCTTGCCGGTGCTAGACATGCACTGTTCGGGGTAACGACAACATCGAACCGCCGTATCGCGGGCCTGAATGCAGCTGCTACGGAGCTGTTGGGGATTGGAGGCGGTACCGGATTGTGAGGCCCCGGTTGCGCCAGATCCTTGGGTGGTGGAGGAGCCTGGATCGGATGCAGAACCGGTCGTCGAAGGATCCGAGGCAGCGGCAGTATTCCGGGGTTGTGCCGTTTCGGAAGTGGATGATGTTCTGTTAGATGATTTCCCTGTACGAGCTGAATTTCTGCCTGATGAACCTTTGGGAGAGCCTCCTGCTTTTATGCGGGGCGTTTTCGGTTTTGCTACTGACGCGCCAGCCTCAGGTTTGGAGGATGATATGCAGTTGAGATCGTCGTCTAGAAACTGCCCTGGAGGGCAAGGCGAGTGGCCGCTCCATTTTGATTCCTTTGGTCGAAACGGCTCACAATCTGACGGTTGATAATTCTTATATTGACAAAAACTGACCAGATTCCCTTCGCAGGTGCCACCTCCGGGAAAGCAAATACCGCAAAAACGAAGATAGGCACCGACCGAGTCTGCGCTATCTTTAGCCTTCTGCATGCAACTCTGTTCGTTGAATCCCCGCGAAGAGCCACCCGCCTCTTTGGGAGCCGATGTGGAGAAGGAGGTGCCTTCTTGATTGACCGCTGAGTTTCTTTCTCTATGTTCCTTTGATTCCAAAACAGCCTGGGCTGATGGAATTTCAAATATGAGGAACGCCTCGAGTATCAAAATGAAACAGATAACGATGGTCAGATCGACCTCCAAGGTCGCCCTCTGATATCGGTCGTATCAAGTGTCAACTTGAGAAAAAGAACGACTACTTGGCTTGTGCTTCTAGAACAGCTTGCCGAAACGCTCCTTGCATGGGAATGACAAAGCTTTCTCGTTCGCCAGCTTCATACGGGAAGACTTTAGGCTTACCTTCCTCTCGTGCTTCTTTGGCTTCTTCCTCTGATTCGCGTCCGCCGATTATCATTCCAAGCATCACAGGTGTAGATCCTAGATCGTCATTTAAAATAGAACCACCGGATGCTCCAGTGGTTCCATCACATTCCGCATATGCAAGTTGGTCCTTACATTCGTCTGAATCGTCGAATCTCCAAACAGGACAACTGCCAATCGTCTTATAGTATGATTTCTTTCCGCCATTAACGGTATAATGATCTAGCATAAGAGCTCTTGCCGCGACCACACGGTGTGGAGCCTGCAATCGTTCATTCTCGTCGATTACGTAGGGCCTTATTCCTTTGATAGGACGTCTTAGCTTGAGGACTGCCCAATCCTGACATTTCGTAGGGATCTGTGGGCATTTGAATCCCATAGCATTTATCTCGAAATCCTCGGAAACGACTTTTCCATCAGCTGTTCTAAATAATGCCTTACAGTCGCCAGCGCTGTGAACTTGAGAGCAGTCTTCTGGATCTATAAAGGCGTGTCCTGCCGTAACAGCGACCGACCCTGAGCCCGTTAAGCTAATACTTAGCGCAAATCTTTTGCACCTCAGTGTACCTGTTGGCGCATAACGCTGATGAACGTACTTTTCTGTACGTCCGATCATGCTTGACCATTCCTTTTCAGTGAAATCATCTCTTTCGCCAAAGATGGCGACTTGATGGAGGAGTTCTTTGTGAGGACGAAGGGGTTTGATCCGAGCACCAGCATTGCACACAGGAATCGCATTGGATTTCAGCGACACGAGCATTGCCGCAACAAATAGGAAAATCGTTACGAACATACGTTCCATCTTAACCAACCCGATTTCAAAACGTCAGCCCTGATCTCGTCAAAGGTCGGTATTGCGCGGACCATTTTTTTGTGACCGATAATTTGTCTAGTTTGGACGCGAGCCACTCCACTCGGGCAGACCTAATTATCTCCGCCAAGTTGGCCATTAGACAGCTCTTTAATGTGCACTCCTTAAAGCAAGTGTCACTTCAGTTCCGCCTCCTTCGGCTGGGCTCAGCTCAATGCCGCCGCCCATCGCGGAAACCACGCGACGTGCATGGTAAAGACCCAGACCACTTCCACTTGCTTTTCCTAAAGTAAATCCTTTGGTGAAGAGTCGTGCTTTGTGTTCTTCTGGAATTCCGCAGCCTCGGTCGCGGACTCTGAGGATGATCCGTCCTCCATCACACTTGAGGTCGATGTTTATCGGCTGATCTTCATGACTTGCTTCGATCGCATTGTTAAGGAGGTTCGAAACAACACGTTTAAATTGGCTCTCCGAGCCGGCGGCAAAGCACCTCGTTACCTTCTGGGCTGAGATCATTCGTAATGGATGTTCCACCAACTTCTCAGAAACGACCTGTTTCAAAGCAAGATCCACCCGAAAAAGATCGTGGGAGTTGAAAAGAGAATCCAGAGTGTCAGATTGGACCCTAAGGTCGTCCACAATCTCTTCAATGCGCTGGAGCGCTGACTTCAGTAAGCTCGGATCCATCCCTTTTTTCTCGACCATGCTTGCTATAATCTTCAACGCGCCCACCGGAGATCGGATGTCATGAGAGATCTGCTTCGAGATTGCATGAAATGTTTCCGCTCTCTCTTTCCCACGGACTGATTCAAACTGCTGCCCCAGGAACGCTACGCTTGCTGAAAAAAGAGCAAGTATTGTACATGAAAGAATGTACGACCATAAAACCAATCGTGGTTCGAAGTAAAATACAAGAACCTTGCCAAGATCAATACGCCTGAAATAGAGTCGGTCAAACAATCCCACCCGGGCCATATCGCCGTGGATAGTGTCCAGTTTTTGGCTCGGAAGCTCGCCCAGCGAAATTAACGGGAATTTAAGCTTGGGATCGATTTCCGTATCAAAAACGGCGATAGCGCGAAGGCTCTCTGACGCCTCCACGGACGGCTGGAGCTTTGCGATTGAGTGTAGCAAGTTCCCTTGTTGAATCGCCGCAGCTTCTGATCTAAGCACAGCGCTCATAATCTCCTTTGCCACCTTGCCGACATAAAGATCGAATGCCGCAAACGTGCCCGTCATACCGACCAGAGTCACAGTGAATATGGAGGCAACAAGCCAGCGTCGTTTCATAGACAAAGTCTTTCCAGTTCTCCGCCAATAAACTCGGGTTGATTTTCGAAGGTGCAACGATGTACCTCAACAAGGGAATCGAAAGAGTGGGGGATAAGTTCATCAATCTTGAGGTGTGGCAAGATGATCTCTTGTGTACCCGAGTTGCACAGTCTGTCGGCGAGCCTCTCCGCGCATCCAGATGTGGCCATGTAATGCAGGCGACGCTCATAAAAGGTTTTGGGCTCGCCTCCATTTAAGATCCTGCGGGCGCATTCCGTATGGCGGGCAAGTTCTCCGAGAGCGCGCAGTATGCCACTGGCTCGGGACCCGGCGGATGAGCAGGCTCCACCGCTGGTTACACCGCCGTTCTCAAGAATAAGAAAGAAAATAGCTACATCATATCGATCACTCGCGAGCCGAGGCCGGACCAAAAGGCGTCGTCGTACCGGCGTAATTGCGCAGATTGCATCGAGAATGGCCAGACCGTGAACATCTAGAATTGAGGCGTCACAGTCACGGAACGAGCTTCCCAACGCCCTACAATCCCACCAGCTTGCCCAAACGTAGCGTTCAATAGCTTCTCCAAGTGCATTAGTCCTGGCCTGTGCTCGCGCCTTCTGAGCTCCAACAAAGAGGTTAGGAAAGGCGGCAAAGCCATCAGAACGCTGGCCCATGCATGCAGCCAAGCCCTTCTTCTGTCCCTCCTGTATCGCGAGTCTTTCGACGTATTCGACAAGAGCCTTGAGTATGGCCATATCTTGGTCCAAGTCCATTCCGCACTGGACAGATTCACGAATCAGCGCACCGGGCATAATTTCGGAATACAAAGATGCCATGTGCAACGGCCCGATCCGGGAAAGATCGCAGCAACGCGGGAGGAGTCTATTGACCTCTAATTCGTCGAGGAGCCGGGAAATTAGGCCAGAAGAGATAGATTTACCGCGCATCCACATCGAACATCTGCCATGGTGCGGGAGGAGTGATTGCGACAGGGATTGTCTTACTTACCCCGCTGCCCCTTGTGAGATAAACCCGCTTCGAATGTGAGTACACATTTAAAAGCGCCTGATCGTAAACATACTGGTTCAACGAGCGTAGTCGTCTGACAGGATTTTGTTCAAACTCAAGACCGTTCAGAAGCTCCTGCAGTTTTAAGTCCGAGGTAACAAAGCTGAGGGGTTTATGCAGCCCTCTTGTAAAGAGCATCTGCACGTCCCCAACTGGGTCAAAGGCCCAGAATCCGCTACCACCGAGCAGCACGTCCAGATTTCCTGAAATGAATGAGTTAAAGCGTTCCTTCGATGACACCCCTTCCATAATTACAAGATCCATTTCGAGCTGCTCTGTTGTAGCTCGTAACGCATGTTCGAATTCTTTACTATTGTTCCCAGGGGACGGCATCCATCGGAGTTTTTGGTGGCTAAATACAGAACGACAGCTGGAAATCAACTCCATTGAAATCGGTGGCGCACCAGCCTCAAGGTCCGCTGCGTTTAGGAATCCAGGTAGGATCCGGCTAAACAGGCTTCTCTCGACCTGAAGCGAGCCAAACAATGCAGAAATGTTTCCAATAAGTGTATCCCGGAAGAACCGCCGGCATTCTGAGCGTTCGAAAATAGCGTGTTTCGGGTTAAGCAAAAAGGCGGAGAACCTCGAGTTCGGCTGTTCGATCCGCGAGAACCCCGAGGTGGAATCCCGATATTGTTCCGACTCATCAACATGATATTCCTGCATAAGGATGACCGTTGTACCTTCAGAAGCTTCCTTGAGGTGGGACGCTGCAATCCTTCCTTCTAGATATTTGATATGGATTTCGGACGGTATCTTCCGGCGCTCCGGATTGGTCTTCTTTTCCGCAGCAAAGGTCCATACTGGGCCCTCGCGGTTCAACAGGGTATAGTACCCGCTCGTAGCGCACCCTTTCGAAAGTTTATTGGTTTTGAGGTCGACGCATTCGCGTTTGACGACGCCGAACAAGGGAAGAGCGAAGCGGAACAGAGGATTTTCAACGTGCCGAGACAACTTTATACGAACAACATCTGAGTCGCTGGTCAGACCGTCAACGGGCTTCGACAGCATATCCACCTGACCAGACCACTCCTTTATCCCTAAAACATGCTGAATCACAGGGAAGGTTGGACGCTTGGCCATCATGCGCTTGACCGTCATTTCGATATCCTGTGCCCTTATTGGACTTCCATCGTTGAACCGGGCTCGCTTGTTAACCTCTAGACGAATCTCAGCAGTGTTCGGATTATAACTGAAGCTCGAAAGAACCCGAGAGGTCAAAGTACTGTCTCTCTCGACATCTAGTAGCGTGCTGTAAATCATCTGGGATGCATGAAGATTGTTCGCGTAGTCGGCATCCAGCGGATCCAACGACACTGGTCTGCCTGTCTCTGCCAAAACAAATGTATATGGAGCCATGCCGAACCTCGGTGCGAGCGCAGATAAAAGAAGAGAGACGCAAACACTCGCGCCTCCCGCTGCTAAAGCGCCAAGCATAACGAACCGACTACTGGGTAGCAGTCCAATCCTGCGTTCCATGACTCACTTCATTGAACGACTTTGCGTTGACGTCCACTTTCGATTTGAGAACTTCCACACCCCGAGCTTCAGCTTTTGCTGTAGAAAATCCCAGCAGACTCATAACGAACAGGACCAAATGCACCGGCCTCATAAATCCTCCGTATTTTGTTCACAAGAATCCAGCAAACTATCAGAGGCTGTGTTCAGGGAAAAGGTGGTATGTAAAAATGCAATTATCCATATAAGTAGTCGTCATAAGACATGACTGCAATTCGTGGAATTGTTGCTCCTCGTTTCCACTTTCAAGCGCCGTGTACCTACTTAAAGAAACTTAGGACAGTGTCGATAGGTTGGCCGACATGGAATTTGTTTCATAATTCATCTCTCCTCATCTCCCGTTCAAGTGCCCGTAGCCATTGCTGAAAGCATTAGAAGGCGCGTCTCACCGGAGCAGTCACTCCGTTTGGGAGTGCCAATATCAGCTGTCTGGGCAACAAAATATCGCAAGAGGGTGCTGATGTTCCTTCATGAGAGGGAATACGGTGAGCAGGTCCTGCGGCGGGCAGCGGCGGAATATGGAATGAACATTGAATCAATTGAGGTAGATGGAGATCACGTCCACCTGTATATGAAAATCGCACCGCAACGTTCAGTAGGAAGGGCGGTCGGGATATTCAAGATCGTCAGTTCCCGGTTGATGTTTAAAATATTTAGTTACTTTCGGAGAAAACTTTGGGCAGGGGGAGCTATGGGGCCGACTCTACTTTGTGCGCACAGTAAGGGAAGGAGTGACGGCGGCCATGGTCCGAAGATACATCGCCGCTCACGCCGAAAAGGGCTTGGAGCCTGCGCAGGGAGTGCTTTTTTCAACTGAAGTTAAATCAAAAAAGTCGTGAGCTCTCCCGGAGTCCGTGATGCCCCGCCGAACAATTCGGAAAGTTCTGCCGACGGAACCTTGTGGAACGGAAAAGCGCTAGACTCACGCCAGCTGCTTAACATAGCTCCCGCTGCCAGTGGATCGATCACCAGGGACGCAAGCCAAAATGAGTAACTGTCACCATCTTCTTCGGACAGGAACTTTTTTTGCACGACTTCAAATTCGGCTTTCAAACCAACGGTTGCAAACTGTGGCTTAAGGTCGTCGATCAGTTGCTTCTTACGGCTGTCGATCGAGCCGAACAAGGCCACCTTAACCAAGCGGTCGCTTTCAGGCATTGGGGGATAAAAGTTCTCTCAATTCCGCTCGGGCGGCCGAGCGTCTCTCTTCCGAAATAGACGTTGTACTGCCGAATAACGAAAGGCTGTACGCGACCGTCTCAGAATCGCGTCGAAGGGAATCACGGTCGAATGCTTCATAAAAGAGAGCGCGAATTCTCGGCGAAGCAAAGAGTCCACTCTTTTTTGCAGAAAAAAGAGTCAATGTCGTACTTGGACAAGTCGACGTATGTTTGTTCATGGCTGCTTTATAATCGTCCACGGCCCGGCTTAAGCTGATATCGGGCCCCCGATTCGACGTCCGTGTAAGAAGTTCAAACGTGTTTGCGGAACCAAAATCATCCGTAACTTTCTTTATACGAACTCGGGAGCCATCCTTGTCTTCGCTTACAACCCGATAAGGCCCAGCCCCAATCGGTAGACCCTTGAAGTGAACCAAGTCATCTGTCAAATGCTTCCGAGCCCTCGGAGCCACATAAGGAAGAGTCAACGCGTGCAAAATTTCAGGGCACGGCCTACGAAAAGAAAGCGTCAGGCGGGTCGGCTTGTGAGATGGCTCGGCCAGATTCGGAAGTAAACCCTTTCATTAACTATCATCTAGAGTTGCTCTTTGGAGCATCGACGGCTTTGGCTTTCACGTTCTGGCAACATCTGGCTGTTCTTGAGAGGCTCAGCGAGCTTTCCGAGTGGCAGCTAGTACAGCCCGCCCTATGGTATGAAATTCGAGAAGGGCGAAAGATCTGCGGGTTAGCGACAACGCACCTTGCCGCTCCCGCTGGAGCAGGTGTCCACGCCAAAAGAGCGCAAGGAGGCTATTTACTCCAGGGAAAGGCTTCATGGGTCTGCGGTTTCCAAATCTTCGACTTGTTGTTGATTGGTTTCAACGTTGGTGAGTCCAATATTTTTGCTATGATCAACTTTCCGTCCCCTCTAGTTCCGGATTCCATGCGGAATGTTTCGGTAGAGCCCCTTAAGATGGCTTGCCTAAATGGGTCCGGAACGGTGGAGCTGACGTTTGAAGGCTTACATGTAGAAGATAAAAATGTCATCTGTTGTCGGCCAAAGTATAATGGAGAACCGGCTACGCGACCAACCCAGTTCATTATTCCTGAAATTGGTATCAGTAAATCCGTCATAACACGTGTCGAGAAGATCATAGAGAATTCCTTTCATCCTCGGCACCAATTGATCGGCTCGTGTTTGGCGGACCTGAAAGCCCGTGTCAAGAGACTTGAAGAATTGCGAGCCCAATCTGCAGAACTACAGCAGCTGATCGTTTTGCGTGATGAGTTGAACCGTGATGCCATTCGAATCCTGACCCTGACATTAGGAGCGAAGTCCATTCTTTCGGAGAGTCATGTCCCACGCCTTCTAACCGAGTTGCTTCTATTTGATTCGATACTGCAGCCGCCAGCCGCCGTTGAGTTGAAGATCAAGGCCACCGCGCGGGGAAGCATCGTTCACGCCCAATAGCAGACTACGGGCCGTTTACGATCTGACTTCAACAAGTTCCAACCTCATCCTACCGAGGAGCACTCTCAAGCACCGGGAGCAACGTCGTCACCGCGGCGGTCATCGCCTTCACTCCCACGGGCCACGCTCGAGCAAAATCGACACTAAACCTTGCCGTGTGGTTGCCTGGCCATGGTTTGGGCACGGCCGGATCGGTCACCCCGACAAAGAAGTAATGCCCTGGTATTTTACCCTGGCGAAGGAATTCCGAGAAGTCTTCGGCGCCCATAACAGGCGCTCGGATCGTGACGTTGCTTTCACCCACCACGTTCTTGAAGACGGGACCCAATTGGGCCGCAAGAGTTGGATCATTATAGGTGGCACCCACGCCATACGGAAAATGAACCACGGGAGGGATAGGAGCGCGACCGGCTTCGGCGATTTCCCCCGCCACTTCAACAACTCGGCGTTTGATATAATTTCGGACGTCCTCATCATAGGTCCGAATCGTCATTTGGAGGTGGGCCTTGTCGGGAATGATGTTGTAACGTGTTCCAGCGTGAATCGACCCGACTGTGATCAAGGCGGGCTGAAGGGGACTGACTTCTCGGGCTATGATCGCATTCATCTTGGTAACATACTCGACGGCCATCTCAATAGGATCAATAGACAAGTGGGGCGCAGAGCCGTGAGCCCCTCGTCCTGTGAACTCGACATCGACGCTGTCGGAGGCTGCCATAAAGTACTCAGGTCGATAGCTAATTTTGCCTGACGGCTCATTGCCTGTTGTGTGTAATGCGATCGCCATATCGGGTTTGGGAAAGCGTGTAAACAAGCCGTCCGCAATCATGGGGCCGGCGCCACTCAAAGCCTCTTCTGCGGGTTGGAAGACTATGACGAGAGTACCGCTCCACTGATCACGGAGCTGTGACAGCACATGGGCACTCGCCAGAATAGAGGCCACGTGGAAGTCATGTCCACAGGCGTGCATCACACCTGGATTCTGGCTTGCGTAGGGCAGTCCACTCTCCTCCTGAATAGGCAGGGCGTCCATATCCGCCCGCATAAGCAAGGTGGGACCGATCCCATTGCGCAGGACTCCAACAACGCCGTGGCCGCCGACGCCGCTTGTGACTTCATCGAGGTTGAGTTTATTCAGCTCGGCGAGCACTTTTTGAGCGGTGCGTACTTCTTGGCCCGAGAGTTCGGGATGCCGGTGCAAGTCTTCGAACACGATGCGATACTGCTCGTAAAGTTCATGGATCAAAACATTGCGTTGGTCGGTATCCGGATCGGACGCATGGACGGCGGAGTGTACAATAACCAAAACAAGTGACAGAAAGATCAAATAAGCGATGCGGACGCGAGTGAACACGGTTTCCCCCTCTTGTAGAACGGGGCCGTCATATAGAGGGTTGCGGAGAAAATGCAAGGGAATCGGGGAATTTACTAAATTACAGAGGTCCGATTGGGACACATAAGCCTATAATCCTCTAATAAATCCTATTAGATCTCCGGCGAAACTCCGCAACATTAAACTTTCATTTGCGACCGGAATGTCGTTTAATAGAAAGGTCCGGCGCTGAGCCGGACGTCTATGCGGATATAAATCAACTTCTTATCTTAAATATTTTGATCTTACTTTTTAGAATCACCTAAACCTTAGGCGCTCTTGCGCGCCAACCGCGAATTCCGTGGAGCGGAGCAGGGCAGAGCAGAGCGGACTGGAGTGACTTATGTCCATCGTCTTTTCCCACGTGGGCTTTGAATGGCCCACCGGGCACGTCGTCTTTCAAGGAATCAATCTGTCTCTAGTTAACAAAATCTATGCTCTTGTCGGACCCAACGGCGTCGGCAAGACGACTCTGGCGCGAATCATTGTAGGAGAGCTGAATCCTTCTAAGGGGACGATTGCACGGATTCCCGGATCAATCATCCTGTTTCAGCAGAGTGCATATCCGCCACCCGTCACCATCGAGGAATTCCTTGCTGACGGGCCAGGTAGGTACGCCTACGCCGCTGTTGTGATGCAGCTCCTCGGGGATCTCCCGCTTGAGCGCTCGTGCGTGCAGCTCAGTGGCGGCGAATGGACACGGGTGCGGCTGGCGAAGGCGGTGGCGTCAGGCGCGGGCTTTATCATACTGGACGAGCCGACGAATCACTTGGACCGTGAGGGCCGGTGGGCGGTGCGCACGTTTCTGGAACGCTATTCTGGCGGAGTCCTGCTCATCTCTCACGATCGTAAGTTGTTGACGCTTGCTGGAGAAATCCTGGAACTCTCGGGAAAAGGGCTTAGCGTCTTCGGGGGTTGCTGGACTGAATACCTGAGTCAGCGTGAAGCCGAGCGGGATCGGCTTGAGGCGGAGTTGGCCAAGGCAAAACAGGCGCGCGCGGCCCGTGAACGGGATCGCCATGAGAAGTTGATGCGGCAAGAGAAGCGCGCGCGGCAAGGAAAAGAGGATGGGATCAAATCCAATCTGCCCAAGATCATCCGAGGGGCGCGAAAGCGTGCGGCGCAGGTCACTTTAGGTAAGATCGATGTTTCGAGCCGTGAGGAGGTCGACTGCGCTGTTCGCGAGACCTGGGAGGCGTATCAGAGTCTGAAGGTCGATCCTGTCATGTACGCGCGCTTACCCCAGCCGCAGCTGTCAAGCGGGCGCTTGATCATGGAGGCGTCGGACTTCAACTTTAGGTATTTGGGAGCGAGTCGCGATCTGTTTGCTCAAGACCTGAATTTTGCGTTTAGAACTCCCGCACGTGTGGTGATTCGCGGTGCGAATGGATCGGGCAAGTCGACTCTGCTGAAATGTCTCTTCGGCCAGGCCCTGCGAGGCGTGTCACGGGGCCACCTCAAACTTGGTCCGCGACGTGCCGTTTATCTGAGCCAAGAACATACGTTACTGGATGAAGAACTCAGTGTTTTAGAAAATGTACGGGAAAGGGGCCGGGTGGACGAGACCGAAGGTCGAGCGCTTCTGGCCATGTTTTTATTTGCTGCGGATCGGGTTCACCAAACAGTTTCAACCCTAAGTGGGGGAGAGCGTTTGCGAGCGGCACTGGCCAAGGCCTTAATTGCCATGCCTCCCGCCGAACTTTTGGTACTGGATGAGCCGACCAACAACTTGGATCTTCCGAACATTGAGTTCCTAGAGCGGTTTTTGAGGCATTACAAGGGATCGCTTGTGGTCGTCTCCCACGACCAGGTCTTTCTTGATCACTTAGATCCTACAGATGAGGTGGAACTAATGAAACGCCACCCCTAGATCTTGCAGGAATCAAGTCGGCCGCCTGTATTCCCTTTCCTGAAAGCGTTTGCTCTCTCAGCCGACGTGCCATGGGTGAAGGAGTCGGGGACAACATATCCTTGAGCCTGCTTCTGAAGCCGATCGTCCCAGACCGCGGCCGCGGCGCCTAAGGCTCCGTCAATATCACCGTCTTCTAGAACACCGGCCTGCTCGGTTTGGCGGGCCCACACGCCGGCCAAGCAGTCGGCCGGCAGTTCGATCTGGACCAATTGTGGGTTGTCGCCATGGCGGCGCGCCTGTAAAACGCCCGTGATGTTTTGAATGTGATGGCCCACTTCGTGGGCCACAACATAAGCTCCAGCGAAATCTCCGCGAGCGCCCAGACGGGTGCTCAGCTCGTCAAAAAAGGTCAGGTCGAGATAAACCTGATGGTCCAAGGGGAAGTAGAAAGGGCCGGACGCCGAGTTGGCCATGCCGCAGGTGGAATCCACGCGCCCACGGCACAAGACCAGCTTCGGCGCCTCGTAATGCTCCGAGGACTTGCCAAATTCGGATGTCCACACGTCTTCCGTGTCAGCCAACACCACGGCCACAAACGCTTTACTGTCTTCTTCCTGCTGAGACCCCGTCGAAGCGGACTTACTGGACGTTCCCGGCTGAACCTGATCCATATTCTGAGTTAGGAAGAGCAAAGGATCTCCGCCCATCAGGTAAACCACAAGGGCGCCAATAAGCAGGCCGCCGAGGTCCATCGAGCGGCCACTCAGGGATCTGCGGTCCACCACATTGCGGCTTTGTCGGCGCCCTTTCCAGCGCATTTCGCCTCCTCAAAAAAGTCTTGTCTTTTTTCTTATTTAACGAGGATCAGCTCCACCTCACGCCCATTGGTCTGCGGGAAGTTGTACTTTGCTGCTGTTCGCACCAGCGTGATAAAACGCGGCGTATTCTTGGCGGCACACGCGGAGATATCCAGCTTGATCCGGCGGAACGACATGTAATCGGAGGATTCCGTTGCTTCGATAACCTCTGCACACGAGAGTGCATTGATATTGTCATGGGCCACGGGGCCGCCACAACCGATATTCGAGGTCGCGTAGTATTCGGAAACGAACTGGCTCAGACGCGCGCCTTGAGGCAGGCCGTAGCAGGCAATGAGCGGCACGCGCTCGAGAAAAAAATCGCCCGATTGAATATCCTCGACCACGATGTGCATGCGGTCATGTCCATCCACGGTTGCAAATGTGGGCCAGCTTAAAAATGCACTCAAAAGGATCAGTAGGTATGTCATGTGTAATCCCCCTTTGGCGTTCCTATTACCAGAGCTCGTGCAAAATGTCTTGAGATCGTGTGGGCTTTGGACGCGGAGCCGCTACGACGCTTCAATGCTCAATTGTGGGGCGATGGGTAAATGAAATTCGGTTGAGCCCGGCGAGATGGGTTGAGGTGATGTGAGTGAGGTGTCGTGTGGGAAGTGTCGTGTGGTGTGGGTCAGTGAGGTGATCCGGGCTCCCGGACTGTTGTCCTGCGGGCTGGACATTCTGGTCCTGGTCTGCCGATTTCCGCATGTTTAGCTTTCACTCGCCTATGGCATGAAAGCGGCTATGTATGGTCGCATCCAAAGGAGGATGTAAGATGAACGTAAAAGAGATTATCAAGAAAGTTACGGCAAAGGAGATTAAATCGACTGCTAAATCAGTGAAGAATTTCGAGGGCGGATCATCCTCGTCAAACATGATCATGATCGCATTCGATTAGCTGTCGCTTTCGGTGCTCTCGCAAGAGAGCACCGGCTTTCGGAGGTTAGAGATGTACGGGCTCTTCGGTTTCTCTCACAACATAAAAAATATATACAAGCTGGCGGCGCTTCACGACGAGGGCATGGAAGTTGGAGGCCTCGATGACATCAAGGCCGGCTATATAGAATGTTTGCGTCGGCTTCATGATGAATTCCCGATCGACTCGTCTGAAGATCTCATCATTCGCGATCGTGTGAGGGCGAATTCGTTCATTAGCGCGTTCTCAGGCAGTCGGATCAATGATCTGGAACAGGAGCAGATGATCACGGGCTTGTTTGAGGAAAGTGATTTTTCTTCTCGTTGCGAACTTGTAGAACGTGGCCTGAAGATGCTGCACGAACTGAATCCTGAATTGTCCGACCTCTTTCATCTTGCGGTCCACGGTATTCTTTTGGCTGGGTCCGGCTCCAATAAAGCTGGTCTAAAAGCGTACGGCGGGTCCTCTAATCGATGTATAGGATTGATTTGGCTGAGCCTCAGCCCGCGGCTATCGCTGCAGGACCTCCTGGAAATATTTATTCATGAGCTCACTCATACATTAGTTTTCTTAGACGAACTTAACTACGGACATTTCAACTATCATTATCTGACTCAAGCAGAGAATTGGGCCCGCTCCTCGATTCTCAAACGCCATCGCCCTATGGACAAAGTCCTTCACAGTATCATTGTCGCTTCAGAGATTCTCAATGCGCGGTCTCGTTTTCTCCCGAATGTTGATGTTCTTGCGGTTCACCCAGCGTCGAGAGAATTGCGTGAGTCCGCGCTTGTGGCAGCCGAGAGTGTATTGGGTCATCCGCATCTCCGCACGGTTTGTCAGCCGCGTGCGATTGATCTGGTAATGTCCGCAAAAAAGTATCTCGAAAGCCGAGGGACTTAACTATGGAGGCATTTTACAGGGACCTTACAACACTTGCCGCAAAGATCGAGACGGAGTGGCTAAGGTTGCACTACGCGAGCGAAGACTTTTACAAAGTGGTTTGGGAGCAGGCGGAAAAATTTGATTTCTCGCCGTTGGGGGAAATCTCAAATCAGATGGAACTGCTCCAGCTGCCCGATGTTCGTGTGAATCAACACAGGTCCACCTTTTCTGATTTGCACTTCCAGGCGTTCCATAATGGACGGTTCCTGGTTGAGATTCTCAATTGGGCCGGTAGCCACGTAAATGTTCACGACCATGACTTCTCGGGCGTCCAGTTTCAGCTCAAGGGAAGTTCCTTGAATGTCGTATATGATTTCACTCCTCAAGAACAGGTGGGCGCTTTGCGCTTCGGAACACTCAAAGTTCGGCGCGCCGAGTTTTGGCGACAGGGAGATCGCTCCGTGGTGCGCCATGGTGATCTCGATCCCCATGGAGTCTTTCATCTCAGCCATCCCACAACGAGCCTCCTGATCCGCACAGTGCCCACCCCGCGTCTTGGATCTCAGTCCAACTACTTCCCCACGCTCTCTGCCCATTATTACGTCAACAACGACGTTCAACGAAAAAAGCTAACGGGGTTGGCTCTTCTGGCTGAACATTCTTACGCTGATTTTCAGTCCCACCTTGAACAGTTCCTTGCCAGTCAAAGCCTCGCTGAGAACTTTTTTATGCTCCTCAAGCTGGGTGATCTCATTCTAAGTGAGCGGAGCGCCCCTATTCTAGCAAGATATGCGGAGCGCGGAACGCGCGAGTCGTCGGTCGTAAAGAGTGTTATCTACAACACCGGCATTGACTTCTTTAAGACGCGTGCCAGCTTCACCTTAGGCGTAAGTGCAACAGAACGGCTGGTGGCTTCCATGATTGCGGCCACTCACTCACTGGATGAATTTAAGGTTACAGTCTCCGCTCTGGAGACGGTAGGAACTGCGCTGCCCTTGCGGGCAACGTTAAACTCGTTTCTCTCCAAACTGTCCGAGGGCGACCAACACAGGGCTCGAAATTACCTGGATCTATTTGGGCTGGAGGAGTTTGTTCGTGAGTGAAATCGAATCACGCGGGACTTTGGTGAATCGTGCGGGGGCCATTTGCATGGTCTGGACAATTCTTCAACAGATGGTGGTCGCCACTTCCACCTACATCCTTATAGCGGCGACCCGCCTCGCATCTGCGGAACGGTTTGACCAAGCTGTAGTCTTCCTGATTGCATTTGCCGCCTCTTTGATTTTGGTCTACGTGCCAAATACAATATCTCTTGTATATTTACAAAAGTGGAGACTCGACTCATTCGGCCGTTTCGTTGAAGAGTTCGTGAGGCGCAATAAGGGGAAAACGACCTGGGCTCATAACCGTGACAAAGCCAACTATGAATCGTGGCTGACGAATGAAGCACTCACGGTTTATGATAATGCCACTAATCTGTGGTACCAGGTCATTTCCATATTCCTCTCTTCAGTTCTAAATGTCATGGTGATTGCGTGGGTCATCGATCTCGGTATTTTGGCTTGGTACGCGGCGGGGGCCGGCGTGCTTTCGGTGTCTCATCGGCTGTTTCAGGGGCATCTTGCGGCAGCCTCAGTTCAGGTTCAATCGGCGCGAAACATGTTAAGTCGCTCCCTGTTGACAGCCTGGGAGAACGTTTTTACGGGAAATCGCTACAACTTGATGAACTGGCGCGCGCAATTCGCAGAAAGTATGACTCGAACTCGGATGTCAGTGGTAGCCTATGATCTCACGCGGTCACTGGTCAGCAGTGTGACGGTTTCCCTAGCTGTTCTTTTTGTTGCTGCCGGTAATGGTATTTTTTTGTTGGTAAATCGGGATAATGGTCCCCAGGTAGCAGCATTGATCATAACGTTTCCCCGGCAGCTGCAGATCATTCAGAACATCTTCGCCTTCTTTAACATTTACCTCAACTGGTCTGGGGTGCGGGAACAACTGAAACAGCTTGATTCTGTACTCGGTGTTTCTGAGGTGAGCCGGGACCCAACGGCTTTCGTGAAGGTGCATCAGATTTCGCTTTCGCAGGGAGATCGCGTAAGAAAATTTCAGTCGATACGTGAATTTATGAAGTATATTCAGTCTGCCACTCCCGGTCGTTTTACTCTCCGAGGTCGGAACGGAACGGGAAAGTCCACGCTACTTTCGCTCTTGTCTGAGCAAACCGGTGAGGCGTCATTTTTCCTGCCTTCCAAGTTCGCCGATCTTTCGTTTGTAAATGCGGATGCCTTGACGGATTCCGACGGCAATCGTCTGCTTGCCGCCGTTCGCGAACTGAAAGAGCTGGGTGAAATCCGTTATATTCTCCTCGATGAGTGGGACGCCAACCTGGATAAAGAAAATCTTCACGTTATCGATTTGGAAATATCGGAACTGGCCCGGAATCACGTCGTGGTGGAGTCAAGACATCGGATGCAGAATGATTCTGTTTGATTTGGAACCCAGGCCGTATGTTCTTAGAGTGAGCCCCCCGGCTTCTGGAATGCCGGCATCCGAATACGTCACTTTGATTCACCGTGGAACACTGACTTTGAGGTGCCATTCAGAGGTGGAACGCTACCGTCTTTTGAGTCGGGTCTTCGGTGCTTCATGGAGTGCCACGCGCCTGGAACGAGATCGTGTGTCAGCGAATTTTCAAGGGAACCCGCTTTGGCCGAAGCAGGTCCTTCAGAATTACTCAAATCTTTCATATCATTTTGGCCTCACGTCCTCAGTCTATCATGACTTTGCACTTATTCCACTTGCTGAGACGATCAATACCAAGCTTAGACAACTCTCGGCCGAGATCGGACCGACGAGTGAAAAAGAGTTTGTTTTTGAATCGGTCCAGGAGATGAGTGACCGGGATTACGTTGACATGTTTATTAATAACGGCCGGTTTCCAATGGCCGCCCTTGAAGACAGAGATAGTATTCATGACTGGAGTTATCATTTTCTGACAATGCTCTTTGGGGAGTACCTTGAGAACGTGCGCCTGACTTTGGCTTGCATCCGTGATCAGCTGGGGCGTTTTCAAGGACGAGTGAATCGCACCTGGAACTATTACGGTCACAAGCGGGACAGATCAGGAGTGATAGTGGGCGAGCGTGTGACCGAGGAGATGACGTACGAAAATGCCATCTATCGGCAGATGGCCATTTCAATGGATGTGGTCACGGCCCAGATCGTTCAACTCCTTTATCTTGAGAGGAAGGGGCGTCTCCATCAGCTTGGGGACGAATTCAGCCAGATCCAGGTCTTTTTTGATGGCGTGAGTATGGAAGCCTTCGAACGTATATTATGGTTGGAAGATGGTCTGACCGACAGAATGGATTTGCCCCCACCGGAGGCGCGCGGGTGGCGCATCTCAGCATCGCCTTTTGAGTACCTTTCGTGCAAACTTGTTCAACTTGACCGCGCGGCGAAATCCCTCTGCTCTGAAAAGCTGATTGCCGTACGCCGGCAGGCTTTTCGGCACGCATTTGCCGTAGCCTCTGAAAGCCCTATTTACCTTTAACTTGCGCTCGGGTAAGAAAACCAAGTGCAAAAACTCTCCCGCAGACTTTCACGAATGACATCCCTATCAAGTTCAATATCAAATTTAATGTCGATATCGGTGGTGATGTTGACACTCCTTGCTCCCGCGGTTTCAGCGCTACAATCAGGTCCACTGACGCCGGTGTTTGAACGAGTCTGGCAGACGGGGAGGGAGCAGGTCTATCCGGGGACTTTAGAGTCGCGTTTTTCGGACGAGGTGTTTGCGGATCTGTCTCGCCGGGCTGCGCAGGCCGCGACGTTTGAGGAACTCGCCCATGTGATCAATCCCTTCCTGAGTTCACTTGGGATTTCACATACTCGATTTTATCATGACCGAGATCCAGACTATCATTTTATGAGGGCGCTCTTTTCAACACGTGACCCGGACAGCCATCCCATCTGGCATATCGGGATGCAAGTTCTGGAGTCCGCAGACGGATATCGTGTGCGCGAAATTCTGGAGGGGTACCCGGCAGAAGCGGCGGGGCTCAGGCGCGGTGATCGTCTGCGGGCGTGTGGCGAGAAAGCCTTTCATGCGATGGACTGCTTCCGTGACGGGCAGAGCGTGACCTTGACCGTCGAGCGCAATGGCCGTGTCGCTCGCATCGAAGTCCGGCCTGTTTTTGAATCTCCGGCGCGCTCCTACATTCAGGCGATGAAAAACAGCGTGCGTATTCTTTCGGAGGGGGGAAGACGGATCGGTTATTTGCATTTTTGGATGGGGGCGTTTGAGGAGAATCTTCAAGAGTACGACCGTATTATCAGGCAGGATCTCTTTCTGAAGACGGATGCCTTGATTTTGGATCTAAGAGGGGGCTTCGGCGGCGCCTCTCTGGAGCGGGTGGATCCTTTCTTTCCGGATCGATCCACTTATCCCGTGATGAGAGGAGTTTTGCGCGATGGTTCATTGACTCCTCCTGAAAGGTGGGAGCCCCGTCAGAATCCGAATCCTTATACAAAGCCGATGGTTGTTTTGATCAACGAGGGTGTTCGGAGTGGAAAAGAGATGATGGCCTTCCAGTTCAAGAAATCGGGCCGGGCTGTTCTGTTCGGAACGTCGACGGCCGGCATGTTTGTCGCTGGCCGTATGTGGTTCGCCGAAGAGCGGGAACCCTATATGTTTTATTTGGCTGCCAGGGGCGCGCTCCTCGATGGAATCAATCTTGAGGGTGTCGGGGTTGCTCCTGACAGGGTGGTACCCTATCCGACCGATCGCACCTTGGCGTATGATCCGCAGTTAAATGCGGCACTCACATTCCTGGGCGATCGACTGGAACAATCCGGACTTCCCGTTCAGAGTGGTGGTTGAGGAGAGGTTTGGTTATCGCAGTAACCAAGCTGCCGACACTGAGTGATTTCCGCTTCATTGAACTTTTCTAATAGGGTTCCTGGCTTTCCATTGTCTAGCAGCTCGACGAGATCCAATTTGAGGCGTCCTTTGTCGTTGTACTGACTGGCGAATGTTCCCATGTCTGACAGGTCCACTTTCCCGTTTGTCAGCTGACCGAGAACGTCGTTTCCAAACTGAAAGGCTTCGAACTCGTTGGCCAAAGTGAGAAAGTCGCAGAAGGACCGAATCTCCAAACTCTCGTCCTTTTGGGCGCGAAAGGAGGCCTGGTAGGCCACTGAGGCGGCGCTGGAATGCGGGAGACGCTGGCTTGCGCCTGTAAAGGCCATTTGGAATTGAGCGGAGTGTCGGGTTTCATGAATGAGGAGAGCCAACGCTGCATACTTATCCATCCCGGCCAGAACTTCGGGATTCAACAGAACCTGGCCCGGGCCCGGGCGTTCGATGTTGAAATCAAAGTAGGCGGCTCGTCCCGGGATGGATTTGGCGTCGATGATAAGCTCTGGAGGGTCGATATTCATCACCTCGACTTCAAGTTCAAAGACACGCTTTAGAAACGGAATCTGTTCTTCCGTGGAAAGCGAGCGCCAATTCTGGATGGCACGGCTCAGCTTGGAGTCCTGAGAGATGACGGCGACCAGGCGATCTCTGAGCGCCTTCGTCTCGGCCTCCAGGGAGCGCAGGTAGGTCTCGGCTTCTGGTTGCAAAACAAAGGCGTGTGGATGGGAGCGTTGGACCGCGCTATTGGCAAAAAATCTCGACTCGGGGGCTTGGGAGTTTCCGAACGCCATCGCCGGGAGAAGGTTCAGTCCGGCAAACAGCGTGATCAAGAATGTCATGATGTTCCTTTCGGTTGGAAAGATGATTCTTCCGCCAGAGGCTGGGATCATTGAGAATGGCCCGACCGACTGCCGCGAAATCCACATACTCTTTTTGAATAATGGAGTCGATGTAATTCCCGGACTCTATTCCGCCGACCCCGATCACAGGTATCGACAGGTGGGTCTTCAATACGGCGGCATCCTCCACAAGATAGCCTTCACCCACGCGAGAGCTTGGACGTCTCCAGCCTCCAATTCCCGATGACACATCGATAAGATCCACACCCAACTGCTCCAGCTGTTCCGCCACCCAGGTCATCTCCGCGACCTCCAGACCACAAGGAACGTGATCTTGGGCGGGGAGTCGGACAGCCAAGAGGATGTTAGGGAGCTCATGCCTTATTCGTTTCACAATTTGTTGCAAAAGACGGCTCCGATTCGCAAGGGAACCGCCAAAGGCGTCACGGCGCTGGTTCGTGAGTGGTGAAAGCCATTGATTCAGTCCGTAGCCATGGGCCGCGTGAAGTTCCACAATATCGAATCCCGCGTTCGCGGCACGCGCCGCGGCCGCACTGAATGATTCCACCAGGGCTTCTATTTGCTGATGGGTCATGGGAATGGGGACTTCGGACTCTCTTCCTTTAACAGGCACCGGTATGGGGCTTGGACCCAGAAGTGGCCCTCCGGCTAAATCGGATGTGGTCTTGCCTCCGGCATGAACCAGTTGTAGCCCTGCTAACGCGCCAGAAGCTTTGATGGCTGTGGCTAGGCGGGAGAGCCCTTCCACATGGTTGGCTGTGGCGGCACCGAGCTGATTGGGTTCTGACTTTCCCGATGGGTCAATAAACGTGTACTCGACAAAGAGAATGCCGGGATTCGCTTGGCTGAGCCGCACGTAGTGGGCCAGTGTCTCCTCCGTCACCATTCCGCGCGTATCCGCCGTCTGCGACGCCATCGGAGGGACGACAACCCGGTTTCTCGCGGACTTGCCGTTCTTAAATCGGAACGTGTGAAATCGTGGGGGGCTCATATCGTATTCCAATGATATCCTCAAGGTTCGAAGTGACATGCATCCTTAACTCCTATTTCCACTTTGAAAAAGAAACGAGATCGAAATATATGTTTCGATTATGGAAATATTTGAATTGCGTTATTTTCTGGCGGTCGCACGAGGTGAAAACGTGAATCGGGCGGCGGCGCAAATCGGCGTTTCCGCCGGGTCGTTAAGCAAGGCCGTTGCGCGGCTTGAGGACGAGCTGCAAACGCCCTTGTTTTTCAAATCGGGCCGTGGGATCCGGCTCACACCGGAAGGTCTTCTCTTAAAGAAGAAAGCGGCTCATATCTTACAACTTGAAGAAGACGTGAGACTCGAGCTGAGAGGGAAGGAGTTCGGCAGTCTGAACGTATACATCTCGTCAGAGGAGATCCTGCAGACGTCGTTTGGAATCAGCCTAGCAAAGAAGATCGATGGATTCTTTCCCAAGGCGCGCACTCAATTCTTCATTCGCGGGGAAACCGCGGCTATTGAGCAGGTCATGAGTGGAGAGGCCCATCTTGCTTTGATCACACTCGACCCTCCGGCCGGTGCGGCCTCAAAAGTTCTGGCGCGCGCGGAATTTAAAACGTGCGCATCCCCGCTGCACCCACTGGTCAAAAGATTCGGCACACGCAGAGCTATTCCCATTGAGGAAATTCTCAGTTACCCGTTTGTCGCTCCGGATGCGGCAATTCTGGGCCGAATTGCCAGGGCCTCGAGCATCGATGGCTGGAGAGATGACAAATTTCCCAGGCAGATCAAATATAAGGTGTGCGGACTTAAACTTATGGAGAATTTGATCAAAGCGGGCCTCGCTTTGGGGTATTTGCCCGACTATTTTATCGAAAGTGCCGGTCTCAGAACTCTCCGCGTTTCCGGATGCCCTTACACGTGTTCTCAGACGGTGCGAGTTGTGACCCAAGACCCAACGACCTTGGGATGGTTGAGTCGGCTTTGGGATGGTTTGGAAAAGGATGCGCCGCAAAGATCTTGAGGTGAATGGAGGGGTGGATACACAGGGGAGAGGAGGCAGAGGCGAAATGAAGCAGGGGCGAAATGAAGTGAGAGGGGTAACCAGAAGGGAAAAGGTTGCAATGCCTCAGAACCTCTTTACTTCCTGAGGTCTCGGCATTAACTAGACGCGCAGAAAAGTTTATCGGGGGGAAATTTCATGAAAATTCTGATTGCGGTGTCTAGCCTATTGTTCTCAGTGTCAGCCTTTGGTGCGGAGATCGCGGGTCGTTTCATTGTTGTCAACGAGGTGATCGCGTGCGGCGAGTTTGATACTCTTCGAAATGATTTCTGCTTGCTCGAGGTGACGGATATCACCGGCGAATCACGGACCGCATGGGTTCCGCTTCCGGCGCCGAGATTCACAGCGGGTGATGAGTTGGAGGTCGCGCTGGCGTACGGATGTGACGAATACGATGAAGTGCAACAATATGCCTGTTTGTATGAAATCCAGGCGCCGAACAAGCAAATGGCTTACATCTACATCGTAGACTAGTCGCGCTCATTCATAGAAAGTGCTTGATGCAAATGCGTCGTTGGCTCGTTTCCAAAGGCGCACGGGTCATTACATACTGATAAGAATGAGCTGGACCCAGAGAAGAAGGATCGCCAGCCATCCGAGTGCAAAGGCGAGGGCTCGCTTGGGAACATGATTGCGGCCCAGGTGAATCCATGAATGGAAAAATCGACTGATCACAAAGGCCCACGCAAAAGCCAGAGTTGCTGGGCCTTCTGAGGCTACAGTAAGGTGAAGCGCGCACGTGATAAGAAATAGTAGGGGCAGCTGGAACTGATTATCGTAGTGGCGGCCCACCACGATCACGCGCTCGGATGCGGCTGGGTCGGCGTACGTCTTAAAGTACTTAAGTGAGACTTGCCCGTTCTTAATGGCGCGAAGGCGAGTCCTGAAATTATAGAGCGCGAGCGACCAGATGTAGAACACATACAGGGCCATCGGAATCAGGAGAGGGTGCTTCATGCACGGGAGACTACCAAGTCTGAACTCACTCTGCACGTGAACATTTTTGTAGATGCGATCAGGTGCGCCCTTCCCGGAATGTGTTCAATCCAGGAAGTCCGCGTCTGTGCCTAAGTCGTTACGTGCATCCGTCCGGCCTGTAATCACAGGCGCCCCGCTCGGGGAGGGGCGGGCGCGGCGCGAGGTTCCCGCCTGACCTCCACCAAATCGGGCCTCCAGCTCTCCGACCTCCCGCACCCAGGTGAAGTTGGCGTCGGGGAATTCCTTGGCGTTCAGGTATTTTTGATTCGATATCGGCAAGAAGACCTGGGTGAAGCCCAGTTTTACCGCTTCCTTTACACGTTCGAGCGCGAGGTTGGCGCCGCGAACTTCGCCGGTGAGGCCGACTTCGCCAAAGAAGCAGGAACTTGCCGGGAGGGGTGTCTGGCGTTCCGATGAGATCAATGCGGCTACCAAGGCCAGATCGACAGCGGGCTCGGTGAGGCGCAGGCCGCCCACCACATTCGTGTAGATATCACGATTGATAAACGATAGCGAAGTGTGCTTTTCCAAAACCGCGGCCAGCATATGGACGCGGTTGACATCGATGCCCAGAGAGGTCCGCCGCGGCGTCGGCAACGGGGTGGAATTGCACAATGCCTGAATCTCACATAGCACGGGCCGTGACCCTTCAATCGCCGCAAAGACCGCGGACCCATATCGGTCCGTGCGACGTTCTTCCAGAAAAAATTCGCTGGGATTGGGAACTTCCGCCAGCCCCTCTCCGGTCATCTGGAAAACTCCCAGCTCATTGGTTGCGCCAAAGCGGTTCTTCAGCGCGCGGAGCAAGCGGAACTGCTGGTGATGATCCCCTTCAAACGCGAGCACGGTATCGACCATATGCTCCAGCACGCGCGGTCCCGCCAGCGAACCTTCTTTGGTCACGTGTCCAATGAGGATCACCGTGATTTTCTGAGTTTTGGCTAATGTCAAAAGACGGGCTGCGCATTCGCGCACCTGGGAGACGGAGCCGGGTGCGGATTCCACCTCACTCGTAAATACGGTTTGAATGGAGTCCACAATCAGCACCCGCGGATGGCGCGCTAATGCGGTTTCTAAAATCAAATCCAATGAGCTATCGCTGGCGAGATTCACTTTCTCTTGGCTCAGCCCCAGGCGCCGCGCGCGCAGAGCTGTCTGCTGCACGCTTTCTTCGGCACTGATATAGAGCACGTTGGAACCCCGACGTGCCAAGGCTCCGGCCATCTGCATGACCAGTGTGCTTTTTCCGATTCCCGGATCTCCACCCAGGAGGATATAGCTTCCCACGACTAGGCCTCCGCCCAGAACGCGATCGAGCTCGTTCATACCGGAGGGAATCCTTTGACCAGCGTCGAGGCTCGGTGTGTCGATGAGGTTATAGACGTCCAGCACGCTCAACGCCGAGCGCGATGCTCCCGGGGTATCTGATGCACTTCGGCCCACCCAGCCCTTTCGGTCAGGTTGAGTCCGCTCCTCCACATAGGAATTCCATTCGTTACAGTCACTGCAACGCCCTTCCCACTTGGCGCGTTTGGCGCCGCAATTTTGACACACATACATCGTTTTGACTTTGGCCATGGAGGATTACTTTTATCATGAAACTGTCCTCGCGCGATTAAGATTTTTGACTGGTTGTACGTGAGAAAAGTTCAGCTCTGGGCTCGTAATTCGTCCGCTTCTCGGATTACAATTTGATTTCCACCCTGTTCATTTTCACCGACGGCTTCAGGAGGAGGCTTGGTTTTAGTTCGATTCCCAAGGATTTGGGTCGCGATCACCCTAGTCATCGGCGGACTGGCGTTGAAATCGTATGGCTCCGACGAGGATTCACGTGAGGTCTTTAAGAAAGGCGTCCTGGCTTTTCAACAAAAGCAGTATGACAAGGCCGCGGCCGCGTTGGAGCAGGTTCCTGAGCTTGGGGATTATCTTTCCGTGTATAAGCACTGGTACTTGGGACAATCTTATCTGGAACTGGCCAAGTATAAGGAAGCGGAACCGGAATTTATTAAGATTATTCAGAGTCAAGCGTCCAGCGATCTGAAGAATCAATCGCAGTTCTTTCTCGGTGAAATCGCCCTACGTGAAAAGAAGTACGCGGATGCGATTAAGAAACTGAAACCTCTCGATCGCAAATGGAGGCGCTCCCATCGGTATCCGGAAGTCCTTTACCGGCTGATGACGGCCGACTTGAAGCTGGGACATACGGCGAACGTGTGCGCCCGCGCGCGCAAGCTGTATTCCAAATATCCCTCTCATCCATTGGTGCTTGGCTGGGGCAGCGATTTGAGCCGAGTTGAAGTCGATGGCAAGGCTCTTCCGTGTAAGCAATCTCAGGACGACTTCGCCGACCGCATGCGCAGCCTGCAGTGGTCGGGCGAGTCGGATAAAGCCCATCGTGAAATCGTGGATGTGATGTCCAAGGCGCCTGAGAGCCAGCGTGCGGATTTGGACATGGTGCTGGCCGGATTCCTGATCAATGAAGGCGCCGTCCACGACGCACTCAATTTACTGATTCGTTATTATCCCAAGCGGAAATCAAGCTTTGAGTATCTGATGCTCTTGGGGAAGGCCGCGTCCCGTTCGGGGGAGTATCAGACCGCGGTGGGCGCATACGAACGCGCCTCCTCGCTGAGCCCGCGCAGTCGCGGTGCGCGTGAGGCCCTCTATTACGCCGCTTATCAGAGCTATCAATTCCAGGACTACGATGGTGCTGTCCGTAAATACCAGCAGTTTATCAAGCAACATCCAAAGTCCGGCTTGGCCCGGGATGCGCAATGGCACCTGGCCTGGCTCCAATACTTGCGCAATGACTTCCGCGGAGCCCTTGAGAAGTTTACGCAGGTCCAAAAGAGCTATAAAAGAAAACGGCGCCAGTCCGACAGCCTCCAAGAGCGTCTGCTGTATTGGATGGCGATGTCCCATATTCGGTTAAACGATCTCGTCACGGCCCGCGAGGAGCTTGAGGCCATTGTCAAAAAGAACCCGTATTCCTATTACGGTTTAGCCGCCCAAGCGCGACTGGAAACGATTCTTCCCAAACTCGACACCACGCCTCTGGTGCGCGTGCCTTCCGCGCTTCCCGAAATACCTATAGAAGGTGGGCCTATGTCCACAAATATGCAGGCGGCCGCGCCGTCCTCCACGCCTGATGAGGAGAAAGAAAGTGAGGAGGACCTCGCCGCCGCCGAAGAGGGCCAGGAGGCGCCTGTTGAACTTGAGGACGGGCCATTGGAGGAAGAAAAACTAATGGCGTCCGAATTCAAGGACCCCGCCCACCGCGCACGCATCGAAGTCGCGCAAAAACTGATGGAGCTCGGTCTTCCAGAGCTGGCACGCTGGGAGCTTTACGAGGTGGAGCGCAAGACCCGCAACCGCCAATATTTACGGATGCTTATTGGCGCCTATGAAGGAATCGGTTCCTACAACCGCTCAGCCGGTATCGCGGAACTGGCCTTTGGCAAGGAACGCGAGCAGGGACTTGAGGCCGCGCGCGCCCTCTGGGTTTCAACCTACCCACAGGCTTATAAAAGCGAAGTCAAAAAGGCCGCGGATTATTTTGGAGCCCCCTCAGAATGGATCTGGTCCATCATGCGTGCGGAAAGTTTTTTCAAGCCGGATGTGATCTCACCCGTCGGCGCCAAGGGGCTAATGCAAATCATGCCGTACACCGCACGTAATCTGAACCGGTTGCGCGGAGAAACCGGTACCACGGTGCCAGATCTCTTGGATCCGGAAGTGAATATTCGTCTCGGAGCTCAATACCTCGCCCGTCTGCACCAGAAATTTAAGGGTCAGCTGCCATTAGTCGCTGCGGCTTACAACGCCGGCCCACACCGTGTGGGAGGCTGGCTTGTAAACTTTGGGCATTTGGAAATGGATGAGTGGGTGGAGCACATTCCCTTTCTCGAAACCCGCAACTATGTCAAAAAAGTTGTGAGATACCACACGTTTTACCGTCGTCTTTATTCCAGCGATGAACAGCCCGTATCGTATCTCGCAAAATCCTTGGGAGTTCCCATCCCATCCCGGGCCCCTACGCGGGAGAATTGGGATTCACTCTAATCTCCAGCTGCGCCGCTGACTGAGTCCGACCTGAATAAATTATACCATCTCCTCCATCCCATTCGACCGCGGGCCGATCGATGCGGGAGATCAGTCATCCGGATGGCAAAAAAGGACGGACGATCTTCTGGAAAGCGCGGAGTTTGTTGTCGGTGAGTCGGCCTACAGGGCCCCTGCCTGCACTCTCACCATTTTAAGCTGAGAATTTCTTTCCTCTTCTTGACTTGACTGCGTCATCTCAGAGAATACTGGGGCAGCTTTTTGCTTCCAATAGGAGTCCTTAATGAGCTTGAAACGCTTAGCCTTGCCGCTACTCGCCTCGGTGCTTTTCCTCTCCGCATGTACAAAGAAAAATTCCGGTAAGTTGGAGTATGGTCTTGAGGTTAAGGACACCCTAAGGATCAATCTCGAGCAAGAACCACCGTCCCTGGATTGGAGTAAGTCGGTGGATACCACCTCCTCTCTGATCGAGAACAATATTATGGAAGGATTGGTTGAGTACAATCTCGACGATCCGGAGCTCTCGCTGGCACCGGCATTGGCCACAGAGTGGAAGCCCAGCGAAGATGTGCGCACGTGGACGTTCACTTTGCGCAAAGGTGTGAAGTGGACGGACGGGGTGGAGTTCACGGGCCAGCATGTAATTGATGGATGGGAGCGGCTCTTGAATCCTGAGACGGCTTCTCAATATGCCTACTTCCTCTTTGACGTTAAAAACGCGCGTGCCTACAACTCCGGAAAGATTAAGGATTTTAAGCAAGTCGGCATTAGACTTAACGACGAGGGGCAGCTTGTGGTGGAGCTGGAGCAACCCATGAGCTACTTCCCCTTGCTGCTGACCCACCATGCGACCTATCCGCATCGGAAGGACGTGATTTCGAAACATGGGGATCGCTGGACCAATCCGGAAAATATTCAGACGCTTGGGGCCTACAAATTGAAGATCTGGGATCACGACAAAGCGGTCGTACTCGAGCGCAATGACAGTTACTATGGCGAAAAGGCCAAGATTAAAAATGTCTTGGGCTATATGATCAATGAGTATTCCACGGCGTTGAACTTGATCGAGGCCGGTAAACTGGATTTTCAGTCCAGCTTGCCATTTAAAGAGCTGCCTCAGCTGCGCCAAAAGCCGGGATTCCGTCAGGTCGCCTCGCTGGCGACGTATTACTACGGTTTGAACACCCGCAAGCCTCCCTTTGATAATCTCAAGGTGCGCAAGGCCTTTTCGTACGCGGTGGACCGCAAGCAGATCACAGATCTGCTGGCCGCCGGACACGCGCCACTGACGGGTTGGGTACCCGCCGGAATGTTTGGGTACGATAACGGCATTGGCATCAACTACGATCCCGAGCGGGCGAAGAAGTTGCTCGATGAGGCTGGCTACAAAGATCGCAGCAAATTCCCGCCAGTCACTCTGGCCTTCAACACCAACGAGAATCATCAACGGGTCGCCGAAAACGTGCAGGCGCAGCTGAAGAAAGTCCTCGGCGTGGAAGTCCAAATCCAAAATGAAGAGTGGAAGGTGTACCTGAACCGATTGCGTACGGATACGCCTTCTATTTACCGGATGGGATGGCTTGCGGATTACCCGGATCCTGCGACATTCATCGATATCATGACGAGTTACTCTGAGAACAACCACACGGGATGGAAGAGTAAACGCTACGACGAATTAACCAAGAAAGGGGCGGGATCCCTGGATAAAGAAGAGCGGCGTAAGATTTACGCGGAAGCGCAGAAGTTGCTGACGGAAGATGATGTGCCCGTGATCCCGATTTACTCGGCTGTGCGCCATATCATGCTCTCGGAACGGGTGCAGAACTTTCCAGTGACCGCGATGGAACGTTGGCTCTTTAAAGGGGTGTCTCTCAAGTGATCGTCCGTATTTGGGGCCTTGGGGTGGTGGGCCTTTTTAGCAGCCTTATCGGTCTGAGTTTTTTTGCATACGAAATCCCCCCAGCTTTGTGGTGGACGACCGCGGCTGTATTCGTGGTCGGGGCGACGGCCTTCGCCGTGTCCCGGGGAATGGGTTATTTTGTGCTGCGCCGGATGTTGGAGGCCGTGTTCGTCTTGTGGGTGATCGCCTCCCTCACGTTTGTGCTCCTACGCACGCTCCCGGGTGGGCCCTTTGATTCGGAGAAGGCTTTACCTCCGGAAATCATGGCCAACCTGGAGAAGAAGTACAAATTGGATCAGCCTCTTCTCATGCAGTACGTGGACTACCTGAAGAATCTCGCTCAGGGGGATTTGGGTCAGTCCTATAAATACCTCAGCCGCAATGTGACGTCGATCATCATGGAGAGCTTGCCGAATTCCGTTCAGCTGGGCGTCTACGCCCTTTTGATTTCTTATCTGATTGGGATCCCTATTGGCGTGCTGGCGGGATGGAAGCCGGGTTCCGCGCTGGATTTCAGCAGTATGTTTCTGGCTATCAGTGGTGTGTCTCTGCCCAGTTTTCTGATGGCTCCGATTTTTATACTCCTCTTTGTAAAGCAGCTCGACTGGTTTGAGCCCGCGCTTTGGGAAGGGCCGGCCTACTACGTTTTGCCGATGGTCATTCTCGGCATCCGTCCGGCCGCCGTGATCGCGCGCCTGACTCGAGCCAGTGTTCTTGAAGTGATCCATTCGGATTACATCCGCACGGCTAAAGCCAAAGGGTTGGATTCGAAGAAGATTCTTTTCAAACACGTGTTGCGCAACTCCCTGATCCCAGTGCTGACCCTTTCAGGGCCTCTGGCGGCGGCCATTCTCACAGGTTCTTTTGTGATCGAGCAAATCTTTGCGATTCCGGGCCTCGCCAAGCATCTTGTTTTAAGTGTAACCAACCGGGATTACCCCTTAATTCTGGGAACGACGCTGCTGTTTTCTGTGATTCTCGTGGTCGCAAATTTGATTACAGATCTGTTGATGGCGGTCGTGGACCCGCGGGTGAAGATGTCATGAGTCAGGGCAAGAGTTTACAAAAGGAAGCCTGGGAGCGGCTAAAAAAGAGCCCCGTTGCCATCGTGTCCGCGATTCTGATCCTTCTTGTGTGTGGGATCGGTTTGCTTGCTCCCGTGATCTCGCCTTATCCGTTCGATGCCCAGTATCTGGATCAGGTACTCGCGGCCCCCAGCGGAGACCATCTTCTGGGCACGGATAGCTTGGGTCGCGATATGCTGTCGCGTTTGATTTATGGGGCGCGCATTTCCATGGCGGTGGGCGTAATCACCGCGATCATTGCGCTGATCATCGGCACCATTTATGGCGCTATCGCCGGTTGGTTTGGAGGCTGGACGGACAGCGCGATGATGCGATTTGTGGATATTTTAGATTCCATTCCGTCGCTGGTGTTGCTGATCTTGGTGAAGCTGGTCTTTGATTCCGTGGATATTATCAGTGATCCTGAACTCAAAGCCCTGACGGGAATGCTGCTCGCGCTATCGTTGGTCAGCTGGGTGTCTCTGGCGCGTGTGGTGCGCGGACAAGTTCTTCAGGTGAAGCAAATGGCGTACGTCGAAGCCGCTCGATCGATGGGGGCCTCGGGCCTTCGGATCGTGGTTCAGCATATCTTGCCGAATATCCTGGGGCCTGTGATCGTATTGCTGACATTTCAGATCCCGTCCAACATTCTATCGGAAAGCTTTATGAGTTTTCTGGGCCTGGGACTTCAACCGCCCTATTCGAGCTGGGGCGTGTTGGCGAACGATGGCTGGCGTTCCCTCTCCAGTTATCCCCACCTGATGATCTCGCCCGGGGTGGCGATTTTCGTGGCCATGTTGGCCTTTAACCTTCTCGGCGATGGCTTACGAGACGCCTTCGATCCACAGATGCGGGGGCGCGCCTAGATCGGGCGCCCTTTATGGGATTATGGATTTTTATCTTAATCTACAGTCGAGAACACCGTTGGGAAGGCTCGTGTCTCCAACGCTCACCATTTGTTTTGCGAAGTCCACCCAAAAGTGTTTACCGTCTGTGACCACGCGTGAAGGTTCCGATACCTTCTGGGTTTTAAAATTGTACTGCACGAAAAGGGCAATCAGGTCCTGGTCGTCAATAGGTCTTTGTTGGGTGAACACCTCACAGCTGACGTGGCTACTCACGTCCGCGGGGACCGAGACCACGAGTCTCCGCACCTCAGAGTCGTCTTTTCGCGAAATTTCCTTGGCCACAATATCAAATCCTCCGTCTTCTCTCAGGGGAGAGATGTCGACCTTACAGTAGCTCTCTGCCCAACCGGCCGATTTTAAGGTTAGCAATTCAAACTGTTTTTTGGCTTCCAAAAACCGGGTTAGCACTCGATGGGCTTGCGTGGCCGGTACATCCCGGGCCAAGCGACAGTCTGCGGTTGCGTCCATCGCAACGAGAAGAGCTAGCAAAACAAAGTACAACCGAAATAAAAGTTTCATGGTTAGACCCTACCTACAAGTATTTGAGTTATCAGGCTGAGAGCTAGCAAACGGGGGACCATCTTCCGGATCTGACCTGAGTGGTACCGGCCGCGTGAGATCCGCCCCGGCGTGCGGATTGCAATGCCCTGCTCCAACTCTTTGGCGGAGGTTTAGAAATGGGGTTCGCCGCGCGAACAGCTGTATTTTTTGCGGTGTTGTTGAATTGTTCATTGTCTTCGGGCGAAGAGACGAAACGGGTGGTTTTTTACTCCTCCGAGGTCGCCGAGGCTCTAAGGATCATCGAATCCGCGGAGACCGTTATCTACGAAGTCTGCCCGGCTACACCAGATAAGTTAGACCAAATTGAAGCTAAAGGCTGCAAAGCTCTTATGCGCGTGGGACTCCCGAAGCTGGATATGCTGGAATTCTCGGGTTTCTTAAAGGCTTCACTCCAACAAGAGTTGAACTCAGTGCACGGTTCACAACGGGTGCAGAAGGTGCTTACAGGTGTTATGGGCTTGTTTACTCTCGCAGGAATCGGAGTGACGACCGTGGCCTTTGTTCCTCGGCTTGCGCGGGCCGCCGGCGCACCCGCAGGCCCCTATAAAGTGGCCGCGTTGGTCCTAGCCGGCATGGGCGCAGTGGGGGCTTGGCAGACTCTTAACGAGGCCCAGTCGCTCGGCGAGAAAGCGAATTCGCTGGAGGACGTGATTCAGTTCTATGGCGAAGGGAATTTATCCGAAGCGGAAACGCGAGAACTGGCTCCCGCGGCGTGGGAGTACTTTATCCGCACGCTTCAAGACAGCCTGAGAACGTATATTATGAAAAAGTACTTCGCATGAAAAGGACGGGAAAGGGAGAGCTCTCCAGGACGACCCGGTGGCGGCCGGTCGCGCTCGCGCAGCTCCTAAACGAGCGAGAACCCGTAGATCGTGAAGCCCGTTCCGATGGCTCCGAGTGCCACCATCAAAGCGTAGAAGAACCGTTGGCTGCCCCGGCTTTGCAGCACCAGGCTGACGGCGCCCATGACGAGGCACAGTTGAAGGAAGAGGGCGGAGATGTCCAACTGGTCGCCGGCGCGGGCGAGTTGTTCAGACGTTTCACCCCACTCGAGCGCGCCAATGACTTGTCCCTTTTGCCCATTGATTTCTTGAGCCCAATTATCGGCACCGACCTTAGCGGAACCGAGCAAGATCTCCTGTTTTTCCTTTTTGTACTTCAGGATATCTCCGCTTAGGTTCAGAACCTGGTTTCCGAGCGCGGCCTCATGTTGGGGCGCGACCGCCCCCGCGGCTAACAGCGACTGCAGAAGATCGCGTTGGCCTTCAACGATGGTTTCCTTGATGCTCTTGGATTGGTACCACATGTAGGCCGAGGCCTTCTCATTGGTCATCTTAAGCTCGTCATCACCGAACTTTCCGCCAAAGAGGTCGGTCACCGCGAGGATCGCGGCAAAGAACGCGAGGGTGATACCACAACGGATCTCAAATCTTTTTTCTGTTTCCATACATTGATATTCATTAGGCACTATTAAACGTTAAAACGGAAGAGCAAGATATCGCCATCCTGCACGACGTAATCCTTTCCTTCGCTGCGGTATTTGCCGGCCTCCTTTACCGCCGTTTCGGATTTCAGCGTGAAGAGGTCCGTGCAATGGTAGGTCTCCGCCCGAATAAACCCACGCTCGAAGTCGGAGTGGATCACGCCGGCCGCGCCCGGTGCCTTGGTGCCCTGGCGGATGGTCCACGCCCGCACCTCCTTCTCTCCGGCCGTGAAGTAGGTGATCAGGTTTAAAAGTCTGTAGGACTCGCGGATCAGACGGTGCAGCCCGGGCTCTTTGATCCCCATGGAAGCCAGAAACTCGCCTCGCTCGGAGGGGTCCAGTTGCGCGATTTCGGCCTCCATTTGGCTGCAGATGACGAGGCTGAGGTTGTTTTCTTGCTTCGCCCGCTCTGCGACTTTCTCGGCCAACGGGCTCTCTCCGCTCAAGAATTCGGATTCGAGAACGTTGCAGACATACAGCACGGGCTTGGCGGTGAGGAGATGCAAGTCGCGGAGGGTCGGGGCTTCGTCTTCAGTCACTTCAACTGTGCGTGCAGGACGGCCAGCTTGGAGGGCATCAAAAAGCTTTTTCAAGATACTGAACTCGGATCGGATCTTGACGTCCTTGGTGCTTTGGGCCACCTTCTCAATCTTCTTATACCGTTTTTCCACGGTCTCGAGATCCGCCAGCATCAGTTCCGTGTTGATCACATCAATATCGCGCAACGGATCGACGCTCCCACTCACGTGCACGACGTTTTCATCTTGAAAGCACCGCACGACATGCAGGATGGCGTCTGTTTCACGAATGTTGGAAAGAAATTTATTGCCCAAGCCCTCGCCTTGACTGGCGCCGGCCACGAGGCCCGCGATATCGACGAACTCCATCGCTGTCGGCACCTGCGATTTGGGCTTCACATAGTGGGAGATCTCTTCGAGCCGGACGTCCGGTACGGTGACCACCCCGACGTTGGGATCAATTGTGCAGAAGGGATAATTGGCGGCCTCCGCCTTGCTCGCCGTCAAGGCATTGAACAAAGTGCTTTTGCCTACATTGGGAAGTCCCACAATTCCGCATTTCAATCCCATATTCTATCGCCTTATTTATCCCACTTTTTTATTGTTAAACAGCGTTGCCGCCTGAGACGTGCCCTGCTTCACCCAAACTTCGATGCCCTGGATGGCCAACTCCAAGAATGCCGGGAGCTGGGACTGTTCCGGCGGCGAGAAATTCTGTAACACCCAATCATGGACCGCCATCGTGGGTCGGGTCTTCTCGCCCTGATCATTGACGAACGCGGGCGGGCGCCCGACTCCTAGGCGGAGTCGGGAATACGCGTCCGAACTCAGATGCTGATGAACGCTGCGAATTCCGTTGTGTCCGCCGGGTCCTCGGCGCGTTTGGAAGCGCATGTGTCCGAATGGAATGTCAATTTCATCGTGGACCACGAGCAAATCTTCAACTCCGATGCCGTAGAATTTCATCAAAGGCTGAATGGATTCACCCGAAAGATTCATAAACGTCTGCGGCTTGCAGGCGAGAAGCGTCTCGCCTTGAAGCTTGAGTTTTTGCGTTTGGGCTTTGAACTCCGATTTGTATTCCGCGCGCGGTCGGCTGGATTCCCCACAGACTTCGACCAGAGCATCCACCAGAAGGAAGCCCACGTTATGCCGAGTGAGCTGGTATTTGGGGCCAGGGTTGCCTAATCCCGCGATCAGCTTCAATTTTCTGTCTTCTTTACTTCTTCGCCGGCGCGCCTGCTGCGGGAGCCGCGGCGGCTGCAGCCCCGGCCGCCGGAGTGGCTGCGGCACCTTCAGCGGCAGCAGCTCCTTCAGCAGGAGTCGGGGTAAGGGATTCTTCCTTCACTTCCGCACAAGTGGCGATGGTTTCATCCATGCTGGTGATCACCTTCAGGTTTTCCGGAAACTTGATATCCGACACGTGCACGGACTCGTTTAATCCCAGATCGGTAACGTCCAGTTCGAAAAAAGACGGGATCTCAAGAGGGAGACATTCAATTTCAACGTCACGGCGGACCATGCTGACCAGACCGCCATCCGCCAGTCCACGAGCTTTACCTGTGATTCGAACCTCAACACTGACACGAACAGCTTGAGTCATGTCGGGGGCGAAAAAATCCATATGCACGGGACGGCGAGACACAGGATGAATATCCAGATCTTTGCGGAGGACCTTCAATCCGTTTAGAGCGGAGTCCTCTGAAGTCAGAGTGAAGATGGAGTTTTCAAAACCGGTCTTCGAGTAACGAACGGCGTCGATTTCCGGGATGGAAATCGTCAACGGCTTCGTTTTGGGTCCGTAAACCACAGCCGGAACCGCACGCTGCTGACGCAAGCCACGCGACGTGCCTTTGCCAGGTTCCCTCGGGCTGGCTGCAATCTTGAGATCTTGAGTCGTTGTCATGGCTTAGCTCCTTAACTTGGCTTCAGTGATCCAGCTTCAGCTGTCAAACAGGGCGCTGACCGAATCATATGTGTAAATTCTGCGAATCGCCTCGGCCACCACCGGAGCCACCGAAATCACCTGAAATTTCGGTGAGGTGCGTGCGGCTTCTTTCAGAGGGATCGTATCCGTAACCCAGACCTTCTCCACTCCACTTTCTTGTAGGCGAGTTAAGGCGGGACCTGAAAGGACCGGATGGGTGGCGACCGCAAACACCTTTTTTGCCCCATTGGCCAGTAAGCTGTCAACCGCCGTACACAAAGTTCCAGCCGTATCAATCATATCATCCAAAATGATGGCGGTCTTGCCGCTCACGTCCCCAATCAAGTTATAGGCTTTGGCTTCATTGGGACCGCTTCGGCGTTTGTCAATGATGGCAATCGGACATTCAATGCGCTTGGAAAAGGCTCGCACTCGCTCCACTCCGCCCGCATCCGGACTGACGCACACGAACTCATCCCCGTGTCCCATTTGCTCACGCCAAGCCCGGGCGAGGGTGGGAATGGCAAAGAGGTGATCAACCGGACCGTCAAAAAAGCCTTGAATCTGGGCGGCATGAAGGTCCACCGCCACCAGGCGATCGGCTCCCGCTTTCTTCATCAATTCGGCCACGCATTTTGCGGAAATGGGTGCACGTGGGGCCACTTTGCGATCCTGGCGGGCATAGCCGTAGTAGGGCATGACCAGAGTGATCTCCGAAGCCGAAGCCCGCTTGAGAGCATCCAAAATCATAAAGCACTCCATATAATTTTCGTTCACCGGAGGGTGAGTGCTTTGAATCAGAAACACATTGCAGCCACGGACACTTTCGTGAATTTCAACCTGAATTTCACCATCCGCGAAGCGCCCGATATCGCAGTGGCCGAGTTCCACTCCAGCGGCCTGGGCCACCTTTTGTGCGAACTCCATATTCGAGTTGCCTGAGAAGATTTTCATCATGTTCATGGAAGCGAGAGTTCTATCGCAGGCCCTTGTGAAAGTCTAGGGAACGTCACGGGTTCACATGAGATTGAGGATGAATCCGCGTCAGCAACTCGCGCAGGGCCTTGGCTCGGTGTGAGATTTGATTCTTGGTGGCCACACCCAGCTCCGCGAAAGTTTGCTCAAAACCTTCGGGAATAAAGATGGGATCGTAGCCGAAACCGGTTTGTCCACGCACCTTGGTGGCAATCTGACCTTTCACTACACCTTCGAGCACATGTTCCTGACCTTCGGGATCATAGGCCACCAACACACAGCGGAACTGGGCATTTCGATTCCGCGGTGAGCGAATCTGCAGCATTTTTAAAAGTTTGGCGATGTTCTCGGCATCCGAAGCTTGGTTGCCCGCATAGCGCGCCGAATGCACACCTGGAAGACCTCCCAGTCCTTCCACCTCAATTCCGCTGTCATCGGCCGCCACCCATTTGCCGGGTTTAACCGCTTTCACAGAGCGCGCCTTGATACGGGCATTTTCCTCAAACGTTCCACCTGTTTCCGGAGGCGAACTGTAATATCCGAGCTCCGAGGGGGTATGCAGTTCGACCGCCCCTCCCATCAGATTACGAAATTCATTGATCTTGCCTTTATTGTGGGTTGCGATCCAAAGCTCGATCATGGATTCTCCTGGCAGCACACCTTATCTTGGCGGAAAAAAGGGCGATACAAACTCGGCCTGCTTCGCAAAGAGTTGGCGGCATCCATACATGGCCGCGAGAGACATTTCATCCATTTGGGCCTTAGTGAACGTGGCGCCTTCCGCCGTTCCCTGCACTTCCACAAACTCCTCCTGGTCGGTAAGGACAAAGTTCATATCCGTCCCGCAAGCGGCATCCTCTTCATAATTTAGATCGAGGAGGACACTTCCGTTAAGCAGTCCGATACTCACGGCCGCAACGTAACTTTTCAGGGGGATTTGTTTGAGCGCGCCCTGATTTTTAAGAAAGTTTAAAGCCAGCGCGAGGGCCACGAACCCTCCCGTGATCGCTGCCGTGCGAGTGCCGCCGTCGGCCTGGATCACATCGCAATCCACGGTGATTTGACGTTCACCGAGTGCCTTCAGGTCCACAGCCGCGCGCAGACTGCGTCCGATCAAGCGGGAGATTTCTTGCGAGCGCCCGCTGTTTGTGGCGCGGTCACGGGTGACGCGCGAGTGAGTCGAGCGCGGGAGCATACCGTATTCGGCTGTGACCCATCCGGTGCCACTGTTCGCCAGCCATTTGGGAACGCCCGGATCTACGGACGCCGTGCAAATCACACGTGTGTATCCCATTTCGATCTCGACACTCCCTTCAGCGTGGCGGATCACTTCTGGATGGATTTTTACTGATCGGAGTTCATTGAGATCACGGTTGTCGAGACGCATGCCCGATGATTAAGGGCTACCGGTGTGTTTGTCTATCGATTCTTTATAGCGGACCAGTCCTTTATAGAGGTCGTGCGCCATACGGTCCTGGGCAGCTGAGTTGGTAAGGAGATCGAAGTCATGGGCGTTGGTCAGAAAACCCAGTTCAACAAGTGCTGAGGGAACAGGCATCTGGCTAAGGACAAAGAACGGAGCCTGGCGCACGCTATTACCGGCTCGCTTGCGCGAGCCTGTCCAATTCAGCGTCAGATGCTTACTAAGCTGGGAGCTGCGGAGAATCCGGTCCGCATCCAGAAGATCTGTCAGGATCGTTGTGATCTCGGCCGGGTAGGTGCGGCCGTCGACGAATGCGTAAGGAACTTCGCGCATTCTCTCACCATTCTCAACCGCATTTTCTTTGTGCGCCAAATACATCGACTCTTCGTCCGGGGGAAGCTGGTTTTGAAAGTAAAACTCGGCTCCCTTGGCACGAGGATCGGGTGAGGAGTTCACATGAATGCTGACAAACACATCGGCATTGCGTTCTTTGGCCATACGCGCGCGCTCACTCAGACCCAAGGTGATGTTTTGCGTTCGGGTGAGGGACACTCGAAAACGGCTATCCCGGGCGAGATAGTGCGCAAGCTTTTGGCTCACCGAAAGCGTGATGTCGGATTCTTGGATATTGTGACGGACAGCCCCGTGATCTCGTCCCCCGTGGCCGGCATCGATGATGGTAACCAGGGGTGCACTCCACGATAAAGCCGGGAGAAGGGTTGTCGGCAGGATGGTTAGGAACAATGAAATGGAGTCCAACCGCATGAACTGATTGTAAGTCTCAAGCCTTGGATTAGGGGAGCAGCCCGACCTCTTCGCGGCATTGGTACGGTCGTAAAGAAAAAAAGCGACCTGGAGGGTAAGGAGGGGACCAGGTCGCCAAGGGGGGATTCTCCACCTACAGCAAGCCCAGTGCCAGATTTTGCACCCCGGAGCTCCCAAATATTTGATTTAGAGCTGATCAAACGTATGGTTATGGAAAATTTTATTTTGAGACATGCGCCTAGACCTTCCCATTTTAGTCTAGGAGCATTCCTAAACACTTAATATGGCTTGAATTTAAGGGCAACTGGAAGGCTCTTTAGTTAGCTCCCGGCGGCGGTCCTAAAACGGGTACCTGATTGAATTTTTTATCCGTTCAGACGGCCTTAAAAAGAGACGCCTTTAGACCGATAAGTGATCGATTCGTCAATGATCGGGGGGCAGTGATGTCCAAAATATGGGGTCGGCTTTTTATGGGGCTTCTCATCGCTCTGTGCTGTTGTATCGGAGTCGCCGATGAGTTTGAGACTGAGGTGGAGGATGTCATGGCCGAATCGGAAGCCACCTCGGCGCAAGCGAAAATGGCACGTGAGCGTGAACAGAAGTTAAAGAACGAAGCTGAGCAGGCGCGTCGCGAGGCTCTTGCGGCCCGGGCGCAAGCGGAAGACAAGAAGAAAATGGCCGCGAAGGAGCTCGCTCTTGCCGAGCAGGAAATCGCCGCAGCTCAACGCGAGCAAAAGAAATGGAAGAAGGAAAAGGAAAAGGCTGACAAAGAGATTGCTCAAACCGAAGCCGAACTCCAACGCGTTTTCAAGAAGCTAGAAAAGATCCGCTCGGAAAACGAGGCCCTGCTCCAGGTGCGAGCGGACCAGCAAAAGAAGATTTCGGAGCTGGATACAAAGATCAAATCCACTCAGACTGAAATTGACCGCATCAACCACGAGCTGCTATTGGTGAAGCAGGAAATCAAGGCTGGTCAGGACGCGGAAAAGAAAGCCCAGGCCGAGGCGGCGCAAGCGCAAAAGGACACTGCGAAACGTAAAGCCGAGGTGGAAAAGCAGATTCAGGATCTGAAGAAAAAGCACCGGGCTGATAAGGATAAGACGGCGGCACTGGAAGCGGACCTGCGCAAGCAGCGTCAGCATCTGGCCAAGCTCGAAGCCGAAGCCAAAGTGGCTGAAACAGAAGTGCAGCAGATGACGACCCGCATGTCCGATGCGGAAGCGCGGCTCGCGGAGATGCGTCAACAAGCCGGGGAGAAAGAAGCGCAGCTTCAGGCGCGCAAGCAAACTGCGGCCGATCGCTTGCAGTCGGCCGAAGCCCAAGAAGCCAAGCTGCGCATGGAACAGGCTCAACACGGCCAAACATTAGATCGCGCGGCCGTCGCCGATGACAGGGCCAACTTGAAGGTGGACATGCGACGAAATGTGAGCAGCGCTCCTGGCGTGAAGTTGCGTAAATCCTGTACCGTGTACGAGAAACCGGATAGTCGCGCCAAGGTTTTGGGCTTCAAGGCCGCAGGTGAGCCCGTCGTTCAAGGTCGTTCAGGTAAGAACTGGACATCGATCAAGATGGGAACGGGATTTGGCTGGATCGCCAAGAGTTGTCTCTAGAGCTCAGGTGGGCTTTGCGTGCACGGCCTCCACTTGGTGATGAGTCTTTGGTGTCAGCTGCCAAATCAGCTCGGCCCGTGACAATCCGCGGGTCCATTGGCCTCGAGTCAAATGATCAATCGCCTGGTCCCCTTCGAAGCTCAGAATATCATGATAGCTGGCCCAACTTCGACCATCCAGGAGCTGACGAAGTTCGAGGAGAAGATGGGTCCATTCGCTCTCTCGCGCCCGCCCTTCCAGCAGAACCTGCCCGAGGAGATTCGCAAAGAGCACATTGGAATCGGGGTGCGCTTTCAGGATCTTTTTCATCGGGGCAAGGGTGAGATGATGGGCGGCCCAAAATAGATTGTCGTGATGAAACTCGACCTGAACCCCCGGGTGTTCTCGTCGGAAGAACCAAGGGGCGAGAGGGTCGTGATCATAAGCAATAACCCGGTCAAATTCGCGCAGCCAAGGCGTGGCAAGGGTATAGCCCCCGCTTGGACCTAGAATGAGTAAGGGCCGAACTCGAGACGGATTCCAGGTTTCAAGCCAGCGGGCCACCTGCGCTTGAAATGGCTGCCAAAGCGTTCGGTAGCGGCACGCGCGCAGATGATAAACAGCTCCGCCGGAAGGCCGGAACAGGCCGAACATCAAATAAATCCGTGTTTTTTCATCCAGGGATCTTCAATAAATTTTGTCATGTAGTTGCGCACACCATCGGACAATACGACCACACAAGTCTGGTCTTTGCGGAGACGCGAGGCCTCCTTGAGAGCACCACACATCGTGGCGCCAGAGGAGCCGCCACAGAGTAAACCTTCCTCGCGGATCAACTGGCGCGCCATCAGAAAAGACTCCTTGTCTTGGGTCTTCACCCACACGTCCACCATATCTCGATCCAGCACATCGGGAACGAAATCATAACCAATGCCTTCGACTAGATATGTGCCCACCGGTTCCGGTCCAGCAAGAATTGAGCCCACAGGGTCCACCCCCACGATGACACAGTTCGGATTGTTTTCCTTGAGACGCTTGGCAATGCCGGTAATGGTGCCACCCGTTCCGGCCGAGATTACGGCCATATCCACCTGGCCATCGAGGTCCTCAAGAATCTCGGCGGCAGTGCCATGATAGTGGGCGTCCGGATTGGCAGGATTGGCGTACTGGTCCAGAATATGGGCGTTGGGGATTTCTTTTTGTAGCTTCAGCGCGACGCCAATATGGCTTTCGGGAGAGTGGGAGGGAGCCTCCGTCGGCGTGCGGATGATTTCCGCGCCCAGGGCCTCGAGCACAACTTGCTTCTCTCGGCTCATTTTCTCGGGCATCGTGATGATCACGCGGTAACCAAGGACCGCTCCGGCTAGGGCCAATCCGATGCCGGTATTTCCGCTGGTGGGCTCAATCAGTGTATCCCCTCGTCGGATGCGGCCGGATTTCTCCGCCGCGACGACCATGCTATAGCCAATCCGGTCTTTCACGGATCCGCCTGGATTTAAGAATTCGCACTTGGCGTACATTGTACAAGGGAGATCCTTGGCCAGACGGTTGATCCGGACAAGTGGCGTGCGGCCAATGGCTTCAAGTATATTTGCATGTTTCACTTAAGATGGCTCCTCGTTGAGTTGTGCCACACTCGCGGGCGAGTCGGAAAGAAAAACCTGGTGTTTGACGGCGTGGGGCGTCGGTACCTCCGCCGGGGCCGCACCAGCTTTTCGTCCAGTTTTTCTGTCCGGTGTCTGTTCTGTCCCGGTGGCTGTCATTGTCATTTGGGTTTCACATGCCGGGTGTAAAACGAAAACTCTTCAAGTCGGGGATGATTAGGAATAGCTTCAAATTTGATGAAAACCCTAATTCATGCTCCTTTTTTTGAGACTCTCACAATTGAGACCGTCGTAGGTGAGCCCCACTTGTCCAGGCGCCTGCGCGAAATGGGTTTTCATGCCGGGTGCAATATTCGGCTTCTGGGGCGCGCTCCATTCAAGGGACCTTTAGTCGTTCAGTTGCATGACAGCGTTCTGGCTTTGCGGACGGCAGAGGCGGAATGTCTGTTGATCAGGTAATCCCGACGGTCGCTCTCGTCGGATCCCCCAATTCCGGGAAGACAACGCTCTTCAACTGGCTCACGGGCGCACGGGTGAGGCCCGTCAACTACGCCGGCAGCACCGTTGAGTGTCATCGCGGTCGTACGTTGCCGGTGTACGGAGATGCCTTGCGGGTTCTTGATACCCCTGGCATTTATAGTCTCGACCCGCATGGGCGGGATGAGGAGGTCACGTTTCAAGTCCTGACAGAGCGAACCGATGAAGATGCCGTTCGGGCCGCGGTCGTGGTGATCGACGGCACCCAGTTGAATCGTCAGCTGTATTTGATTCGTCAGATCCAGGAAATTGGAATTCCGTATGTAGTGGCGATCACCATGATGGATATCGTGAAGCAGTCCGGCCGTCGATTGGATCTTCATCGCCTCAGTGAGTTGGTGGACGCGCCGGTCGTTGCCGTGGATGGACGATTGGGCGGTGGGGTGAAAGACGTCGTGGAGACCGCCCGATCTTTGGCCCAGACACGCGTGAGGCGCCCGGGACGGGCGGTGTTGCAATGGGATGAAGAGCGCATTGAAAGGGAGGTCGCGGCCGCGGAGAATTGGACCCGTAAGGTGGTGTTCAAAGCTCCAGATCGAGAGTCTTTGGATTATTTGCGACGTTGGGACAAGTACCTCCTGCATCCGCTCTGGGGTATTTTTTTCTTTGTTCTGATTATGGCCGCGCTTTTTTCATCCATTTTCTGGTTGGCCTCGCCACTGATGGATCTCGTGGATACGGCTTTTGGCGCGCTTGCCGGTTGGGTTTTGGGTCTCCTTGGGCCGGGCGCACTGAGTGATTTTCTGGCGAATGGAGTGATCGGTGGGGTGGGCGCCGTTTTGGTCTTTGTCCCGCAAATATTTATTTTGTTTTTCGGACTCACGCTGCTTGAAGACTCGGGGTATCTGGCGCGTGCGGCCACTATCGTCGATCGCCCGTTGCATAAGCTCGGATTGAGCGGGCGCGCGTTTGTGCCGCTTCTCAGTGGCTTTGCGTGCGCCGTACCCGCCATTATGGCCACGCGAAATATCCGTTCGGCGCGGGAGCGTTGGATTACTGTATTTGTCATTCCTTTTATGACATGTTCGGCGCGGCTCCCGGTGTACGCGCTTCTTTTAACCTTTCTTTTCCATGGAAAATCCGCATGGGTCGCGGGCCTGGCCTTGACGGCCCTGTATGTCGGAGGATTAGTCACGGGCGCTATAGCGGCAACTTTGCTAAACCGTTTGCTTAAAACCAATGAATCCTCCCATTTTCTAATGGAACTTCCGATCTATCGATGGCCAAAATGGAATTTCACACTGCGGATCGCGCTCCGGCGCACGCGCTCGTATGTGCGGCGAGCTGGTCCCACGATCTTTGTCTTTGTGCTGTTACTTTGGGTCGGGAGTCACTTTCCGTATCGTCCAGACGCGCCTCCCGCTTTGCAGCTGCAGGAGAGCGTGGTGGGGCATATCGGGCGTGAGATCGCGCCGGTGTTTGAACCAATGGGGCTCGACTGGCGTGCGGGACTCGGAATGATCTCGGCTTTTGTCGCGCGCGAAGTGTTCGTGTCGGCTCTGGCCGTGATTTTCAGCATCGCCGATGGGGACGACCTCTCTCTTCAAGACTCTCTTCTCGAACAGATGCGCACCGCCACTTTGGCAGACGGCACGCCGCTTTTTACCGGGGCCACGGTAATGGGTCTTTTGGTTTTCTTTATGATCGCGCTTCAATGCCTTTCCACGACAGGCGTGACCGTGCGGGAAATGGGATCATGGAAATTTGCACTCACACAGCTTGTGGCGTTGAACTTGGTGGCCTACCTGCTGGCTGTCGCCGTGGTGCAAGGGCTCAGATCATTTGGGGTCACGTAAGGTCTGGTTTTAATCCTCTTCGAAGAACTTAACGCAACTGTCGCGCACGCCGCCATAGCTGCACTTGCTCATAATGATGGTGATGAGAATCTCAATATTGTCAGGATTGATGTTCTCCACAAATACCTGCTTTACAGTTTCACCCGGGGCGAAGATCACGTGCCCTGAAGTCGGAATGTAATGCACGTTGGGTTGAGCGTGGACGGGCTCACCGGGCTGACGGGGTTCCTGATAGAAAGTGTCATGGGTGCGCCAGTCAAATTCGGTGGTAGCCGGATAACTCTTGTCGAGGCGGAACTCGATCAGGCATGAACTCTGGCGAACGCAGGGCGGGCCGATAAACTGAACTTTCGGAGTTAAGGCCGGATCCAAAGGACCCGGTGGATCTGGATCTCCTGGGTCGGGGGGCGGGTCTCCGGGGTTGACGCCTCCGCCAGAGTCTCCAACATTATCTGATTTGGAGTTCTGGTTGAATGTGACATCCGCGCAGTTCACAAGTGACCCGGCCACAGTACAAATCAGAAGATTGAGAATAAGTCGTTTAGACATACTTTCCTCTAGGTTTCTGAACGATGAAAAGTGCAAGCCCTATGCGCATTGATAAGCGATGGATTTGAGAAGGCAGCGTGTGTGCCAGGAAAGTGGCAATTCACGCTCGACAGGTGTCAAGGACTGAACCGTGATGTTCCATTCAGGTGGCAACCAGGTTGGGTCCGCGGACGAATCGGGCGAAGCCAAGATCCCGAGCGGGCGGGCGAAATTTGTCTGACAGCCGTCGAACGTCTTTGCACCCGGATCAGACTACCGATAAGTTTCCGCTCAGTTAAGCCGTGCTTTCATTCTGTAGGTTTCATACTGCAACCGCTCGGCCATAAGGCTGGCGGTTCGCAATTCGTTTTTCGTCCATCCAAAAAACGAGCGCGATTTGCCCATTGAGCTTGTCGATATGCTCACCGACACAATGCTCACCGACACGACTCATTTTGAACTCTCCTTTTACAGTAGATTAGAGCCTCTTATGCTGGCGAACTTTTTGACAAAGAAACTTGGCTCAAAATGAAACAAAAGATTCCTTCAGAGCGAACGTGCTCAAGATGGAGATCGGGTGTTTCATTTTGAATCAATACTTATTTTGGATCCTTTCTTGCTCTGACCTGCGAGTAGAAAACGAAAGCGAGGGTCATGAACATGGCACAGCCAATCCCACATATATTAGGAATGTTTATTTTATTCTCTATATTCTCCGTTACTGTTGGATGTAGTCCGTCAAAGCACTCTTCTTCTACGGATCCCCAGCGGACCGTCGAGGCTTCCGAAGAGGGACCCGATGTGATCTCCGACCCGGGACCTGAGGGTCCGCAAGGGTCTCAGGGTCCGAAGGGTGACAAGGGAGATAAAGGTGACAAAGGAGAGAAGGGTGATAAGGGAGATAAGGGCGAAAAAGGCGATAAGGGAGAGAAAGGTGACAAGGGCGACAAAGGCGACATGGGCAACAATGGCCAGAACGGCGCCAAGGGTGACAAAGGCGAGGCCGGAGCCTCCGCCAGTGTCGAATTTGCCGGAAAGAAATGCGCGAGCGGCGAGGTGCTCGTTGGGTTTGATGCGGACGGAAAGATCGTCTGTGAAGAGATCAGAAAACCAGCAAGCGAGGCTGTGATGCTCGGCTCTGGCAAAGTCAATATGGCGGATGGCACCTTTGGTTCCGTACATTGCAAACTGATCTATTTTGATAAAGGTCATGATCCGGAAAAAATCTCGCTGGTCGGCAATATGTTTTATGAGCCCGGTATCGGTTATCAATGGTCCGCCTGGTCCGTATTTTTCGCAAATGTAGACGCGGCAAACGGAGTCGCCACGATGTGCATCGATAGCGGTGGAAACTGGCATGGCTATGTATATAGTGAATCGGTATCCTGGGTTGTCTACGGACTACCCTGATGAGCGGACACACGCGGCACTTTGAAAAGACCTATTGTGTTTTTCTTGCGGTGCCGTTATTCTAACGTAGTTCACGAGAGGAGGACATTATGACTGAGATTGTTCATACACGGGATGTCCTCACTCTTGCCGCGCTCTAGAGTCAGAGCATTCTCCACACCAACAAATTAAAATCCTGTTTGAAGAGCGCTCTATTTATTTCAATGGAGTTTTGCTTGCATCTGAATCAAAAATCGAACTCCGTCTTTCGAGTCGTGTTCGAGGGACGGGAAAATTATCGCGTCATGGATGAACGATTTCACGTGAGTCCGGCGCAAATAGCCGGAAAAATCCGAGTTCAATCGGATCTTTGGCCTGCCGTCGGAGACTGGGTTGTAGGAAGGCCACAGCCCGGAGGGTGGGTGCTTATCGAAGGGGTGAAGCCAAGGACAAGTGTCCTCGCCCGTCGCGATCCAACGGGCGGTGCCGTCCAGGTCCTTGCCGCCAATCTGGATACGCTCTTTATTGTGACGTCGGCGAATCAGGATCTCAACATGAATCGATTGGACCGATTTCTCGCCCTTGTCGGAAACGAGCCTATCCGGCCGGTAATTCTGATCAATAAGGTTGAACTTGCTCCTGATCCCGGGCGCCTCCTGGATCAGGTGGCGGGGCGGTTTCAAAATGTGGATGTTCATGGCGTCAGTGCCCATGAGGGATGGAATCTCGACTGTTTGGAGATGTATGCATTTCGAGAACAGACAGTTGCTTTTGTTGGCTCCTCGGGAGTGGGAAAGAGTAGTCTGACCAATGCGCTCCTCGGAGACGCTGCGGTCGTTCTCACACAGGAAATCTGTGGAGATGACGGGCGCGGGCGCCACACGACCACCCATCGCGAAGTTCACAGGACGTCTTCAGGAGCCCTGGTGATCGACACGCCTGGAATCCGTGAGGTCGGATTGACTGAGGACGCGGACCTGACGGCCACGTTCGAGGATATCGCGGGTCTTGCGTCCGCGTGCAAATTCAATGACTGCCGCCATTCCAGCGAGCCTGGTTGCGCGATTCAGCGGGCTCTGGGAGATGGAGTTCTGGATTCTGGGCGCTGGGAGAGCTATCTCAAGCTGGAGAGAGAGCTTGCGTTTGAGCGTCGCAAAGGTGACCGCGCGGTGCAGTCGGAACATAAGCGCAAATGGGCTCAGATTCACAAAGCTAACCGGGCTCGAGAGAAGCTACGTGGGCGCTAGCTCCGGCGCCGAGACAATCGCGGTTCGGGTTCGGGAACGATTATTCCACTAAGAACCGCGCCAGCGACGGAATGTCGATGGCGCAATGTCCGCCCCACTGAGGCCGCCAGTCCACCTTGAGGTCTTTTCGCGCCAAAATTGCAGCGAGTTTTGCGTTGCCTTCATAGGAAGCAAAAACATCGTGGAAGCCGGAGGCTAAATAAAACTCGGTCTGAGATCCAGTGGCTTCGGCGAGGTGCAGGGGATCGAACGGAGCCCATTCTTCGGGCGTCGGGTAATACTGCCTGGCTAAAACGAAGGCCCCCTTGATACTTTCAAGCATCAAGGAGAGACCTTTTTCGCCGTGGTATTTGTACGCGGAGGATGTCTTAATTTGCTCGACAACCTCTGTATCTGTCGAGAAAGGAGTAAGTCCTTCTCCAACGACAGCGCAGAGAATAGCGGCTTTGTCGTAATGCGCGCTGCGGAGGCCAAGTTGGAGTCCGTTAAATGCACCCATGGACTCTCCCAGTATAAGGCGACGCCTAGGAGGCTCAGGCAACTTCGCCTCAATTTTGGGACGCAGGCGCGATTCGAAATCTTCAAAGAGTCCGCTGGCGGGGCTTGAGTTCTTGGAGGCCAGCAGCCAGTTTTTGCCATAGGTGACCGACACCACTGTAGGCGGTCGCAGGTTGTGATTTCTCCAATATTCGCGGATTTGGGACGGATAGTACCCCTCATCGAACCAACTGTTCTGGTCACCACCGGATCCATGCAGGTGGTAAACCACGTCGGACGGGTTCCCGGAGTCCACGCAGAAGCCCTGAACGCACGTGAGCTTTCTATCGATCCATTCGGATCGTTCACATTCACAACTCACGTCTGCCAGCGCGGTTATTGAGAACAGTGTCAGAACAAGAAGATTCATTCCAGCGAACCAGCGGTTTCTCATCAGTTATCCTTATTCTTTATTCTTTATCGTGTGCATCAGATGTTCGAGGCGCAATCCCACTTCTCCAAATTCTTCTTGGAGGCCACGACTTACGCCCTCCTGATCGTCGAGGGAGCGATTCTGGCTTACCTTGAACTTTCCCGTTACCTTCTCCATTCGGATTTCGAAACCGACGATCGACCGGGTCAAAGCCTCAGGAGCCTTAAGATCATCAGGTAACTCGAATTCCCACGGATCCGGCCGTTTGTTTTCAAAGCGCGCCGTCAGCTTTTTTAATACTTCAGTCAAGCCATCGAAGTCCACAATCAGCCTTACCCGGCCGGATACATGCACCACCGCATAATTCCAGGTGGGCACATCCCGTCCAGAGACGTACCACCGCGGTGACACGTAGGCCTGCGGGCCATGAAAGATGGCAAGTGCGCTCGGTCGGCGCTCAAAATGGGTCCACTGGGGGTTGCGTCTGGACATATGCCCGATCAGGGATTGAGACCCGTCTTGCGAGGTCTCCATGATGAGGGGGATGTGGCTGACAAACGGAGCGCCGGCGTCGGTTATCGAGATGCAAGTGGCGAAAGGAAACTCATGAATCAAGTCAAGGGCATCGGACGTCTTGGCAACGAATGGCTCAGGTGAATACATTAGATCTTCCTCCGAGCTTTGGAGGAGTACAACCGCGTGTCATATTCGATGCGCACCTGATGATTCTTGTTGTACGCATCAAAAATTCGCGACAATTCCGCGAGCATCTCATCAAATCGCGGCTGCCCTGAATTGGGAACATAAGAGGTGGAGGCGAGTCGACCGACCAGACTCTCGAAGTTCAAGTCCTGGTGATTCAGAAAGTGCTGGCATTCGAATTCTCCTAACACCTCTTGTATGCGGTTCTCATCCAAGTTCCTGTGGCGTACTTGCTGGTAGTCGGTCCCGAATTTGGTCAGTAGACGTTCGTAAGCTTCGGAGAACGGTGTGCCGCTGGCCCTGCGGTCATTCCAAATAAGGACAACCTGACCACCAGTTTTTAGGATTCTTTCGAACTCGAACCTGGCGGCATCAACGTCAAACCAGTGGAACGCCTGAGCGGCCACAATAAAATCGGCGATACCGTCGGGGAGACCGGTGCTTTCGGCCGTGCCTTTCTGACTTATAAAACGGGGATACTTGGACAGAAGGTGTTCCGCCGTCTCTCTCATCTTGTCGTTGGGTTCGACCGCGTAAACGACATTTCCGTTCTTTAAGAACAACTCGGAGCAGATGCCTGTTCCCGAGCCGATATCCGCAACGACGCTGTTTTTGTTTAGGTCAAGCTCCGACGTCATAAAGGTGACGATCTGCGCCGGGTAGTCAGGGCGGTATTTTGCGTAGTTCTCCGCGCGATTGCCAAAACGTTGGGTGGAATCTATTTTCATAAGATCCTCTTCTCCAGGATGATCTTGGGACCGTCGTTCGCGCAGGAATGAGTCCCGATAATTTCGAATCCAAACTTTAGGTTTAAGAGGAGCATCTCCCGAAATCGATTCTGTGTCTTGGTTCGGACTGTCGTGTATCCTTGGGCGCGGCACCATTCATGCTGGTGGGTCATCAGAGCACTGGCGATACCGAGACCTCGGTATTCGGGAAGGACGGCGCCCAACCAGCTGTAGAAGGAACCGCGATCTTCCTCATATCCCAATTTAAAAGCCACGATCTTGCCTTCGACTTCAGCCCACACCAAAAAAGGCTTGCTGTGACTCACAAGGCGAGAGTGAACTTCTTCCGGATCCTGGCTTCCGAACACGTGCTCCATAATCGGTAGGATTTCGTCAATCCGAGCCGCGGCAACGTCGGAGGTGGAAATGATCTTCAGTGGGATTTGGGAAAACCGGGGTGTTGGTGTCTCATCCGTATCTATGGTACCGAAGAAAAGTTCCTTGGGCCGAACCCAAAGACATGCGGTCGGGTTTTCATAGAGGCATTCGTAAATCACCACGTCTTCCAGAGTTTCGCTGTGTTTCGCAACCCCAATATATTTGTAATTCTTGTTCTTGTAGTGCCGGTAGAGTTTCATCGGACGATTTGTAGCAGAGTCTCAATGGTCAGACACTAAACGTGCGCCTGCAACGCGCGGTGGCGCGGACGCTTAGCGCTTCAAGGCTTCAGCGCCTCGGCGATCAGTTTGAGTTCGGCTTCAGTGAGCAAAGTTTTAAATTTGCTCATCCCGCCGTAATTGTTGTTAATGGCCGTCGTAATCTTAACGACATCAGCTCCCGCCTTGGTCGAGCTCGCAAGTGAACCATGACAGCTTGAACAGTGAGTTTCATAAAGCGTTCGTCCTCGCTCCTCATCGGTCTTGCTTCCGGATTGCGACGCCTTGTAGTTAGGTACAAGACTGGATTTAATCATTTCCAGTATACTGCCACCGCGAGAGGTCTCACCCTCGGTGAGCTGCGCATGCATGGCAGCTAACATGCATGAGTCGTCGACGGTGTTTTCAAATGATTCCAATCGCAGATGATAGAAGCGAAAGGCCTGACGGGTGAAACACGCAGGAGCCTTAGTGCCGGAGGCAAGAGTCTGTACGAATTCTGCCGCGGTCCGGGTCATGTCCTCCTTTGAATCTTCGGTGATGCCCTCGTGAGTGACACTCGTGTCCACTGGATGCGAGGCTAGGAGCGAGTCGTTTTCAGGGTGAAATACCTTCTCCGACTGGCGAAATCGGCCTAAGGAATCAAAGGCTTCCAAGGCAAAACCAACCGGATTGATTCGAGTGTGACAAGCCATGCAGGCACTATCGCTAGTAAGGAGAGCGGTCCTTTCTCGAGTGCTCATGGTCTCCATCAGTTCAATGGTCGAAACGTTGGGAGCCTTACTGAGCGCATCCGGATCAGGCTCGCCCAAGGTGTCACATAAAACCTGCCGTAAAACGACGGATCCACGCAAGATGGGATGTGTCTGATCATCGCCATACTGTAGGAATGGCGTTCGCAATAAGATACCCAGGCGTTCGGAGTTTGTGGTGGCCCCGCTAGGCATCGTCGAACCATCCACGCCCGGATGACCATACACTGTTGCCAGTTGGCCGCTGGCAAACGAAACCCGTGAGGTCAAAAGATCTTCAAAACCGCCTTTTTGCGTGAAGACAATATATTCGATGAACTTATCCAGTTCCGTGCTGGCCAATGAAAAATACGTTTGAAGATTTAAATCCTCCTTGAACGCGGTGGAGAATTGATCCTGATCGACTTCCTTAAGCTCTAGCCAATAGCGAACGAACTGGATGACTTTCTTCCGGCCCTGAGGAGTGTGGAGGAGGCGGTCTGCTTGGTTCTGTATGTTCGCATCGTCGAGTAGAGTGTTTTTCTGGGCGAGGGACTTCAGCTCATCGTCGGGTGGCGATGCGGCAAGACCGTAGGACAATTTTCGAGCCATGTCGTAAGGGTCTGAACTTTGCGCGTCCTTAATGTCCTCGACGTGATAAAGGAATTCAGGACTCGACATCAAATAGGCGAGCACAAGAGCAGAGCCTTCCGCGCTAGAAGCTCCGCGTTTATATAAAGCTAACAATTTTGTCTGCATTTCACTGGACAGCGGATAATGCGTGAACCTCAAACTCGCGCTTTGCAAGAAACTCTGAATGCAGGCGGTGGTCGCGCCCGTGAGCAAGCACGAGCCCCCATAATTCGAGATTCGGCTGAAATTCCTTTCGATGTGGACCGACACTTTATAGGCGACGTCCTGAATGATCTTAAGATCAAGTTCGGCGAACCGAGGTTCGTAGGTCGCCACGCTGCCGTTGATGAGATCTTCAGGCAGGCCATTGAGATCGGTCGAAATCAAATTGAATTCCGTGGACGCCAGAACCGCCTTATACTGATTAATCAGCTCCGTTCGACTCAGCCGTCGCAAAGAATCTCGGCTGACACGAGCGGGATCGGTACAAGTAAATTTGGTAAAAGAGGATGCCGACGAAGAGTTCGTAACGTTGGGATCAGCGACTTCAAAAGGGCTGCAGTTTTGAAAAAGGGTGACAAGGCCTAGGCACAAAAAACCGAGCGCCGTCTTTTTTATATATATGCCTCTCGAAGTCATTCTAACCTCGCCATAGGAGGGGAAGCGGATTGTTTCTGTCGGCTGCATATCGGTCATAGAGCGAGTGCATGATTTCTCTGTAGTTTGCATAGATCGAGAAGTCGGGGTTGAACTGTCCGAACCCTTTTCCATCACCGTATGCCATAAAGTCGGTCGAGCTGAGTCCCATGGTCCGCATAACGGTCACGCCCACCTGATTAATGGGACGGTGATCAAAATCAATGTAATTGCCTTGATTCAAAAGTCCCTGGCCTCCACCAAAGAAGACGGTGGGAACATCTTTGGCCGCGTGGTCGCGCCCGATTCCCATTTCGTTGCCCCAAGCCACAACCGAGTTATCAAGCAGTGTTGTCCCGTCGGCCTCGGTATAAGAATTCATTTTCGCGACCAGATCGGCGACAACCTTGGCGTGATTCCGATAGACGCTCAGCCACTTGTCTTGTGAAGATACACTTTCGGGATCATCGTGTTGGTGCCATGCCCAATGCCGTATATCGATCACCACGACCCGGGTGAGATCACAGGCTAACGCCGCAAGAACAATGTCATTGTAGTTGTAGTGGTGTCGAAGAGCTTCTTCCGAGGTTTGGAGGCCCGAGTAACCCCTGGTGATGAAGGTGGTGGACGGCTTACTGCAGCCTTGAAACTGGGAACTCTGAACATTTTGCTGAAGCTTGCTCAATAGTCCCAAAACATTGTCGACGCGTTGACCTTCCGAAGCTGTAATTTGACCTTTACTTACGAGACCTTTGAGAGCTTGAAATGATTTGAAAACTTCATCTCCCACCAGTAATTTTCTTGCTTTTTCTTTGTCAAAGTCGCTCGAAGTGGTTGGAGAGGCGCCTGGGAACACGTAGTTGAAAACGTTTTTATCAATGCTGAGAAAAGGCAGCCGAATGGACTTACCCGATGCATCCCGATCCCAGCAGTGCCCGATGGTTGCGCTCGGACTGCTTTGCGATCCCGACCAGCTGGTGATTCGCAAGGCCGGAATGGTGGTGGGACTCGGGTAAACGACACTGGATTTCTCTATGATTCGGTCAAAGGAGATGCCGAATTTAGGCGGACATAGTGCGGTGAGTGGCTCGTCGGTCAGATGAAAGGTGCTGGCGCACGTAAAAAAAGATCTATTGTGTCCCGCTGGAGCTACGAGATCGAGATTGCGGCAGATGCTCATTTTCTTTCGAACTTTGTCGAAATCCGTCCCAAAGAAAGGCGACAGCTGACCCTGGATATTACTCAGAGGAATGTACTTTGTGTTGCCGGGACCGCTAAGGTTTGGAACGGCAGACGGGTAAAAGACCTTTGGAAAATGTCCTTGATTGGACATCAGTAAAATCATGCGACGTTTGGGCTTGGCTGATTGGCCAAAGACGGACTCAGGCGCAAGACTTGACAAAAACGGCAACGCAATGCCGAGTTGACCGAACTTCCAAAGAAGCTCCCGCCGGCTGATCGGTTTCATTTTCCCCCCGGGACGAGCACTTCAGGTGGTTCCGATCCCGACTTTGAACTCCAGCCCAAACCCCACCCATCCGTACTTTGTGCCCCTTAGCTCTGAACTGCAATCGAAGGACCAGATGAGAATCAAGCAAGACGTCTTTTGTCGCGGATGAGATGTCCAATGTGAAGGGGTCGTCTCCTAGTTTCACGTATCAATTGAATAAATATAAATAAATGTAAATTACGGCTCATAATGAAACAGGCAGAGAGATAGTGGCAGGCTCCGCATGGAGGCTCCGCATGGAGGTCAATACAGACGTAAAAACGTTGGACGAACGCTAGCCTGTCACCCCGATGAAAAGATTAGATTCGATCAAGGTGTTTCGTTCTGAGATTTCTCCAATCTAAGTCGTTGAATTCGGGCGGGTCAAAACGGCCAAAAAGTTGCACTTCGGTTGAGGTAACCGTCTAAGTGAGGTGCTATATGAGTTTGCAAAGACTGGGATACATACTTTTAATCGGGATGATTTTACCAGCTTGTGCTCGGACTCCAATGGGGAGTACCTTACAGTTCAACAGTCAGAGCGAGAACAGCGAGTTCCTGTTGTCCGCCGGCCTCGACGAGACGGAACTTGAAAGAGAACCTGAATCCGAGGAGCCTGAGGCAGAACGGCCAGATCCCGATGAGCCAGACGACGAAGATGAGAGCGAAGAAGAAGAGGAGACAGCTCTAAATCTCAGCTGCCCACAGGGTCAGGTGCTGGTGGGATACAATCTTACCGGCCCTTTGTGCTCGCCCCTCCAGACCCAGCTTTTTAGATTCCCCACCGATCGGGCTTACACGGGCGACGAAATTTGCTCGAGCCACAATGCCGGAACCTGTGTCAGCCAGGGCTTTGGAGATTACAACTATTTATTTTGTGGAACTCAGCAAAGTGACATCAGTGGTGTGAGTGCGGGAGCTCAGTGTCTCAGCCCTAAGCCCCTCTCGTCAGGGGCCGTGGCTACGGTTCGGTGTCCCGAGGGTCAGGTCATGGTGGGCGTTGCTGATGGACAAGCCCTTTGCGCAATTCCTAAGACAAGCTTTTATCGGTTCCCGACAGATGGCTTCTACACAGGTGATCAGGTTTGTGAACGGCACAATGCGGGTTCCTGCGTGAGCCAGGGGAGTGGCTCTTCCAATTACTTGTTTTGTGGGACCATGCAGGTTGATTACACGGGATACAGTGCGGGCGTGCATTGCCTGAAATTCGAGGCGGAGACATCCCCAAGCGGCTCAGTCGCATGCCCGCCCGATGAAGTTATGACGGGAATGAAAAATTCCCGGCCCGTGTGTTTGAAGCCGCGGACGCGATTTTATCGGTTTCCGACATCTGGTTATCATACAGGTGACGAGGTCTGCCGTCTTAACGGTGCGGGTCCGTGTCTCAGCCAAGGGAACGGAGAATACAATTACCTGTTCTGTGGGACTGTACAGACCGACCCTACAGGCCTCAGTGCGGGCGTGACCTGTTTGGTACTTGAATAAGGGTGTTCCACCAGGCGGTGTTCACTGAAGGCCTCAAGCGAGTCTCCCAGCGTGATTACGAGAAAGGCGTGACGAAGATCGCAAGTTCCTTTGGTTTTAAGAAGAGCTCCATCTCGCGCCGCTGGACTAAGGCGACAGCGAACAAACTCGCTGAGCTTCAGAACCGCTCGCTCAGCGAGATGGACATCCGTGCGGTGTACCTCGACGGCAAGCGCTTCAGAAAACACGGGGTAATTGTCGCTCTGGGTGTGGCTGCTGACGGCCGCAAGTATGTTCTGGGAATTTACCAAGCCGACATTGAGAACCATGGTTCATGCTTGGCGGAACGATCTTGAGCGCCGCGGGCTTCCGGCAAGCGGATTACTCTTTATCGTGGACGGCGGATCGGGCTTGAACAAAGCGCTAAATGTGAAATATGCATGCAATGACAAACGCGGCCGCCGCGCCATCCGGATCCGCTGCCATGTGCATAGCGTGCCTATTAGGGCACAGACAAGGAATTTGAAATGTAACTTCATCGACAAAACTTTCGAGTCGATTAGCTCGGGACAGATGGCGGCGGCGTAAGCGGCCTCCATGAAACATGTCCGACATGCATGGCCAGAACCCATCTCGGGCCAGCGAGCAAAGCAGCAGGCTGTAACGGAAAGTGAACACAAGTCTAGCACCGTCATGCATTTTCAACGGGAATTGATGGGAGAGTTGAAGAATGGGAGTGCCAAGTCTTTTGTGTATGGGCAAAGGCGGAAAGGGTTCTGGAAATGAAAGCGAAACCGGAATTTTGCTCCTCGGTGTCTGCTGCATGCTGCGAATGTCTGTGTGACTGAACTAGGGAGATCCTGAGATGACGCGGAAATCCGAAACGCGAAGAGGTCGAGGCTATAAGGGTGATCCCCGAAATGCCAAGGCATCATCACAGGAAGTCGGATGGGGTCGTAGTATCGTCCGAAGCGCCAAGAGCATATAGAAGAGGGTAGTAGTGATCGGGCGTAGGTACGCTCAATCTACCTGCTTCAGTGGTTTTGTAACCTTCAGTGATGGAAGTAAAATCGCGCGTCTTGAGCTTTGATTTGATCCACTCGTCAAACTCCATAGCCCAGGCATAGGGTTTGGCATCATTCTCCCATCGGATTTGTCGTAGGTTGTGCACGATATTGCCGCTCCCGACGATTAAGATGCCATGGTCACGTAGCTGCTTAAGCTGTGTGCCGAGTTTGAAATGGTATTCTGCTGGTTGAGAGATATAAATGCTGAGCTGAAGAACGGGAATTTCCGCTTCTGGAAAAATGTGCCTCAGCATCGACCATGTTCCATGGTCAAGTCCCCACATACTAGCGTTTGCATAGACTTTCGGGTCTTCTACCATCTGGGAAACAAGATGCGCTGTTTCTGGGCTGCCGGGCGCTGGATATTGAATATCAAACAGGGCTTGGGGAAACCCGTAAAAATCGTGAATGGTCTCAGGCTTTTCTATGCTGTTGACCCACGATCCTTCTGTCATCCAGTGAGCCGATACGCAAAGAATAGCTTTAGGATTCGGGCAGAGTTCCCTCATCCCCTTAAGACTTTGCGTAAAAGCGTTTGTTTCGAGAGCATTCATCGGCGAGCCATGTCCAATAAAAAAGACGGGCGTTCTCACGTAAACCTCTGTTGAAGATCGCGCGGCGAACCATAAGTTTGCCCTCGTTTTACCTCTACCTGTGGGAGAGGAGCTGAAGTCGGGACCGGGGCGTCCGTGATTTTCGAGAATGAATCAGATGTTGCACGTTTGGCCTGGCTATCTCGTGGAACAGTGTCCAATTGCCATCCACTTTCGGTGATTAACCGTGCACCGCGTTTGGAAAAGAGATAGCTCCACGCCCATTGAAGAACCACAAACATCCGGTTTTTAAATCCAACCAGGTAAAACACATGGACAAAAAGCCATGCGAGCCACGCAGGCTTACCTGAAAGCTTCAGCTTACCGCTTTCCATGACGGCATGGTTTTTTCCAATTGTGGCAATCTGCCCTTTGTCTTTGTAGGTAAAGGGATCTGGCGTTTGGCCCAAGACTCGGGAGCGAATAACCTTAGCGACGTGACGGCCTTCTTGCATTGCTGCAGGAGCAAGACCTGGAACCAGTTTGCCATCCGGCATTTTAAAAGCGGCCATATCGCCGATTGCAAAGGCGTTTGGAAAACCTGGGATCGAGAGATCTTTTTCAACCTGAATTCGCCCGGCGCGGTCCCTTTGAACTTCTGGTTCAAGCTCGATGTTCACGGCCTGTACGCCCGCGCCCCAGAGTACAGTCTTTGATGAAATAAAGTCAGCGCCTGCTTGTACGCCCTCAGCCGTGATGTTTTCAACCCGTGTCGATGTTCGGACTTCGACTCCGAGTTTTTCCAAAGAGCGTTTTGCTTTTTGAGAGAGATCCTCCGGAAACGGGGCGAGGACCCGGGGCCCTGCTTCGACGAGAATCACTTTGGCATTGGCCGGATTAATTCTTTTAAAATCCTTAACGAGAACAGTTCTGCTAATGTCGGCAATGGCGCCTGCCAACTCCACGCCGGTCGGACCTCCGCCGACCACTACAAACGTCAGCAAGGCCCGTTGGCGTTCTTCGTCAAATTCATTCTCGGCCAGTTCAAATGCGCTTAGGATTCTTCGCCGAATCTCAACGGCTTGCTCCAACGTCTTGAGCCCTGGAGCAAACTCCTCCCATTCGGACTTTCCGAAGTAACTGTGTTGCGCTCCGCAGGCCAGAACAACAAAGTCATAATCCATTTCAATATGACCTTTGCCCTCTCTGATAGAGAGGAATTGCTCTTTCAAGTTGACGGCGTCGATTTTCGCCCAATGGACTTGAACATTTTCCTCGTCAAATTGGCTACGGATCGGCACGGCAATATCACCTGAATTTAAACCTGCAGTAGCCACTTGGTAGAGCAGAGGCTGAAAGAGATGGTGGTTTTTCTGATCTAGCAAAACGACGAATAAGGACGGCTCGCGGGCCAGGGCCTTGGCAGCATTTAAACCACCAAAACCTCCTCCGACCACCGCGACGATCTTCTTTCCCTTGGCTGATGCCGGATGACGGATTCTCACCTATACACCATACCGCCGTCGATTAGAGGAGCTTGTCCGGTCATGTAATCCGAATCAGGGCCGGAGAGGAACGAAACGAAAGCGGCGACGTCCTCGGGCGTCTCTGCTCTTCCGAGTGCAATCCCGCCAACGTATTTCTTGTACGTCTCACCAACTGCAGAACCCGTCAGTTCAGAAAACCTCTTGTCGATTTCAACCCACATGTCCGTTCCCACAACTCCAGGGCAGTAGGCATTTACTGTAATGCCGTCGCTTGCGAACTCTTTGGCGGCCGCTTGGGTGAGCGCGCGAACGGCAAACTTAGTGGCAGCATATACGCCGAGCATGGGAAAGCCCTCATGTCCTGCAATAGATGAGGCACTAATGATTTTGCCTTTTTGTTTGCGCTGCTTGAATTTTTGGGCCGCCGCCTGGATGCCCCATAAAACGCCGTAAACATTCACGTTGAAAATTTTGTCGATTTCCTCGGGCGTTACATCTGAGAGCGGCAGAACTTGAACAATTCCAGCGTTGTTAACCATGAGGTCAAATCCACCTAGCTTTTGTTCAGCATGATCGACGGCACGAAAGACATCCTCACGTTTAGAAACGTCGGCTGCAAAGATGGTGGCTTTGCGGCCAAGCTTGGTCACGTCGTCAGCAACTCCCATCATTTTCTTTTCATTCAAATCAACAATCGCGATATTGGCGCCCTCGTGGGCAAGCCTTAATGCTATTGCGCGTCCTATCCCTTGTCCTGCTCCGGTAACTAGAGCTACTTTTCCTTCGATATTCATCTCGACCTCCTACACGTGAGAGTTTTGCGGTTTGGTGTCAAATGCGCGAAAAATGGTGTTTGTCCTCAATCTCACTTATTTGGCGCACCTTTTTTAGCGTCTTCTTCCTTTACCCCTTCAGTCCAGATTCGTATTTTGACCTCTTCACCAACGGCGGGTCCGATATCGACCTTGTCGTTGTAATTGATATTAAAATCTTTCCTGTTCACTTGGCCGCTGAGCTGGAGCGCCGTGCGCTGTTGGCCCCACGAATCTTTTACTGAACCGGCGTATTTCCCATCGAACGTGACGTCGTTGGTCACATCCTTGATGGTGAGAGCGGCCACCACTTTAAATGACTCCGGAGTTCCACTAATGGATTTGCTGACGAGCTTCATCTCTGGGTATTTGGCAACTTCAAAGAAGTCTTTTGACTTCAAGTGTTCATCGCGCTTCTTAACGGCGGTATCGATGGACTTGACCGGAATTGTTGCAGAGACCGATGACTGAGCGAATGGTTCGGCTAGTGTAAACTCGCCTTTGACATCGTTAAAACGTCCTTCAACTTCCGAGACCACGAAGTGCGGCACCACGAATGATACTCGAGTGTGCGCCGGATCGACCTTGTACTTGCCGGGAAGATAGGCTGTCGCGGCAAAGGCATTTAAGGAAAACAGAATTGAGAACAGTATCGCCACAGATGCTGAGCCGAATAATCCGGCGCGAATGTTCACAAATTTGATTTCAACGTTCTTTAAAGCCATTGCTCCTCCAAGCTTTTCGAATCGCATAAGTAGGTTTGCAATTCCTAAGCCCCATTGAAGCAGGTTCGAATCAGTGAGCTTGAAATGGCCGGTCACTCCCCACGCAACCTGTCGTGAAGCAGCGAGTTTGCATCTCACCTTTCTGAACGGACGGTGATCCAATTGGATGGGGAAGTATGGGACTAGATATATAGTCAGGTGAATTGCAAGGGATGGACGATGCACGTGTTCAAGGGGCAAGAGCGGAGCCGTGCTTCGGGTGCGTATCGGACCTAGCAAAACGGCAGAAAGGATTTGCTTATGAACTTAGCATTTATCGATTGGAAGTGGATTCTAGCTCGTGGGTTGCTGGCTTTAGGTTGTGGTGTGGTGGCCATTCTTTATCCGCGCGCAACAGTCGTGGCACTCGCATTTCTTTTCGGCATTTACGTGCTGCTTGATGGAATATTGGCCATTATGGCGGGGTGGACACATCGTGCTGACAATAAATACTGGTGGGCGTTAGGAGTCGCGGGACTTATCGGAATTGCCGCGGGTGCTTACGCTCTCGCCTACCCGCCTATTGCGCTGCTGGCTATGATCATCATGGGTAGTGTATGGGCCATCGCCGCAGGCGTAGTTCAGATTTATGCTGCAGTCACGTTAAGAGGCCATAGTGCCGGTTCAGTACTGCTTGGGATTGCAGGTCTGATTTCCGTACTTTTTGGTATGGCTATGGCTGTTTGGCCAGGGCTGGGAGTACTTGCTCTTGTCACAATGTTCGCAGTTTACTCACTGTCAATCGGAGTGGTGCTCACGTTGTGGAGCTTTAAGTTGAAAGGTGCTCGTGGCGCGACGACGAGTACTGTAGGATATGCCGCTCACGCGACGTGATTTCTTTAAGGAGCTAGTTTGTTTTGCCTGAATCGCTTCGATATACCGTTCGTCGGAGCGCTTGCAGGACTATTTTATATCGGCGCTGTCGTTTGTGCCGTGCTCGCCTTGTGGAGATCAAGGACCCCACAAGGGGCGACCTCCTGGATCGTGGGACTGTTAAGCTTTCCATTCATCGTAGTACCTTTGTTCTTAGTCTTTGGACGAAACAAGTTTTTTGGCTATGTCAGGGAGAGAAAACAACTAGACACCGAGGCGCAGCGTCTCACGGCTGGCGTTGAGGCGCTTTATTCTGCGCAAGTCAGGCCAGATGAGAAACTCCAAACCATTTCCTCTCTGGTTGCAAAAAGTCGGCAGCTAGGCTTTCTGCCGTCTAATCACCTCGAGCTTCTAGTGAATGCGGAAGTAACCTACCAAAATTTGCTTGAAGCGATGGAGCACGCTTCAAAGTACATCTTGTTTCAGTTTTACATCTTCAGGACGGACAGCACTGGGCAGAGATTTGCCGAGCTACTTAAGCGCAAAGCACGAGAGGGTGTTAGGGTCTACTTCCTGTACGATGAGATCGGGCAAAGTATCCCGAAGAGTTTCTTAAGGGATCTCAGGAATGCGGGTGTTCAGGCGAGTGTCTTTATGAGCACCAAGGGTTGGAAGACGGGATTACAGGTAAATTTTAGAAACCACCGAAAGATTGTGGTAGTTGATGGAAGAGTGGCATTTCTCGGTGGGATAAACATAGGCGACGACTACCTAGGCTTGTGGCCCTCAATCGGTCCATGGAGAGATACGCATGTGCGCCTTTCAGGGCCTTCGGCTATGGCAACTCAAATCCCTTTTATCAAGGACTGGTATTGGGCAACGGGAACCATTCCGGAGGTTGAGTGGACGCCATCGATTGGCGAAGAGGGGTCTGGTGCTCTCGTCTTGCACACTGGCCCGGCTGACGACACGAACCTCTGCTTGCTCTCGCACCTCACCTTAATCAACGGCGCATCTCAGCGGATCTGGATTTCAAATCCGTACTTCGTTCCACCTGAGCCGATCGAGGCGGCGCTAACGCTCGCTGTGTCTCGAGGTGTTGATGTTCGCGTGATCACTCCGCTAAAGGGAGACAATCGATGGGTCATGTATGCCGCTCAAGTCTATGAAGAACGTATGCTTCAGACCGGCGTTAAACTGTTCAAGTATGTCCCGGGTTACGCGCACCAGAAGATTCTACTCGTTGATGATATTGCTGTGGTCGGTTCGGTGAATATGGACCCGAGATCATTTTTTATCAATTTTGAAGTGATGGCGGTTTCGTCAGATTCGAAGTTCGTTAGTGACGTTACCGCTATGCTAGAGCGGGATTTTAGCCGATGCCAGGAATTCCAGTTGGAGCAATTCTCAAGCCAGCCACTATGGAAGAAAATGCGCGCAAGGGCAGTCGCACTGGCCTCGCCTATCCTATAGGCAGTAATGCTGCTAGCGAGCTGGCTATTGCATATGAGTGCCCAGAGTTGTAGGTTACCGACATGAAGAGCGCGCTCATAGCTATTGATCCAATGGTATTAAAAGGAAAAGCGTTTGAACGTCTTTGTGAAATGATCCGCCGTTTTCAAGACGAAGGGCTCTTTTCTCGGGCGTTTGTTGTTTCTGTGATCCAACCATCGCAATTCTTAATGCCCTATGCTGATTTTCGAAAAGACAAAGACGAGCTTGCACGAGAGGCCCAGGCCAATGTCAAACGCGCTTGTAGCGGGAAATTTGAATTTTCAAGTGTTCGGGTTTTACAGGCTGTCTCTGACACCAATGAGGAGATAGTGGATCTTCTCTCCAAGCATAGCAAACGTTTTGGTGTGGATGTTCTGGTCGTCGGGAGCAATGACCGACGGGGACTGCCGTACTGGTTTTTAGGAAGTCTTTCAGAAACAGCTTCGTTGACAGCAAAAATCCCCGTTTTGGTCCTAAAGAATTCCGCGTTTCAAGTTAGACTTCCACAGAAACCGAACTTTGTCGTGGCCGTTGATGTCGCGGCTCCTCCTCAAGCGCAGCAGATAAGCTGGCTCGTAAGATTAGCAAAGGTGACTGATGCTAGCGTTCACCTCATTTACGTGGAGCCGTTGGTTAGACCGGTTATAGATCGTTTACAGCAAAGAAAGAATCACGAGGAAGCTACGCGGATACTGAAGCGAATGGAAGGTGCGATCAAAAGCTCCGGTGTTTTTGTTCACGCCTCAATCAGAGAAGAAACACGGTCCATTGCACATACGATCGTTGAATTTGCTGAGGAAAAGCGCGCCTCCCTGACCTTGGTTACAACTCCTAAACGCTCAAAAGTACGAAAGCTCCTGTTAGGATCGAATGCACGTCATGTATTAGCTCTCACCAAAAGACCGCTTCTGAGCTTGAGGATGAATTAAGGCGCTTTTCTCAAGAGGAAAATCTCATTGTTTTGCATCAGGCGCTTTGCCGCCGCGCTGGAGTTCTCGAATTTTTTTCTTGTGTCCAAAGACCCAGACCAGGTCATCTGGGCGAAGGATGACAGAGCTCTCTGGATTTAGAAGGCGTTTTCCTTTGCTTTCCACGCCAACGATCAGTGCATTGAATTGCTCGCCTAACCCGGCTTCACGAATCGAGTGGTTTGAGAAGGGTGAATCGTCACTCACAACAAAGGATTCGAGATTAAACAAATCGTCGTGGGGAAGCTCGCTGTGTTTTTCGTCAGGGAGTATGAGTTTCTGTGCCGCCGCAATTTGCTCGTCGGTTCCAATCAAAAACAGCTCGTCATTGGGCAAGAGCCTTTCTGCTCGACTGGGAGCAAAAATGCGCCTGCGGCCACGATCAATCATCGCGACTGTTGCACCTGTACGTGATCGGAACTTGCAATCCTCAAGCGTCTTACTGCTGGAGCGGTTCGCGCGTTCACCAGCACAGTATATGAGGGCGGAATCGTGCTTAGCTTAGATCCTGGTACGCTACTAAACCCCGCTACATGATTGTTCCTTTTGGCTGAGGCTTATTGGGAAGTGGGATATACTCCTGGTTATCACTGGGAATAGGCTGAAAGCGGGGATTCGCTTCCGAAGGGCCTTGCGACCAAAGGCTTTTCGCCTCCTCAATTCGCGACTTGGAACTTGAAACGAAGTTCCAATAGATGAATCTCTCTCCAAGAGGTTCTCCCCCGATGACCATGAATCTGGAGTTCTCTGTGGCTTCAATTTGCAGATCTTCGCCGTTCGCGGCGATTGCCATTTCGGTCGGATTCACCTCTTGACCATCAGCACAAACCTTTCCTTCGACCACATAGATCGCAGATTCCTGTCCTTCCGCCGGGATGGTAAATCTACCGCCCCTCATTAGACTCACTTCTGCATAAATCATACTTGAATGCACTTGGGCGGGACTCTTATAGCCGAAGGCGCTCCCTAGAAGCAGCTTCACCTTACCGTCGGCGTAGTTGAATTCAGGCAAAGACTCTTTTGAATAGTGCCAAAAACTCGGTTCGATCTCTTCATCGCGCTCTGGCAACGCTATCCAGACCTGAATGCCGTTGAGTCGGGAGCCCATCTGCCGTTCGACTTCGGGAGTGCGTTCGGAATGAACAATACCTCGACCTGCCGTCATCAAATTGACCGCCCCGGGTTCAATGTCTTGAAGAGAACCTAGGGTATCCCGGTGAGTGATCTTGCCTTCAAAGAGGTAAGTGACAGTCGCCAGGTTGATATGCGGATGCGGACGAACATCCATTCCTTCACCCGGCGTGAACTCGGCCGGGCCCATATGGTCGAAGAATATGAACGGCCCCACCATCCGACGAGAGACGTAAGGCAAAATGCGCCGCACGGTGAAGCCGCCTAGATCTTTCTCTCTTGCAGCAATGATCATCTCGATTTTTGCTGGCAGGTCCGGATTTCTCTGAATGTTCGTAGTTTGATTAAGCATGGTTGATTTTCTCCTACATTATTATTTCGGTCTCGACCTGGTAGCCCATTCTTTTGGTCCCATCGTAGTAATTAAAAACTCCCTGATCCTCAAGGTTGTGTAGCGATTACCTGATTCCTGGTTCGCCTTTTTGCCGGCCACGCAAGCAATAGGAGAAGCGCGAACAGAAACGCAGCACGTGAGACCGTACCAAATAGCTGAACGTAACCGGTTCCCTCGTTAACAATGGATCGAACGGAATTTAGGTTTGCAAGCCGAAGTAAGTCCTTAATGCGCTCCTCTAGTCCGGTCGCTACACTTCTTTTGCTTTGAAGCTTGGTGAGGTGTTGGGGGCCTCGCTTTGGCTCGGTGTTCTTAATTGGAGCTTGAGCGCAATGGATAATCAAAAGTATCAAAGAGCAAATTAAGTAAAACTGAGCAAAAACTCTAAGAGTGCAAGACATTATTAGACACTTCCGGCTGTTCTATTGGTGGGACGAGGTAGTGATATCATAGAAACCTCCTTATTGTGATTTGCGCTTCAAGACAGGTGGAAATGAGATTCACGAGTTTAGAAGAATTTGTGAGCGATTGCTGGCTAATGCCGGAATGCAAAGGTCTCAGAGCTGTCGCGAGTGTATTTGGTGAAATGTTAGATCGCACGTTGACTCCTAAGAATGTGAACCTTTTGCCTCCTAATCCGAGCGCATACTATGCCGGCATTGAGAGGGTGCCAACCTGTTTATATTGTTTAAACGTTTGGGCCGTTAGCCCGGAAGACTAAGAAGAAATGACCCGCCATTCGAGGCGTGCGCATTTGCGAGCAGATGTCGACCAGTCTGCTAATGCGGTGCTCGCAGTGTTACAGGATCAATGCCGAGACTTGCGTCGAGCCTTGTTGAATTGTGCTGCCATCGTCAAATCTGTTGGGTCGAAGCCAAGGGGACGCTCCGACGGTCTCAGCAATCGCTTCAGAAGTTCTCCGATCCTCCAGCCATGCTTGTCATTATGGTCCAAGTTTGCCGCGTTCGAGATCGACTTACTCTTATTTTGTCTAGGGCCCATCTTAGTCTCCATTTCTGTTCGAACTTCCAAAGCCGCAAACGACATGCCGGGTAAGATGATATGCGTTGAGTGGGGCACGTTGTGGGATCGGATCTGTCATCAATGACAGTTGCACTTTCATTTGGTACCATGCGCGCAAATCTCGGAGGAATGATGTCGCTAAGCTCGACTGGAGATCACTTTGAATTCTCAATGCCAGGTTCAGACATAAACTCTGTTCCCCAGCTGATGAGCGCTCTCTTCGAAAGTGTCGACGATGGAATCATAGTGGGAGACATTAAAGGTCGAATCTTGTTTGGAAATAGTGCCGCTTTAAGAATCAATGACAATTCCGACTTCGCCATAAGTCCGGAAGAGAGAATTCTCCACTACGTTGCGAATGATGGTGAAGATTTTCAAATGAAGGTCAGTGATCTTCCTCTACAGAGGGCACTAACCGAGGGCGAAGTCAGAGGGCTTGAACTCACCCTCGTCACCCCTATTGGGCGAAAAAAGAATCTCATTTGTAACGGGCGCGCCTTGTTTAACTCAAAAGGCGAGAAAGTCGGCGCCGTACTCGTAGTACGTGACCGAACTCAGGAAAAAACAGTCGAACAGCACAAGATACGTCTTGAAAAGGAGCGGACAGAGCTACTCCGGATGAATGAGGAACTGGAGAGGTTTGCGTCCGTTGCGGCTCATGATTTGAAGTCTCCACTGAATTCAATCACTCAGCTCGTGGAACTGCTCAGTGAAAACCTGGCCGGCAAGGTTAGTGCTGATGAAGGCGAGATTTTGAGGTATATATCTAACGCTACTTCAAGACTTCGGTCTTTGATTGACGATCTGCTTGCATACGCGCGTTCAGGAAAGAATTTGGGCGAGATCACATCAGTCGATCTCTGCACTGTTTTAGACAACGTTGTGTCCTCGCTGCGTGGTGATTTGAAAGCTGCGAAGGCGCGGTTGGATATTGGGCCGATGCCTATTGTGATGGGGGACCGAGTAGGGCTCTTTCAGGTATTCCAGAACCTGGTTGCGAATGCGGTAAAATATAAAAGCGAAAGGCATCTGGAGGTTAACGTTAGATCGCATGATAACGGTGACTGCTGGCGGTTTGAAATCAGTGACAATGGAAAGGGTATCCGCGAAGAAGATCAGGCGGTGGCCTTTGAGCTATTCAAACGTTTTGATGAATCTTCAAAATCTGAGGGTACGGGATTGGGGCTCCCGATATGCAGACGCATCATTAAAGCGCACGGCGGCGCTATTTGGTTAGAGTCAAAAAAGGGAATGGGAACTACGATAATCTTCATATTGCCAAAATCTGGTCATAACCCAAGCGCTAGCTCTCCGCTGTCGCATTGATTGTATTTCTTGACGGGCACCAGGTTCTAGACATGTGAAAGGTGTGCATAAAATGGGCTATCTCACGTTCGTGGACTCAAAAGGTGCGATCGGGCGGCCACGGTGCCGTTATCTGCTCTCCAGCGTAGATGTGGAAGCGTTTCCTAAGTGCTCTTCCGTACGGTGGGCATAAGTAAGGGCCTTTTCTGATCCCAAATTCGTTTTTAGCCTGCGGCAACGGAGGTGTCTCGATGAATGACCGTGTTGCCGAACTCTTCAGTGAACTTAGCCAAATCTGTGAGCAA
>JBFWQY010000012.1:0-120470 GCA_050249195.1 Bdellovibrionales bacterium
AGGGAAAGGGCTAGACAGCGAGCGGAAGAGTTGAGAAGAAAACACTGGGAACAGGAGTTGTCACCTTTGGATACGACGTTGACTTAAACTTCAGCCCGCTTTGTGCGGGGGGTGCGCGGACAGGACAGTGTCCCGTTGACGTCGCCGGAACTATTTGCACTTAGTCTGAGATCTCCAAAGTAACCATTGGCATAAATTCGAAAGACTCCTGGGCAATTGGTCGCCGTAGCGTATACAAAAAACCCACTAAAGGGGGCAGCCATAAGTAGAATTGTCGAGGTTAATACCTGCGCAATATTGACAACTATGCCGTACATCCATGCCCCCCGAAATTATTAAGGATAACTTGAATAGTAAATGCAAATTCAAGACCGTCTAAGAGACTCTCCAATAACAGAATGATTTGCCTTCAAAGCCCGATTAGGAATTAACGACTCAGATGGAAACGTCGAAGTTTAGAGCAAATTTCTTGCCTTTGACAGCCAATACGGACCGGGATTTCGTATCAAAATAACTTCTGCTACCTATCTGGCTTCGCAAGTTGTGAGAACCAGGCTCATAGGCGTCTTTGTGAAGGCCCAGATTCCTCCTGAACGCCAATGTGTCGGCTGAAGGTGAATTTCCAATGGCAAAGTCAGTGGACCCTCAAAAAGGGTCTGGTTCCCACTTTTCACTAGCGTGTAAGCCAAATGTGTCGGAACAGTGGTGCTACGAACAGCCCTAAAGGTTTCAATTTGAAAGACGACGCTTTCCAGCGGCCAGTCCGTCCATTCCTGCTTAAAAACATGCGCCCTGGGAACATAGATAGAATTATCAACAGGCTTCATACTAGAAGCGGTCTCATAAATGCCCCGCGCATCAAGTTGCTGATTTGAAATAATGTTTTTACAATTTTTGGTCTATGGAATTGACTGACGAACAATGGAAGTTCATCGAGCCCCTCCTGCCAGTGCCGGAGGTTCGAGAGGATGGGCGAGGGCGTCCGTGCCGAGTGAAGGAAGCCGCATCGCTGTAAGATCTTGTTCATAAAGGATTTCTCATTCGTATAGCCGTAGCCCATTCTCTTGAGGACCTTGATTTTGGTGTTCAGTCCCTCGCTGACAGCCGTGGTCAAGTGGGAGCGGATGTAAGTTTCAATGTTCAGGCGGTACTTGCGCACGAGGCGGGCGAAGGTTTGCAGGGGCTTTAACTTTGACTCTTTGACCAGTCCATACCAGAGATTGAGAGCCTTTCTGAACTCAGTCACATTCTTCTTATCCAGCACTGCATGGAAGTATTCGACCAGCAGCATGGCTGTGTGAATGTTCTGGTTAAGATCCCGTAGTCGCTTGAGTCTCTTCTGGTCGTCCTTGGAAAGGTCTTTGTCTCGCTCGACCAGGATAAATCGGCGTGTCCCATGGAGCATCTCCTGTTGAAAGTCATCGCCCATCTCCTTGGCCTTGGCGAACTCCTCTTTGCGGATCTCGTCAAAGCGCTTGTTCAGCTGCTCTGCCAGATGGAATCGGTCGATGGCGATCTCGGCATTCGGGCAGAGTTGCTTTGCCGCGCGGATAAAGGGATCATGCATGTCAACGGCAGATACTCCACTGCAAGTCGCTGCGGCTCCGTAAGCTGGAGTAGGCACGTCTTAAGAGCTCTAGCGTCGCGGCCAGCGGCATTGGCTATGATCTTAGCGTGGTTATAGCATACCAAATTCGTTACGAATTTCTTCTGCCAAGCCTCCTTATCCCACCAATTCTTCTTTGGCTTGATCGTGCGCATATGCACTTCATCGGCCGACAGCAAGCTGACATCCAACTTTGGCGGGATTTCCAAATGCTCCTTCATCCTTTGCATACGCCACTGATCGAGCTCCCATAGCGGCCTGGAGTCATAATTCAGTATCCGAGCCGCTGCTTCGCAGGTCGACTCTTCCATAAGGCGTCCCGCTACCTCAGCAAATGCGCTCGAGAGACGCTTAAATCTTGGGTGAACAAACGGTGCAAACCCCGGGCGGTGAGCCACGCATTCGCCGCAGGCCCCTTGGAGTTGATAGAAAATGATGCGAACTGAAGTGAAGGCACCCAAAGGTGGACCACGAAGCTCGCGCTGACGCCACTGTTTCACACCGTAAAGCTTTTGGCAGCACACGTGACAGCGCGCCGTCTCACGCCTCTGGCGGACCGTCACAACGGCACTCAATGTCTCTTTGCAATATTCCCACGATTCTAAAAGAACATCTTGCAAGCCGAGGCTTGCGATGAGTAACTCTGAGGCGTCCATCCCTGACTTTCCTTGGTGCTTGAATTTGTTCAGCGACAAAATTCAAACCATGGAAGTCTAGGGACGGACAATCCCTTCATCTCTTGTCAAGAGCCCCTTTTTGGCGCACCCCACTCGATTGCTCTGCGGTGCCAGTGCGACAGTCATTTTGGCAAAACGATGTTGCTGGCAGTCCGGAGATGATCCCTGATGTGGCTGGCAACGTCGCTGTTTTATCACGGGTGTTAGCGGAAAGCTCAGGCCACAGAAGTGAGGCCAAAAGGGTCGGAAAAAGCGTGCACCCGTGAAGGCCTGAAGGTTCGAGATCCCGTCCAATCTTGAGGGCGCAGCCCAAAAAGCTCACGTCCCGGGTAACTTGGACGGGGCACAGGGTTTTCGATGTTGACCAAATCGCCCTGGGGAGCCGCTTCAGATTTAGGCATGACCTTTGAAGAGCTAAACAATTAAGATCCACACTCCCGATGAATTGAAGCTAAAGGCGAGTTGCCTGTATAAACATTGATCAGAGCCGACAATTCTCGGCCAAGAGGATTTGAGAATGAAAGCTATAATGCTAATGCTTATTTTTGTCGGCGCTTTCGCCCAGGCTGATAGCTTACAGTTGGTAACCAACACCCTTGTTGGTGTAAACGAGGCCGGCGACGAGATCGCTCGTGTGGATTTCCAGGCGGATGGAAAGATTTTGTTAACAGTTGCCGGCAAGAAACCTGAACTTATCGAAGCGAAAAAGCTTGGTACAGGCGAGGGCGAGCACGGAGGGCATTCATACGATCTCGGCAAAGGGCGAGAGTTGGAGTACAGCCCTGGGATATCTGGTGTTGGTCATTACAAAGACCGGGTAGCCCATTTCATGCTCTGGTTAGAGACTACCAAGTTTATTGAGATGCGCGCCGACGTCTCCATCCAGGAGCATACAAACCGTTGACCTACTCAAACAACAGCGAAGAGATGTTTCAAAAACACTCGGTTGTAAAGCGGCTCGGCTATTCTCGAGCGACCCCTGTAGCGTACCTTTCCAGGGTCCGCAGAAGGGTCGGGTTCTGACCGCTCGATCTTCTTTGTTTCGCTTTTTGCCTTAAGCTTCTTCGAAACGTAGTGCGTGCGGTAGGCCTTCTCGATTGTTGGATTTCCGCTCTTGGAGAAACGAAGCGGCACTTGCCCCTCCGGGTCAGATAAGCTGTTTCGCTCGGGGTTAGCCGATGCAAACTCTGGGTCGCGAAGCTTTTCCATGAGATCAATTTCAAAACCAGTCATTGCCTGGTTTTCATGTGTTCGTCTCCTTCCATTTAATCCAATATCACTTATAAAATTCCTTTAGCTTGGTCGCGTTGATCCTATAAACAAACTTTTTACTTACCTTCATCTCTTCTAAAAGGGCAAGGTCGACAAGCTGCTTGAGCTCCTGCCTTGCAAACTCCCGCGATTTTGCGATTTGACTTGCGTACTCTTCAATCGAAATGGTTCTAAACTTATGGAGCGCCATCCTTTGTAAAAGGCCGACCTGGTGGTCAGAAATCTGGAATCGATTTTTTAAGTCAGCAATTCGAAGAAGATAACCAACCTTTCTTTGCACTTCTTTAAGTGCCGAAATCATAGATTCAAGGCAGAAGCTGATGAAGTAAGTGATGTCATAATCATTCGCTACAACTTTCTCAAAAGCCTTCTCGTATTGCCTTCCGTGCTCCTTTAAATAGGCTGAAACCGAAAGAAGCTCCACGTAAGTCAGCTCGTTTCTCATTGCTTTGAAATAAAAAAGAGCTCTAGCGGTTCTGCCATTCCCGTCAAAAAACGGGTGAATGTAAGCAATGAAGTAGTGAATCAAGATACACCTTAATAGAGGATGAAAGTATCTTCGATTCCTGGTTGTTACCTCGATCATTTCTTCGATAGCAGTTTCAATCAGCCTATGGTCGATACCTTCATGGGGACCAACGGAAACTCTGTCGTTTCTAAATTTGCCTGAGAAATTAACGTCATCTCCTTCTAAGGTGTTGTCGGTGACAATTCTATGGAGTTCGAGAATTACATCCTTGGAAAGCTGCTGGTGAGTATTCTCTTTCACCCAGTTCATGGCCTTAACGTTATTGTAGAGCATCCATTCATCTTTGTTCTTGGGTCTCTTACCGGAAGCAACAAGTTGCTCAGCCTGGGCTCTCGTACTGTGTGCGCCTTCGTAAATTGCCGACGTAATTGCCTCTTCGATCCTGGCATCAAGAAGGAAGTCCTGCTTAAAAGTCGCATAAGATGCGATTTGTTGATATAAACCCTTTCCTATTCGCTCAATGTCGTCGATAGACTTTTGAACTGCATCTGAAGGATAAAACCAAAATCTGGGCTCCAACGAATCAATAAAAAGTGTAATCGCACCAGTTTTTCTTGTAGCTACAATCTTTTTTGCGATTGCGGCCCACTCGGAAGCTGCGAAGCCTTGCTGTCGAGTTCTGTGCTTGATCTCTTCAAGCGACAAATATCTATTTTGGCTGTAAGATAACCAGAGTTCAGAATTCAAAAATTCAAAATCATCTTTTGCGCCCATTGTCTCTTTTTTCGTATTTCTACCGATTTAACTACAAATATTGTAGCAATTTTTGGAGGTAAATTGGCAGAAAAGTGGGTTAACTGTAGGCAAGCTAGTCATTTTAGGCACTTAGTGTTACAACCCTCTGAACACAATTTTGCTACAATAAAGGCCCTTTTTTTTGCAGAAAAGCCGACAATTCTCTTAAACGCACGTAATTCCGCCAACTTATAACTACCATAGGTTTGCAGAATCCATCGACGATGGCCCGGGTTACCCTCCTGCCATTCGGATTGAACTCTAGAGATCTCCAACAATCGGGAGTTCAGCAAGATAACTCCACAGGAGAGAAAACCATGCATCCACAAACTTTGAGACCTTATCTTTGTCATCCGGAACCAACTCGATGCGCTTTTAGTTATTGGCAAATAGGTAAGGTAATTCGATCTAAGGCACACTGGCTCGAGCTAACACTGATATGGGAGTGGCGGGACTTTTTGCGGGAAATTGTTCGAGCAATTTGCGGAACACGTGTGGGACTTTTGCGGGACAGGACACGGTATTCGTAGGAACTTCCGTTCACTTCGTGACACTCCGGATAACTCGCAAGTAGCAGTGGTCATTGAATCGATGCGTTGGTTCAATTACTCAACAATGCGATCGATCTAAACCTGTCTCCCCGACCAAAAAGTTTCGGTTCTACGGTTCTCTATACTGCTCCCCGATAACTCGTTGACAGGTTTACCCGGAGACCTAGCCGAGTAAAAGATCCCGAACCCTTGAACCTAAAAACTTGATATATGGAGTACTTTAAGGAGCAGAAAGACACATCCACTTTTTTATCATCGCGTCGACGCATTCGATCCGGAGCTAAAGGTTTCTAATATTCGCAAAACCGCTTCAGGATCTCTCACCCGATCCTTGCCGAATAACTCCATGACTCCAACGACTGCCTGCTCGGTAAGAACAGGGAACCAGTATCCGCTTACCAGACCTGCACTGTGCATTCCTATCGAGCGCGGCAAACTTACGTCCATTTGAATGTCATTTGATATGAAAGGTTTGCGCTCTTTCCACACAAAGCCTGGGATACCTTCTCCAATCATAAAGTGGCGCTTCGATACATCTGGCCACAATTGGTTAGCAAAGCTAGGAGAGGAATACCAGCTTCTCGACTCGCGAAGTGCTTGGATCTTAGAATCAAAGATCCAGTACGTCGCGACCTCGCATTCGAATGCTGACGCCACAGCTTCGAGTACTTGAATAAACGGCGTATCATTGGATTTTCGCAGTAGAGCTAGGGCATCTTCTAGTGTTCGTTTATTCGGATCTGTCGTATTTTTCATTATTCAATCCACCAGGCCTATAGAATCCAGAAGCTCAGTGCCGCAATCAAAGTCGGCAGTAATGCATTTACAAATAAGAGCCTTGGGCTGATTCCCTCGGGACCGAACGAAGAATTTAGCGTGCTGTAACCCGCAGGGTTTGGAGCATTTGCGATCACGGTAAGCCCGCCGCCCACTACGCTGCCGGCAACAAGCGCATACTTTGAAACATCAGACAGGCCACCAACTTGTGCTCCGAGGTAAGTTATAGCCGCATTATCAGTGAACGCTGTCAAAGACATTGAACCAAGGTACAGCGGAAGTGCGGTTAGCTTTGTGAGAATAGGCTCTAACCACCAACTCTGATAGCCACCCAGGACCACCAAACCACCAAGGAAGAACCCAACCAGCAAAGACTCTCGAATTTTTATTCGATCTTGATACTCTTGAGTCACGGATGAAACACCTAAGAAGAAGAGAAAGACGCCAATAAACAAAATCGTGTGGTGCGCGGATAGTACGATTAAAATTAAAATTAAAAGGTGGATTGCGGTAAGCCATTTTGGAACCACACGTGATTCAACACTATTGGGCGTAGAAGTAAGGTTCTCAAGCTCCTTGCGAAAACGGTAAGTCACTATCGCGGTTGAAATCACCATCGCAATGACAGCCTTCCAGCCAAATCGTGTCAGCATGAACTCAAGATCCCAGTTCCATTGTGCGGCTACCATTAGAACCGGTGGGGCCGCATAGGGCGTTAGCGTGCCTCCAACCGAGATGCTCACGAACAAAAGGCCAAGCGTCGCGTATTTGAATTTTTCAGAAATGCCAGCCCGATAAACGTTTTTAAGTAGGATCAAGGCGGTCACCGTCATTGCCGCCGGTTCGGTGATGAGGCTTCCCAAGATCGGGCCGACGACTAGAGAAGAAATATAGAATCCCATTCCGGCCTTTAGAGGCAGGAGATTCGCGACGAATTGGATAAGTTGTTCGCATACGGAAAGAATGGGCCTTGAGGCACAAACCGCCATAATCACGAACACAAACAGCGGCTCCGTAAAATTCCTGCCTTCTAGGTATGAAATCGATTTTTCTATTCCGAAGGCTGACATGAAGATAATGATGAAGATCCCAGCCCATATCCCGAAGACGACCTCTACCTCTCCGAGCAAGTGGAACAGATTTTCTCCAACCGAGCCCTCCGGATATCGATGAGATAATGATTGGAAGTATTTGACTGAGAACGTGTGAAAAATAGCGAGAATAAAGCAGCCAGTCGCGATGTACTGAATAATTGTCTCAGCGCCCATGAATCGCTCCACGTCCATGGGTCTTTAATAGGACTCGGACAGATCGCTCTTCTATAGATAGTTTATGTATAGGCATAGGACATCCATTAGCGGTGACCCTACCTGCCAAACACTCCTAGGCTTCGTTCGCCTAGGACCCGAAGTGCTATAATTTGAATTCAAATTAAAACACATATTAAAGCAATTGTCGTGAGAATCTTGCTTGATATGGGTGACCAGCTCGGAGGTGTGTGAAGCTCCTATCGCGTCTGCTAAGAGATTGCCAGGAGGTGTAGTTGGGTTGAGGTATCGCGTAGAATAAAATCCGCAACTCGACGCCAGGTTAAGCTGAATATAGACTGGTGGATTGACCCACCTAAGAAACCCGCCAGATCAAATTCACTCCAAAAACTCTTCTTGAGAGGCATGCCCTGCCCTCTTCGCTTAGCGGTGCATCTGGATAATTGTGCTTGAAGATGCCTGTGTGTAATTCGCCGACATAAACGGCCTTGAGCATCCGACACGAATGGCAGGAGAAGTTCCAGGCCAGTGGCAAAGAAGGGACGATGGCCAACGGTGACCGCAGCCTGAGAGAGGCGGAATTGGAGAAGAAGATCCGCGTTCTTGAACATTGTATCGGCGAGCTAACTTTGGAGCGAGAGCTCAAAAAATCAGCGAAGAGCAAAAAGCAATTAACAAGAGAACTGGTGTTGAAGTTCGCCCCCGAGCACGGGGTGCGAACCCTTGCGCGCGCTTTGGGAATATCGCGCCAAAGGGTTTACTTCACTTTGAAAAACCCAGTTCAGGACATCCGCAGAAAGAGAAGAAAATGAAAGACGAAGAAGATGTGTTAACGAAGATCGAGGAGATCGTAAAGGGGCTGCCTGTGTATGGCTACAGACGAGTGGCTGCGGTTTTACGAGCGAGATATGGGTCCCGTTAAGGTCTGCTGATGCCACGGGCGCACAGCCACAAGAAGCTGTTTAAAGGCGCGCTCGAGGCGCTCGAGCGAAGACTCGGTGTTCTAAGGATTGGCGTCCGTCCGCAGCGAGTCTCGTTGACTTCAGACGCATCGAATTCCAAGCTCAATTGTGAAGAATTTGGAATGGAGGCCGCATTGATTCATGCAGAGGTCAAAAGCGTTGTATTTAATGTTAATTCCGGTGAGATCAAAGCTTCGCTCATCCATCCCTGTGACGCCTCCGAAAAATTAGCCGTTGTATTACCGGGAGCCGGCTACTCATGCACAACCTCTGCTCTAAACAAATTAAGATTGGATCGGGACCGGTAAAAGTTTTTATCCGATTGACCGAAGCGAACTTTCTGGCACGGCCAGCAGGACAATCCGCCGGTTGATTCAACCAACGGCTCATCTCCAAGCCTACTTTGATGAAGCTGGCCGCCTGGCCAACAAAGACGGCGGTCCGTTCGTACCATGACGATATCCTGTGTCATGATAATTGGCCGAATCGCCCACGCGATAGCTGAGAATCAGGCGTCCAAGGCCGGAGTTCGAGACGCGATTTCCCTGACTATCCAGAATACGGGCTCCCAACCGAATAAACCGGTTGACTGCTGATGGATTCGTAATACTCAGCGGTAGATGATCTTAAGATATCCTCAGCGGTGGCTGTTAGCGCCACCAGTGGCTCTCCCGAATTCGGTTAATTCAATCTCTGGCTCTTTGGAGCCGCCCTGTCTTTGCGCCTTACATAAAGGAGTTTTTCAACCTCAGCGACAATGCTACCCGACTCGTCCTTAACCGTCGCAAAGAACGTCGGGGTCACTTTCTCTGCGGAATCGGCTTCTCGACGGATGTTCTGGATTGTCTCATGGTCAATTGCAAATACCGCTTTTACCTTCCCACGACCTGGTCTTTTAAAACGAATTGTCGCAGCCTTGTCCCAGACGATGTAGTCGTCTCCCAGGTTTTTCATCAAAATTAACATGAAGAAGGGGTCGCACATCGCATAAAGCGATCCGCCAAAATGAGTTCCGACATAATTTTGATTCCAAAAACGTAAGCTCATTTCGACTTCAACCCTGCGGAAGTCGCCAGACATTTTTGAGACTCTAATGCCAGCGCCTAGGTATGGCGGCCAAAAATTAATGAGCTTCAAGGCAAAAGACTTCAGAGACTTCCGCATCCAATTTGATTCCATGCTCTCTATCTTTGAACCATGGTTCAGGTGGGCACGACCTTTCAAGGATCGGGCGCGCTGATACACCTTTCTCACATCTAACGCGTCATGAAGGTGAATGCAAGGCCCCACATTGCCCGGGCCGACTCAGATTTTGAGATTGAGTCTGCCGCTCGGGATCCGATCGCTGGATTTTCTTGATTTGCTTAAGCGTCGACATAAGGGGCGCTCGAAGGTACCTTCAGTCCACATGGGGGCTGTCGTGCAGAACTGCCTGATCACTATTCCTGTAAGCCACTACTGCGAAAAGGCCCGCTGGGCGCTGGAGTGGTCGGGAGTTCCCTATGTCGAAGTCAAGCATCTCCAGGGTTTTCACTATTTATACTCCTACAGGGTAGTTCGAAGCCCGTTTGTGCCTATATTGAAAACCCCCACACAAATTCTGGCTGATTCAACCGACATCATAAGGTGGTGTGATTCCCAAGCACCCTCGCAAAGAAAGTTACTGCCGAAAGATCCTGAGCTCAGGGCTCAGGTGGATCAACTCGAAGAATATTTCGATGAAAAACTAGGAGTGGCTGGTAGATTATGGATGTACACGTTCATGCTCCGTGAAATTCCACTTCTCCTCAGGTACTCACGCATCCACGCGGTGCCCAATTACGAAATCACTTTGATGCCGCTTCTACTTCCGTTGATGAAAGGCTTTATTCGTCGTCGCCTAAGCCTCTCGCCAGAAAGCCCGTCTAAGACAAAAGAAACCGTGAATCAGATTTTTGAGGACGTCGCAACGAGACTCACCGGAAAGAACTTTCTTATAGGGAATTCTTTCACCTCAGCTGATTTGACATTTGCGGCTCTCTCAGCCGCTGTTTTAATTCCAGAAAATTACGGCGTACGGCTTCCGCGATTGGATGAGCTACCCGAAGACATGCGAAATCAAATTATAACGTGGCGTCAACACCCCGCGGGCTTATATGCGCGCCGTCTGTATCGTGAGTTTCGTGTCTTTCGGGTTAGGGGGCCCGCATATTGAGGCTCCCTGATCATCTTTCTTTTACGCAAGAACAGCCGCCTATTGGCATTTTAGATTCAGAATAGTCGCGCTTCCGTCATTGGACGAGAAGAACACGAGTAGTGCGGATGGCGAGCTTCGGCGTTCAATGGCAGTGATCACGCCGAAAGTCCCCAGCGACCACGGGCCCGACACCGTTTCACCAATGGCCAGTAGGGCGCCGTCAAACAAAGGCACGGTCTTATCGCCGATAGTGGCGTCCACGTCCACCTCATCACCGTCTTGTGTAATCCGCACGACCAGGGCGTCTGCATCGTGTGAAGCGTAACAGAGCGTGATGCGATGAGCGTTTCCGCCCTCATAAGGATCGCCCGAGCCTCCTTGCTGCATTTCTAATGATGTGTTGGATTCTAGGTCGTGAGGCCTGCCGGATTTAAAGGCACAGTTTTGAAAAAAGAAGGACACGCCGATCGTGCAGACCACCAAAAAAATGGATAAAAACGTTCGCATCAGCCCTAATCGCATTTCTTCATTCTACCGGCCGCTGGCCGTGAGACAAAGGCACAGCGGGTCCTGTCTCAACATGAGACTTCAGGAGACTTTAATTTTGTAACGACGAGTCTTCGCGCTTCCCGAGATCGTTGCTATCGCCCGGTCTTCCACCAGCGCTCGGAGGATACGGGAATTCTGCGTCGGACTTAATGGCGTCAGCCCGTTTAAATCCTTCAGTTTGAATTCCTTGCCTCTGAAGCGCAATTTAAGGAGGCTTAAGACCATCTCCTCAACCGAGCAGAAACGCATTTCATCAAATACAATTACAGCTCCGTCATCGCGTGGCCGCAAACGGAAACCCAGGCCCGAACTGCGAATGTCAAGAGGGATATTCCTGGTTTTGATTTCCAGCCGGATGCGATCGATGAGCTGATAAATCCGGTTCGGAGAATGAAAGGGATCAAAGACTTCGTCGCCGAATAGCCCGTCGAAGAGGCGGTAAACTGTCCAAGGCTGATAGTTATCCGAAAGCATCAATAAGGAAGTGCGGTAAGGAAGACTGCCGAATTTCAAGGGCATATTCTGGCCGGTAAGACCGTTGATCAAGCGCGGCTCGCCACCCTTCCAGCGCGCGTCGGTGCGCACGATATGGTCTGGCATTGATGGCCCGAATTCGCTGGCCAGGATCTGCTGGCGAAAAGCGCGGAAGGGCGTGCCGAAATATACTTTGGCCGCCAATTCAGGGGATCGCAATACCCGGGCCAATTCCCAGTCCAGACTACGTAAAGATTCCCAGTGCCCCGAGGCACGGATATGTGATTTGAATTCATCTAGCGCAGGCTGATTTGCACTGTATCCGGTCTGCGCAACATCGACAATGTATCCCCATTTCTTGAGTAGGAGTCTGGCCGGCCCGTCGAGATCATTACCCAGCATGGCTTCCGCATTCCGCAAGGTTATTTTTGCCGCATCGAAATCGCCGCGGAGGAAATGAATTTGTGCGCGAATCTCATGGCAATTCAACAGATGATGAAGAGAATGTGGCTCGCATTCGGGTTCCAGTTCATTCAGCCATTTTTCGGCGGCGCTATGTTCGCCCAAAACAACCAGGCTCGCGGCCAAATTGACCCGGGATGCACGTGATACGCTTTCACCGGGGCGGCTTTCAAGTGCCGACAGCAGCAAGCCCGCGGCCGTGGCATAATCCCAATGGTGTATATGGCAAAAAGCCTTTTGTAGGTAGTTCATTGCCGAAGGAGGCATGCGTTCCAGAGTACGCAGCGATTCACTGATCAAGCCGACCCGGCGCAAGCAGGCGGCATATTCGGCCAGGTCCTTTTGCGTCGCCCGTTTGCTTTCGTGAATGAGTTCGTAAACGAACTGCAGGGCCAGACGGAAAAGTCCGGCTCGACGGCAGAGTTGCGCGTAATCCGAGCGTTGATCCGGCGCGATTTCACCGACCTTAAGGCTCGTCAGGAGTCGCCGGGCCTCGGTGAGTTTGAAGTTTGTGATAAGCCGGTCAATCTCGTATTTCATGTCCAACATATCGGATAATCGCCGCCTATCGCTGAAGCCATCAGGCCGAACGTCGGGCCCAACTATCGAGGCAAGCAAGCGGCTTCGCAGGCTGTCGACAGACGCGTGATCAAAGCATCGATCATCTCACTGATCGGGACGCTATCCGAAAGCACGGGCTCGCCCCTGCTGGTCTCGTCTTCGCCTAGATGCGGGTGCCAATATCGGCGCCCGCAAAACCCACCCCGATAAAATAAGCCGAGTTATTCACCCGGGCCACCAGCTCTTCGAATTCGGCCTTGGTGATGTTCATTTTGGACAGGCAGGTCGCGGTTTCCAGTTTCGCGGTCACTTTTCCGTCCAGCTGAACCTGCAAATTCAAGTTGGTAAAGCGGGGCCCGCTCGGTCCCGGAAATCCTCCCCAGCGGCGATAACTGAGCGAAACGCTGCCAAATTTCGGTACAGGCGGGCGAGCCGGCGCCATTTTTCCACCTGTTGATTCATCGGCAGCCGCACTGGCATATGTCATTCCTGGGTCCGAGCAATTGATCAGAGCTAAGGACATCACGGCGGTCAGAACGACCCTTGTCTGATGGATTGGTCTATTGAATCGCATTTTCATCCCCTTTTAGAAATTATGTATTCACAATACCGGGGGTGAACGTTGATTCTGTATTTACAAATCTGTCGCAATTGTGTCTCGAAGAGAGACACTGGACAATGGGCCGTTGTGCGGTTCCCACTTAAATCCAAGCACAATTTCAGTGGCTTAAATTTTAGTATACCCTCTGACGTGGACGGCCGGACTCCGCAGCCAAGAGCTCAGAAACACGGGTTTGCACTCGTGTGAGTTACCCACCAATCGAAAACCCGGGCCGCCGCATCGACGACGGACGAATCCTCCGAGGTTTTCCCAATGCCGCTCAGGCCGCGCACGATGCTCTCAAGAGCCAGGACCTTTGGCTTTCCATTCAGCCCCGTCTCACTGCCCGAGCAAGTTCTTGTATTTCCAGATGAGTCGATAGTTCCGTCAGATCTTACGCGAGCGCTCAACCAGCGCGCTCCCAATGCCAAGGCCGCGGACAGCCGCGCATGGTCAGCTTCCGAAAGCGAGCCCGCAACCAGAATGTCAAAACCAATTGATAAGGAAACTCCCTGATAGCTAGTGTCGTGGCCGCCATTCTCTCTGAAAACGCCGGAACTGGCTTGCAGATCGAGTGCCTGATCAATAAATTGCGAAGAAAGGTCAAATGCCCTGGATTTAGCCATCGGGTCCGACATCAGGACTCCACAAGACAGATAGGCCCTCGCCGCATAGAGAAGACGATTTGGAGCATTCGCGTCTGCGGCTGCCAATGTGGTGGATTGACTATTTAACCAGGTGGCCCCCTGGATCAGACTCTGTACCACCGAATTGATCTCGGACGTGGAAGAGTTTGCGTTCAGAACCTCGGGATGATCCTTCAGGGCCGCAATGCCCAAGCAAGCATCCCCTAAGTAAAAGCTCGCGGCATCCGCGATATCGCCAGCTGAAAGTTTCGATCCCGCTGGAGCTGAAGAAGGTAGAACACTCTTGACCTCACCGGTAACAGGATCAATGGTGCGAAGTCCGGCTTTAATCGCCAGTATCATATTTTTGACCAAGGTATTGTCACCCCAGATGAGGGCAAATCGGAGTAAAAAACCAGCGCCCTCTTGGAATCTGGGGCTGATCATCTGGTTCTCGGTTGCGTTCATGCCGAGAAAGCCCGTGCTCGGAACCGAATGATAACGATCATAAAGTTGCTGAAACTGGCGAGCAAAATCATCATTTACCCGCCGATCCAGAGAAAAACCGTATGAGGTGAAGGTCTGGGTCGGCTGCAAATTTTGGTTCTGATCTGAAGTTTGCGAGGTCGAACACCCAAATATCGCACCGAGGACAACCGTGATAAAATTGAGTCTCAGCTTTTGATCCATTGGAGTTCCTTGAAAAACAGAAATGGGAGTTCCCACCTTCAGTATAAGGAGTGTGTCGCCCTAACACCAAAATCTCTTTCGCAGCCGGCGTTCAAACAGTCTAATTTATCAATTTGATACAAGATTGAATAAATAACGGAGACAATTCGTCTCAGATGCGACGCAAGATCAACACTTGCATCGATCTCGCTCGGGTGAGTTCGCAAATTTCGGAAAGTTCGGGCCGATCTAGCCAATAAAACAAATGGGGAACTCCTATTCAGTCAGGAAAGAATCAAACCACTTGGCCGCCTCTTGGTAAGCATAAGGAGGGACATCCATATGATCCAGCTCGCCCACCTGAATCAAGTCCACCACGTTCCCACCGTTTTGGGTCATCGTGAAATATGTGAATTTGGAATTCACTTCGAAAGGCACTTGGCGGTCTCCCCCACCATGAATGAGCTTGACTGGAGCTTCTGGCGTCCAGTCATATACATCATTCTCGATCAAAGCTTGAATGAGTGGATGAGACGGATCTTGAGCATACAGGGCCGCGATGGCCTCGTCCTGAAGAAGATTGAGCGGGTGTTCAGGCATTTCGTTCAAAACTTGTTCAAATGTGTGACGGCTATCAAACACAGATGGTAACCGGGAGGCATATTGGTCTTGAATAACTTCATTCAGGCCATCAAATAGGTCGTAAACCAGATCCATTGCGTAAACAACATAGGCGATCTCCGCGCTGCTGATGTACGGATCCGGGTTTTGTAAGATAGGCTTGGCACTCGCTGATAGATTGTAAGGGCCCGCCATCGGCACGGACGCGGTCACGGGGAAGCCGTGATGAGGATCATTTTCCAGCAACCGGTGAAGAGCCATAGTCGCATGACCGCCTTGGGAATACCCGGCTAGAAATAAGGGACCGGCCCAAGCCGAAAGCGATGAAGAACCCGCCTGTAGTACCGCCCGCAGAAGGTCACGCGACGCGCTGGCCTCTGTGTCGGCATGAAGGTAGGGGTGAAATCCTGTTGATTCTCCGTAACCTAAGTAATCAGCGCCAGTGACAACATATCCGCGAGCAGCAAAATAAAATATTTCAAACAGATTCGGCGCCACACCCGAGGATGGGGCGGAGGCTGTATTGGTAATGGTCCCATGCTGGTGACTGACGATGGGCTGGTTCGTCAACGCCGGAAGTGGTTCCACGCTGGTCAGCTCTCGCGGGTAGATAAGAACACCACTCGCGAGAACCGTGTTTCCGTGTGAATCCAAAGTTTCGTACACCACTTTAAAAAGAGTTACCCCGTTTTCTACGGTAGGCAACTCGGCGACAACTGAGGAGGCTCCATTCCGCGCGGAAATAAACTCGACGGGATCTTTAGGGAGGCGGCTGGTGAAGGACGCTCGTTGCGTTTCAACCTCAGAAAGGCTCATGGTGGCCATGCGGTCAATCCGTTTCAAGTCACCCTGTGCCGCCCATAAACCTTGATAGAAGAGGCTGACACAAAATAGAAGAACACCCAGACGTTGCATGGATCCCCCTTTCCCCATTGGGAGCGGTCATAGAGTGGGCTGGAGGGAGTGTCAAGGTTATCGAATGGAGCGCAGCTGCGAACGGCGTCAGACCGGCAGCCCCCTACCCGACTCGCCACAAGAGCGGACATCTGCCATTCCATTCTCCCTCTAACAGATTGTTACATATTTGAAAACCTTCACGCGCAAAAGGGTTCACATCATTCCAGAGTTTGCTTATAACTCTGCCAGCGACAGGAAGATTCCAATGGGGGAGGTTATTTATGAAACACGTCATATACGCTGTCATGGCATGGCTCTTCTTTATTGCGGCGGCACTTGAATCACATGCTTCAACAGTGGAGTACTTTGATTGCAAGCCCGTCCAGGTCACGCCCGACTCGAGCTACGAACTCACGGCATACGTTGCGGAGAATGGAGCTCAAACGCTTGTGACTGTCACCAAAAAGGAAGATCCAGGCTTTTACATGGTTGTAGGCACCGTGGTCGCGAATTCTGGCCACGTCATCACGTATTCTGGGGTGCGGTTTCTTCTGACCATATACAACAACCCGATGCTCCCTACCCTCACGTTTACAGGGCACCTCAGCGGAGTTCTTGCCGGCAGCCAGATTGACACACCTATGGTGTGCCAGCTTCTCAGCTACGAGAAGCCGGAAGGCAGCGGCCCAGGCGGCGTCAGCGTTCATAATTAAATTAAATGTTTAAAATTAGATTTAGACGACGTGAAGTCCACCAGGACTCACGGGGGAATGGACCTCAGCGAGTTCGAGAGTTCGTCCGGAGGGGAGAGGCGTCAACCTCTCCCCTATTCAGTCGTTTAAGTCATTCAGCGAATTTTATCGAGTCACTTCTTCTTGATCTCAGATATCACCTTTTGAGCGTCCTCTGGAGAATAGGGACCCATTTCCATCTCGTCTCCTGCGATGGGTTCCCGCATCTTAAAGTCCGATGAGACTCCGCCGACTTCGACGCGAATTTCTTGAACCGCGGAGTGCTCCTTTATCTTCCGAAGCTTTGCTTTCCCGGATTTACTGAGCTTCACGCTCACGACCGTCTCTCCATCCCTGGATATTCTCTCGGCAGCTATAAAATCTCCCTCATTCAGAGATACTGCTGGATTCGCAGACGCGAACGATGGCAAAGCGGATATTAGCAATGCAATTGAAAAATGACGTAAGTTCATATGGCCTCATTCTAAAACGAAGTTAAAAATCCTGTTATTGATGGATCTAGACGAACAGAAGCCAAGGAGGACTGAGGCCGGAACGAAAGAAGAATTCTTTTGTACAAATGGGGCGAACTGTTCTGGGTGTTTCGCGGCCGCATGTCGGCACCAGGGAAAGCCGAAATCCGTCCTCGCAAGTGAATAACCAAACGTTCGGCCCTCCCAGCTCCTCACCGGCACCATTGGTTTTGAATGGGATTAGGCCGATACTCTTGAGAACCGAATCCGAGTGATGGGAGAAAATAATCTGGCGGTTCGATGAATGGCTGTAATACGCGTCGACATTGGCGTCCGCGCTATGAACCCAGCCGAGCCCGAAAAATGCAAAGAGAGCTGCGAAAAGCCCTGTGGAGGGAACCGAATCCATAACTTCAATTCTGGGTCTCAAAAAGAGTCTGTCAAGCCCGGGCGGGGTGTCCTCACGTCAACTCGAGCCGGAAATCCCCAATGTGTATCGCAGCACTCCTGGCTTCTCCTCGACTTGACCCGTATATTTGAGAACCATGTCGGCAGTCGCAGCCTACAAGTGACTCGAGGAGGAGCTATGCATGAAATTCCGCCCCATGATCCCGGGCGCGTTATCGACTGGGGGAAAACATCGGAGGATTATGCCAAGTTTCGCCCGGGTCCTCCGGAGAGCTTCTATCGGAGGCTTGCCGCGCTCGACATCGGATTACCGGGTCAGCGCCTGCTGGATCTGGGAACGGGAACAGGTGTCCTCGCGCGGACGTTTGCAAAACGCGGAGTCCAGATCAGCGCGACGGATATCTCTGACGAGCAGATTCGAGTCGCTAAAGAACTGGCGGCGGGCGCGGATCAAACCATTGATTTTCGCGTCGCCGCAGCTGAAAATCAGCCCTATTCTGATCACGGGTTCGATGTCATCACGGCCAATCAGTGTTGGCTTTATTTCGATAAGGCCCGAATTATTCCGGAGGTCAAACGCCTTCTAAGATCCGAAGGTTTACTGGTAACCAGTCATCTGAGTTGGCTTCCGCGAGAAGATGAGATCGCGCGAGCGACGGAATCCCTGGTTCTCAAATTCAATCCACAATGGACGGCGGGAAATTTTTCTGGAGTGATCCCGCCATTTCCGCATTGGGCTGAAAAGCATTTCCGACTGCGCGCCATGTTCTATTATGACGAACAAATTCCGTTTACAATTGAGACGTGGCGCGGACGCATTCGTGCATGTCGGGGGATCGGGGCCTCGCTAACTCCGGAAGAGGTCCAGTTGTTTGATGAGGCTCACGAGAAGATGTTGCGCGAGCTCGTGGGCGAGCGTTTCACGGTTCTACACCGTATGGATGCCCATGTTTTTGAGCCGATTTAAGATTTAATTTAAATGACTTCTGACGTTTCTGCCCATCCCATTCTCTTCACCGTTCTCTGGTTGGTGTTTTCGGCCCTATGGGGGGCACGCTCGGTCGTGGCCCGAAAGCAACGGCGGTATGCGAAAGGAAAGGCACTCGTCGATACGAACAGGCGGTACAAAGTCGTGAGTCACCTCGTGTACGGTTGCCAAACTGTTGTGGTGATTCCTCTCTTCTGGTCAAGCTCGCCCCTATGGTTGAAAGTTCATGAAAGCGATCTCTTAAGAGGTGTGGGATTCGCGATGATTTATGGAGGACTTTTTCTGTCGATTTATGCCTTGGTCCATCTCAAAGAAAACTACTCACCCTGTTATGATTCGCATTTACCCCATCGGCTGGTCACGAGCGGACCTTATCGATTTGTGAGGCACCCCGGATGGACGTCGAAAGTCCTCGTGGGGCTTGGCTCCTTGTTTATGACCGGTTCTGTTTGGTTTGTTCCGCTATTGGCTTGGTTGATCATTGAGATGCGAAGAACGATTCAGATCGAAGAAAGGGCGCTTCTCAGCGCCCTTTCGGGTTACCGGGAATACAAGGCTGAGACATCGGCTCTAATTCCCAGGATTTCGTTCACCCGTGGATCGGTACGCGGCTAACCAGCACCGACTTCTTGCCAGTCGTAATCCTGCCCATACGGTTCAACAAATTCTGTTTCATCGGAATCTATATCGGAACGATTCTGATTCTCCGGATTATTAGGCGAGGTTTCCCAGAAAAAGCGGCGGCACGAGAGATTCCAGGGCGCGTTAAAATCCGCTTCATATTGCCAGGCGCAAACCTTCACCCAGTAGTTCTCTCCTCGCACTGCCTTTCCACTGTTCCTAAAGTCTTCTATGTCCCTAGCGGTTGGCCGGTAGTCTCGGCAGTGTGGATACCGTTGGTGAAAGTAAGCACATTGGGTCTCGTAACGCTGCAGCCATCCATTCCTTTGACGGTTACCTCCTCTTTCAGGTGCCGCAAAAGCGGACGCTGAAAGAATCAGAACGTTAAGAGAAACGCCAGCAATCAAACACGTGCGAACGAGTTTACTTAAGTGTTGAACAACGAGCACAGTCACCTCCTGAGGGATATTGGATTCTTTATTTTGGGTTTGTAACGCCATGCGGTAACTTGGTCAAGAGGGTACTTTTACATTTAATGGCATAGATATTGGCGCCGTAAACAGGCCTCCGTTTGGTGACGTTTTACGACTCTCGTGTCAAATCCCGGACCAAACAACTCCAATGTGAGTCCCCATGGTTTTTAAAATCTTGGGTTTTGACAAGACAGCTGGAGAGCCTCGCCGTGATACAGATGTTCCATTTTTCCAATACCGCATTTTGAAAACAGGGCATTTTAGGAGACCGCGTACCCAATAGAATGAGGAGATCAAAATGAAGGTTCTCGCGCGCAAGCAGTTCCTTTTATCGGAACGATTTTTGGCCTGCAGTGGCCGCCCCCTGGATTGGGCTCGGTTTCTCTTTCATTTCCGAGAGGGCTCCAAAGACTTAGTCGTTGACTCCCTTAAAGCCTATCAAAACGCGGATGGTGGATTCGGGCACGCACTAGAGCCCGACTTGCGAACTCCGGAATCCTCGGTGCTGGCGACCTCCATCGCTCTTAAGCTTTTGGTGGAATTGGGCGTGGAGGCTGAAAATCCGGTGGTCAGGAACACTCTTGACTATCTTGAACGGACATTCGACTCGGAACGGCGGATATGGCTAATCGCTCCCGAAGGTCTGACAAAGCATGCGCATGCTCCGTGGTGGGGAGGTGAAGATTTGCTCCAGGACTTCGGCGGTTGTCTCGCCAATCCGCGCGCGCAAATCGTCGGCGCGCTCCTCTTCTATCAGACGACTTTCGACAGATCGATCCTTGATAAGGCGCTCGATGCGGTCGTGACCCATCTCGATCGCCTTTCACACACCATCGAAATGCACGATCTGATTTGTTACATCTATCTTTTTGAATCACCAGGCCTCTCAGATGACCTCAAGAAAAAAATGAGTCAAAAGTTACGTCGAGCTGTGAGCTCGACCATCAGCACAGAACCGGAGAAATGGTCGGGATATGCCGTTAAACCGCTTCTTTTTTGTCACGGCCCGCAAAGCTTTCTGTATGACGAACTGAAGGAGGTCGTGAATTTGAATCTGGATTTTGAAATCCAGAGATGGCAAGACGATGGATCATGGGGACCCAACTGGAGCTGGGAGGAGTACAATCCTGAGGCGTGGACAGCCGCTAAAAGAGAATGGGCAAGTCATTTGACCATCGAGACGCTGCTGACTCTTAGGAACTTTGGTCGTATAGAAACGCGATGAAGTACACCGAATTCTTGCCGGAGCCATTTTTGCGAGCAGATGTCCAATGCCTGTGGCTGGGTGGCGAAACTGGAAATCGGCTTGTTATTCCCGATGGCTGCCTTGATATCATATTTCAGGTCCGAGACGGATCGATTGTATCCTCCCTTCTTGTGGGCGCCATGACACGGCATTTCTGGGTTCCACAGCAAAATACGGATTATGTAGGAATTCGGTTCCACCCCGGTTGTGCGAGACGTTTTTTTGAATTTCCCATTGCTTCCATTACAGACAAGATCCTGCCGCTCGAGTCCGTGTGGGGCCGTGGCGTAAAAGAAGTTGAGCAACGGTTGATGGAGCTCCCCACGTGGCAGGACAGGATGAAACTCGCTCAGCATTGGCTCTGGGAACGAAAGCTAGGAACCATACCTTCATTTTCCTATTTTGCATGGGCCTGGAATCAATCGCCACAGCTGTCAGTGGAAACGATCGCAGCTTCTGTCGGCGTAACTCGCCAGCACCTGCGCCGGATTTTTTTGGAGCACAGCGGACTGACGCCGAAGCAATTCATTCAAATCTCACGGGTCCATCAGGCGGCAAGGATCGGCCCGGCAAGACTGAATACCTTGGAACTGGGTTTTTACGATCAATCCCATCTGATTCACCAGTTTAAGAAATACACGGGCCTCACGCCTCGGGAGTACTTTCAAGTCACCCAAAGGAACTATTTATGAGGAAACGGGCGACTGTGGGCAAAGCTAGAAATGCCAACGAGTTCCAGTGGATTGTTGAGGGCCTGGAAGGTTTGCCGGCATTCCACCAGATGAAGATGATGGGGTGTGAACTGATCTCGGTGGAAGGAAAATATCGGCTCGTTCTCGCAGACAAAGAGGAACCCTGGAAGGGCTTGTTGGTGTGTACGTCCAAGGATCACCATCATTCTCTCATCAACGATTTGCCCGCGCTCCGCCCTCACCCCGTACTCGGGAAATGGCTTTATTTATCTCCTGCTGTGCCCGATTTCGAAGGCGTGGCCGAATTAATCGTGAGTCTGGTGCGCAATGGTGATCCCCGAATTGGAATCGATCCCAAGCCAAGAAAAAAGAGAGCCTCTAACGTTCGGAAGGGATCCGGGCGTCAAAGACGCGTTCGAAAGTAGCCTCGCCGCCGGTGTCCTATAGACGGGTCCGCTTGAGCTGTAATGGCTCGTCGTTATCGAAAAGCTTGGCGATCACCAGGTCCGAGAGCTGTTCGAGAACGCGACGCCTGAGTTGAAGTTCAACCGCTCCGTTCACATAGGTTTCTTGAAGAAGGCCTGCCTCCCGCAAGAGATGAACATGATGAGAGATCGTGGGCTTTGACACTGAGAGAATTTTTGCCAGCTCGACCGAACTCTTCGGCGAACGCGCGAGGAGTGACGCCACCGCAAAGCGCGTGCTATCGCCAAGGGCCTTGAAGATCAACGCGGGATCAAGCGGCGGTTCAACCACATCCGCAAGCTCTCCTGCAATCTGAAGATCCAAAGTGATGGCCGGATCAAAATAGGGGAAGTAAACGGTGGTCCCCCCGCCACTATCGTTAAACGCGCTCCAAAAGCGACGGTCATTAAAAGCGGATGGGAGAAAGTAGCACGCCTCCACATCCCCAAGCCTCAGTCGGTACCCCCCTCGCAGAGCCCGAATTTCACCCTTGTTTTCATTGAAATCGATTCGAAGCAGAGTTTGCTTGGCAAATTCGGCAAAGGTGCATGAATGAAACAGGCGTGCCCGTGTCTCCGCAGAGCGACGAATCTGAGGTTGCAGCCTTTCCCACGTGAATCTGAAACTCCGTTCCCAGTAAATTTTCACAATTTGCAATGCGATCTTGCGAAAATTCTCGCCATCAGAAAGGAGGCGCTCCAAGGCCATGACCTGCGGTGAATCGGGATCATACGGGAATAGGCCGATATGATGGACCCATTCCCGTTTTTCTTTAGGGAGTCGGGCAAGGGACGACTTAAGCGAGATCTTTCCCTTCAGGAGAGGACCTAAGGCGGATTCGGAATGAATCAGGCCGCGAAGCATCTTTTCCTGAAACCTCTCGATGGGGAGATCCTCGAGAGTCTCTAAGATCGAATCGAAGCTGGGACGCGGGACGGCGCCCGGCAAGAGAGCGGCCATTACAGGCCAGATCTCCCACGACCGCCCCAACTCACCTGCAAAACGTTCGAAATCCTTACCGACTGCTGATAAGGCCGAGCTTCTCCAACCAGGGTGAATGCGTGAGTCCGGATCCAGTAGCGCATTGAGAGAATAAAAGAGCTCATAACGGAAACTCACCTCAAACTGACATTTTTTGCGAAAGGAAATCTCGGCTTGTGAATTCATCTCGATGGTTATATATCAATCTAACTAGATTGGCTCAAGTCTTATTTGTAGAGGGAGGATTCACGTGACCGACACCGAGGAAAAACTGCTGGAAAATCATCTGGCATTTTTGGCCTCTCATAGAGGGAGAATTCGCCGTCAGGGCACCCTGATTTTCGTGGAGAGCGAACGGCGCGAATTCACATATACCTTGCTTGGAAGAGGCGCAAGGATGGAACATCTACCCGAGACGGGGCTCGTTGTTCAACATTTCCATTGGACCGAAATTCAAGCGGAAGAACTTTGCCGCCAAGGATTTGCTTTCACACAAGGTCTCTCCTATATGACGTTGCAGGGAGAACTTCCCGCATCGCCAGTACACTCCGAGCTCATCGTGAAGCGGGTAAATACTCAGGTGGCAATGGATGACTTTAGTCAGGTACAGAGCCGAGGTTTTAACGAGACTCAAGAGACTCATGAATACTGGTATCCGTGGCTGAAAGCCGCAAATGACAAGAACCTTCTGAATCCAAATCAAATTTTTTATGTCGGGTACCTGAAGGGTGAGCCCGTCAGTACTGTTCTCGCCGTGTTTGAGGGAGACACAGCGGGAATCTACGCCGTGGCTACCCTTCCGCAGTACCGCAAGAAAGGGGTGAGCACGACCTTGATGCAGGAAGCGCTCAAAGATGCAAGAAAGCGGGGGACAAAAATGACGACCCTCCAAGTCCGGCAAGATTCTTACGCCGAAGATTTTTATCGGCATCTTGGGTTTCAACTAGCATTTACGACGGGCCTTTACACGCGCACAGCACAACCACTTTCGGAGAGTCTTTATGAATAAGAAATGCGCGATCGCCCTCTCCCGCCTCGATCCCAGGTTTGGAACTTTCATTAAAAGTTTGCCACCGATTGAATTTCGTCAAAAACGATCGAAAAATCCCTACGAGGCACTGGTGGAATCTGTGGTCTATCAGCAGCTGACAGGCCGAGCGGCGGCCACAATTTTCGCGCGCGTCAAGGCTCTTTACCCGGATCGCCGTTTTCCTACACCGCAAGAGATACTGGATACTCCTGTGGAGCGACTTCGGACAGCAGGACTGTCCCAATCAAAAGCGTTGTCCATTCATGACATTGCCCGGAAAACACTTGATGGAACGATCCCTCCCCTGCGCAGAATCTCAAAAATGAGTGAAGACGAAATTGTCGCGCATCTCACTCAAGTCCGGGGAGTCGGCCGCTGGACCGTGGAAATGTTCCTAATTTTTAGTCTTGGGCGTGAAGACGTGCTGCCCGTGACGGATTATGGGATTCAGAAGGGTTTTGCGCAAGTCTTCAGAAAAAGAAAACTTCCGACACCGCTTCTTCTTTCCACCTACGGAGAGCGCTGGAAGCCTTACCGCACTACCGCCGCACTTTACCTCTGGCGAGCGGCGGACTTGAGTCGCGCGCAACTCGAAACGGGAAAATGACTCCGGTTGAAATGTCACTCTTTGCCAGCCTTCAGCTTCCCTGACATTAGGATTTTCGCTAACTCTCTCACAGGTGCGTTTCTGGAGACGCCTGGTTCAAAAACATAAATGCGCCTCATCCATGCCTTGGCAGGCGTTTTGTATGAAATGTCGTAGTAGGAAGCGTGCGGACTGAAGTGGTCCGAAAGAAAGATGTCAGGATTGAGTTTTTCGGCATGAGAAAAAATCGTGTCGCACAAGATTGTCCGTTCCGAGCACTCTTTCTCCCTACGCTCAAGAGTGTATTTCACCGGCCGCATGGAGGGAACTCGCAGCACGACTTCGACTCTGAAATCGCCGGCGTGGGCTTGCGCCATTACTGACGACCCAATGGAGAAACGCATCCGAGGATTGGTTAGCAATGGCCTACCCCGGTCCCGTCTGATAGGGTACGCGTACCTTCAGCCACGGACGAGAATCCTATGGTGACGCCGATTTATGTGGGATGATGACGCGCCCGGCGCGCGAGCCTGAGAAAGCGAGGAACCATGAAGCTCCCGATTATGAGTCTCCTTTTAGCAGGAGTCGTTCTTACAGGATGTCAGTCCGTTCCCTTTCGGCCGTGTCATGCCGATCCCGAGCGGCAGGAACAACGCTCCCAAGAGCTGCAAGCCATCGTGAAGGCGGATCAAGAGGGTCGAGCACCGCCGGTCGATTGGCAGCGGCTCCTACCTAAGGATGAAGGGCGCCGCAAACGGGTGGGAGAGATATTTGGCGAAGGTTGCTTTAAAACCGCCGAGGATTACGCGGCCGCAGCTCTCGTTTACCAGCATGGAGACGTACCGGATCACTTTTTTCAAACGTATCTTTGGGCTAAACAAGCTGTTGAACTGGGCGATTCATCGCAAAAGCGCCTTATGGCAATGGGGATTGATCGTTACCTCGTGAACACCGGCCATAGGCAGCTTTTCGCCACCCAAGCCTCCGCGCCCACCATGGACTCCTGCTATTGCTTGGAAGAAGTGGAAGAGAGCTTCCCCCAAGAGCGTCGAAAGTCTTACATGGGAAAATCCGTACGCGACGCATTGACCTGGGTGGACAGTTTGAATGAGGGCAAGGCTGCCTGTGGGCCAGCCCAATTATGCAAGAAAAATTTAAAGCCGACGCCAAAGGGTACGGTTCCGGGATTCTGGTGATTTGATGTGATTTGTGGATGATGTGATGATGTGATGGATGTAGGAGGTAACTCAGATGCCGGTTCTGCACATACGAGCTCTCCCGCAAGCGGATCCAGTCAAGGTCCGCAGCGCGCTCACAGGCACATGCCTTGCCGTCGCCAAAACTTATGGCTGCAAACCCGAACAGGTGTGGGCGACCTGGGAAGAGATTCGTCCCGGCCTCTATGCTGAGGGTGAAAACGCCGCCGACCGACAGCCGGATTCCTCTCATCCTCCGATTGTCGAACTCATTGGATTCGAAGGAAAAAGCTCCCAGGAGATTGAGAACATTCTTGTGGTCGCAGGCCAGACTCTTTCAAAGGCTCTCGAGATTCCAGGCAACATCTTTATCACTTATCGTGAAGCCCTCTCCGGTCGGGTCATCGCCGGCAATGGCATCATCCGCAAACAAGAAAGTGCAGCAGACACGAACAGAGTCTCACAATCCCGCGCAACCCGACTTCAGCCGCGGCTCGAATCAGATCGGTTGATCTTGGAGGCTTACACAGGCGCGGATATCGAAGATGTCTTTTCCTACGCGAGCCATCCTGAGGTCACCCGCTTTCTCACGTGGTCCGCGCATAAAACACTCGATGACTCCAGGAACTTCTTGGATTGGGTGCAAACGAGCACTCGTTACGAGGTCGGCGCTCTCGTTATGACCTTTGCCATTCGAAGCAAGCAATCCAAGAGGGTTATGGGCTCTATTGGCTTCAGACAGCCGCAGCCTTGGGTGGGGCAGATTGATTACGTCCTGGGGCGCGATCATTGGGGCAAAGGATTGATGACTGAAGCCGCATGCACGGTGCGGGACTGGGCATTGAACACATTACCTGAGATCGTCCGCTTTCAAGCCTACTGTCAGCCCGAAAACGTGGCCTCGACCAGGGTCATGCAGAAACTCGGCATGACGTTTGAAGGAATTTTAAAAAAGTCGTTCAAAGCCCAAGGCAAGATTGTGGACCTGGCTCATTATGCTTGGACACGGGACAACCCATGAGGACTCTCTTCCACATCACGACCACAAAGGGATGGGAGCAAGCCAAAATCAACGGCCGGTACGACGCGGACACACTGAAAACCGAAGGATTCATTCACTTCTCGAGACCGCATCAAGTGCTCGGCGTGGCCGATTTCATATTCAAGGGTGAACGAGATCTTGTTCTTCTTCAGATCGAAGAGGAAGCTCTGACCTCGGAGCTCAAGTATGAAGGCGAGAAAGGAAATCCATTTCCCCATCTCTACGGCCCATTAAATCTTGACGCCGTGGTAGAGGTTTATGATTTTCATAAAGGTGGATTTGGATTCCACCTTCCGAACGAAATGATTCTTGTGGGAGAGACACTGATCCGGCGTGGTCGACCGGGTGATGAGGCGGAAATTGCCAGCTGCCACACGCATGCTTGGCAACAGTCCTACCGAGGCCTGGTACCGGATCACATTCTCAATTCAAGGCCACTCTCCTTCTGCTCCCGAATGAAATGGTGGCGCCAGGTTGTGAACGGGAAGACTCCGGCTTCGGTTCAGGTGGCGGAGAGTGCGCATCATGGAATTGTCGGCTTCTGTGCGGCTGAACCTGCGCGCGATACAGCCATGCAAGGAAAGGGAGAAATCGGCGCCCTCTATTGCCTTAACGAGTACAAGAGCAAAGGAATCGGTGCGGCGCTTTTCCGCGCCGGCTGTGACCACTTGAGAAAATTAGGCTTTCCGGCCGTGTACGTGTGGGTTCTCAAAGACAATCCGTCCGTGAGTTTCTACCGTCATATGGGTGGGACCCAACTTCCCGAGGAAAAGCTCATTAATCTGGGCGGCCCTCTCCCGGAAATCGCCTTCGAGTGGAATTTAAGCGAGAATTGAGACAAGGCTAGAGCCAAACAAAATAGGTCAGCACAGGTCCTAGCTGCCACGAAAGCAGGTTGGCTATCAGCGCGATCACGGCCGCCTTTGGCCACCTCCATCCTCCGTAGCGCCAGAGAATCAGGGTTTCGGCACTGATGGCAAAAGCCTCCGCCACAAGGATGTTCTGTAGGCGTGAAAATGGCAAACGCATCAGAATGTGAAAAACGATAGGATGAGTGATCGCGTTCATGCTGGTTATAAACAGACACCCGCGCCACCTCGGCATATGGCGAAGCGCCGGCAGGTACACCGGCCACTCAAGAACATTCGATTGAAGAAACAAAATAAAATAATCCATCTAAGACGATGACGGACCTCGAGGAAAGCGCGTGAGCAGCAAGAGGCCGCAAACTGCACTGAAAATGATGAGCCCGACGAGCGGGAGGACTCCTGGTGTAGCCCACTGTTGAGCCTGAGCCTGAAAATAAAAAGGTGTAAGTCGAGTGGGTCCCAAGACCACATTGGATAGCAGTCCCGATGGCGTGAGCATAAGCGCAATTTCCAGGTTCACGCTCGAGCGCGGGGGAAAGTGATATTGCGAAAGGAAAGAAAGCAAGCCAACCGAGATCAGCTGGCTTGCGAATAGAATCCTTTTCAAGCTATTCCATCACACATTGATTCCGAACGTTCAAGTCGTCCCAATCTCCGAAATACTGGGTGAAATCGTCGCCTTCTTCAGGAGTTTCGAAAGCCTTGATTGTGACGCGGCACTTGGGCTCGTGCGGCGTCCAGGTCTCCTTACCATTGTCGTCGATGCTCACCTCGGCATCCGAACAGGAAATCGAAACGTAACCCTCGCGAGCGGCAATCGTCAAATCACGAAGATGATCGCCGGTACCCCGCACAACCGAACGCACGCCGGGCAACCACTTCATCAACTCGCGGACATTGCCACCATGGAAAGTGGCCTCCACGGTTTCCGCGGAAGACATCGGAATCGCGGTGCGCCTTTCGCTCTCCCCCTCCCTCTGGGTCAGATTCACCTCGAGATCCTGTACGGTTACACCTACGATTCCGCCGTCATTCGCATGGACCATTCCACTAAACAACAGAGCCACAGCCGCTGTCAGAACTTGAACTCTCATCATTGCCTCCCTTTAAAACGGTTGGCGGTCGATGTACACCAGCGCGGAATATCGATCTATTGATAAGTGAGTAATTACTAAATTTTACAACGAGACGATATCGAATACAGAAAACGAAAATTAGCGCGGGGCGTGAGTTTGCGGGCGCAAGAGCGAAAGCGCGAATGGAACCTGATCAAGCCCAAGGTAAAAACCAACTGAGTTCGAACCGCCATCAATCGGCAAGTGTGTTCCGCCAAACAGCCGCTCATAAAACTGGAGACGTCGAACGACCGCTATCTCATTCGGATAAAATTTGAAGAGCACCATTCTCCAAGGAGCTAACTGAAAGAACGGTTGCCGTCTTACCGAGTCGAGCCAAAACGTGAGAACGCGGGCCATGATGAGCTCTTCCATCGCGAGAAGGGTTGCGCGATCGAAGATGTAAACGGCCTCCTTAACAGTTCTTCCTCCGGACCACGTACCAACGAACTCGTGTCGCCTCCCCAGGTACAGAGGAATTCCATTCAGAAGCATCGTGTACTCCACGCCTTTATTAATTTGCACCACCAAACGATCCAACTTGGCGTCGGAATTGATGTACGCCAATGCCTTCTGTAACAGAAGGTGCGTGATCACCTTGTTGATGTGGAGTCTGGATTTCCGATTGGCCGAACCGCTCAGCTTCGTCACGAGATCCTGGTGATAGTCGAACTCAAAATCATTGGGATGAATGATCCGCAATCGACCTAACTCGCCGATGACGAGATCTTCTTCGCCCGGTCCACGCACAAGAGACGCCACCTGCTCCTTCCACTGCTCAACGACATGAAGAGGCTCGAGCGCATTTCTCGAAAGCAAGATATGAAGATAGCCCAAGGGCTTTACATAACGGGTCAGGATCAGCCGGAGATACCGTTCGCTCTCGTCTTTATCCTGAAGCACAACTCGTGGCAGGAGCTCCGAGCGCTCCGGTCCCCGCCGGGAGATCGCTCTGTAATAGGAACCAAGAGCTTTGCTAATTGGATCGAGGAGAAAAGTACCAAAGTCGGTGACAGGGTTCGCGTTTGCCGTGTGATTGGTTGTAAAAGGGATCAGGGGCCCGCGCATCACACCGAGTCCGACGGAAAAGAGAAGATCCGCGTTCCTCGCTCTCCATTCCTGTTCAAACCTGAGCTTTAAAAAATCAAGCAGTGGCGGTGGGTCCACATTCTTCTTTGTTACTCCTACGGGCTCGATCATATCGGAAAGAAAATCAAAGAACATGAAATTGCGTTGGAGGTCCACCCGTTGAGGACTGTCAGGAGGTTCAAAGTAAAAATGCCTTCCGCCAGCGTCGGTATAGCCCAAGTTGAAGAGGACCCGAACGTCGGGCGGATAGGAATCTTGCGCGAAAGGTAGAGAGTCCCCGTACATTTCTATCGGTATCAGCATTGTCGAACAATTGAGCCACTGCTTGAGACCGCTTGCAACTGGGAACGCGGCATCGGCCCCGGCGCCAACCAAAAACATGGACACAAACCACACACCCCAGTTGCGCGGCTTCATAGATCCAAACCGTCTAGAAAGCTCACGCGCAGATTTTTCAGCAGGGCGGGTTTGTCCCAATCGCTCCCCAAAGCCACGCAATTGAGAATGGAACCCGTTAAGAGATCGTGGAGACCTGTCGCGATCCGCCTCAAACTTAAGTCCCGCCGCCGCTGGACTTTCGGGCTCCCCATCAGAAATCCCTCGATGCGATCGAGCGCTCCCTTGCGGATGGCCTGATTGATCTCACGCGTTTTTGGGTCATAAGTGGAGAGATAATACAGGTTTATATAAAAGTTTGGCAGATCGGGATCCGCCTCCAACATATCGAGCGAAACCTCGTAATAAGTCTCCAGCTTTTGCGCCACGGTTATGGCCTGCCCGGCCTGCAACCGCGCTTCCGTCCGCAGGATCGCCTGTTGAAGGAGATGAGCGGCCACCATCGGAAAGATATTTTCGCGCGACACAAAAATCTTTACCACAAGCGGTTGACTCACCTTTGCGTGGTCCGCGATGGTTTGAAAGGTCGTACGGTAATACCCGTCTCTGGCGATGCATCTGTACGCGCTGTCTATCACCTTGAGTCGAGTGCGTGCCCCCTTTCGGAGGTCCAGTGGCACATGTACTATACTAAGATCTCGGGCCTTCGCGCGGGGCATTCCCTCACAGATTATCAATATTCATGCCACGTACACTGGCGGAGTCAAAGCCGTCCTGGATTCTCATGCCCAATCCAAACTATAGGTTATAGCCGAATCACAGATCCTCCCCGAGCGAATTCGACCGCATGTTTGCGGTGAATAAATTCCGCTAAGGCGGCCGCATCCTCTGCACGGATCTTGGCGGCCAGGACGCGGCTCAGGCGATGAAGGCCTGATACACTGACGCCTTCAGGATGGCGGAGATAGCTCCAAAATACGGACCTTTGCTCTTCCTCGGATAGCTGACTCACGGCTCTTACCGTTCCATCACGCGCCCGCAGTTTTTCAAGAAGAGAGGGGTTCTCGCGCTGCAAATAATCTTTACTAAAGAGCCGCTCATCCATCAGCGCATATTTGAATCTTTGGAACACAAGCTCATCCGCATACTCCTCAATCCCGATGATCGCCTTCAACTGCTCATACTGAATGCGGGCGATGTCTCCTGGGTTATAGAACTGATGCAAAATCACCCCTGGACCGCTGACCGGCTCATACAAAAGCAGGAAAGAGGCCAGACGGGCATCGGATCGGATTTGCAGAGATAAGAACATCTCCCATACGAGGCGCTTCCAGTTGAGGTGAGGACGAAAGGCCCGAGCCAGCTGCAAGTACTGCGCTTCGGCTCGAGCCAGGGGCATTAACAGCTCAAAACCGAGATATTGGTACACCTCCACTGGCCAGTGCCCCTTAGCTCGTTCCTCACGAAAGCGCTCCTTATGCGCGTTTGCAACAGACTCCGGGTATTCCGAGAGCTTCAACAGGAGACTGTCGTAAAGAGGTTGAAATCTGGCCTCATTGTCCTTAGCAAATTCGTGGAAAAAGTAGGGATCATCAAACAGCCCGGAATTGATATCTGCCGTCCGTTCCGCACTCCACTTCCATGCCAGACCAAACCTTTCCGCCTGGCGCTTGATCGCATCGAGATCCAGAATGGCCTCGCCGTTCTTTCCGATTGCCGTGTAACCCGCAAACTCCTTTTGAAAGAAGCCATTAAAGCGGGATGTTCTGTCAAAAATTACGGTATGGGCTTTCTCTTTAAGAACCGCATTTTCCATGGACATATCCCACAGCTGGAGGGACGAATAGGTGCGCACGTCTTGCAGAGCACTCATATGAAAATCGAACCCATCCGGATCTACGGATTCGTTCACATTTGGATACGAGACGGCATCCAAAAAGTAGGGACTCGAAGTGCTTGCAAACTGCGTCTGCAGTTCCGTGTAAACTGGGTCTGAGTACAGTCCCCGCGTCAGTCGATCCAGATCTTGTGTCGACGCCGGAAGCGCGCATAGATTCTGAAGCTGTGGGCAAGACACTTCCCTCATTCGCGCCCAACGCCGTTCAATCTGACGCTGAAGTTCCTGCTGTCCCCACGGGCGATCAGTGAGTTTGTCATAAACAATTTCTATGAAGTCACGCAGGGCCGTGCCTTGCGCATAGCTCTGAAACCGATCATAAGATTCAACCCACCGGACCGCCTCCTGCAGGCGCACCGGACTGAATGTCGGATCGGCCCCACCGTCCGCATTCGCCCGGAGACTCGGTAGAAGGAAAAAGCACATGGCCACATAGGTCACACAAAGAAAAAATTGATAACGGCGCCGCGGGCGGCAGCTTCGAACCATGTCCCCTCCCGAACTTTATGTCGTGAACTTTAGTCCCTAAACATTGTTTCCTAAAATTCATTCAATTGATTTGGAATTCTATGATCCCCTCGCACCAACCCATAGCATTAGGAGCGCAAGGCGGGTGATCTCATTTTGGAACTAGTCAAGAATTGTAAACTCTATTTGGGCAAGAGCACTCGCATCCTACCGAAAATTCAGTAGCGTCAGAAAAAGGAGGAGGAAGAGAAGGGAGAGTGAGAAGAAAAAGGTCCGCACGAGGCGGACCTTCAACCGGACCTAGGAAATTCTGAACCGCAGTTTAGCGGCAGACCGACGCCCAGTAGGCATCCTCTGCGGCCTTAGTCTCCTGATTGTAACGGGCTTCGGCGGCCCTGATTTCCTCATAGTACATCTGGTCAATCGGACCGCCTGCCTCGATCATGCGATTGTACTCAAGAATGATGGCTGTGTACTGGGCACTCGTTGTGTCTCCCTTCGGAAGCCGGCTCAGCTCACGCTCACGCCATTCAGCGGCTTCGACCCTTCGACGCTGGAGGTTCAATCTCGCATCGTTCTGCGCTGTGAGAAGAGCGGCCATCGCCGCATCCACGCGTTGCTTATGCTGGGCTTGAGCCACGGCCACCGGCAGGCAGCCGGGTGCCGCAGGCGTAATATTGGGCGTCGACTGCGCCATCGCGGGTGCCTGTGCGAGACCGGTCAATACAATCGCCATTGTAAGCAAACCTGTTTTCATCTTGTTATCTCCTTCTGAAGTAACCTCTGTTAGAGTTGCGCGCGATTTATATCGTTGAGCACAAGGATCTTCTACTGATTCCCGATGACGCAGCCAGCTTTGTAACAACTGCTGACGCCAGACCCATGCCGGCCCCACATGGGCGGTTTTTTTATCGTTAGAGAAGATGGCATTGCACGTTCATGTTGGGCTTGCGAGTTTTGCTTCAGAGGGCAAGCTGCATAAAACGAGACGGCGCTACTGACCGAAAAGGGAAAGGCCCGCGCAAAGCGGGCCCGATGGATATTCGTTTTTTACGGATGAGCCGGACAGGCCATTGCATACTCAGCCCAAACCTGGTCGGCATAAGCGTTGTACCAAGCGAGAGCTTCATTGAGAATGTGAGCTGTGTCGTCTCCCTCGACGCCCGACGGCACCGTGCTCCAGCGATTCTGCACTTCCGTTTGCGCCCATTCAATTTTTGCCAACGCACTAGCGTACGCCGCCTGACATTCAGGAGAATGATAAGCAAACGCACTGGGGCTGGTGGTAAAGGCGGTCAATGCGGTGAAAGCAAAGAGTGGCACTAAAAACAGACGCATATGAGAATCTCCTTGTTGTTGATTAAAAATCCGTGATTCCACATCTGGAACCCCTATGCCGCGGAATGGAGCAAAGTTAATGCCGAATCCGGCTCAATACTGGATCCGCACTAAACAGTAACAGTCACAATTTTGCGTCCAAATGGGGACGGACGTCCTGTTCCGTCTCGTACTATCCAATCGCAGCCGTACGGATAAGTCCACACAGAGTCGAACGGGCGCCTGGCACGCGTGTGCTCTGCAAGCCCACAAGCCTGCTGGCCATGGGCCTTGACGACCCTGGGGAATTTTTTCTCGTTGCTTCCCTTTCACCAGAGCGAAGCCGAGTTGCCGACCTTATGAGTTATGGAATGCTTTTTGCTCTGCCTTAAGCCGCTGTACGCAAGGAGAATCTCTATGCACGCAACCCACCCGAGTGTTCTTCCCGCTAAGGGAAAATTGGCCGTTCTCACTCCTGGAATGGGAGCGGTCGCGACAACACTTTACGCCGGGGTGAACGCAACGAAGAAAGGCCTAGCCAAACCCATCGGCTCGCACACTCAGATGGGCGCGGTGAAACCCACCGCCGAGGCAAGCGGTAGAACTGAGATCAAGGTGAAAGATCTAGTCCCGCTTGCCGATTTGACGGACCTCGTGTTTGGCGGCTGGGATATTTTTCCAGAGAATGCTTTCGATGCCGCCTGTCACGCTCGCGTGATTGAAGGAAGTCTCCTCCAGCAGCTTGAAGAAGAATTGTCCGCGATCCAACCCATGCCCGCGGTTTTTGACAAGAACTTTGTGAGACGCCTTGAGGGCTCGCACGTGAAGTCAGGAAAGACGAAAATGGATCTCGCCCAACAGCTGCGCGAAGACATTTGTGAATTCATTTCACGTAAGGGGTGTGATCGAGCCGTGATGGTCTGGTGCGCATCCACTGAGGTTCACACAACTCCAACGGCCGCACATATGAGTTTGGCAGCCTTCGAAAAGGGATTGCGCGCGAATGATCCAGCGATATCCCCCTCGCAGATTTATGCCTACGCGGCGCTAAAAGAAGGTGTTCCTTATGCCAACGGTTCACCCAACGTTTCCGTGGAGACGCCCGCGATCCGAGAGCTGTCCGCTCTCACTGGAACTCCTCTTGCGGGATCAGACTTCAAGACGGGGCAAACCCTACTCAAGACAGTGCTTGCACCCGGACTTCGCAACCGGCAACTGGGCGTGAGGGGCTGGTACTCCACCAATATTCTAGGAAATCGGGACGGCGAAGTCCTGGATGACCCAGGCTCATTTCGGTCCAAAGAGGTATCGAAATCGGGTGTGTTAAACCATATTTTTTCAAAGGACCTTTACCCGGATTTGTATGGGGACCTTTCGCATACAGTTCGCATCGATTACTATCCACCGCGCGGAGATAACAAGGAGGGTTGGGACAATATCGATATCTTCGGCTGGATGGGATACCCGATGCAGATCAAGGTCAATTTCCTATGTCGAGATTCTATCCTCGCCGCGCCTGTGGTGTTGGACCTGGCCCTTTATATGGACCTGGCCGCACGAGCCGAAATGAAGGGTATTCAAGAGTGGCTTTCGTTTTACTTCAAAGCTCCACTCACAGGCCAAAATCATTGTCCTGAACATGATTTCTTTGCACAAACTCGAATGCTTGAGGAAGCCTTGCGGACACTCGCGGACCGGGCCAACTGGCGCCGGCCCGGACGAACTTACATCGCTCAAGATAAAAGGGAGCCCCACACAGCACTCCCCCTCTTTCAGTAGGATCAGTAGGATCAGTAGGCTCTGCCGTTGAATTCGGACTGGGTGACTTTCCTTAGCATAAGATTGGAAGCGCTCGTCTTGAACTCCTCCGCTTCCGGCTTGATTTGGGCTTGATGACCGGTGTTTAGCGACATCGCCCGCCCGATGGAAGAGTAGGTAAACCCAGCCTCTTCCACCTCTTCAGGAGAAAGAAGATTACGACCATCAAAAATCGCGGGCTCGGCCATCAACAGCTTCATCCGAGCGAAGTCCAGCCGACGGAACTCCCCCCATTCTGTTGCAATAATCAGCGCATTTGCATTTTCCAGGGCCGCGTAAGCATTGGGGCAGAGCTGAATACGCTCTTCAAAGCGGCGACGTACACTCGGCATGGCCACAGGATCGTAAGCGACAACCTCAACTCCGCGCTGGAGCAATTCCTCTGCGAGAACCAGGGCCGGCGCTTCACGGATGTCGTCCGTATCCGGTTTATATGCCAAGCCCCAGATCGCAACCCGTTTGCTCGCCGCCCGCGCTCCCAGATGTTTTAAAATTCGCGGGAGCAGAACACGCTTCTGACGCTCATTCACTTCTTCGACGGCCGACACGATTCTCAAGGTCGTTCCATGATCTTCGGCAAGCGAGATGAGCGCCCGGATGTCCTTGGGAAAGCACGATCCTCCATAACCGATACCCGCATTGAGAAACTGGGGACCAATGCGGCTATCCAGTCCCATGCCTTTGCGGATTTCACGGATATCTCCCCCCACCCTTTCACACAGTCTGGAAAGATCATTCATATAACTGATCCGGGTCGCCAAGAACGCGTTGCAGGCATATTTCGTGAGTTCGGCGGACACCGGGTCCATATGAAGAATGGGTTGTTCGTTCGTGCAGAAAGGCTGATACAATTCTCGCATTTTAGCAAATGTCTCCTTGCACGTAGTCCCAATCACCACGCGCTCGGGACATAGAAAATCCTCGACCGCGCTGCCTTCCCGCAGGAACTCCGGGTTACTCACAACCTCAAATGGGACCCGCGTTTCTTCGCGCAGCCATTCACTCACCTGCCGGTGGGTGCCGACGGGAACAGTGGATTTATTTACAATGATTTTCTTCTCGCGCATGAAGTGCCCGACCGCGCGTACGGCGCTCTCGAGGTAGCTGAGATCAGGCCGTCCGTCCGGAAGTGAAGGCGTGCCAACTGTCATGAAAATGATTTCACATTCCACCACGGCCTGCTCAACAGAATCTGTGAAGCGAAGGCGCTTTCGCTCGAGATTCCCGCGCACGAGCGGTTCCAGCCCAGGCTCATAAATCACCGGATTTCCCATCTCCAGCATCTGAACCTTTTGTTTGTCCTTCTCGACACAGACAACCTGGTGACCTTTTTCAGCGAAGCACGCGCCAGCCACGGTCCCGACATAGCCCGTTCCTATAATAGCCACCTTCATCGATTCACTCCTCTCTCATTCATTTAGACAGCCCATGACTGATCTGGGTTGCGAGCACGATCCGATTGCGATCGGTATGCAAGTTTCTGGGCGCAAGCTGTGCAATTTCTGTGCACCTCCTGTTCGCTGCGGCCAACAGGATGAATCCGTGCGGGGAAATTTGCCTCCCAGTTTCTACAATTCAGCTCGCCAGCGCCCTTAACGTGCGTCTACTCGCACATAGGCATGGCTCTCGTCTTGCACTCAGCATCTCGACAAGCATGGTCAACACGCGCAATTCTACAAACGATGCGAATCAATAAAACGAATTAGGATACGGTCGATGCAACGACAGATGCAAAATGTGGCGAGGTGGGGGGAAAGTTGGAACTTCACGTGCGCCGAGCCGATCCTGGAACGCATTCTCATGACGACCGATACGGTCGGTGGCGTATGGCACTATTCATTAGATATGGCTCGCGGCTTAGCTGAATATGGAGTTTGCGTCCACCTCGCCACCATGGGAAAAAATCTCACACCTCACCAGGCGGCCGAGGCCGGCGCCATTCCCAATCTGCAAATTCACGAAAGCTCTTTTAAGCTGGAATGGATGGAAGAGCCCTGGACTGAGGTGGACGCCGCGGGATTGTGGCTTTTAAGCTTGGCTCGGGAACTCCAGCCGAATGTGATTCATTTTAATCACTTCTGCAGCGCCCATCTTCCTTTCAATGCCCCCAAACTGGTGGTGGCGCACTCCGATGTCCTTTCCTGGTGGAGGAGTGTCTTGAACTGTGAAGCCCCAGACGCTTGGGATATTTACCGTACCCGTGTGGCCTGTGGATTGCGGGCAGCGGACTCCGTTGTCGCGCCCACTGAGACTATGCTTAAAAGTGTGCAATCCGATTTTGGTCCGCTCCCTCGCTGTAAAGTCATTCCCAATGGACGCTCCTCGTTCGGAGCAAGCATTGACGCCTTCACACATAAAGCGAAAGAGCCCTTCGTCCTCTCACTCGGTCGTATTTGGGACCCTGCCAAAAATTTCAAGCTCTTGAACGAAGTTGCGCCAAGTCTTCCCTGGCCCGTGGTGGCAGCCGGACAAAGTGAGGACCTTCTCGGCCATCAGGAGCCACTTTCCAACTTGAAACTCATCGGCGAAGTCTCACCGGACTCCGTTTGTAGCTACATGCAAAGAGCCGCAATCTATGCGCTCCCCGCAAAATACGAGCCGTTTGGTCTCTCTGTACTGGAAGCCGCTTATCGGCGCTGCGCTCTCGTACTCGGAGATATTGCGAGCCTGAGGGAAAACTGGGAGGGGGCGGCGCTCTTTGTGAATCCCGATGACGGCGCTGACATACGAAACGCTCTTCGTCGTCTGATAGAAGATCCGGACCTTCGGGAGCAATTGGGAAGCCGCGCACAGTCGCGGGCGCGAAACCTCACCGTGACGAGAATGGTTTCCGAGTATATGCGCGAGTACGTGCATCTTGTGAACTCCGCGCGCCACTATCGGGAAATTCCGAAATGAAAACCGTGTTTTTCTGTCACTCCATCTATTCAGATTGGAATCATGGGAATGCCCATTTCCTGCGGGGCGTGGCTTCGGAACTTTTGGCCCGAGGTCACAAGGTGACTCTCTTTGAGCCTCAGAATGCGTGGAGTCTTGAACATCTTATCCAAGATCATGGAACGGAGCCGATGGAGGCCTTTCGTCGCGCTTATCCGGAACTGGCAGCCGTCAGTCACCGGTTTGATCCCGAGACACTGAATTTGCATGAGGCTTTGAGCGACGCCGACACCGTGATCGTACATGAATGGAATTCACCTTCGCTCGTACAGCGGATTGGACAGCACCGAAACTCTCATCACCACTATCGTCTCTTCTTCCACGACACCCACCATCGAATGGTTACAAATCCGACGGAAATGAGCCGGTATGATCTCCGCTACTACGATGGGGTTCTGGGATTCGGAAAGGTCATCGCTGACCTTTACCTCCAGCGCGGCTTAGTTCCCAGGGCCTGGACCTGGCATGAAGCGGCGGACATCACACGCTTTAGACCGGTGGCCGACGTTGAGAAAAATCTGGACTTAGTCTGGGTCGGGAACTGGGGCGATGAGGAACGGACCCGGGAGCTGGAAGAATTTCTCCTTGGGCCGGTGGAAGACATGGGCCTAAAGACCGCAGTTCGTGGCGTGCGTTACCCGGAGTCTGGCCTCCGACGTTTGCAAGAAGCCGGCATCCGTTACCAAGGCTGGATCGCCAACTTCCGTGTACCCGAGGTCTTCGCTGGCGCACGGATGACCGTTCATGTCCCTCGCCGTCCGTACGTGAAGGCTCTTCCGGGAATCCCCACGATAAGAGTGTTCGAGGCTTTGGCCTGTGGAATTCCATTAGTGTCGGCGCCGTGGTCGGATGCGGAGGGCCTGTTCTGTCCGGGAGAAGATTTTCTTGTGGCTCGCGACCGTACGGAAACAAAAAAACATCTCTCATTTATTATGCATCATCCTGACGCCGCCGCGGCGATGGCGACACGCGGTTTGCAGCGCATCCGTGAGAGACATACCTGCGCACATCGAGTGAGTGAACTTCTTCAAATCCGTGACGAGGTTGACCGATGAACCATCACAACTTAGAGCAAGCCGTCCATCAGCTCGGGCCGTGGTTCCATAATCTCCATCTGCCCGATGGAGTGCAGACGGCGCCTAATCATTTCCTCGGAGATTTTCCTCTCCGGAAATGGGAGAAGCTGGAACCACACCTGCCCGCCGACATCCATGGCTGGAGCGTCCTTGATATTGGGTGCAACGCGGGTTTTTACAGCTTCGAGTTCGCCAAGCGCGGTGCGCGTGTCCTTGGCATCGATTCCGATCCCCATTACCTGAATCAGGCCCGCTGGGTGGCCGAGAACGTCTACATCGAAAACGCCCCAGAGTTTCGCCAGATGGATGTTCACTCTCTCGCTCGCCTCTATCAGGAGTTCGACCTGGTCTTGTTTATGGGGGTATTTTACCATCTTCGCTATCCCCTGCTGGCGTTGGACACGGTTGCCGCGAAAACCAGACGGTTGATGATCTTTCAGTCTCTCACCATGAATGGGGATGAGGTCGTTCAACCCGAAGCGGATTATGATCTCAGTCACCGCGAAATGTTTGATGAGCCGGGTTGGCCCAAGATGGGCTTTATCGAAGGAAAATTCTCTCAAGATCCAACAAATTGGTGGGTTCCAAATCACGCCGCCGCGGAAGCCTTGTTGCGCTCCACCGGTTTCACGCGAGTCCGCAGAATCGCGCACGAAATTTACTTTTGCGAGCCTCCGGAGAATGGGATCATCGCGCGACGAGAGTGGGACCGGGGTGAGTGGGAGTCCGCCACGGGCGTGGAGATGAAGCGTCCGACGTCGTTTTCAGAAGGCCGAAATCGAAATACAGGAGGGCAGTTATGAAACATGTGATCATTACGGGAGGAGCGGGATTTATCGGCTCCCATCTTTGCGAAAGCTTCCTGGAGCGGGGTTATGCCGTGACCGCGCTGGATGACTTTGTCACGGGACGGGCCGAGAATGTCGCCGCGCTCATCAAACATCCCGACTTCGATCTTGTCGAATGCGATGTGAGCCACAAAATTCCCGAACACAAGCTGTCCAATATGCAGCATGGATTGCATGGCATCCTCCATTTTGCCTGCCCCGCAAGCCCGGTCGATTTTCAAAAGATCCCATTTGAAATCTTACGCGTGGATTCGCTTGGAACCATGATCACAGTGGACCTGGCTCTGCGTTTTAACGCGCGTTATCTCCTGGCTTCGACCTCTGAAATTTATGGCGATCCTTTAGTGCACCCTCAGAAGGAGGACTATTTCGGCAACGTGAACACACTGGGTCCGCGGGCCTGCTATGATGAAGCGAAACGCTTCGCGGAAGCTTTCGTCAACTCGGCCATGCGCCATCATTCATTGAATGCGGGGATTGTGCGCATCTTCAATACCTACGGTCCGCGCATGCGGCCGGATGATGGACGAATCATACCCGAGTTTATGGGCCGGGGCCTGCAAGGTGAAAGCATTCGGGTGTGTGGCGATGGTCTCCAAACCCGCAGTTTCTGCTTTGTCTCAGACCTGGTCGAGGGAATCGTGAGATTCTACGAAAGTTCTGTGCAAGACGTGATCAACCTCGGCAATCCCGACGAACGCAGCGTTCTGGAAGTGGCGCAACTGATCCGGGAAATGACAGGTGACCGTTCCCCAATTCACCACGTCCCGGCCCGAGAGGACGATCCCCGGCGCCGATGTCCCGTCATCGACAAAGCGGAACGGCTGCTCGACTGGAGACCCCAGGTTGATTTGACGGAAGGCTTGGAGAGAACTCTCAAATACTTCCGCACGGCCACGACGGAACCGGTGACGTCGCGGGCGCCAGCGCGGAGCGCCGTCTGGGCCGCACAATGATTGAAGCAATCAAGATCTGGAACGAACCGAACAACCTTTCCCATTGGGACTTTGAAATGGACCCCGAGTGGAAAGAGTTTTCGACAATGACCAAACTGGCCGCGCGGGCCATGAAGGATTTAAATCCCGATCTCCGTCTCGTCCTCGGAGGAATCTCCCCGATTGATCCCCATTTCCTGCGTTTACTCGATTCCTACGGAACGTTCGCCGATCTGGATGCGGTGGCCGTTCATGGTTTTCCCCTGGACTGGAACCATTGGTCCCTCAACGACTGGCCGAAGAAGGTGGAGGAAGTCAAAGCCGCGGTCCACCTTCCGGTATGGATCACGGAGGTGGGAGTTTCCACGTTTGGTGCCGATGAAGTGCAGGTATTCGGCCTTCAGAGAACCACGGAGTTGCTTCAGGGCCAGGCGGACCGCATTTTCTGGTACAGCCTTTTGGACTTGCCACAAGCTTGGGGAGCCACGACGCGCCACCGGGAAAGCGAGGGGAGTTCGTACTACCGACACTTTTATATGGGATTGATTCGTGCAGACGGCACGCCCAAGCCAGCTATTGAGCATTTCAACCCGGCCCTGGGAATTTGCCAATGGTTTCACTTTGAGGACGCGCGCTTGGACTTTGCCATCGATTGGCTGCGTCGGTTGGGAGTGAAGAGACTGCGCACGGGCGTAAGCTGGTCTGATTGGCACCGCCCTGGTGGCCCGCAATGGTACGATCAAATGATGCATAAACTGGAAGAGTTTGACACGACGGTCACGCTCTGTTTTACCCCCCCTTCTCGCGGGCGCCGCCCGGATCACACCTCACCGCCCGCAGACCCGGACGAATTCCGGCAGTTTGCATGCGAGGTCGTGCAGCGGTATGTCCGTCCCAGTTAAGCTCGGAAGAGAGTGGGAAAGAGTATGGCCACCACGATCTACTTCATTCGACATGGGAGCTGCGAAGGCATGGATGTGCGCCTCAACGGGCGTCGCGCCGGTGTCGAGCTGACCCCGGCGGGACGAGAACAGGCCCAAGCGCTGGTTCATCAGTTTCATCATATCGAGTTGGAGGCAATCTACACAAGCCCACGGGAAAGGACTCGCTCCACCTCTGAGCCGCTCTCCCGACACACGGGACTTCCAGTGCGAGAACTCATGGAGTTTGATGAGATCAACTTTGGAGAATGGACAGGCTGCACATTCGATTCACTGCACGGGCTCCCAGAATGGAAGCAGTTCAACTCGCGCCGAAGCCAGTGCCGAATTCCAGGTGGAGAAGGTTACGACGATCTGCGAACTCGCATCCAAAGCGGCTTGGAGATGCTTAAAAACGCGCACCCACATGGCCGGATTGCGGTGTTCACCCACGCCGACGTGATTCGAACCGCTGTCATGACTCTCCTGGGGGCTCCTCCAGATCGGCTGTTGCAGCTGGAGATTTCACCAGGCTCGGTGACCATTTTCCAGCTTCACGATCCGTTGCCGCGGCTCTTGGGGTTGAATATCACTCCGCCACCGTTAACCAGCCTCAGGTTATAGGTGGTGTTGTCGCCACAGACGACAGTGCGGGCACATTGGAGCTTTGACTTAAGAGGCGCTGAGTTGCGCCTGCCAGGAAATCGACTTCATCCTTGTCGCAGTTCGCGAGGCTGACAACCAAGAGCCTGTGTTTTCCATTATCTCGGAGCTTACCCCGTTCCGGGAAAATTTCCATCAGGTCGTCACGCCGGGTCGCGACCCGGTGGGGTAAGACGGAAACAAGAGCCCCAGCGGACGCCGCGCAACGAAGAGCTTCAAAACTATCACTGTAGATGGAAACCCTCAGGCCACCCGCTTGCTTGAGAAATCGCATGAAATATCTCGGCAGTCTCTCTTTACTCGGGGACAAGGATCCGACCCCAAACTCTGTAACCGCTTTCCAACCCAGCTCGGAGATGGGATGTCGGGCCGAGACGAAAAATCCCAACCGGTCTTCACAAACGGTTTTCTGATAAAAACGGCTGAGGTCGTCCACCTCGGCCACAAGCGCCGAACACAGTTCCCCTTTTCGAAGCATGGTCAGAAGGTTCACCGTTCGACTGATCCGCAACTCCAGACGCAGTCGTGGCATCAAAGTGCGAAGTCTGTGAATGAGACCTGGCAGAATATCCACGGCGATACTCTCGTAGGTCCCAAAATTCAGCCAGGTCATTTGCGGTGCCTCGGCCGCGTTCAGGCTCTTCAGACGTTCGAACACGTCAAATGCGGGGCGAACAACATTTAGAATCGAAAGCGCCTCCGGCGTGGGCGTGACAAGCCCTTTCTCCCGAACAATAAGTGGCTTTCCCGTGGAATGCTCCAATGAACTCAACGCTTGCGAAACTGCAGAAGGTGACAACTTGGCTTGAACTGCGGCCCTTTTCATACTGCCCAGGCGAATGATCAGATCCAAGATCCAGAGTTTTTTAATATGATCGACATTCAAGTCGCGCGACATTACACCCTTGATTAGCATGTCCGGATTCACACAACAAGCCGGGCCTATAGAATCAGGCGCCGTGCAGGGCATCGGTCCAGATGCCGAGCGAGGCCTCGAGCTGGAGGCGTTCCCTCCTCCAGCCGTCTGGCTCCTGACACGGGTCAACTTCGTTCATCCCATTCCCAGGTAGTTGGCCGCCCGTTTTCATCCACAACTAAGCTCTTCGAGTTTGCGGGAAGAACCTGCATGGATTTTAAAAACTCGATAATCGAATCCTGGTCATACTTGCTGAGGGCTTTGAAGGCGTTGGTCACATTCTGAGCCTCGCCGGCATGAGCCAAAATGGCTTCACGCATAGTGGTAAACTTCCCATGGTGAAAGAATGGCGGTTCATTGGCCACGCCCCACAGACGCTTGGTTAAGAACTTGCACGTACCCGCGAAAAAGCCGTCGCTTCCAGCGGGATGATTCATATTGATCGGGTCGCAATTCGGATCCCCAGGACCATTGGTTATGTCGTGCAGCTTAAAGTCCGTAAAGGCCGGGACATGTACGACACCGTTAACCGCTTTCAACCGCGGCTGTGGCAGATGAGGCGAGTTCAAATCCACTCTGAAATCCGGTGCATCGCCGGGACGCAAGTTCTTCGGAGGGTTGAACGGGTTAGGCTCCGTAAACACCCATGCATTATTCTCCAAGGGGAGACTCGAGCGATGGCAGCTGTCACATCGGACTTGCGCGAACTTCCGCTCGCCATTGCGAATCGCCGTCCGAATTTTTGAATCCCGCGGAATCACACGTCCAGGAACAGGAAGAGTGGCCTGGAACACGCTGGCCGCAGTGATATCGGCGCGAGTCATTTCGTTCTTAACTCCATCACCATCCGGATCCGTATTGGCTCCAAACCGCTCGGTGGATTGCATACCATGATGATGGTTGAACGCATTGTTAGTGAATTCACGGAGTGAAATAACAGTGCTCGCCTGATGGAAAGGCCGGATCACTAAAGAAGGCGGATTGTCAGGGCCCTCGGTCGTCAAACTCGCCTCTGAAATTCCCTCCACTCCGGAAACATCCCAATGGCCCGCAGAACCGCGCTTGAGCACGCCAAAGTCCACATTCTTACTCACCAGTCGCTGTGACTGCCCGGGCGCGATGGCGTCACGGATTTTTTGTAAGTCCGTCGTCATCTGGCGCGCCAGCATTTCAATATATCCGGAGCCGAACAGGCCCGTGGTGGCACGCGAATTGGTGATTTCCTCAAGTGTAGGGAACCGCCCTCTCTCATCGCGTGCCCCCCGTGTCACAGTTGAGTCATTCGGATCGAAGGTAATAAAATCAAATCGCTGGCCGGGTATAAAGGCGTTCGCTACGAAGTGACCGCCTCCGCCCGAACGTGGAGTATTGTGACAGGAAAAACAGGCGTTTGAATCTTGAGCGGACAAGCGGTTGAAATTGCGCGGAAAGACCAGCGGGGAGCTCGGATCTGAAATTGGATCCCATTGCCTTTAGTCAGGGGTCGGCCACTGCCGTCTTGAACCGTCCATACGGCATCAAAGAGCTTCTGACCGAAGTCAATCACGTCCCGAATGGGCAGGCGGAACTCTTCACCGTCCTGCAAATGCCGGGGAACCGCTTTCTCCACACCGACTTCGGCTTGAGCCGAAAACGAAAGGCTTGGTGTGACGAGTGCGGTGAGCGTGCCGAACGTGATGGACAAGAGCCGCGCGAGCGATGACTTGGTCATGGATACCCCCCTTTGGTTGTGAATCTACGCCTGAAAGGTTTAAGGGTCCAATTTAGAACAAGTTAACTGTGAGATTAGATATCCTGAATTTCGTGGGGCATGGTCTGTACAATTATGCGGCTTCATCGCGCCGCCCGTACCAATGTCAATCGTGGTGCCGACGAATGTTCTTCTTATGTGGAATCGCCCCATATCGCATGCAAATCCTTTAGAGTTTTGGTTTCTTTGCGCGATATAAAGCCTTCCGCTTCAAGCTGGTTGAGATAGACGTATTCCTTAACAGTCTTGAATGCCTTTCCCCATCCCTGCACGATTCGCGTAAACGGACGATACTTCCAAAACTTCCCCCCCTTAGGCAAGACATCGGCGCTTCTTACGGCAAGAGCGATTCTTCCCGTGAGTTCGCGTATAAACGCGGCCCACTGCCAGACCTTGCCCATCCGCATTAGTAAATGAATGTGGTTACCGACGTTCGCCTGTTCATAGATGCGCACGCCATACTTGCGTGCCGTAGACGCAATGAGGGCGCAGACGGTCGCATATGTTTTCGGCAGCCGCATCCCGCCCTGGTTCGCCCGAAGTACAACATGAAGCGGCAGCTTCGAATCCAATGGTCTCGCGCGTTTAGCATTGCTGTTCTTCAATAGAGAACCGCCAAAGCAAGGTCCTGGCTTAACAAACATCTGATCGGAAAAACCCAGTTGAGAATATTTGGTCTTCGTGTTTGCCATTAACAGATCTGTACCATCGCTACCGGTAAAATCAATCCTTTTGATTTCTGAGATTTCTCAACTGTGACTGCGCCCGTGGCAACCACCAAACGGGTGTGCAATTGCGATTCTGTCTTGACGATTCGGGATGACCTTGGCATCCACCGACATCCACTGACTCGGGCGCGTGACGGACTCGATCACGTAATGGGCCCGGCGCCAAAAGTGCCACCCCATCGCCCGCGTGTGTTTTTCTTGACATCGCAAGCTCGCCCTTCCACCTTACAGCCCTTCCACCTTCCGAGTTAACGAGGGGAACTATGAGAATCGCACCTCTTCTCCTGTGTCTGGGAATTGTCGCTCTAAGCGCAAATTCAGTTGGGGCCGTAACCAGCTGTGAGATCTTGAAAAATGGGCTCGAGGTGGAGTTTGACGACGAGTTTCCTATCCCTGTTAAAGCAGGTGAATCGCTTCAGATGCACTTCCAAGCTCGCATTCACCCGTCTCTGAAGGATTGGTTTCCGAAAACCTCGTTTCATTTTCTTCCTTTTCAATTGATCGCTTCGAATGGCGTTGTTGGTTCAAGGACTATAACAGGGGTGCACCTGATCAAGCCCGAGGATGTTACCCAAAGTGAGGAGATACGTTCGTTCGCGATCGATCTCAATGTCACTCCTGCGATGAGTGGAGCTTACGCTCCAAGGCTGGCCGTGTTCTATAGCGCAGACGTCTCCTGTGGAATCACGTTCGCGGACTCGGGGGCTAGAACTCTTGTTGTGGAAAATACGACGGAAGCGGCCGATATTGCACCTCCCCTGTTGACGTCCGTGACACTCAGTCAGGTCCACCTTCGAATGGGAGATCCGCTTGTCATCGATATTGAAGTCGAGGATAAGAATGAGATTTGCGTTCGGGGTCATAAGTCCAAGTGCGAGCCCATTGACCATGTGGCGTTCGAGGACGTGAGCACAGGACAAATGGTGCATGTCTTCCCGCCATTAACTCAAATCAGTCGCAATGTTTTTCGGGCCGTCATTCCGTTGCAGTCGCACGATCAAAACGAGAACAGGCTGTTTTATCCAGGTCGATTTCGCCTTAAGATTTTTGATGTCGGGGACGTGTGGGGAAACCTCGCCGTTAACGTTCCAGAGCCATTCCAAGTGGAAATCGAAATTAATCCCTGATTTACCTCGGTTGAGCAGCGCCTAATAGCACCCTAGTAGCAGCTAATGGAATCTTAGTGGAACGCGCCCGGTTCTTTAGGACACCTCACCGCGAATAGATCGCATCGATCGCTGTGGACACGGCCAACAGATGCTGAGCCTCAGGATCGAAGCGCGGGGAGTGACTGAGTTTTTCCGCCCAGGCCACCGCCGCGCGACCGCCCCAACTGTCTGGGGGCTCCGACAGGATTTCTCTTCGTGTTCCGATGAATCTCTCTGTGACGAAGTCGTAGAAGGAGCCGTTGATATTACGGAACGAGAGGCCGCCTTTGCTGCCGAAAAAGGAGGCGTTGATTAGGCAATCGGCGCCCACAGGCAGCTTCCATGAACATTGAAGCTGGACGGAGACGCCGTTTTCCAGATCCAGGCGGGCCAGTGCGTAGTCTTCGACTTGAGCCGTGCTGTCATGCACCGCTCGACCATTCTGGTACAAGCGGCTTGTCACCTGGGCGACCGGAGGAAAACCTTGAATCCAAAGGGCAAGGTCTACAAGGTGCACGCCGAGATCCATCACGCAGCCACCACCCGACAAAAGGGGATCGTAGAACCACGCCTTGTCCGGCCCGTAAGCGTTGTGAAATGTCAGATCGACCGCATACAGCTCACCGATTTCTCCCGTGGAGATCAACTCATAAATCTGTCGAATTCCGCGCGTGAACCGATAGGAAAAATCCACGCCCAGGAGTAGGTCTTTGTTACATGCGGCCTCGATCACGCGCTGGACTTCGCCCGCGGTCCGTCCGAGCGGCTTTTGGCAAAATACGGGAAGACCCGCCTGGAGGGCGCGGATGGACTGTTCGGCATGGAGGGCGCTTGGAGTGGCGATGACCATGCCATCCAGGTCCATCTCCAGCAGGTCTTCATAGCGGGTCACAATTCGGGCGTTCGGAGCCGATTTCGCGGCTTCACGCGCCATCTCTTCGCAGGTGTCAGCGACGGCCGCGACTTCGCAACCCGCCTCGGCCAATCTCTCCATGCGATGGCGTCCAATCCATCCCGTCCCAAGGAACCCCAAGTGGGGCGCACGCTTCAATCCGGTCATGGCGTCACCAGTGCTTTCATAAATCCTTCGGGCCGATCACGGACCGCATTGAGGGCGTCGCCGAGGCGATCCAGAGGAAACGAATGGGTGTAAAGCGGAAGTGGATCGATCGCGCCGCTGGCCACGTGATCGACAGCGGCGCGAATCCCTTCCACATAGACGCGGGTATCGCGCTCGTGGGCATTGATCACATCCAGGCCGCGCCAGTTCCACAGCTGCATATTGACCTGGCGAGGCCCGTCCTGGTGATAACCGGCAACAACAAGGCGACCCCGTTCTTTGGTGAGTTCCGCGCTGAGATCTAAGGGCCATTGTTTGCCCACGGCCTCAATCACGGCGTCGCAGAACACGCCGTTCGTCAGATCTTTGACTTGGGTTATGATTTTATAATGATCCTCCATGGGAATGACCTCCGCCGCTCCCATAGTCTTAGCCACCTCCAAGGAACACGGCCGGCGCGAAATGGCGATCACACGGGCGCCTACATTGGTGGCGAGACGCGTGAGAAGGGCGCCCAGGAATCCAATCCCGACAATCGCGACTGTCTCGCCGGATTGAATCCGGCTGCGGCGGAAAATATTCATCGCACATCCCAGTGCTTCGCCTGGAAAGGGCTTTCCCTCCAAAGAGGCTGGCAGGGGAACCACATTTTCAGCTTTGGCGATGTCGAACTCCGCATACGACTGGTACCCTAGGACGGCCACTCGATCTCCCGGCCGCAGATTTTTCACGTCCGAGCCGACGACATCCACCACGCCCCAGCCCTCATGCCCTAAGGCCCCGGGCGCCAGTGGATATTGAATCCACGGCATTCCCTCCCAGGACGGAATATTCGAGGCACAAACACCGCTGCCCTCCAGACGAACGCGGACCTCATCAGGCCCGGGTTCTGGCACCTCAATCTGCTCGATACGCGTCTGCCCCGGAGCACTCACCACGGCAGCCCGCATAGTTTTTTTTAGATTTGTTGCAGCTCGGTTCATGCCGATCCTCCATTTCGATTTTTCGACTGTTTTTCATCAGGTCGTCTCTTCGCCAGTCTTCGCCCGGTCTCACCCGGTCTCACCCGGTCTCCATCAGATCCTCGCGGAATCCTCACCGGCGATTTCCAGACGTTGCTTATTCCAGATAGTTCTCACCCGATACGCGTCATGCAGCAAACTGCGCGCCAGAAGAAAATCGCGTTTATTCTGGTGTCGCATAGATGTTCGTAGGCCGCTGTGGAATTTTGCCACACGAGAGCTCTCACCGTGTTCAAAAGGCGGGTGGCGGGATCTGAAGCGGCATTCGTATTGCAGGGCTTCGATCCACATGTTCAGCAGAGTCTCTGGCGGGGGTTGCGCATGAATATTGTCATATTTGGTCTCACGATCTCGTCCACCTGGGGAAATGGGCATGCAACTTTGTGGCGAGCTTTGTGCCGCTCGCTCGTCAAGCGCGGCCATCGGATCACGTTCTTTGAGCGCGACGAATCCTATTACCGCGATCATCGCAATCTCACCGCCCTTCCAGGAATGGATATTGTTTTTTATCCGGATTGGGCGTCCATTCGCAACCGCGCCGCTCAATCAGCCCAGCATGCGGACTTGGCCATCGTGACGTCCTATTGCCCCGATGGGACCGACGCTTCCGATTTGGTTCTGAATTCGAGTGCCGCACTTAAGGTCTTTTATGACCTGGACACCCCAGTCACGCTTTCTCTTCTGGCGCGGGGGCAGGCTGTTCCCTATCTTCCCGCAGGAGGATTGGCAGGCTTCGACCTCGTCTTAAGCTACTCAGGCGGCGAGACGTTGAAACGGGTGCGCCGCGATCTGGGCGCACGTCGCGTGGTTCCGCTCTACGGTAGCGTCGATCCCGAGAGCCATTTTCCAGTTCCGATCTGCCCACACTACCGGGCGGACCTCTCCTACATCGGGACCTACGCTCAAGATCGCCAGGACCGACTTGAAAAACTTTTCCTCGCCCCGGCGGCGAGGCTGAAGAGCCGTCGCTTCACACTGGCGGGGTCGTTGTATCCTCCTGATTTCCCGTGGGCCGAAAACATCTTTTACTTTCAACATTTGCCGCCAGCTGAGCACGCCGCCTTTTATGGATCCTCACGCCTTACGCTGAACATCACTCGTGAGGCCATGGCCCACAATGGATACTGCCCGTCGGGCCGGCTGTTCGAGGCGGCGGCCTGTGGGGCTCCTATTCTTAGCGATTACTGGGAGGGATTGGACCTGTTCTTCGAGCCGGGTCGCGAAATTCTTGTGGCCCACACCATGGAGGAGGCGATCCAGGCGATCCAACTTTCAGATGAAGAGCTCCGCGCCGTCGCCCGTGCCGCCCGAGAGCGTGTGCTCGCGCACCACACGTCCGATCATAGGGCGCGAGAACTGGAAGACATTGTTCAGTCCGTCCGGGAAGGAGTGGGCCGCGCGCATCCGATCCGCTGGGGAATAGTACCGGCCGCGGGGGCGGGGACGCGCATTCAACCTTTGGCCTTTTCAAAGGAGCTGCTCCCTGTGGGAAGTCGGCTGGTCGATGGAGTGGAACGCCCGCGTGCCGTGAGCGAGTTTCTGGTGGAGCGCATGCTTTTAGGTGGAGCGAATAGAATATGTTTTGTGCTCTCACCCTCTAAAAGTGATATTTTCGAGTACTACAGCGGGATATATGACCAAGCTCATATCTGCTACGTCGTGCAGCCTCATCCCGCTGGGCTGTGCGATGCTCTCTTCCGCGCGGTGCCTTTGATCCACTCCAGCGATCTTATCATGATTGGCCTACCCGACACGGTTTGGTTCCCGGCGACGGGATTTCAGGAATTAGACGAGGACGTCCTTTCATTTCTTCTCTTCCATGTGGACCGACCCGAGCTTTTTGATGCGGTCGTGTGCGATGAGAACGGCCACGTGCTGGAGATTCAGGTGAAAAGCAAAGACGCGAAGACCGACTGGATTTGGGGCGCGTTTCAGATGCCAGGTGATGTGTTTCTCGAACTCCACGCGCTTTGGCTGGAACGTCATCGGCGCGATGAATATTTTGGGACCCTGGTTAACGCCTACCTTGAGCGAGGAGGTCGCGCGCGCGGCGTACGGCGAGGCCAAAGCTACGTGGATGTGGGAACTTTAAATGGATATCGTGAAGCCCATTCCGTGCTGATGCAGCAGCAACATCAAGCCTCAAAGCATTCCCCCGAGATTACGCTCACGGCGCAACCCTAGTTCCGGAGCCTAACTCCGCAGTGCGCCCAGTCCCGCGACGTAACAAAGGCGAGATGCGCGCGCCATCTCGGCTTCTGGACCGGGTGGAAAATCTCCCCACGCGTCGCTCGGACCTGCCTCTCAACCTCTCAATATGAAAACGGGTGTGGCACTTCCCTTGCAGCTCAGCAGCAGAAGCATTTGTAACCCGTGGGCACGCACAAGGAACAATAACATGCCATACAAGATTTTGATTACAGGTGGAGCTGGATTTATTGGTTCGCATTTGGCGCATGAGATGGTCAAAGCGGGGCACAAGGTCCGCGTTCTCGATTGTTTCCTGCCGCAGGTACATGGGGGCAATGACAAACTGCCCGAGTTTATCAAAGAGGATGTGGAGTTGATCCGCGGCGATGTGCGCTCACGACGCGATTTGACAGCCGCTCTCAAAGATATCGAAGTCGTTTTTCATCTGGCCGCCTCCGTGGGCGTCGGCCAGAGCATGTACGAGATTCACTCATATGTTGAAAATAATAACCTAGGCACAGCGAACCTTCTTCAGGCGCTGATCGAGCGTCCCGTGCAAAAACTGGTGATCGCATCCAGCATGAGTCTTTATGGAGAAGGTCCTTATCGAGATGGGGAAGGGCGCATCCGCTCCGACGTCCGTCGTTCAACAGATAGGCTGAAGCGTCGACATTGGAATCCCATTGATGAACAGGAGCGCGAACTCATTCCCATTCCCACCCCCGAGAGCAAGGCGCCAGATCTCTCTTCCATTTACGCGCTCACCAAGTACGATCAAGAACGCATGTGTTTGCTGGTGGGAAAAGCCTATGGAATGGACACGGTGGCGCTGCGATTCTTCAATGCCTACGGCCGCGGACAAGCTCTGTCCAACCCTTACACCGGCGTGCTCGCGATATTCGCGTCGCGACTCCTCAACGACAAGCCGCCCGTGATTTTCGAAGACGGACGGCAGGAAAGAGACTTCGTCCACGTCTCGGATGTTGTTCAAGCCTGCCGGCTCGCAATGGACACTCCTGCCGCCGCTGGACAATCCTTCAACGTGGGGAGTGGTCACCATTACCAAATTCAAGACGTGGCCAAACAGATGGCCGAAGTCATGGGCAAAGTTCATATTGGGCCTGAAATCACCGGAAAGTATAGGGTCGGAGACGTCCGCCATTGCTTTGCGGATATCTCTTTGGCTCGCAAGGTCCTGGGGTACGAGCCCAAGGTGGAGCTGGCACAGGGAATTGAAGATTTGGCGGAGTGGCTGTCCGCGCAGCAAGCGGAGGACCGCTTACAGCAAATGCAACAGGAACTTTCCTCGAGGGGCTTAGCCATATGAAAACACTTCCTGTTTCCTACACGCTGATCACGGGAGGGGCGGGATTTATTGGCACGAACTTGGCTTCGCGCTTGGCGGACCAAGGTGAACAGGTCCTGGTCTACGATAATCTTTCCCGCCAAGGTGTTGAGCGCAATCTCGAGTGGCTGCTCCAGCGTTATCCCGAACAGATCACGTTCTGGAATGCAGATGTGCGCGATGCGGAGCGGATTAACGAGGCGGTCACGAAAGGTGCGAACGCGGTTTTTCATCTCGCGGCTCAAGTCGCCGTGACCACAAGTCTTGAGGATCCCGTTTACGATTTTGAAGTGAATGCGCGCGGGACACTGAATGTCCTCGAGGCGTTGCGGAAAATGAGTTCGCCTCCACCCCTTCTCTACACCTCGACCAACAAAGTCTTTGGTGGATTTGATTCTTTAAAGGTGTTGGAACGTGAAACCCGTTACGAACCGGAGGACGAGATCGTGCTCGCCAATGGAATCGGCGAAGAATGGCGCACGGAATTTTGTAGCCCCTATGGCTGCTCCAAGGGCGCCGCGGATCAGTATGTGCTGGACTACTCGCGCTGTTATCATCTTCCTGCCGTGGTGTTTCGTATGAGTTGCATCTACGGACCTCACCAGTATGGAAATGAGGATCAAGGGTGGGTCGCCCATTTTGTGCGCCAATCTCTCGAATCACAGCCCATCACGTTTTACGGCGACGGCAAACAGGTGCGGGATGCCCTCTTCGTGGACGATCTCGTGGAGGCCGCATTACTTGCGGTGAAAAATATTGAGATGGTCCGGGGCCAAGCCTTCAACATCGGCGGAGGCGTGGCCAATACAACGAGTCTGATTGAGCTTGTGGATCGGATCGCCGAGCTTCAGGGCCAAACGCCGGAGATCCGCAAAGAGGCCTGGCGCCCGTCGGATCAGCGTTATTATGTCTCCAACCTGAATGCTTTTAACAGCGTCACGGCGTGGAAGCCCAGGGTCGGCTTGCCGGAAGGTCTGTCTCGGCTCCACAATTGGGCCATAGAGAATCGGGTGCGAGAAAACCGGGTGTTAGATCATCTGGGAACGGACGATCAGGTGGTGCAATGATGAAGAAGAAGCCCACATGGTCCTTTTACGGATCTAGCCTCGTGTCCGCCTATTGGAATGGCGCCGCGACTTACTATCGTGGCATCATCCGGGCATTGGCCGAGCGGGGCCATGCGGTGACTTTCTATGAGCCGGATGCATACGACCGCCAGAAGAACCGCGATATTGAAGATCCGGAATGGGCCAAAGTCGTCGTGTACCCCGCGACTCCAGAAGGTTTAAAGAGCGCGCTTGAGCAGGGCCAAAACGCGGATGTGATCGTGAAGTGCAGCGGCGTGGGCGTATTTGATCGTGAGCTTGAATCCGCCGTGGTGGAAATGAAAAAGTCCGATAACCTGATTGTATTCTGGGATGTCGACGCCCCGGCCACACTCGATCGGATCGCAGCGGATCCGAATGATGCGTTTCGCGCACTGATTCCGGGCTATGATTTGATCCTGACTTATGGCGGGGGCGATCCGGTGGTGCGCCAATACAGCCTGTTTTCCGCGCGCCGGTGCATCCCGATTTACAATGCGCTTGATCCGCGCACACACTTTCCAGTGGAGCCTGATCCCCGCTTCGAAGCTCGACTGGGCCTTTTGGCCAATCGCTTGCCAGACCGTGAGCGACGTGTGGAGCAGTTCTTCCTGAAGGCCGCGGAACAGCTTCCCCAACATCGCTTTATTTTAGGAGGAAGCGGTTGGGGCGATAAGCCCATTCCACGCCACGTGAATTATCTGGGCCATGTTTACACGCGCGAGCATAATGCATTCAACTGTACGCCGCTGGCCGTCCTGAATTTGAGCCGGGAAAGCATGGCCAGCTATGGATTCTCTCCTGCCACGCGCGTATTTGAGGCGGCGGGAGCCAAGGCCTGCCTGATCACGGATGCTTGGGAAGGAATCGAACTCTTTCTGGAACCCGAGAGCGAAGTCCTGGTTGCACGCAACGGTGATGAGCTCGCCCACATTGTCGACACACTGACGCCGGAACGGGCACGCGCCATTGGGGAGGCTGCCTACCGCCGCGTGCTGGCTCATCACACCTACTCCCATCGCGCCGAAGCCGTGGAGCAACTCTTGGAGGACTATCGGTGAACCTGCGGATCGTCGTTTGCGGACTTAGCATCACCTCCTCGTGGGGTAATGGTCATGCCACGACCTACAGGTCCTTGTTGAGCGCGCTTAAAGCGCGCGGGCACAGTCTTCTATTTCTTGAATGTGACCGCCCTTGGTATGCGTCGAATCGCGATCTCCCCCATCCGGAGTGTTGCACTCTGGGCCTTTACTCCTCGGTTGAGGAATTGAAGGACCGGTTTACGAGCGAGATTGCGCGAGCCGACGTGGTGATCGTGGGCTCCTATGTTCCTGACGGCATTGAAGTTGGCGAGTTCGTTGTCTCCACCGCGCGCGGAGTGAAGGCCTTCTACGATATTGACACCCCTGTCACCCTGGCCCGCCTCGACCAGGTGGCGCAGGAGGATCGCTATCTCAGCCGCGAACTGATCGCGAAATACGACCTGTATCTCTCATTTACCGGTGGGCCCGTCCTCCGTCTCTTAGAAACGGAATTTGGATCTCCTCGAGCTCGCGCGCTTTATTGTTCCGTGGATCCACAAGCCTACTTCCCGGAGTCCTTGGGTTCACAACGCTGGGACCTGGGTTACCTGGGCACATACAGTGAGGACCGTCAGCCGACTCTGAATAAACTGCTCCTTCAACCGGCGCTCGAATGGTCCGAAGGACGCTTTATTATCGCGGGCGCTCAGTATCCTGAGGGCCTGCGATGGCCGCCCAATGTGGCTCATTCTCCCCACTGCCCGCCCTCACATCATCGCGCGTTCTACAATGAGCAGCGTTTTACCCTGAATGTGACCCGCGCTGACATGATTCAGATGGGACACTCGCCCAGCGTGCGCCTCTTTGAAGCCGCCGCTTGCGGAACGCCGATTATTTCCGACGACTGGCCGGGCCTCGGAGAACTCTTTGAGAAAGGCCGAGACATTTTTGTCGCCAAAAGCGCCAACGAAGTTTTATCTCTTCTCCGAGATCTACCTGAGAATGAGCGCCGGGCTGTGGGGGAGCGCGCCCGCCAGCGTGTTCTCTCCCAACACACCTCAGCACATCGCGCTGGGGAGTTGGAAAGCTATCTCCAAGAGTGCTTCTCTTAAAGCCTCCGTTTGAAGTTGGACTGGGGTATAGATCTTGCTCCTTCGACGACCGATGGATCCTTCGTGTAAGTGGACGTCTGCAATGTTAAAGGGGGACTTCGAATCGGCGTGGTCGGTTTGCGACTTTTTCCTTAAGCAACGCAGAGCGAACCCTGATTTACAAAAAGGTTGGCCTTTACATATGCGCGACGTGTGGATGGGAAAACCGCTCGAGGGAGCTGCCGTTCTTATTCGGTGCCACCATGGCCTCGGAGACACGATCCAGTTTGTTCGTTTCTGTCCACTTGTCAGGCAGCGAGCCCGCAGGATCGTGGTAAAAGCTCAGGAGCCACTGTGTCCGTTGCTCAGGGAAGTCGGCGGCATTGATCATGTTGTGTCTTTGCACGCCCCCGATCCGCCCTATGAAGTCGACGTGGAAATCATGGAACTCGCGTATATTGAGCGAATCACTCTTGCAAACTTGCCGGCTCCGGTTCCTTACCTCTTCACACGCCGGAACTCACCTGAATTCAAGAAAGATGAACGTCTCAAGGTTGGCCTCACATGGGCGGTCGGAGACTTCAGACCGGAGCGAGGTCTTCCGTTCCATGCGTTACGCCCGATTTTGGACATCCCCGGCGTTCGGTTTTTTAGCCTGCAGCGTGGCCCGCCCGCGGCGCAGTCCGGCGGGTATTCATTTGCCTTAGGACCGGAGGCACCGGAAGATTTGGAAGTCACGGCCGCGTTGATTCGCGAAATGGACTTCGTCGTTACTGTGGATACAATGGTGGCGCATCTTGCTGGAGCCCTGGGTCGGCCCGTCCTTATTCTCCTTTGTCACAATTCGGACTGGCGGTGGATGCGAGAGCGCCGGGATAGCCCCTGGTATCCCACGGCACGTCTGTTTCGCCAAGTTCATCCGGGAAACTGGAGTGTGCCGGTGACGCAAGTTCGCCATTATCTGGCTCGCCAAGTGTCCCGGTTGGGATCTTCTGGTTCCATGGAATCTCTGAATTCAAGAGGCTTCCTTTGAGTCTCAATCTGAAACAGAAATTTTGAAACTCATGGACTTTAAATTGCTCAATCAATGACACTTTTCATATGGCTTATGTCATTCTCACCGCCCCATTTTTCTTTGGGTTTCTGGTTGCCGCAGGCATCCCAACCGTCGGAGATCGCTGCGCTCCCTGCCGAACGGCGGCGCATCCCGCCCAAATGATGTGCCGCCTCGATCCTGAAATTCCCGTAGAAAACCGCACAATTGTATCTCAGGAGGCCAAATCTGAGGTCTCAATGCTACGTGTTCAAGTGCGTATTTATGGTACACAGTTTGAAACCGCGCAAAAGATTTCAGGTCTTTCTGAGCGGAGCCGTGCCATACATCAGGTTGCAGAACCTCTGTCTTTAGCTCAGGAAACGGCAGCAAATAGATGCCTGGATTTTCGCCAGCAAGTGGCTAAGGTCTGCGACAGTAGCTGCGAGTGTCTCCATTGTTCCGAACTTGCAGACCTGGAAAGCAGGTGGAGAGCTCAAGCCAAAAGCATGCAAGAGCTGGCTCAGAGTAACCGCGAAGTCGCCGAGGCAACAGCGCAAAGGCCTTTACAATTCATTGGTACTGACCATACGTCCACCACGCTCCATCCGGAACGCGGAGTAAACTGCTTTAGTTACAAGGATTGCATGCTGCTTCGTCCGGGATCAAGAAATATCGAGGACCGTCGTGACAAGTAGCCCGAGCCAGCCTCTAAAATGGGGGCCGGACCCGTACACGGCCGATGAAGGCTCATGGCCTCACTCCTGTTCGTCCGCCTATAACTCTATTGGATCACTCTTCCGTCTTTCATAATCAAGCTCAGATGCTGGATCGCCGAAATATCGGATAGAATATTTTTGTCCACCGCTATAATGTCCGCATTCTTTCCCACGTCTAAGCTGCCGATCTCCGCATCAAACCGAAGAGCGCGCGCGGCCTCAATCGTTGCCATCTGCAGGGCACGAGCCTCGTTTAAGCCAGCCGCTTTTCCATGTTGAACGAGCAGCACGAGTTCCTTCCAATTCTCGCCGTGCGGTGAGATTCCCGTGTCCGATCCAAACGCCAGCGGGATTCCAAGTTCAACAATATGGTGAAAGTTCGCAAGCATTCTCTTGCCAACAGCAAGCGCTTTCTCAGCTATATGGGGCGGGAATTTTCCATCTTCAGCGAGGTCAACTACAGTTTGCGCCGCAAGAAGGGTGGGAATCCCATAAATTTTATTTTCTTTCATCCGTTCGGCAATTTGCGCACGCATCTCCTCCCACTTCTTTTGATCGTCCGTCTCCACAATCAGTCCGCCCAGCTCCGTAATATGTTCGACCGAGTCCACTCCCGCCATGACGGCGTCCCATATTCCATCTATTCCATGGGCGTGAGCGGCCACGGTGAGCGAGCGGCCCGTACGCTCGCGATACTCACGTGCGCTCTGGACGGCCTTCTCGATAATGGCCCGGTTCAGCTGCCGACGATGAGAGTCCGGGTTATCACTCACAACTCCGCCCGTCGCGTGAATTTTGATGGCATCAGGCAAATACGACTCTTTTGCGGAGGATGGATACTCTGTGTACCACAATGGACGCTCCTCCAAATAGAAGCGGAAGGCGTCGACAACGTCCTCCGGCGACGAAACAAATCGCAAGCCGTAATACTGGCTATAGAGCTCACGCGCCCCAGGCCTGTGGGACTCCTTAATCTTGCTCCGGGAATCCCCGTGCCCTCCCGGCGCCGATATGACGGCGCTTCCTACGGTCAAAATACGAGGGCCCAGCATCCGCCCATTCGCAACGGCGATTCGAAACTCCATGGCGACGTTTCGCAACGACTTCAGGTCACGAACTGTAGTAAACCCGGCCAAGAGCGTCCGTCGAGGGGCATCGTAGGCATCCATCACCGTGCGAGCTTCATCTGGGTGGTGAAAGAAGTTGATATCCGGAAACGACTGTTCAAAATGAACATGAGTGTCGATCAGACCCGGGAGGCAAATACGATCTCTTAAATCTATCATTTCACCAGCGCCCTGAACCTGCGAGGAGGACTCACCCCAGGATTGAATATCGACAATCTTTCCTGACCTTACAAAAATGGAGCGATCGCCTTCGACAACAGCCTTGTGCGCGTCAAACAATCCGCCACAATCAAGCCGGATATAAGACGGGCGCTGTTGGACTCGAGGCCAAACGCTAACGCTGGCCGCAATCGTGAGTGCTAAAGCCGCTCCAGCAACATAGGGAACTTTCATGGATCCTCCCCCCTGGTCATCCCTCGGAGGAGGCATCCTATGTCAGCCTCGGATCCACAATCAATCTCTGTAACAGGCTAGCACTGAAGAGTTCTCAGATGGTTCTATGTGCGTCGCGAAAATGGTTTGCAATCAGTCCAATTCGCTTCTAGCGTTGCGCAGGAGGGGTCCACTTCAATCCCTCTTTCCCGATCCACTCACCGCGCGGACGATAGATGCGATTCTTGCTGTACTGTTCAAAAACATGCGCAAGCCATCCGCTCACGCGTGAGACCGCAAAAATGGGGGTGTAGATATCAATTGGTATTCCCATTGCATAGTAAACCGTGGCCGAGTAAAAGTCGACATTGGGCAAGAGCCCCTTATCATTCTGCATGACATCGTCGATATCCTTGGACATTTCATACCAGTGGGCTTGCCCTGTCTTGGCCGTGAGGCGCTGACTAAGTTGAGACAGAATTTTGGCGCGTGGATCACCATTCTTGTACACACGATGGCCAAAGCCCATGATCTTTTTCTTTTCCGTCAAAGCCTGTTTAATCCAACCGCGAACCGCAGCGGCGGAACCAATTTCCTTCAACATCAGCATGACCTGTTCATTGGCGCCTCCGTGGAGAGGCCCCTTAAGTGCCGCGACGGCGCTCGTGACCGCCGAGTAAATGTCACTCAACGACGACGCGGTCACGCGAGCTGCGAATGCCGAGCAATTGAGTTCATGATCCGCATGCAAGATCAAACAGGTATCAAAATTCTTCGCGATTTCCGCGTCCGGCTCTTCCCCTTTGAGCTGATAAAGGAAGTTCCATGCCAGGTTCCTCTCCGGTTTGGGAGTGACGTAGCTTTTGCCATTACGATTACGGTCAAAAAGCGTGACCAGAGAACCCATCTTGGCGGTGAGGCGCACGGCCACACGGCGCTGAGCGGTGGGATCGGTGCTTTGAGACTCGGGATCCCAAAGCGCAAGCATGCTGACTGCGGTTCGCAGCCAAGCCATTGGGTGCACATTGCTGGTGGGTAAAGCTTTCAGCTGCTCCACCTGCGGCGCGCTCAGGGCCATGTTGTCGGCGAGCGTCCTTTTGAAGGCCTCTAATTCATTGGCCTTTGGCAATCGATTTTCCCAAAGCAAAAACACAGTCTCCTCGAATGAGGAATGTGCGGCCAGGTCTTCAATCGTGTAGCCCCGGTAGCAGAGTGTGGCATCAACGATCGACGAGATTCCGGTCGTACAGGCCACCACACCTTCAAGTCCCTTATCTACTGCACCGCTATAGATTTCCGCCATGAGACATCCTTTCATGAGACTCACCTATGGTAATCGACGCGCGCGACTTCGTCTAGGAACGATGCCCTAGCTTTTGGCCAATTTTATGACTTTCTCTTTCACTTCGAGAACAACAAGCGTCTGGTCCCGAATCGGATCCGCGCCAGCAGAAAAATTGTGAACTTCGTAGAGAATGTGATTTCGCAACTCATGCACGCCACGCTTGGGACCATCCAAGAAACTACGAGTCACACGTTCCATCCCATACACCTCTCCATCGGAATTACGAGCCTCTATGACGCCGCGGGTGCACAAGACCATGCGATCGCGTGGATTCAGCGCGATCAATCCCGAGCGCACGGGCGCTTTAAATTCCGTCTCGACGGGCCCTAGCCCAGAGTCCAGGGCCTGTACCTCGCCAGTGGCCGCACTCTGGTGAAGAGCGATCACATGACCCGCACGCACATAGCGCATATCATAATTTCGACGATCCACCAGCGCGTAAAAGATATCGGCCTGATCTTGAGGCGTCAGATTTTCTTTGAGCTGAGCATGCATATCCAGCAAGACCTCATGAGGCTCGGAACCTTTGCGCGACTCGATCTGCCCTGTCATCTTCAGCAAAACCCCCAGCAGCAGGGCGGACATTGTGTGACCAGATGAACTGGAAACAATCAGACCGAAACGAAACTTGTCCTCATGCTCAAATATATCGAAGTAGTCACCGCCTGAGATCGTGCTGGGAATAAATTTTGTTGAGAACTCAAATCCAGAAATATGCGGAAATTCTGTGGGGACGAGCACCTTCTGAATCGCATGCGCCAACCGGAGTTCATTGTTGAGTTGCTGAATCAAGGCATCCAGACGCTGATTGGCGCGTCCCAGTTCCTCACGAAAGCGCTTGAGATCGGCTTGCCTTTCTTGCAATTCCTCTTCCAGCTCAGCAATACGATTTAGAAGCTGCTGCTCACGGGTCTCCGTCGCCATGGTGTTGATGTTCCAGCTCACGACTCTTTATGTCAAAGGGTGAAACTGGCCAGGACCAAGCTCAACGCACCGCCATACCCAATCCCCTCCATGGACCTACTCCTTGAACTATTTTCACACAATAGGTTAACTGGCTCGGTATGACATTTGATACCCGATACACATGGGAGAAGCTGGCTTTAGAGCTCAAGCTTCTTCGCAACGAGGACTTTGGCGCTCTTGTGCCCTTGTGCATTGGGATTCACGCGCTGTTATGGCCTAAGGAAAATGTCGAGTCTTGTATGCGTGGGGTTCAATTTATGGGCTTTGAGCTGCTGAAAGACTGCGAGCCTTTGGGGGAAGCCGAGCGGTGGGAGGCCTTACGCCATTTTCTGTTTCATGAACGCGGATTCCAAATCTCCTCAACTCGCCCACAAGATGTTCATGAAAAAGAGGTCCTGATGAAGTGCGTTCTGGAAGAACGCTCGGGACATCCCCTACCTGTTGTGTTTCTGCTTCTTCACTTGGCGCAGTATTTGGATTTGCCCATGGCTTTGATTCAGGCTCGCAACCATTTCCTGCTCAAATGGGTGCGCTCAGGTAAGACGATTTATTTAGATCTCTACAATGAAGGACGTGCCCTCACGGACCAGGAGTTGATTCAGATCCTGAATCGCTCCTCGTCCAATCTGGAGGTGTGGAGCGCCAAGCAGCTGATCGCGCAGTATCTTGAACTCCTGATGCGCACCTTCGAATCGTCGCAAAATCTGATGCAGCTCCACGTGGTTTATAACCTTATGCTTCAGATCGATGACTCCAACACGGCCATTCTCGGCCAGCGCGCGCTCCTGCGCCAGAAACTCGGCTTTACACGTGAAGCCCTCAGTGATTTGAAACGCTACTTTTCGTTTGTGGAGAAATCCCACGCGCCAACGGAACTTCAACAGGCCTGGCTGGAACTGGAAGCTGCGCCTTCGCCGCCCCCACGAAGTCCAACAGACATGTTGCATTAAATTCCGGCGAGCGAGGCACGCGTCCCTGAATCCGCATGGTTCTCAGGACTCTCGAGGGCGCAAATACACGTCATAACGAATGCTCTGCCCTTTATACGAATGGACCGGGCCCGGCCTGACCGCCTTTCCCTTCAGCGGTCGCTTAACCACAACGCGCGCGCGGGCCGTTTCGAGACCGACCTCGAGCAAACGCAAATCCTCATCCACGGCCGGCGAGCCCAACAATTCTTGAAGGAGTTGCATCTCCTTGGGACTTTTCGCGCTCGTCTTCGGCTTCACAAACATCGGATCCATGTAGATCACGTCGGGGCGAGCAGGTCCCTCTCTCGCCGCAATCTTCGGCAAATACGCAAGGGCCTCGGCCTGCACAACTTGGATGCGACCCAATACTTCGCGCAATTCCACGGATTCTCCGTACGCTCGGTCCAGTCCATCTTTGAGCAACGCCGCCACCACGGGCGACCGCTCGAGAGCCGTGACTTCGCAACCCATGAAGGCCAAAGTTAAACTGTCCTGACCAAAGCCGGCAGTAGCGTCGATCACGTGGAGCGCACCCTCGCGAGAGCCGAGAGCCCGGCGCAAAGGATGTGATCGTCCTAGTCCCTGTTTGATTCGCGCGCGCCACCGCCCGGTCAGGAAATCCACGTAATAGGGTTTTGCACGATGGGCCTCAGCAAAGGCCAGCCCGAGCCCAAGCTCGCCTACAACCACCTTCACGCCTGGTCCCGGAACGCGTGGAGAACGAGACTCTATCCAGACGGGGACTCCCCACTGTCGCGCCCATTCGGCCGCGCGCTCCCCAAACTCCTCAGACAGGGCCTCGACCCCGATCAAAGCCATTCTACCCCCAAGCCCGAGACCCACCACACAGTCCAAGCGAACTGCGATGCCAGAGCCAGACGTGAGGAATTGACCAGATTGCTCGACAAAGGGGAGGCGGCGCGCTGCAAGCGCGAGATCGTTAACATCTGCGGCCAACTGATGATCGGCATCAAGGCCAGCCAAAGGAGAGGGAGACGCAATACCACGCCGAGAAGGGGAAACAAAATCAGCAACAAAATGCCCTCGACAACACAAATCCAGCGCGCACGATCGAAATCCCGGTACGCAAGAAAGGTGCGGAACAGACTCGGGTGGGAGCGAAAGAGGTTTTCAAACTGGCGCACTTGAAACACCCAGAGTGTCGAGGCTCCAAACGCCACGCCAAGAGCCGCGTCGTGCATATGCGTTTTGCCAAAGCTGGCGAGCGCCACACCCATGGTTAACAGGGGGCCAAACAAAAATATGATAGCCAAATCGCACAATCCGTAACGGGTGCCCCAGTTTCGGACGACCGCAGCCAATCCCAGGAACGCCAAAACACAAACAATCGCCAGTTCCACCGGCGCATTTAAAAACGCGGGCACTCCGAACGCGACCGCCAAGATGAAATTCAGTCCCGCCCATCGGCGCATGGCCGCGGCGGACACCCAACCTCTCTGGATCACTTGGCTCCCGCGCCGACGGCTTAAGCGATCGGTTCCGCCAATATGATCCTGCACATCGTTGATCAAGAAGACCGCCGTGTGGAGGAAAAACACTCCCGCCAGCGCGAGCCAGGACGGCCACATGGTCCACGCCGCCAGTGACGCACGATGATTTAGCCATGCGGCGACGGCCGGCCCGAGCGTCAAGCCCAAAAGGTCGGGCCGACAGGACCAAAAATAAATCCGCCACCAGGGTGGAATTTCCAAATTCTCGAGAGGGACTACGCGAAAAGTCACGCGCTCGCGCGAGGTCCGAGCGTGATAGGTTTCCACCGGCAAAGCCCGGTGGTGGGAAGAGAAGGTTCCTAGCAGGTAGGACTCGAACTCGGGATCTCCCTTAGTCAGCGTGATGTATTCCATATTCATCGGGCTCGACGGAAATAAAGCACACTCGGGAGCCCCATAAGATCATGAATCAATCCCAATTGCGCTGGCGCCAGGAACTTCTCCAGGGACTTGGCCTTGTGCTCATAAAGGTGAATCACCTGCGCGTTCAACTCGTCGAACTCCTGAACCGCATGCGCGAAGTGGTCCGCGCCCACAAGGGCTTTTACCTCGTCCAGGGTTTCACATTGGCGCAGCTTCTGCTTATGCTCTTCAATAAAATCGCGGGCTAAAAAGGCTCCGAACGAATTCAAGTACCCTGACTTAAGATCACCCAGCAAGGCTTTGCCTTCGTCATTTCTCACATCGAAATCCAGAAGGTCGTCTCCACGCTGGAATAGCAGTCCGAGCATGGTGCCCATGTCCTCAAGAGTTTCGTGCAGATTCTCATCGTAATTTTCAAGTGCGATAAACGGCGCCCGCAAGCACCATTTGAAGAGTGAAGCCGTTTTGAGATTGTGGACCTGATCCAGTTGATTGAGTTGCACATTCCAATCGCGCACAAGCGAGTCTTGAATCCATTCCCCTTCCAAGAGATCCGAGATGATCTCAGCCGTATACTGAATCAAGCGCAGGTTGCCGTAACGCGAGAGATTCACCATCACCCGCGCCAAAAGATAGTCACCTGCCAGCACCGCATACTCAGGGCTGTATTTAAGCCATGCGGCGGGTTTGCTTCGCCGCAAGTGCGAGCGATCAATCAAATCATCGTGCAGGAGCGAGGCATTGTGGATGAACTCAATCGTCTGGGCGAGAAGATGCTCCTGCCGCGAATTCAAACTGAGGTGGGTGCCGATCATGCGAATGAGCTTGGCGCGAAACCCTTTGCCCGACGAAAACAAATCATCATAGAGCGAGTTCAACTTTGGAAGATATTTGGGAAAATCGTCCCGGTTGAAAATCTTGAGATCTTTCACACACTTTGCCCTTAGAGTAGGCCTCCGTTCTCGGCCAATTGACTCTTTTAGTCAATGGTGATCTCTTGAGGGACCATGACAAACTCATCCGTTGAGCCGTTCAAATTCACAGTGCCCTTCGACGAAGCCGACGGCGAAGGCATCGTTTTCTTTGGCAATTACTTCCGCTTAGCGCACCGGGCGTTAGAACTCTACCTTCCCCGAATCGGTATTCCCTGGGCGGAATGGTTTCAAAGCTCCGAGTACGGTGTGCCCCTGCGCCATGCCGAAACCGAGTACCTGCGCCCGCTTCGCCCGGGAGAGGAATATGACGTAGGGATTCGCGTCGCGGAGATCGGGACGAGCTCCGTGCGATTCCATTGTGAGTTTCGAGGCCCAGGTGGCGAGGTCTGCGCCCGCACGAAAACGTCGCACGTGTTTGTGAATCGGGCGACCGTGCGCAAGACCGATATCCCGCCGTCTCTGCGCTTGCGCTTGGAGTCCGCGCTTCGATAATCGCAGTTCTGAGGTGAACTCTCGTTTCACTCTCAAAATCTTCGCTTGAGCCGGCTAGGGATTTTAGCCTATCTTTGGGAATCCTGATCTTGATCTTGATCCCGATCCTTCTTTGAGGAAATTTATGGCGAAGCTGATCACCAAGGATCCCTATTCTGGCAAAGTCACCGGCGAATTCGAATATGAGAGTCCCGCACAGGCGAAGGCAAAGGCGGACGCCTTGATGGAAAGCCAAAAGCTGTGGCGGCAGCGGCCCTTTCCCGAGCGCTTGCGCCTGGTGAAAGAGGCTTTAAGTTATTTTGAACAGAATCGCGAACTCATTGCGACGGATATTTGTGAGCAGATGGGCCGACCTCTGCACCAGGCGCGCGGTGAGCTCAATGGCTTTTTCGAGCGCGCCCATCATCTGTGCGCAATCGCGGAAACCGTCTTACGACCGGATCGTTACACGGATAAGCTCGGATTTGACCGCGCAATCGAGCATGAACCGTTGGGCCTTATTTTTGTTATTTCAGCATGGAATTATCCATTACTCATCACTGTAAATTCCGTCGTTCCCGCACTGCTGGCGGGTAATACGGTGTTACTGAAGCACTCCAGTCTGACACCAAAGATCGGCGCTCACTTCGAGAAGGCTTTTGGCCGCCTCGGAGGCGTTCAGGTTCTGTCCCACGTGATTGTCAATCACGACACCACGGGCGGGATTATTGAGGAATCGCCGATCGCTCATGTGGTCTTCACCGGCTCGGTGGCCGGCGGGCGCAAGATTCTCGCGCACACGAGTAAGAAGTTTATGATGCCGGCGCTTGAACTCGGTGGCAAAGATGCGGCTTACGTGCACGCCGATGCCGATCTTCAACAGGCCGTGGACAGTATTGTCGACGGCGCCATGTTCAATTCAGGCCAATCCTGCTGCGGCATTGAGCGGGCCTATGTGCACCGTCCCGTTTATGAGGAGTTTCTGAAGCGCGCGGAAAAGCTGATACGCACCTACAAGCTCGGCGATCCCAAAGACGAATCCACCAGTCTTGGCCCTGTGGCGCAGAGTCGAAGCCTTGACGAGATGAAGCGTCAAATTCTCGAGGCGCGAGAAAATGGCGCCACCGTTCTGGTCGGAGGCGAAGCCGAGATACTCGGGCAGGGCGTCTTCTTCCAACCAACATTGATCTGCAACGTGACTAACGACCTGCGCATTATGCAGGAGGAAAACTTCGGGCCCATTTTGCCGGTCATGGCGGTGGACAACCTGGAAGAGGCGTTGGAGCTCATTAATGATTCAACCTACGGCCTGACCGCCGCGATTTACACCAGGGATGTGGACGTCGCCAGGCGTTTTGCGCGGGATGCGAATGTAGGAACCGTGTTTATGAACCGCTGTGATTATTTGGATCCCGCCTTACCCTGGACGGGTGTTAAAAATAGCGGCTGCGGCTCGGCGCTGTCCAAATACGGCTTTTATCATCTGACCCGACGTAAGAGCCTGCATTTCAAAACCAAGATATAAGGAGTGGCGCGCATGAAAAATCCGAAAGACGACGGCGTTGGGCGCGTAAAGCTGGCGATCACGGATATCGACGGCGTCATGCGCGGAAAGTATTTGGCACGTGATAAATTTGAATCAGTTTTGCGCTCGACGGGCGGGTTTTGCGATTGCGTGCTCGGCTGGGATGTGAATGACGTCCTCTACGACAACACGAAGTTCACCGGCTGGCACACCGCTTATCCCGATGCGCTCTACAAAATCGATTCTGACACCGAGAGAGTGCTGCCAGACGAAAAGGTGCCTTTCTTTATTGGCGACTTCGTCGACACCGACGGCAAATCCGAGCATCCGATTTGCCCGCGCAATATGTTGAAGCGTGTGTTGAAAAAAGCCAAAGCCATGGGTTTCAAAATTAATCTGGCTTTCGAGTACGAATTTTTCATTTTCGAGGAAACTCCTCATTCTGTGCGCGAAAAGAACTACATTGACCTCAAACCCTTGACCCCCGGAATGTTTGGCTACTCTATAATCCGCAGCTCCACTCACTCGGAACTATTCAATTCCTTTATCGATTATTGCGCGGCAATGAATATGCCCCTTGAAGGTCTGCATTGTGAAACCGGTCCGGCCGTTTGGGAAGCGGCTCTGAAATACAGCGACGCGCTCGAGGCCGCGGACCGCGCCGCCTTGTTTAAGACATTTACCAAAGTCTTCTTTCAAAAGCGCGGGTTAATGGCCACGTTTATGGCGCGATGGAATCTGAATTTCCCAGGCCAGAGCGGACATATCCACCAGTCACTGTTCGATCTGGAGAAGAACAAATCCTCTTTCTATGATCCCAAAGACGCCAATGGTATGAGCGAGCTAATGAAAAGCTACGTCGCCGGGCAGATGAAATACCTTAAGCCGTTCTTAGCGCTGACGTCACCCACCATCAACTCATACGCGCGCCTGGTGAAGGGCTTCTGGGCGCCGACGGCCTGCACGTGGGGTGTGGAAAATCGGACCACCGCCTTGCGGGTGATTCCGGGTTCTGAGCATTCCCAGCGTGTGGAGTTCCGCGTGGGCTCAGCGGATGCCAATCCCTATCTTGCGACCGCGGCGGTCATTGGTGCCGGTCTTTTGGGTATCGAAGAGAAGTTGACACTCAGTGCTCCACTCAAGGGCAATGCCTATGAAGAACAAGATCGCTTGCCCGAAGCCGTTCAGTTTCCCACCAATTTGCGTGATTCAGTTGCCAACCTGAAGGCTTCAGACGTTGCACCTTCACTGTTTGGTAAGGAATTTATTGAGCACTACATCGCCACCCGGGAGTGGGAAGTGCGCGAGTACGAGAAAGCAATCACAGATTGGCAGCTCAAACGTTATTTCGAAATCATCTGATTTTCGCGGAGGCAACTTTGAACCAATACAATTATCCAACCACGATCCTATTCGGCCAAGGCGCGCTCGCGGAGAGTGCCAAACGCGTGAGCACGATGGGCTTGAAGCGAGCCCTTCTTGTAACCGATCAGACGCTGGTAAAGGTTGGAATCGCAGAGACGGTGAAAAAAGCATTCGAAAGCCACGGCGTAGGCTGCACTCTTTTTGCGGACGTGCATCCCAATCCCATCGAGGAAGACGTTGAAAAGGGCGCCGCCGCTTATCGTGCCGGCGCCTGCGAGTGTGTGATCGCCGTGGGAGGCGGAAGCCCGATGGATGCGGCCAAAGTCATTCTCCTTGCCGTGACTCACGAGGGTCCTTTAAGCCTCTATGACGATGCCAAGGGCGGCGACCGAAAGATCACTCGCCCGTTGCCCCCCTTGTTTGCGATTCCCACGACGGCCGGAACCGGGAGCGAGGTGGGGCGTGCCGGCGTGATCATCATGCGCGAGACCAATGACAAAACGATATTCTTTCACCCCACCCTGCTTCCTAAGATCGCGGTTCTTGAACCCTCACTGACAATGGGCCTGCCCGCCGGAATTACGGCGGCCACTGGGATCGATGCTTTCACCCATTCTCTCGAGGCCTATCTTGCGCCCGGATTTCATCCCATGGCCGATGGGATCGCTCTTGAAGGAATGCGTTTAGTCTTGCAGAACCTTCCGATGGCCGTCCGAGATGGCGCCAATTTAGAGGCACGCGCCAAGATGTTGCTCGCGGCCAGTATGGGAGCCACAGCCTTTCAGAAGGGCTTAGGCATGATTCACTCTCTGGCTCACCCTTTGTCCTCCGAGTGTGGCTTGCATCACGGTTTGGCCAATGCCTTGATGCTGCCCAAAAGCATCGAATTCCTCGAGAACAGTGATCTCAATGAAGAACAACGCGCCCGCATCGCACGTGTTCAGGGTCTATTCCGTGAAGAAAAAATGACAGCCGGAAAATTGTCAGCCTCGTGCTGGGAATTCTTTAAATCCGTGGGCATAAAAATGGGACTTAAGAATCACGGCGTACGTCAGGACCAACTGGATCTGTTGGCCGACAAAGCCTTCAAAGACGGCTGTCATCAAACGAACATGATTCCCGTCCTCCGGCCTCAACTGCGCCAAGTTTACCAAGAGGCCTTTGAGTGATCGGCCTTCTCAACGCGTATCGCTTCGATGAGAACGCGTCCTATCAGGCAAGATACAGCGCCATGTGCATGCGCTACGTGAGCTCCGCCTTCGGCTTACCCATCACCATGTACGACGCCGGTTTGGGTCACTTACCGGAGTCCATCGAGGAAGCGGAATTATGGATCATCACCGGCAGCGCCAAGGCGGCCTATGACACCGATTCGTGGATCGTCGCCCTAGGTGAATTTGTGCGCGCGTGCCACACGGCAAGAAAGAAGTTGATCGGGATTTGCTTCGGTCACCAGCTGATCGCGCATTACCTCGGCGGTAAAACCGAGAAGGCGAAGAACGGCTGGGGTGTCGGTGTCCGCAGCTTCCGCATTCTGGCCAAAAAGCCGTGGATGAATCCCGAGCTCAGCGACGTCTCCCTGCTCTTCAGTCACCAAGACCAAGTCGTCCAACTGCCGCCGCACGCCCAGCTCCTCGCCGAAAATGAATTCTGTCCGATTCAAATGTTCACTCTTGGTGATCACATTTTATGCCTGCAAGGCCATCCCGAGTTCACCCCAGAATTCGCCAAAGAGCGCATGGATACACGGGTGGCCACCATAGGACAGGACACCTGCAATAGAGCGGTAAGCTCCCTATCCCTCCCCACCCATTCCCGTGAAATCGGCCAGTGGCTGAACAGCTTTTTTCTTTTACGAACCTAGGTGTATTCTCGATCACACGAGGAAGATGGAACCCGCAAAGTGCCAGAACCTCCCTCTTATATAAAACGATTACATATGAACATTTTCGTCAAGCGCGGTGAATTTTCATTTTCCGTCTCGCGCTCCCGTTACGATCGTTGTCGCAGCCAAATCACCACGTTCAACCTTGCAAAAAAAATCCGGCTCACCTAACAAGCCACTGAGACGTCGTTTTTACAGAACGTGAATCGATGGGTTCGCGAAGTTGTCAAACAACAAATTCTAACAACTAACAACAAGGGGTTGTATATGAAAAAATGCATCGCAATCGTGGCTCTTCTTGCATCTGGATTTTCCGTATTTGCTGAACCCGGATATATACAGACGACCGCCGACTTCTACAGAGAGGGCTTAACTCTGGTGGATTATGTGAATGTCGACAACTGCGCTAAGGGTCGTATGACGTTCACTCTCGACGTGGCATTTTATACCTTTGACGCTAACCCGGATCATAAACCGATGTGCGAGGTGATTTACACGAAACAAGGGACTACAAAAACCATCGGACACGCGATCAAGAGCTCGCCCGAACTCTGCTATGCCATTGTCGAAAAAACCGTCGGCAATTTACAACGTCAAGGTGCGGTTTGCGGCCTGCAATAAAGAAAAGCTTGAATCGCAATCAAACGACTTGATGTCCTCACTGCCCGCTTCTCGGAGGAGAAGCGGTGGTGGAGTCGGTCTTTCGGGGGTAAGCTCCGATAAGGCATTCGTAGGAAGGGTGCTTGGCCGTGGAATCACCGTGCAGGACCTTGAGGCCTTCACATCGCCTGAAGGCGACGTAAATGTTGATCCAGACGGTCCAGCGCCACGGTCGTGTCGGGATAAGGGCCAATGTGGACTGCACAAAGTCGCCGGCTGCTCGCAGGAAACTCTCGAGGCGTAGGTTTTTGTTTTCATCAAGCACCATTTCCAAGAGACCGCCTTCTGGAGTTTGAATCACCAGCTTTTCGTTATCCTGGAATTCCATACGCACCATCAGATCTTGCATAAAAGTCGCGTTAGACATTCGATTTGAGTCCAGCACGGGTAGCTCGCCGTTTTTTACAAGGAACGGGCTGATCGCACTGAGATCGTCTCTTTCAACGTATCTGAGCACACGATATGAATGTTCTGAAAACTGGGAGCGCGGGCATCCCGATGCCGAACAGCTGGCGTGGGCCTGTAGAGGTAAATTGCCGATAAGTGCCGATAAGAAAGATGAGAAATAAGAACATTAAGACCCGCCTTAGAGGTGACGAACTTCGGCCAAGAGTCGATCCGGACTTCGGCACCCACGACCACCACCGGTACCAAATGGAATGATAATGCAAACAAGATGTCTGGTTCCGATTGGTTAAACGTTTTCGATATTCCATATATTTAGTCATCCGAGTCATTCCAAGAACTGGCCCACTTGCGTGCGCATTCATCAAACTCCGATCGGATAAAGATTGTGGAATATCGTATATATAGCGAGATGGACGGCCAATCGTTCCGGGAGTTTGGTTGGGCACCACGCTTCTCGCCTCAATCCGTGAGGGGGAGAGCAAGTTCGGGCCCAATTTTTCCGCAGCCAGGTGGGCCAGTTCTTAAAATTCAAACTGGTATCAAATCTGCATCTTAGTTCGACGAGATTCTAATCAATTGGAGCACATAGTTTTCTGAACAATAGCTCGGATCAATGGGCGACTAAAGCCCAAAAGGATGGTTATGAGAACCTTTTATCGAATGCTTGCCTTAATATTCTTCGTATTTACGACTCCAGCAACCCTGGCCCTGTCCCTCAACATTGATAAGTCCGACTTTCAATTTGACGTTTCACGAGTGGAGGTCTTGTCTGCAGCCGAGGCTCTAAAGAAACTTGGACCTTATTATTTTAATCGTAATGAAAAATTCCGGTACCTGGATGCAGATGAAGCACAAAAAGCGTCAGCTTTCGAAGTTACAGGCGGTTGTCAGCTTGGCAATTGCATACCGGGCCACATTAGGTACGATTTATCGTTGTCAGCTTACGGCACTTACCCCGTGATTGAATGGTACGCCGGAAAGGCGTATCTGAATACCTTGGTGGGCATTTTGAATACATGTTTGGAGGCGGCTAAGACCAATAAATATGGCCTACTTCTCAGCGTTGACTCAATTAGTGCGCCTGAAATTTTCTTCATCAAATAAACTTCGGTTTTTAGCGATCCGACATTAAAATCCATATCGGAATCCGCATGAGCGGATTCTGCGTGGCAGAGGCGGCGAATCTCGGCCTATTCAGCCTATTCAACAGTTCTCAATTTCCGAAAACGCACAGCTCCCCACAACCGGGCACTCAGTTCGGACTTGCGCGTCTTTTGCAGCTCCGTGCGGGGAATCTCAGGAACCCAAGCCAACGCCGAGACGCGGTAAGGACCGGAAACCTTTTGGTTATAGTCCCTCACCAAATCTTCCCACCGTCGCAAGTTCGCGTTCGTATCCGTTACCAAAAGCAGGCGCGTGCCCTCGCGCGCCGCTTTCAGAGGGAGGATGGTGGCACCTCCCTCGAGATTGAGCTTGCGCGCCCATGTTCCCAGATCTCGCTCCACTTGCGCCAGGGGAACAAGTACACCGAGCACTTTTACGACCTCGTCTCGGCGACCGATCACCCGCATCCCACCGGTGTCCCACTCGGCCAAATCTTCGGTCGCCAACCAGCCCTCCTGTCGCGGGTCCTCAAGCGTGAAGACACCGTTCCGGTCCAGAGTGGCGATCCAGTGGCAGAGTGAGGGCGAGCGAATAAAAATCCGCGACGCGCGCAATTCGATTTGCGCGTGAGGAAGCACAGCCAAATCCGGGAACTTCCGGGTGTGGAGTGAGCTGAGTTTCGCGGTGGCCACTTGTGCGGCCGATTCGGTCAAACCATAACTGGGGAGGAGTGGCCAGCCGAGATCGCGCGCGGAGACGTAGAGATCCGGATCAAGCGCACCCCCTCCGACCACGATCGCCCGCACGGACGAGGGAGCCCGTCGTCTCGAACGCACGAGATCGTAAACCTGGGCCGGCACGAGTGATGTCAACGTGATCTTGCGCTGGGTGATAGTGGTTATAAAATCCGATGCCAACCACCGACCCATCGGTTCCACCGCACTCCCGCTTAGGAACGCGCGCGCGAGAATGGCAAACCCGCCAATGTGATACGTGGGAATGGGAATAAGCCAGCGGTCCAAGCGTGTGGCTTGAAGATGGGTGTTGGCGCCTGCGGCCGCCGTCAGAATCGCCGCACGCTTAAGGCCGATGCATTTGATCTGATTGATCGCGCGTGTGCCGGAAGAAAAGATCCAAATTGTTTCAGGGTCGGCGGGCACGCGCTTTCGCAACTGTTTGAGGAGCTGCTTCTGCCAGACCCTCAGATGTGGAGAAATCAGCCAGAGGGGACCTTCGGGGAGGCGATTCCAAGTCAGAGAATTCGCTCCCATGCCACGGCCTCGAGTTGTTCATCAAATCCAAATCCCATGCCCGGAGTTGGTTTCAGTCGCGGGCCCGGACACCTCCAGACTTCCGAAAACAGGTTCGGCTCGTAAACATCCGGATCGGCGAGTCCACAGATTTCGGTCTTCTTCGGATAGCGCGCGTAGAACTTGCTTGCGGCCCATGCGGCACACGCTTGCCCCAACGGGTGATCCATTCCGTGGGTGAAAATCACGCGATCATAGCTCATCAGCTGGTCGGCATTGTCGCGCGCCGCTTTGACGACTCGAATCCCCGCGTTTTTCAAACTCACCCAATCCGTTGCCCATGGTCCCGCTTCTGGTAGGGTTTCTCCGTTTTTGACGGGATCTTCGATAAAATCCACCCGGGCCCGCACCGTGGGTTCCAGGCTCTTCCACCACTCGAGAAATCTCCCTGTTTCGAGCCGGCCATTCAAATCGATTCGCCATTGCAACGGGGACGCCAGCGCCAACTGGGTGAGGGTTTCTGTCTCGCGCTTAAGATCCTTTCCCATTTTCACTTTAAGGTGCGTGTATCCCGCGCTCTGCCATTCATTGAGCTGAAGTGTATCAAGCGAGGTGAGGTTCAAAATCAGCCGGTGGGATCGCGGCAGGATCAGACCTAAGAACGCACTTCGCTTGAGCAAACGGTATTCGCGGTCCTGGTAGTTGAATTCGAGGGATTTTTCCGCCAAAGGTGTCAGTTTCAGATAAGCAAGGGATTGCAGCTGTTCTTCCAAGCTTGGCTCGCCAAACTCCGGCCAGGGATGAAGATCACTGTACCCCACTTGGCCTACCGCCCACTCCACCTTAAGAAGGGCCCCATCGCGCGGCTTGAGGGATTTAACAGTCGGAGTGAGACGGTATAAGTGCACCCAAATTTTCATTGCAAGACAAACCCCACGCTCAGAAGCATTCCAAACAGCATATGCACGAATGCGGCCCGAGCCAAGAGGCGATTGTATTCGCGGCTAGCATCCGTATGAAGCAGGGTCAACCCCACGCGAGCGGCCGGCGGCAAAGCGAAGAGGGGCATGGCAAAGGCCAGGGTGGCGCCCTCCCCAAGCCAATACACATTCAAAACAAAAGCCGATGCGATCAACACCAGGACCTCAAGACGTCCCAGGGTCGGCCCTAAGCGCACCGCGAGAGTCTTTTTATTGACCTCGCGGTCCTGGTCAATGTCCCTGAGATTATTGATCGCAATCAAAACAGTGGCCAATAGTCCCACCTGCAAGCCCGCCACCGCGGCTCCCCAAGAATAAGATTGAGTTTGCAGGTAATAAACTCCACCCACTGCCACTAAACCAAAAAATATAACAACGAACAGGTCCCCCAACCCGACATAGGCCAGCGGATACGGACCGCCCGTGTACGCGTAACCCATGCCAAGAGACAGAATCCCGATCCAGAAAATAGGCCATCCCCCGACAATCACCAGCGGTATGCCCAAAAGGAGGGCCACGGTGAAGAATACGCCTCCCATGACGAGCACCGTCCGTGCCGAAAACCACCCGGACTGCGTCGCTCGGGCTTCACCCAAACGGCTTTCGCCGTCAGCACCTTTAAGAAAATCCAGGGCATCATTGACGAAGTTTGTTCCGATTTGGATCATGATGGCGGCAAGCAAAGCGAGAACGGAAACCCACCCATGGACGTCATGGCCTTCCGCGCCCACCAGCGCCGTCGCCACTAAGACCGGGACGATGGCCGCCGCGAGCGTCTTGGGACGTGCGGTCAGCCAAAGGGCTCGCGCGCGCGTGGTCTGAGGTGTTGTCCTGTGCCCCGCCATCAGGGCAGACGTGGGAATTTCCCGAACTCAGGAGGGCGACGCTCCACAAAGGCATTTTTGCCTTCCTGTGCCTCCTCCGACATGTAGTAAAGCAGGGTTGCATTTCCGGCCAGATCCAGGAGTCCCATTTGCCCGTCGCAGTCCGCGTTCAGCGCGGCCTTCAGACAGCGAATCGCCAAAGGTGAGTGCTGCAGGATTTGCCGCGCCCACGTCAATGTCTCGGCTTCCAGTTCCGCTAGAGGGACCACATGGTTCACAAGGCCCATTTCCAGGGCTTGTTTGGCGTCGTATTGGCGGCAAAGATACCAGATTTCACGGGCCTTCTTCTGGCCGACAATGCGAGCCAAATAGCTGCTGCCGAGGCCGCCGTCAAAGGAACCAACCTTTGGCCCCGTTTGCCCAAAACGGGCGTTTTCAGCCGCGATCGTCAGATCGCATACGACATGCAACACATGCCCGCCGCCAATCGCAAAACCCGCGACCATGGCAATTACGGGCTTGGGCAGGGAGCGAATTTGTTTTTGGACATCAAGAATATTGAGGCGCGGAACCCCATCGTCTCCCACGTATCCCGCGTGTCCCCGCACCTTTTGGTCTCCGCCTGAGCAAAACGCGTCTGGGCCTTCCCCGGTAAGAATCACCACGCCAACCTTGGGATCCTCGCGGCAGATATCGAAGGCGTCTTTCAGCTCCATCACAGTTTGAGGACGGAAGGCATTGCGCACTTCGGGACGGTTGATGGTGATTTTGGCAATGCCATCCTCAGTGCGTTCAAAACGAATGTCCGTATATTCTTTGATCGAAATCCAACGTGGTGAGACGGCGTTCCGCGTGGAATTCTGGTGTGATCGTTCCCGTTCTTGCATTTACTTCCCCTGTCCTTTGAGCTTCTCCAAAAGTTCTTTTGTTTCGATTTGCACTAGGAATTTAAAGCCGCCGACGAAAAGTTTGATATGGCCTTCGACTCGGGCACTGGCAGGCGCCACTTCAAACGCGCTGACGGCTTCTCGCCGCACATACAAGGTCTGACCTTCCGTGGTTTTTAACTCCAGAAACGGACTTTGCATTCTTATCTCCTTGGTCCCTTACGGCTCGCGTTTCCCCTGCTTTATCCATGCGGCGATTTCCGCAGGGGCGTCCGTGAGGAGGCGATGACCGGCATTTGGAACCCGAATTATTTGCCCGCGGACCGGCAGTTCCCGCAAGGTTTTCGCGACACGGCTGTATTTTTGATCCATTGCGCCAAAGGCCCAGTCGACAGATGCCGGAAGAGCTTTTGTCTCATCGATCCCAAAGGGATGGTGGCGCACCGACCAGTTCTTCAGAGATCCTGCAAGCCTTTCCCTTAATTCATCACTCTGACGCCGCTCGACCGGTGCCGAGGTGGCGAGTACGGGTTGGTCCTGCCAAGCGCTTTGGAGCTCGGACCAGGACTGCGAGAGAAAACGCTGGGACCAGTCCTCCTCCCACTGCTCCCGCTCAGCCCTCTCCGTCGAGGAAATATAGGGCGCAGCAGACAGCAGGAGCGCGCGGGCGAACCGCCGCGGCTCGCGCACCCATGCATTCAGTGCAAGGCGGGCTCCCATCGAGTATCCCACAAGCTGAACCGATTCCTCGGCGCCAAATCTCCGTTCCAACTCGCTTAGAAAATTCTCCACCCATTTTGCAAGTGGCGTGGGCGGCGCCAGCGGTCCCGTTTCATACAGATCCGGAATCCACACCGGAATTTCCAGCGGCAAAGCCTGAAGCACTTGGTTCCAATCCTGGGGATGTCCCCAGAATCCATGCAACAGCACCGTCGTCATATCCGCTCCCACTCCTCCCAAAACGTGGCGGTGTGATCCTCGTTCGGGGTGATTTCGATCAGGCGGGCTCCACGACCCTCTTGCGCGATGAGCGGCCGGGGCTCCGTCACGTGTTCGTAGTCCCAATTCCACATCCGGGCCCAGGCCTCAAACTGCAGACAGTGGCCGTTTTCAAACAAAGGATCATTAAAGATCCGTCGAAAGATCTTTCCGCCTCCGTTATTGATCACCACCAAGTTCACATCGCCGACAGGCCTCTGCTGGTGCGCCCACGGGCCGCTCAGATCATAAAGCGTCGACAGATCACCGCACAAACACCAGTTCGCCACCTTGTCCTCGGCGACTCCTAAAAAAGTGGAGATGATCCCGTCGATACCGTTCACCCCACGATTGGCAAACACCTCAGGTGAGGGCGTGCGGGCGGCCGCGAGGTCCCACTCCCGCACGGGAAGACTGTTGCCAAGAAAGAGCCGCGCGCTCGGGGAAATCTGCTGGCTCAGCCAATGCACCCATCCCGGCTCAGAAAGAGGATATTTCGCCAACAACCGATTCAATTCCCGAGCTCGCGCTCGGTCCGCCTCCCTCTCCGCCTCGGCCCAGGGTTCGAAGAACGAGCCATTTTCCTGTGCGCCGAGAGTGCTCAGCGCGTTGAGGGTCAAGACGTCGCGCGCGCGCGGAAGTCCAGAGAAGGATTGGGAGGAAAAATGAAGAACAGGCAGCGCTTGATTCTCAAGATCGCGCCAAAACTTCAACGCGGGCACCCCTCCGATTCGAATCACGCCGTCGGCCTCGATCTGTTGCAGGGACTTCTCTCCGCCCTCAAGCTCCCAGGCGTGCAATTCGGGACGCCCGCGCAATTGCGATATCCCTTCGAGGTAAAGCGGACGACGCCAGGATTTAAGAACAGGCGCGACCAATCGCGCCTCAGCGGACGTCAGGCCGCCCACGATCACCAGCGGCTTCCGAAAATGAGGAGTGGGCACCGCTCCGAAATCCTCAGGGCCGGACGACGGGATCCGTGCGTCCTCGTCGTTTAAGAGGACCCAGGATGCGGGAGTTCCCGCTAATAAGGGTTCATCAAAGCACACATTGAGATGTATGGGCCGGCGGCGACTCGCCTCAATCCGTCCAATCCATTCCTCCTCCACATCCCAGCTCCACTCGACGTATTGGGAGTAAATTCCTGGTTGCACGATGGTCTGGGGAGCGCCGGTTCCGCGATACCGACGAGGACGATCCGCAGTCAGGGCCACAAACGGAAGGCTCTGGTACTCCGCCTCGATCACCGCGGGCAAAAGTTCGGCCGTGGCGGTCCCGGAGGTTGTGATCACCGCCACAGGTCGCTCCGTGCTCCGCATCCGGCCCAGCGCGAAGAACCCCGCACTGCGCTCTTCAAAAAAAGAATAAATGCGAAACGGAGAGTCCTTGCTCAAAATCTTTACGAAAGGCGCATTACGAGCTCCGGCGCAAACCACAATCTCGCGTACACCGTAGATATGGCACGCATTCAAAACGGCCTGTGCCAGCTGGAGATTGTTCACAAGCTCGCTCCCAGGCGAATCCAGACACTGGCTCGCTTGAGACCGAGTTCCTCCCACTCCTTAAGAACCTGGCTTTGCGCCACAATTCCACATCCCGCCGCGACCCGTGCGCATGGGCCCTTCCACTGCAAGCCCCGAATAGCCACAACACAGAGCATGCGCTCCCGATCGACGTAACCAAACGGCGCTCCAAACCGTCCGCGGGAGGTTTGGAAGGGCTGTGTTTGCAGCCACTCCACGGCTGGCGACCGGGGCCATCCACCCAACGCCGCTGTGGGATGCAGGCGCACCACGAGTTCCATAAACTCAGGTTCCCGCTCCAAATCCAAATGTATGGGTGTGTAGAGGTGCTTGAGCATTCCATACGTACGTTCCTGCGTGGGCCCCACATCGGGCGAACCCCAGCGTTTCAGCTCGCTCACGATATGTTCAACCACCAGGTCATGTTCCTGTCTCTCTTTGGGGTCACTCAATAAGGACGGCCCGTCACTGGGACCAGTGCCGGCAAGAGCCATCGTTTGCAGGACTTGGTCCTCGACGGAGAAGAGCACCTCCGGCGTGACGCCGCACAGGCCTTCACCTCCAAACTCAAATCCATAGCTCACTTGATGCTCATGGACCTGAAACGCCCCCGGAAACATATTCGCGCAAAGGTCGGCATTGAACTCCAACTCTTCCTCAACAATGGGAACGACCTTGGAGAAGGCGCCCGCCGCGATCCTGGCCTGAATGTCTTCAAACACGCGCGCAAACTCCCCGGAGGCGGGCTCCGCGCGATGAATCAACTTTGGGAGGCCACGCGTCAGAATCGAATTCGGCACCTCAATCGTTTCGCCCCACAACCACGGCGCCTCCGCAAAGAGTGCAAAATCAGGTGCATAAAAATGACTTTCTAAACCTTCCGGACGTTCCCTCCAACCTTGCACTTGCAACGCCTTTTTATGCCGGGAATCAAGAATCCAAGCCAGACCTTCAGAATTCCGATACAGATCGTTCAACATATTAAAACCACTGATGACATCGCGCGCTCGGCCGATTACAAACGAGGGCAGAATGAATCACAAGAGTCAGCCCGTCAAGGTGGGTTCCAGTACAAGTGGCATCCTCAGCTCCATTGGTGGAGGTTCGTTTTCGGTGTGGGCCGGCCCCTGTTCGGTGGAATCCTTCGATCAATTTCAAAGGACCGCGCGCGAAGTCAAACGGCTGGGAGGAAGCGGCCTGCGCGGAGGCCTTTTTAAGCTGCGTACGGATCCGAGAGCCTTCCAAGGCATGGGCCGCGACGCGTTTCCCATTGCCAAGCAGGTGAAGAAGGAAGTGGGTCTACCCTTTGTTTCCGAGATCACCGATCCCCGCCAAGTCAGTGACTTCCTCGACGTTGTGGATGCTTTCCAAGTGGGTTCACGCAATATGCACAACTACGCTCTCCTCAAAGAGTTGAGCACCGTCGACAAGCCTGTTCTTCTCAAGCGAGGCTTTGCGGCCACTTTTAAAGAGTGGATGCTTGCGGCGGATTATCTCGTTAAAGGAGGCAATGAGCGCATCATTCTGTGTGAACGTGGCATTCGCACCTTTGAAACCGCAACTCGCAATACCTTTGATGTCAATGCCATTGCTTTAGCCAAGGCCGAGACACCCTTTCCCGTCTTTGCCGATCCCTCACATGGAACCGGGATAGCGAAACTGGTCATCCCGGTCGCGCTGGCCGCCGCTGCCGCGGGAGCCGATGGAATTTTGGTGGAGGTTCATCCAAATCCGGCTGCCGCGATGTCGGATGGTTATCAATCGCTCGACTTCGCGCAGTTCGAGGCGCTGATGACCCGATTGCCCCGGCTTCTTTCCGCGTTTGATCGAAAGCTGGCTGACGTTCATCATTCCGCGGAGGATTAATGCAACCCATTGAAGGACCGCGTGCCGAAGACATCAAGAACTTATTTTCGGCTGTAGCCGATGGCTATGACCGTGCCAACGACGCCATGACTCTGGGTCTGGCCCACCGCTGGCGTAAACAGCTGGTGCAATGGAGTGGAGTCAAACCCGGCGACCATACCCTCGACTGCGCAACGGGCACCGGAGATTTAGCCATTGAGCTCAAGCGCGCCGTCGGGCCACGGGGCCATGTTATCGGCACGGATTTTTGCGCCGATATGCTGAAACACGCCGGGCCCAAGGCGCAAAGCAAGAATTTAGACATCGATTTCCAAATGGCGGATGCGACTCAACTCCCGTTTGCGGACGCCAGCTTCAGTGTCTCCACCATCGCCTACGGCATTCGCAATGTGAACGATCCGCTCAAAGCTCTTTCGGAGATGGCGCGTGTTGTGCGTCCGGGCGGCGCGGTCATGGTTCTGGAGACCGGGGATTCTCCAAACAATGCCTTAAAGGGCTTCTTTGATTTCTACTTCCGCAAGGTCATCCCTCGCGTGGGAGGATGGGTCACCGGCAAGCGCTTCGCCTACGAATACCTCAACAACTCTTCTCGTGGCTTTCCCAGTCGCGACCGTTTTCTTGATCTGATGCGCGCGACCGGCCGATTCCAATCGTGCGAATACCGGGTTCTCTTTGGAGGTGCGAGCTTCCTGTATCGGGGTGTGGTTGGTCAGGCTCCTGAGGACGCGTCTCAATAAGCACTCTTCTAATGGTCTTACAGTTACTCTGCTAAAGTATTGGCTTGTGCGACTTCTAACGTTTCGGCGGACGAAGTCGCACAAATTAAAAGCCAGTCGTCAGGCTGGCCTTTTTTATCGCATCCACGTCAGGTGCTCAAATGTCCGGACCTCAAACGTTCGTCCAACCACACCCCTACAGACGCGCGGTCGAGAGAGTTCGGGCGTTTACCTCCGATCACGGCTTGGGCGACCCCTTCAAGGCTTCCGGCAAGCCCGGAATATACTCAGCTCCCACCGGCACATTCATTGTTGTTCCTGGAACCAGTCGCAGCGGCTCCGCACGTCCGCCCAGGTGCTTTTGCAGAAACACTTCAACCGCACCATAAAAGGAGGAGCGGTTTTCGGGACGCCCGATTCCATGCCCCTCGTCCGCGAATCGCATCAGTGTGACCGGCAGCCCGAGTTCCACCATACGATCCGTGATCTGCTGAGCCTCGCTCAGTTTCACACGCGGATCGTTATCGCCATGGCCGATCAAAAGAGGGCGGCGGATCTGATGCGCAAACTTGAGGGGAGAACGGCTTAGTAAAAACTCGCGACCTTCTGGCGTGCTCACGTCTCCGCCTAACCGGCGAACCGACGCCGTCTTGAACGGCTTCCAATAGTCTGGAATTGTCTCTTGCATCGTCACGAGGTTGGCAACGCCCACGATGTCCACTCCCGCGGCAAAGACCTCGGGCGTGAAGGACAAGCCGACGAGTGTGGCGTAGCCGCCATAGCTTGCCCCCATAATGGCGATTTTGTCCTTGGGAGCGATCCCGTTATCAACGGCCCAGTTCACGGCGTCGATTAAATCATCATGCATCTTGCGTCCCCACTCACCGTAACTCGCGGCCACAAAATTCTTTCCGAAGCCTGTGGATCCCCGATAATTCACGCTCAGGACCGCGTACCCGCGATTCGAAAGCCATTGGTGAACCGGGTCGTACATCCAGTTGTCGCGGGACCAGGGTCCCCCATGTACATACAACACCATGGGTACGGGCTTCTTCGGATGCAAAGTTTGAGGGTCGTAAAGCACGTCGGCCGGGAAGGTCAAATAACTCGGCAGGATTAGGCCGTCGCGCGCGCGAATCTCCACCGGGTTCATCTCCGCCAAGCGCAGCTCATCTAAAGCTTTTTGCAAAACGTAAGACGGCGTTGCCTTGCGTGTTTCTCGATTCCAAATCACGTAGCGGATGGAGGAATTGTCGTCGACGAAGGTCACCATCCATGTCTTGTCGTCTCGACTGCGGCTGTCCACTTTAATCTCTTGTCCAGGATACAGCGCCCGGATCCGTCGCAGTTCCTCCGCAAACTCTGGATTGGCGGGGATAAAGTCCTGTTTGAGATAGGTAAAGGAAGACGCCAGTATCTCCGAACCATCGAAGTTCGTCAGAATATCGGTAATGTCCGCCTTGTCGTTTTCGGCAAGGAGAGACTCCTTTTTTGTCCGCAGGTTTAAAGCTTTCAGCGCGGCCTTGTCTCGGCCCGAGGAATCCACGATGTACAGGGTGTCTTTCTTCCAATCGGCGCCAACGACTTGAGTCGTCGTCGTGTCCTCAAAAGGAACTTTCTTAAAGACCTCCCATTGACCGCCATGATTCTCGAACCAATCCATGTTGCCGTCAGCGTCATATTTGTAGGCCACCCGGGGCTCAAGCTTGTCATCAACAAGAAATTCCAGAAACTCTTCGGTATTCAAATAAAGCAGACGGGTCTCGCCACTCTTAAGATCATACACGTACAGGTCAAATAGACGTGGATCGCGATCGTTCTGAGAAAACAGAATCTGGCCCGGAGCGAACGGACTCTCGCCGTGATATCGAACCTTTGCTTTCGGATTGGAAGTCATATTTTGGACTTCACCGCTTGCGATATCGATCACGTGGAGCTGACTGTTTTCATTTCCTTCAATGTCCCGAAGGAACATGATCTTGTTTGAATCCGAGGTCCAATAATACTCAGGGAAGGAAGGTGTCCCCTCCTTGAGTACGAGTTCAACGTTCTCGGGATCCGCGACCGGGGCGCGATAAAGGCCCAAGTCTTGTCGGGTCTTATGTTGTGGTTCGTCGACCTGTTCTTGAACTTCAGGGCCGGAGCGCGATGACTTGATGGGTGCAACAAACGCCACCCACTTCCCGTCTTGGCTCAGCCGGACCCGCATGCGTTCGGCATGACCGAAAAGAACATCTCGCGATATGAGCGGCAATTCCAATTCCTGCGCGACGGGTGAGCGCGGACGATGTTCAAAGTCGGTGGAGTTGTGCTTTCGCGTGCACGCCGAAAGCCCGAGGGCGACACAAATCAGAAGCCAAACGCTTCGCATGAGAACCTCCCAATTCCAAACTCATTCCAAACGTTTTGCTTAGTGCGATTAAGCCGGGATGGTCAAATCGGCGGTGCGCCGGATGAAGGGAATACAGAAGACTCAGGTCTATGATTGCGTTTTTTGATTATTTTACCTGCATGGAGGGGAGGAGGCTTAGAGATGAGATCAGAACATTTTATTGAAACGGACGAATAGATTCCCGAGGGCAAGGACAACCTCAACCCTCAACGAAGTCAGTCTCCGACTTCCGCAGAGGCTTGCATAAAGGCGTCCATAATAACAGCGTCCGGGTTTCGTTGAACGGCATCCAGCTCCCGCGTGGCCGCATCTACAATTTCTGCCGTGGTATACTTGGCTTGGATGAGTTGATCTGCTGCCGAAAGCAGGAGCTCTTTACGTTCCTGTATGGCCTGGCGCCGCTTTTCGGGATGGCGATTGTCTAAGTGAAGCGTCTTGATCTTGGCGTAAACACGCTTGTAACCCAATGACGTCAGGAAATTTCCGAGTTTGGCTCCAATAAACGGATCCCCGCCTGAATCAAATTGGAAATCATTGAAAGCCATCCAATACTTCCACACATTCGGGGAATACGGATCCAGAAAGAACGCGTGATTCATGACTTCCGTCACAAAAACTCTTCCGCCCGGCTTCAGAACCCGACGCACCTCACTCAAGACCTGCTTGGGATCCGGAATATGTTCAAGAACCCAACAGAGAAAGGCGCCGTCAAAACTCCTGCCCTCAAACTCGAGGGCCTTCGCATCCATCTTGTAGATTCTGTAGCGGCCCTTGCCGTAAGGAAGACTCTCAAGAGTTTTGCTTGCGACTTCGAGCTGGGCCTCGCTCATATCGAGGCAAGTCATCTGAATTCGAGGAAAGCGACGCAAGAGAATCGATGTCTGAGCGCCCACTCCGCAGCCCACCTCAATCACATCTCGACAATCGGAAAAGTCGATATCCCTAAAGACCTGCTGCTCCATGAATTCCGCTTGCCGCGCCAATCGCTCCTGTTCCGTCGAATTGAATCCGTGCAAGTATGGAAAGCAAGTCTTAGAATCTGAGCTCATTTATGTTCTAGACGACCCCGTCTTTTTAAAAAACCGCAGCAAGCTTTGCCGTTCCTCGGCCATAATTAACTCAATAACCTGCTCGGTGGATAATCTGTACAGCTTCTTAACCTTGGCCAATTTCTGCACTGGAAAACGACACCGACCGCGTTCCACGTTCGATATGAATTGAGGGGTTGTGTACCCAAGAGAGTCCGAGACTTCCTTTTGAGTCAAGCCGGCCTTCTCACGCAATTGTTTCCATTGATTGGCACTGATACGTATCGTCTTCATAGAGTGCAGTGTTCCTAGTTGTGCATGGGTTGTCAACGCTTTGGGAAATCTGTCCTATCATACCCGATCGAGCCGCGCTAGAAGTATCTGATCCGCTAGTACCAGCCAAGCCATTGCCTCCAGGACCGGAATGGCGCGCGGAACTATGCAAGGATCATGTCGTCCTTCTTTCGCCATAGTTCCGCGAGTTGATGTTGGCTTAAAAGCCACACGTAGTGTGATGGGGTCACCCGTGGAAATTCCCCCCCGAATGCCTCCATAATCTTGCCGATTGTTATGAAATTCTCGGCCTGAACTTTGCGCCGCCTCAAAGCCCGCGCCAAACTCCACGCCTGCAGTCGCACCAATGCTCATGAATGCGGATGCAAATTCCGATTTCAATTTGGCGAATACCGGCTGACCTAAACCGCGGGGAAGTCCGACAATGCGCATGAACGCCGCTCCTCCATAGCTTTCGCCGGTTTCTTGAGCGGATTTGAGAAGCGTTTCAATTTCCTCATTCTTCGACTGTGACGGACAGCGCACACTGAATTCATCCACATTCCATGGATCACCCTCCAAGGCTTCCGCCGCGTCCATACAATCGGAATCCGTCATACCCACAAAGCCAACGCGTGAAACAAAACCAATCACTTGCGCTTCCGGATACATTTGAGTGACGAACATCCGGGCGACCGCGCCACCGATCACGCGGCTCACGGTCTCTCGGCCCGAGGCACGTCCGCTTCCGCGCGGATCGGAGTGTCCGTACTTATCGTGCCACAGATCCGTGGCATGCCCCTGCCGTGTTTGCAAAGCTTCAGGAGAATAATCTTGCGGACGCGCATCTTGACTGCGAACAACAGCCGCGATCGGTGTTCCCAAAGTCCGATTGCCATAAACGCCGGAAAGGACTTCCGCCTGATCGGACTCGCGTCGTCCCGAGGTGAGCGGACTCCGGCCGGGCCGACGCCGGTCCAGGAACCGATTCAGCATTTCCTGCTCCCAGATCACGCCCGCCGGACAGCCCTCAATCACCGCGCCCAACGCGGGCCCGTGGCTTTCACCAAATGTATACAAACAAAAAATGTTTCCGAACTGATTGCCTCTCATACTCTTTTTCTCCGCATCCGTTGCGATTCGCATTCGCTCCAAAAGCAACGCTGGAATTCCGCCTGTAATTCAAACATCCGCAAACCTGACTGATACGATAAGCCGCGCTGAACAGCCCATTCAAGTCCCGGCGAGTCTTCTGTGTAGTTGAGGTCCAGAACGCGTTCCGGTCGCAGATGAGACGGCGGCCATCGGAACTCACGTGAGCGCCCGACCGCCCATATCAACAGCTCGGGAGACACGCGCTCCTCTTGTGTTCCTTCACGCGCGGAAATTTCCACGATCTCCGGCCAAGCGGCGCGCACGCTGGCCTTGACACCGCCCCCGCCCCACAACCACACAAGCTTGTAGTCCGGCAATTCCCCCCGAATCCGTTTAAGAGCCAGGGCATCCGTGTTATGAGCTCGAATTCCACTTTCATCCAAGAACAAGCTATTGGCCGAATGGAATGTTCGCGCGTCGGGATGAACGTCCTCCGCGACAGCGAAAGCCAATTTTTTTAAGGGCGCGGTCACAGCCGCAAACCGGAGACCCCAGGCCCGCAGGAGCGGAACGGCTGCTGAAAACTCGTCCTCATGCATGTCAATGGCGACGAAGGGCAGGCCTTGTTCCCGTGCAAACGGCAGATGCTCTACGGGCGAGCGACTATGCCGAACGGGAGAGCCCAGAACGGCGCCGAAATGCGCGCGAAACAAGGGCTGCATCAGTGTTTGCCATAACAGAGGTTGATCCAGACCGCTGCCAATGCCCTCGCGAATGAAATGGATCGGCATCATTGGTCCGAAGAGAGATCTGTACCAACGCCAACGCCCATCTGCAGAGCGGGGCAAGAAGGCTCTATGTTCAGGAGCTTCCCGCCACCATTCATGACCCAAACGAAGCTCATTGAAATCACGAATCTCCACAGCAAGCTTTAACAGGCGGCCTGAACTCTCATACTCGTTCAATCGCGCCATATCGGACGACAATTGTTTGGTTCGTTGATGCAACGACACCACGTCGGACGTATCGAGAGGAGGTCCCAATTCCAGGGCCCAATCCGTAGTTAGATCCGCAGGCGCCACACCCACAGGTTTACGTCGCGAGAAAAGAAGGTGCTCATGGGGGACCGATCGAAGCACTGTCTCCATTTGATCGGTCGTGAGGAGATCATCACGAAGTTCGAAGCGCCGGATTCCCCATGCCAGGCGCTTCTTCCAAAACCCAGACCAGCGGCGCAGGTTCTCGGGGAATAAGGTGAGATCAAAAGGAAGATGCCAATGCGCTGAGCCACTTTGCAGCACGAAGGACTCCAGTCCCGCGCAATACCCTTCGGGCACGAACAGTTGCTCATGGGCCCATTCTGAGTAGCGCGCGGTCCTCTCCGGCAGGCGCTGGAGATACTCTTGAAACGGTGAAATGTTTGGATTTAAGCGCGGACGATTCAGAAAAACGCGCCCGCTCGCGTCGGTCTCGCGGCGGATCCAGATCACATGAGCTCCCGTCGGGAGCGGCCCTTCGTAGCCCGCGCCCACGGCAATCACCGTGGGAGAGGTGGCGCCGTCGATCAGATCGTGGAGCACGCGCTGTTCGACCGTGCGGAACTCTCGCTCTCCGCGGTTCAAGAGATGCGCGATGCTGACTCCCGAGACGCGCTCGATCTCCTCATCCAGGTCCAGCAACTCCCCAGCCCATATGGAGCGTAGCCCGCGCAGGTAGGTCGTCTTGCCGGCCCCGCGATGACCGACCAGAAGTGTGACTAGAGATTCCATCCAAGAAGGCTCCAATACTCGGGAAAACTCTTGGATACCACCTCCGGATGTTGGATCTCAATAGCGAAACCAGCCGCTTTCAATACCGCGGCCGCGAAGGCCAACCGGTGATCCTGATCACAGTCAAAAGAAAGACCCGGCCCGGGGGGCGAGGGTGGATGTCCGCGGACCACCAGCCCGTCCGGTTTGATCTCCACTTTGCGGCCAAGCGCCTCAAGAAGTCCCGCCATTCGACCTAAACGATCAGATTCTTTGTGTATCAGATGGGGTGCGCCGTAAAGATCGCTCTCTCCTTTGGCCAACGCGCACAGGGCGGCGAGAACGGGAAACAGATCTGGAGCATTCTTGAGATTCACCGCGATTCCATGCAAGCCCGACGCTTTTTCCACCTTCAACGTGGTCCCTTGCAAACTCGCTGGAACACCCATTCTCTGCAGAATCGGTAGAAAGGCCGCATCCGGTTGCAAACTCTGTGATGGAAAATTCAAAAATCCGGCCGAACCCGCAACCGCCGCAATGGCGGCCAAAGCAAATGCCGAACTGAGATCCATTTCGGCCGCGATCTCTTCGCACGTTAGCATCTGACGGCTCGGAACGCGAAAATCTCCGTCCCAAAAGTCTATCCGCATTCCCATGGAAGAGGCTAAACGCGTGCTCATTCGCCAGTAACCTTCTGAAACCTTCTGTCCGCCCAGCGAAACAAAAAGATCAAACGGAAGGTCCCAGGCATTGAGCAACACGCTGGAGGCGAATTGACTGCTGCGGTTGAGAGGAACCAGCAGCGTGTCTCCATGGAGGTGCCATCCTTCTGAATCTAGTTCCAGAAAATCATGGCCGAGCCTGGCTGTTACACCTAACTGGTTCAAAATCTTTATCAGTTCCTCCTGTGGCCGCTGAAACAGCCGTTCATGGCCCACAAGACGGTGCGAACCTGGCACGCGTGAAGCTCTCAACGCCATAAAACGGAGCACGGTCCCGGCCTGGCCCACAGGGATCTCCTGGCCACGAGCCAGAGCGGCGATCGCGGCCCTCATCACGCGCACATCATCACAGTCGCTATCACCCGTGATGCGCAACTTCGGATAATAACTTTGCGCGAGCAGCAGGCGATTTAAGATGGACTTAGAGGCCGGGAGCCGACCGACAAAGGCAAATGCGCTCACGGATCACACCGCCGTCCATCCCTGCCGCTGGGTCTCGGTCAGAAAAGATTCCAGAGGAACGACTTTGCGGAAAGGTCGGCCGATGCTTTCGAGAAAGATAAAGCTCATATGCCGGGTGTCCGTCAGCTTCTTGTCCTCCATTATAAACTTCGCCAGTTTCGCACGCGACATCATCCGGTGCTTCTTAACGAACTCCAAGGGTTTCAGCACACCGATCTTTTCCACCAGCAGATCAATCAGGTGAGCGGGCTGCTTCTCGCGCAAATAACCCGAATGGTGACTCCACTGGATGGCAAAAATCAGTCCCTCTCCTACAGCCAAACCGTGCGCGATTCCATGGTAGCTCTCAAGTGCATGCCCTAACGTGTGCCCGAGATTCAGGACCTGGCGGTGGCCGGTTTCTTCATAGGGGTCTTGAGCAACAAACCCGTACTTGACGTCAATCACATCGGGAAGAAATTCCCAAAAGGTTTCCAAGTCAGGCTTAAAATGTCTTTCAAAGCGCTCGAACAACGCTCCCCCCTGAAGAAGCGCCATCTTTGCCAATTCGCCACTTGCCGATTGGAGCTGCAATATGGGCAAGGCTTCAAATAGACTGCGGACAATCAACACGCTATTGGCGGGATAAAAGCTGCCGACCTGATTTTTTATCGCACCCAGATTCAATCCGGTCTTGCCGCCATGGGCGGAATCCATGGCCGCCAGCAGCGTTGTGGGAATATGCACGAGAGGCACGCCTCTCTTCATCACACTGCTCACGAACCCGGCGAAGTCACCGACGGTACCGCCCCCGAGCGCCAGCACGCAGAGAGATCGGGCCGAGAACGGACTCACCAAATTAAAAATTCTTTTAAAGTGAGAAGGAAAATCGTGGACGTCTTTGAGTTTTTCTCCAGCGGTCACGGGATATGTAAAAGTGAAGTCTCGAAGCCACTTCTCCACACTTTCGTTCTTGCGCAACCTCTTGTCATAGATGACCAGGTACTTCTCGGGCCGGAAGCCGAGAGCCTCCGCCAGTCGCGACTCGCTCGGAAGCTTCTTTAGAAATTCCACGTTGGTGACGGTGTTCTTTTGAAAACGCGTTTCCACGGCCGAGAGTGTAGGCGCTGTCACGCGCGCGCACAAGCCTAGAACTGACCTAATTCTACAACTGAGTTCTAGGGCATTTCCTCATTTTGAGGAAACGCCCTAGAGTTTGGGGTCGAAGGCGTCGCGTAGACCATCCCCGAGGAGATTGAACGCCAAAACCACAGAAAGAATACAGAGCCCGGGCCAGGTCACCAGCCAACTGGCACTTTCCAAGTATGATTTGGAATCCGCCAGCATGGCTCCCCATTCCGGAGTGGGCGGCTGAGCTCCTAGGCCTAGAAATCCAAGAGCCGCCATGTTCAAAATGCCGTCGCTGAAGCCCAAACTGGCCTGCACGATCATGGGTGCCAGACAGTTTGGCAGAATCGTTACCACCATCTGGCGCAGGTTTCCCGCTCCGAAGGCGCGTGACGCCTGCACATATTCCTTCTCCCGCTCAGCCAAAACACTGGCGCGACTGATTCGAATAAAACCAGGAAGCGCCACCACAATCACCGCCCACAGCGCGTTCCAAAGGGAGGGCCCCAAGACCGCGACCACCACAATCGCCAGGAGGAGGCTGGGCAGAGCCATTGTGATATCGACGAGACGCAAGACAGTCCGGTCCCACCACCCGCCAAAATATCCGGCCGTTACGCCCAGAGTTCCACCTACAAGCACCGAGAGTACGACCACAAGAACACCAAAACCCAAAGACACCTGAGCGCCATAAAGCAGGCGGCTTAAGAGGTCACGACCCAGATCATCGGTTCCTAGGGGAAAACGCCAACTGCCTCCCTCCATCCAGGCCGGGGGTTTGAGTTGCTCTCCTTCAAAGATGGCATGGGGTGGGGCTAAGGGCAGCAAAGGTGCCGAAAGCGCGAAAATGACCCAGATCAACAGGAAGACCAAACTAATCATGGATCCACGGTTGGCCAAAAGCTTCTTGCGCCACGTTCTCATTCCAACCGCCCGCGCAGCCGTGGGTTCAGCCAAGTGTACAACACATCCACAAATGTATTCACACCCACGATAATCATCGCCAGTAACAGCACTCCGCCCTGCAGGACGGGGTAATCACGAGCCTGCACACTGTTGACCAGCCAACGGCCCACTCCCGGCCAAGAAAATAAGGTTTCCGTCAGCACCGCTCCCGTAAGGAGTGTCCCCAGCATCAATCCGATGACGGTGACCACAGGGAGAAGCGCATTGCGCAAGGCATGCACAAACACGATCTGATAAAAGGAAAGGCCCTTGGCTTTAGCCGTTCGCACATAATCTTCACGCAGAACTTCGAGCAAGCTTGAGCGCGTCATCCGCGCAATCGCGGCAACCGGAATCGTCCCGAGAACAAGCGCCGGGAGGAGCATATGGCGAATCGCCGCCCAGAAACCCTCCCAGCCCATGCCTCGCACCCAGACATCGAGAAGCATAAAGCCGCTCCAGGGTTCCACATCATACATCGCGGAAATGCGGCCCGCGACCGGCGTCCATCCGAGCTGAACGGAAAATACCAGGATGAGAACCAATCCCCACCAAAAAATCGGCATGGAATAGCCAACCAAGCTCATTCCCACCAGCACATGATCTTTCCAGCGCCGCCGGTTTAGGGCCGCCACCACTCCTACGGGAATTCCCACAAGAACCGCCCATGCGAGAGCCACGGCACTCAGTTCCAGAGTGGCGGGAAAACGTGCGGAAAACTCCTCCCACACGCTGCGTTTGGATACAATCGATTGACCCAATTCCCCGCGCGCGGCGTGACTTAGAAAGCGAAGATACTGAACCGCCAGAGGCTGATCGAGTCCAAGATTTTGGCGCATCTCCGCCACCGCCTCCGGAGAGCCGCCACGCTCCCCTAGCATCAACAGCACCGGATCTCCCGGCACGAGGCGAATAAGTAGAAACGCAAGAATACTAACCCCAGCGAGGGTGGGAAGCGCATGCAGAATACGCTTCAGTAGAAAACGCGCCATCTTTTCCGATCACATCACATCATTTCAAGTCAATTGAGTAGAAGTCTTCTGTACCCAAGGGACTGATTTTATAACCTTCCACATTTTTGGCTAGACCGCGGAAAACTGTGGCATGCGCCAAGGTGACCCAAGGCACCTGTTGTTTGAAGATCTCTTGGGCTTTGTGGTACTCGGGAATTCGTTTTTTTACATCGCTCACGGTCTTCGCCTTGGTGATCACCTGGTCATATTGTTTATTGCACCAGCGCGAGAAATTCCCTCCGCCCTCAACCGCAGCACAGCTGAGGAGCGTTCCCAAAAAGTTGTCGGGATCTCCATTGTCCGTTGTCCATCCCAGCTGCAACATCTGGTGCTCGCCCTTGCGACCCTTGGCCAAGTAGGTCGGCCAGTCATAGCTGACCAGCTTGACGCGAATTCCAACACGGGCTAAATCCGCCTGCATGAGCTCACCCATTTTTTTCCCGTTTGGATTGTAGGGCCGCGAAACCGGAAGCGTCCATAGCTCCGCCTCGAACCCCTTCGGGTAGCCGGCCTTCTTTAGCAGCGCCTTTGCCGTTTCCACATTGTACTCGTAGACTTTCGTATCCGGTGCTGATCCCCAGACAGTGGGTGGAATCGGGCTGCGGGCCAAAGAGGCCGTCCCCTGGTAGACCACATCCAGATAATAGTCGCGGTTAAGGGCGTGGGCAATCGCCTGACGGACTTCCACTTTGTTGAACGGAGCTTTCTGCGTGTTGAACGCAAGATAACCGATGTTGGCACCTGGCTGACTCACCAATTTGATTTTCGGGTTTGTGGCCATGGCCTTCAAGTCCTGGGGCGAAGGTTCCGCGATAAGGTGACATTCGCCGGCCTTCAGCTTCTGAAAGCGCACGTTCGGATCCGGAGTGATTGCAAAGACCACATGATCCAACTTGGCTTTCCCTTGCCAATAGCCGGGGTGAGCCTCATAGCGGATGGTGTTGTCTTTCACGTAGCGCTTAAGGACGAATGGTCCTGTTCCCACCGGTTCCACATCCAGCTTCTGGGGTGTGCCCGCTTTCAGCAGTTGGTCCGCATACTCCTTGGAATGAATCACGGCAAAGCTCATCGCCATATTTGCCAGGAAAGGGGCCTCAGGACGGTTAAGGGTAAACTGAACTGTGTGATCGTCGACCTTCTTGATTTCCTTTATCGTTTTATCCAGATCCATCCCGGAGAAGTAAGGATAGTTGCCGCCGTTGACCTTATGATATGGATTGTTCTCATTTAAAGCGCGTTCAAACGAGAAGATCACGTCGTCCGCATTTAAGGTGCGGGTGGGCTTGAAACCGGCCGTCGTGTGAAAGGCGGCATTTTTGCGCAGATGAAAGGTGTACGTCTTACCATCTTTTGAGATCTCCCATTTTTCGGCCAGGCCAGGGACAACATTGGTCGTTCCTTCTTCAAACTCGACCAGGCGATTGAACAGCATTTGCGAAGCCGCATTGAAGGTCGGTCCATCTTCGCCCATCTGCGGGTTAAACGTGCTCGGACTGGCTTCCGAACAATAAACAAATGTTTTGCCTGCCGCTCCCGCCATCTGATTTCCGAAACCCAGGCTGAGCCCAAGAGTCGCCACGATGAGAGCCAATCCAAATCCACGCATTTTCAACTCCTCCTCTACTGATCCTCTACTGATGATTCCGTGACGGCTCCGCCAATTCCGCGCGTTTTGGAAGGCGCCAGTCGATCGGTTGCTGGCCGCGGCTCTTCAAATACGCATTGATCTTCGAAAAATGTTTGCAGCCAAAAAAGCCCCGGTGCGCCGAAAGGGGCGACGGGTGCGGGCCTTTTAGAACAAGATGCTTCTTCGTATCGATAAACGCACCTTTTTTTTGCGCATAACTGCCCCAGAGCACGAACACCAATCCTTCACGCTCACGATTCAACACATCAATAATCGCATCGGTGAACTCCTCCCAACCTTTGCGCTGATGGCTGCCGGCCTTGCCGGCCTCCACCGTCAGCGTCGCATTTAACAGCAGGACACCTTGATCCGCCCAATGTGCCAGATAGCCATGATCCGGCGGCTCGAGCCCTATGTCACTCTCCAATTCTTTATAAATGTTCATCAAACTCGGCGGAATGTCCACACCGGGACGGACCGAAAAAGAAAGGCCGTGCGCCTGATTCGGGCCGTGATAAGGATCTTGCCCCAGGATCACGACTTTCACTTTGCCCAAGGGTGTGTGATTGAGTGCCGCGAAGTATTCGCAACCGCGCGGGTAAATCACCTTGCGTGCCTCCTTCTCACGAGAAAGAAAGCTTCGCAGTTCACGCATATAAGGTTTTGCGAACTCCGGCAGCAGCCTCTGCTTCCATGACGGATCAAGTTGAATACGGTCAGGGTCAGACATTGAGTCTGGTTCTCACTCCTTGTGGTCACAGTCAAGATTGGCTAAATAAAGGGGATGTCGGACCGATTGACGCGCGAGTTCTACGCCCGAGACACCATCGATGTGGCGCGTGAATTATTGGGGAAGAGGCTTGTGCATCGGCTCCCTGATGGCGCGCGTGTCAGCGGCCGTATTGTCGAAACCGAAGCGTATCTGGGACTGGAGGATCCGGCCTGTCACAGCTTTGGCGGGCGGTGCACGCCGCGAACGGCGGTGATGTATGGAGATCCCGGCCTGAGTTATATTTACTTTATCTATGGAGTTCATTTTTGTTTCAACGTTGTGACGGTCGCGCGGGATGTGCCCGAAGCGGTGTTGGTGCGCGCCTTAGAACCCGTTGAAGGTATCGAGCGCATGTACGCGCGGGAACCAGGACTCCCTCCTCATCGCTTAGCCAATGGGCCGGGTAAACTCTGTCTCGCATTGGGTCTGGGGCGAGCCCACAACGGATTGGACCTCACGTCGAGCGACGTCTTATGGATTGAACCTGACGGGGTCCGGAAGGACGAAACTGTCATCGAAGGACCCAGAATTGGCATCGGTGATCGGCATGACGCCATCCATTGGCCCCTGCGCTTCGGCTTCCGCGGCCATCCAGCTCTTTCCCCGGCAAAGTTTCCCGACTGCGTGGAATAAGGGAAATTTATTGCACCTTGACATGGTTCTTGCAGATCCCAGGTTGTGAAAAGAGGGGTGCGTTATGAAGATTTATAACCCGAATCGAGAAGAGCGAGCCTTTCTCTATCAAGAAGCTCAGGATCTGCAGCCCTTGATGAAAGATCTGGGAACTTTAAGCGTTATGGTGGAAGAAGTAAGCGACGCTCAGGAAACAAACCTGAAATCGAGCCGCAAAAGGAGTCGCAAAGAGACTTCCGAAAAAAATTTCCGCGTGACCTTTGTGGTGGCCCCTGAGTCCCTTGGTATGCAGGTGCAAGCGACAGATGCGAATCTGTTTGACGCAACCATTGCGGCCAAAGAGGAGGCACAACGGCAGCTTAATGCCATTGTAAACTCCCTGCCAACTGAGTGGAACACGGAGCTTGAGACCCAATTTCCCCCGGGCTTTTTGCATTAAGGCCGGATTTGTGCTTTAAGATCGACCGTTGTGACAAAACGGGGATCTTCTCATTATCTGATTCATTATCGCGATCCTAAGGATGGAAAAATCGTCGCCCTAAAAGCGGGAGAGATCGAAGACTCCACCTTAGGATTGGGATTTATCAAGATTTCTGATTTCATTTTTGACACCAAGGGCGTCGTGGTCCAACCGGCGGAACTTCAGTTGCAGCAGCGCTTTGAGAACGTACGGGGCTTGCACCTCTCCATCTACTCGATTGTGTCCGTGGAGGAGGTGGGAACCGTTAGGGCTGGTGGCCTAAAGTTCAAAAAGAAAAAGTCCAATTTGATCTCCTTTCCGACGGATCCGCAATCTCCCGGTACCGGGAGATGAGTGCCTAACGCCAGGAAAGGTGCTTCCAGTAATGAGGCAAGGGGCGACGACTATGGAATTATTAGTTTCAGGAGCATCAACGGGAATCGGCAAAGCCTGTGCCGTCCATATGGCCCGTCTCGGGCACCATGTGTGGGCGGGTGTCCGCTCACAAAAATCTTTTGACGACATTCGCAAGCTGAACGTGAAGGGACTTGAACCGGTGCGACTGGATGTAACCGATGACGTTTCCATTGCCGAATGCGTAAGCTGGATCCGAAAGCAGTCCGGTATGCTGCACGGATTGGTGAATAACGCCGGTATTGCGATCGGAGGTCCCGTGGAGGCGGTGTCCATCCAGGATTGGCGCCGGCAGTTTGAAGTGAATGTGTTTGGTCAGGTGCGCGTGATTCAACTTTGCCTGCCACTGCTGCGGGAGTCAAAAGGGCGGATCGTGAATATGTCTTCGATCAGCGGTCGCGTGGCTCCCCCCTTCTTAGGACCCTATGCCGGATCAAAGTTCGCGCTGGAAGCCATTTCGGACTCCCTCCGCCGCGAGGTCGGGCGCTTCGGTGTGCACGTGGCCGTCGTGGAGCCGGGAGCCATCGCGACTCCGATATGGGAGAAGGCCCGTACGGAAGGCCTAGATCTGCTGAAAAAGTATCCGCCGGAGATCATGGAGATTTACAATCGGACATTGGCGAAATTCAACCGTGGCCTCGAAGAACGCGTGCGCCGCGCGGCCCCTGTTTCGGTGGTGGTGAATGCGGTGGAGCACGCGCTCACCTCGCGTACGCCCAAAACACGGTACCCGGTGGGACGAGGTATTCGTGCGTCGGCGCTGCTTTCGCGCGCGCTCCCGGATCGGTGGATGGATCGGCTGTTGTTAGGGTGAGAGGCGGGAGTTCTCTAAACCTAAAATAGAAAGAATTATAGTTCCAATCTTCTCGCACGAATGGCAACAGATAGAACCAGCAACCGTGCCATCAGAAAGGGTTTGTCTATGTGGATGCTCCAAGCAGTACTGATGTGTATGAGCGTGGCCATTGTGATGACCGGCGCTCCGCTTTTGCACGCTGACGATCCAATTGAGGGACGGTTTGAGAACGCGTTTGCGCGGGCAAAACGAAAAGTCATTCCTTTTAAACTTGCAAAAGTAGAAGCCTATAACCGAGAGGCCGCCAGCCGAGGTCAGCCGACAATTCCCTATAAGGCTTACCGACTCAACGTTGACAGTCTGATCGAAGGACTTGATTTTGTTTTCGAAAACCTGGACGAAGCCCAATTCCACGTGGTTCGAGACCTGTACGGTGGCTTTTCACATACGGAACCCAAAAGCGGCCGCCACAACTACTCCCTTGTGGACTTTATGCCGCCGACGGTCCAAGCCCTAAATGGACATGTGTTCAAGTATGCCAGCACCCGAGTTGACGAAATCAATGAAGGCCGAAGTGGGGGATATAGGACTGATGATCCAAACGGCAAAATTGATGCTCACGTCAACACCAGCATCAATTGCTGGGGCACCGTGTATGGGATTCTGCGGTCTGAAAGCTTCAGTAATCCTAGAGCGGTACCTTCAACATTCAATGTTTTCTACACCGGCCGGTTCCAGGCTTATGATTTTTTCAGCCAGCTTGGTGACGGCGTTGACAAACCGAACGCTCAACTCGGGGATCTTATAATGGTTATGGTTGAACGCCAATTGATGCGGGAATTGGAGCTTTCTGCCAGAGGCGATGTGATCAGCTCAACTCCTGGTGAAAAAAGGGTTTTTCTTGAACATGCCATGACTTATATCGATGAAGGGCTGGTGTTTGAGAAATCCAACGGAGGAAGTTTCGACCCCTTTCGCTTTATGACAATTGACGAAGCGATTGCACCTTACACGAGCGTCGCCCCCACTTCGCTGTCTTTTCGGCGCGTGAGCGGTCCTTTGCCAAAGCCCGTAGAGGTATTCGGAGGCAACGCTTATGCCATTGATGAACGCTGGCGACGCCCGATACCCGATTATCTTCAGGAAATTTTTCTGATGGGGAAAGAGATTCTTTTTCCACGAGAGAATGAATACTACAACACCTGGAGCCAAACGGTTGATGTCACCGTCGTTTATGATCCCACAACTGGAAGATATAAACTCGGTCCGGACGCTTATAATCCCGAAACCTTCGATGCCCGGCGCAATGCTCGCCGGCAGCGCGAGCTTTGGCTCGGAAGAAAGCGAGCCATCTAGGAACTCCTTTAGCGCGGACGGGAGTGCTCGCGCCGCTGGCCTGCTGGACTTCTATCTAAAGGCCTGAACGGCGGGCTCGGTTTGCCAAACAGCCTCCAGCTCGAAGCCGTTAAAACCGGCCCAAGGCCTATTGCTCAAGAATGAAAGTTCCACCGATAGGTGTCTACAAATAGAAGCTCTTTATGCCCGCTCGTATCCTTCGTGTCATTGTCGCGTGTCTATTCTTATCCCCATTTACGTTACCAGCAAAAGAATCTCGGCAGGAAAGCGCCAGAAAGCCAGCCGCTGCCGGTGAGTTTAATTGCGCTTCCGTGCAAGGGACAGTCGCACTTGGAAATTCCGTGAAGAGCTGTGATCCCTCAGAGCCACTTTCAATAACGACGGCAGTCCATGCTCGGAGTCTAGAAGAGATGAGCAATGGCAAGGACATTTACGTTTACTGCTGTGTGCACAAGTACTAGATCGCTCCGACGACTCACTTGGACTTACTTTCGGGCCGCCCCCATCGATTAGGAAATCTCCTCAAGATCATATATTTTGACAGATCCGCGCTGGGATTCGCCCGTCACTCTAAAGCGAGTCCCGGGCTTGAATAGGACCTCCTCCTCCACATCTCCCGGAGTCGAAATGTCGCGACCGGACCTCCCCTTGATCCTAAAGAGCGTATTGGACCCGACCGCACCGGCTTTGGCACCTCTCTCCGTCTTGCTAGTGGACAAGAAGATTTTCATTGTGATGGGCTCGCCTGTGACAATCGCATTCGCATAAGTCTCCATTTCGAGTGCACTCAGTTCCTCGAACCTGACCGTGGCGCCTTGATAAGGAGGCATCCGGTCCAATATGGAGACCAATCTCCGAGTGAAGGCCTTCGTCTTGCTCGAGACGGCTGCACCTCCCATCTTGAGTTCTCGGTTCACTTCCCGATGAGCCACGGTTTGATACAAAAAAAGGATATCGTGGTCTGAGTATTCCGGCAGATCCTCTGGCTTCGACCGCGTGGATCGATCGCGATGACGGAGACGTGAGACCAACGAAGGTCGACTCTGTTTTTTGAGCGCGGCCAGCTCCGAACTTGCATTCAGCGGATTCTTGGCCATGGGGATACTGCTACCGCGGAACCGCCCGGGCGCTTGCACGACCACTCCTAAACCTTTTTGAACCTCCGAGTCCGTTAACCGAAATGCCACTCTCGAACCTGGTTCTTGAGCAGACTCCAGAACATCCAGGATCTCACCCTCAAGATCCCGTCCTTTGGCCGCAGCTGGCTTAAAGAGGGCTGCCAATGCGGATGCCGCGGCCTCGGGATCTGAAAAGGTGATATCGTCGAACGCCTGTCCCCCGTGGTGGCTCACAAACTGAACAAGGGGCTCCCCTCCCTCCGCGGGCCGAATGATGATCCATTTTGCGCCTTCACCAAACTCGCTAGGATCAGCGGGCAGCGATTCCATCCGCAGCCGCCTTCCCTCTTCGCTCTTAAAAGTCGCGATTAGACGAGCCGGTCGCCCTGGAGCCGCGGACGCGCGGCCCGTAGACGCCTGTGGAGACGGCGACGCCGCGTTTTTCGGTTTGGCGGCGGGAACTCTTAGCGCCTTGGTGATGGGAACCGAAGCGACCGCGCCCCCGACGGATGTCACTGCGGCCGCGCCGGACTGCTCCATTTTCAAGCGATCATCAGCGGTTTGTTGAGCGGTCGTGGTGAGTCCTGGCCCCGACGCCCCCGGCAGAGCCTCGGCGACTTCTGAAGTGGTGCTGGAACGGACGTAATCCACTGTTGCGGCCGCCGCCTGAGTCACCTCAACGGCCGCATGAGCCACCGCTGATGCGACGGCTATGGGACACGATGGCGGAAACATAAGACAAGCGGCAGCAGAGGCGCTGACAACGGCCTGGCTGGCGGGAGAGGCCCAATCGGGAACAACATCCGCTTTTGAATTGAGACCACATGAGCAAATGCTTTTTTCTACAGCTCTGAGCTCCACTCCCTCGTAAGCCAAGGTTTCTTGAGAGAGATGATGAGGATCAATTGCGAATGTTTTGCATGGATCCGCCTCGCAAAACGTCCGGATGGCTCTCAAGGTTTGGCGGAGATTCTCTTCTATAATCAGCTTCAACTGACGTTCGTAAGGAAAGCTCTTGTTCTGAAGGATTATGGCGTACCGGGCGAAAGATGCACTGGGCTGTTCAAAACGGCGCGCCAACTTTTGGCTCTCATCGAAAGTCATGTTCGCATCATCTAATAAAAGCTGCCAGAAAACCTTCTCGTTGGCTCCGTCGGTGGGTTTTGCAGTTCCAGGGTGCTGAAACTCGGCCTGTCGGCTGTTAACAAAGGGAGCGGCCAACGGATACTTTTCTAGTAAGAGCTTCAGCATAGCCAGACGTTTCTGCTTCTGGTTGGGTGTCAGTCCACTATTGTGATCTTGCAAAGACCGCGACAGACGAGCGGCTTCCATCATCGCGAGATATTGCTTGCGTTGAATGCTGTTTCGATCGTCGGCGCTGACTGTCCCTGAAGGCGACGGTGGAACGGATCTGCCGAGGAGCGATTCTACCGACGTCCGCATCGCGTCCGGCACCCGATCCGACTCCTTGCAGCGCTGGCGGGTCTCGTGGGCCAACTCCTGATATTCATTGGGAACGGCCCCTACCAGCTGGGCGATTTTTTGACGCTCCCTGAAAGAGGAGGTTGTTTTCTGGTTGGTGAACATTTTTGATTTCATTCTCTGCATAAGTGCAACTTGAATGGCCTCTTCCGAAAGATTGAGAACATCAGAGGACACTCCGCGCGGATGGCTCAGTGAACACTTATTATTAAGATCCAAGTTCAGAGCAGAGGGAAACGCGTATTTTTGACAGAGTGATGAACCCGCGGAAAAATCCCGTAAGTCAGCAGCTAAACCGCGCCCGGGCGTGACCGACGCCCATAGAATTAAGAAGAATGGGATCCCCGCTCTATCTAATCGGCATTCCGAGGGAATCCGTGAAAATCGCAGATGGAGTCTCGACTCAAGGCCAGATCCATCAGTTCATATCAAGTCATAAGCTCACCTTCTTTTTCTCTGGTAGTTTCACGACAATCTTCCCATCGCGCGGCTCAATCTCAAAGCGGTCCGCTTCCTCATCCTTAGGCTCCGATGAGTAGCGGATGCGTCAGGCGAGCGGCAAAGGTGGCCGTCAAAAATAAGCCTCCATGCTCGGCTGGAGCGGAAAACCATGGTTCATCATGCGTTGAGGGATTTGCAGGTAAAACACCCTCTCATCCGTAATCAAATTGTATTTGTAAGATCTTAGTCCGGTCGTGGGCTGTAGGATTCCCCAATAGCTGCCGATTTCGTCGTTGCCAAGAATCCCGCTGCGCTTTTTGACCGCCGTCATAAAGGCTCCTTTCCATCTAAGAAGTCATTTCTCAAATAAAAAAAGCATTCATAAACAGCTATTTACACTCTCACCTCTACATTGAGCCCCATGCAAACTTTGTCAAGCTGACTGATTTTGATACATCTGTGTGGAAGGTGGTGGGGGAAAGGGGGGTAACTCGACCCCGGCCTATCTTGACAGTTTCCTTGGCGCCCCCATTTTAGATTCGAGAGAACATCCAGCCCAAGCTTCCCATAGGCGTGGGCTTTGACTTTTAAAAAGGAGGTATGCATATGCGTAATGGTTTGGAAGTCTCAAGAGGCAATCGAACGCCGGCCTGGAATGCGTCGGATATCGATGAAATGTTTGAGCGGATGTGGAGAAATCCATTCTCCCTGTTGGAGGAGATGCGTCCGTCAATGATGACAGACAGCCAGTGGTTTCAACCCAACTTTGGTGTGGATGAAACCGAAAGCGCGTATCTGTTGAGCATTGACTTGCCGGGCGTCAGGAAAGAGGACATTAAGGTGGACCTCACAGAGAACGTGCTGACGATTTCCGGTGAGCGCAAGCAGGAACGCGAAGCCAAGGACAGGGCGGGCCGAAGATTCGAACGGTCGTATGGACGATTCCAACGCAGCTTCGCGCTGCCCAACAGCGTGGAAGTGGAAAAGGTCGAAGCCAACCTTGAAGACGGTGTCTTGCACATCGCATTGCCCAAGGTGGAGCGAGCCAAACCCCGTTCCATCCAAGTTCAATCCGGCCGCGGCGGCTTCTTTTCCAAGCTGATTGGTTCCAATCGCAAGGAAGAGAAGAAAGCAGAAGATGCGGGTGGAGCGACTCACTAAACGGCGTGACAAAGTACCCTGAGCCCGGAGAGCGGCTCAGGGTACAGGGTGTAAGGAGAGCTGCGCCACGCCAAGCAAAGTGGTCCCGGCCCCCAGATTTTCCATGCAGAATGCGTCTGCGCCTGCCGACCCGATTAGAAATTGGACTTCCAAACGGATCTGAACAAAGATCCAGGACAACTTGTACTGGCAATAATCAGTCCAAGCAGGACCCGATCTCATTTAATTGTGGAATCTAAACGAATGAAAGTTTCGCTCTTGGTTTTGTCTTTCATGGGTGTAATAGCGCCGACTCTCGGGGAGGTTCAGAGCTCCTCCACGGAAGCCGTCTCCAGCCCGATGGTGCGACACGTGTCTTCGTCTCCCGTAGAGTTGCCCCTGTGTATCGAAGAACGCGATGTGATCGACAGTATTAAAGCGACAATAGCTGCAAACCGAGAAACGAAATTTAAGTATGACGGTTATCGCAAGGCTTTAGCCAAGGATACAGACACCTGGCTCCTCGCACGCCTCGTATATGCAGAAACTCTCGCAGCCAATTGCCCCTCTCTCGCGGAGGATGTCAGCTCGCGGATTGCAGCCGCAATCGTGAACCGGGTTCGAATCCGGCGAGGAGATATACGAGGGGTGGTCTATCAACTCGATCAGTTTTCCTCTTCATTGAATATTTATGCGGAATCGCGCTATAGGGATTTCTTGTGTCCAAAAAACCTGCGACTATGGCAACAAGTCGTGATCCATACAAGAGCCGCTCTCGCATCTGGCTCGAACGACCGGTCCCCCTATACCGTCCATTACTTCCTGTATAAACACAGCCCGCAGTGGACAAAGGAGCCCTGGCAATATCCAGAGGATCAGAAGAACACCACGCCACAGCTGCGTGAATGCGTGAAGTTCTTCCGCAATCCGACCTGGCGATAAATCAAATAAACGGCAAAGTGCAGAGGAAGCTGCGGCGTGTTGGTCGCGCGGCCGAACCGATTGCAGCTTGTCGAGTTGAGGATACTCTCGCTAGGCTTGAGCTTTTCATCAAGGTGAAGCCATGCACATCAGAGCCGCGGTGACGTCGTTGATCCAAGTGGTCCTACTCAAGTCGGTTATCTTTGTCATTTTCATTTCTACTTCTTTTTCCGTTGGCGCACTTGCTGGAGTCGCCGCGTCCGCAGTTCCATCGCGTCGTGCCTCAGGAAAGCTTATCGGTGAAGGTAAAGAACCACTCAAGATCGAATTGAGCGATCCAAAAGGCGGTTGGACCGTAGACCAAATGATTCTTGTCTCAGGCCGGGTCTCTGACCCGACGGTGAATCCCATCTTAGTGAATATCAATGGCAGTCGCTACCTCCTAAGGACCTTCTCCGGGGAATTCAAGCGTCAGTTTCCCGTAACCTCTGGAAAAAATTCGGTGGTCGTTCAAGGGACCAATCAAGCCGGAACGTCCACGTCCGAACGCACGGTCTTTGCTCAGGTTCCACCAACTCCCATAATGGCGATCCTCACCAGTGATACAGATGGTGTTTACACCGATTTGCATATCTATGAACCGCGTCCCGGTCTAGTCAAACCTTTCCTTGAGAGTGAGACCCAGAACGAACATGTCTATTGGGCTCGTGTCGCCTCACCTTCCGGTGGCAAGTTTTATCTGAATTCTCAGGGAGGGGATTTTGATCAGCCCGGATATGGGCCCTACCTCTACACTCATAAGGCGCCGCCGATTGGGATTTACAGAATTGATGCCAATTATTGGCCGAGCGGTGATAAGGCTCACACTCTCGGCACGCTGAACGTGATCCTCAATGGCGGAACGCCCAATGAGTTACAAAGAATGATTAAGGCTCCGTTGGCGAAGCCTGGAGAAACCGTGACCTTGGCGTGGATCCGAATCGATAAGGGCGGGAAATCCTATCTTTACGCTCCGGGAATGGATTTAAAACCCTCGTCGCACGAAATCTGGCCGCAATGGGTGATCAATTATAAACCCAAAGAGGACGGCTCCTCCAGTTATGACTAGCCTATGAAACTGTTAAGACTGTGGTCCATACTCTTCAGCTTGTGGATGATCCTCCCGTTGCCGTCGGCTGGGAGAGAACGAGAACCATTCTTGCAGTTTGAGTCGCGCCTGCTGCGATTGGCCCTGGAGCAGGCACAGAAGGTTTCTCCGACGTGGGATCCGGCCCAACGCGATTGTTCGGGATTTGTGCGATTTTTATATCGCACCTCGCTCGGCTGGCGATTCAAAGGATGGCTGCGGGGCGATAGCCGGCGGCACAACTATGCCTCAGCATCAGATCTTGTCCAAAGCAACTTTGAGTTCTGGCGATATGAGCCGGAACCCTTGGGCATTAGGACGGGCGATATCTTGGTCTACTATTCCGAGAACAAGAAACCCGAAGACCGGTTTCATTTGATGGTGGTTCTGAAGGCGCCCTACTCCGATCCGAGCCGAGTTCTATTAATTTACCACAATGGAACCCGTGATGCGGATGGGGCTGTTCGCAAGATCGACCTGAAGTCATTGCAAGAGGACTTACACAACGAATGGAGCCCGACCCGTGGCAATCCCCGTTTTAAGGGAGTGTATCGCTGGCGCGGCTGGAGGGAAGCTCTATGACGCGGATTTTTCTGATGGGCGCGCTGTTTCTTAGTTTCTCGGCCGGAGCCGCAAGCCCGCGCTATGAGCTGTCGTGGAAAAACGGCGCGGATTTATACGAATTTGTAAATACAAACCCGTGGTTTCAGGAATTAAAACGAACCAATCTCTATGAGGGAATTCTCCTGCGCCTCGGCCCGCTATTGGGAGCTCTTCCAAAAAGTCAGAATCCCACCTGGCAGGGGCGGCTTGCGGACGCCTTGCTCGAGTTGGCCCTTAAGAACCGGCCCGTTCATATCTATCACTTTCACGAGCCCGAATTGGTACAGCCGACAGCGTTCGCCGTGCAAAACCTGAATGCCCTGGAGAGCCGCGCCTTGCGCGCCGCTGTCGACTCCTTACGAAGCGTGGCGGATCAAAACGTCGATGCGGGCGGTAGTCCCCTGACGGTGACTCCTGTGAGCGTCGCCCATCAAAAATTAGCCGTGCGTTTGGCCGGCGGGTGCATGGCCGTGAGTCGCGATCCCAGGGTGGCGGTGTGGGCTTGGCAAAAATGCCGAAACGAGAAGAACCTGCACTCGGATCTTCGCTTGAGTGTGGACGTTCGTTCGCTTTCCGCCGGAACCGAGATCGCCCTGGCGAAGTTCATCGGCATCGGCGAGCGGTTTGAAATTGACTTCCAGAAAACAAACAACGCCACATACGAAGCGGTGAGAGCCACACTTCCTTTGCGATCGGCGCACCGTCTTAGAAATGCAAAACTGAATGAACTGCATCTGCAGGCGCTGCCATCGAATACAAACGGGTTTGCAACGGTCGGCCTGCCGGCGCCGAAGGTTGTGTCACCGGACGCGATCAAGGCCTTTCTCGCCGCCCCAGGAGATACGGACCGCACCCAGATCAGTGCCACTTACTTTCATCTCGGCGCCTTCCGTCGTGATGCCGGGGGCGTCGTCGCAGAAACAGGACTCTTGATCGATATCGCTCCAGGCCAGAAGCCCGAGGCATGGGCCGAGATATTTCAGCCCAGCTTTGGCCGTGATGTTTATGTGCGTGGGGTTTGTGGCGGGAAACTCGCACTCATAACGCCGCGGGCGGCGGTGATTGCCAAAGTCGAGGCCGCCTGCTCCGGCAAGGAGCCCAGCCTGATGCAAATTCCCGTTGAGATGCGACAGACGCTAGGCCTACGGAACTTGTCACGCACTCAGGTCATGTTGGTCAATTTAGGAAAGACTCTCTCCCATCTGGTCGAACTTGGCTGGCAGGTGGACCATCCGCAGGAAGCCGCGCCCAAAGAAGTCCTTGAGGCTAAGAAAATTTTGAGCCGCTTGCCGACCCTGGCGTTTGGCGGGACATTGCAAGGCCCACGTATCGAGTATCAAGTGAAGTCGGGAGTGTTTTAACCAATGCGACAGATTTTATTTATAAAGATCTTGTTTATACAAATCGTGCTGTTGATTTCGGGCGAGGCAGGGGCCAAAAACTTTTACCTGACGGTGCGCCGAGATTATGCCCCTTCGGAATCGCCGGAAATTGAACTGATCTACAACAGCCAGATTCCCGTGCGACTGCGTCTCCTGCGTCCCAAGAACATGGACGGATTCATTAAAGAACAAATTGATTTGCGACGGGCATGGAAAGAACCGCAGTCTCAGGTCAATTCGGCTCGATTTTTCCTGATGGGTTTAAACCGCACGCGGCTGGATGTGGATTGGATTCGTTATCATTTCAATGAATTCATCCGCTCAGGTCTGACTCCTCAACTCGGTGGCGCTGAATTCGCCAAAAGCGGGACGGCGCTCAGCGAGGGCCCCTCACGCATGATCCGGGCGCCCGCGAACTTTGAAGTGATCACCGAATTCTCACTCGCGGAGGAAGAAGACAAGGACAAGCCCTTCGATGTGCCTGGATTCAACTGGTATTTTGGAAATTCCGGATCATATAAGACCCGTCTGATCCACCTACCGGCTCAGAAGAGCGGATTCTACGTTGTTCAGGCCCTCCAAGGATCGGATGAAGGTCAGGTCGTGCTGGTGGTCAATGACATTAAGGCCATGTTGCAACAGACCGATGGTCTTGCCGTCATCCGCGCCACGGATCGCACGGGCGCTCCCCTGCGCGACGCGAAGGTGCGATTGCGCAATCTTAAAGGCAATTGGATCCAGGAAGGACAAACCGATGCCAACGGTGTATGTGAACTAAAAACAGACGCAAATACAGAACTTGTCGCTGTCATTGAATCCGGCGAGGGAACGGCCCTGATCGATACGGAATTTCTGTCGACGAACGCGGAATTTCCTGATGTTTTCCTTTATTCGGATCGGCCCATGTATAAACCCGAAGGGCACGTGAAGTTCAAGGGCATCGCGCGTCGGCGTCAGGATCGCAGCAGCAACCTTCTCAACATCAACGGCGCTGTGTCGACGGCGTTGTATGCGTCGGGGGGCAGCTTGATTGCGGAGGGATCCACAGCCCAACCCACCGAATTTGGTTCGTTCAGTGGGGAAATCCCTTTGGCGGGCGCCAGAAGTTCCGGTATCTACCGTTTACAATCCTCAGTGAATGGCATCGCGCATGTGGGCGAGATTCGGGTTAAGGAGTATGTCAAGCCGCTTTACTTTCTTACCGTTTCCTCCAACCTGGACAGCGTGCGTCCCGGTCAGAACCTACCGCTGACTCTCGCGGCGGAACGTTATGCTGGTGGAGTGCCCCCGAGCGTGGTCGCACGCGTGGAGATCCTGCGCGTCCGCTATGACGGCCCGGAATGGATTGAAGACGCCGGCCTTGGCGAAAAGGGAAGCGAAACGACCTACGGATTTCGCGGCGATGAGAAGATTCCGATCATCCCCATCTCCGTGCACGTGGTAGAAGACATCCGCCTGCCGAGCAGTGGAAAGAAAACAGTTTCCATTCCGCTTCCCAAAGATCTTCCGGGCGATCCGGGTTACGACTACAAGATCGTGGTGAAGGTTTCGGCCACAGACGCGGACGAAAACTTCGCTTCCGTGTCAAAATCGTTTCTGGAAGCAACAAGCGAGTTTATGGTGCAGTCGCGCTCCTCGGCCGTCTATGTGGAGAAAAGTCAATCGGCTTGGCTCGAGGCAAGAGCTCTGACTCCTGGAGGCAACCCTTACGGAAAAATTTCGGGTTCCGTGCGGTTCTTTGTTTCCGGCTACGGTCAAGAGCCCGTGGGCCACGCAAGCCAGGATCTCCAGTCGGATCCCAGCGGAAAGTTTAAGATCGCATTTCCCACCGCGCAGTCCGGAGTTGTCACGGCCACACTGACCCTGAGATCCGCGTCCGGTGCCATTGAATCCGTAAGTGAAGAGATCTTGGTGGCTGAACCCGGATCTCCTGCCCCGGTAAAAAAGGTTTCGGACCTCACGATCCTGTCGCGGCGGTCGGTCTACAGCGAAGGAGAAACCGCGAAAGCGCTGGTCCTCCTCCCGGAAGGATGGGGTGTCGGCGGTTCAAATTCAGGCTACGTTTACACCACCGTTGCTGGACGTACGATCTATCGCAAAAACGCCGAGAAGATTCAGGGACAGACATACTGGATCAACTTGGAGTTGACGCCGGATCTGGGTTCAACGGTTTATTTGATCATCGCCTATTCGGATCCAAAACAGGGCTTTGTGGAACGGCGGATGGAATACTCCATCCGGCCCGACGATAAAATTCTGCGCGTCGTCCTTCAGCCCGCCGATCCGGTACTGGAACCGGGGCGAGAGCAGAGCTTGGAGCTGCAGGTTCAAGACCACGCCGGCCGCCCGGTCCAGTCGGAAGTGTCTGTCTCGGTGGTGGACCGCGCCGTTTTGGATCTGCAACCCGAATTCAGGCCGCGCCTTCTCGAATTCTTCTATCCGAAAGACCGCCTGAATCTTATGTCCTTCTTTAGCAATGAATTCCAAAGCTATGGTTACGCGGAAACCATCGCCCGTCTCTTCAAACCCAATTACGGGTTCACAGCCACCAAGCCCGCCGAGGAGCCGCAAAAGGAAGAGGACACGGCCTATTGGAATCCAGCTGTGCGGACCGATGCCGCAGGCAAGGCGACAGTTCGCTTCCGCCTGCCGGTCAATCAAACCATTTGGAAGGTGTCCGCAGTGGCCATTGATCAGCAGGGTCGTTTCGGTGAAGGTCAGAGCGAATTTAAAGCTCAAACAGAGGTGCCGATCACCTTGGCGATGCCAGCCGCGATCCGTAAGGGCGAGACTTTCGATCTGCGCGTGGCGCTTGAAAACCTGAGTCGGTCAACCGCCCACACCGTGCGGCTTCGACTCAAACCCTCGGGGGCTTTGAATAGCAAGACGCCTCCCGAGCCTGTCCAGATAGAGCTGAAGCCAGATGAGAGCTTTATCCTCCGTCAAGAATTGGGTCCTGAACTCAACGAGCCTCTGGCACTGGCCTCCGTTCAGGTCCAAGCCGAAGTCGACGGTTCAGCCAGGCATTTCGAACAGGAAATCAAGCTCCTCGATGGTTACAACCGTACTCCCATGCAGGAGGAGTTCAATCCCGACGGCCAGCTGGAGTTGAACTTAGCCGATCATGAGACAGTGAATGATCCTAAGATTCGGATTCTGGGTGGGTTCTCTGGGGCCGTCATCCCCGCCATGCACTGGATGACCCAGTACCCGTATGGATGTATTGAACAGGTTATCAACACCACGATTCCTAATTTGGCGATCGTGGATATTTTCGCGCCCGAAATGAATGCGGCCATCGAGATTTCGATGTGGTCACGCTTACTTGCGTTCACCAGGTCCATGTGGCGCTGGATGGGGGCTTTCGTCACCGGAACCAAGCCTGTCGTCATGACCGATCAGCAAAAACGAATATTACAAGAGGCCGTTCACAATGCGAAAGCTGGAATCGCGAAGGTCCATCAGCTCCAGATCAGGGAAGGATCTGATTCCGGTTCCTTTCAGTGGTTCGATGGCGTGCCGAGCGACTACCGCATGCACTATTATGTGATGACCTCACTTGTCGGTGTCGAGCGGACTGAATTACTCAACGGCATCGACCTGAGCGCGGCATTTAAGGCTTTAGAGAGGTTCAAGTACAGCTCTCCCGGCGACAGCACGACAAAGAACGTGCTGAACCGCTATATTCAAAGTCAGCTGTATCGGCTGAAGCTGTGGGATGAACCTGTGGGCGCAGCGGATCTGCGTTTCTCGCTGGAGGCCAGCTTAAAGGAGGGTAATCCTATTTTGCTTGCCTATAGCTTACGAACAGCTCAAGACTCAAAGCCTGAGGATGCCCAGACCGTATCGGACTTACGTCCCGCCGTGCGGCAAGCGTTAGTCAAAATTCTCGATGAAATATTGAAGGAACGAAGTCCAATTCAACCTGCCGTTCTGAACGATTGGCAGGATTTTATCGGGCGTCGCGGTTCGACGACTGCGCTCGTCGCCCGAGCGTTACGAGGAGAAAGCGGCGGCCTCGATAAAGACCGAACTGAGCGCATACGCCAGGCGTTGCTAGCCCAATTCAATGGTGAAAGCTTCGGTTCTACCTATGAAACGGGACAGATTTTATTGCATTCCACCTGGTTGATCCGAGAGGAAATCGAGAATCGAAGGATCGGCCGATCTCCTGCGGTGTATGTGAATGATAAACAGATCGCAAGCGAGGCCCGGTTGATTCTGGCCGGATGGGAGATCCCTGTGGAACTGGAATCCACCAGCAAACAGAAGATCCGTTTTTCGGTACGAAAGGAGGAAGCGAGTGACCGCATTCATCTTATCGGCCGGCGCGCGGTACCGATGAACTTCGCACGTCCTGTTGCCGGTCGATACCACTTGGATCGCAAAGTGTACAAGCTCAACGAAACCACACAAGAATTGAGCGAGCTCAATGACAACGAACCGGTGCAGGTCGGTGATCTTCTTTACATTGAAAATTTCGTTCAAGCCGGACCGCAATCCAATCCTTTCGCCAGCAGCTATTATGTGCTCGCCAATGATCTCCCCTCCGGAACCTCCCTGGTGGAAAATGATGATCGCTTCAGCAGCCTCGCCGTCCACGCCGAAACCTCGGGGTGGGTGAAGCGCGAGGAATCCGGCGGGAGATTAAATTATTATTTTGATTTCAAGCGCGGGTGGAACGATGTACTCCGTGAGGGCCGCAAGATCGGCTATATCGTGCGCGTGAACTTCGCCGGCGAGTTCCATACCGGCGTGAGCCGATTTATGGATTTCTATGATGAAGATAGTTTTTCTCAGTCTGGTTCTACAGCTTTACGGGTCCAGCCCGCAGGCGCACGCTAAGGCCGCACTGAAGCTCAGGATTGCAAACGCCTCCAGCGCCTCAAGCGCCTCCATGGAAACCGGGCTGCGGGCCGAGCTCACGGCTGTAGCCCATTGGCAGGACCACTGCAATGTCGAGATCCCGCCAGTCGTGATTGATGTGAAGTTCGTAGAACCCTGGGAAGTAAATGCCCAGGCCGCAATGACGACGGGCACAGAAGTCCGAATCAACAGGCGAACCGCGCACGGCCAGCTCGGGCAAATTTTCCGCCATGAACTCGCTCATGTTTTTTTAAATCTCACTTTGGATTCCTCGTGGAGCGGCAATCCCTTGATACAAGAAACACTGGCGCTTTACCTCAGCGGAGATGACCAGCGCCTGAGACGAGAGCCCGGGCATTTCACACGGCAGGCAGAAGCCTTACGTTATTTGCAGCGTCTCAGCTTCGCCCCTGGTCCCCGATTTCTCAGCGCGCTTTCGGCTCTTCTAGTGAATCCCCGCGTGCGCCAGAGCGTGAAGGACTTGACCTGCGCCCTGGCCAAACGAAAGGCCACTCAGGACGCCGAAGCGCAGTTGATACGCATTCTCGGACAGGAACGAGTTCAGGTTCCGCGCGGACCGATCGCTTATCTGGTCGTGGACGGCTTGACGGGTGAACCGCTGGCGATGAGGGGTGACATTCATCGGCCCGTGGAGGTGGGGTCGATGCTGAAGCCCGTGTTTCTCAGGCTTTTTCCCGAAATGCTGGCTCCCCGCGACTGCCGCGGTTCGACGGTAACACGCACGATACGTGGAATGAGCTGGCAGCAGGCACTCCAGCAATCGTGCAATGGCTTCTTCCTCGGCGCGAAGGAACTGGATTGGTCCAAATGGAACCGACATTTCACCCGTTTCGGGATTCCTCGCGAGAGAACGGAAATCGCGACGGCACAGGAAGCCATTGGCCTGATTCCCCGAGTTCAGTTGAGTTTATTGGAGATGGCCGCCGTCTACCGTGAAATCATGCTGGAGCAACCGGAAATTTTGGCGGCACTTAAAGGTGCGCTCGCCTCCGGAACGCTGAGTGACCTCCCCGATTCAACCTTCTTCCTGCGCAAAGGCGCGCAGTTGAAAACGGGATCCGTACGGACTCTCAACGGGCGTCCTCTCCAAGGTTGGATCGGTGGCCGTATCGGTGAGGTTTTTGTTTTCGCGCGGGGCGAAGGGTTCGGCGGATATGAGCTACTCGCTCAGATCAGGCCTCTCGTGGAAACGTGGTCGCAAATTCCGCTGCGCGCCGCTCGCGTGCAGGTCTTGGCACTTGTTCCGGAAGCGGCCATAGAGATCCGATGCGAGCGAGGCCTCGCGGTTGTTGGAACAAAAGACTTCCCGCAAGTGACATCCGCAACTCTCAAGGCCAATGATTCCGTTCACTGCCTCTCTGGCGGCCTCGTGGTGCGTTTCGGCGGCAAGGACGGCTCACGCTCGCAACGCACATACTGGGGAAAAATGAGTTACCAGCCTCCGCCTCAGCTTCGTCCCCCGTCCGGCCAACCCCCTGGTATTCGCCAGGCACGGGCTCGGCGCGGTTCCGCGTTTGTACTGGAGACAACGGAGAGGGCGTATGTGTCGCGTGTGCTAGCTTCGGAAATGGCCAAGGGACGAAGGGAAACTCTAAAGGCGCTTGCATTTGTCGTACGCCAAAACCTTCAAAGCGGTCGCCACGGAGACCGACCCCTCTGCGACACCACGCACTGCCAGGTTTTCGGACCGAGCGACTGGGCTTCACCCGCGAAGATACAAACCTACGCCACAGCCTATGATGCGATCGCGTCTCTACCCGTTTCTCCAAATCGCTTTCTCAACTTTGCGAAGGGGGGAACAGCTCCATGGCGGGCCGTGCGTCTGCGCGGGGATCTTCTTAAGCTCGCAGGCCCTCGTGATCGTGATTTGGACGTGAGGGCAAGCGGCGCCGAGGTTCGCGTGAACGGGCTGAGGTATTCATGTGAAGAGTTCCGCAATTCACTGAAGCTGCTCTCCTGTCCACACACCATCACTCGCGAATCGGATCGGTTTATCTTCCACGGGCGGGGTGAAGGGCATGGCATCGGAATGGATTTGCTCAAGGCGGATGCTCTGGCCGCGGAGGGCCGATCCTTCAAAGAACTGCTCGAGTTTTCCTATTAGGAGCTGCTGATGCGTGGAGCGACGGCATTCACTTGGGCTCCGGCCTTAAGGAGAGTTCAAAAATCCCGAATGTCTGATTTTTAGTGCTGGGATTCCCCAGTTCCCAAGGATCCTCGGAGACTCTCCTAGAAGTCAGCTGTGATGTATTTATGTACTTGGGCAGGTGCGAAGTCGTCATCAGCAGGAATCGTCCCTTCGCAGACAAGAACTTAGGAAACTGATCCAGAGTCCTAAATAGAAGCTTTCCACCGGGATCCGCGAAGGCTCGCTTTGAATCATCCTTAGCGAAAGACGCAATCCACTGTTCATAGGTCGGCGGTTTCAGTTCAGTCACATTCCCACCGATAATGAAATTCTCATTCGGATTGGGCGTGGAGAGCCACTCCCTGTAGTCATCTTCCAACAGCGCTCGCGGGGCATTAAACAATATGAGATCATAAGTCCCTTCGACCCGTTCAAAAAGGTCACTCTGGAAGGACCGAACGCGCTCAGAAACACCATGGCGTTCCGCATTGATCTCTGTGAACCGGACCGCCCTAGGATCAATATCAATGGCATCGACGTGAACACCAAAACGTTGGGCCAAAACGACAGCTTCAAAGCCAACGCCACTTCCAAGGACCAAAACCCGATGGTGCGGCTGGAGGTTTTGAGCCAGCGCGGCTTCCAAGAGGCGATATCCATAAATCTGACTCTTGATGTCGGAGAACGCATACAACCCATCAACCACCCACATTTCGATGGTCTTGGGCCGACTGCTTGAGCGCCAGGGGGAAAGGTAGGAACGGCACCAACTACTCAAAGAGAATTGCACGCCATGGGCACTCAGGACCTCGGCGAGGGCGCCGGGCGCGGGCAAATAAAAGCTCATCGATCTCACACCCGGAATGTCAGGAACATAGGGTCGATAGATTTGGGCGCTCGCCCACGGACCGATGTGTGTCAAAGCCATTGACAGTGAAACCAACCAAAAGCCAACCTTCATGATCCTCCCTGAGATGGATCATTTGTCAGCAAAACCAATGCCCAATGAATTTAGCGTGTTTCAGTGGCTTATCCGGCACGTCGCGCCTCTGCCGGGCGAAAAACGGCAGTTCCAGGCGCCCCGCCTCGCCTCGTCCACCGAGGAGATCGGCCTCCCGCCGCAGCAGCACACAAGATTTCAGGCGTTCTCAACTCCTGAAATTACTGTCCCGCTTGCGCCGTCCTCGCGCTCTTGTTTGTGTAAAAATTAGATCTCTGACCGAAGGACCGCTTCACGGTTGGAAGTGATTCTAGCCGTCCTTATAAAAAAGCAATGACTCGTCTCAGGCGTGCACTTTTGCTTCTGAGTTTGCTTCCCGCGGTGTGCCTCGCACACGACCCGCCGCGAAACTCACTCTGCCCCTTTAGCCTGGCTTCCAACGGAGAGATTTTTGCGCTTAAAGCGATAGCCGACCCTCAAGCTGCTGAAATGGAAGATCGTCTCGCGGAACGACTGAGGAGCACGCCGGTATTGCGCGAGCGTCCTGATCTTCAGGTGCCCTCTGGATATAATAAGACGGTTTATGAATTGGTTGACGGTTCACTTATACTTTTTCAAGCTGAAGATCCTGAGGACGAGTTCTCAAGATTTCAAATCAATGGCGAGACCCTTTATTACGAAGCGAGCCGCTTCTTGAATATCAATGGTGTCAGTGTGGTCGTCCGCCGTAGGGTCGGAGAGGTGGAGGGCGCCGCTCGATACTATTACACTTCAGACGAGCTGAATCTTGAATCCCCTCTTCCGCCCAGCTTTGCCATTCGGCTTCTAGACTGGATTGTTAACTATGGAGACCGACACAGAGGCAATGTGCTTCATCACCGGTCGGGTTGGGAACTCGCGATTGACCATGGCTGGGCTTTTGAGCCCAACGGTGGAGTGGCGCATTTCATCTGGCATGGGAATCACAGGCCTTGGGATCCATTCCAGCCCGAGTACCTGGACGAGACCATAAAAACCGTGAGGCAATGGAGTTCAGACAGTATTTTGCAACTGATCGAGCTGTTTAAAGCCAGACTTGATCCAATTGTCGTCTCGGAGATCACGAGCAGACTTCTTTCATTACTGCTTGCAGCTTACCCAGGGGAGATCACCTTTGCGCAGACTCAGGCTCCACAGCAACCCCGGTCTAACAGGTACGTGGTCGTCAGTACGCAATCTATTCAGGCGACTCACCGGCAACACATGTCGATCGACATTCACCAGATGACAAAGGCGCAACCCTTGAGCGGAGCCCAGCTTAGGCTTACAGCGGATTCCGAGGCGGGAGCTCAGGTTCGCGTGCATCTCAATGAGAAAGATGGTCCCGTTGTGGCCGTGATGCGGATTCCCCGGAATGCCCTGACTCGACCTCGAGAGTATTACTTTGATTTGTCTTGGCTTCCTCTTGGAACCCGCACCCTGGTTTTGGAGTTTATTGAACATAGACAGATGGCTGACGTGACAGTGGCAGCGGTTGAGGAGATCGCGATCAGTGGGAGCTCATCCATGGGTATCCCGACAACTGATCAAACGATCACCGACATTGAAGTTGGCCAAACGGTGAGGGTGGGGGGAGAGGACTACGTGGTGCTTCAGTATCTCACACGTGGAGATGTGGGAAACGCCTATAGGGTCATGCATGTAACCACACGCGAGATCCGAAACCTTAAGGTAGCGGTCGGCCCTGAAAAATTGACTGAACTGCTGGACAACGAGCCTTTGCGCCTTTCGATCTATCATAACGCTGGCTTTAGCGAGTTTCCGAGAATCCACCTGACGGGTTCCAATTTCATTTTGAAGGATTTTGTTCCGGGAATAACTGGGGAGGAGTGGCTGACGAATTTCGATCCGTCGAATATAGAGGACCGGCGCGCGATCGACCAGCTGATTCGTCTGATGATTTTGGCGGCGCAAAGAGGCGTTTTAGTTTCCTTCCGCAATCCGCGGAATTTGGCTTGGACCGGTGAAAGATGGATCGTGTTTGATCCTTCATATCGAACCCAAGTCTCTGACAATCCGGCAGCACTGCTCGAGAGAATGACTCAACATCTACGTGAAGGCTGGCAGAGTTGTAAGCCACTTTTCCAGATTGTCTCAAAGGAAAACTGGGCTTTAGATTACCTCAAAGCATTTGATTGACGCTGAGCCAGGAGCAGGCGCTGGCCTTCAGAGTTTTAATTTCTCCGCAGTGATTGCACTTGATCGTGGCTTCTGCATCGGATTCGGAGCCGCGAGACGCCATTCGGATTCAGCTTGGCGTTGATCCGGCCAATCTGGATCCCTTGCAAACTGGCGATAATGTCCTTGAAGGAACAGGTTTTTACATTTCGAGAGCGGGCGCGCCCCCTTCTAATGCGCCGTTTAGACGATGGGAACTCCAAAATTTCTGACCTCGTAAAGAGGGGACTGGCTTCGCACTCCACCGCCACGACGCGTGAGCGGCAACTCTTTGAATTCCTTCGAAATTGGAGCGACAAAAAAATCACTCGTACAGCTCCCACTCACTCCATTGACTTACACTTAACTTACACATATTCTTACACATGAAGTAAGTCGTGCTCAGCCTCCCCACAACCCGATTGCGACGACTGAATAACGAAAGATGAATGGAGAAACCAAGTTATGGCACCGAAAAAAAAACCTCTTCCTCTCTCCCCGCGCGAGCTCAAAGTGCTTGAGTTTATCGAACAGTTTCTGCACGAGCAAAGCGTCGCTCCCACCTACCAGGAAATCCGCGATCACTTTGGTTTTGCTTCCTTCAATTCCGTGCAGCGCTATCTGAAGCAGCTTCAGGATAAAAATTATATTCATATTCCTGGTGGCAACCAGAAGCGCGCCTTACAGGTGCTGCACTCTTCGCGTTCGCTTTCAAACTTGCTGTCGGACCGTAACAGCGGTTCGCCCAGCATGACAACAACCCAATACCCATCACCCACCCAACCTTTAAAGAAAGGGACTCCCCTGAAGAGTTTGTCTCCTCCCCAGGCGGAGTCTCTTTCTTTACCTCTTTTGGGCCGAGTTGCCGCTGGATCTCCCATCGAAGCCTTCACCCATGATGAATATGTGGAGGCCCCCACAGCTTTGATTCGCAATCCCGGAAAGACATTTGCTCTCGTTGTACAAGGACAATCTATGGTGGAGGACGGAATTATGGACGGCGATATTATTTTTGTGCAGAAACAAACGTATGCCAATAACGGAGATACCGTCGTGGCTATGGTTGAGAACCGTGCCACTGTAAAGAATTTCTATTTGCATAAGAATTCAGATATCCACAAGAATCCACAGAGTCATGCACATTCTTCTGCCGCGGATCCTAAGCACTCCGAAGCCGAGCAAACGGTGGAACTCAGGCCGGCGAACTCGTCTATGGAATCCATGTGGTATCCGCCGTATGCCGTGGATATACAAGGCGTAGTGGTGGGGTTGATCCGAAGATTTTGAGGGCTTTAAAGAGAATCCCCTATCAGATTTTTTAGCATCACGGATTTTGCTTCTGATCAGGCTTAGGGTCTTAAGGAGTGATTCGTGTTGGATAAAATATCCTGCAACCGAATAGAAGCGCTCGCGCGATTGAAACGCGAACTGGGATCACGACTTGTGACTCCGGAGAGGATCACTCCTGCCGCGGGGATTGCAACGGGATGGCCGTTGCTGGATCGTTTTTTACTGTGGCACGGCTTTCCAAAAGACGCGGTTTCTTTATTGATCAGCGATGCCGGTGGTGCCACGAGCTTGTGGATGCGAAGCGCGGCCGCGGTCACCCAACGCGGACAGTGGGTGGCCTGGATGAATGATCGGGATTCCGCGCTCACCCCTTGGGGATTGCGCCATCGCAAGGTGGACCTCTCCCGGCTTCTCTGGGTGTCACAACCCCAGGACGTGAAGCAGACTCTGTGGGCTTTGCAGGAATTGCTGTCACTTTCTTTATTTGAGCTGATTGGTTGCGATCTGGGAGGAATGGGTTTGAAAGAACATCAGGTCTTACGGCTCAAAAAACTGGCTCAGAGCTCTCAGGCGGCATTGGTTCTGATCACCCATGCCCGTATTCTTCGCCCCAGCCCCTTCTACTCACTGATTTTACATTTTGAACGGAATCATGTGGCGGTGATCCGCGCTCTGCATCGCCCCACGCCTCACATCTTAGAAAGGAGAGATCTTTATGCGGACACTTTGCCTCTGCTTACAGCAGGAGAGTGCGCTTTCCCCCTTAGGAAAAGCGCATCCTTCCGTGGCTGAAAACTTTCTGACTTTCAGCCCCCGGGTTCATTATCGCGCTCCGGGACTGATTTTCTTGGATATCTCTTCCACGTCCCAATTGTTTGGCGGTGAGGAACAGCTATTGGACGAGGCGTTGCATCTCTCGCGCGAATTCTTTTCCGATGCGGTCGCAGCCGTGAGTGACACACCCTGGGGAGCGCAGGCGCTCAGCGTGGAGAACCCTAACACGATCAGTGCGCCGACCTGTGAAGTGGATGATTTGGAATCCGCTCCTCTGGCTCGTCTGCATCAGCTCGAGGGGTTAATAGCTTGGAAATCTCCCGCGGAGATCGAGGGAATTATTGATTTCTTTCATATGCTGGGCATTCACCGTCTCGGCGAGATCCGCAAGTTCCAGATCGATTCCTTCCGTGCGCGCTGGCAGGAGACCGGCACGCTGATCTGGAAACGACTGCACGGTTTGGACAAACAAGTCATCTCTCCTTTACTTCCCACCGAGTCTTTGCGGGACTATATGCATCTGGACTTTCCCATTTCCCTTTTGCCTTTCCTCCTGCACGGATTAGAGAAGAGTCTGCGACGAATTATGGCCCGGCTGCAAGGCCGCAGGGAGTTCGCGCAAAAAATCAATGTTCATCTTTTCTGTGAGTATTCCGATTGCGTGCATCTGATTGAGCTCCAGCCCTCCACACCGTGCCGTGACCTCGAGCTTTGCATGAAGCTACTGGAGAATAAGCTGGCAACTGTGAATTTGGAGAATCCGGTTAAAGAAATCGAAGTCGAGGTGATTCCCTGCCCAGAGAAAGTGCGGCAGCAGATCGGAAG
>JBFWQY010000013.1:0-118528 GCA_050249195.1 Bdellovibrionales bacterium
ACTGAACATGTCTTCTTGATCTGATTTTGCGCCACGCATGGACGCAGTCTACGATACGACAATGGCTCAAGCAAATGCGCGGAGGTAGAAAAACCGGCCGCAGGCCAGGTTTTTCACCGGCCTGCTAGTATTCAAAATTGGCTCAGGAGATGGAACGTATCGTAACCCATTGAAAGTAGTGAGTTCCGGTTCCTGAGCATTACGATTCACTACTTCTGGTGAAATCTAGTACGCCAGCGACCCTCTGACAAGGGTTGTGCAGGTCCAATTCATCGGTGATTCCCTTGATATCTACGCCAGCCTTCCTGATGTAGATTTGCATGGTCTTCAATTGGGTCCAACCGCCCATGGACATCACTTTGATAGGCTCAACCCCTTTGGTAAGCATAATTGTCGCCCAAGTCGCCCTGAGATCATGGAACCGGATCGAAGGAAGTCCGATGCCCTGCAGAAACATTCGGAGCATCCGTGCCTGCTCTCCCTTTTCCCAGTTTCTGCTGCGAGGAAGAACAAAGTGGGAATCAAACTGTGCCAGTTTCAATTCTGCGAGGATGACTTGCAAGTTGGGTGCGATTTCTACGATTCGATCGTTTCCCGATTTCGTGTCTTTGAAACCATCAACCTTGTTCCAGCTGCTATTTACCAAGATGGTTCGGGCGTCCATATTCACGCGGTCCCAAGTCAGGGCGAACAACTCGCCGTTTCGCATACCTGTGTAAAGCGCCAGAGCCCAGTGATGGTACCACTCGCTGTTATACTCCTTTGCCTTATCGAGGAGCTGTCTGACCTGCGGCTCAGTGAGAACCATTTGTATCTTCTGACTGATTCGCCATCGAACATTTGGAGCAGGGTTACTCGTTATGTATCCAGCTTCGACGGCATATTGAAAGGCTCCTCGAATGAACTTTAGCAACGTCTGTTGGCTGCTCGGTGATCGACCGCCGACTTTTGCGTTCAGTAGTTCCTTGATGTCTTTCGGGGAAATCTCGCTAACTCGTTTGCACTTCCACTGCTCGAGCGTGTGAGCGCCAAGACATAGGCGAGCGTTCTGAAGTGTTTTTTCGGTCCAATCGTACAAGCGCTTGGATTCGAGATATTCATTAACTACCTTTGGCCATCTCGGGACGACATCTTCATTGAACGCCTGCTCAATCAGTCGCATCAACTCACGTTCTGTTCTCTTTGCATCAGCTTCAGATCGCAAATGCCTTCGTCTCAGGCTTTTCGGTTCTCTGGTGATTGGGTGGCGCTGACTCCAATATGCCTCCCAGTAGCCCTTCTCTTCGTTAAACTTTGTTCCCATAGAAATCCTCCGCGTTTATTTGCAGACAGGAGTTGGTTAAGGTCGCACCTCAGGTACCGATTTCGTCGACCAAATTTGTAGTAGGGGATTTCGCCGTTGCTTGTGAGATTTCTCAGTGTGGCGGGACTTATTCGTAGATGATGTGCCGCCTCTTCAGTGGTCATCCATTCTGGATCTTTTGGAGCTTCCTCTTCTCCCTTCGTGCAAAATTCGTTTGTTCGTATTTTGTTTGTAATGAATGGCGTCCGCTCGGGTAGTAATTTTCGATTACACAACTCTGGTCTTCTCTCGCGAAAGTTTTTTCGGCAGCGGCTCGTCGTCATTGCTGAACTCCGGCGTCACGTTCCGACTGAAGACGTTTCCAATGCACTGACTGCGGAAACCCAAACGTCATTTCCCCGCGAGAACCGCTTATCAAGCGAAGGCCCTTGATGCGGTTCGGGTCGGTTGCTGTCGGCAAAAAATTCTGCCGGAAGTGATAATCAAGAAGGCTGGGAACATCATAGGCAGGCTGAGAATCAATGAATGCTCGACTTCCATCGGGAAAATGTTCGCGGATCAAGGCCTCAAGAGTTTCAGCACTGGAAGGGCGGATTAAGTAGTGCACATGCGGAGTGCGCTTCGATCGACCAAGCGCCAGGGTTCTGATGAACGGCCCAATTTTCTTGTTTAGGCAATCGGTCAATAGACTGGACAGGGTCGGTAGCCGGAGCCAGGGGTCATCGAAATCAGAGTGGTGAAGCGTAATCGTGCAGTGTAGTCGCAGGTCCAATCTCTTCACCATCAGAGTTCCTGCTTCGACAAAGTATTGCCTCCTAAGATCCGCACAGTGGTCACACTCCATGCGACGGCAGGGCCGTCTCCAACCTCCGCATCTGAACCCCGTCACACGAAGAGACTTACTATTCAGCGTAGCTCCCGCTCTTCCTAAATGGTTGGTCATTGGTCGCCACCGGCAGACCGTACGGAATGTCGCTCCAACCATTCTTTGACGATGCGGAGGTTGAATCGCACCAACCTTTTCCCAAGTTTGAAGTGCGGTATCTGTTTCCGATGAACCATGCTGTACAGGGTTCCGAGAGGTAAGCCTGTTAGGTCGCTGATCTCTTTGTAGCCAACCAAGTTACTGTTTGTGGTCATTTCTACTCCCTTGTTCATGCTGAACTTGTCGTCCATGCACTTCGGAAGTAGTTGATTCGAGGTGTCCCGTATTCAGTAAATACCGGCATCCAATTTTACTGACACCTCCCTACCTTGCCGAGCTTGCACCGATTGCAAAAATGGGGGATGAATGGCCGCTCAAAGGAGCGCCAGATATGAAGCAGGCCAATTCTTGGAACGCCATTTACCAGTTGGCGTCGATACTGTTCGTAGGGGATGAGGTTCCCGAATCGGAGAATCAGCGTCAGGCGCGGGTCCGCAGGTCTGCAGATCAGGCGGCGAAGGAAGTGGCGACTCGGTTTATCGACTTCAACGAAAAGGAGCTCGACTTCAATAAATCCCAAGTGGCTCACCTGCTTGTCGGCCCGGTGGCTGACGTTTACGAAAGGGTTGTCGATGGAAGCGTCCCATCAGAGCAGATCGTTTCGACTCTCAAGCTGTACTTGGAAAACTATTACGAATCTTTGAAGATACTCCTTGCTCGCCTTTCAATCAGCGATTCGGATTTTGCTAAGCTGCGAATTTCCAAAGAAGAAATTCACGCCCATCGAGGACCGGAACAGTCTGCTCGGACCACCGTAGGCCAAATGTTTGGCTGGAGCGAGACAACCGTGCGCAATGCTTGTAGAGACGCCTCGGACTCAGTTGCTTTTGTGATGAAAGATGCACCAGCTGTAGCGGATGAGACAAACAAATTCGACGGTGAATTGATCCGACAGATTCTAGAGAAGACATTTCAGATTCCTCGGGATAGGGTAGATTGCGCGATGCAAGTTCTGCAAGGTTAGCGAAGGGACAATATCCCTTTAGATTTCACCTCCCTGGTTTCAACTGGTTGTAACTTCGTTCAGAGGCTTATCTTGTCACGCCCCCAACACAAATTCTCGAGTATTTTGTCACGACGTTGAGTCGGAGAGCGATCAGTTGCTGAAACAGTTGGACATCCGCGCACTACACTCAAAAATGATAAGGTTTTCGATCATTCGCCAGATGCCCTTTCAGTAGATCAGGTTTGTCGGCCAGGATACCTGTGCGTGGGGATTTTCGATTGTCCACTTTGCAATTTCCTGCAATTTCGTGAAATGAGATTCTACTTCTTAAGAGCAAGGCTTATCGATCCGGGTGAAATATTCAGCGCATTCCCGATCTGGCTGTATGTTTGACCAGAGGCCCTGAGTTCTTTGATCTTCGTATCGTCAATGGTTCGCGGCCGGCCCAACTTCTTCCCTCGCCGTTTGGCAGCGTCCAATCCGGCACGTACTCTTTCGCGGCAAAGCGCGGCCTCAAATTCACCGAATGCGGCCAACAGATGAGCCATTAGCCGACCACTCGCTGTGGTCATGTCGATGTTGTCACGTAACGACGCAAATTCAATCCCAAGCTCGCCGAGCTCTTGAATCGTGTTCACCATATCCTTGAGCGATCTAAAGCACCGATCGAGCTTCCAACACAACAAAATGTCGATCTTCCGTTGGCGGGCGTGACGCAAAAGCCGTTGAAACTCTGGGCGGTTCGCATGGGTCCCGGTCATTTGGTCTTCGTAGATCTCCGCCATTACCCATCCCCGTGCGTGGCAGAATGCTAGGAGCTCGTCCCTCTGCATATGCGAGTGCTGGTCAGGCGTGGAAATACGAATATAAATCCCCACACGCTTGCTCACCCGTTTGAATCCTTATCGGGGGTGTAGTGTTTGGTGATGATGGGCTTGTAAGGTTCGGCTGGATCTAGCGCTTCATAATCCGGTTCATCGGGATGTGAGGGATGTCCTCGAAGCCAAACCCGCTCGATCTTGTCAGAGTAGTCGTCACCCATCAATTCATCAGGCCGAGCCCGATTGCTCAATCGACTGGAAATTCGCACAAAAAATCTCCACCAGCGGTTGAGCGCGCGGCCTTCATCATTGTGCTCATCCTTCGCCCAATCGGGAATTTCCAGACGCCAACCAGCCTCTCTCTTCAGCCGGACATATTCCCACGCTGAATCTGCGACTCGACTTTTACGTGACCTGCACATCATCAGAATGACAGCGGCCAATGCTGGTCCGTAAGTCGCCTTCTTTTTCTTCTGATGTTGAATGATGAGCCAGAGCTGAATTTTCGCGTCGATCGCAGCCGACATTGCAGGATTCACCCAAGCGATGTCCTCGGAGTTCACGGTTGCCAATGTGACGAGTAGATATTGCGTGTAGTCCTGCATTTCCTGGGCCCAGTAGATTGCTTCTTCTTCAAGGCCATACCGAAGCGACTTCTGAAGCGCCGAGCGGACCAGCATCAAATCGTATCCGCCCCGGGTGCGAAGTTCGTAATCTGATTTCTTTGACTGACCTTCCATACGATTCCTGTTCCGTTGAAGCGCCGTAGCCAGTTGAAATTTCTGTGATGTATTGAGTGATTGTACCAGGGGACGATCTGTCGGAAAGGGAAGCCGGGATTCGCCCAAAGATTTCAGTGGCTACGAACTGTAACCATAAGTTCGATTACAGTTATGGATATTTGCTAAAGGATGCTCACGGTCTCAGTTCTTGTGCGACCTCTTCGAATTGCTCAAGCGCAGCTCTGAGGTCTTCAACGATTTCATCGGCAATAATATCCGGGCCTGGGAGGTTGGCCGCATCCTCGAGGCTTTCATCCTTGAGCCAGAATATGTCGAGGTTGCATTTGTCCCGCTTAACCAGCTCATCATATTCGTAGACGCGCCAACGTCCTTCGGAATTCTTTTCCGACCAGGTCGCCTTTCGTTTATGCCGATTCTCTGGATTGTAGCACTTCACGAAATCGTTAAGATCTTCGCGTTTGAGTGGATTGGTCTTCAGCGTGTGGTGAATGTTCGTTCGGTAATCATAGATCCAGACCTTACTCGTCCAAGGTTTTTCGCTCGCAATTTTCTTCTCAAAAAAGAGAACGTTCGCCTTCACTCCCTGGGCGTAGAAGATTCCCGCAGGAAGTCGAAGAATAGTATGCAGGTCGCATTCATGTAGCAATTTTCGTCGAACTATTTCACCCGCGCCGCCCTCGAAGAGCACATTGTCTGGCAGTACTACTGCGGCCCGGCCGTTAATATCCAAAACGGTCTTAATATGCTGGACAAAGTTGAGCTGCTTATTGGCTGTCGTCGCCCAAAAGTCATCGCGCAAGACGGTTAGAGCCTTTTTCTCGGCCTCTCCCTCCTCGTTGGTAAACGTCTCGCTGGATTTCTTGCCAAACGGAGGATTGGTGAGGACTACCTTAAACCTGTCGCCAGGATCGGCCTTCAGCGCATCAACTACTGTAATCGGCGTTTCATCACCGCCTATTCCATGCAGAAGCAAATTCATCGCGCAAAGTCGGGCAGTGTTGTCCACAATTTCCCAACCTCGCAACATTTTTTCTTTCAATGCCTTCTTTTGTGGCTTCGTTAGATTCGGGTTGTGCTTGACGATGTAATCGTGGGCTGCGAGTAAAAACCCGCCAGTACCGCAAGCAGGGTCAGCTATAGATTCATCGGGCTGAGGCTGAATGCAATCGACCATTGCCCTTATCAGCGGCCGCGGAGTGAAATACTGTCCGGCTCCGCTCTTCGTGTCCTGCGCATTCTTTTCGAGCAAGCCTTCGTAGGCGTCGCCCTTCACATCAGCATCGAGTGACATCCACGTTTCTTTGTTGATCAATTCTTTAATTAACTTTTCGAGTTTGGCGGGATCCGTGATCTTGTTCTGTGACTTTCTAAAAATGATCCCCAACGTCCCCTTGGTTTTTCCCAGCTCCTCGAGCGTATGGCGGTATTGAATTTCAAGTTCATCGCCACTCCTTTTGAGTAGCTCAGGCCAAGTGTACTTCTTCGGAATTATTGACTGTTCATTCCACGGCGACTCTGTTCGCTCATGGGCCATTTTCAGAAACAGCAAATAAGTCAATTGTTCAACATAGTCGCCGTAAGAGACGCCGTCATCTTTAAGGATATTGCAGTAGTTCCAGAGTTTCTGAACAAGCTGTTGTGGTGTTGTCATCTTAGTCCTCCGGCATGCATTTGCGAGTTGTGCGTAACAACTCGGGCATTCTCAGCGTCATGGATTGGATCCCTGCCATTTGAAAATGCAAGATTGAGAATGGAGCGACGCAAATTTAAGGCGCGTCGCTTGTTGGTGCGCAAAGTATTCTTCAGGCGCTCATACTGGACAGCCGCCTTACGCCATGCCGCCACTATCCGCTCCTGTTCCTTTTCCGGTGCAAGAGGAAACTCCAACTCAGCAAATCGTTCTGCTCCGAGATGGGCTATGTTAGTGGTCCACTTCGCAATTTTCTGAAATCTTTGGTTGTGCATGTAACTCAAAAATACAATCAGAGCATATTCTGGATTTACGCCCTTTACTGCTCTAAATCGAACCAATGTATTTTGAAAACACGCGCCTGGAACTTCATTTCTGTAAATTGCGGGCCGTCCAATCAACTCCAGGCTCTGCCCTTCGTTCAAAAGAACATCACCGGAGCCCAACTTATATCTTTCAAATTCGGCTGGCGTAAAATTCATCTCCATGACGTCATCTGTATCAATTCGATCTTCAAAAACATTTGCCACTCGAAGATAAGGACGCATGTGTTTTCCCGAATGGTGTTTCGGAGAGCGCTGTCGTCCAAGTTGAACTTCTCCAACTTGACTCACTTTCGCCCAGCACCATCCGTGAGGAAGACTGGGGAGATTTGACGAATCGATTCCGGTAGGTTGTTTATACTTCGATTTCCATTTATCGTCCTTTGGCATTTTCCCAGCAATCTTGCAGTCCGCTAAATACTCCGTTTCCCAATTTTTCCGGCGCTCAGCCAGAATGCGGTTCAAGTAGTCCTCAGCAGATTCCTGCGCGACTCCCTTTTTTTCAGCGATGCTAGCGGACGTTTGAACCAGTTTACCCTCGCAAGCCGCCTTTAGGGACGAGGCTCGAAACCTCTTGAGGCGATTCTCTGCAGACTGAATCATGCGCTCGCCTGCCAAAACGCGGCTCTGATTAGTTTCAATAAATTCAACGACCTTGCGTTGAATCACCATGTCTGGAAGGAAAATTTCAGAATCCATAAACTTCGACTTTGTGATGTGGGCTAGACCAACTCCACCCTGGGCCTGCCGGATGTAATCCTGAACATTTCGGTTCAATGCGTGAAATAAGTAATCCCGATGAACTTTCGCAATATCGAATCGAATGTTAAAGATGTGCTGGTTTAAAACCCCTTCAGGACCATTCCAGATAAATGCACCAAATGAAGTTCCGGGCGTTCCCGACCAAGCGAATAGTACGTCTCCGGGTTCGACTTTGTATTTGTCCTCGATATCGCCCTGGAAATAATTAAAATCAGCCGCAGGGTCCTTAAGGTTTTGAATACGGATAATTGGAAGACCGGATTTTTTCCATTCAGAGGACTTGAACGCCTTTCCATTTACAGCGTCACATATCTCTTTAAGTTTTACAGTGGGCCATTCGAGTGCGGTGCTACCATTCTTCAAGCTACTAAGACCTCATTCAGTTCCGTTAGTATTCGGTTCAGTTCTTTCCCGAACACCTTGTGAACTTTTCCAAGGCCGCCGCGTTGATTGAACGGAGCGTACTCAAAGTCATCCTTGCCTATCGACAAGTTGGCGGCGACGTGATTCTTGATCAGGGTCAGCCACTCGAGCTGTTCGGGAGTGAATTGTGTACCGTCTTTTTGCTGTGCTGTCAGCCACTTACGGAACTTTTGGTCTACTAAATCAGGAAAGGGGACAAGCTCTTTTCCATCTACGGCGAACCGCACCAAGGACACAATATCCGTCAGGATTTTCCCTCCGGAGCCTTTGACCTTGGACTTTTCGAGCATCTCATAGGCAGCCCAGAGGCGATCAGGGGTCCATGAACGCGGCGGCTTCTTTATCTGATTTGCCAACTCTTCGATATCTTCCAGTTTGAGCCGGTGCTTATAAGGCCGGCTGTACAACACCTGAATCGCAGTGATTTCGTCTTTGTGGTCTTCAAGGTATTTTTCAAAGGACTTAACCAAGCTTTTCGCTGCATCTTTTGCGGCCGTACTGAATCCGGCATCCTTGAGAATGTCGATGCTCACGGTATCAATGACTTGATCCTTTTCCTTCTTCATTTCGAGAATTGTCTTACGCAGATCAGGGTTCGCCGCGATCGGCTTTACAGCCTCGCGAATGATCGTCGTCGCGGCTTCCTGTAGTTGCTTATCTGACGGCTGTTGGGTAGGCGCGAGTTCGAATTTCTTACGGGCAGCCGCGATCTGTTGGTCGGGATCGATGGCAGCAAGGATTGCGTGGCCAATCTCTTTCAATGTTTTCCCGCCTGAGAGCTTGAAGATCTCAGTCCGCTCTTGATCCCCGAGCTGTTTTTCTACCCTTGAAAGACGAGACACGAGCGATGACAGGATGTCCGGATCAGTCGATCCAAAACTAACGGCATCCAAAAGTTTTTCAAATTCAACCGTCTTCTTTTTCTCAAGAGGGGTTGTGTCGCACATTTTTGATTCAGTTACGCCAACGGCATCAACAACCACAAAATGAGTTTTTCCTTTAGCATCAGGGGTTACTGACTTCAGATCCGCTTCTTTTATCACGCGGACTCCGCGGCCCTTCATCTGCTCGAAGAAATTCAAACTCTTGACCATTCTCATGAACACGACGATCTCAAGAGGTTTGATGTCCGTTCCAGTTGCAATCATGTCAACGGTAACTGCAATTCTCGGGTTGTAGCTGTTGCGAAACGACTGGAGCAAGTCTTCAGGTTTCACCTTCGTGGACTTATATGTAACCTTATCGACTTCCACTCCGTCATCGCCCTTCACTTTTTCGATGATCCGAGCGGTACCGGTTTTGTACGTGATCTTTTCGCAAAAGTCGTTACCCTTAGCAAACTCCTCACGAAGGATTTGAACTATGTCGTCCGCGTGGCTATCGTCCTTTGCAAATATAAGTGTCTTCGGGATGTCAGTTCTCCCCGGGAAAATTTCCGTGAACAGTCTGTCTTTGAATGTGCGAATGACAGTACGGATCTGATCTTTCGCAACGACATCGCGATCAAGTTCATTCGCGGCGTAAGTCAGATCGTCGTCGAGTTTTTCCCATCTGACAGCTCTTGTTTCTCTGTTTCGTTTATCGACGTAGTACCCGGCATCCACCTTTGATCCGCCCTCGGTAATTTCGGTCCGAATTCGGTAGACGTCGAAATCAACGTTCACTCCGTCGGCAACGGCCATTTCGTGATTGTATTCCATGACGAGATTTTTGTTGAAGAACCCAAGTGTTTGCTTCGACGGTGTTGCCGTCAGGCCGATCAAGTGCGCATCGTAGTACTCAAGGACCTGACGCCAGAGATTGTAGATTGAGCGATGACACTCGTCGGTAAATATGAAATCGAAGGATTCGATCGGAAAAGCCGGGTTGTAACTCACCGGCGCTGGTTCAGTTTTCAGATCTTCCATCGTGAACATTGATTTCTCTTCGATCTCCTCATCTGCTAGCTCTTCGTCTCCCCGAAGCATAGAGTAGAGCCGTTGGATTGTGGTAATAACCACTTTCGAAACTGTGTCAATTTTGTTCGAAGTTAATCGCTGGACGTTGTACAACTCAGTGAACTTCCGTCCATCATCGGGTGTGACGTACTGTTGGAATTCTTTCTCCGTCTGCTTTCCCAAATTTCCGCGATCGACCAGGAAGAGAACCCGACGAGCTTTTCCGAATTTGATCAGACGGTAAATCGCCGACACCGAGGTGAATGTTTTGCCGGAACCCGTAGCCATTTGAATCAGCGCCCGTGGGCGGTCATGTGCCAGTGACTTCTCAAGATTGGTGATGGCCTTGATCTGCGCAGGCCACATTCCAGTCGGACTGAGTGGCGGCAAATGGCGGAGGCGTGATCGGAGCGTGTTGTATTCAAATCCTGTCGGTCGATAGGCAACCGTTGGTTCCGCAACTTTGAGCATTCCCTTCGGATCTTTCTTCGGAAATGCTTCTGGGACTTCAGTCAAAATCCACTCGTGAAGAGTTTCTGGTTTGTGAAAGTGAAACACGCCACGGCTTCTCGGCTCAGGATCAAGTCGATTGGTGAACCGGTGCTCAACACCTGTGCTTTGATACAAGTACGGAAGCGGCTTGTGCCAAGCGGGAACGTGATCGGGGACGCCTTTGCTGTACTTTTCTGTTTGGATTTCCACTCCGGTCAGAGTCTCGCCGACTTTCTTGGCTTCAACGGCTCCAACGGCCTGACCATCAACATAGAGCAGATAATCAGCAAATCCGTGTCCCTGTTTGAGCGGAAACTCTCGAACAGCAACGCCGAGTTTCGCATGTAGATTCACATGCTCTCGATCTTGAACATCCCAACCGGCCTCGGTTAGTGCATCGTCGATTTCTTCTCGTGCTTTATCTTCTGGTCGAGTCATCTACGCCGTTCCATCTCCGTTGACTTCGCTGTTCCGCAAGCCTTTGAAAAGACACTTGATCCGTAATTTTATCGGCTTTTCGAGGGCCTTTTTCGAGTCGAGCCGAGTCCACACTTGTCAACTGGACGATGGACCAATAGTCTCATTTTAGGCCTCAAGTATCGGAAACTACTGGCCGAATAGAAGTTGACAAAAGTTGACAAGGATGACAATATGGAACATGTGAACAAGCAGTTAAACGTAGAACTCATAAATCTCCGTCTTTCAGAACTTGGCTTGAGCGTTCCCAAGCTCGCCGAAGCGATCGATGTGTCGCGCGAAATCGTTTACAAGTGGCTCGATAAAGAGAAGTTTCCTCGGCCGGCTAATTTGCTTCAACTCACACGCATTCTCAAAGTCGCATATAAGGAAATGGTTCTTCAGGATCTTTCCAGTGAACCGGTCATAGCTTTTCGCAAGAAGGCACATGCTAAGACGACTGACGAACATCTCACACGTGCAGTCAATATGGGCAAGGCGCTGGAGCCTTTGATTCCATATATGCCGTTTGATTCACTATCGCGACCGGCGACATTATTGGAACCCAAGGTTGAATATGCATACGTTCAGCAAGTTGCACTTGATACAAGGAAGCAACTTCGTTTGAACGGCGAAGCTGTCGAGTTTGAGAGCCTGATTGGCCTTTTTAACAACTTGCATGCCGTATTGATCCCGGTTCTGTGGGGGGCAAAGAAAAACCATGAAAATGCTCTGCACATTCATCTTCCGAAGTCGATGACGACTTGGATTTATCTGAATCTCGATACTCATATTCATGATTTCAAATTTTGGATGGCGCACGAACTCGGTCACGTGAAAGCTCCTGAGTTACGTGGCGACGATGGCGAAGATTTTGCCGACGCGTTTGCAGCGGCTCTATTATTTCCCGAACATTTGGCGAAGAGTGAATACGAGGCTCTGTCGCGTCTTCCGTCTGATGGTCATCGTGTAAACCGAATTAAGCAGATCGCGAATCACCATGTAATTTCACTATTCACGGTTCTCGGCGAGGTCAACAAATACGCAGGGGCGCACAGTCTACCTCAAATAAAGTTGAACATTGCTCCAGCGAACACGCTATTCAACAAGCAATTTCCTTTGATCAGCGAGGTGTTACTAAAATCAAAGCAACCGACTCCCGAAGTCTATATTGAAGTCGCAAAAAAATTTAATTCACCGTTTTTCGATGGACTGAAGAACTACCTGATTGAGCATAAAAAATCTGCCTCAATGATTAGCCGGGTTCTCAATATGCCCATCTTAGACGCTCAAGCGATCTATGAGGACCTGACGGGTGGCGCAGAGTAAATTACTGATTGATACGAACACTTATTTCCGACTTGCACAGAGTGTTCACCCTCTCCTGAAGACACCATTTGGTCCGCCTCCGTACGTTCTCGTGATTACGGAGGACTTAGAAAAAGAATTCGACAGAAGCAACCGCCTCCAGTGCAAATTCGGCTGGTTTCAACAAGACGACTACAAAAAAAACCGATCGGGAACTCTTCAGTTGTCGAACAAACAAAAATCTCAATTCAAAATTGACCGCGACAACATGATCGACATCGCCAACGACTTCGGCTTCACCAGTCTATCTCTCGAGGACATCAACGCCATGGTGTATGCCATGTTGCTTGGGATTCCGCTTGTGACGGATGACGACGATCTTAGAAATCTTTCCGGTCAGATGGGTGTCGCTCTTTACAAGACATTGGAATTGCTGAAGCTGATGCTTGATGTAGGCCACATCACTATGGAGAAAGTGAGGGCGGTCGCAGCGTACTGGATTTCGATGGCCGATTGCCCGAAGGATTTCAAAAGCGATTACGAAAAGATTTTTGGTGAGAAACCACCACAGCCATAACCAAACAGGGAGGTGAAGTATGGCAAAAAACAATAAGCATGTCGTTCCGAACACCAACGGCGGTTGGGACGTCAAAAGTGGCGGCCAGACGATCAGCCACCACCAAACACAAAAGTCAGCTGTTGATCTCGCGAAAGGCATCGCTAAGATCGACCGCACCGAAGTTGTTACCCACGGTCGCGACGGAAAGATTCGCGCTAAGGATTCATACGGTAACGATCCGTATCCCCCGAAGGGCTAAGGACTGTAGTGCACGGCTCGAATTGTAGTTTGTAGCACTACATCGAGCCTGCAAATGCAGTGATCTGTGATGATCTGGGGTTAGACGAAAAAAATCGGCAAGGGAACTCCAGTTCCCTTAACCGATTGTATCAATTTAATTTTCTTGGATTATCTGATGATGCGATTTGAAAACGTCAAAATTGGCTCAGGCGGAGGGACTCGAACCCCCGACAAGGCGATTAACAGTCGCCTGCTCTACCGACTGAGCTACGCCTGAACGCGAATTCTCATGAATAAATAACGCCCAGGCGCTTGTCAATGGAACTTCAGCTCTCGTGAAGTATGAAGGCTGACGCGCAATCTCCAAATTCCTCCGACTTTTTCCTCGGCGCACTTTTTCTTCTTGGCTACTTGGCCTTTGTTTCTTTCTTTCGAGCAGACGGCGCCTTTGCTCCCTTGTCCGAGCTGGTGCCGGATGTGGAATCCTGGCTGGCACGCGAGGTGGCCATAACGGCTTTGCACGTCGCAAGGGTTGGGTCCTCGGCAGTAAACGGAACCCCTTCGACGGGAATCCCCGACGCCACCTTCTCCATGCAGTCTTTGGACGAACCTTTACCTGTCGCCTGATCGGGGCCGCCTACATAACCTGCCTTCTGGCAGGCTTCTTTGAGTCCGCTGCACGCCGGATCGTTCTGTGGAAGGGCAGCGGAGGGAGTCTGGGCAGCCATAGCAAGTCCTGAACTAAGGACCAAACTTGTTACAAGAGACATCATTCTTTTTCTCCTTCAGTAGTCTTAAAATTCACCCGTGCTGGAATACGTCGAATAGGCAGATTCAAAAGACGGTCCAACGCCTCCTCTAGCTGGGACGAATGAAAGGTACTGCCATTCCATTGAAACTCCCCTGATGGTGCACGCAGTAAAGCTTGCGGAGTTCCTGAAACAAAAGAAAACTGAGCAACCGTTTGAAACTCCCCTCCCGGTTCGGTGGCAGGCTCTCCCTTCACCTTACAATTGAGCCCAAACCATTTCTCGACCGCGACCGGATCTAGCTCAACAATCTCTTTCTCTTTCCCCTGCTTCATGGAGTACCACCTCATATCTTCCTCAAAGACCACCTGGCCAGATGCCACCTCCACGCGCGAAACCCGTGTGGGACACATGGTATAGCGGCTGGAGCTGTCATCATCGCCCGTGAAAAATGATAGAAAGCCTGGAGACGGCGAGCGCGGCGTATCCAGCTGACGCATGATAATGACCACTGCCGCGAACACGCCGATCATGATAATGACCCGAATCCAATAATAAATGCCCATTCTCGCTCCCTAAGGACGCCGTGCCTGGAGAAGTGAACCTTTTAGCAAAGCGTATAAACTCTTTGTTTAGCCTATAAATGGATCCGAGAAAACACGGAAGACAGTTCACATCCGCCAGGTCGCCTATCGAAGCTCTGGATCCATAGTGCATCTCGTCATTTTCCGCCTCCGTACACTCCGACGACTGCGTCGGTGGGCAATGAGTATGAGGCCCGCCGAGCCGAATCGCTCATCTTTCTGAAACGAGCCAGTTGGCTCAGACTGATGTCCCGTTTAAACACCAAGGTACCGAGACGATCCTTATCATGAGAAGTAAGCGAGAAAAAATTGGCGCGCCCGGAAGGAGTCGAACCTCCGACCACTTGATTCGTAGTCAAGTACTCTATCCAGCTGAGCTACGGGCGCTCCATTCCCACAGATGAAAATCAGGGAAACCCGTCTTTTAGACATAAGGTGCCTAGAAAGCAAGTATCTTTAGAGCTTTCGAGGGCTTGAAAATGGGAGGAGCGTATGGCACGTTTGCTCTTTGTATTCAAAAAAAGCCAGCTGGAGAGGTGGGTGAGTGGCTTAAACCAGCAGTTTGCTAAACTGTCGTACGGGCTTAAACCCGTACCGGGGGTTCAAATCCCCCCCTCTCCGCCAATTTGAATCTGACGTCATTTCACTCAATGTTCGAAGCGGTTTTATCAACTCATATCGAACGGTTACGCCATCTAAAACTTGGTTCGAGAGTAGCTTGGAAAGGAAGATCCTCTTCTCTGGGGCACTCATAAGATTCCATAGTGAATCCGCGTTTGTAGCCAGTTCGAGAATGGTTTTGGAAGTTTCATCTCTCACATCGTTAATGGCTTCTTGAGCCTCTTCCATAAGATTGGTGAAGCGAGCGCGGTCTTCTCTGACCTTTTGAAATTGGCGCTTGTAACCGACGCTATCAAGTACGCCCGCACGGTAGTCCTCATAGATTTGATCCTCTAAGCCTTCGAGCTTTTTTAAGGCCAATCTGTAGCTTTCAAGGTCTTTCTTGCGGGCTCTCTTTGCTGTGGCATTGGATTCATTCAAAGCCTCAAGCATCAAATCTCGAAAATCTTCTCGAATAGTAATTTGCTTCACTGCGGGCGCGAATTGCTCGAATAGATTCTCTTCCGTTACCTGCAGTCCCTTAAGGCTCGGATGTTCCTTCTTACCATTAGAGCAATGGTAATACCTGTAGGTCTTAGTTTCGCCCGTTCCTAAAATAGTCTTAGTCTTGGGATCGAAGATAATGCTGCAACCACATGAACATTTGAGCCAGCCGCCACTAAACAACGCATCACTTCTTTTCTGATAGGGATTCTTGAGACCAAAGGTTTCCTGCACTTCCCAGAAAAGTTCTTTTGAAACTATTCTCTCGTGATTTCCCTTGTACTCGATTCCCTGCCAGTTAAATCGGGCATCATAGAATATGTTTTTCAGTCGCCGCTCAATCGTTGCGATATGATAGTGTTTGATTTCCGAAGGCTTGACGAATCCTTCAGCAATGATTTCCCGTCGAATTTTATATAGAGGCATCGGATTTCCGAGATGGTCTCGCTGAACGCGCAACTCGAATTCCCTTTTAACTTGCTTTACGATCTGTGGGTCCGGGTCAAATACGACTATTGTACCCCTACGCTTTTCCAGACCCATATCGTTTTTTTGCTTCTGATGTACATATCCAAGGGGAGTATGAGTCCCAGGATACCATCCCATCTCCGCCTTAGTGCGAGTGGCCTTTCTCACCTTAGTGCTAAGATCCCGACTATAATGTTTATTGATGGCCGCATGAATATCTCGATTTAAAAATTCAGAATCAGGACTCTCTTTGTGTAGAACGATGCCGTCTGAAACGTAGTGAAGTACGATTTTATTTTCTCGGACTAGAAATTCGTTCGTCTCATTGTCAGTAAGATTTCTGGCCTCTCGGTCATATTTGTGAAAGATGATATGCCGAACTTTTTCCTTTAAAGCCTTCTTGATGATTGCCTGATATTTTTTCCTTAAATCGGATCGTCGAGCTGTTTCAACAATGGGGATAATCTCTGTAAGCTCTAGTCCGTTTTCCTTGCAATATTTTTCTATATCTTTGCTCTGAGTAACACGAGAGGTGTTGTGCTCCTGCCCATACCCACTTACTCTCAATGGACCAATTGCTTTATTGTTATTACCGAGCCACTGCTTTTTATCCATACTCTGTCCCCATATTACTACATTGTAGTAAGAAAAGCCACGGTGACGACGGTTCGAGAGTGTATCGTTCTCTGTCAGTGACAAGTTTTCTGTCATCCGAAGATTGTCGTAAACATCTCGCTAAGATAGCTGGTTCGAATGTATCCCGTTCTCCCTACCGTTCACTGCTGACTACCAATTGATCAGTCCCTTTCTTCTGGCTTCATCGCGTTTTCTTTTTAGTATTTGAAAGACTTCAATCGCCTGCTGCACTTCCCATTCTTCGTAATTCGGATGACTATATTTTTTCTTTCCAGCCTCTTTCGGTTCTTCATCGAATTTCGTACTGTTGGGGCTCTCACAAATCTGAATATCTCGTGTCGAAATCATCTCTTTAGAAGCTGTTCTTATATCAACGCGATTTTTTTCAGTGCTTTTCTCAATAGCAGTGCGAACCTTTCGAGCTTTCTTGATTTCGCCTTTGCAGGATTTGCAAACCTTGTCTGTTCGAACACTTTTTTCATCTTTGGCAACGATTTTATAAAATTGATCGAGGGGCTTTGTGATCCCACATCGACCACAGACTTTACTGGATTCAGAAGAGCAAATGCTTTCCTCACCCATGCATTAGCTCCGCGTAACTAAATTTCTTCCCTAAACAATCAACAATTGAAACCTTGTCGCCCGTGAACCCAAACACTCTGCTGTCGTAAATGCGGACATGCGAAGGAATGCGAACCTTCGCCTGAACAAAATCGATACCCTTTTGAGTGATTTTCCAATAACCGGAGGTGCGCTTGTCTTCGTCTTGATCCTTGGGTTTTTCTTCTATAAGACCCCAATAGGAGAGCTTCGCAAAATCTCCACCGCCCAGTGTAGTGGCGAGAGTCTTGTTCCTTAGAAGATCGCTTTTGTGATGAAATTTCGTTTGGTCAAAACTGCGATAAAAATAAATGAGAGCCGCAGCCATCGACGAGTAGAGCTTGCGCTCGTACATTTTCGCCAGTTGATTGCAGCAGGGACACCTCTCGCCCTTGCCCAATCTTGCTCGTAACCAGTCCTTTGCTTCTTTAAGTGTCGCGTTTGGATTTAATTTTTTATTCAATCTTCATGGACATCTCCTCTCTTACCGTGTTTGCACTGTTGTGGCGTCGCGCCCTGGCCTGGTCTGCTCCTTACTGAGCGACTGAAGCACCGTTGGCTTCAGCGTAGTGTGAAAATGATCGAGCACTAATCTCTTAAAGGCTTCAAATTGCGACGGATGAAGGGAGCTTTCAGCCACCGTGAGAACGTATGAAACGAACTCTCTTTGAGATTTTAAGATTGCTTCCTCTCGATCAATTTTCACTGCACCTCCCAAATTGTCCTAATGACAAAAGGCCCAACGAGGAACGTCCTCATCGAGCCGTGGTTTCTATTTTCTTGATTGCACTGGAGTGAGAGTCCGCCTCTCTCGCAGACCCAATTCTCGGATCGCAAGAATGCATAGTGGTCCATGCAAGAAGGACCACGACAATAACCAAACTGAAATAGAGATCTTGAAGCACTCTCTTCACCCCTTCATAGAGTGGAGTGCCAACGCCCGTGTTACATTGTATCACTATTTGATTGGGTGTACATAAAAAAATAATGGAGCACCGTTTTCAATGGAATATCGGAAGAGAGTCTTTGAAATTCCCCTCATTAGCGCGACTAAGATTTCACGGATCTTAGGGCTAAAACTAAGCCCAAATCGCTGCTCTAAACCTAAGATTTTGGTCCCAGTCTTAGACGGTCCCAACCTTGGACTAAGCCCTAACCCTTTGATTGCCTTAGCATTTCATTTAGCATTACAAATAGCATTGCAATTAGCTTTACTGTTGCGCGTCAAAGAGCGATCCTGTGTGCGTTGGGTAACGAATAGGAGGACACGATGAAACGGTTAGATCGAAGAAAATGGGCAACTATAGGCGGTCGGATAGAGGACTATGCAGCCCTTGTAAAGACCGACGGTTGGCTCAAGGCTGCAGAGAAAATTGCAAAGGACTACCCCGACAATGCAGATGCGGTTTTAGAGGGGCTAACGGTCTTCGTAAACCACGGAGCCGACACATACTACACCGGAAATGTTGTGGCTCGAAAAGCCACATCGGGCATGAGAAATCTAAAACGAATACAAAAGAAAGTCGCCGGAGGGCATCGCGGTACTATCAAGGCATCCATTAAGGAATTGGTAACGCTTTTCGGAAAATACACCGACGTTGCGGGCCAGAGTAGTGATCACAAGGTTACGACCGAGTGGTATTTCTCAAACGGCAATAACCTGTATTCGATTTACGACTACAAAGAAACCTCGCGCTACGCTTCCGACCTACCTTCGCTCGAAGATTTTCGGATCAACCATACTAAGGCCATCAGTTGGAGTGTGAGCGGAAACTGCAACGCCGATGAATTCATCGAATATGTAAATCAAAAGTTGGAAGAGCTTCGGGCCGCTCCAAAAGAAAAACCCGCCACCAGCAATAGCGAGATTCGAAGCGCATTTTACAGTGCGGGCGACCACATCGTTCGCCTGAAAGACCAAAAGGAATTCACATCGGACGAAAATTTCAAAGTCTTGGTAACCAACCTCGAAAGCTGCCACGACAAGCTCCGCAAATACTTAGATGAAAATTACAGGTGGGATTAACCCAGTGAGGAGGGCATTTATGAGCACACAAATAAAAGCTCGAACTACAGCGAACTACGGCACAGCGAACACCATCACCGAGATGAAACGAAACATTGAAATCCGGTGTGAGGCTTCAGGGACGACGATAGACGCCAAGCAGATGGAAGCCTTTGAATATTGTGTTCACGACTTCCTGAGAAATCGAATAGCGGTTCTATTTGGCAAAATGGACCAAGGTATTTCCAACGACCAAATTCAAAAAGAAATATTGCTGGCACTTAAATAAGGAGCGAATTCACATGAAAAAGAATAAGAAGATAACTCTGGGAGAGATTCTACAATCTGAAGGCAACTCCAACGGATACGGCCTCTTTGGTCACGATGTCCGACGCCCATCATTCTGGACAATTAGCGCAGACCCTTATGCGGTTGTTAAGCTAATAGACGAAACTGTTGTTCAGCTTGCAAATAAGAAAAGGTGGAATGTTCAGAAGACCTTTGAATTCATGGACTCAAAATTGGGCAGATGGGCCGGAGATGAAATTAGCGCGGTTAAGGTGAACTACCCCACCAACAAAGAAATTGCGGCCATCCTGAATAAATACATGACGAAGTTTGAAAGCTAAAAAAATGAATTACAATTGTAAGGATTGGTGTAAAGATGAAGACCAATACACTCGAACGAGGAACCCCTATGAAAAGCGCCAAGCCAGAAGACTACCTGCCGAAAAAGCAATCGCCTGATGATGAGTTGGTCCCTATGAGTTTGCGCGTTCCCGCTGGTTTGAAGGCGGATTTTGAAAAAGCTCTTAAGAAAATGGGCTTCAATCAAACAGATTTCTTTCGGGGTCAGATGCAATGGCTTATAGACTATTCAAAAAACGAGAAATCCAAATAGGAAATGAGCGATGCCCGAATATAAAAAGAATCACTATATTCCCAAAGTTCTTCTCAAAAACTGGGTTGTTTCTGGTGCGACCTACGAAGGCGTCCATGTCTTTGAAATAGAGCCAAAAAAATTCTCATTTTCGGCGTCGAGAGGCGGCAGTGGATTCAGCTTTGCCATCATTAATGATTTGTATGTTCCAATTCTTGAAGGTGAGCGAATCGTTGATGCAGAAAAGTGGCTTTCAGGTCTTGAGGGATCTATTGGGAAAATCTTGCCGATGCTTTTGGCAAGTACAGACATCAGATATGAAAGTCATCTTGAGGCCGTAAAATTTGTCATGGGCCTGCTCTCGCTACAATATCGCTCCGAATATATTTTGAGCAGAGTGAGAGAAACAGTCGCAACGGATCCCGATGCACAGCAATTTCTTGGTTTACATTCTGGTCGAACAGTCGATCAGATCGTCGTGGAAAATATTGTGAATTCCGTCGATGAATTTTTAAGAGAGATGGCTCCCGTTAAAATGCGAATCTTTCAGCCGACGTCCGGTGAGTTTATCGTCTCTGATCGGCCAGTGCTTGACGAAGACTATGTGGGTGAGCGGATAGTTGTTGTCGCCCCTAAAGTAGCAATTGCTTTGTCGAAAGGGACGCAGCCATTTGAATATCAATACGTTCCGATCAATGAGGACTTCACCCATCAAATTAATGACCTGGTTGCAACACAGGCTCGGTCGTGGATTGCTGGTAGCTCGGAAATGCTCGTTCAAAAATATAGCGCCGTCGTGGAGTCTGAGAAATGGCTCAAGATGAAAAATAGCGAGAAAGTTCACATGCGTCCGTTTAAACAGCTTTCGCAAGGATGGGAATTCCAAAAGAAAAAATAGCGGATTAGGTAGTGGACTTGCCCTTTTTCACGCGGGCTTTGACTTCAATTCCAAGGTCTTTTTCAACCACTCGTTTCGAGATCAGCAGTTTAAACCAAGCGGCCAGTTCATTTTCGGAGTACAAGTTCTTCAATTCAAAAACCAGCTTATCCACTGCTGACGGGGTTTCTAGGCCCTGAATCATGGCTTGGGGATGCTCTAGAAACTTCTTCGCTTCGTTATCGGGAATTCCGGCCTTGATAAAAAATAAACGTACATTGACGACTACGCTTCCCGTGATTCGCCCTGTTCGAATATCTGAAATAGAAGAAGGTCGAAGACCGAGGAGCTTGGCGATTCTTCGCGTCTCTCCTCTCTTCCGAGTGACTGATCGGGCAATTTCCTTGCAGAAATTCCGTACCAGATCCTCCCACTCCTCTGGAGTTAATGTCTTATGGTTCATCTAAACAACACCTTTTAGCACCTATCAGTATCACTAAAGACCCCCCGTAGTCTATGCGTAATGGCCGTAAAACCGCTATATGTACGTTATAAACGTACATATACTATTGATGTTTTATAACGTCCGTGCTAGAACATCCGTTATTAACGTAGGAAACGAGCATGGATAAACTAGAGAAAATCAGCTTTGCAAGTCCTCCTCAAAAGGTCTTTCGCAACATCGAACACTACAAGAAAGTTCGCGCTGCCATCCTAAGCGCGCTTTCGAACTCCCGAAGCGGAGGCGGTGGTAAGCGAAATGGGGAGACGGCTTCCTATTTGATCAATCGACTTGTGGTGAAGTTCACCGATAGCGTCGATGCAGAGGAAATTTTCATCGACTATGAAAATGGGCGAGTCGTTCTTGAGGCACCCATTTTAAAGGGTGAATCAGATCAAAATGAAACCGACCGACGGATGTACTATTATAACAACCTCATCAGGTCGGTTGAAGCTATTGCGACCATAGGAATCACACATATTTATCTGGTTCTTGATGATGAAGGACGCAAGGAGCTGGAGGCTCAGAAGACAAAGGGAAGGAAGAAAACGAGATGACCCAGAAGGTGTTATGCAAATTAACGCAATTATATTAGAGGTCGACCCTCAAGCGGCACAGGTGCTCCAGACTCAGATCGAATCCTCTTCTCGAATTCAATGCATTATAGCGGTAGATTTAAAGGAAATTCAGTCACTTCTTGAGGCTTATAAACAAATCCAATACATTTTCTGTGTTTACGACGTTTCAAGTAATGAAGAGCAACTCAGGGAGCAGGCGGTAGCCGAATATGTTCACCGCTGCTATCCCCTTATTCAAGTTTGCAGTATTGGCTCCATTAAGAAGGAACAAGTAACAACTTGCGAGAGAAAGGTTCTGTTATTCACCAAAGATGACGGCGATGAGTTTACCAGCGCAAGTAACAAGAGAAGAAGCCGACTTAGAAACCTCAGCTTCCAATTAAAATTAAGTGAGTTAGAAAAGCGAGGTATGTATGCCGTCCATTAGAAGAACAAAACAAGTGATGCTCGTCACAGAAGATAGGAAGAATGACTTTTCAAGGAAGGTCATTCGCGCCGCAAAATTTTCGAAGAAGAGTATTACGGTGGAAGAGGCAACTTTCAGCGCCCTAACAAAAATTATTCAAGGAAAAATTGGTGTCGTTATAGTGGATAGAGACAATCTAAGTGGGGTTGCTGATCACTTTTTTCGAGCTATTAGAATGTTCAGGTCGCACACACCCGTATTGATGCCATTTTCAAAAAAGCTCCTTCTCGAACAACTATACACTCAAGCCTATGATAAAAATGTGACCACCTCAGAGTTGGCTCGAATTATGGTTAAGGCCATCATACAAAATAAAGAGGCTGATAAGGCCATGACGATGACATACTCCTTTGAGCGAGACATCAAACTTGAAAGTTTGGCCGACTTAATCGTTAAGTCTTTGCGATTCGACAAGGCCCTTGATGGGGTCAATAAAAAGTTCCGCAAAGAAGTTGATAAAATAAAGCATCTCACAGGCAACGAATTAACGATTGCTCTAGAGAAAATTCGGAAAGATGCCTTTAAGTCACCAGAGTTCAAACACATGCAGGTCCAGATTAAAAAACGAGTGGAGGCGATCCGAAACGAGTCAATGAATGTCCACTAAGGCGAAAATCTTTATTGTAGAAGACTCGACAGATACCGTTCTGACCCTTGAAATTTATCTGAATAAATACTTTGATTGCGAGCTGACTATTGTGCGAACTGGAAATGATGCTATTGAAATGCTGAAGCATCAAACAAACTTTGAATCCTCATAAGTCCATACTTCCAAGATGAGGTTTGTAGTGATCTTTCCCATCCACAGCATCGTTCAAACATTTTTGAATCTGGTCGAAGCCAATGTCAGAAAGAATCATCTTAATTGTCGTATCATGACGGCCTGACGTAAGCGTTAATTCGCCGCCCCTGATAAGAGTACGAAGCTCAACCTCGTCTAATTTAATTCGTATTTCCTTTACAGGCTTCTTCTTTCGCCAGAAGCTTTGGATGGTCTTCAATTTTACTATCAAGTCGTATCCTCCCCTCTGGCCCTTCGCAATTCCACGGCTTTGCTAAACTTTCTGCATAGGCGGGTGGATCCTCCGAAGTTCTAAGTGTCTCAGCCGTAAGTTCCATCGTAGCGTTTTGGTAAGTGCAAAGCTCTCGGATGATGTCGCCGTGCCCTTCGGGGGCAAAGGTAGGATTCTTGTGGTCTTCAAGTTGAATGCGGTATTGCCCTAACAAATAAGACCATACCGACACCGAATAGCGTGGGTTTTTCATTTCCTGTGGAAGGATTCTTTTGATAGGTTTATCCACCCGAAAGCTCCAATGACAATGCCTATTCTTATTACAATTGGGCCATATTTGTAAACGAAAGACTCCCCCCAATATTGCGTCAATAAACAAATTTACGATTAAAAGGCCCAGAAAGGACCCTATGCCACGCGGAAGACCAGCCAAACCAATCAAACGAAATAAAGTTATGCTTATAGTAAAGAAGGAGATAGAGAAAGCCCTCAAACAGCTTGAAGTCAAAGTCATGCTGTTGGGAACAAAAAGGAAGGGGCGACCGATAGGGTCTAAGTTGAATTGTAAAGAAAAAAAATAATTGTAGATTGTGTGCAACAGAAACTAACATTTCACGGTTATCACGGGCCGATTTGTCTTTGCAAGGATATCGCGAAGCATGCTCCCCCATACTGCAGTTATAATTCTGTTTCGAGTTCTTGATCCCGCAATCACCACTGAATATTTATTCTGTAATGCAACAATGGATTCAGCTACAGAATTTGGCTCAAGATCCAAAGCAGGTTCACATTTAACACCCTGTTCTTGAAAATACTTAACTTTTTCGAGAAGTGCCTCACGAGATTGGCGCTCAATCGTTTTAATTGTTTCCTCAAAGATTAAAGGCACAGCTCCTGCCTGAATAGCTGCATCTTCCATAGATTTGTAAGTCCGCCAAGTATTGTGGAGCAGAGTAACGGAACTTCCAACTCTCTTTGCAAGTGACAAGGCAAATTCCTCGACTGTCTTTGATCGGTCTGAGAGATCCGTAGCCACCAACATTTTACGATCATCTGGAAATTCAGATTTGTTTTCCCAACTTACAAGTGCATGGGAGCTTAAAAGCGCCAACGGTTTCTCCGATTTCTTAGCAAGCTCCTCCGTAACGGAGCCCAAATAAAGGCGCTTAACAATTCCGATTTCTCGAACGCCTAGCACATAAATCTCAACTGGATTATTAACATCATTACCTAGCTGCAAAAGCTCGGAAACTGGTTGCCCTGTTCTCAAACTAAACGTCCAATTCCAGTTTTGTGTTAAACTTTTCAGCTTTTCAAGTTGTTCGGGCTGCTCGTTTGAATGTGCGTTGTTGGTACCTGATGCAAAGACCAAATGCACAGATGATTTGAGCCACCCCTCAAGAGCACGAGCGAAATTAGATAACGCCAACGGCCTTGATTTTCCAAATTCTGATGAGTCGTTAAGGTCAACTCCTACTATGATTTGTCCCGGTTTTGAATTCATAAAGACCTCTAATTTCCTTGAGATGTCAAAATGTCTAAGCTTTTTCCAAGCGCAAGCTCCAAATTTGAAACCGATTCAACAGCATCGATTTGAGCATGCACCACTTTTGCCTTTGCCACATTTAAGTCGTGCTCGGCATCGAGTACTTCAGTGTTAGTTCTTGTTCCTGCTCGAACTGCGGATTTAGCAAGTCGAATAGCTTCTTCAGATTTTTTGATACCGCTCAGACCAGATTGATAGACGGCTATTCCGTGGGTGAGTTTGCGTTTCCAAAAGTCGATATCTACCGGAATCGACTGATCGAGAGCTCTCAAGCCTTCCCGTGCTTTTTTAATTTCCTCAAGAGCAATTGTTCGTTCAGAAGTAGAAGCACCACCATCAAATAAATTCCAGTTCAACATGACTCCTACAGTATAGGCGTCTTTGAATCTTGAATTTCCGCCAATGTCAGAACTTTCAAAGTTGTACCATTCTTGCTGTCCAAAAAGGTAAATCTTGGGTGACCATGCCGAGAGACTTGCGCTGGATTTAGCCATCGCACTTTCTTCTCTCTCAAGAAGTGCTCTTCGATCAACACGATCAGCTTTCGTCAGATCCAGTTTCTTTAGTATCTCTTGTTCTAAGGCAGGAAGCTTTCCTTGGAGAGGGCCAGTGATTGAATCGACGCCTAAGACACGCGCCAACTGGGCTATTGACAGGACCGCATTGTCTTCCGCAGCCAGTAGATCAGTCCTGGCATCCTGGAGCTGCACCTCCACTTTTAAGAGATCAAGTTTAGTGGCAACCCCTCCTTTAATCAAATTCCTAACATCTTCAAGGTGCGCCTCAAGCATCGACACACTTTGTTTAGACACTTCGACGAGGGCTTGAGATCCCAGCGCTTTAAAATATTGAACGCGGACCTTTTGATCGAGATCAAATTCTGCTCGCTCAAGTTCTAACTCTTTTGCCGAGCGTTCATACTTCGCAGATCTATAGTTGTTCCACGTGCCAAGGCCGTCGAAAACCAAAAGTGATGCGCCCAAGGTCACCTGAGACAACGGCTGACGAACCGGGAACTCAATGGGTGAAGGTCCAAGGCTTACTTCCATGACTTGAAATTTCTGATCCAAAAGGTGCCGAGCTGTTGCGTTGACTTGAGGAAGTTGAGGGGCGAGAGCTTTTGTGACTTTGGCTCTTGTGATTTCAACTTCTGAATTCATTTGCCGAATACTTGGATTATTCTCACGCGCCGTCCTTTGAGCCTCTAAAAGCGTTAACTGTTGTGCCCAGGAAGCGGAGGAATATAGAAGTGCAATTATCAGAAAAATTTTTTTTAAACTAACTTTAGTCTTCATGTTCACGTCCTATTCCATAATCATTGGTTCTTCCGATTTGTGCTGCGGGGGATCGCCCGGTAAAAATAACGCCGGTAAGATGGTTACAGCCACAATGATGGAACCTGTTAAAAACGAGTCTTGAAAGGCATGCTCAGAAGCTCTCATGGCACCAGCCTTTGCAATGACGCTTTTTGCGATTAGTGCCGCGTTTGCATGTGAATATCCAATGGCGTGAGCGCGCTCGGCCAAGTTTCTTATACCCTCTTGGAAAACTGGAGATGAGGCGTTCATCAGACTTCCTGCGACTGAAAGATGATGATGAATCCTATTGCTTAAGACTGTTGCTAGTACCGCAATACCTAGAGATCCGCCAACTTGTTGAATGATATTCATCATCGATGACGCCATTCCGGCTTTATGTTTAGGAACTGCGTTCATCATAGTGGCCATGAGCGGAGCCATTAAAAAAGAGATGCCAAAGCCACGAACAAGAGTGGGTAAAATGATGTGCCAATTACTCGTATCTTGGTTGATATCGCGATACATATACATAAAGACAGCCAGTGCCGTAAGCCCAGCTAAGGCCAGATAACGAGGCCCAACTTTTTCGCTAAGCCGTCCCGCCATGGGCATAAAAAAACCTATGATGAGAGATCCTGGCAGAAGAATCAGACCACTTTCAATTTCATCGAGCCCTTTCACTTGCTGTAAAAAAACGGGAAGAAGAAAAACCCCTCCGAAAAGGGCCATAGACCTCGTGGCTGTTAAGATCATGCTCACTGTAAAAACAGGAAATTTAAATAATTCTAAATCAATGACACGATAGGGAACTTGAGACTCGACAAGCAGAAAAATAACGAAGCTAAAAAAAGCGATGATCCCGCACCAAACAATTAGTGGCGAAGTCCAACCTTCATGCTCTCCCTTAGAAATTCCAAACAAGAATGAAATTAAGAAAATTGTAAGAAACGCAAAACCCCAGCCATCAAATGGACGATGCTCAGTGTGATGGGGCTTATCTGCTGCTAAAATACTCGTCGCCATAAGAACACCAGCAATTCCAATGGGCAAATTGATAAGAAAAATGGAGGGCCATCCGAAAACTTTCGTTAAATAACCACCAACCGTGGGACCAAATGCCGGACCGACAATAACCCCAATTCCCCAATAACCCATGGCACGGCCTCTCTCGTGAGGCTCAAAGACTTCAGAAATCATGGCCATCCCGGTGGGTGTAAGTGCGCCGCCTCCAATAGCCTGAATAATTCTAGCGATTACGAGTGACGGAGTATCCCACGCGAGGCCACAAAGAACTGAGCCTGCGGTGAAAATAATAAGGCTTCCAATATAGAGCTGCTTGTGGCCGACTCGCTCTCTGAACCAAGCCGTCAGCGGCATAAGGGCAGCAAAGGCGAGCATATACCCCGTCACAACCCATTCAATGTCATCAAGACTTGCGCCGAAATCAGCCATGATAGCTGGGATAGACACGTTTACAATGCTTGAGTCGAGAGCCGCCATCATGGTGCCGATCATGACCACTACGAGAACTCGCCATTTGTACTGACTGTCAACTCCGGCAACAACTGAATTCATAATTAGTGTACTCTTACTTTGATCTCAACTGACTGACCGACGCGAAGATGAGAGCCCTGTCCTGCCTCAAGTGCGACTTTCACGGGAATTCTTTGAACGACCTTAGTGAAATTTCCAGCGGCATTGTCACTTGGAATGAGAGCAAATTGAGAAGCGGTAGCAGATCTTACTTCGCTAATCTTTCCCTGAAGCTCGCCACCCTCATCAATAGAAACATGGACCGGTTGACCAATCTTCACCAATCCGACGGATGTTTCTTCGATATTCGCCGAAATCCAAGCGTGATCCGCATCGGCAACAGAAAGGGCGGTCTGCCCAGCCTCAAGAATATTTCCGACTTCTGCCACCTTTTGAATGACCACGCCATCAAACGGACTTTTTAAAAAAGTATTTTCTAAGGCAACTTCCGCCTCATTCAGGTCGGCTTTTGCGGAATCATAGTTGGATCTTGCATTGTCCAAGTTCTGCGGAGTAACTGAACCTTGTTTGAAAAGCTGCTGCATCCGCTGAAACTCTTTTTCAGCAAAATCAGCTTTTGCTTTTGCTCGGTCGTATTTGGCCTGCGGAACCCGATGGTCTAGCTCCACAAGAACATTGCCGGTCTTAACTCGACTACCTTCTTCGACATTAACTTTAGTGACACGCCCGCCAGTACCAAAGGAAGCAACTCGTACAACCGTCATGGCAACTCGCGCGTCATCGGTTGAAACAAAAGGGTAAAAGAAAATTCGCCACATCACTGTCCCGGCCACCGCAATCACAAGTAGTGCTGCGCCGACTCGTTTAGATTTAGTCGATTGCCACCACTTGATCTTCTCTTTCTTTTCACTAATAGTATTGCCGACAGGACGCTCCATAGTTAAATTTGCACTATTTGACATTTAAGACTCCACGTTTGTTTCCATTATTTTGCAATTATCAGGGCTTAGCCCATTTTCAATTTTAGTAAGTAATCTCAAAAGTTCCTTTTGCTCTTTCGGCTCAAGAACTGAGGCTAGGTGATCTGCAATTTGCTCGTATGTTTTTTCGATTTTTGAAAAATTACGAGAACCTTTCGCCGAAAGCGTAATAAAGATCTGTCTTCTGTCGGAGACCCCGTGCTTTCGTTGCAGCCAGCCAGCGTCCACTAGCGAACTGACAATGCGGGTGACTGAAGCTTTATCGCTGTTTGTTCCATCAGCGATTTCGGCCATCGTGCATTGTTTTCGCTTACCGATCAGTCTTAATGCGACAAGTTGCTTTGGCCCAAAGCCGAGTTCGCGAAGATAATGAACAGCCATGCGGCCCACGGCCCTCCGAACATTACCATATTTCTCAAGAAGCATGACATTGCTTAACATATCAACTAATTTAAAGGTGAATGGTTGATATGTCAACTTTATTAGAGATTCGTATCGAAAAGGGATTGCCGCAGATCAGTACTTTTCATTTGCAATTTTGTATGAGCATAGACAAAACCAGACTGGTTGACGTGGAGGATACTGTCAATCACCGAGCTGTGACTTAAGCAAGGATACTCATTTGAATAGCGGGCCGGAGCAAGCCGAGGTCTGACTTGGGGTTCCTTTGTGGAATCCTCTGTGTCGCATCGAAAACGATCCATTTAAAGGCTTATCTTTGATTGGCTACCTTATCATGCCGCTCTTGCGCCTGCCGAACTCGGTTCCAGTTTTTTGAGACCCAAGAGACCAACTGGTTCATCGGAGTCATAATATCCACACCTAAATCCGTAAGCTCATATTCGACCTTTGGTGGAATTTCGGGGTAGATATGGCGAACAACAAGTCCATCTCGCTCCAGTGAGCGTAATGTTTGCGTCAGCATTGTTTGGGAGATGCCATAGAGGTTCTTCCTCAACTCAGAAAAGCGAGCTTTTTGGTTCGGGCTTTTTGAGATTACGAGGATAATGAGCATACTCCATTTGTCGGCCACGCGATCAAGAAACTCCCGCGTCGCCTCTGTGTCTACGCCCAAGCAAATCGTTTCATCCCTTAATTTAGGCATTTTTTTAGACTTTCCCATTGGTACTCCAGAACTTACTTAGTCAGTTAATCCTGCCTTCTTCTCTTACCAACCGCTTCAATCCATAATAACTCCATAAAGCATACTAACACAGTTAAACGCACTAAGAAAGAAAGGAACATCAATGTCTCAACCAGAAACAAAGTTAAAAATAAAGAGTGTAACCTTCTATTTTGCGACGGGTTTGATCTCGCTGATGATGGTTTTCAGCGCCTACTCGTATTTTACCTCCGATCAACTTGTGGCAGCTTTTAAGCATCTCGGCTTCCCTGATTACTTCCGCGCTGAGCTTGGGATAGCAAAGATTCTGGGAGTTGTTGCTCTATGGGCGCCTGGATTCAGAACTATCAAGGAATGGGCCTACGCGGGCTTCACGATCACCTTCGTTTCAGCCTTTATCGCTCATTCTAGCAGTGGCGATCCCGCAAGTGCTATGGCGAATCCAGTCGTCGCACTTATACTTCTGGGCGTTTCCTACTTTACGAGAAAGACTGAATAGTCATTTGGATATGAGATTTAAAATTTAATTAGAGGAGAGAAAAATGAGTCTTAAAATTGCGATCATTACTGGAAGCACGCGACCTGGAAGAAAAAGTGACACCGTTGCAAAATGGGTCCACGGAATCGCATCGAAACGCAAAGACGCCGAGTTTGAAGTCGTTGATATTGCTGACTACGACCTTCCGCTTTTTGATGAGCCGATGCCTCCCATGATGAAGCAATATCAAAATGCGCACACAAAAAAATGGTCGGAAAAAATCTCTACATTTGACGCTTATATTTTCGTGACGCCTGAATACAATCACAGCACAAGCGGAGCTTTGAAGAACGCCATCGACTACCTCGCACACGAATGGTTCAACAAGGCCGCAGGATTTGTCAGCTATGGCGGCGGATCGAGTGGGGCGAGAGCCGTCGAACACCTACGCTTGATCTTGGCGGAACTTTCTATTGCGACTGTGCGGGCGAGCGTTGGCCTGTCCCTTTATACGGATTTTGAGAACTTCACCACATTCAAGCCTGGCGCACAGCGGGAGCAGGAAGTGAACACAGTCCTCGATCAGGTTATTGCTTGGGGTAAAGCTCTCAGCCCTCTCAGGCAATAAAATTCTGTTAAGTCAGTGAGCTTCGCACCACAGCTTCAGAATTGTTTTTGGATAAATAGCGCTTTTGCGCGAACAATCTCCACACCGCTTGAAAGACGAAGGCTTGCGGAAGCTTTTATTTTTCGACCTCTAATCTTTCCAATCCAAGCGTTCAACCTCAAATTCTTACAGAGAGGAGTGGGAGAAAGGAATTCGACTTCAAGCTTCAAGGTGTATCCTGTGTTTTGGCTAAGCCAAACAGCGGCTCCCATTGCTTCATCAAGTACCGAAGCAATCGCGCCGCCATGAACTCGCCCTGGTGGGCCTTCGGCGCGCTTTCCGAAGTAAACGTCGGCGATGATTCGATCTCGTTGTGCGTTGGTACCGTAACGAACCCGAATGAACCCTGAGCCCTTACCGCTAGACACAAAAGATCTGGACTGACGAAATGGATTATTCTTGAGCGGAAATTTACTCATCATTAATTCCTCAGCGATTCGGCTCTTGAACTCAATCCAAATCCATCCCCTTGGCCTGACGGCAAGAACTCTACAAAAGACTCTCAATGTTGAGAGTGAGAGACTCCGGTTTTGTTTTCGGTGAAACTCGGTCCACAATATTTCCATGTCTATCAACTAAAAACTTTGTGAAATTCCATTTGATACTTTTCGTACAAAAAATTCCTCTTCGTTCTCGCTTTAGAAATTGATAAAGCGGGTGTGCATTGGCGCCATTAACGTCTATCTTTGAAAACAACGGAAAACTCACACCAAAATTGGTTTCACAATAACTTTTGATTTCATCTGCGTCCCCTGGCTCCTGTCCACCAAACTGATTGCAAGGAAATCCAAGAATTTCTAGTCCACGAGAGTTGTATTTTCGGTAAAGATCCTCCAGGCCCTTATATTGCGGAGTGAATCCGCAATGACTTGCGACGTTTACGATAAGGAGAACCTTGCCTTTGAATTCAGACAATTTGATATCTTTGCCGCTAATTGCTTTTGCAGTGAAATCATACACGGTTGGTTTCATTAACGACCTCCACAATTTCAGGGGCGGGCACTTTATGTGAGCCATTTGTGACAACCTGATGACCACCAGATTTAGATTTGTTTCCAACCAGGCGTAACACCAGGCCAAGACTCCAGACCCGATAGCGTTCCATGTAGGAAAACGCCGCAGGAACAACCAATAGTGTTAATAAAGTCGAACTGATCAATCCGCCAATTACCGCAACACCCATTCCTGTACGCTGCTTCGAGGCTTCGTTGAGTCCGATTGCAATGGGGAGCATGCCTGCAATCAAAGCGAAGGTTGTCATAAGAATAGGCCGCAATCGGACCTTTCCAGCCGCAATAACGGCTTTTGAATAATCCATTCCTTCTTTAAGCATCTGATTCGTGTAATCGACCAAAAGAATGGAGTTCTTTGTTGCCACTCCAAGCAGCATGATACAACCGATCATCGAAAAAATATTGAGGGATTCGCCAGCCACCAAGAGTCCAAAAAAAGCTCCGCAAGCAGCCAGTGGCAAAACTAGCATAATCGTAAATGGAGTGACAAAAGACTCATAAAGGCTGGCAAGGACCAAGTATATAAATAAAATACCCAAAAGGGCCGCTGCGATCATACTTGAGACAAGCTCCTGAAAGTTTTCGGCTTGCCCAACAAAGGCATATTTCATTCCAGGAGGAAGCTTGATGTCGTTTGCAAACATTTGCTGAATGTCCGTCATTACGGCCCCCATGCCTGGGCCTTTGGGCGCAACATCTGCTGCGATCTGAATATACCGGCCACGATCTTGCCGAGTGATATTTGCAGGTCCCGTGGTTTCCACTGGTTGCGCCACACTGCTCAAGCGCACTAGGCTTTGATTCACATTCGGAACGTATGTATCGCCAAAAGCTTGTTTCAAATTTCTCTGATTTTCTTCAAGGCGAACTCGAATGTCATATTCTTCGCCCTTTTCCCTAAAAACCGCAGCAACCGTGCCTTCGATTTGAGTTCGAAGCTCCTGGCCAATTATAGTCGTCGCAACTCCAAGCCGTTCAGCTCTTACTTTGTCAGGGACTACTTGGAACTCTGGTTTTCCTGGGCGATAGGTAATATCCACGTCCTTAAGAGCGGGATGATCTTTTAACTTTTCGTACACCTTGTTAGAAATTTCCTCAATCTGCGCGAGATCAGTACCAATGATATTTAGGTTGAAGGGACGTTGACCGCCCATAACCATGTCGATGTCTTTTACAATGGGTCGCGCTTGTGAGAAGGGTTTAAGTTGCTCCCGCACTTTATCTTTGAAATCAGATGTATTTATCTTTCTTTGATCACTAGGAACCATGGTAACAAAGAACTGGGCTTTATTTGCCTCGCCAGTTCTTCCCCCAATGATCATTACAGAATCTGCAACCTCAGGGTTGGCTCTCATTATTTTATCGACTTCTACTGCCACCTCTGACATCGCATTCAAGCTGGTTCCCGGCGGCATATCGAGTGATACCGAGAATTCCCCCATATCTTGTGCTGGCAAAAATGTCTTGGGGATGAATTTTATAATCCATAAGCTCCCAACAAAAATGATAAGGCTAGTACCAATGACTAAGAGAGGGTTCTTCAGAGTCCAACCGAGAATTTCTTCATAACGATTTTCAAGCCAGGTTTGAAATCGATCAAATCCTCCGACCAAACGACCCATCGTTTTGCCCCAAAAACCCTTGCTATCTTTTGGGCCATGGGTTGTACCGGCAAAATAAGCGGAAAGCATGGGGGCCATAGTTACAGCATCAAACAAACTTATTGCCATCGCAAAACAAACCGTCAGACCGAATTCCTTAAAGAATTGCCCTACAACGCCCTTTAAAAATCCTATCGGAGCAAATACCGCGACCACAGCAAGAGTTGTGGCAATTACGGCGAGAAGAACCTCTTTGGTTCCCTCTGAAGCGGCCCGTATAGGTTCTTTGCCCAATTCCGTATGTCGGAAAATATTCTCCCGAACGACGATGGCATCATCGATCAAAAGCCCGACTGCGAGGCTTAATGCAAGTAATGACATGACGTTGATAGTAAATCCAGCCGTGGACATCAAAAAGAAAGCGCCGATCAAGGACGTAGGGAGCGCCAAACCCGTAATGAAAGTCGACCGACCGCTACCGAGGAAGAAATAAACCACGATAATCGTCAAAATAATTCCGATAATGATCGCCTCATAAACATCGGCGACATTGGCGCGAATCATTTTTGATCCATCACGAACAACTGTAACTTTCCCACCATTAAGTTCAGAGTTTAATTTTTCAACACGAGCTTTCACGGCATCGGCGACAGCAATTGTATTCGCTCCGGATTGTCTGAAAACCATCATGAAGACGGACCGCTCACCGTTGGTATAAGCACGTGACTTTTCATCTTGAACCGTATCAACAACTTGGCCGACATCAGCCACTGTCACAGGGACGTCGTTTCCCAGGAAGCTTACAATGACAGAACTGATATCCTTTACATTTTTAAATTCACCTAATGTTCTAAAGACTGTTTCTGTCTTCGCCTCATCTACTTTCCCGGCGGGGATATTTTGTCCGGCAGCCGAAATGCGATTGACGACCGTTGAAGCTGAAACCTCGTATGACTTTAATTTTTTTCGATCCAACTCAACATGAATTTCTCTCTCACGACCACCGATAATTTCAACCAGTCCAACTTGGTTAACCTGCTCAATCTTTGGTTTTACGGTTTTATCGGCGAGGTCAAACAACTCAGCTTCTGGAAGCTTTGCCGTCAGAGCGAGAATAACAATGGGCTGATCCGCAGGGTCAATTCTACGTATTACAGGCTCTTCAATATCTTTGGGGAGCTTGCGCTTAGCGGAGCTAACTCTGTCGCGGATTTGTTGTTCTGCATACTTAATATCGGTTTCTAGTGTAAATTCAGCGATTACCATACTCAGGCCTTCGCTGTTTGTTGAGCGCAATGTTTTAATCCCCGTGACGGTGCTCATTTCCTCTTCGAGTACACGTGAGACAAGGGTTTCAACTTCTTCGGGTCCAGCTCCAGGGTAAAGAGTACTTACTGAAACAATAGGAAATGTGATGTTTGGAAACAAATCTACCGACATGCTTCTTAGAGACATATAACCAAGAGCCAGAAGAATAATGGCGAGCGCTGTAACAAAAACGGGCCTTTTTATGGAAATATCTGCTGGGCTCATCGGCCACCTCCAAATGTCTTAAGTTGCGCAAAAATATTTAACACTTCCGCTTGGGCGCGAATGCGAGCGAGCTGTGAACTGGCGAAATCTTGCTCGAATAAGATGACCTGATAGGTCGTAGTGCGTCCGCGCTTGTGACGATTTCGTTCATGATCAAGCTTTGTTCTCTGGGCAGACTCAATTTGGCGTGCAAGATCCAGCCTCTGGCGCGCTTCAGAGAATTTTTTATTGAGATCATTCCACAGACGCTGCTCTTCAAATAATTTTTGCTGATAAACCATCTGGGCGGCTCTAGATTCACTTTCATATGCACGACGGTCATCGCTGAGCTGCCCTATATCAAGTGGCATATTAAAGCGTATTCCAACAGTACTATGTGGGTGCTTGTCTGTAAAAGACTCCGACATCGACTCATCGGATTTCGGATCACGTCCGTTAAGACCAACATTGACGTAAGCATCTAAAGTGGGTTTATTTCGCTGCCTCGCAAGCTCTGCGTTGGCTTGTGCGGCAATCTGCTCTTGCTCCGCTGCCTTAACGTCCTCTCGAACTCCTTTTTTATCAGGAGTCTTGAGATTTTTAATTGTATTCTCATCAAATCCATTCAAATTTTCAGAGACGAAATCGGACTCAAGGCCTCGTGTAGTATTGAATGCGCGGCTTGCTGCCTTCTCTTCATCTGTAGCAGATTGCATCTCAAGTCTACGTGATAACAATGCCGCTTCAGCCTGAAGAAAATCCGCCTTGTCGGCGAGATCCAACTTTGTGCGACCAGAACTCCAGCTTCGTATTCTTTCCGCACGCTCCAGATTTTCTTTGGCCGCCGCTAAGGCTTCACGGGCTAAAGCCAGGCGCCAATAAAGAGATTCCGCTTCAGCACCAATAGATGTCTGGCGGAAACTCGCTAAATATTTCGCTGACAGCGCCTGGGCTTCTTGCAGTTTCTGCGTCGCTCGAATTTCTCCACCGAACCCATTTTTACCAAAGGACTGTGTTAACTCTAAGTATGGACCCGTAGTAAAAAAATGGGGTTCGGCCAGAAACGAGGGATTTGCGCCGTTTACAGTCGTATCGTTGTAATTGTAAGAAAGCTTTGCCGAAAGACCAAATCGTGTTTGCTGACTCACACCCAAACTATAAGTATCAACGGTTGTTTCATTTCCCTGCAGAGTCGGAGAACTCACTTCTCGTTCATCCTTAAACCGTTGAGCTGATCCGAATAGTGAAGGGGAGGTTAGAAGCGTCCACTCTTCCTTTCTCAATTCAGCGGCTTCTTCGCTTATTTCGGCACCTTTGTATATTCCGTTTTTAGCACCCACCTGCTTCAGGTAGTCATCAAGACTCAGCTTTGTTGCTACGGAATCTTGAGCCCATGCTGGGCAGAATACAAAAACGCCGGAAATTACAGCCAACCATCTATTCATTTTCATTTTGAATTCTCCTTAGGCTCTAAACCTCTGGCCGATAAGCCTTCAAGAAAAATAGGAAGTATTTGTTCCTCAAGCTTTTTACGGACAGCGGGCATTTGGACTGAAAAATTAAATAATTTTTCGTTTAAACTGTTCAATCGTCCCAATTGATTCAGACTCCCTATAAAAAGGGATGCCGCAATAAAAGGTTCTATGTCTTTTCGAATCAGCCCCTTTTTTGCGGCAGACTCGAAGAATTTCAGGAGACACTCAAAGACTTTTAGAAACGTTTGCGTGAAAATATCTCTGGCAACAGGTAGACCTAATTCGCACTCTCGATGAATGATCGCAGTCAGTTCAGGTTCATCCGTATAGCAAACGAGCATTTGTTCTATGAACATCTGAAGTCTGACTCGAACCTCCTCAGCGTTTTCGGCTGGATGCAATATCCTCTCCGCCAGTTCTAGATTTTCCCGGCCAAATCTGTCTAAACAGGCTTGGTACAAGCCTTCTTTACCGTTGAAGTAATAACTGACTAAACTAATGTTTACCTTAGCTAGTTCAGAAATTTCCCTAACGGAAGTTCCTGCATAGCCATGAGAGGCAAACAGCTTAATAGCAGCAGAAATCAAAAGTTGTTTTGTTGTCTCGTGCGCAGCCCCCGACGGGTGATCGGACTTCGCTTCTTCCTTTTTAGCATTTCGAACCTTCACTTTTCCCATGATTTTCTCATCTCTCAGATAAAAATATCGGTCATATTGACAATATCCTTAATTAATATAATATAAAAATTCAAATTTTTGTTTAAAAAATTACGCTGGCGCACAATGGCGTATTTTGTTGAGACAATGGCGGGCACAGTTGGGGAATGACGAGAAGTTTAAAGCACGTATGTTTTACTAAAAAATTCCGAACTTTAATCTTCAGTTTGCTATTTGCGTCTGGGACATTTTTAGCTGGCCCAGTTTTTGGCCAAGAAATGAACATGTTTCCTGGTTCGGCAGGAAAACTGACGTTGTCACTGGACCAGACCTATCTTGAGGCACGAGAAAACGCTGACCCAAAGTTCGAAGAGCAAAGGGGATCGCTTAATCTCCCCATTTGGGATGGCGTCGATTCTTCCTTGGCAATGATTTTGCGTGGCCAACGCACCAGCTTCGGTCAGCGCGTTTACTTTCCAGAAAAAGGAGTTGAACTACCTGAAGAGTTTGGTGCCGCTGATATTGGCTTGGCGTGGAGCCGCGAAACTCTCTCTGGCGACCAACTCTCAGCTTCAGCAACATATGGTCATGCTGGAACAAAGCTGCTAGACAATGGTCATTCAGCGATTGTAAGCGCCAACTTTTTTTATGAAGACAGGGGGCCAACCTCGTCCTGCCTTTATTTTGTCAATTACTCAAACAACCGGCCCTACTTAAACAATATCCCGATTCCAGGGGTGGCGTACATGAGCCGAGGCAAGTCACATACATGGATATTCGGCTTACCGTTTATTTTTCTTTCATGGAGGCCCTCGCTCTTTAGTTTGACAACCTCGATTTCACCATTTGGTGCTTTAATCGAACCTGCATTCCGAATTTACGGCCCGCTTCAAATTTTTGGCAATCTCTCTTGGTCTCCAAGGTCATATCAAGGTGTCGTAAAGCATGGCGATGATCGTCTGATTGCAGATAAGAAGGAGGTCGGCGGAGGTTTGCGTATGAGTTTTTCCAAGGATGCAAGCTTATCGTTGGGATATATTTATGCCTTCGATCGCCGGCTTCTGGTCGCGCGCTCGTTGACCGACGACGCCGCCGAGTCAATCAACGTCAGAGATTCAGGTGGATTTCAGATCAAAGGAAGATTGTCGTATTAACAATATGTTTATATACAGTTGAGTATCAGTGCTTGATCGCGCAGTAAATAAACATTTATGAGTAGTTTAAACAACATGTTGATTTTATAGAAATCTGCCAAGCGTCCTTGTGGACCAAAACCCAGCAGTAGGTTTTCAGGCGAACTTCTTTTTTGTTAGCTCACTGGTCAAAACATGAAGAGATGAAATTCTGTCGAAGAAAACAGAGGGCAGGAAAAAAGGAAAAAATGTAAGAGCTGCAACTTATTGATCTAACTATCAACTCCACGAACGACTGAGACTGCTAAGTAATATTGGCAGTAATCACAATCCTGAGAATAGCTGGGAATTTCTTTACTTTGAAGACACTTGTATGCGGCCATAATGGTATCAGACACCCATCCGTCATTGCCTTTGTATGGAATAATGGACACATCGAATTCCAATCGTTTATCGAAGCGAAGATGATCTGTTCTGCCATTGCAGTAAACAAAGTAGGCAGTATCTAGGACTAGAAAACCATTTTTCCTGAACAACCATTGGTAAATCTCTGCCTGTCTCTTATAACCGATTTGCCAATCAGCATCCAAGGTCACTGGTTCAGCTTTAGAGGTAGCTTTATAGTCTACAATGATCAGTGATTTTGTTTCTGAGCAAATCCAGATGTCGTCTACACCGCCCGTTATTACGAAGCTTGTCTGAGGAACAGCGTATCGGATACCCCCGTGAAGGGAGTCACGCCATCTGTTCATCTCTGGATGAGCAAAGGGAATCGCATTAACTTGGTGGTCGAAAAACAAAGGATGAGGTTGCTGTAGCCCTCGATAGTGATCGAATTCTTTTTTCAAAAGAGCATCAACGGCGGTATTTAAAGTAAACGGATAGCTTGGGGGATGTCCAACACCAAGGCGTCGATCAACATAAAAACAACGCGGGCACTTGAGGAAAAGATCGAGTTTACTACGACTGACTGTGAATGGAGTGGCGGACTTTGGATCATAGAGATTACGGGTTCGCTGTGATCGGTAGTATTTGCTCACAATGAAGCCCTACTATGCCAGTTCAAGACTTACTCTCGCTCTCCATTTGACCCAGAAAATCTTCTAAGCAGCGGCCCCAGTCTTCTCTCATTCGGTGTAGACGCCGTTTCTCTTCGCTGTCGCTTTGAGTTTGTGTTTCCACTTTTGCCCACGCCTCTAACATTAACATTATGGTAGTTTTGGTTTCCTTAAGGCGCTGTTTGAGTTCATCAACATTGTCAACAGCCTCATCCCCAATGCTACTTAAAAGCATTGGATAAACGGGATGATCTTTATTCAGCTCAATTATTTTTGCATCTACTACGCTTCGAACATTAAAGAAAGATGACCCCAAGCCAGATTTAGAAACGATTGCATAGGACAATCCACGTTCCACGATTCGTGCAGCCAATTGTTCAGCGTCTCTTTGCGGAACGCCGCCGACAGTAATTAGATCTTCTATCAGCTCTTTTCGCCGTTTCTCTTTGTCAGTATCAGATGTAGATGCTTCCCCTTTTGTCGACTTGTCGGCCTTTGTCGCCACATTCTCAGCCGTACTTTCTGGAGTTGGAGATTCCCCCTTCTTTGTCTTAGATCCTGGCTCTCGCGTGTCTACCTCGATTACACGGCTTTTTTCATGTTCGTCTTTTGTATCATCCCAAACTTTTTGCATCAGCCATGCAAGCTCTAAGCAGACGGCCAAATGAGGATCTTCGGTATGTAATCTGCGAATGCATTCGTCTGTTGATTCTTTATCCTCCTTATAGTCGCTTTGACTTTGTCTTAAGACCTGATCCAGACGCGTATATCCTTGTTTGTTGTTGGTCATGCCTAGAATTGCATCGAGTTCTTGAGGAATATCAAATTCCACTCCAAACCATCTCTCTTGTGGCTTGTTGTGTTCAACTAGAGCCAAACTTAACTCTACCTCACGACCCTCCCTCATGATTGATAAGCCTGTATTTCTGGCGGCATGTTCTCCGTGTGGCAATTTACCTGCCTTAACACCATTCAAAGTCGCATTCGTATTTTTCTTTGCTACAGATCTTCGATAGGTAACACGCACCTTACTGGTGGTGTTGTCTGGTAATTTTATTTTTAGATCAATGCCGTTATCATTTCCCGTTATATCCTCGAACAGTGGGTCGTCAGGGGGCCATAGCGTCCCATCCTCAACTTCTTTTTTCGGAATATTACAACCAGGAATTATATAGAGAGGATCGTTTGGGGTTATGTTTACTTTCTCAATCTCTTTAAAAGACTCATTTATCACAAATACCGAAATTGTTAGTTCGGGCTTCTTGCCGCCTAACATTTTTCGATAAATTCTTCCGACATGAAATTCGAGGTTGGGAATAAGGCCCGATCTTTCGCCCCATCTCGCTCGTGACCAAGTAATCCCGTCTAAGGCTTCCCATAAAATAAAGGTTCCGTGCGGTTCTTTTTCTAAGTCCGCAGCCTTGAGCCATTTGCCATCAGGGGATTCTTTCCATGAGGGCAGAACATTTGCTCCCTTTTCAATCCAATCATGATCTTCAATATTCACCAAATTGCCGTAGGCATTTCCGAACCCTTTTGATGTCCAACTCCAAACAGAAAATTTATTGCATTGTGAGATTGAAGCCTTTGGCAAACCAACGCCATATTTTCCTAGTTTTCTTCTGCTTGGAGTTCCTTTACTGTATTGGCGGTTAAGATACTCACCACTTTTCTCGCACACCGCCGCTTGAAGTATCGTGGGCTCCATACCATTTCCATTGTCGAGTACTCCTATTTTTTGAAGTCGATTTTCTCGATCAACCATCAGGACTATTGCAATTTTTGTTGCGGTAGCCTCAAATGAATTATCTATGAGTTCTGCCAACGCATGGACAGTAGTTTTGTATCCTGCGTTTTTTTCGAATGAATGTTTGCTAATTGAAAAATATGGTCTTGCTTTCATCACTCCTCCGCTGAGTTTTTCCAAGAATCGTCAAACGCATGAAATTGACGTATTGTCTCTACCAATTCTGGAACTTGTGTATCTACGACGGTTACCAGAAGGGCTTCTTTGTTACCTTTAACTTTTGGCCCTCGAATAGCTCTCCCTGCCATCTGATTTAATAAAACAATGGAAGTCGTGGGCCTTGCTACAACGACGGCGGATGTTTTTGGAGCATCAAAGCCTGTTGTTAAGACGCCAAAATTAGTTAGAACAAAAGGTGTTTCGGTCGTTTTTTTATATTCCGATATACATTGCGAACGAATATATGAAGGCGTTTGATTTGTAATAGACGCAGATTGAATACCTCTTGCTTGAAGAATGTTTGCAATAACAATTGATGCCTCTACTGACGCCGCAAAAACAATGACACGTTTGTGTCCCTCATCTAATACGAGTTTTTCCACCCTATTCACAACTTGCAGGTTACGAGTCGCATTTAATCCAAATGCACGTAAGAGGTGTTCGGGTAAATCCAAAGATGTTTCAAGACTAGTCTGAAGCTCCGCAAGTTGGGGTTTCGTCAATGTGGCACTCGCAATAGGGAGCTGCTCCTTTTTTAATTTTGCAAGATACTCCATTGCCACAAGTGCATCGACAGGGGAGTCGAAACCCGGAATTTCAAGCAGTACCTTCTGCCCTGCGAACATCTGCACTAACTTGTTATCGTCGGTAACCTCACCACCATAGTGACGGCGACCAGGAGTTGCTGAAAGACCCAGGAGGGCGGTAGATTTATCCGTAATGCTATTTATTGTCTCAGAATAAGTTTTTGCCACCGATCGATGAGCCTCATCAAAAACGACAAGACAAATATTCTTTCGTCGTCCAATTCTTTGTGAGGGCTCCCAGCTCATTACAATATTTCTGACTGAATCCACGCTGCCAATTATCATGGCGTCAGTAAGCGTCTCCGGCCACTTGTCGTTCGCAAACTGTTGAATCATGTGAGCTGGAATACTCGGATCACCTACCTCGCTCCACAATCGAACAATTGGAAGCTCCCTTCCGCCGAGACTTCGCCAAGCGCGCTCAAATTCTTCAGATGCTTGTTGGCATAATTCCTTTCCTGCAACCAACCAAACTACAACACCGGCTTCACGAGAATTCAGAATATTGGAAATGAGGTGCATTGCCGTGCGTGTCTTTCCAGATCCAGTCGGCATGTGCAGCATTACTCGTGGCAAACTAGAGTGAAAAAAACTTTTACTTCGTTGCAGAGCTGAGTTTTGATGAGCGAACAACGAATACTCTGGACTTAGAATCTCGACTCTCGGAAGTCCGACTTCTTGCTCCGAGCGTTCTGGGGGAAGAGCACATCCAAAATATTCATAAATAATAGGTTTGCGTTCACTCGTGAGCTTAAAACTGTTTAGGGAGGAAATTCCCAAAGCGTTCATTAAAGTTGTTCGATCAGTTTTGTTCAGTGAAAGGAATAAAACTTTTCGCTTTTGAGCACTCTCTAATAGAGCCTGCGGTCCCCCAACAACCTGTAGAATCAAATCACCACGCTCTACTTTGGCATCTCTAGATCGAGAGATTTCATTTACAAGTTCAACAATTTTTGCGTCCCCGATCAAATCTGACAGCGTACCATGATCAACAGAAGCAAGATGAGTTTTCAGGCGACTCATGACTTCTTCTTTGTTGAAATGATTTCGGAATGATTCGGTCGCGTAACTTCAAACTTGTCTGGACCAAGCTCTACAAGCCAACTATATAGCACCTGCACATTGTCGGTTAGAGTTCGACGCGAAGGCACCGGAACATCTGTACAGGTGTTTTGAACCCATTCTTTTATAGCTCCAAACCTTCGAGACTCCTGATCAATAAATTTGCAGAGAGCCGCAATGAATGGATGTTGAAAAAATCTGCTGCCCAGTTGCGCTTGAAATGCTTGATAGTCAAGGCTTTCAAGGTTTTCTAACTCATAGTTAGCAATGTCATGTCGAGCATTTGCGAGCACTTCATCATCAAAGTTAGTTTCGCCTTTGAGCGCCTTAAACAATTGCTCAATAGAACGGCTCATAGGCAAAGCCGAAATTAGAAATGATTTTCTTGAGTCGAGAGAAGTGTCAAAGGTGAATTGAGCTTCGTCTACGAGATTTCGATGATCGAGAATTTCCTTACGGAACTTTTTGTATAGCTCTTCAAACTGAGCCGCAATTTCGTCGGTAACAAGAGTTGCTTCCTTTCTGATTTTAGAAAGGTACACAAGATAGGGTTGAGGGGGATCATCGACTCGGACAAGGGTTTCGTAGTTTGCCTTCTTTGAAAGTCCTAAAGCTCGGCCCGTCAAATTTGCCGAACCTGTTAGAAGCCTTCGATAATCGGCGACAAAGGTCTTTAGGTGAATATCCTGGTTTAGAAAAAGAAAAATGCCGTTCTTTTTGCAGTATGGATAGATCGAAAGATCGGACGCGCCGAAAGCAATATCGGCAATTCTCCATGTTGTGACGATTGCGACACGGGATTCAGCTTTCTTTGCCTTTAATATTTCGGTCAGGGGCTGACAGGAAATATAGGGGGAATAAAGCTCAATCGTGCTTTGAGAGGTTTGAACGAGGTCTGAGACCTCTCGGTGTAGATTCTCGAAAAGTAAATTCATCTGTTTTCAATTCTTTCCTTAAGTTACCTATAAATGTTCGCACCTAAAGTAAAACTACGCAATAAATGGCCGCAGCTTCCGCGACTATTCGCCTAACCGAAAACCCCTTTGTCCTATCGGTAGGCCAAAAAACTTACTACATTGTAGGGCGGCGCATAAGTTCCTAAAAGGGGGGTTTTACTTTGTTCGCGCTCGTGCTCGAAGACCGGGCACTAAATTGAAGTTGTTCTTTATGCGGAGCAAGATAGCCCGAAAAACGGATTCTCACCCCTGTTGCGGTCCCGTCAGAAAAGTCCGGGGTGGAGGTAGTTTCCTTGCATCCGCCACCCGGTTAGGGTTTAATAATTGACAAGAGGGACAACGATGCAGTTTGCAGCACATGAAACATTTCACATCAGAGACGGATGGCTTCACAAAGGTCTTTCGGTAATTTCAAAAAGACCGGATATTTTTTCTGATCCTCATGCAACCGACACTTTCGGTGTCGGTCGGAACATGGTCGATGCTTTAAGGTATTGGTTAATCGCGGCGGATCTTGCAAAAGAGGAAAAGCTCAAAGAGGGCGAAGTAAAAACCGGAAATCGGTATGGCTTTACACCGCTTGGTAAACTGCTTTTCAAAAGAGATCGCTTCATCGAAGAAGATTTAAGTCTCTGGGCTTTGCACTACCATATCGCTACGAACAAGCAAAAGGCGACGAGCTGGTATTGGTTTTTCAATAAGCTGCCCGTAACTCGCTTTGATACGCAAACTTGTCTGAATTATCTTCTTCGATGGGTTGAACAGCTTGAGGGAAAAAGAAAGCCTAACATCACTTCTCTCCAGAAGGACATCAGCTGTCTTTTAAGAACCTATACAAAGGCACATGGTAAAAGGAAATCTGATTATTCCCCTGAAGACTCATTTGAGTGCCCTTTTGCTTCTCTGGGTTTGGTTGATTATCTAGAAAACTCTGATTCCTACAAAGTAAATTACGGCAAAAGAACAATTCCCGTTCATGCTTTTGCTTATGCGGTTTTGTGTTTTATGAAGGGCTCGGAACAAGCTCGAACAGAAGTTGGCTTTCAGGATTTACTTTCTTCCGAAGGCTCTCCTGGTCGCGCATTTCTACTCTCTTCAGAGGGGCTATTGAGCAATATTGATTTAATGATTGAGTCCTTTTCGAAGGAATTCTCTTTTTCCAAAACTGCCGGACTCAACACTCTCCGATTAAGAAAGGGAGATGTTCGCGCAATTGAAATTCTTGAAAGAGGTTACATCGGGATGGACACATGAAAAAGCAAAGCAAAAAGAATTTCGATGTTAGAACCCTAAGATCAATAAACCTTGAAATGGATTTGCCGGAGCCGTCCAGACTTCTCGGCTATGTCCCGACCAGAAAGGCAGTCACTCTCAGTGCGGAAATCCTATCGAGCTTGATTGGAAAATCAAATGATCGGGCGTTTGCAATTTCGGCTCCGTATGGAAGCGGGAAATCGAGCGCGGCACTGTTCTGGTGTCAACTGTTAGAGCTAGGGAAAAAGCCTGCTGAACTGAAAGTTTTGTTCGAAGAAGCCAAGAAGAAAGATCGTCAGTCAGAAAAGGATGAAAGTGTTTTCTGTCAATGGGAGCGCCGAAAACCGAACGGCCTTGCAGTACCTATTGTCGGATTTGATGGCGGATCTATTCCAAATGTTATCTTTCAGGCTATTTTGAATTCCCTAGAACGCAATGGGCAGGGGGCGCTGGCTACAAAGCTAAAGAAATTGCCGAAAACAATGGATGGACTTAAACACGCCATTGAATTGGTAACGGTCAGTTCCGGCAAATATGATGCTCTTCTCATTGTGTGGGATGAGTTTGGGAAAGTGCTAGAGAGAGCAACTCTTCAGGGCGATGGAAAGGCTCTTCTTGAGATTCAAATTCTTGCAGAATTCGCTTCACGTTCTCCTGCAGAATCACCGTTTGTATTTTGTATTTTAATGCACCAAACTTTTGCCAGATATTCGGCGTCTCTTCCTGGTTATGTACGCAACGAGTGGGCCAAAATTGAAGGTCGCTTCCGACAGATCAACTACATAGAGGACAGCAAAGAAATCTATGAACTGATTTCGCAGGTTGTGTCCCGAAAATACGGGATTCCTGAAGAAAAGAAATCCGTATTCAAGGGTCTAGCCGAGCGTTGTCATGCCGTAGGCATGTTTAAGGAATTCGATCAGGAAGCTCTAACCGAATTACTTTGGTCTTCAGCGCCGTTGTCTCCGGTCTCTTTGTATCTCTTGCCCCGCGTTTCTGCGAGAGTTGCTCAGAATGAGAGAACGATGTTTTCATTCCTTTGGTCAGAGGAAACAACCGCGCTTCCGCAGCTCAAGAGAAAATGGGTTGCACCATCAGATATATTTGATTTTTTCGCGGACCTCATGAGGATTGACACTTCTATTGGTGGTGCTCATAGGCTTTGGGTTGAAGCAAACTCCGCCTTAAAAAAGATCGAATCCGGCACAGAAGAAGATTTAGTTAAAGCGTTAGCCTGTATAAAAGTCGGAACATCATCCGGCAGTCTTGCGGGAACGACAAAGATTCTTGAAATTGCATTCGGCGATCAAACTGAGGCTTCCACCAAAAAGCTCCACCAGGCGGTCAAATCTCTAGAGAAGAAGAAAGCTATTTTTCACAGGAAGCTCACCGGCGAATATTCTGTGTGGCAAGGTTCTGATGTCGATATTCGTGGCGCGGTCGAAGAGAACAAGGCCAAGCTCGTTGAAAGTTTGGATTTAACAAAAGTTCTTACGAGAGACTTTGCTCCGCCATACCGATTCCCTCAAAGGCACAATGACATTCACTGCATTCGGCGCTATTTCGACGGGCGATATATTTTATCCAACGAATTAGATTCGAGAGTCGCCTCGGAAACGGCAAATAATGACGGTTATCTTGATGGTCGCATCTACTACGTCATTGCTGAAACTGCAGAAGAACTTCGCAAGGCTGTAAAGGCGGCTGAATCAGCAGCTGACGACAGGGTCCTATTTGCGATCCCCCAATTCCCATTGCACTTGCGAGAGGGATTGGCAGAACTTGAGGCTTACCACCAACTACTTGCCGATCCTGATTTTAGAAAACAGGATCCCATTGTCGAACAGGAACTAAAACAGCTCGCGGATGATAGCGAGCAACACCTAAGAGTCCTCGTTTCAAAAATAATGCAGCCCTCAGTTGAAGGACCGATTTATTTTTGGAAAGGCCATGCTTACAAAGACGTTGATACGATGGGTGCTTTGAAGCGCCTGTTGTCGAAGGTGTGCGACAAAAACTATTCTCAAACACCAATTATCAACAACGAACTGATCAACAAAGCCGAACCATCTCCTCAAATTGTGAATGCGCGAAAGAGCATTATCCGTGGCATTTTTGAGAATTATGGAAAAGAGCAGTTGGGTCTTTCTGGATACGGTCCCGACGTTTCGGTATTTAGAGCGCTCTTTCTAAACACTGGCATTTACCGCAAACAAGCGTCTGGGTGGTCTTTTGCTCCAAAGGGTCGTGAGCTAGAAAACAAAGGGTTAAGTGAAGTTTGGCAGATTGGAATTGATTTCTGGTCTAAGCCGAGTCGCGTTCCGAAAGACCTCCGTTCTCTTCTGGCAAATTGGCAGTCGCCTCCGTTCGGTATGCGCCGGGGGATAATGCCACTTATCTTGGCTTCGAGCTTCCGATGTGCCGGAAGTCAGGCGCAGGTATTTGAAGACGGAATCTTTGTTACAGATTTTAAACCAGAAACTTTCGAGAGAATGGTCCGCACTCCACAGGCTTTCAATATCCTCGTTCCTGAACTGAAGAAGGACTTTATTGAATTCTTGGATAACGTAATCGATCTCTTTACCGAATCAGAAAAACAAGTTCTATCTGGAGATCGAATTCGAGCTGCTGCTCAAGCGTTGATGGTATGGCTCAAGGACTTACCTCAAATTGCGAGGGAACGTGGAATGCTCTCTCCAGTGGTCGACGAATTTGTTTTAACGCTTCTTGAGGCCCGTGATCCCACGCTTCTTTTAAGCGAATCACTCAAGAAGAATTGGAGTTTGGACTCGTATTCTTTGGTTTTTCAAAAAATAGAAAAACTTAAAAAAGAGATAGAGGGCATCGAGAGTTCCTACTTTGACAAATGTAGAAGTACCTTGCTTGCCGCGATCCAGTTTGGGGCTACAAAAAACCTTAATTCTTTTTATCAGAAGTGGATTGAAACTCTTCCGGGTATGGATTCCGATGAATTGAGAAAGAGGTATCTCACGGATAAGCGCGCAGCGGGACTGATTAGTAGAATTGAACAAGGGTATTCAACAGAAAATCTCTTCGTGATGAGTCTGGCCGAGCTATTCGCTGAAAAGCCGCTCAAATTTTGGAACTCTTCAAGCCTAAGCATTTTCGAAGTAAATCTACATCAGACCATTCGTTGGATGGAGGATCTGGCAGACGATATTGACCTTGAAACTTGGCGGCACAGTTCTTCCGACAGTAGCGGTGCTGGGAAGTGGATTGAGAAGAGGGTTAGAAATCAATTCGAACGAGTTGTTCAGCGTTTAGGAAAAAAGGAAGCTAAGAAATTCGTTGAGCGTGTCATGGAAAGTCTTGGAGAAGGTCCATGAAGAAAACACGGCATATTCTAGGATTGTCAGGGGGCAAAGACAGTACAGCACTTGCGATCTATATGAGAGATAAAGTCCCCAATATGGAGTATGTTTTCACCGATACCGGGGCCGAACTTCCTGAAACCTACGAGTTTCTTGAAAAGCTAGAAGCATTCCTTGGAAAGAAAGTTGTACGCCTCAATGCTGAGACCGCCTTTGATGATTTGCTCGAAAGAAAAAATGGCTATCTGCCCTCGCCACGCGCCCGTTGGTGTACGGTCGCATTGAAGATCGTGCCATTTGAGAAATATGTCGGTGATGACGATGTCTACAGCTACGTCGGGATTCGTGCTGATGAAAATCGTTCTGGTTATGTCTCATCAAAGCCAAACATTAAGCCTGTTTTTCCGTTCAAAGAAGCTGGAATCACTCTCAAAGAGGTTCAAGAGATTCTAGACACCGCAGGCGTCGGCCTTCCGAAATACTATGAATGGCGCAGTCGATCTGGATGCTACTTTTGTTTTTTTCAGCAGAGAAAAGAATGGGTTGGGTTACTCCGTCGGCATCCTGATCTTTATGAAAAGGCCAAGGCTTACGAGAAAACCCAAGGCGATAAGAAGTTTACCTGGGTTGAGGGATCAACTCTGAAAGATGTAGAGCGCAATGCTGATGAGATCATGCGAAGAGCTGACGAGAAGGCCCTCAAAGAAGAGAAGAATAAAAAGAAGCTAACACTTTTTGAAATATTAAACTCTGAGACTGAAGACAAGAACGATCAGTCCTGCTTGATTTGCGAACTCTGATGGAAATTGATGTCTCAAACTCTTTTCATAGGCAAGAAACACCCTTAGATTTCGAAGGCGTCTCTCCCTTTTATTGCGACTACAATGCGACCACTCCAATTCCATCAAAGCTCATTCGAGCAACATCAAAAATCTATGCATCCCATTGGTTTAATCTGAGTGCTCCTTATGGGTCTGCCAACGATGAAAATCAGTGGATGAATCAAATGCGGTATAAATTCTCTGCTTTATCGGGAGATCGAGAGGCAAAGGTCGTATTTTGTGCTTCATCAACAGAGGCTATTAACCAAGCGATCTACTCTCTATCGTTAGAGCTGGGGTCCGAAGGAAAGATTGTAATTTCTGACATTGAGCACTCGGCGGTTCGTGCCGCCGCTGAGAAGTGGTTTTCCAATAGAGTTGTCATTATCTCCGCGAAGCAAATTCTTTCGGGTGATTTTTCTGAGGTGGTCAGAATCACCGAGAACGCCCAATCCTTCGCAGTATTTATTCAAGCGGGCAATAACGAAACTGGCGTAATTCTTCCTCTTACAGAGCTTCGCAAGCATATATCTGGCCATCGATTGATTGTGGACGCTTCCCAAGTATTCGGAAAGAACGAAGACTTTGTTGATCAACTCAGCATTGCTGATGGCGCGATTATTTCTCCACACAAATTTTACGGGCCTAAGGGTGTAGGGGTTTTGATTTGGAAAAAGAGCCTCGGCACACTCCATCCTCTGATAGTTGGAGGTGGTCAAGAACATGGACTTCGTTCGGGAACAGAAAATACTCCTGCCCTATATCTGACAAATTTGTGGTTACAAAGTCTTCCCGAAATAATGGAAGCGTTTAGTCCTGTTTCTGAGTTTTGCTCTGCTTTTGAAAAACACCTCACTGAGCATTGCCCTAACGCTAAAGTTGTTGGATCAGAATATGACCGACTCAGAAATACGACCGCAATTTGTTTTTCTGGTGTCTTGTCGGACCATATTGTTCCAGCGTTAGACTACGCAGGTATATCGGCGTCGTCGGGTTCCGCGTGTAATTACGGAACTCAAGAGCCAAGCAGAAGCTACTTATCGCTCGGTCTATCTTGGGATGATGCTCGCTGCGTGATCAGATTTTCTTTTGGATGTCCTAATCTCAAAACGACCCCCACAACTTTAGCTGACAACGTAACTCAGGTCATAAAGAAGGTTTCAGGGTAATGATGGCGGCTTCGGAAATTCGCAATCATAGGCATAAGACCGCTATGAGGCGAAATGCCCTCTCCCGTCCAGTTAGTGCAGCAATCAAGGATAGAGTTCTTAAGCCACAGAAATCATTTTTTGACTATGGATGTGGCTATGGCTCTGACATTGAAATTTTGAAAGCTAGTGGCTTTGCGCCAAGTGGGTGGGATCCATTTTACTTTCCGAAAAATCAAAAGGTTTCCTCTGAAATAGTAAACCTCGGCTTTGTCTTAAATGTCATTGAGGACCCCAACGAACGTGCTTCGGTTTTGAAGGATGCTTTCGACTTAGCGACCGAGTGTCTTATTGCATCCGTTAGAATCGATTCGGCCTTCTTCGAAGATTGTTTTGGCGATGGTGCAATCACTAAAGATGGGACTTTCCAAAAAATCTATTCTCAAGCTGAGTTCAGGGCATTTGTTGAATCTATTCTTGGAAAGAAAATCTACTTTACTGAGCCAGGAATCGGGTATGTCTTTAAATCAGACGTTCTTGAGCATGAGTTTAAGTCGAACCGCTACCTAAATCGACTCACCAACCATGACGAAGCAATTCTTAAGAAAATTCAGGAAGCAATTGATGCCGATAAAATTGCCCGCCTAATTGAAGATTTAGGCAGAATTCCTGGGCCTGGCGAAATATCGGAATTGGCCTTTCTTGGTAAGAAAAAGTTCAAAGACTTCATTGAATCGACAGTTCTTCCGTCGCTTAACAAGGAACGATTTGAATCCAGTCGTGAGAGAATTCGACAGGATCTCTTGCAGGCTTTGGCGATGACCCGCATTGAGAATAGATCCTTCATGCCTCAAAAGGAATTGTCGGCTGAATTTCAGCAGGCCGTTAAAGAAATGTTCGGAGAGTATCGGGAAGCATGTCGTCTTTCTGAAGAAATGCTTTTCCGTTTAGGTAAAGAAGGGGAAGTTTCAAAGGCCGCCAAGTCTTCTGTTGTTGGAAAGCTTCTCCCAGAAGACCTTTACGTCCATCGAAGTGCTGTTGAATATATTCCTGGTCTTTTGAAGCTCATGCTTTCTTTGGGGGAAAGCATTGTTGGGCGAGCCAACTCCGACTTAATCAAATTCAGTCTTCATGGAAAGAGCATGAGTTTCCTCTTTTATGGAAGCTTTGACGAGGATCCCCACCCTGCACTTCAGGGAAGCATTCGTGTGGATTTCCGAACCGGAAAAAATCAAGTTCGGGACTATTCGAAATCTGAGAATTCACCAATACTGCATCGTAAAGAAACCTTAGTGCTACCCTCTTATGAGCACTACGAAAGATTTAAAAAATTAACGGAACAGGAAGAGGCCGCAGGACTTCTTGGAGGTGCAGGCATCGGTTTCCGTAAACAATGGGATGAGCTTCTAAAGCAGTCTGGTTACTTTCTTGATGGCCACACTCTAAAGACGCTCTTGTCATAAAAAATGGAAGCGTCTTTGAAACTTTATCTCGAATTCCTTCCGGCAATTGGTGCAAACCTTTTGAATCATGTGCTTACCTCTTCTTTTCTAAATTGGTATTGCCAAGGCAATAACAAATAATCTGCATCAGCAATGCGGAACGACTTAGTCCATTTTCTTTTGCCATTTTTTCGAATGCTGCTTTTTCGCCCCGTGAGTTTGGTTGACACATGAATTGATTCTTTATCTTTTCGCGTATTGGTTTGTGGTTTCACTTGAAAATTCATTTTAGCTTCTCCTTTATTTTTTCGATTGAACACATAGCGTTGTCAGGATCTCAATTCAATTAACACAACGTAGTAGAAACCCCTTTTGAAAAAAATGTGGCGCGGATTTGAGAGAGGGATGCCACCGGAAAAAACGAAAATTTTCCCCATTTTCCGTGATAGGGGTGGGGGTCTATCCCTTTGATTCGTCTACACTAAGCCAACTGAGACCCGCCTCGTGCGTCTGCTTGCGCTTCTCGCGCCCGATAGTCGCCACGATCCGCGTACTTGCCTTGCTCCACTACGGGACTCCTTAACTTCGAATATAGGCGCATACTTAGTCTTAGGCTTGATGATGTCCGCAAATAGGTAAAAGCGGACGTACTACTTGCGCGACACCTTTGGGGAATCTGTGGCGACTCTGTCGTTATGCCCTTGGCTGACCACCGAGTAGTCGATCTCTATTGGGACTTTTTCCTGGGCCGTCCTAGAAAAAGACTCTCCCGAATAGGACGCCAGGTAACCCAAACCAACCCCCGTCCACGCGGCCTTCAACTCTAACACCCAAGTCTTAGCGACCTTAACCAATCGTAAAGGCTGACCTATTTACCCACTTGAATACGCTGGGCATTTTAGTTTTAATCCCTAAGCATAGTGTTGGGGTTAGCGCCGTCTTACCCTATGGCGAGCCGTTACCAACCGTTTTCTATCCGAACCACTTTAGTCTTAACTCAACACCCATTTAAGATTCCGACAGATAGCCCGACGTTAGGCCCGCTCGTATGCAGCAGCGCAATAGGAATCGCGTGGACAAGTTGGTGGATAATGCTCACAACTCCGGCAAATGTCAGGGCCGTGTTTGGCTTTATAGCGCCGTCTCCGGTTGTGAGGCGGGTCGATCTACCCTGATGAGCTTTGAGGCGTGAATTAGGGCGTCTGTGGCGGTTAGGCTTTGAATATTTGGGTCAGTCGAGAGGCGCTTCACCGCCTCGGCTATCTCCTGGACTATGGCTCGACGCTCCATCGGTAAGTAGAAGTGTGTGCCATAGCCGTCGTTGTGGACGGAGACTCGCTGGCTACAGACTTCGCATAAGCGCATTTGCATTGGGATCCTCTAGAACAACAGTTCAATCAAACTAAGACTTAAGAAAACTAAAACCGTAAGGCCGATAGAAACTAAGACGTAAGCTGTGAGTCTTCCCCACTCAAAAGGCGGCATCAGTAAAACCCTTCAAATAACATTTCGACTCGACCGCACTTCTTACAGGTGGCGTTTGGTTGTTTCTTAAGACCACTCATTTCTGAAACCTCGATGGTCTTATCAGCTTTGACAAACCTTCCGCACTTCTCACAAACCGGAACGAAGACCGCACCGCCCTCGTAAGTAATGCGTCTGACGTTTTCATATTCTCCATCCATCGTTAGCTCCGCATATAACTGTGAACGACTTCACGGATCCGTTCGAACGTGGCTTCGGCGTCCTGGATTTGATCTTCAGGGAGCATTCCACCGGGTGCATTGTATCTTCGCTTCAGATCGCCCACGAGTTTTGGAAACACTGACTCCAAACGCATGAGGTTGTCGGTGTCGGCCTTTCGAACTGCAGCAGCGATCAAAGCGTTGAACGGCAGGTCTTTTGCGGCCAGGTGTTTACTTATCTCGTAGTCGACTAGATTCAATTCATCCATGCTGTGCCTCTCTTTCAAAGTCCTGGGAGTAGTTTGATGTCTTGGCCCGTGCGATAGGCTTCGGCCACTTGGGGGCTGGTGAGTTGTCCGATGGTCTTTCCACCTGGCATCACAATGTCGTAGTAGAACGCCTGTTCAACCGTTCGAATGCCGGAATCAACGGAAACAAGCTTTGCTTTCACATCCAAGACCAGTGCTCGCCAACGCTGTCTGTTCTCGCGTTTTGCACCGTCTTCTCCCCAAACGTAACGCTTTGGGTGTCCTTCGTTTGAGTCCTTGCGGGCGAGAGGAAGAGTGATTTTGACAAACCGATCTTTCAAACGAAAGGCGATAAAGGCCAATTCCGGTGTGGCCCCTGAAAAGAACTGCTCGGCTCCGTACTTTTGAACGAGGTTTCTAATTTCGCTTTCCGAGCGGTCAGCACTAACGGACGTATTTTGAGCATATCGCTTCATCTCTCCTCCTCTATGCATCTTTTGTGAGTTCAATGGGGCAAAAGAAATCTTCAGGCATGATCCAAAGCCAATAGATATTGGCCACGTCGATCAGGTTTCTTTGTTTTGGATAGACCTCAAGAGCTGTGGCTTCTTCTCCGAACACTTCGTTTTTGATTCGCTGGAGTTTGTTCCAATCGTGTTCGGGGAGTTCATCGTTTCTTCGGATCATCACCCGCTTGACCATTCCCCACCCGCAGGAGTGATTGAACACTTGGACGATGTAGATATTGTTTTGAAAGACTTGGTCAGGCAAACGGCCCTGAGCTTTCCCGTCGTTCAGACTTAAATGCTTTTTGATCGCAAGGTCTGTTACGTCATAGAACTCATTCCAACCTTTCTTAACTAGGCGCTTTCCCTCGGCCTTTGCAGCCCTCATCATTTCTCTGTTCATAGCGAACCTCCTACGTTCTGCGTGAACTCCTCGTAAACCCAAATATTCTGTGATTCGGATAGTGGTTCGGCGAGGAACACTTGCGGGCGCTCGCCATCGTATTTTACTTTTTCAACCGCAAAGGCGCGTCCCGATAGGAGCAACCCCATAACGACAGGGCATTTGATCCCTTGCTGTTTCAATTCCTCTTCCGTTGCTTTGATTCTTACATGCCGACACATCAATCGTTCCCCCTTCAAATGAAAAACTCTAACCTAATCTTAAGCAGATACCCTTGAGGCACCTTTCGTTTAATACTTCGTAGTAAGTCTTCAAGCTCGTGACCCATTTCAAATACTGGATAGGTGTCGAGCGTGACCTCATATAGTGGCTTACCTTCAAATTCCTTCTCTTCGACTTTGACGTCTCTCACCAGGCTACAGGCCCGTGCTGCGACGGTGATCTCTGCTTCGGCGTTGTTCATTTGCGTTTCCCCTTTTTCTGAAAGAGCGATTTGATCTCCACCTTTTCTGGGCGCTCTTCTTTTTCTTTCCAGAAGGTGACTTTGCAATGAGGGCATTGAGTGACGATGCTGCCTTGGAGTTTGACCCGACTGGTTTTAAGATTCTTTTTGGTCTTGGGGTCAGTGATCTTTAAAAGATCCTCCTTTGAAAGCTGGCCTAGCATCTCCTTTTTAGCCGGACACTTATGAACAACCTGTGTGGCGGTGTTGGGAATTTTGTATTTGATCATTCGAACTACGGCATGACTCTCAACGATCAAAACTCTATAGGTGACTTCATCGATCACGAACTCGTCACCGATTTGCAGTTCCTTTTTGAAATTGCGTTTGACCGGATTTACTTTCTTTCTGTCGAAGACATCAAAGAGTGTGTATTCCATCAGTTCACCTTCGTATGCTGGTTAACGAGCTTCATCCGTCTGCCATCAAGGGCCGCGTTGATAATAGTGTTGAGCTGACCTGAGAAGGTGAGCCTGTCGAAGAACTCTATCTCGTCTTTTGTGATTTTCTTTTTCACAAAGACCATGCTGCGGATGAGGTGGGAGTGTTTGAAAAGCTCCTTCACCGATTTTCTGCATTGAGCGACGATTAGCTTTATCTTATCATCGCCAACACCTGTGACTCCGGCATGATCAAGCTCCAGTTTCACATAGTGCGCGGTGAGGTTCCATGTGAGGTCAGGCATGCCGACCTTGTCGTAGGCTTGACCGCAAAGGGAGCAGCACTTGTCTTTGTAGAAGTTCTTTTTCTTTTCAAACCGCACCGCCTGGCGAACGATAACTTTTTGAGGGGCTACCATTCGCTCCAACAAATCTTTGAAGGTGGGTTTTTCATCTGGGTGAAAGCCTGTGCAATAAAGGCACCACGGTATTCCATGTGTTGTTCGTTTGACTTCGATGTTCATAGTTGCTCTCCAATCCGTTGTTTTATTTCTTGATAGGGAATTTTTCTTAAGTCGTCCCAGAGAAAGATCCTAAACTTTGGGATTGAGACTAAGACCGTAGTGGCGGCTTTAAGGTCGGCTCTCTTAAAAAGTTTCGTCTCGCACATGCAGTAGACCTGATCGAAGTTCTTGGTGAAAATCAGAAGTGGAATGCGATTTGATTTTCTGGCGTCGGCAAGACATTGATTCCACCAAGCGTTGATCTGTTTGTTGGGCTTTCCTCCTAAGAACGAACTTGAAAATGACCAACCCTCTTGATGCTTCAGCTCCACACAGAAAATAAACTCCACCATGTCCTTTGGACTTTTGGGTGTGACGTCGCCAGTCTTTGCCCATCCACCGGAGAGCGGTGTGCGTTTGCAAACGAAGCCACACCAATCGGAAAAGTCCTTTGCAATTACTCGTTCGAACCGCGAGCCTTTACTACGCGAGTTCTTGCGTTTTTTCTTTATTTTTTTCATTGGAGAATAACCCCCTCTCGTCGCGCCTTTGGAGGCCGCGTCTCTTTTGACAGTACAAAGATGTCTTTGATTTCATTTTGAATCCCAAAGGTCGATGGATCGTGTTCGGCGAATACGCCAATGCCTGGCTTGGTTCTTTCAAATTGGTAGTGCTTTAAAACTTCGTGCTTCTCTTCCTTGGTGAGCACTTCACCTACACTAAAGAGGTATTTGTTGCGGTTTAAAATCTTTTGATCAAACGAGTTCAGAGGGAACTTGCGTCCGGTCTTTAATTTATGTTGTATCAATCGCTTGGCGCGATCACGGCCCAGGCGCTTAATGCCTGTGACTGAGTATTGAGCGTCGCCGACGATGGACTTCCAGAGCAGATAGTATTTGGGTGGGAAACCTAAAATGAGTTCCGCCTCGATCTCTGAGATGATCAGACCGTCCTTTGGTTCCATCACTTGCAGGTCAGGTTTTAGAATTTGGAAATAATCTTTGCTGGCCGAGACGACGAGCTTTGGCTTCTGAAGAATCTTTGAGAGATAACCAATGGCATCCTTGGATTCTATTCCAATGGGGGAGATCGACCTCACTGGACAATGACTTAGGAAGTAAGTGGCAATCTCAATTTCATTTGCAAGTGCCTTCTTTTCTTTTTCATCCCGACGTTCATTTCGGAGCGACCCGTACTTTGAATAGAACTCCTGCTTTGATTTTGAGAAGTGATCGCCAAACACCACGCAGATGGTTTGTGGTTGGAACTCTTTCATCGTTGATACGATCAAAGAAAATAGGGCCTTAACCGAAGAGAAGCGCTCTTGATTTGAGTAAAAGACAGGAACCATAACGCTTCTGGCGTCAATAAAGACATGGGTGTAGTGGGACTTCATGTGCTCCCCCCGGATAAGGCCCACGCAGGATAAAGATGTCTGCCCTCGATAGGAGCAAAGCCTCTTCCGTCATCGGACGTGGTTCCTAAGATGAAATCGTCCTCATAACGATTCGTTTCAATATTGAATGCACACTTGGCGATATAGCGAGACACCGAGCCGTCGACTCTGAACTTCGCCACGCGAATGAAGGTGGAGAATTTCTTTGGATCCACAGGAGCGTCCCGGTCAGGGGAGAGCAGGATTGCTTTTGTGGCAATCTTTGTGATGTTCGATGTTCCGTGGAAGTCATCGATCTCAGGTGCGACGGTGCGAAACTTTTTATCGGCCTTCTTTATGTGGGCCACAAGAATGATTGGAAGGTTTGATAATAGAGCGAGGTCACGGATCCGCTTTACAATGTCGGTGACGGCTTTGTTTTCGTTTGGCTCGTCAGTGTCGAAGTAGTTTAAGTGATCGACAATGACGAGATCGGTCTCGTCTTTAAAGAGCATGAGATGCCTTTGCAGGTCCTCGATCTTGAATTCTGTTTTTCGATAAATGGTTCTAAAAGTTTTAAAGCTCTTTTGGAAACGCTCATCGGCCTGTGCCTCGTAGGGAGCGAACGCCTCTCCAAGTTTATTGTGATACCAGTTACGGTAGTTGACGGCTCTGATAATCACCTTATCGGGCCGCTGATCGTGGAAATAGGCTTGTGCCGCCAGTTTAAATTTTATGCGACTTTCGATTTCGCACTCTTCCGCCTCTAATGGGAAAAAGAGAATGCGCTTTCCCTTCCAAGCATTGAAGGCTCCAATGTGGGTTACGAGTTCTGTTTTGCCTGTGCCTGTCGGTGCGCCAAGGATGATGAGATCGTTTCTGGCAATTCCCTCAAGAGCGCAATTTAAAAACTTCACGCCAAAGTCTAAGAGATTCTCAGCTCTGGTTTTTCGAAGTTCCTTTTCTCTTTTTGATCGCTCTTCGATGGTGGGGATTTTCACCATCAGGCGCTCGTTTGCATCTATTTCCATAGTTCGGGGAATTCCTCTTTCATGATTGAAACGACTTCGTTGTTTTGTCGGCCATACCATTTAAGCCAGGAGAAGATGGTCGGCCCCCCGCCGTTAGGTGAACCGATGCGCTTATTGGTATCGATCCAGCAGCTGGTGCTTTTGTTATTCACGAAAATATTCAGATTGCCGCTTGAAACTCTTTTGAAGGTGTATTGCTCGCCAAACACATGCGAACCACCTGAAAGCCGCTTAAGGGATTCTTCGCAATCCAGGTTGAAAACTTTCTCCCAGAGATTATCTCCATGAACTTTGAAAACAGTTCGGAGTTCTTGTTTCGCAACGGCCTCTTTCTCTTTGGCCTTTGAGAGCTTGAATGCGTAAAACATATCGTCTTCGGTGTATCTGCCGGGATTCCAATAAAGAACTTTGACGAGAAAAGGATCCTTGGGATTCTTCACATGAAAAAACCCAGGCACACGCAGGAGCCTTGAGACATCTTTGGCTCTCGGATCACCGTCAAAGAAGGGAATGAGTCTGTCCTGCACAATAGCTTCGTAAGTATCTTGTGTTGCGTTCTTTGCGTTCCAGTAAATGTGAAAGCCATTTTTGGATTCGATGACGAGATTCGGATAGAGCGGGACCCTTTTAAGGATTTCCAACTGCTTCTCTTTTGAACCTTTGTCGATGTCGATGGCCCACGCAGTGATACGATCAAGATTTTCTTTTTTCCTTGAGCCTTTAAAAAGCTGAACCGTGTGGAAGATCCCCCAGCCTGTCTTGTTCCAACTCTCTGCCTCATCTTCGACAATGGGGATTGCACCAGACTTTTGATCCGAGTCGTGCATTCGATATAGGCTTCTGTGAAAACCAAATTTTTCTTCAATCACAGAATAGAGTCTTCGTTCGGGCTGCATGTGTTCTCCTTTCCGCACACGATAATTTCTTTGTCTGCTGCATGACCGTTGGGCTTGATCCAATCGATCCAATAAGTCTTGGACATGAAATGTCCCCACGTCTTGATGAAGCTAATGTCGTAGTCGAAGCGTTTTCGTTTTTCGGATTTGATGTGCTCGTCGTAGTTGATGACGGCTGATTTAAGTTTGTCGTACTGCTCTTGAGTTTTGATCTGGGCTTTGCACTTCTGCATGCCAAGGGACTTCTTCATGTCCTTGCCGCGCTTCGGAAAGAGTTTGTAAAGGGCTTCAAAGTCGAAATGGACACCATTAGATGGCGGATCCGCCTGGGTGGGTGCGAGAGGCGTATGCCCGTTAGATCCGCCCGAATCCGCCTTCGCGGTATTGGTCTTCTTATTTGGTATTATTATATTGGTATTATTGGAGGCTGATAATCGTACTAGGTCTGGTTCGATTATCGTACTAGAACTAGGCTGTTTATCGCCCTGGTTCGAATTCTGACCTAGTTCGAATTTCGTACTAGGGGTAGTTCGATAATCATCCTGGTTCGAATTTCGTCCTAGTTCGATTACCGTACTAGGAAGAGTCCATTTATCCGGCGAGTTAATTTGATATTCGTTTGCCACTCCACCTGTATGTCCCTTCCGGGTCACTTGAATGATGTTGCTCTGGCAAAGCTCTCGGATTGCCAGTCCTACGGTGGATCTTGATAGGCCAGTCTCTTGTCGAATTCTTGAGTAACTCGGATGAGAAGGCGAGTAGGACGCAATCACACCATAAACACGATAAGCACTGCAGGAGATCGAACTCCCCGCACGAGCAAGTTTATTAGGTGTCATGTGCCATCCTTTGTCGGCCTTCTTTGTAGCCATCGATCACCCGTATCTGCGCTTCAGATTGTTGTAGAACCTCATGAGTGAAGTGTGTTGGCGCTCCGATAGGGAGCCCCGCTCGGTCCACGAATCATAGAGAGACTCGACGAAACTCAAAGCCTCAGTGTCTTCGAGCATCCCCAAGACGTAGTCGAAAATATCTTCGTATTCTGATAGGCTGAACTGATCACCACCGCCTCTGCGCCGATGAGAGGTAGGCGAATAACTTTTTTGAATTGTATCAGACCATCCCGCCTCCATGCGCTTTTGCATTGGCGTTACCGAGCAAAGACTGCTGATAACTTCTCGATCTTCTTCTATAGAGGAAACAATTGGTGGTGCTGGCTTATCCAACTCTCCTTCTGTAAATTTCATTGTTTTGACGTTCATGGATTCTCCTGTTGATTTTGACTTTGTTGTTCATGTGGAAACTTAAAAACGTGTTTTCCATCTTTTGTCCTCGTGACTTTCACGCCCATGCAATTGACCTTCGAGTGCGGAAGCATACCGATAATGCATTCACGAATTTGCTTCTCGTGCGCTTTATCCTTTCGATGATGAGCATCCATCAGATGCGAAAATGCTTCGATACTGAAGGCGTCGGTCAGTTCCAGCGTGTCGAGTTCGGTCAATGGCGGTGGAGTTTTTGAAACCAAGAGTTCGCGGAATTCGAAGACCTTCGCCATGACCCTATTTACATAGTCAGGATCAAAGGTGATCTCCATCGTTTGAGTATCGTCTTCTTGATTGTTGTAGACAGTGAAGTCGCACTCTAGAAATCCACTTACAAATGACTGCTGACAAAGTTGTGGAAGGTAGCGCCTTAATAGTGGAGCTGCTGGAACCTTCTTTGCTGCTGCTACATGAATCGACTTCGGCGAGTTTTTCACCGCCATGTAGTTGTCGACACCGACGTACTTGTTCTCCCAGAATCGCTTAATATCTACGTTTAGCCCATCAAACGACGCTTTGATAAAATGGTGAGTAGAGTGCTCGGCACAAACCCCACGCTTATATTCACGATCCGTTTCAAGACCGCTCATTGCATGGCCACGAGCTTCGAAAGCTCTTGCCTTCTCGACCAAATAATCGTTTAAGTGCTTTCTGCCGGATGCAACTCTGCCGTAGAGTTTCTCATCGAACAGCATTCTTGGTGATGTGTACTTGTCCACTCCCCAAATTGCCGGAGCGTCAGATGCTCCGAGACTTAAAGAGTCAGACCGCCACCTCTCCCATTCGGGAGTGTTCTGTTTAAGCTTTATGATTTCCATTCAACCCGCTTTACTTATAAAAGAGGGTCCTGATCGTTCGGATCAGAAGTGTTCATTTCCTTTCGAGCTTGCACCATCGAACCGCGCAGATCACCGAGCTGGTTCTTTAATGACTGAGCTTCGCCCCCAGTGGGTTTTGCGATGCCAACGGCACTTGGATCATTCACCCAGCCAATTTTGTTTTTAACTTTGCCGTTGTAAGACTCTTGAATGACTTCGATCTCGTAGAGACCTTTTTCATCCAGCTTGCCAGAGCCATAGTGATAATCGATCAGCACGGACGGGTCGTTGCCCTGAAGTTTTAGAATGGCCAAAAGCTGAAGCGCGTACTTCTTGCCGTTGTCGGTAAAATATTTGTAACAGGTGAGCTTTCGCTTTCCGAGTCCTGGCACATCAAACTCAAACATCACCTGAAGTTCGAGCGACGTTTGGCCCTCGCGCTTTACAATTCCGTAGTCCACAACTTTTCCCATGTATTTTCCCACGGGGATTAGATTCTTGTCGTTCATAACTATTCCTTCCTTTCTTCAACAATGACGATGAGTTTGTCTTTAAGGGCGGAGAGCTTTTCGACATCATCTCCAGCCTCTTCAAGACGCTTTTGCGCAGTTTGTTTCGTTTGCTCTTTTTTGATTCGAGTGAGGAGTCCACCAATGGCTTGTTTTAAAGCCTCTGGACTTTCCGGCTCTCCCTTATCAACAGCTTCTTTGAACGATTCCCAAGCAAGGGGCAGGTGATACGGTAATCCCAGGCGATTCCCTGCATCCCACTGCGGACTGTATTCGGTGTAGAGGATCCGCTTCCCCTTGCCTTCGATATGAGCCGACGTAACTTTGCCATTCTTGTCGCGCTCAATAAGCACTTCTCTTGTTGCAAAGAGAATTGCGTCGGCGTGGTAGCGAACGATGGATGCGACCTTCGGGTGAAGCTGCAGCTTGTACTGCTTGTAAGCACCACCTGCGACAATATCCTCTTCGGTTTTCACCTCGCTGTGGCCAACGAGAATGATCTCCATGTTTCGGGAGGAGCGAATGTCTTTTAGCTGGTCAAAGAGGTCATCCCAAATGTCCTGCGCGTAAGAGTGTCCCTTACCCCAGCCATAGTCTTCGATATGCGTAACGCTTCGGCCTTTCTCGTCTGTCGGCCTTTGAGTCACAATATCGTGCTCGACATAGGTTGCGAGCTTCTCAAGTCCATCAATCACGAACGACTTGTGATCGTGTTTTCCGTGCCGCACGAATTTCAAATGGGTCAAGAGATCACTGTATTTTTCGATGAAGGGAAGCCGCGCTACATTCAAGTGCTTGGTTCCCCGCTCAATATCGGCAAAGATCGGATTGGGGGCCTTAGCCGAAAATGTCGACTTCCCAATTTTGGGTGTGCCGTGAAGCACGATAATACTCGGCTCCTTAATCACACCTTGTGAGATTTTCAACTCCGGCACTGGGCCGGGAGTTGCGGTCGTTGTCTCCATCATTTCTTTAACCCTCCTTTAAGAGCATTTTTGATCCAGCGTTGAATGTCCTGTTTGGATCCGATAGCGGTCGGCTTTCGCGTGTAACCGAGAAGTCCCGGCATAATGAGAAGGTCGCGGTATTTCAGGCGCATGACGAGGTTCGGATCTTTTTTGAATTTTGGAATCAGGCTTTCGAGTTTTTTCCGTCTGACTTCTCGTTCAGCGTATTTTTCAGCGTGAGCGGTCATGGGCCGATTGACTGGTTTTTTTGACAGAAAATGATTCCCCTTAAGCGCGGCCTTCTTTGGACCGCTGAGTGGTTCTTCATCTTCCTCGTCGAAATCATCTTCTTCGGTGTCTTCTTCAAAGTCGGAGCCTTCTTCTTCTGACGAATCATCCTCCTCGGACATCTCATCTTCCAATTCACGGTCTTCGGATTCCTCGGCATCTTCGTCTGCATCGTCTTCCTCGATTTCGTCTACGTCGTTACCCTCATCCTCGTCGTTGGCTTCTTCCTCATTTTCTTCCGCAAGCAAATCGTCAGCAGCATCATCCTCTGATTCATCCTCATTAAAATCGTCGAGATCATCGACGGGCTTTGCTTTTTTTGGAGTTGAATATTCAGGATCGAGATCAGAGAGGTCGCTGGCTTCCATTTCAGGTTCGACAAAATCGAGACTCTTGCCACAGACGGGACAATCTTTAAGTCCCAAATGAACATTGCTTCCGCAATTTGGGCATCCTCCCCATTGCTCGGACTCATTTCCCATTCGTTGAATCACTTCGGTGACTCGCCCGCGATATTCTGCAAGTGGAACTGTTCGCTTTGAAACTTCGAGTAGAAAATCCAGAAGACTGAACTTGTCTCCAACGGGAATTGGAACCTTGTGTTTCCTGCAAAAATCTCCGAGCCCTTTAACTGTGTTCATCGTGCGACCTCCTCTAATTTGGTGTGAATTAAAAAATTCCCAGAGCCAAACGATCTAAGAGTTGGGCGTTGGCACTCCACATTCCTCATGGAGTTCTCTTCAGATCGCTGGCTCTGGGCGGGGATGGAGGGACTGCGGAGCGAGATAATTAAAGACTTAATGCTGGTCTTAGTTTTAGTATTAAATCCAAGACTAAGATTGTTGTTAACAACAAACGATTTCTTCATTTCCCCTCTCACGATCCTCATCCCCTTCAAGGTTGAGCGTTGTAAGTGACACTTAAAATTTGTGTCAAATTACTAATTGCATTTTCTTCAAAAAAAGTGAGTTGCAGCTCCATTTCATGATCGATCTCTCATGCAAATCTCGATTGGTTTAGGTGAACAATGGTTTTTCACAACGTAGTTTTCCATTGCTAAGACCCGCTGTTTTTTCCGTTTAAGAGATCAAGAAGTGTTAAATCCCCATTCACTAATATCCACGTTCCCTTCGGACTTAGTGTTTGGTTAACCGCTTGTAGGAGGTGATGAAGTTTGAGGTCCTCATTCAGCGAGAGCCACCCTTCGGGGAGTGCCTCTCGAATCAATGCGAATACTTTCTCGACTTCTTCTCTCTCGCTCATCTCACTTATTTCCTTATCAACGTGATACATTGTATCACCTATAAACAGAAAAGTGAAAAGGGTAAAATTGAAAAAGCGAAATTTGAAATGTCGCGCCAGCTCCCTGGATGGAGAGCGCACTGCCTGCGAATTTGGCTTCAACTATATATTGGGGTGATAAATCTTAGGTGGATTCTTAGTCTTAGTGTTGGGTTTAAGCCTAAAACAAAGACTTTGACAGTCTTAGTGTTACATTGTATCACTTTTATTAAACCTGCATGGAGTGAAACGATGGCAAAGCCAAAAAACGAAGATTGGGAATTGGGAGAGCAGTGGGAAAGTTTTCGGGTAAAGGAGAGCGATGACCTGATGGCCCTTTTGAGTGATGTCGAGGGGAATCGTGGGGAGTTCATCCGTAACGCCCTTTTGAAATTCTATGAAGGGAAACTTCTCATCGATTGTCCAACTTGTGAGGGCGAAGGTCAGATTTATAGCGGCAGCGGTAAAGGACAGACCCCCTCCAAAAAGAAGGGTAAGGACGGCAAAAGTAAGGTGTTCACCTTTAGATCCGACAGCGGACTCCGGAAGGATCTCGCAAAGGCCAAAGACAAGGGTGAGACCATTAAGATGTCGCTTGCTGTAGCACTATCAAAGGAGCACGTCTTGGAATGTCCGACTTGCCGGGGCGTTGGCAAAATTATTGGTGGCCCAAAACTTAGAAAATCAGTGCTGGCTAAGTTTTCGACTTAGAAAATTCTAAAAATCTTAAACTATCTGACGGACTCTGCCCGCAAAGGACTAAATGGACGAGATTATCATTATTGCGACCTGCCTATTTTTGAATGCTCTTTTTGCGGCCTATGAGATGGCGTTTGTTTCTATCCCAAGATCAGAACTTCGAGCATTAGCAAAGGCCGGAAACAAGGATGCCAAAACACTTCTATCGCTGAGAGAAAGCCCAGAAAGAACCCTCTCCGTAATTCAAATCGGAATCACCCTAGTGGGCGCAGTTGCCGCTGCTATCGGCGGAGCTGGGGCCGGAGAAACCATTGAGCCTTATTTTAGACAAACTTATGGCATGCCGGAGAGAACTGCCGAAGCTCTGTCGGTTATACTTGTCGTTCTTCCGATCACATATATGAGCGTGGTCGTCGGAGAGCTTGTGCCCAAGACGCTTGCGCTCAGAAACCCTGCAAAGATAGTCCTGGCAGGCGCAAGGATCCTTTTTTTCGCTGATCGATTTCTCTCGCCAGTGATCACCACCCTAGAGTGGTCTACTAAAAAGATATTGAAAGTCTTTTTTCGCAAATCGAAGATGGCTCCACCTTCAGAAAATGCACCAATCGAAATTGATAGCTTCTCGCCCGTACATCAAAAATTCATGCTTAACATGGCGGGTATTGAGAAGAAAAATACCAGGGACATTCTTCTGCCTTGGCCGCAGGTCATTTCAATTAAAAAATCAGCTACAATAGATGAAGTCACACAGGCTGTTGTAAGTTCGGGGCATACACGGCTGCCAGTAAAAGATGACGGTCAAGTAGCAGGGGTATTGCACACGAAAGAATTTATTGCGCTCAAAGAATCCGGTGAAGTTAATTGGCAAAGTATTATTCGTCCCGCTCTGACCGTACAGCCAACGGATTCGGCCTTGGGGGTTATGCGTTTACTCCAAGATAAAAGATACCACATGGCAATCGTCGCACTGCCATCGGGCGAGAGACTTGGAATTGTAACTTTGGAAGATATTCTCGAAGAAATTGTAGGTGATATTTTTGATGAAGACGACGACGACCGTGTGCGAAGAGTTTTTGCAGCAAAAATCAAGTCACGAGTCGTCCCGAAAGAGGAGTAAGGAGATTCAGTAGAATCTCGGATCAAAAGCAAGAGGGCAGAACTCGCTAGGTTTTAGTTTAAAACCTTAATAATTCTTACGAGTGTGACTTGGGCACGAGCATACAGGCTGTGGTGGCAGCGGGATCTCTTTCATCGGATGGTTTTTTCCGGCACGGCAGAAAGGACATCGATACATTGAACTTGTTCCTTCCGCTTCGTTTTTAACCCAAATTAACCCCTCATTTTCGCAGTATTTGCAGACAGTTTTTTGTTTATCTTTCATCTTCATCATTTCGATGTATGAGGCAAACATACCTGTAAAAGTAGTGTCACCACCTTTTGCCGTCGTTTTTTAATAACAAATTAAGACGGGGCGCGTAGGCCAAGACACTGGCAGGTTGCCTAAAAACCTGCAGTCTAATCAAAATGGCAACTAAATGGCTTCAGATTAGATGCTGCGACAAAGGAAACTTGCAACGCAGACACCAGTCTTGAGTAGCTAAACAGGAATTTGTTGACTATTTATACTTAAATATTTTTTGTTTAGCCGATTAAATCCAGTTACTTCATTGAATTTATGGCTTGATGCGGGCGGTTAGGGCAAATCCAGTATCTGAATAGCTATTATATGTTTTGCTGGAAGGCAAGGCTTTAAAAGGGAAATTATTAACTTATTTAGCAAAGAAAGGAAATGGCATGTCAATCCGCAAACACTTACCGCCTCGTTCTAAAGACGCGTACACGAGCCTTCAGGTCAAAATGGAGACCTCGGTCGTCGACGAGGTTAAATCTTTTATGAAAATCGATGGGATTTCATGGAACGACCTGCTCACGGCGTGTTTCACGAAATACCTGGAAGAGTCACGAGTGGTTCACGGCGAGAAAAAGAAAGAACAGGAAGAAGCCGCTAAGAAAAAGATCAACTCAACTCTTCTGGGCATCGTTACTATAGTCAGTCTTTGTGAAAGTCCAATACTTCAGATCGTTTTCGATCTTAGCGACTATATTGCGTAAAAAATTGAGACTTAAGAGGTTGGAACAACTTTATACTTTTGTCAGAGCACGATGGGCTGAGAACTGTCCGTCACAGTATGCTCAAATTCTAATTAATTTCAATTTAAGTTTCGTTTACTGCTAGTTAAGATTTCTACAAACCATTTTCCGTAAACTCAAAATGCATCGGATCTTTTCTCTTAAAATTCCCGCCCCAATAAAAGCCTTCTGATTCAAAAATCTCGACGATCTCAGAATTCATGTCTCCATCCGCACCAAGAGGATTTGTTTTAGCGTTATGATCAACTGCAATTCCCCACGAGTGCATAGAGAGCTTTTTTGCTCCCCTCGTGTAGCGAAGATTATAACACCCATCAAATGAGTAGAGTTTGTCTGACAAGTCGGCATGAACAATGGCCTGATAGATATTCTGGAAAAACTGAATCAAAAGTTTATTGCACCAGAAACCATGCTTTTCGTCCTTCTGGTAGGTAAAGACGTGGTTAAGTTCCGGTGGGGTTTCGCAGAAGCCGCCATAAGCCTTCCAATATCCACTTTCAAGAGGATCTCCGAACAGTTTGTAGAGTTCATCTCGTGACCGAGGAACAACCAGTTCAGGAATGTGCGGATTCGTATTGGGAAAAAGTTTTTCCCAAGTGACAGGACCGACTACTCCGTCGGCGTTGATCTTGTTTCTGATTTGAAATTCAACGACCGCCAATTTTGTATTGTTACCAAAAATGCCATCTACTTTACCGATGGGATGTCCCAACTGCTTTAATGTCTGTTGGATCTTTTGAACGTCTTCACTTCGTGAACCTATTTTGAAAATCATAGATCTACTCCAGTGAAGGCCGACTCTGGCTCTTCTGAAAAGTGATTAAAAAGTGGTGCATCAGAAATGATTTTTGACCGTGCAAGCTCGACGTATTCAGGATTAAGTTCGACTCCAACGAAACTACGATTGTGCTTTAGGGAAACGACTCCGGTGGTGCCGGATCCACAAAAGGGATCAAGTATGGTGCCGCCACTTGGACATCCCGCAAGGATGCAAGGTTCGATAAGCTTTTCAGGGAAGACAGCAAAATGAGCGTCGCTTGAACAAGCTGTGCTGACGGTCCATACGGATCTTTTATTTCGCCCATCTTCTAAGTAACTGCCATCATCTTCTCGTCCAGAATGAAGGCGTGTTCCATAGCCTGAATGCTTATTTCGACCACCAAAAACCGCTTTCATGGGGCCATTGGTTTTCCCCGGCACTCTTGAGCTGCCTTCTTGATGTTCAATATCTTGTGAAAGTCGTTGAACCGTAGACTCGGCGACGGGCTCTTTGATGGCGTCGTTGTCAAAATAATATCTGGGCGATTTGCTTAGAAGAAAAAGATATTCGTGCGCCTTCGTGCAGCGATCCTGTACTGATTCGGGCATCGCATTGGACTTGGACCAGATAATGTCTTGCCTCAAATACCAACCTTGCGCTTGCAGGGCGAAGGCGACACGCCAGGGAATACCGACAAGGTCCTTGGGTTTTAGAATGGAATGAAACTTCAACGCTCCTTTGAATCCTATTCCAGAAACGGATCCAGCTCCGCGATTGGATTTCTGCTTTCGACTAACTTCTTTGGTATTTCCACGGTTATTGCCACCACCATAGTATGTGTCGCCAAGATTCAGCCAAAGAGTTCCTTTAGGCTTTAGGATCCTCCGAATTTCCTCAAAAATGACGGATAAATTTTGAACGTACTCTTCTGGAGTGGACTCTAAACCAAGCTGATCTTCCGCCTTGTAGTCGCGGAGGCCCCAATAGGGAGGAGAAGTTATACAACAATCAATGGATGAATTCGGAAGACTCTTAAGAATGCCTTGGCATTTGCCACTAAGAATCTTCCATCCCATTTACTTTTCAAATTCGGCAACCAATGCGGCCACAGCATTGAGTTTGGCTTTGATGTCATTAAGAAGCGTGAGAGCGGTCGGCAAGTCAGTGGCGTCAGGTTCTGTTACCTCAAGCCCAGCTTTGATGGCATCAAGCTCTGTTCGAACGGCCTCGAACAATTCCTTATCGGATGCTTGGTTACTGTTTGAATGACCTTCGGTTAAGCCCACGCCATCGCGTGAGCCAATTTTTGGTTTTCCCATAGAGAAATCTCCTTATTCGTTGAGGGACTCTTCGGCGTAGTAGTGAAGCTCCTTGCCGTTCACAGCCAACGCCGCCTTTACGGTAAAGCCTTCACTATCCAGTTCGACATACGGGTTCACCGTGCCGTCGCCATTTGCAGCTCTCACGAGTGCATCATTGGCTGGCATAGTGTCCAATTTGACTGCTGAAATTCGGTCGGTGACGTTGTGGATTTCAACCTTGCGAGGCTTGAAACCCAGAACAATTTTTTTATCGGCACCGCCACCGATAATTTTTCCAGATTTTGAAAAGGGTGCTTTGCTCGACATGGTTTTTCTCCTTGTGATCTTAAGACGGAGGGTGTGCTCCGTTTGATTTCTGTGCCATCAAAAATTCAATGATTTGTTTTTCGGTGTTTTCAAGTGCGCCTTGGAGTTTGATTGTTTCTTGGGAGAGATCGTTCAACTCCTTCATAATCCCGACGTAGATAGCCTTCATAGACCGCTGCTTTTCAATGTAGCTTTGTCTTGAAGACTCGCGCATTTTCATGAGCTGCAGGAGAACCGGATCGGTGATCTTGTTCTCAGAAAAACTTTTGACTAGATGACTTAAGAGATTCTTTTCGTCATTGGTAAGATGGGATTTGTGGGGCCGCTCTTCTGAGAGGTTCTTGACCTCTTTTTCAACTTCGTCGACCTCGGATTCAGTTGGAACGCCATCCATCTTTGCTGCTTTCACTTCATCCATCGTGCGGTCGAATTTTTCCTTCGAAGTTTCCAATGCGATCTCCTTATTTAGTGATACATTGTATCACATAATGAAAATCAGTCAAAGCTCTTTTCGATCTGGGAAAGAGAGAGGTAGTGAGTCCCGTGCTGAGTGCTCACATAGACAAATTCTCCATCGATCTTTTTGATTACCCCAGGCTCCTGATTTAAATTCACAACTTCTTTGTTCTTGTTGAGAATCGGAGCCGTAACCTTCACCTGATCGTTAACGCTTAGTTCCATCTAGAAATCCATATCCAGCACAACAACCGTTGCACTTCCTACGAGGCCCCCAACCAGTCCGGCGATGACGTAGGACTTCGACTGCTCTCCAGCCACAGCTCCTAACGCCGAACCGATAAGAACTCCTGCGGGCACCTTCACCCACCATTCTTGCCAAATGGCTTTGTGCTGAACCTTTGAATCCAAGAGTGTCGTGTTGAGTTCCTTTTGGTTTTTGAGATCGATGCGGTCGGCCTCGCACTGCTCAACGCCTTTTCTTAAATCAGACATCTTCTTGGCATTGAAGCACCAGGCTTCGACTTGAGATGCCTCTCCCGGCTTAAGCTGAAAATACGATTTAGGAGTCTCCGCCGCTTTTGTTGATAAACTCGTCAACAACATCAGCATCGGAAGTATTCTTATTTTTCTCATATAGCTCCTTCTTCTCAGCTTCAGTTTTCAGTTCTGTCTTGAGCGCCCGATTTTCATTCTCTTTCTTCTGAATGACGCCCTTCAAATGGTGATAAACAGCAAGGGCAATGGTTGGAATATTGTCCTTAAAGAACCTGTAAACGATGTCGAAAACCGATTTAAGCCAAGCCATTTATTTCGGGGGTGTTTCGGTTGGTTTCGGAGACTCATTTGTTTTGTGTTGAGCGTTCCCTTGGAGCCAATCAATAATTTTGGCAACGAAATCAGAAGCTGATCCCAGTTTCTGAGCCAGCTCATCATCCCAAGTGGCTTTTGTTTTTGTTGAGACCCAACGGAAGAGCTGGGCGAGCCCACCAAGCGCCACGTTGACAGCCAGGAAGAGGGCAATCAAATCCCATTTTTCAAGAATCTGCTTGATAATTTCCATCTCGATCTCCTTTTATCGTGTTACATTGTATCACGTTTCGGCATACAAAATAAAACATTTAATTTTGATCTGGGCTCCATTCAGTTGATTTGTGCGTCAAGCCATTGGTCTTAAGTGGACTCACTGCCGGAGCCTCCCTTTGATCCTTGTTTCTTTTCCGAAATAATGACCAAATTTTCGCTTATCCGTTTGATCTCAGATTTCATGTTCAGGATCTCTTCGCGGTGTTGATGCATGGCTTTCGCTCCGAGGCTTAGGCTATTGTGATGGGCCTCAACGGTTTTCTGCACTTCAGAGACATGAGTGCAGAGATTCTTTACTTGGGAGGCAGTTTCATCGAACTGGGTTTTTAACTGTTCGGCTTTGCTGTTGACCTGCTCAAATGCGCCCTCGATTTGAATGGCCTTTTTATGGATTTGAAAAAGCTCGTGGTTCACTTTTCCTTCAAACCCAACCATTGCCTTTTTTATTTCGAGAGAATCCTTCTTAATTTCTGATGCTGTAGTTTCCATTTTCTCAGCCGATGTCTTTACGTCCTTCGCATGTTCATCGAGCTTTTCATTTACAGAATCCTTGAATTGGTCGTGACGATTTACAAAGCGAACTAAGAACCACAGCGCGAGAGCCGTGGCAGCAGGTGCAATCCAATAGGAAAAAGAGACGAAAAACTCTTTCATGTGTCTGCTTTGAACTGCTCCAATAAATCTTCAGCAGGAGCTAAGTCTCCCGGTTCGGTTTCAAAGCGAAACTCGCAGTAAGGGGCATCTTCTGTGGCATAGGCAGGAGGAATATAGTCAAAGACCTCCAGGAAATTTTCTCCGTAAGCTGCCTTGAGTTGCGCATGAAGCTCCGACATTGTTTCAAACTTCAGATTCACGTTATCAAAACGCTTTGCCCACATATTCCCTCCCTTAGAAAATTGAAAAGGCCATAATTCTCACTTTTTCGATTCTTAGTGTAAGGCCGCTTGCCCCGCCGTTGATGCGGAACCCGTACTGCCTACGACCTGTCAAATCGCCGTCCTCATAATCGATAGTCCAAAGGGAGCTTGGCGGGAGCATGTTACGACCGAACGGACCTGTTTGTGTCCCCGGTTGCCAGGTTGCGCTCGTGAGATCGTTCGTTGGTGTGCTGCCGTTCGTGCCTTTAGTAAGGCGAAGTTCGTAAAATCCCTGGCCCGTAGAGTTTGCATCCCCTCCAATACCTCTCAATTGTGTGTCGGCCTTATCCACAACCAAACCCACAAAGACAGGCCGTCCATTCTCTCCGGCAAAATCAATGAATTGAACGGGTGATAGTAACGCTCCAGTGGTCGTTTGTGTTCCAAGCCCCTGGCTGAGTAAAATGCTGGTGCCCCCTCCTACAGAAATACTTGAGGTTCCGATGACGGTAGTTCTCTTTTTCAAGAAGGTTGAATTTATCTCTTTGAGAAGTGCAGAATCGAAAATTCCCATTAAGCCTCCGTCACGATCCGAATGTTGTTGTCTATGCCGTTATCCTCAATGACTTGAGAGGGCGCTATCCAACAATCCGCAAGTTGAATTTGATTTGCGTTGAAAGTGAGTTTTCTGTTGAAGCGTAGTCCTCGAACGATAGATCGCTCTGAACCTGCTTGAAAGTTCAGGATACCTTCAATTTGTGAGGCATAACCGGATCCTTCGATTCGAAGTCTTTTGGAAATATTCACGCCAGTAGTAGTGCCGACAATTTTAAAAGCTGCCCACTCATCAAAGGTCGTTGCGAAAAAGCCAGCACCTTCGACATCGTCGAATAAGTATCCTTGTGTCTGGATTGGGCGAGCTGTGAAGAATGTCATTTGAGCGCCGCCAGTATCGAACACATTTTGCTTGGTAGAGAAAGCGTAAGTCGTAGATGGAGTGAGAACAAAAGGTGAAGGGAGATTGAAGTTCGTAAATGTATTGTAGTTCAGGGGATTAGGAAGTGCGCTGAAAAGAACTGCATTGGCTGAAGCAATAAAGCCTCCAATGCCGCCGACAGGAATTCCTCCAGATGTATTCCAGAGATCGACGACGATACCTGGAGTTCCTGTTATCGTTCCACTATTACGACCCACATTCAGCTGGAGATGAGTCATGGTTGTTGGAAATGTCGGAGTCGTAAAAATATCTCCCCGACGCTCTCCCTGGTTATTAAATAGTACATTGGATCCAGTTTGTGGCCGGAGTTTCTGGGCAATATTGAACGAGATCACTTGGGCAGGCGTGAACGTATTTGCCAATATCAACATAGATTGTCCGTTGGACAATGAATCATGCGCCACTTGAAGATCGGAGTGCGTCGCTAGTCCTGCAGATACTTGCGCGGGCGAACCCACCACAGCATCAAATTTTAAACTTTTGAAATCAGATTTCGGTAGTTTCGGCATTGTCACCTTACCTTCGCCATAAGAATGGGGTCGAAAACCGTATTGAGGTTTAAAGACCAGTTCATTTGTCCTGACGAGAGTGTGATAGTCGAGTTGCTCGCAATCGCTGTGACGGTTGTCGAATCGCACCACACCTCTCCATATCCGGCGTTCGCAGCGGCACCGGCATTTCCGGTTCCAAACGTCACAGTTCCTGTGGTGGCAAAGCTACCGTCATAGAACCTGGCTGTGCCAGCCGCGAGAACAGAACTTCCGCCTGATGGTGCATGCGTAAGCGTCCACCCATATCTGGCTCCGTTAAAAGGTAGATTTCGACCTGAACCGCCGCTCATTCCATATACTGGATTGATCGTTGAGCCAAATGAGGTGACTGGTCCCGATGATCCATCATACCGGATCCCTGTCATATTACCGTTCGTTGGGTTCCAGAAATTTAAGATTGGTCCCACTTTCCCAAATCGAGCAATGTCATTCTGCCCGGAAGATAAATCTGCTCCGTTCTTAAAGACTCCTAGATATCGCCATTTAGTGAATCCAGCCGGGCCAGGCTGAGTGATTGGATCGCGTGTAGTCGCCTTCAAAATGTAAGCGGTTCCGACCCCCGGCACTGCATATAGGGCGTACCATTGGTTTGGGGCTTCTGCTCCTGTATCGAGCCCATTTGAACCCGTGCCGTTTGCAAAATCGAAAACGAGATCTCCCGATTGATAAATCGTGGCGTCAGCGATTAATCCACTTGTTCCGATAGCGATCTTCGATCCAGGCATGAGAACTTGTGATGCCGATTGATATTTATAGTCGGCAACCTGTTCTCCCAATACTCCAAGAAGAGCAGAGAAATTCCCCGTAAGGGTGGCGAGATTTGTTGCAACTGTTGGATCAACTAAATTGGTCTTTACTCCCATAAATATCTTTCCTTAAGTGTTTCCAAAGTCTTCAACCAATTGATCGATGTCTGCTTCCGATAGTGGCGCTCCAATAACGATCTTTCTTTGTTCTGTAGTTAGCTGATCCCAAACTGAGTTAGCTGCCGCCGATTTTGCATTCTCGATTGCAAGAGGTCTGGCTGTTGCGAGATCAATTTTTTCTTGCTGATCTTCTTGGTCTATTGAACTCCAGATTGATTCAAACAAAGTATCCTCTTCGGAAGACAGTTCGTCCCTGAAACAAAACCTGATCTCTCCTTCATTGTCCGATTTGATCCAGCACCAATAGAGTGGAAGTGACTCAGCGCCTGAACCATGATTGAAGGCAACCAGCCTACTGAAATTTGTTGCAAGCTCCTTGTCTAAATCAGTAAGCGATAGGGGAAACGGGATTATCTTCTGTTTGATAAATGGCATATCCATTTTAGAACTCCTCCCAAACAATGAATGTGCAAGCCTCAAGACTTATCCCGCCTCCGGCTCCAGGCCCTCTGAACATGAGAGTGAAAGTGTGCGAGCCAGCTGGAACTGTTTTCTTAATGAACAAGCCGGGAGTACCAAGACGCATCTGAATAGTTCCAGATCCGATCTGGGTTAGGTTGTATTCTGATAGAGAAGGAACGTCCGTTTCATATCTGAGACCCAGCCCCCATGTCATTGCAGAAACCGAAGACATATTTGCTTGAACGTAAGCAAAGCTATTCGGTGATCCTAAGAATCCTGCATTGATAATCCCACCACGAGTAACCAAATCTATCGCTGAGTTTGGGACATCAATGAAGGAAGTCGCATTTGTAGATTGACCGCCGACAAAACGACTTCCTACCTGGCCGATTTGCAATCCCGTTTGTCCAGCGGCAGGTCGAGACTTCTGACGGATGATGCCGTTTACTATTTCAAGAGTGAAATTGTCTGGGCGTGTGCCTACTGTCGTGAACATATTAGCTTTCCTCCGCGACAATGGCAGCAGTATCAATTCCCTGATCAATTGGGCTTAAGCCGCTCGCATGCCATCCGGTTAAGAAGTTTTGGTTGCCGACAATATAGACCTGCCCGCCATACCGGAGGTTTTCGAGTCGTGATCGATTTCCACCTAATGTGATCGCCGTATTAAATTTAGAATCAAATCCAAGGCCGACCCAATTGAATCTCTTTGTGAAGACATAGCCTCCGACAGTCGAAGTATTGAGATTGTAGTTTGTGAATTCTAAATTCCCTCCAGAGGTCCAAGAGAATCCATTGTTGACGCTGTTTACAGTTCCAATGCCAGGGATAAGAGTTGCTGGTGTTCTTCTTCCGACGATGACATTGCCGCCTCCAAAATTTAAAACGAAGTCAAAAGCAAATGCATAAGTTCGATTTGGATATAAAATCGTGGGTGGAAAAGTGAAGGTGTGTCTTATCCCTGTTGCCACAGGAAGCTGTGCTGGCAAAAATGAGTTTGAATCAGCAAGTTTTACTGTAGGAAGGTTGGCTGATGTTTCCCAGAGAGTTAAAAGCGTTTGAGCGGTGGTGCTGACAATTCCATTATTTCGAATCTCAACGTCTATCGAGTTTAAAATGCGAATTTGGTTTGCATGAGAGGGAAAGAGCGTCCCGAAGAGATTACTATTTCCGTCAAGACCGGCGTCTGAGTTCGAAACCTCAGTTTTATTGAGAAATACTTCGGAACCACCAGCGGGTCCTGTAAAAGTATTTCGCAAAACCAGAATAGACGATCCTTCAGGCAAGGTATCGTGTGCGACTTGTGGATTACTAAAATCCGCAGCACCAGAGGCCACATCAGCAACAGAGCCCAAGATCCCATCAAACTTAATGGACTTTCCTGCGGCTGCAACAAATTGGAGTAGTTCATCACTTAGATGACGCTCTTGAATGCTTTTATCAGGAATGACGTTGTCGACAGAAACTGTCTTTTGCCTTACAGAGCGTCCCTTTCCTAGATCATAGATTTCTCTCATCCATTACCTCTTAGTCGTCCGTGAACGAATACTGATTATCCGTTCCATTGTTCGTGACCGTTGACGCAGCAGTGATCCAATTGTCAGTGGCCCGATTTTTATTCCCGTTGAAAATTACGTTGCCCGTCACTTTTAGATTCTTGAAGAGGTTCGCATTGCCATTGATCGTGAGGGCTCCATTTAGGACTGAGCCATTTCCTTTGCCTTCAAGAAAAAGCTGACTCTTCGTCCAAACCACTGCTCCGACAACTGTCGTTGCGAGAAGAAAAATCTTTCCAGGAGTTGATAGGAAGTCATGAGCTTGCTGGATCGAACTAAAATCAGCTTTGCCGTTAGCAACGTCGAGTGCTGATCCGACAATCACGTCAGCAAATGCAGCAATTCGTAAGGCGTTTTGATCTTTCGTGTCTAGAGTTCCCTGGCGTCTCAAAGCGTGAATACTGACCACAGAGGTTGTGAGGTCTTCAGAAAATCGAATTCTGTTCGTTCCCACTTCTCTGTAAAAGAGCGTTTTGGCAGGATCAAGCCCAGCGTAATATCGCGGTATCTCAAGACCTTCGACAATTACGGTAAGGTCTCCGTTAGGCTTCCCAAGATTCAAGTTGGGAACGAATGAGAACCCTAATTCAACTTCGCTGACGTTTAAACTAAGTGGGACGTCAAAGACGGTCGAAATTCCTAAGATACCATTGGCATTTGAACTGTCGCTAATGATGAACCCTGAGTCGATGTATCCGCCATTATTGAACCCTTCGAGTTCATAGATACTTGCTTTGTAATTCAAAAGATTTGCGGCAGTAGTGACAACGTCGCTCGTTGGACTACAGAAGAATACAAAAAAGCATCGCTCGTTGTTTGTAGAAGTGGGAAAGACGACTTTCGGCAGAGTGCCCGAAGCTACAGGTCGCTCCACAGCTTGTGAAAATGTTGAAGAGAGGGGTTGATTCAGATCCGTCACAAGTCCTGAACTTGACCCGGCGACCGCAATCCGCGATGCCTGATCCAGATCAGGGAACATATCGTTTGCGGCGAGGCTATCCTCATAGCGCACAACCGCTTCCAGCAGATCTCTTGGACCAAAGATTTTTGAGAATGGTAGATTATCGAGGAGGCCCGTCGGATCGCCTAGATTGACAAGATCCTTAGTCCACACGGCTTGAGAGAACATGATCGGAGCAACCGTGAAGACTTGCGAGAAGGGCGTATCAATAACGTAATCGGTAGGGCCTTGAATAATTGTGATCCGTCGAAATTCTGGTGCGGTAACTTGCTCAAACAGTTCATAGAAGAGAACGCTTGTGCTATCAGCTAATGACCACACTGAACCGTCGTAAATGTATCTAGCCTGGCCAGAGCCTGAACTGTCTCGAAGAATTCGGATCACATTTCCTGAAACAAAACCGGAAATGTAAGTTGTGTCAGCTTCGAACACGAGAAATTTAAGACCGGAAAGCGACTGGTTTTGAACATTCAGACTAAAAGCCGTGACTCCAAGCCCAAATGAACTTGCAGGAATTGTCATGGACGCAATGACGTCGAGAGGGTTGGTCGAAGGAAGACCGCTTATTGAATGCACCAATTTTACGACAACATTGCCGACAGGGTTTCCGTCGCGGAATCCTTTGATGACAATCTTGTTGATCTTTTGCCCTGTAAAATTGAAGTCGCCAGCGATCCCTCTTTGTGTCGTATTGTTAAGATCGTCTCCGCCGTTTTGTACAGTTTGATTGACGGTCCTAACTACGCCTGGCCAATAAACGATGTCTCCAACCTGAAGAGTGAATGAAGGAACACCGCTGGGAGTGATCTTGTGATCGCCAGGCACTCCGTCTGTGAGAGTAGATATACTTGGTGTAACCACATCTTGACCCGGCACTCTTGGAACCTCGGCGGGAAAATTTGCTGTATGTTTTACAGTTCTAAAGAGCTGAAGGTCATCGTAAGATCCAGACATCGACTCGGTAGCATCGTGCTTAGACCCAAGTGACATTGTGCTGTTGAAGAATAGGAAGTTTTGATCGCTCGTAAGATTAACGGCGGCTGATCCGATTAAAAGTCCATTGACGAAAAAGCGTTGGACATTTGTGACGTAGTCATAATCGAATTCGATTTCATAGGTCTGGCCATTCACTATTGTCGGGAAGTTACCGAAGTTCGTGTTGAAAATATTGTTGCTGGAGTCAACCGAGGTTACTTGAACAATACCAGTCGTCGCCAATAGTCTCAGCGTAATTTCAGATTGGTTTCCTGTATCCTTGGCTCCAAACCATGATTTGTTAGTTACAGGAAAACCGCTGAAATCAGGAATCCACTTGAATCGAATGGTTCCGATATCATCATTGAGCCCTTGACCGAAGTTGGCGTACTGAGCGCGGCCACCGCCTCCAGGAACATTAAGGCGGTTTGATGAGATCGTCGCACCGCCAGTTAAGACTCTCGCGGGAGCGCCAGCAGCAAAGTCAGCATTCGTAGAGGCGTTAACAAAAGTGTCTCTGAAAGTTTCATCAACTGTAGAAAGAACCCGTGGAATTTCACCTGTAAAGTTAGCGGTGTGCTGTATGGTCTTAAAGATTTGCAAGTCATCAAACTGGAAGTTGCCAGAAAAGTTCCCGTTCCCATCAGAGCCAAGAACAAAGTTCGCACTTACCGTATAGCTGGCACTTCGAGAGATAGTGCCCGTGTGAGTGGATCCGACCTGCACACCATTGACAAAAAGTCTTTGAGCGCCTGAGACAAAGTCGTAACTGAACTCCACCTCGCATTCAACTCCAGGGGTAACGCTTGGAATACCGAAGTTCGAATTGATATTTGTAAAACCAACGCTGTCGAATGCTTGATAAGTGAGTGCCCCGGAAGGTTGGCGTTGTAATGTCAGAGCATTTTCTGCAGCAGGTTCTCTCGCCTCGAACAACACCTGAAATCCGCCAGGAGCATTTGGAATCCATTTAAATCTGATAGTGCCAACGCGAGGGTTGATATTTCCATCAGGGCCTGCAGTGAACGCTTGAATCCGAGTACCGCCCGAAGAGCCTGATGTGGTGGTGAGTTTTCCGGGATTCGCAGTGATATTGCCGCCGCCTAAGAAGAAAAATCGCTCATCGCCTTTTGAAATCAAAGCCTCAAGAAGAACGCCGACACCCGTAAAGTCACAGCGAAGGAGTTCATTGTTGTTGAATGGATCAGGGACCGTTCTGACTAGAGTATTGAGAGAAACGACTAATTGGGGCTGATTGATGCCGCCTTCTGTAGTTCCAAAGGTAATATCAAAACCAGCGGTTTCACTTCCGACAATGTTCAAAGATGAAGAATCAATTGATGATAATGCCTCAAGAAACCCAATTAACCCTGCTGCATTGGTGCCCGCAGGAATATTGGTTGTTTCATTCCCGTCATGACTTAGACGGTAAAATCCCCCGGTCGGAACCGCACTGAATATCAGGCGCTGAACTTCATTGACTTGGTTGATGATTGTAACGGAGGCTGTCTTGGATTTGTCACACTGAAGGCGATAGGCTCCATCCGTGTCGTGGTTTGCATTCGTGAGAGGATCATTGACCTTCGATGTAGGATCAGCGGGCGGTGTTGTGAGGTCATCGGTGACGGCTGCCTCAAAACCGTCTTCAGGCTCAATCGGTGCTCCGCCTCCGCCACTCACAACTGGAGTTGCTGATCCTCCGCCTTTAGCTCCGAACCTTACGATGTTCGATTCAGAAATAGCGAGAATGGTTCCGGCTCCGCCTGCGCCATTATCTTGAACAACCAAAATACCAATCGGTAAATTGTCCCCAAGATCTGGATCAGTGGCCGCTCCCTCAGTCGCACCGTCATTTGTCGGTAAGATAACGACCAATTCATTGTTATCATCAAGTGCAAGACCGTATTTGAAAAAGCGATTGGGAGCGGATGGTGTATAGGGGGTGAAGTTTGCTCCCCCGCCAGTGACGACACCCATTGCAAAGTTCGCTGTACCTCCAGCATAAACGACAACTTCCCCATTATTTGTCAGTGCAAATTTGCTGGAGTCAGCGGCTAGAATTTGTGCCGGATCAATGATGACAGCAAAATTGTTGGGATTGTTAGGTCGTACCTTTAAGAGCTTTCTCGATAGAGTTTCATCGTAAGCTTCGTTGAGACTGGAATTCACGACGATGGGTGTGGTGTCCGCCTTCTTATAAACTGAGCCAAGAGCTGTCAGCTGATCACGGGCGGCCCTGTGATCGCCGAACTCGTTCACTTCTGTAAGAATCTGTCCGCCGTGTCTTGTGATCTTGAATGACTCGCCAGGATCGTTGTTGTCGGTGTCAAGATCGATTGAAAGTAGGCTTGCGGGCAAAGAGATATTTGTGCCGAAGAGATTTAAATTTCCATTCTCAAGAAGCTCAAAGAGGGTTTGTAGTCCACCATTCTTGCTGACCCTGAAGGTTTCTCCCGTAACAAGATTGTCGGTATCGAGATCAATATTAAAGATAGGATTTTTAGCGAGGATATTTCCAAACAACCAGAGGTTTCCCGATTCCAGGATTCGGAAGATTTCATTTAAGGGCGCTACAGAGTTGTTATAGAACTGATAGCCATGACCAGTTCCGTTGTTGTCGCTATCGATCAAGAAGATCATGTCGGTCAGCGATTGAAGTTTCGCATTGAACGTGACCACGTCGACGTTGATGTCGTCACCAAGGGTGGAGCTTCCCTTAATATTTTGATCGCCTTCTACAACAATCGTAGATTGGAAAATTGAACTGACGGCTGCAATGCTTTGAAAATATGCGTTTCCGTGAGCATCTATAAATGCAATAGGATTTCCCATTGCATTTCGAAGTCTCCACTTGATTCCTTGGATGCCAGATCCACCAGAAGACTGAAACAGCGTATGGGAAACAGGCACATCCGGCGAATCTTCATCACTCGCATTGACCTGGGTATCAAGCTGAACTCCAGGCACGATTTGCTTTGTGGCAATTCTCTCTGGCGTTATCAAAGTGTGAGTGCCGTCAACGGAGCTGTGCTCCTCGAAAAAGAGAGAAACGAGACTTGGGAAACTCACTGCATGATTGTTGACATCGGTTTCATCAAAAGAACTGGGGGTGTTGCCAGAACCTGCACCAGTGACAATGCCAAGAAATAGAATGTTGTTGTCGAGGCGCAGATCAGTGTTTCGCCTGATTGTCGGTCCTTTCAGGAACACCTGATAATCCGAAGGATCCGTTGAGATATTGCCGAGGGTTTGACCGAGAGCCGTGAGTGTCTCGATTTTGTTATTTACTCCATCCCAAATCACAGTCAGCTCTTCAAAAGATTGAGCTTGATTTTGAGCGCGCTTAAGCCAGACAACGGCTTTTCTACCTGCGTGACTAACGCCAGGTTCACAAACGCTATCAACGATAAGAGTCAGAGTTTCATCACCATCATCAACAACAGAGTTTGGATCGGCAACCTCTCCAATCGATTCTTCTTTGAATGTGTACTTTATCTCGCCCGTGCGGACGTTGATTTCTGTTTCGCGGGGAAGATAGTTGAAGCGAAGTCCGACGTAGTATGGAATCGAGAGTGCATTCTCAAAGGCGATAAGATTCGCATCGATGGGATCAAGAATAAGGTAATTTCCTTGAGCACCATCGGTCCCCCGCAGTGGAGACGAAATATCAAACGTGTCGGGCGTGGAAGCCGAAAGGATATTTGAAACAAGAATGTTCGGCTCAAAAACACCATTAACCGGGAAGAGCTTTGTAAAGACGTCATGGATCTTCTTTTCGAGAAAATCAAAAAAGTTTTCGGTGATCTGCTGCTGGGTCAGGAACTTTTTAAGGTATATGTCGACTTTTCGATTACCTGTGGCCATTCTTTTGCTTTCCTAACAGTTTATGTGATACATTGTATCACCTTAAATATTTAAACTCACCCCAAAACTCATAAATTAAAGCCTGGCAGCACATGCCTTACGTCAATGGGAAGCTCAAGCATCTCGATTTCTCCAGTCTGCATGGTCGTAAGAGCTGTGGTCTTAAACCCGAACTTGCCCTTTTCAAAACTTGCATCCCTTAGTGAATGGATCCGATTGCTATCAAAATAGGTCTGGAGCAACGTGTCGTTAGACATAGAGTCAAAACTCGTTTGAATCGTAAATATATAGGAAGCCTCTGGGACTATATCCACGGGGACCGGGGCTGCGATTTGAATAGAAACTCCGCCCACAGTCTTATGAAGAGAAAGCTGACGGTTAATTGTGTCGACCCGGTATTCGTAAAAGTTGTTCAGGTCTTGAACGAAAAATAGAACTGAAAAAACTCCGCCGACGGTAAGAGTGTCATTGGCCTTTACCTGAAGAACGATGTCTTTAAAATCCTCGTCTCCCAGAACGTCAGTCACAACTATGGAGTTCGGAGCGACTTCCAGCTGCTTATCCACATTGACTAGGGAGCTTCCGACGAGAGTGACGAAACGCCCACTTCCACTACTAAAATCCTCAAAGAAACTAATGAAGATGGCATTTACTCTTTCAGAGCTTGGCCGCATCAAGTTCAGGATTCGAAGCATGAGAATCTTATTCAAATCCCCTTCATCGACAATGCGAACGTCAGAGTAGAATTCATCAAGCCGTTCTTCGATGTATTCAATAAAACCTGTGATTGGAACAGTGAGAGTTGGCTGGCTTACTAGGTAAACGTCATTTAAAGAAACTCTTAAGTTATCGATATCTGCAAGCAGGTTGTTCACAATGACACCAGAACCACCAATTACAATTTGACTACTATTTGTTAGGTCTCCAAGGGAACTAAGTGGAACAAGAGGAGTTGATTCTGCACCTCCATAGTAGAGCCTTGCGCCTGCACTTCGATCTATGACGAGGGCAAGATGCCGGACTTGCCCGTCGTCAATGTCGGCAATTGGGATAAGAGTATCGCTGACTATATTCACTCCATCATTGAGTTGGAAGGAGATGGAGTTTGCAGCGGGATTGATTGTGATTTCAACTCCTTTGCCGGAGAAATCCTTCTTGTAAAAAACGGTTTTTGAAACTTGTGAAGTGTCTATTCGTAAAAATAGCTCAATAGTGAAATCGCCACTCAGATTATATTTCGACGTATTTGGAAAAGAGATCACTCCACCTTGGAGCTTTGCGTATTTGTGACTGCCTTGTGGAAATCCTGTCGGTGGGGTTTGAAAGAAACCAATCGGTCCACTTGATGTCGCATGATTCCCAGTCAGACTTCTGTCTTTGAGATTTCCTTCGAAAGTTAAAAGACAAACTACATTGTTTGAGGGGTCTTGGCTGGCCTCTACTCCTGGAACAGAAATGAGCCAGGAGTCCTCGCCCAACTGTTCCTCTCCAAAGGCTTTCTCACCAACGATAAGCCGAAAATCAAACCAGTTAAAAACGCGCACTGATTTTCCAGTAAAGATACGAACAATATCCTGATATCCAGGCTCAGTTCCTTTTTCATTCCAAATGGGAATTCCAACGGAGATCAGTTTTCTAAGGTCGGCCTCAGTCAAATCCTGAGTGATATTGTTAAGCTCCTTAGTGAAGCCTACATGATCTTTCAAATAGACCAAAAGGTCGGCTCTGGTTTTAGCCGGATTTTTAATATTCTTTAGCTCTTCACGTTTGGCAGAAATCTGCTCAAACATCGCCTGCGGTCCAGTCAGAAACCGCTCAAGAAAGTTATCTCCCTGCTCCACATCGAGAAGGCGAAGCGGCCTGTGGAGGAAGGTGAAAATATCGTGCTGAAAGTTAGGATCAATTTTCGCCATATTTTAAATCACCACGATGTTGATGTTGCCCGCCAATGGAAGTTCCCTGGTGGTAAGTTGAATGTCTGTCGCTGGTTGATTTAAAATCACCTTCTTAATATTGATCGGATCCACGTTCGTGATCTCTGCAATGATCGTGGATCGCGGAATCTCAGAAGCAAAGGCCCACCGTTTGGTTACACCATCATTGAATGTCGCCTCTGGATTTAGGAGTGCTGACACCGCATTTTTAATAGTCTCAGCGTTACCGCCAGTGACAATTGCGTCGATGTTGATAATCCGAGGGGTATAGTTCACAACCGTAACTTCGTGATTCGACAGAATTGTGGGCTTAATTCCCTTTGGCTTGTTGCCGTTGAAGAAATCTCTCAGCTCTTCCCTTTGTGCTTCGGTCAGAAGGGCACCACCAGGCCCAACGACCACAAGCTCAATGGTCTTCACACCGAAAGTCTCCTCGATAGCAAGCCCACGAGCTACAATCCGACTTCCGGTGCTTGCGATGAATTTTGTCGCAAGCTCTTCAAAATCCGTTCGAACAATGGCCTGGTTTCTCGTTCTTACTGTTGCGGGGCCTTCAATCTTGATCCGGGCAAAATCCTCTGGAGTAGAGCCCTCTTTCACATTGTAACCAATGGCCTGTCGGGGATTAAAAACTCGGTTCACAAAGCTAATGGCGCTCTTATTCACAGTGACCGTATTGGCACCGACGTTTCCGTCGATGTCGGCACCGATGCGGTAGATCGCTCTGATATTGTCGATCCCTGGAGACGGGATTTTGCCACTCTTCGCATCACCGAAACGAACGGTCGCGGTATCATCACCTTTGATTTCAAGTTCGTAGTCTTTGGAGACGGAAGTGGAGTTAAGAAAGTTCTCGACAAGGTTCCATTTCTGAAAACCTGAACCCTCGTTCACCTCTACAATTAAGGTGCCTTCAATGAGCGGCCTAAATGTTAGTGTGAACTCTTGCTTCGGAGCGCCGTTCGAACTGCCGAGAGGATCTTCGGCCACGGTCTGTCCTTGAACAATGGGTACAAGTAAGAACTGTTTGCCTGAGTCGATTCGAATTTCATCGACGTTGGGGTTAATTGGTGAGGTCACCTTCAAGACGCGAAATCTTAGCCAATGCCCATTCACAGCGTTGATACTGGTCTTAAGCCAGTTTTGCGATTGATTCTGAGGAAGGGAGTAGACGACCTTTCCGTCTTCCGAGAGAAGACCGGACTCGTCAGTTAGATCACTGACTTCATTCCAGATGGTTCCGACCACATAGGCTTGCTCATCAATATTTACGACAGCCTGGCCGAGCAAACCGCTTGTGCGAATAATATTTTTTCCCGCGACAAACTGACTCACCACGGTTTCTGCGGCACCGGATGACGACAGAACTACACGCACCACCGTGTTTCTTCTGTCTTGAGCACCTAGTAGAGTGGTCAGTTCAAACTCAAGGTTGGAGCCGAGATTTGTGACTACATCGGGCTTCGCATCTTCAAGATTGCCGTCGTAAAACTCCCAAACTCCATCTATACCACTGGCGGAAGTGTTTAAGATAAATTCAACCGTGTCCCACATGATGTCCGCGTGCGAGATGTAGAGAATATCTCCGGCCTTCGGGGTATCATCAAAAAGATCAAAAAACACTCCAGGCGTTGAAGCAACACCTGCGCGGTTCAGTCCAAAACCTGCATTTTTCACATCAAAATTAGGATTCGGATTGTCCGACGCCGTGACCACAATCTGCTCTACATTTTGAGCAAGCGGAATTAGAGAAATGGTGTTCACGCCATCGTGAATAGCAAAGATTTTGTCTTTGATGTTTTCAGAAACTGCATTGTTGATGGCGGTAACGAGATTTGTAAGTGTAGCAGGAATTGTCCCACCCGCAATCCACTCGACGCCAAAGCGGAATTCAACACCAGCGATGGTCACCTTGTCCAAAGGATCAAAGACGTTGGAGAGGATCTTTATCTTCCCCGCCGTGAAGGTGAAGACTGCCGTGGGTTTGTCAGTCGGGCTAATTGTAAAGCTACTGTTGGTTTCAAAAATGATCTGAGGACTTTCTTCTGTTTCTACAGTTCCGAACTGTGAGTTCAAGGGGACAATGTTCGTTGGAACAGTAAAGACTTTTGAAAACTCCAATACCTCGTCTGTTTGAGACGGCGTTGCCTGTCTAAGTTTCACAGCAATAAGGCTAAGTTCTGACCGAACAGATTCAAGAAGCCTTGCCGTTGCAAAGAATGACTCGGTTGCCTGAATATCTAAGAGAACATTATTTAAGTGTCCGACGAGAGCGAAAGCACTTAAAAGTTGAATATAAGGTTCATGCTCATTCTCGTCAGTGATCTCCGGCACATTCTGCCGTTTGAACTGGATGAGCGCCCGGAAGATTTCGGGATAGTAGAATCCTGAAAAATCAAAGTCCGGTATTTGTATCTCTTTTGCCTCTGCCATATTTTACCTCGTAAACCTCGGCGTAAACTCTTCAACCTTGTTTGTCTCAATGTCGATGTACTTGATGCTAACTTCGAGTTCGCCCTCAACATCTTCTTTAAAAGTGATCGGTTCGTTGGGAATGAGAACTATGCGATCAGAAAGTTGACTTATGATTTTTTCGATTTCTCTTTGCACTTGTGCGCGAGTTGCCACGTCTTTGATTTTGAAAATTAGATTGCCAATTCCGAGTCTTTGAAATGGGTTGTTGTCGCCACCTTCAGAAAGTGCCAAAAGCAAAATCTTTTTATTCTGCTTGGAGCTGCTGGATTCGATTGCGGCTCCGCCTGACTTGTCTACTCCAACGGGAATCTTTAAACCTGTGGCCATATCTTCTCCAAAGTACGCTTAATGAGTTTTACTCTTTGACGAAATTGCCTCTTCGCGCATTTCGTGCAAAAGAGAAGTTCCTCTCCCGCCTCACTCTTTGCCTTGCGAACCGCATCCTTGGCCTGAAGCCTTACATCGCAGCGATAACAATTTACGAATCTCACACGCTCCTTATTCATACGATCATCCCATTTCCTTGAGACGTTCCAGCGCCTGACCCGCTGCCGGGTGCTGCAGTTCCCATGACCGAGTCGCCCGTGAACATTGAACTTAAAAGCCAAATGGAAAATTGCTCGATAATGGTTTCTTCGATTGCCTGATTCAAAATGTGAAGCGATGCCTTGGGCAAATCAAAGGGAGAACTTAGGCGCGATTCAATTTCCGATTTGATGCTCGCGGGATTCGTGCCTGAACCCAGAGTACCAATTGGTGCAGGAGGCGTTGCACCTGTGGCGTTAAAAGATCCAGGAGAGAGCGGTGTTGCCGTCGAAGTTCCGAGATATGGGACTGCGCTAAAAACAAAACTTGTCGTCCATAGATTAAATTTCTCTTTGAACACATCCTTTAGAACTCCAACATATTGTTCAAAGGCTGGAGCAGAGTAAGTGGTAACCGCAATTTCAAGCGGAGATCCCTCGGTGATCGTTCCACCTCCACCAGTTCCAATCCAAGCTCCAATGCCGAGACCAGAGACATTGTTTTTCCCGCCAGTGAGACCTGACTGCCAACTGCTCCATTGAGAGGCCAGTTGGCTCGACAGATCATTTAAGAACTGATTAAAACTTGAATGCCTTGGGGACTGAAAAGGCGGCGTTAGCCTTCCATCGATTCCACTAAAAATAACTGAAGCGGAAGGTGCAGGCATCACTTGCTCGCTTTCACGGTGCTACTGCCCACTTGAATGGGAGCACCAGTAAAATCGCTGATTGCACTTGGAGTAGTGAGAACTTGCTCAAGGGCACCACCGCCGTCGATGTCGATCATGTTCCCTTTGACGGTCACTTTCCCTTGGGCGATTACCTTTGTTTCACCTTGAGCATTGATCTCCACGTTGCCCGTGACGTTGATGACCTTTTTACCACTGACAGTTTCAGTAAAGTCGGCTCCAATATTCTGGATGAGGTTTGCGGCAACTTCGCTCACTTTATCTTTGATGATTTTTTCAATCCAATTGCCGTCCTTATCCCACTGGAGAAGCGTTCCGATCTTATGGGCAAGCCCCACAAGCTCCGCTCCTTCGGTATCATCGAATAGAAAAATGTGTCCGCTGTTGGATTTCCAACCCATGCGGTGGGTATAGTTAACTTTAAACTCATCTGCGATGTCCGCAGCGTTGTTGTAGACCATGCAACGCCAACGGGGTTCAGGAACTTCAACGTCGGCGGTATCAAAAGTCCCATCATCCACCAAGATTTCCACTTCGATTTCGTCACCTACCTGTGGAACGAAGAAGAAGCCCGCACCACCAGCAGAAGCGAATGGAAAACATGGCTGTGCTGGTTCAGGATATTCGCCATCAAACAGAGTTGGCGCGTTGAAAAACACTGCTCCTCGCAAGGCAACACCCAGATCGGGATCGGTGTTTCTCGTCACAATGGCATTATGGATCTCTTTTTTAGCCATCAATCCTCCTCCGCACTAACCCCAGCAAGGCCAGGAAAGTTAGTGACCGTCGGAGGTTTCGGGCTTTTCACGCGCTCTTGTTTGAATTTCTGAATACGCTCATCGCTTTCGCTGATATTGAAAGCGGGGGGAGCTTGTACGATGGAGTCTTCGATTACACGCCTGCAGGCAAATTCTGTGACGTAAGGGCCGTCCTTACTCATTTTGTGAGTCACTTGGGTGAAGTAATATTTGCCGGACAATTCGTTGCCAATACCTAAAAGGTTGTGAACTTGGCGTGATTGAAGAACCTCGGTGCCGATGACAGTGCCCCGGCCAGTAATGAAGTGTTCCTTTTGTCTCTTAATAAACTCTTCGATTGCTTGTCTGATTTGAAATTCGTTCTTAAATCGTTTGTTAGGAGGAAATCTGAAACTTCGCCCGAATGCTTTGAAGGCAACCGTTACGCCATCAGAGTTTATGGGCTTAGGGGAGAATGCTTTAGCACCGAAGCGTCTTTCTTGGAGTTCCTTAAGTTGCTTTTGCGAATCCGCATCGAGCCTCTTAAAGAACTCCATTTTCGCGCCCGTGACTTCTTTGTCTTTGATCAGAAAGATTTCAAAGTCGCTACTTTGATCATGGGCATCTAAGGTGGGTGAAAATGAAAGTAAAGTATTTCGGTAAGCTGCCTCGCCTTCATTATATACAAAGGAAAATACCTCCTTCTGTTTCGCCAGCGCGGGAGGCTGAAAAAACAGAACAAACTTCTTTTGAAGAGAATCAAATTTTGAAAAGAGATCGAAGCCATTGATGTCAGCAATTTTTTTTAAGTATTCGTAGTCGCTAACTCCACGCGCTTGTACAGCTCTGGTATGGACCCCCTTGGTCTTTTTGATATTCTCGTAAGACCGAGGGTCCTTGGTTGAAATCTCAAATCCATTTCTCGCTCCAATAATCGAAGCGATCTGGCTGTCACGATAACCCTTATAAGAGACACCGCCTTTGGGTCTGCGGCGAGCGGCTTGGTGGAGCAGATCAAAGCCCTCTACCGCAAGCGTTGGAACACCATCAGAAGGGAAGTCTGGCGTCTTTTTAACGAGCGAAGCGGCCCCAACCGTAAAAAGAGAGTTTCCATATCCCATTAAGACTTCAATATAGTGGCCCTCAGAGAACAGCTTTGAATCAATGAACGATAGGACTGATCTCTCGCCATCGGAATCGATCTGGTTTTGGAGTTTGATTTCAAGTCTATCGAACTGGTCCGAATTATCCTCGTAAGTAACCTCTGAAATATAGCGTTTCACGTCTTCGGTGATCGTAAATGGCTGCGCTCCACGGCCAGCGCGAACAATCAATTCATAGGTGGGCGCGTGAAAGTCTCGCTCTACTTTCAAATTGGAGGAGACTTGCTTTGAAGCTCCTGCATTCATTGCACCTGAATTGATAAGTGATACGATTCCCAAGCTCTAAATCTCCTATACAAAAATGGTCGTCGGTCGATTTCTCTCAAGGAGTTTTAGCTCCCGAAGAGAAAGGTTTTCTTGTGTGTTTCTTAGCGAAATACTCTGCTGAGTGACCGGAATTTGAATGATCTCTGAAGGCTCAACGAGATTAACTTTATCACCCGCTTTGATGTTGGCGATGTCAGGCTGTGAACGTCTTAAAATATCCCCTAAGAGGGCGTTTCCATATTCGAGGGCCGCAATTGATTCGAACGTCTGGCCCTCCTTCACTGTGATTACTCGCCCGATAGTGTGAAGGGATCCACCTGGAATATTGATCAGACGTTTCACTTGTTGGGCGATGCCGACACCGCCGACAACTACACCGGCAGCAAATTTGATTTGAGAAGCAAGCGAAGTCGCTGCGTTACCAACCGCCTTGTCTTCGATGACCTGAAGCTCAAGATCAACAATGGCTCCTCTTAATGAACCGTCGATTCGAAGTTCGTCGTATCGGAGCCGCACTCCTCGTACAAAACAGGTGAAGCTGATTTCAGTCCCTGCTGAAAATAGAAATTTCGGTGCGCGTTTTAGTGTGGTATCTCGTCTTGCAAAAGATTTTAGTAGATTGACCTGTTGTTTAATATTTTTGAAGCTATTAGATGCCCACAGTCTTGTTGTGAACGAAAATCTCTCAGCCTCACCACGGATCCACTGAAAGTCAGGCGAGCCCTTATTCACCGTTGTCGTCTCCCCAAGAAATGCTCCAACGGTTTCTTCCATTTCTTGGGCGAGAAATTGGCCTTCAAATTCTTTTTCAAATCCCGCATCGATGCCTGTGAGCTTCCAGGTCTTGCCGCCGAATCCAAACAATTCTCCGACAACGTCTAGAAATCCCATTATCTCACCCCGAAGCTAAGGCCATTTTGAATGGATCGACGTTTAACCAAAGGATCTATGGATCTACCGTTGGCTTCGGAATTATCGATCATGGCCCTTGTCAGAATGATATTGAGGTCTTTGCCTGAAATTTTCGTTTCAAGTTTCCCATTTAGCACGATGGATTGTGAGCCGCCGCTTTGAGCGGGAGCTTGACGCGAACTTTTGAGTGCCTGAATGATCTCTTCGCTTGGCGGAGCAGAGATCGCTTTTTGTTTGATACTTTCAGACTGCAATTTCTGATTTTCTATTCCAGTTTGAAGAAACTCTGGCACAAGCTGGGTCGGTGTAGACTGCGGAGTTTCAAATCCAGCGGAGAACACGTTTTGAAGTTTAGCTCCTGATTCATTGCCTGCTGATTCCGCTTCCTTTGTTTTCCCAAAGAATTTGTCCTTAAGGCCGCCGAACATACCGACCGTTCGTTCAAAGAGGCTTGGACCTTTGAGAAGGCCGACCTTCCTCAATAGAAAGTCGATCCCAAAGACCACAGCACCAATTGCTGCACCAATGGCTGCAATTTTTAGAGCCACGAGTCCTACTGGTCCCATGAGAGCAAGAACTCCCACTCGGATAATCGACATCGCGGGACCAGCGATTGTGGATAGAAGGGAGAGCATTTTCGTAACGGTAAATAGACCTCCCATGCTGAGAAGTCTTAAAGCACTGAACGCAAAACCAGCGGTGGAACCTAAAATTGAAACGCTTGCCGATACAAGGCTGAAGAGCGATGCAACACTTGAGATGATCGGAGCAATCACAAGAAATCCAACGGAGATTGCGCCAATGACAGGACCGACTACGGCACCCACCACGAGAATTTTTGCAGCGAGCTTTCCAAATTCTTGCGCGGTCATTCCTGATTCACCCAAGATGGGGCGTAAGAAATTTTGAATCGTCGTAAAGGTTTCTCTCGCTGTAATCTTTAGCTCTTGCAGTCCTTGAATGAATCCCTGAGCAAATTCGGTTGAAGCCTGAAGAAGCCCAGCGAATTGATTGTTTTTTAGGTCATCGAGAGCTTGTCCCGTGATTTTCTTACCGGAACTTGCTTGCTGAAATCCTAGAGCAAAGACCGAAAATAGATCGGCGGCGACTCTCAGTGGCTCTCGCAGTTCCTTTGTAAACTGACTGCCCAATTCTATCGTCAAACTATCGACAGCTCCGCTAAGTTGTTCAACGTCGCCCAGGAAATTATCTAAGCGAATTTTTGCCATCTGTGCGGCAGTCCCTGCAGCTCCGGCAATCTGAAGCCTCATGGCGACTAGCGCAGGGAGGGTTTTTCCGATCTCAACAGTGACATTATCCCCTGTAATCTCGGCACCACGCTTAATTGTATCGAAATTATTTTGGGAAATAGTTGTGGTCTCTAAGAGCTTGGACTGGAACGCACCAAAGGCTGTGGCACCACGAATGCCGAATATCTCTGCGGCCTGCGCTGTAGCTTCGAGAGGATCTTTGGCTCCCTGAATGGCTTTTGAAGCATTGGCCATGATGACTTCTATCGGAAGGAGTTGTTTCACGCCATTAACTGTTCGAATCGTGGCCCGCTCAAGCCCGTCTTTACCTCCAAAGAGCGTGAGAGCTTCTTTGGACGGCTTTGCAAGCTGCAAGATCGCATTCTTTAATGCCGTACCTGCAAGGCTTCCCTTAACACCTGCATTGGCGAGGATCCCTACTGCAGAAGCCGTTTCTTCAAGAGACATTCCGGCGTTCTTTGCGATAGGAGCCACAAACTTCATCGCTTCGCCAAGTTCAAGGAAGTTTGTGTTCGTGACTGCCGTTGTGAGCGCCAAAGTATCGGCGACCTTTGTGGCATCACTTGCGGGCCTACCGAATGCACCGAGCTGTCCTGCCACAATATCAGCGGCTTCGGCCATGCTAACGGATGATGAGGCTGCAGCATCGAGAACGCCAGGAAGGGCCGCGACGATTTGTTCGGCAGTAAATCCCGCTTGAGCTAAAAGTTCTGCTCCTTCTCCTGCCTGCTTTGCGGTAAAGACCGTTGTTGCCCCTAAGCGTTTAGTGACCTCAGTGATCTGCGCCATCTCATCATCATTGGCGAGTAGCACCGCCTTGACGTTTGACATTTGCTGTTCGAAATCAGCCGCAGTTTTAGTTGCAAAGGCAAGGCCCAGAGTCATCGGCGCACTAACTAATCCAATAGACTGTCCGGCCTTGGCAATTCCACTCAAGGCTTTGTTAGCTTTAGAAACGCTACTCTGAAGACTTTCAAATTTGGACTTTGTGCGCGTGAGGGCAGATTCTGCTTGGGAGGAGCTAAACTTTAATATCGCGTTAAAATTAAAAGCCATTTACGCCCCTAAATACTTTCTTCTACTTGATTGCCCTAAACCATTTTTCGCCTTTTCAATTTCAGCGTTTTCCCGTTCCTTTTGAGTTCTCAGTCGCTCAAGCATCCAAGTAAAATCTCTTCGTCTCATCCCCCTGATCTCCGAATATGTAAGGCCACCATTCATGCCGTACATCAGATTGAAGATGCCCTCCCGTACATCGTCCCTTGGGATTACAGGGACGAAGAATCGAAAAAATAGTTGTAGCTCCAATCAATCACTCTGTACCACTCGGCCTTGCAGTGAACACAAGTGCCCTTCATGGCCATCAGAGGACCAGCATTGTTTTGAGTGATCGCGCTTGAAATCTTCTCGATGTCGACCTTCTTTAGTTTTTTGATCACAACGTCGAGAGGATAATTTTTTGTTTTGTCTCCTTCTGCCTTCACTTCCACCTGAGTGACACTCGATCTAAAAAGGAGCTGTTTCATTTTGCCAGCATTGTCGGCGACATCAGAAGTCGCTCGCTCCATCGCATCCCACTTGGACACGTCATAGTGAACCGCTTGTACGACATCACCATTTTCGAGGAGAATTGGCTTAATCAGGTCGTGGACGTGAACTCGCTTGTGGGTTTCATCTTTTTGATGGACCTCAAGAGTTCTAAGATCAGCAATAAAATCCTTATTGAGTTTCTTGCACGACGGGCAAGTCACATCCATTTTGAGATCATAACCAAGCTCCTCCGTGCGGAGATAAATGAACATATACATGACGTTCGGAAACTCAAGCTGGTTGAGTGTAAGAACCTTTTGCTCTTGAGGGAGGGATTGAAAGTCCTGACCGCAAAACTGATCAAGAAGTAGGCCCATCATTTGGCTCACCAAACTTCCGACATTTTTTACTTTAGATTGAATTTCGGAAATCTTCTCTTCGATCTCCATGTCCCATTCAATAAAGCTAAAGGAGCGATCCTTTGGCTTCTGAATATTGAGCGTGTTTGGAAGGACTGGAAGGTTGGGGCCAAGTTCATCAAGGGTGGTGATCTTGTAAAGCTCGGCGTTTTTGTTTTCTGTCATTTCGTTTCCTCCAATTAACGGCAAAAGCCATTTTGTTAGGAATTGTTACTTTCAATTTTTAGATCGGCTGAACACTGTCTGCCGAAAATGTCCATTCCACGAGGGCGGGTTCGCCTTCATTGGCATGGTCAAGATCGGGCGTTTTCTTCTTGGTAATCCAAAGACCCAAGATCGAATTTGTGGAGGCAACTTGTCCGTGAATGTTTCTCTTGATGAGAGTTCCAACCTTTTTATAGGTCGGACTCACGGGGTCCTTTCCCTCTTGGAACCAAAACTCTAGGGCAGCTCGCTCTGCCGTGTGGTGCTCAAACGTCATTCCGGTGAACTCAACAGGCTTTCTGTTTCCACCAGAAGCCTTCGTGCGGTCGGGTAGATCGACGGACTCGTTTTCAACCTCGAATCCACTGAGCTTTGTGAAGACAATCGGAGGAAGGCCCACAATGATAAGCTCATAGTTGTTAACTGGTATGTGGCCTGACTGAACCGTTCCCTGTAATGGCATAAATTATTCTCCCTCTTTAAGCCTCAACACTTTCAGTAACTCCAAGCTCTGAGATCGTGATGATGAATCGTTTGACGGTGTCTGCGATCCTGAGTCTTAGCTCTGCGTTCAAATCCCCTTGTGAGCGTGTAAGGTTCGTGTTGTTTTCGGCGTCGATTTTGATTTGGACTGCATCGGCCAAGTCCTTGCCTCTCACGGCTCGCTTTGCAAACTCAGGTGTAAAGAATTGGATGAATGCTGAATGAAGGAGTTTGTCGCTCTGCTCGTCGTTGATGGCGAAGATGATGAAGTCAAAGTTTTCAAGAAATACATTCTCAACGTGCGAGAGGTATTCCCTCTTATGCTTGAACTTTCTGCCGCCAGAAAGACCTACGGTTTCATCACCCCACAGAATAAAGTTTCCATCTTTGATTTTGATGATGTTGATGCCAATAGGATCAAGGAACTCTTCGTTGAGAGTTTTGCCCTCAAAACCGTCAGGCAAAGCCACGACGTTTGAGAGGATCACATCAATTCCGGCTGCAGCTTTGTGATAACCTTGAAAGTCATTAGCCACGCGAGCTTCAGCTCCGTGAATCGCGCCCGTTTGACTCGTGAGTTTAAGACCATTCCCATTGGGACTTAAGACCTTCGCAAAGGAAGGCCAAGTTACAACGGCATAGTCATTTCGTCCGATTTGATCATTGATGAATTCCTCGGCGGCATCTTCAGAAACAATACTTGCAGGAACCTCGTATCGATATTGCCAGTTCTGAGCTTCGGCAAGTTCCGCTCCCGCCTTTTGAACAGCGGAGGACGTGACACCAGGAGTGGCTAATTTAACCAGACCAAAATTTCCACCACGCAGAGATTTTAGAGGAGAACTGTCGGGATCGTAGGCGCTGGTGTAGTGAACATCGCTGATATTGGCGACACCATCGTAACCTTTGCCAAGCTCTTGAACATATTCCACACGGAAGTTGTCTCCGGCAGCAGCGTTGGCTGTCATATTGGAGCCTGCTTTGACCGTGATGGCATTCGCCGTGTTGGACGTAATTTTAAACTTAATTCGACGATCTACTACGTCCGGGATGAGTACACCGCCAGCGAGCTTTCCAACTTCAAGCGGATTGATGAAAATGGTCAAGGTGTCGCCAAGGCCGAAGGTTTTCGTTGAATCCTTCGTTGTGTCGACAACCTTAAAGCCACTTCCAAAATCATTCGGTGAAACAAAGGTTACGCCAGATGTGACGGTGAGACCCGTGAGGAACGGCATTTTTTGACTTTCATAGCTCCAGATTTGATCAAGGCCGCCAGTCAGAGTTGCAGCTCCCCAAGTGGGTTCAGTGGTTCCTGCAGAGACCGTTGCAATTGCGTTTCCTGCCAGTCCTGCCGTTTGAGCAAATAGATTTAAGACAGAGGCTGAGAATTTCTCTGCAAACACAATATCTTTTAGAAGTGGATCGACGCTGCCGTTGATGAATGCGAGAAGGTTTTCAAGAGATGCTTCAGCATCTGCGCCGATAAGTACCTGTGATTCAGGAGTGGCCACAACGGTTTTAAAGGTAATGACTTTACCGTTGATGGTGACCGTATCTCCGTCCGTTGGATTTGCGGCAAAAGTTAAAGCACCTGTGGCTCGTGCTCCCACAGTGGTTACTTCTAGGGTGACTTCGTCTTGGATCACCGATCCGCCAGGAGTCAGAGGGTCAATTTTAGCTTTGGCACCGTCTACCGAAGACACAACTTCGTCATTGATTTTTGCTGTAAGAACTGTGTCGGTAAGTAGGTGAGATTTTCCAAATACGTTTGCAGGTCGAATATCGCTCGTAATGCTTCCGATGTGTTGGTCCACAACCTTAAGCAAGAACTCACTGTTAGAATCATCGTTGATGGATTTGGCAAAATATCGCGGAGAATTGGGATCAGAACTTAAATTGGGAAATTGCTTAACAAGGGTGGAGACGCCACCTTCGATGAGATAAATTTCAAGTCCCCACTCATCTAGGGGATTGTCTTGGCCATCCTTGATAAGAACTCCGACCGCAAGCCCATCATTTTGCAGTTCAACGGACATTAAAAGGTCGGGGCTACCGTTAAGTTCTGCGACCAGATCAATATCGGAAGGAACGGTTATCACACCAAGAGCGGTATTCGAGAGAATATCAAAAGACTTTCCGGGGACGGCGTTGAATTTTACCTTTCCTCCGGCAAGTTCATCTTTTTTAAGGTCACCTGGAACAGTCAAAAGTGTAACCGTTGTTGCAGTTACTGAAGCATAGTTGTCAACGATGAGGAGTTTCTTGCCAGCCCACCGTCCACCATTTCCCGCTTGAAATAATAGGGTGGATGTTCGGGGGTCGCGGCGATTTCTTAGTTCCAGCTCTGATAATTTTTCTGAGCCATCAGTGATTCGTTGAAGAAAGAGAGTGCCCCGGCCTTGTCCGAGTCTGAAAAAGTCAAAACCCGCGTCGGGTACTAGGGATTCAGGGATAAAACTTCCGGCGCGAAACCTAAAATCTGTTGAGCTAAAGGTGGCAAAGGGTTTTCGGATCGGCCCTTTTTGTAAAATTCCGGTGTAGGCTGTGGATCCGAGTGCGCCAGGCACAATCGATTTCTGTGCCTCTTTTTCGACAATGACGACGCCTGCGCCGCGAGTTGGTCCAAATCTTCGTTCTGCCATATTGATCTCCCTAACTCATTTGTGATACATTGTATCACGTTAGAATTTAAAAAACATGCAAATTCCTTATGTCTTCTTTCCCATGCGTTGTTTCATATCGTGATCGCAATTTTGACTCCCCCATCTTTGATCAGTGGAACGTCCACGCTTGGCTTGTGAAAGAATTTAACCGCTAAAATGTCCACCGAACCCGTGGCAATATTCGTATCCGAGGCGTCTTGCGAGCCTTCGGCTTCTCTCTTGGTCTTTGTTCGGCTGTTGTTGATTTTCTCGCCCACATCTAAGTCATAGTCCGTATCCAGGCCGTAGGATTTGAGGGCATGGTTGGCAGAGAAGAAGCTCGAAATGTCCTGGCTGAGACGCATCTGGTCTAGCTGGAGTCCTGTAAACACCGCGTAATTGATTCGGATAGTTTTCACCTCTGGTGAGAACTGAAGCACACCCGATAGGTTTGGAATATCCCTCACCAAGTCACGTCCGTGGCCGACGGTATCTTGTGCGGTAAATCCCTGTCTATCTATGGACTCAATCTCTTCGATCACAAGGCTTGGAAAGGTCGTAGGTTCAAAATAATCCTGACCCGTGTTCACCATAATCTCTGGAACGTATTCGAACGTAACTTCAACGAGCTTTCCGGCAGGAATAGAAGTTTGAAATTGTATGGTGCCGGGTTCGAACGTGAAACCATCTTGCCTCAAAACACCTGGGGTATATGTATCAAAGAGATTGTTCACTCGGAGTTGATCGTCCGTGAGGTTGTAGGCACTTCGAATACCCATGATATTGTAGCTCTTGTTTTCAAGAAGAGCTTTTAGGTCGACAGTTGTCCCGGCAGCAGACATTGGGAAAACAATTTTTGAGGTCGAACGAAATTCAGTGTTCAGTTTGCGGATAAAACTCTCGTAAATGATGTCGTCCAAATGATCGATGTCAAATTCGCCTAAAAGTTTTAGCGATGTGATTCGTGGAGTAACTTGTGGATTGGTGGTCCGAAGGTTAACAAGCACTCCAATAGAGCGACTACCAATAGTAGAAATCGGAAAGGTCGAAAGGTTGGCATTCAAATCCGCTTCACTCATCCAGTCAGACGCTCCAGCCACAACCCATGCGGATCCATTCCAAAAATAGTTGTTTATGGGGGTTTTCAGTTTGAATCCTATCGAAGTGCCTACGGGCAGTTCGTCACCAATTTTTACGGCTTCAAATTTGAGCCACTTCAGAAGGGCATTGGGCGTCGTCAATGGGGTTTCAACATAGAGATCGGCATCAGTCGGAAAAAGGCCAGAAGATGCTTTAAGCTCTAAGCGAGGAATTCTTAGATCTTCAGAATTCAAACGAATCTTCGTTTCGTCAGAAAATGTCAGCGAACTTCTGATTCGCTCGTCAAAAATGAAGTTCTTTATAAGACGATTGATCATCTATCCCTCTGATCGCCGTCTTTCGCTCCGGCTTTTTGAAATGCTGTTTCAAGAGCTTCTCTCCAGATTCTTTTCACTTTCTCTTGGTTTGAAGGGTTCTTAAAAACCGATGACAAGAATTTTCTAGGTCTAACTCGAAACTTCGTTCTGCCTTTTCCAGTATTTTCATCAAAGGCTCTGAGTGCTGATTTCGCTCGTCGTCCACCGCGCTCTCTAAGGGCATGAATGATTGCTGCGCGTACTTGGGGCGTGACGTCGATGGTATATCCCTCATGAAGAAGAAGGGCGATCTTTTGCATATCGTGAGGCGGGCTTGCCACTCCACCTGTGGATTTGCGGCCCTTCATCATGCCAACCTCAGATTCAAAGCTGTTTTTTAGCGTGAAGCCAAGAGCATCAAATAAATTCTTTTCCTTCAAGAGAGGAATATCCCCTCGTGTGAGAGCCAAAGTTAACGGAGAGTTCGGCGTGTATCTTCGTCCCTTGATTGCCTCTTTGACTCTGGTGATTAGAAACAAAGAGGCTTTGATCGTGCCTCTTTTTATCTCGCGTTCGATAATGGGAAGAGTCGATCCTGCTGTGAGGAATTTCAAAAATACGTTGGTGTCTCCGGTAATCTCAATTGATCCCATTATCCAACTGGCTCCCTATCGGAAAAGAAAACCCTTACAAACGCAAAGCCCGTGTCTGAAAAGTGAGAAGACAAGTCTCCAACGCTATGGATGAAATAAAGAAGTTGTTTGAGCGGCTCACCGTGAATCTGCACAATGCGGTCGCCCCGATTGATCTGTTTGCCTTGGGCCTTAAGGTCGCCTCGCTTTAATATGACATAGCCCTTAGCTTTCTCACTGGCTCCAAGCTGTGTGGTCTGCATATCTTGATCGAGATTCGCATATACAACTTGGGCTGGAATGGTGAATTGATCTCGAACGACGTGATTGATGATTTCTCGCTTGCCGCTGACCCCTGTAGAATAAGGAGTTTGAACCTTGTTGATGGTTTCAACCACAAGGTCGACGGGTTCAATCAAATCTGGATTTTTATTAAGCCCCGCCATTACATGAGATCCTTTTCTCTAATTTCTCGAAAGCTGCCGCCGATCAAAATTGGTCTTCGATACTGTGACATGATTCGATTAAATCTCTCATTGGTGCTTGCCTGAAAAACTTGGGATTGACCCTTGGGCTCAAAGAATTCTTGCTCATGAAGATCAACTTTGAGCCGCTTGAGACTTCCTGTGGTTGGCTCTCCTGCGGCTTGGGCTTCTGGATTTTCGATGGCATCGATTACGTCGATCAAAGTCGCCTCTTTAATTAGAAGGGGTGTCCCGCCATCGGCTTCCAGGAAGCCAAAGTCTCCATCGATCTCTGTAAAAGTGTCTTTTAGAAATACTCGATTGGTGAATGCGCCGGAAAATATATTGTCAGTTCGAGTATTAAGTTTGATTCGCGGATTCCATCTGTCATCTTGAGGCTCTGTACGGCCTTTGAGAGCGAGAAAGTCATTGAGTTTTCCTTCGATAAGTTCTTGTTCAGTGCTGTTGATTTTAAGAGACCTAATCTCGATGATGGGTACATTGAGAAACAAAACTGGCGAATTGTTGCCTTCAAATTGAAAAATGCCGGATCGTTTATTAAAAAATTGACCAGTCTCACGATCAACCCGTGCCATCGATAGGCGAACGAGTGCTTCTCCTCTACTTTTAGGCACGTCATCCGAGTGAAGAAGTTGTGCTGGACCGTTCTGCACTGGGTTTCCAGATCCAGTTTTCTGAAGTCGAATGCGATCTGGAGTGGTTAAGATTTCTTTAATGCAGTCTGTGTAGCCTGCTTGTTCGATGACATCACCGATCTTGGGCGTCGGATCTCCACTTGCAACAGTGAAGTCGTAAAGATCACCGAGGGTGTCTACGACTTTATTCGCAAGTGTAATTGCGGATACTTTGACCTTTGGTGATTTGCCTCTTGCAAGTTCTAAAAGAAGTTCGCCATAAGTGACGTAGGGTCCAATGTTATCCAAAAAAAGTACTCCTCATTATGGACTGATCCTATAAACGCGAATACTCATATACGCAAAATCGGGGTTCACCGTAATTGTTGATCCCTCAAGTGAACGTAACCTTAATCGAAATACATCGCTCATGGTGCAATTAAGAATTACTGATCCGGAAGGTGTATCTCTTCTGTTCGAGTTGTTCTTCGCGTTGGACCCTAGCGCCGCCCATGAAATGTCACTAGAATTCCTTTGAATTCCAATCTCCCAACCCTGATCGTTTGTTGCGGGAAAGCAAGAGGCTCGGTATGTAATCGCAACTTGCCCAGCAAAATTCGTTTGAAAGTCAGTAGAATTTAGTTTCGTGAGAAGGCCATTGGCAAAGCTCTCTCTGTCGGCATCAAGACTTACATTTATGAATGTGACAGAGTTTGTGGTTATGATCGCAGAGTTCGAGTAGCTCAAGTGGCCAATATTTAGCTGATCGATTTTCAGCTTGTCAGAAGCGCTCATGAATCCAGAAAGTACTTGGGTGACGAGTGCATGTAGGCTACCGCCGGGTTGATTGGCATGAGCGTGTTGATGGTCGGAACGGGGATATGAATTGGCTGTTCCGGGAGCGTTTATTGCGCCGATATTGACCGGGCCTCCCAAAGGAAGAGCATCTGCCCCCGATGGAGCATGCCGTGCCGCGTGCGCCTCAACAGTGACATCATTATAAGTGCTGACATTTGAAATCGAATGCCCCTGCCCATTAAGATTTCCTCCCAGCTCAGGCGTCGTATCGTCGGAGACATTGGCCATTGGACCGACGGGACCTTGAGGACCTGTGATATTGGCAAAGAGATTCCACGTCGTTGGCGAGTTCTTCTCGTATAGATCGCCCGTTATTTTATCGATATAAAAATCTTGTTCTCGTCCTAGTGCGGGAGCGGGTGGTCCCGCGCCCTGAAACCAATCTGAACCATCAATGTTGGTAATGAGGTCCCAAACGGTAGGAGCCGTTTTCTCGTAGAGGTCGCCCTCATCAATGTCGATATAGAAATCTTGAATTCGTCCGAGCGCAGGACTGGGAGGACCGGAACCCTTAAACCAATCCGATCCATCGACGTTGCCACGCAAAGTCCAAGTATTGAAATTAGTCTTCTCGTAAAAATCGCCCACATCAGAGTCGAGATAAAAGTCACCTGTTCTCCCTAACGCTGGTGCAGGAACTCCGGCACCTGTATGCCATTTCGAACCAAGATTTGACGTTGAAATCCATTCCAAAAGACCAGAGGCATTTTTAATAGGAAATGACTCATTCGAAGCGGGTATAAACCCCTTCGGAGGATGAAGTTCTGAGTCTGGTAGGTCCTTATGAATTGGCATAAGCTCCTATCATGTTGAGTCAGTGATGAATTCCCCATCGGTTGTCGTCACAAACTGCATATCTGTTGTCGTGATCGCCTTCGTCGGTGAAATTCCCAAAGCCTCAAGAGTTTCAATCGAAACCAAAGTTCTTAAAATTCTTCCGAGTTTGCCGTTTGAAAAGTACGACATCTCAGAGCCTCCACGCCCACACTCTCACGCTGGCATTTTGCGGAGAGCGAAGCCAAATCTTGCCGACACTCACGCCATCCAAAACGAGGGGTGAATCGTCCTTAAGTAGTTCCCCGTGAAGAGACGGGCGCTTAAATGAAAGGTCCACTTGGGTGTCAGAATCGTTTGAAACGATCAGCCTTGTGGCTTGAAATGGAATTTTGATCTGAGCTTCGTCAGGAAACTCCTTCAAACCAATTTCAGATCGTTTGTAGAAAAAATTCTGACTTTCCATGTTCACCACTTATTTAAATGCCCAGACGCGCACTTCAGTAATGGCACCAGACGCTTGCTTCAGAGCGATTCGGTTCGCCTCAAGGCCCTCGAAACTTACCAAGCCATCGGCGGGTTTAATGCGCCCATCGATTCTGGCGTCATCAGCACCGTTAAGAACAAAATCCAACTCACCGCCAACGACTGAAATTTTGATGTGACGAGATGAGAATTTAAAATCAAAGGCATGATCTTTATAGTTTCCGGTCAGTGACGTGAGTCTTTCATAAAAGAAATTTCCTCTATTTGTGCTCATTCAAAATCCCTCGATTCCGGTAAACGTCTTTAGAAAACATCTGTTTCCCGACGAAACTCATTGTTGTTCTGGAGAGAATGGGAGGCTTAGGGTCTTCGTATGTGTAGACAAGAAGTTCGAGTTTTACTTCATCGGCATGAACGATAAGGCGCTCACCGAGCTTTCGTTCCGAACCATCTTTGGTGTTGAACACACTCTCTGCATACACATTCACTTTCCTAAAATTCTTCGGGTATTGAAACGTGTGGAACTTCTTTTCATGTAGGATTCCGATTCCGGTGATCCTGTTTTGAAAGTCCTGAAGGGAAGACCATTCAAGCCATTGCTGGTAATCAGAGGCGCTATTGAGATCGAAGGATAATACTTTCCCGTCATTCAAATTCACCTTGATCACTTAAAGCCCACCCCTTCATAAAGTTCTAAACACCCTCAAAGCCCTTCCCCTTCTTTTTCCATTTCTTCTCGTAGCCAGAGGCTTCCTCTTGGATTTCCTCCTTCGGCTGCTCTTGGGTCGGTTCTGTCTTCGGAAGTTCTGGCGGTTGAGGCTTCGGAGCTTCTTTTCTTTCTCTGGGCGTGGGTGTGACCTTAAGAAGCTTGAATATATCGCCTCTCTTGTCTTTCAAGTAAGAGAGTTCAGCCGCCGTAATTTCTGTCAACCTTCGCGGATACAAGTGAAGTGAACCCTGGACAGATCGATCACAATCTTTCGGGAAGCCATCTACAAAAACTGGGTGATCTCCTAAGAATTGAACCGAAGTTTTTTGATTATGCATTTACATCGTCCTCGTGATCGGTTTCTTCATCCCCATCACCGTCTTCGTGATCTTCCTCCTCGGTTTTTTCGGGAAGTGTTCGCTTCACAAATTTCTTTGTGCCTCCGTCAGAGTTGTCAGCTCGGCGCGGATCGGGTTGCGCTGACGGGAGACGTTTTACGAGAAAATAACCATTGGCCTCGAACTGCTTAATTAAATCCTCACCCTTAACAATCTGGGGAACGTCTTTGATCCAGGTTTTCTTGTTGAAGGTATAGGACTCACAGCCCCTTAGAACTACTCTTGCACTTGTCATTTAAGAACTCCTTCTTGGTTTAAATTTCTATTACGCAAGACCGACGTTGATTCCGAGAACAACAGCGTCTGTCTCCTCGATTTCAACCGCCACGCGGGTTGTGATCGCAAACTCGGTGGTGCTTGCGAAAATGTTTCGGTCACGCTCCATTCGAATGTCGCGGCCCAACCCCAAGATCAAGTTTCGATACTCGGTCAAAAAGATTTGGCTTTCTGCCAAGTAACTGATCTTCACATCCGAAGGATCGGGGATCGCGCCCGCGCCGACACGAGCGATTGTTCCTGCGGCATTGTTGAGGACATAGTCGACACCGTTAACAAATGGCGTAACGGGCGTTTTTGGGTTTTGGTTCACGCTTTGGAGAACAACGAACTCGCTTCCCAAAACGACATTCTTGTTTTTAAGACCGACTGCCGTTGTACCCGACAAAGTCACATGCTCTGTGACAAGGGGAGTTTGTGGGAGGAGTGCCAAGGGGACCAACTCCACGCCAAACGGCATTAGGTTGATTTCACTTGTTGCGGCACTATCACCCAAACCAGTGGCGCGAGACGCAAGGTTATTTCGGAACAACTGCTCAGTGGTGTCTGAACAGAAGAATTTGAGGTTTCTCTTGTTGCGCTTAAATTTGCTGGGCATTTCCACGATCATGTCGGAGAACACCTGATGTGCGATGTTCGAGCCATCATGGTCGACGATGTGAGTAGCGCCTGCTCGTTTCAGCCAACCATTTTGAAGTTGAAGATAGGTGTCCACGATGACTTCCGTTGCGGATCCACCTTCGATAAGATCGCTCTCCAGGCGAACAGGACCAAGTTTATCACCCTGGATATAAAGTTCTTCCAGGTCGTTTGAGAGCTGTGTGGCCATGAGGCGCATGATCGTGTCTTCAATGTTTTCGCCTTCAAGGTTCTCGGTCACAAATTCATCGGAAAGCTCCCACGGCACCATGATTTCTTCAGGTTGGAGAGTGACTTTGCTTGTTTTGATCTTTCGACGGAGTCCGGGATCGATGGCTTCCTTCTTGGGAACAGCCACACGTCGGCCTACGCCAATTTTGTCGATGTCGAGCTTGTCGTTTCGGAAACGAACAATCCGTGCGCGGTCTTTTAAACCTGTCACGTCGACCACAAAGTCAATAAAGCGATCCGCCTGGGCATCATTCAGGCGGCCAGCAGCGGCGATTTCTGCCGTAGTGATGACCGCCTTTTCTAACAGTTCCTTGTTTGTCAATTTCGTGCTCATTTTATCTCCCTTTTTTCAAATAGTGTTACAATGTATCACGTTACGAATTGGTTTTAGGCTTGTTTAAAAAAGCCTCGCGTCTCGAAATCTGCATCTTGATGTCATCAAGACCAATAATGTCGGAGAAGACCGACTTCTGACTCTTGTCAGAGCCTGCGCCATTGTCGCCACCCTCCTCATCATCACTGAGCGCGGCTGACCCGCCCGCAGTGTTTTCGATTTCATTAAGCCGCTTTCCAATTGCCTCGATCTTGTTCGTTGACTCGTTCCTGATTGCTTCAACCGATGTTTCAAGGGATTGAACACGACTGACTAAGCCTTCAGCTGCTTTGCTTAAATCCTTCTTGCCCTCTTTCTTTCCACCCATGACGGATCGAATAAGAGTCGACAACTTTTCTGAAATTTCCCGAAGGACCGTGAGCCTTTCTGTCGAAATCTTGGCTCCAACTTTCGAGATTTCTGCTTTGAAGGTGGAGATGGATTGCATCATCTCTGTTTGCTCCGGTGTAGGGTTCTGTTGACCCTCACCGCTGCCGTCACCCGTAAGCATTGCAACCTGCTCTAAAGCCATCAAATTCAACTCTACAATTTGGTTTAAGGCCCTTGCCGCCTCATCGTGTAGAGCGAGTGACTGCTCCAGCATGGTTTTTAGTTCAGAAAATTGTTTTCGGATTTTTTCAAGCTCCTCTTTCATATCGCCCCCTTCATGAGCAGATCCTTTTTCAAGTTCCTCTTTGAGATCACTGGGCAAGAGTTGATCAAGAGGATCTTCTGGATCAAACCCTGGGTTAATTCCAAGTTTTAGTTCACGCCGGATAATGCGCTCATGAATAACAGCTTTGCTTTCCTCTTCTTTGTAACTGGAGGCGAGTTGTTTAAAGCGAGCCTTTGAATTTTTGGTTCGTTCAACAGTGTCGATTGGAAATTTTAAGTTTACTGGATCTGCATAGTCATCGAGGCCAGCGGGGAAGCCTGCGGGAAAGGTAAGTACCGCATCATCTCGCATTTCAATATCAAATTCGTTGGATCGGCCTTCGAGACTTTTCTTCAATTCGTCCTTGCTCATGCCGTCGCTAGGAACAAGAATTTTTTCTGACGTGTCGAACTCTTGCGGATAGGCTTTTTTGTACTCTTCAAAGTTGAATGATCCAGCCAAGCACTGATCGAATACGCCCTTGTCCATGCGATCAAACGCACAAGAAAAGCAGACGCCACATTTAAGGCCAATTTTCGGTTCGCTTCCGCCGTCGACTTTACAAAAGTGGCAAATGCCATCTTCGGAATGGTTCTTTTCTACCGACGATTTCCAACTGATGCCTTTCTCAATGACTTGTCCGAATGACTCAGAGGGTTTCTTTCCATCAAGCGACTTAATAATGATGAACTCTTCACCGATGGCGGGCTTATCGACCGGGCTAAATTCGTTGACGGTGAGGTTTACGATTCTTTTAACGCCCTTTTTGTCCTTAGCTTTTGACATATTATGCAGCCTCCCAACTGATGCGGTTAAAATCAGGGGTGATTTGCATAGACTTGTGAACTCCCTTTTCGTCAATCAGGCGGGCTTCACCACCAATGCTAAACCCTCGAATTTTTCCGGCTTTGATTAAATTCCAAACCTCATCATCAAAGACCTTTACGGTGACCATCCAGGTTCCTTCGATGACTTGTCTTTTATTGAGTTCAAAACTGACTGGAGCGATATAGCTCTCAACGACAGCGATTTTCTTACTGAAGTCGACGTGCATGAAACCCTGATCAGCACGAGAATTAAGACCGATCTTCGATAAAAAATCAGGATCCCTTTGAAAAGTAAGTTTGGTCATGTAGTTGTGGGCCGCATTTTCTATCTCTTCACGGCTGACAATTTCATTTTGAAGATCGATTGTTTCAGGAATTAGAAGCGGCCCCATAACAAGACGCTTGTCTTCATTTTGTTTTAAGATCGGATAGTCAAAACACTTCTCGATAACTTTCTTTTTGTCGGTAGTGGCTGAGAATAGAGCCTTAATACCTTCTAATTTCTTGGCACATTCAGAGAGATCAAGAGATTGGGCGACGTCTTGGGCTACTGAAGTTGAGGTTGAAGAGGACGTGCTTTCAGATTCGTTCACGATCTTGGGTGTTTCTGTCAGGCGCTCTTCATTTGTAAGGAATCCGACCACCGCCTCAACTCCCTCGGTAATGCGAATGCGCTGAAGGGTGGGTTCTTGAAAGCGGTCAGAAGATAGGATTAAAAAAGTGAAGGCTCCGTCACGGTCCTCAATGGTCCTGCTTTGAAGACTATGGTCCATCACAAACCGCTGAGCCGCGCCCACATCAGTAAAGCGTTCCTTTGAAAGAATAAGGGCTTGAATTCTTAAGCCGTCAGATAAGCGCGAGAGGCTTTTGAGATGGCAGCTTGTAACAGCCGCCTTTAAGACCTCATTGATTTCTGGTTGGTTAAGGCGCTTGATCGTACTGAAATCAAGTTCAAGGGGCGGATTTAAAGATTTTCTTAAGTTTAGATTGGAGAGACCCTTTGCCTGTTTTGATGCCCGCTCAACTTCATCAATCAGAGTTCCCGGCAGGATAGATACAAAGCTCTGATCGCCAACTTTTAAGAAGTGCGTGTGAAGACCAGATAGTGTTGATGCTTCAGATTGGATTTCATGGCTATGGGGAGATGAACTCTGGGTTCTAAGCTCGATTGTGCCACGTTCGGCTTTGATGAGCACTTTATGTTCATGAATAGGGTTTTCTTCAGGTGCAGTGAGATTTTTCTCGATGTCCACCGAGTGGGAATGTGAGCCGTCCAACTCCGTCATCAAAAGACGATCATTTACAAAGAAGATGTGCTTGTGGAGACCATCAAGCGCGGTCTTCTCCTTTGTATGAAGTCGATGAAGATGTATTCCGCCTTCACCCATGATTTTAGTCTTCGTTGATGTCATCTCTTTTTCCAACCGATATTGTGATACATTGTATCACGTTAGAATTGTAAACATAACTAAAATCGAAGTTGCAGTTCAAAATGCGGAATCCTCCAGTTATGTCATGCCGTGCCAGAAGGCCGTTTCTTAGCCAGGAATCAGCTCACTTCGGCATCTGAAGTGAGCCGGAGGGACTATCGGCACACCGTTTTCAGCGAGCATTTGGGATGCCTCATACGAACTAACTCGATCCCCACGACCAAGTCCAAACTCCGATAGGTCCTTGCGCCAAGGAAAGAGTTCTTTGACCGCATCGGCTGATGTCTGTTCTAAAATTCGGTTCTGCTGCGCCTTCACTAAATCAAGCGTGAAGACTCGCCCGTTCATGGCAAGACATATTTCAGACGTTCGTTCATCTTCCACCGACGACCAAGTAACCTTGGTGACTCCGGCTTCATCCATCAAATTGATCTGCCCGAAATTTCGAGCACGAGTAACTGTGGTCGCCGAGAGCCCGTCAAAGTATGCTGACGCCGCCAGTTGCCCTTGGCTCCGAATTGTTTCTGGTACGGACTGCTCAAACCCACCAAGGCGTCTCGATAGTTGCTCCTTAAGAGCAATTCCTGCTTCCTTCTTAGGTAAGCCCCTATCGATGACGTTGGTCTTTATCATTTCCGATATAAAGGCTTTGTGATTATTTGAGTAGTGGTCACTCGCTGAAATAAGGTGGAGTTTTGAAAGGGCCTCAATGACCAGCTCATCTGTAGAACCAAAATCGGCCTTTAGAATTTCCGATTTACCCATACGCTTTTTTAATTTGTGCTGACTTTGGAATCGTGTGCGATTGAGTTTGTAAATTTTTGTGATGTCACTTTCTAGGCGTGATCGAATTTTCTCATCGATTTCAGACAGAATAGTTTCCAAGCGCCTTTCGATCTTACGTTGATCAGCCTCGCTTAGAGTTTCCCGTTGAACTCCATTCACAAAGGAAATCACACTCTCAATGGCGCGGCTGACAAGGAGATTCCATTCGCGCATGACAAAACGATTGAGAACTTCTTCAATGCGATTGATTTGAGCGCCGTCTTGATCGTCGGTCGCTTTTTCGATGACTTCCGACATAAGACCATAGAGCTTCTCTTTGGCTTCGTAATTTAAATTAGCAGCATCCCTTAGACTCATGTGGTTTTGCTCCGTAACTTTCATGTGTAAGCTCTGTTCCAAGAGCGTCCCGAATCTGGGTTAGTTTCTCGATATACTTTTGAGGCTTTTCAAAAATCTGCTCCAAAAGATCATCCGGCGATGAGTTCGCAATTGAATCGTCATCAACCGAATCGGCCCCAGGTCGCTTAGGCACCTGTCCTTGACTATCGAAGGTTCCATTTTGATTGGCCGTGCCCGCACTGTGCATGAGTTTGGCGAGAGTGAAGCTAAATGGAACATCGGGGTTAAACCCTTCGGGCAGATTGCTAAAGTCAGGAAGGTCACGATTTAAAATATCTTCTAAGAGCATTCGGGCAATTCGTGGAGTCAGTGCCCCAGAACGCTCGGCCCCTGTAAGGATGCGAACTAGGTCTTCATCATTTGTGACATTGGGACTGTTTGATTTGAAAACCCAGAAACGTATTCCTTGGGTGAGTAGGATTTTATTGATTTCTCGGTCGATTTCCTCGCGCTCTGGATTGTAAACATACTTTTCTGTTAGGGCTTCGGAGACCTGCGCCGTTGCGCGGTCATAGTTTTCAGAGGCACCGACCAGAATCGGTGCAATTCTAAAATTGCGTCTTAGCTTTTTGGCGTTATTCTCATCATAACTCTGCCAAAGCATATCTTGGTGTTGAGCGCGGGTGAGCGGCACGATTTCAATCTTGATGCTATTTGGACTTGATAGCCCGTCGTGAGTAGATTCGCCTTCAAGAATGAGCCACTTGGAATAGTTGGAGCTACCTTTGATCTGGGTATCGACGAACTCTCGGATGCGATCAACTGATCCCTGAGTGAGCATCCCTCCATTGGTGAGAATGGCAAATGAGGGAATGTTGTTGTTCATGAGCGTAATGATGTTAGTTTCGTCAGCCTGTCTGGAGCCTTTGATGGATATAATATTTCCAGTGAATCTTGGCATTCCGTAAGGGGTGGGACGCCTTGATTCAATTTTGAAATGAAAAAGCTCGTTAGCTCTAAACTGAGGTTCAAGATTTTCAGCAACCTCTCCTGTTCGCTTATCTATAAGGCGAGTGTCTCCAAATTGTTTAAAGAACACTTTTTTTGTACCGATGATCTGCACAAATCTTCTGAATCTTTTTTGAAAAAACTTGGTTCCAAGTGAAAAATCGTTTTTGATATAATTAAGTCCTGTGCGCGTGATGACACGATCCGCTTTTGTAATCCTGATCGTCGCCGCATTTATTCTATTGATTGCCGAGTATTTCTTAGGCTCCGTTAAGCTAGGCACCAATTCCCAATACGCATTTCCGGTCAGCTCTTTTTCCTGTGTAGATTCGCGGCGGAGTCTTACGAATGATTCCTCTGCATTTGGATAGCTAAAGAAGTGGTCTAAGAATTCTTCTTCCTCGTCAATTTGCTTCTTGAAGGATTTTTTCTGCTCTTCACTCATTGGCCTGAGTGTAAATCTATGGCCAAAACCGTCAATTCCTACAGCCATTGCATCACAGGTTTGCCGAAGTTCAGTAGAAAACTCGGCAAGCACGGATAACTCGCCAAGTGATAGTGGCGGGTCGATCACTTTGTCTCTGATCCCAAGACTTTCAATGTCGGCATCAACCAGAGATTGGCTATTTGATTTCTTAATATCCAGTGGGTTAACGCTGATGACAGTCGCCTTCAGTATATGACGATTGCCTTTGACGTCCTCAACTTCAACTCGCTTAGAGATTTTTTTTGTCGGCTTACTCTTATCTGGGTTTCCTAGAATTTTTGTCATTTATATTAGTCCTGGTTCTGACGGACGCTGTTTTCTCTTACCTGCAAACGCAATGGTGATCGCCAAGTCCAATGCGTCAAACAAGTCTTTGTAGCGTCCATCGGGAAATTTAAGTAAGTGTTCAATAAGATCCTGCATCTCTTCTTTGACATGCACTTGGCGGCGCTCGAAGAAGGCAGAAAGCTTCCATGCCCGTGAAATCTTGTCCTTCTCGGTGAATACTGGCACAGCTCGAATAGATTTAAATTTGTCATCTTCAGCCAGGTCTTGAATGAAAGCCCTTTGATAACCGTTGGCCTCAATGCCCACACGGATCGGATCAAATTTGAAAAATTCATCAGCGACGATTTGCTTCCTTTGCCCAAAGGTAGCGACAATGTTGTGGTAGCTTAGAATGTAGATTTTCTTTGTCTCTATATGTATGCCAATAGTCGCATGGGCAAAACGGTCTGCGGTCTTTGCTTGCTTCGAAGCAAGGTCAACGCCTTGATAAATCTTGAGTTCATTGAGGTCGACGGTTTTGTAATATCTGAACCACTCAAGTTTAAATATTTTCCCCTTCATCGCCGCAACGTCATTTTGATACTGAGTATTGAAAATGATAGTCCCCAAGACTTTTCTCTTCTTGAGGAGAAACTTCACGCTACATTTTTCAGGCCACAGAGACAGGTATCTCTCTGACTCCGGTGTTCTGTGATCTATATTCTTCTTCTCAATAAGTGCAGGAATTGAAATGTAGTGCTGCCTGGTAACTTTGCCTTTGTGATCTTTCTGGCAAAGTACATTCTCCATTAAATATCCATAGAGATCGTCCGGGTTGTAGCGAGTGCCGATGATGGACATTTCCCCATGTGGTTCAAGACACGGATCAAGAACCTTGAAGAACCAAGTGTGGATTTTTTCTCTTTGTGTTTCTGTGATGCTGTTGGACTCGTCGATCAAGTCGTCTGCAATAATCAAATCATAGTGCTTTGAAGCAATGGCTCCACCGATCCCGATGGTTTCAATAGTGTCCTCTTTGAAGTCAGCGGTGCGGGCCTTCACCCGAATACTGCCGTCATTCCAAGGTGAACCTTGCTGAATCCCGAATACTTCCACCATTTTTGGACGAAGGAGCTTCTGCTTAATCTCTGATAGAAAGCTAACCGCGTTCGTATCGGTCTTTGAGGCAATGAGGATTCGAATGTTTGGATTCTGAAGGATCTTCAAAATGCATCGGGCAATATTGAGACAGGTGCTTTTTCCAAAACCGCGAGGGGCAAGCGTTAAATTCCAAAGCTGTCTTTTATCGATAGTGTTTGCGATTACAAAGGAATTATTTTGAGCGGCATCGAACATGACCTCGTGGAAATCTTTAATCTCGTAGCCGAGCACCTCAGTCATGAGAAGATCGATTCGGCTTTCATTAAGTATGAGGTCCCTCAAAAATTCATTTTCAGTGGCCTTCTGTTTTCTAAATTCAGTAACAGCTTCTTGGTGCTCTCTGAATCCCTGCAGCGCTGTTGTGACTAAAGCCTTACTTGAAGCCACCATCGCTTAAGATCCTTTACCGACGAATTTAGACTTCTTGTCTTCAGGTAAAATTATGACGTTGTCAGGAAGCTTTGCTTTCGTGGCGGGATCCATAAATTGAGCTATTTCTGACCGAATGGTAATTCGTCGAGATGCAATTTCCTTGAGCCTCAGAACCTCACGCTGGATTTCTGAGCGCACTTCTTCTGTCGTCATGGTGCTAAACGTGAGTTCACTTGTGAGCTTAAGTTCAGAGGAAGCCTTCGGAATGATCCCGAAATCTTGGGCCATTTTGATAACGGAATCGTAGGCTTCCTTTTTCTTCCAGATGGCTGTGACCATCGTCTGAAGATTTCCTTGTTCTTTTGCCAGTCCAATGAGCGTCTGCAGCTCTCTAATAACGTAGGTGATTTTGACCAGATAATCAGAATAGTAGGAAAAGGGATCGAGCTTTTGGAGGAGAGCCTTGTCGGAATCGAGAAGGTATCTTTTAACTTTGGCGAGTGTTGTCGGTTTGATGTCTAGCTTGCGAGAAATCTCCTCATCGGTGTAGTTCGCACCGATGAGTTTTTTAACGTCTGAGACGAGATTGCGTTTTTTCTTATTAAGGGTTTCCGATTTTGAGTTTTTCATATCCCACCCCTTTAACGTGATACATTGTATCACCAAAAGAAATGAGATTAAAGAACTTATCGATCAGGTGCTCGACCGGGATTTATTTTGCAATGAATCTTTGACCACCACACCGAGGGCAGGGCTTTCGGCCCTCCAGCTCAATTGAAAGGACCTCTCTTACGAGGTCAGAAAAAGGCGGGTCTTTGCGTTCATGTGCCTCTTCCAAATCTTCGACTCCTCGGAATCTGACGTTGGTTGTAATAACGGGGAGCGTCTTTTTTAGGAGGAACCCCTTACCATTGCACTTAGGGCAGACTGTGAATTTGGAAAAGAAATTTTCCAGAGCCTTTGTGTAAAGCTCATTGCGCTTCGAGGTATCATTCGAAGGATTGGGAAGTTTTCTAATCGATACCCATCCAAAATCTGCCATCGCCGTTCCTCTATTTTCAGCACCTTACTACAACGTAAGGAGAATACACCTGTATTTTACCGAATCCGTTTTGCTTTTTCACCTGTGTATTTCTCCCATCTTGTGACGACTACATCGCAGTATTTTGGATCAAGCTCCATAGTAAAACAGCGTCGTTTGGTCTTTTCGCAGGCAATCAATGTGGACCCAGAGCCTCCGAAAAAATCAAGAACCAGATCATCCTTCTTAGAGGAATTTAAGAGCGCATGTTGAATCATCTCTACGGGCTTCATGGTGGGATGTTCAAGACTTCTCATTGGGCGGTCGAATTGCCACACTGTTGACTGTTTTCGATTGCCAAACCAATGGTGGGACGCTCCGGGCATCCATCCATATAGTATCGGTTCATGTTGCCAATGATAGTCCTGTCGTCCCATCACGAACTGCTGCTTCACCCACACAAGGCACTGCTTAAGAAGCCATCCTGCTTCGACAAGAGTTGAACGGAACGCCAAACCATTTGAATCTGCATGACAAACATAAATAGCCGAGCCTGGTTTGGAAACAGAAATGTAGTTTTTGAAGACCTTCAGTAAGAAGTCTCTGAATTCCGAATTTCCCATTTTATCGTTTTTAATTTTTAGTGCGTCTTCAGTTTTACCTTCATAGTCCACATTGTAAGGTGGGTCCGTGAAAACCATGTCCGCAGTTTCACCCTTCATCAAGGCTTGAACATGCTTCGCATTGGTTGCATCACCACAAAGCAAGCGATGTCGTCCTAATATATAGACGTCGCCCAATTTTGTTTTTGGAACCACAGGGAGCTTCGGCGCTTCATCCTCGTCACCGCTCATTGCATCAAAGGGTTCAATTTCAAAACCTGGAATGCCAAGCAGGTCGACATCGAAGTCAGGTCCAAACTGCACAAAGTCCGCATTGACCATCGCCATATCGACTTCGGAAAGTTCAGCGATCTTGTTATCGGCGACCATGTCGGCGTATTCCATCGCCTCAGATTCATACTCTTGAAAGTCGACGGGGTACGCCTTCCAACCGTTAAGCCTTGCGGCCTCAAGGCGACCGTGGCCAATGGTGATAAGGCCCGACCGATTAGAAACCACAATAGGTCGTCTAATTCCTTGGGCTTTCATGATGTGCGCGAGGAGTTTGATTTGCTCCTTCGGATGCTTGTTAGGATTGCGCGGATGTGGCTTCAGCTGATCAACTGGAATGAGCTTGTCAAAAGCACAGTGGATCGTCGGAGATTCGTCCGATGATGCCACGGGAGCTTTTTTAGGTTCAACAGTTCGTTTTATTAGTTGCAATCCCATAACGTGTTACATTGTATCACGTTGCGAATTGCAAAAGATAGTGGAATTGGGAAAGGCGAGATGGCGCGTAAGCTAAATGGCCTTCTTATTCCACATGCCCTTCATCTGAGAGCGCAGCTTCTGTGCGCCTTCGACAAAGTCCAAATATACCATTGTGTTTTTGATTTCTTTCTGGCCCAGCATATATTGAACCGCTTTCAGATCCCGACAGTTGGAATAGAGTTTGAGTGCGCCCGTATGTCGCATAGAATGGGCACCTTTCGAAGCGTTGGGCCTATACTGATCCCAGATACGGCGAAAATGGCGGGTTGAAATTGGGAAGATTCGCGCCTCTGGTGCTAGGTCCTTGCAATACTCTTTCAACTCCCGAATTAAATCGATTGGTAAAGGTAGGGTTCGGCTATTCGATCCCTTGGCTCCCCAAAGTGTTACGGTATCTTTGCCAAGATCCAATGGTCTTAGTCTTAGTACCTCACAGCTTCGTCCGCTCGTTCTAAGTGTTAGTCTTAAGAGAAGTGAATCGCGGTATTCCGTTTTAGTCTTAGTCGCGGCCTTTGACTGTTCAAGAAGTGCCAGGAGAGATGCCAACTCATCATCGTTTAAAAATTTGGCCTCAGTTAAAGACATATTCACTCCTTGTTGGGAAAAATGAAGGTGAAGCAATTGGTCGAATTGTTTTTCGACTACGCAGGAAGGCATTTTTTTGATAGCGTGTATGACGGATTAAATGAAAACGGTGTGGCCAAACCGAGAACCGGGAGTGATCACCGAGAACCGACCGAGAACCACCGAGAACCGCGAAAAAGTTCTCGGTTTTGAGAGTGCGATTGAGTGATTTCAGTAAGTTACGCAGCCGCATAAGCCTCACACTCAGTTCGAAACTGATCTACTCGTGCCCGCCAAATTCTGCTTCGCGGAATTGGAAATCGAGAATCGAGATTGAGTCTCTACGAGACCACCCAAATTCCATCTTCCACTTGCTCAATAAGCCATTGCCGTAAAAAAGACGGACCAATCCATTCGCGGCGGAGCCGCGTCTGGATTTTAGTTTTTGCGAGCAATCAGTTCAGCGTAATCCCACTAATATCCACGTTGACCTTTCTGACTGAGGCAATGACCTGGTGATTGTGATGTTGGATGTCCACGCCTAGGTTTTTGAGTTGCTTGATGAGGAGTTTGATCTTGTGCTCCTTCGGATCGCCGCGCATGTCGCCGAGCTCTTTGTATTTGTCTCCGGCTATGATCTTGTAGATGGCCCTGGCAATCCGATTGGCCACGGCCACCTTGGCCTTGTTGGCGGAGCCTCGTGAAAACTTCCACTTGTTGTACTTGGCTCGATAAAACGAACCCCGCTTGAGTTTGGCTCCGTGAGCGGCCTGGATAAGGAGTTTTCTAAAATGCGGCGAGCCGTCTCGACACCGTGATCTTTTTTTACCCGCAGACTCGTTATTGCCGGCGGCAACGCCGGCCCATGCTGCGAACTTGCGCTCATCGGCAAAATTCGACACATCGTTGGTGGCTTCGGCAATAATTCCGACTGCCAAAGTCATATCGATGCCGGGGATTTTGCGCAGCTCCTGTATAAGGTGCGCGTAAGGTGTCACGTCGACAGCCAGTTTGCGATCCACCTCAAGCACTCTTGCTGTGAGGTCGTCGTATTGTTGCATCAACTCATCAATCAGAAAGATATGATTCACCGTGAAGCAATTTGTGAGGGACTTTTTTATCTCTCCTTTCCTTTTGATGTTGGTGGTTACAGCTTGAGCCAAGACATCCGCCCGGGTCGTGCCCTCGGCCAGGAGTCGTAGCACTTTCAGTCCTGCCACACCAAAAACGTCTGAGACAACTGAGCCGAGTTAATGTTCCCATCCTCAAGGATCCGTTGAACTCTGTTTTTGACGCGCGCAATGTCGTCAGTCAGGTTCGTGCGATGGCGGCTCAATAATCGTATTTGCTGGAACTTATCCTCAGGTATGAACGAAGCTCGGATCAGCCCGAAGCGATGTAACTGCGCAATCCAGTGAGAGTCATTCATGTCGGTTTTCCTTCCAGGCACGTTCCTCATCGTTCTGGCGTTGCGTACACTTGATCCCCATCTTGGACCACACATTGTAAACGGGCTTCCAATAGACCCCGGTGCTCTCCATAGCAACTTCAGATACCCCACGACCCTTGAGGATAACGGCCATCGCCATCAAATCCTCAGTGAACGTGCTGCATTCGAACTGTTCGACCTTGGGCTCCTTGTCCGCATCACCTTTCAAAATCGTGATCGCCAGGATTTGCTTGTGGACGTCCACTCCGGCAACATTGGTTCTGATTGCATGCACTTCTGCACCTCCCTTGAGAATAAAGCCTCGGAAGACATGAGAAGAGCTGCACATCTACAAAATTTGCTCATTGAGAGACTTTACAGTCCCTCATACAAATGGTCCTTTGAGCGCCCAACTAGCCACGTTCTTTGTCGACCTTGAAGTCAGGATGTAGCGCAGGATGAGGGCCAGACGTGATTCGGCCTTTTTAGCTTCCGAGGATTCCGGTTGAATAAACCAACTCTCGAAATTTTGCTAGCTTATGTTGCTGATGGTCCGCGCGCTGCCTGCGGCGCGCGGGTGGGCGTTCTTTGACCCCTACTTCTTGGCCTGCAAATGCTCGGCTCAAGTTCACCTTCCAGTTTTTTTGGCATATGCGCCCGCATTCCGTCACCTGGATGGTTTTGTCATGAACTCGCCCTTATAGTCGGCACATCATAGGTCATTGGGATCCTTGACGTGCAACAAGGGAATGCCTTTGGCCTTGTACCTTTTCTTCCGCAACTCGCTTTTTACAAGCCCATGACGCTCTAACACCGCGTGAATCGTACTGATTGCCGGCAGTCTGACGTCTGGGTCCTTTTTCATTATTTTATCTTGAATCTTCGGAGCTCCCAGTTGGGGTATTGCTTTTTCAAATCTAGGATGAGCATTTCGATCTGCACAGTGTCCTGTCCGCGCACCCCCCGCACAAAGCGGGCTGAAGTTTAAGTCAACGTCGTATCCAAAGGTGACAACTCCTGTTCCCAGTGTTTTCTTCTCAACTCTTCCGCTCGCTGTCTAGCCCTTTCC